>NZ_JAATJB010000012.1 GCF_011927635.1 Sphingomonas trueperi
GGCGCCGGCGGCCTTGGCCTGCTGCTTCATCGCGTCATCGCTCTCGGTGGTGAGGAACAGGATCGGCGTGCCGCACTGGGCGGGATCTTTGCGCAGCTCGCGGATCATCGTCAGCCCGTCCATGTTGGGCATGTTCAAGTCGGTGATGATCAGGTCGAACGTCGCGCCCTTGGCCTTGGCCAGGCCCTCGACGCCGTCGCCGGCCTCGGTGACGCTGTAGCCCGCGCCGGTCAGCGCGATCTTGATCGCCATACGCAGGCTGGGCGAATCATCGACGGTGAGGATCGAGGCGGTCATTGGGCACGTTCTCCGTGAAACCAGAAGTCGAGATCTTGGGGGGTGGCTGCGGCGAGAAAACCGGCACGCTCCAGCAGCGCAGCAACCGCCGCAGGGGCGGGGCTGCGCAGGCGAACCTCGCGACCCGTCTCCGCCGCGGCCGTGCGCAGCGCGCAGAGGATCTGGACGAAACTAAGATCAGCATCCGTTACGCCTGCGACATCAATGTGGATCGTGCCTTCTTCTGCCAGTGCATCGATGCATTGCTGACGAAGATCGGCAGCACTGCGCATGACGGCGGAAGATGCGACGTGGAGTTCTATTTCCATTTATCCCCCGGTAAGATTTCTTAGCGCGAGCTTCATGGTCCGCACCGGCGGTCTTGGATCCAACCGCGACATGGGAATTATAGGCAGAATACCGGAGGAACGTTCTGTTCAGGGAGCAAAAAATTCGCAGGATCCGGTCGTTCCCGCGTGTTGCTGCCGCCGATCGCCCCGCCGCGACCGCACTTTTCAAAGACGCACTAGGTAGTTACACAGGGGGAACAAACCTTTGCACCGATCGCTTTTGGCGCCGCGCTATGGCTGGCCCTGACGCGCCGCATCGGCTAGGCGCTGGCCGATCATGCTCAATCTGACCGACATCACGGTGCGCCTGGGTGGCCGCACGATTATCGACGGCGCCACCGCCAAGCTGCCGCCGCGCGGGCGCATCGGCCTGATCGGCCGCAACGGCGCCGGCAAGTCGACGCTGGTGAAGGTGATCGCCAGCCAGCTCGAACCCGATGGCGGCAGCGTCGACATGCCGCGCGGCGCCAAGCTCGGCTATATCGCGCAGGAAGCCCCCGGCGGCACCGCGACGCCGTTCGAGACGGTGCTCGCCGCCGATCTCGAGCGCGCCGCGCTGCTCGAGGAAAGCGAGACCAGCCACGATCCCGATCGCATCGGCGAGATCCACGAGCGGCTGATCGCGATCGACGCGCATGCCGCGCCCTCGCGCGCCGCGCGCATCCTCGTCGGCCTCGGCTTCGACGAGGAGATGCAGCATCGCGAGCTGGAGAGCTTCTCGGGCGGCTGGCGGATGCGCGTGGCGCTCGCCAGCCTGCTCTTCTCGCAGCCCGATCTGCTGCTGCTCGACGAGCCCTCGAACCACCTCGATCTCGAGGCGGTGCTGTGGCTGGAGGACTTCCTGAAGTCGTACCCGGCCACGATCGTGCTGGTCAGCCACGAGCGCGACTTCCTCAACAATGTCGTCGATCACATCCTGCACCTGGAGCGCGGCAAGCTGACGCTCTATCCGGGCGGCTATGACGCGTTCGAGCGCCAGCGCGCCGAGCGCCAGGCCCAGCTCGCCGCCGCGCGCGCCAAGCAGCAGGCCGAGCGCGAGAAGCTGCAGGATTACATCGCCCGCAACTCGGCCCGCGCCTCCACCGCCAAGCAGGCGCAGAGCCGTCAGAAGGCGCTCGCCCGGATGCAGCCGATCGCCGAGCTGGTCGACGATCCCTCGCTCAGCTTCGACTTCCCCAATCCGGACGAGCTGCGCCCGCCGCTGATCACGCTCGACATGGCGAGCGTCGGCTATGGCGACACGCCGATCCTCCAGCGGCTCAACCTGCGCATCGATCCCGACGATCGCATCGCGCTGCTCGGCCGCAACGGCAACGGCAAGACCACGCTCGCCCGGCTGCTCGCCGCGCAGCTGACGCCGATGGACGGCGCGATCAACAGCAGCGGCAAGATGAAGGTGGGATACTTCACCCAGTATCAGGTGGAGGAGCTCGACCGCGACGACACGCCGCTGCAGCACATGACGCGCAACATGGCGGGCGCCAGCCCCGGCGCAGTGCGCGCGCAGCTCGGCCGCTTCGGCTTTTCGGGCGACAAGGCGACCACCAAGGTCGGCAAGCTTTCGGGCGGCGAGCGCGCGCGGCTTGCCCTGGCGCTGATCACCCGCGACGCGCCGCATCTGCTGATCCTCGACGAGCCGACCAACCACTTGGACGTCGATGCGCGCGAGGCGCTGATCCAGGCGCTCAACGGCTATTCGGGCACCGTGGTCGTGGTCAGCCACGATCGCCACATGCTCGAGATGACCGCCGATCGGCTGGTGCTGGTCGACCAGGGCACCGCGAAGGAGTTCGACGGCAGCCTCGATGATTATATCGCCTTCGTGCTCTCGAAGGATTCGAGCGGCAGCGGCAAGGGCGGTGCCTCCAAGGCGGATCGCAAGGAAGCCCGCCGCGCCGCCGCCGAGGCGCGCGAAAAGGGCACCGCGCTGCGCAAGGCGGCAAAGGCGGCGGAAACCGAGCTCGCCCGGCTGCAGGCGCAGCTTTCGGCGCTGGAAAAGGCGATGTTCGATCCGGCCAATGCCGATGCGGCGCTCACCAAGCTGACGATGACCGATCTGATGAAGCGCCGCGCCGAGGTGAGCGCGCAGATCGAGACCGCCGAGCTGACCTGGATGGAAGCGAGCGAGGCGCTGGAAGGGCTGGGGGGCTGATAGCCTGAAGTCCTTCCCTCCCCCTGGCGGGCAGGGCTATCGCATTTGAACCCGAAGGATATCGGTGCATCGAAAACCATCGTCATCCCGGCTTCCGCCGGGATGACGGGAGTCCTTGGCCATATGCGATTGCCCTCCCCTGGCTGGGGAGGATCTCAATCTTGCCTCACGCGATCGTGGGCACGATTCCGCCTTCGACGCGGATCGCCGCGCCATTGGTGATCGCCCCCAAGGGACTCGCGAGCAGCGCCACCTGCGCGGCGATCTCCTCGGCCTCGATCAGCCGGCGGATCAGCGACAGCGGGCGCAGCTTGGCGAAGAACGCGGCCTCGCGCTCGGCTTCCGGCGCATCCCTGTTGTCGACCACCGAGCGGATGAACTCGACGATGCCTTCCGAACGCGTCGGCCCCGGCAGCACCGCATTGACCGTCACGCCCGTGCCGCGGGTCTGCTCGGCAAGGCCGCGGGAGATGGCGAGCTGCGCCGTCTTGGTCATGCCATAGTGGATCATCTCGCTGGGGATCACGAGCCCGCTCTCGCTGGCGATGAACAGTACCCGGCCCCAATCGCGCGCCAGCATCCGCGGGAAATAATGCCGCGCCAGCCGTGCGCCGCTGACCACGTTGACCTCGAACAGATGGTGCCAGTCTTCGTCGCTGATCTCGGTGAAGGGCTTGGCTTCGTAGATGCCGAGATTGTTGACGAGGATGTCGGTGTCGGGAACCGCCGCGATCAGCGTCGCCGCGCCTTCGGCCGTCGCGGGGTCGGCGAGGACGGGGTTTACGGTGCCGAGCTTGGCGATGCGCGCGGCGGCCTCGTCGAGCTTGGCCTGGCTGCGGCCGGTGATCGTCACCGCCACGCCTTCCTGGGCGAGCCGTTCGGCGATGGCGAGGCCGATGCCGGCGGTGGAGCCGGTGACGAGGGCGGTCTTGCCGGTAAGCTGCAGGTCCATGGGAGTATCTCCTTCCAATGTCGGAACGAGAAGTAGGCGTCGCCCGCATTGCTGAGTAGATTGCCAGGCAGCATCACAGAAGTGCATCGGAATCATGGATGGACAATCGGCTTGGCGAGATGGAGATGTTCCTGGCGGTGGCGGCCGAGGGCAGCCTTGCGGGTGCCGCCAAGGCGCTGCGCATCACCCCCTCCGCCGTCAGCCGCGGCATGACCCGGCTGGAAGCGCGGCTCGGCGTCCAGCTCGCCACCCGCACCACCCGCGCGCTGGCGCTGACCCCCGAGGGCCAAGCCTATCATGCCCGCGTCGCCGGGCTGATGGCGGAGATCGACGCGATCGAGCACAGCTTCGAGCGCGACCAGGTCCCGCGCGGGCCGCTCCGGGTCAATGCCTCGGTGCCGCTGGGCATGCAGTTCCTGATCCCGATCCTGCCCGCCTATCTGCGGGCGCATCCGGGGGTGACGGTGGACCTCACACTATCCGACGCGCTGGTCGAGCTGGTCGAGGAGCGTGCCGATGTCGCGATCCGCGTGGGACCGTTGCGCGATACCGGCATCAAGGCGGCGAAGCTCGGGCGCAGTACGATGGTGGTGGTCGCGAGTCCCGACTATCTCGCGCGCTGCGGCACGCCGCGGCACCCGAACGATCTGGATGCGCACACCTGCCTGCGCTTCAACTTCCGCCGCTCGATCGACAGCTGGCCGTTCCGCATCGACGGCGCCGTGGTGCAGCGGACGATGGACGGGCCGTTCCTCGCCAATTCGGGCGAGGCGGTGCGGCTGATGGCGCTGGCGGGCGGCGGCATCGCGCGCATGGGCCGCTTCCATGTCGCTGCCGACCTTGCCGCCGGGCGGCTGGTCGAGCTGCTCGCGGCGTTCAACCCTGGGGACGGGGAGGACATCCATGCGCTGTTCGTCGGCCATGCGCGGCTGGCGCTGCGGGTGCGTTCGTTCGTCGATTTCCTCAAGGCGGAGCTGGTGCTCTGAGGCACGCCTAACCCGCTGTTAACCTTGCCCCTGTAAGCCGCAACGGCCCTGCCGGGCGTGGTGCAAGGACCGGCCAGTTGAACGACATTCGCGTACTCGACAATTTCCTCGGCGATGCGCGCCGCCAGCGCGTCTGGGACTATCTCGACCAGCCGGGCTGGGCGCACGGCGCCTATTCCTCGGGCGCGCCCGATGCGCCGCGCTATTTCTACAAGCATTTCGCCGGCTATCAGAAGAGCGCGCAGGAGGATCGCGATCCCAATGCGATCGGCAACGAGTTGCAGGCCGCCGCGCCGCTGATCGCCGAGGTGTGGGAGGCGCTGCTGCACAAGCCGCTGCGCGCCCAGCGGCTGTCGCGCTGCTATGCCAACCGCATGCCGGCGGGGGTCGGCGGCGGCGTGCATCTCGATTCGGACTGCAAGGACCACCTCACCGCGATCTATTATCCCCAGGCCGGGTGGAACGCCGACCAGGGCGGGGAGACGCTGTTCTTCAACCGCAGCGGCAGCGAAGTGGTGAAGGCGGTGGTGCCCAAGCCCGATCGGCTGGTGATCTTCCCCGGCACCATTCCGCATGCCGCACGGCCGATCTACGCCGCCGGCCCCGATGCCGTGCGGATCACCCTCATGTTCAAGACGCTGGGGCGTCGCGCCTGACAGATTGCTCCCCCGTGCGACTCCTGTAGAAGCACAGCGAGACAGGCGGGGGACATAGAGGATGGCCGACGAGGTTTGCGAACCGAGCGCCAGCGAGATGCGGATGGTGATCGGCGCGTCGTCGCTGGGCACCGTGTTCGAATGGTATGACTTCTTCATCTGGGGCACGCTGACCGCCACCGGTGTCCTCGGCCGCACCTTCTTTCCCTCGGGCAACGAGAATCTCGCGACCCTGCTCTCCTGGGCGACCTTCGCGATCGGCTTCGGCTTCCGCCCGCTCGGCGCGGTGCTGTTCGGCTATCTCGGCGACCGGATGGGGCGCAAATATACCTTCCTCGTCACCATCACGGTGATGGGGCTGGCCACCGCCGGCATCGGGCTGATCCCCGGCTATCGCGAGATCGGGGCGACCGCGCCGATCGTCATCCTGGTGCTGCGCATCGCGCAGGGGCTGGCGCTGGGCGGCGAATATGGCGGCGCGGCGATCTTCGTCGCCGAGCATTCGCCCGAGGGGAAGGCGGGCCATTACACCAGCTTCATCCAGGCGAGCGTGGTGGGCGGGTTCATCCTCAGCCTCGCGGTGGTGCTGCTGTTCCGCTTCGCCGCTTCCGGCGTGTGGGAAAGCTGGGGCTGGCGGCTGCCCTTCCTCTTCTCGCTGCTGCTGCTCGTCATCTCGCTGTGGATGCGCGTGCGCCTCTCCGAAAGCCCGGTGTTCCGCGCGATGAAGGAAGCGGGCGAGACCGCGCGCAACCCATTCGTCGAGAGCTTCACCTATCCGGGCAACAAGAAGCGGCTGCTCGTCGCCTTGTTCGGCATTGCCGGCGGGCTGACCGTGGTGTGGTACACCGCGATGTTCTCGGTGCTCGCCTTCCTCTCGGGCCCGATGCGGCTCGACCAGACCGCGGCGCAGCTGATCACCGGCGCGGGCGCGGTGATCGGCGTGGGCTTCTTCATATGGTTCGGCAAGCTGTCGGACCGGGTCGGCCGCAAGCCGCCGATCGTGATCGGCTATGCGCTGACCCTGGTGCTGCTCTTCCCCTGTTTCTACGTGATCGGCAGCGCCGCGAACCCCGGCCTCGCCAAGGCATCGAAGCGGGAGCCGGTGATCGTCGCCGGGCCGCGCTGCGCCTATGACCCCTTCGCTACCACCCAGGCCGACGAATGCTGGCGGATGCTCGACCATCTCTCGCGGCTGGGGGTCAGCTACAAGACCGCCGAGGCGCCCACCGTGGTCGTCACCATCGGCGGCCAGGTCGTCGAGAGCAACGACCCCAAGGCGGTGAAGGCCGCGCTCGAATATGCCGGCTATCGCTTCGATCGCATCGTGCCCGAGCCGATCGACATCGCGATGATCCTGGTGGCGATGACGGTGCTGATGGCGCTGTGCGGCGCCACCTATGGTCCGGTCGCGGCGCTGCTGAGCGAGATGTTCCCCAGCCGCATCCGCTATTCGTCGATGTCGATCCCCTATCATATCGGCACCGGCTATTTCGGCGGCTTCCTGCCCTTCATCAGCCATTACATCGTCGCGCGCACCGGCAACCCCTATGCCGGGCTGTGGTATACCTTCGCGGTGGTGGCGATGGCGCTGGTGGTGACCGCGTTCGGGCTGCGCGAGACGGTGGCGCTTCGCGCGGCGCGGCGCTAACCGACGGGGGATGACCGACTCCCCCCTCCGCCTCCGCCTCGATGCTGCCGCCCTCACCGCCAACTGGACGCTGCTGTCGCACCTGAGCGGTGCGGCGGCGTGCGGCGCGGCGGTGAAGGCGAACGGCTATGGGCTGGGCGCACGCGGCGTGGTCGCGCGGCTGGCGGCGGCGGGCTGCCGCGACGTCTTCGTCGCCACCTGGGCCGAGGCGCGGGACGTCGCCGGTCTGGGCGTATCGATTTCGGTGCTGCACGGCGTGCGCGCCGAGGACCTGGCCGAGCGCCCGGCCAACGCGCGGCCGGTGCTGGCGAGCGTCGAGCAGGTCCGGCGCTGGCGCGACGCGGGCGGGGGCGCGTGCGACGTGATGGTCGATACCGGCATGAACCGGCTGGGCGTGTCCCCGCAGCACGTGGCGGACGGGCTGCTCGACGGGCTGACGATCGACACGCTGATGAGCCACCTCGTCTCCGCCGACGAGGACGTGCCGCTCAACGCCCGCCAGCGCGACAGCTTCGCTGCGCTCGCCGGGCGGACGTCAGCACGACGGATGAGCCTCGCCAACAGCGCGGGCATCGCCTTGGGACCGGACTATCATTTCGATCTCACCCGCCCCGGCATCGCGCTCTATGGCGGCCGCCAGCGGCAGGCGCATGCCGGCATCCGCCAGGTGGTCACGCCCGAGGCGCAGATCCTCCAGCGCCGGCGGGTGCCGGCCGGCGAGACGATCGGCTACAACGCCACCTACACCGCGCCGCACGACATGGAAGTCGCGATCCTCAACCTCGGCTATGCCGACGGCTATCTGCGCTGCTTCTCGAACAAGGGGGGCGCGCACGCTGGAGACGCTGTGTTGCCGGTGGTCGGCCGCGTCTCGATGGACCTGACCGCGCTCTGCGTCGATGCCGCGCCCGATCTCGCCGAAGGCGACTGGGTGGCGATGGACTATGCCCTGCCGCAGACCGCGGCGCTGAGCGGATTGTCGCAATATGAGCTGCTCACCGGGCTCGGCGCGCGGTTCGATCGGGTCTGGGCCTGATCAGCCCGCGGCGAGCGTCCAGGGATCGACCGGCGCCTGCCGGATCCAGCGCGTCGCGATCCATTTCGCCCCGGCTCGGACCGGCTCGCCGCTGTGCACCAGCTGCGGATCGGGTGACCCATCCGGCAGCAGCGTCTCGAACAGGATGGCATCGCCCGCACGCGGCTGGACGGTGACACCGATCGCCGGGAAGCTTGTCTCGCCGCCGGCAAAGCCCTGGTTGAGATAGAGGATCAGCGTCGCCATCCGCTGGTTGGCGGCCCCGGCGATCGTATCGAGGTGGCGGCGATATTGCTGGCCGGGCGCATAGCGCAGCACGGTCAGCGGCTCGCCGTTCTGCACGTCGGTGCCGGTTGCCGCCGCGATACGCAGGTTGATGGCGCGCACGACCAGATCCTCGCGCGTCGGCCCGATCGCGCCGCCGTCCGAGGTGCGGATCGGGTGCGGCATGGGCCGCCCGCTGCGCGGATCGAGCACGAAGGAAGGCTCGAGCAGCGGCTGCGCCGTCGTGGCGAGGTGGGCGCATTCCTCGGGGGTGAGCAGCCTTGGGAAGCGCTGCAGCCGGGGCGCGTCGTGGAGTATTTCGCCGACGGGTGTGGCCAGCGGGGTACCGTCGGGCCGGAGCGCCATGTTCGCGAGCAATGCCCGCTGTGCCGCCGCGACCGGATCGTTTTGCGCGGCGATGTCGAGCGCCCGCAGCGCGCGCGGCCAATCGGGCGCAGTCTGGCCGCCATTGCCGTTGGCGAGCAGCGCGATTTCCATCAGCGCACCGTCGACATGGCCGATCGCCACCGCCTTGGCGAGGCAGGTGCGCGCGCGATCGAGGTCGCGCGGAACGGGTGCGCCGATCAGGTACCAGACGGCCAGTTGCATCCAGGCCTCGGCGCTGCCCTGCGCACCGGCATCGGCGAGGAGCGCGCAGGCCTGCTCGGTCTTGCCGGCACTGGCGAGGGACAAGGCGAGGTCGATTGGGTTGCGGTGCATGGCTGCTTCTAGCCCGGCGGGGCGGCCAAAAAAAAGGCCGGAAGGATTGCTCCTTCCGGCCCGATGCTGCGGTTTCCGCGATCAGAAGTTGGCGCGGAAGCCCATGTAGAAGAAGCGACCACGGTTGTCGTAGAGGCCCGAGCCCGTGCCCACGCCGGTGAGGCCGTAGGGCGGGTTCTTGTCCGCAACGTTGTTCACGCCGCCATAGAGGTTGAAGCTCTTGTTCACCTCGAGCGCAAAGCGGACGTCGTTGTAGACGACCGAAGGATACATGCGGATGTCCGCATAGTCCGGGTTCTGCGGCGGCTCGCCGTTGACGCTGTTATAGTCCTCGAACGTGTTCAGGTACATGCCGCTGATGTAGCGCAGCGTGTGGCCAATCGTGAACTTGCCGAACGTCACATCGGTGTCGACGGTGAAGCGGTCCTGCGGATCGTTCAACTCGCCGGTGATGACGTTCGCGTAGTTCGGACGCGACGGATCGGTGAAGTTGTCGCGCTGGATCACATGGGTCCACTCGCCCCGCATCCGCACCAGGCCCCAGTCGAACCGGTGGTTGTAGGTGACGTTCGCGTCGATGCCGCGCGCCTTGTAGCGGGCATAGTTCTGGGGCGCGTCCTGATACGAACCCTCGATGATGCGGAACGGCTGCTCGCCGTTCGGACCACCATTGGCACCCGCACGCTGGAAGAGACCGCAGAACTGGTTGTTCAGCGACGGCGCGTCATAACAGGCGTTCAGTGCGGCCTGCACCGACGGCGACGTGATCACGTTCTTGACCGTGATGTCGTAATAGTCGCCCGAGATCGACAGACCCGGCACCCAGTGCGGCTCGAAGATGCCGCCCAGCGTCCAGGAACGCGAGCTTTCTTCCTTCAGGTTCGGATTGCCGCCGCTGAGAATCTGTAGCGACGAGGTGTAGACATAGTCGTACGAGGCCGGGATGCCAGCCGCAGCGCAGTTCGCCTTGCGGTTGGCCGACCCGGTGTTGATGTTGCGCAGCGAGCAGGGATCCGCCGGGGCGGGGGTGAAGTTCTGCCCCGCGACCGCGTAAAGATCGCCCACATACGGCGCACGCACCGCACGCGAATAGCTGCCGCGGAAGCCGAAATCGCGCACCGGGCGCCAGATCGCGTCGCCGCTATAGGTGAACACGGTGCCGGTCGCGCCACGATAGTCCGAGACACGGCCCGAACCGCTCGCGGTCAGTTCCTGGAAGAACGGCACGTCCTTGAGGATCGGGATCGAGATTTCGCCGAAGGCTTCCTTCACTTCGAACGCCGGCGAACGGAAGGACGGGATCGCGTTGTAGAACGCGTAGCCGGCCTGGGTCAGCGGATCGAGGTCGTAGCGCAGCGTCTCGCGACGATATTCGCCGCCGACCGCAAGGCTCACCGCGCCGCCGGGCAGTTCGAACAGGTTGCCGGCGACGTAGCCGTTGGCGACGAACTGCGTCGCGCTGCCGGTGGCGGTGGTGTTCATCAGCAGATAGTTGCGCGCTGCGCTGCTCACCGAGCCTTCGCCGAACGGATTGAGCGGCACGCAGGCCGCGACGTCCGCCGCGAGGACCGCCGGGTTGCCGGCGCGATCACTGCCGGCATAGGCCGGGGTGACCTGCGAACGGCAGACGATGTTGCCATTGGCATCGCGGGTCGTGTCGTTCGCGAGCAGGAAGCGCTGGCGATTGACGTTGCCCTGGATGACGTTGGTTTCGCGATGCTCGCTGTATTCGGCCGACACTTCATAGTGCCAGCTGCTGGCGATCTCGCCGCGGACGCCGCCGACGAAGCGGTACACCTCGCGCTTGATGTTCTCGTCGCGCGTACCGAGATCGACCCAGTTGCGACGCAGCGAGAAGCGATAGGTGCCCGCCGCGACCTGCGCCAGCGACGCCGCCTGCTGCGCAGCGTTGATCGCAGCGCCGGTGTTCGGATTGACGCCCGTTGCGATCGCTGCCTGCAGCTGTGCGGCGATCGTGCTCCGCGCGGCACTGTTGAGGTACGGGTTGTCGAGGCGGATGCCTTCGCGGTTCACGCGACCGTTGCTGAAATAGGACAGGTCGCTGAGGCCGGTGCCCGCGACCTGATCGCTGAGCGTCTGGCCCTGCGAGAAGAACGGTCCGCTCTGCGAACCGAAGGCTTCGGTGCGGACATACTTCGCTTCGAAGAACGGCACGAACGCGCTCGACACTTCGAAATGGCCCAGCGCATTGAACGCGTAGCGCTTCACGTTGGGCGACAACACCAGCAGCTTGCCTTCGCGGCTGGTCGAGCCGTTGCCGCCGACGAAGCTGCCGTTCGGGCCGAGGCCGACGCGCAGGCCGGTCTGCGGCGTGAGGGTACCGCCCGGCTGGAACAGATAGGCGCAGGTGAAGGCATTGCCGACCGCGTCGGTGCCGCACGGGCGGCTGCCGGCGTTGCCGTAGCGGAAGCCCAGCTGGCCGCCCAGCGAGATGGTGGTGCTGCGCAGATCACGGAAGAAGAGGCGATCCGGCACGTCGTCGGACGAGGCGCCAGTGTCGGTGTCGACCACGACGAACCCGTCGTTGTGGCGCAGCGCCGGACGGTCGGAAGCATAGTAATCCGACTGGTGCGAATATTCCGCAGCGACGACGATGTTGCCGCGGCCCTCGGCGAAGTTCTTGCCCGCCAGCAGCGAAACGGTCTGGTTGCCGGCATCGCCATAGTTGCTCACGCCGGCGCGGGCATTGAGCTGGAGACCGTCGAAATGATCCCGCAGGATGAAGTTGACGACGCCCGAGATCGCGTCCGAACCGTACACGGCGGACTTGCCGCCGGTGACGATCTCGACGCGCTCGATCAGGTCGAGCGGAATCGTGTTCACGTCGACGGCGTTGCCGTTGTTGATGATGTCGCTGGTGACCTGGCGACGGCCGTTGATCAGCGTCAGCGTGCGCGAGGTGCCCAGGCCGCGAAGATCGAGGAAGTTCTGGCCGCGGCGGCCGAGGCCCGAAGTCGAGTTCTGCGAACCGACGGTGCTGCGCAGCTGCGGCATCGTGTTGAGCACGTCGCCCACCGAGATGCGGCCGCTGTTGGCGATCTGCTCGGCGGTAACCGTGGTGATCGGAACCGGCGAATCCTGATTGGCCGAGCGCAGGCGCGAACCGGTCACGACGATCGACGTGTCTTCGTCGGCAGCGGCTGCACCGCTTTCATCCTGCGGCGTGGTCTGCGCCAGTGCCATGGTCGGGATCAGCATTGCGCTTCCGACCAGCGCCGTCGCGCCCAATAGCTTGGAAAATTTCATGAGTTGCCCCTCACAGGCGGGATGCCTGACGGGGCTTTGATCCTCTCCGGCACGATTCTTACAAGGGGTTTGGTTGCGAATTTTACATCTTTGTTACGGGCTGTTGCAGTGGTGCCACAGCTTGCAACGAATTGTTGCCAAAATGTCTAAAGGGGACGTAATTAAATTTCAAACACTTGCTTAAGAAATGGCGCACGTGTCGCCCGGCCGTGCCGCAACGAAAACAGCCGGGGCTTTCGCCCCGGCTCCATGCTGCTCGGTGCGGCGCTGAAGGCTCAATCGCGCTCGACGCACATCGCGATGCCCATGCCGCCGCCGATGCACAGCGTCGCCAGGCCCTTCTTGGCGTCACGCTTGTTCATCTCGTGGAGCAGGGTGGTGAGGATGCGCGCGCCCGAGGCGCCGATCGGGTGGCCGATCGCGATCGCGCCGCCGTTGACGTTCACCTTGTCCGCATCCCAGCCCAGCTCCTTGCCGACCGACAGCGCCTGTGCGGCGAACGCCTCGTTGGCTTCGATCAGGTCGAGGTCGGCGATCGTCCAGCCGGCCTTTTCCAGCGCCTTGCGGCTCGCGGTGACCGGGCCGATGCCCATGATCGACGGGTCGACGCCGGTGCTCGCCCAGCTGCGGATGGTGGCGAGGATCGGCGCGCCGCGCTTCTCGGCTTCCTCGCGGCGCATCAGCACCAGCGCCGCGGCGCCGTCGTTGAGGCCCGAGGCGTTGGCGGCGGTGACGGTGCCGTCCTTCTTGAACGCGGGCTTGAGGCCGGCGACGCTGTCCACCGTCGCGCCGGCGCGGATATATTCGTCGTCGGCGACGATCGTCTCGCCCTTGCGGGTCTTGACGGTGACCGGCGCGATCTCGTCCTTGAAGCGGCCGTCTGCACGCGCCTTCTCGGCGAGGTTCTGCGAGCGCACCGCGAAGGCGTCCTGCTCGCTACGGGTGACCTGGTACTGTTCGGCGAGATTCTCGGCGGTGATGCCCATGTGATAGCCGTTGAACACGTCGGTCAGGCCGTCCTTGATCATCGTGTCGACTAGGCTCAGGTCGCCCATCTTGGTGCCCGGGCGCAGCGACTGGGCGTGGGTGCTCATCGACATCGATTCCTGGCCGCCCGCGACAATGATGTCGGCGTCGCCGTTGCGGATCGACTGGAAGCCGAGCGCCACCGCGCGCAGGCCCGAACCGCAGACCTGCTGCACGCTCCACGCCGGCACTTCCTTGGGCACGCCCGCGTGCATCGATGCCTGGCGGGCGGGGTTCTGGCCCTGCGCGGCGGTGAGCACCTGGCCGAGAATGACTTCGGAGACTTCCTCGCCCGTCACGCCCGATTCGGCGAGGGCGGCCTCGATGGCGACGCGGCCAAGCTCGTGCGCGGGGGTGGCGGCGAAGGCACCGAGAAAGCTGCCCACCGGGGTACGCTTGGCGGCAGTGATCACGACGTCGGTCATGCTGGTCTCCTGGGGTGTGTTTGCTCGCTATCTAGTGCGGGGAAGCGCGGTTAACCAGTCGGCAAGCGGCGCCCACACCGCCTTTCGCGCGCGGCCGCCGACGATCATGCCGACATGGCCGAGCGTCATCTCGCGCACCTCGCCCAGCCGCGCGGCGCTGGCGGCGGGAACGATGCGATCGGTGGTGGAGATCAGCGAGAGGGCGGGGACGGTCAGCGTCTCGGGCCGCGCGGTGATGCCCGCGACCTCCCAGCGGCCGCTGCCGGGCAGGTCGGCCGAGAGGAAGTCGTCGAACAGCTGGCGACCGGCGCCGAAGCTGAGCGGCGCGCCGGCATTGGCCCAATCCTCGAGCACGACGAAGGCGCGCGCTTCCGGGTCGCGCGGGCGGAGGCGGCCGAAGCGCTCGTACTTCACGATCGTGCGGCGGGGGTCGAGCTGCCAGAAGCCGGCCTGCAGTACCTCCATCGGCACCACGCCCAGCCGCTCGCAGGTGGGATAGGCCCCGTCCCAGAGCGCCGCGAACCGCTCCAGTGCCGCGCCATAGCCGGCGAAGTGCCAGGGCGCGGCGATGGTGACGAGGCCGGCGGTCTCGATCGCCTGCGCCGCCGCGATCGCCATGGTGCCGCCCAGGCAATAGCCCGCCAGCACCGGCGGGCGCCGCAACTGCTGCAGCAGGGGGAGCAGCAAGCGCTCGACATGGCCGTTGACGTCGAGCTGGGCTTCGTCCGGCGCCGGGCTCCCCCAATCGACCAGCAGCGGGCGCACGCCCTGGCGCGAAAGCCAGCGCAGCAGCGAATTGCCGCGGGCGAGATCGAGCACCACCGGCGGGTTGATCAGCGAGGGGACGAACACGACGGGCTGCCCATGCCCGCCATAATCGCGCAGCACGGCGCGGCCGGCGCGCGCAATGATGGGCTTTTCGGGGCGCGGCGCGGGGCGCGGGGCACGCTGATAGGCGGCAAGACCTGCCAGTGCGGCTGCCCGCCTTTCCGGCGATGCTGCCGTTTCGTTGCGCAGCAATGCGAGAAAAAGCGGCAAAGGGCGCGGTCCGTGTTGCGGCGCGTCAGAAACTGTAGTTAGGTGCGCATCTGTCACGCGCGGGGTTCCCCATGAAGAAAGCTGCACCTGGAAGCGGTCCGGTCATTATCAAGAAATACGCGAACCGCCGGCTCTACAATACCGAGACTTCGTCCTACATCACGCTCGAGCATCTCGCAGCGATGACGCGCGAAGGCCGCGACTTCAAGGTCGTCGACGCCAAGACCGAGGAGGACATCACCCATAACGTCCTCACCCAGATCATCATGGAAGAGGAAGCCCGCGGCCAGACGATGCTGCCGGTGAACTTCCTGCGCCAGCTCATTTCGCTGTATGGCGATTCGATGCAGGCGATGGTGCCGGGCTATCTGGAAGCGTCGATGGACAGCTTCCGCCGCAACCAGGAACAGTTCAAGTCGGCGGTCGAGGGCGCCTTCGCCAACTCCCCCTTCGCCGAGATCGCCAAGCGCAACATGGCGATGTTCGAAGCGGCGGCGAGCGCGTTCCAGCCGGGCGGCGCAGCGAATCCGACGCCCGGTGCTGCGCCTGCCGCAGCGCCGGCTGCGCCCGAGGCGAGCAGCGACGGCGACGTGTCGTCGCTCAAGGCCGAGCTGGCCCGGCTGCAGGAAAAGATCGAGAAGCTGGGGAAGTAAGGGCAGCGCGGGCGTGGTGCCACGCGCGGTCCCGCCCATCAAAATCGGGAGTAGCGATGCATGACGCTATGGCTCGGTGCGCTGGTAACGCTGCTGTTGGGGGCGCCGGTCGTGCCGGATGACCCACGGGAGCGGGTGCATCAAGCCAAGGAACTGGTTTTTGCCAGAGCCAATGCTGAAATCGCGTTGAAGACCGAAGTCTTCCAGCACATGGTGGGTCGAGAGGCGTTCGACTGGAGCGTCGACCTCGACGAAGGGTTCATTCGCTTCACTGCCCCAAGTTATGTCGCCAGCGCGCCGGTTCAGGTCATCGGCACCTACAACACGCGCGACGGCACCTTCCTGTGGGCGTGGGACCATCCCTCGATACCGGAAAGCCGGCGCGCCGATGCGAAGCTGGCGCGGCAGTTCGGCGAACTGCAGAATCTTTCGCAATACACCACACGCAAGGTGTCGTGCACCGAAGGAGAGGCGTGGCAGTTTACCGCGGTGGCCTCGTACCTGGCAGGCGCAACGGGTACGTATCGCGGAAAGTCGGGGCCCACGCTGATCTACATGACCTTCGGGAAACTCACGGTCAGCCCGAAAAAACCTTCTTAGGCATGCCGCTACGCCATCCGCCGTTGCGGATGGCGTAGCGTGCAGCATCAGGGCTTGCGGAACTTGAGCGTCATGCGGTCGCTTTCGCCGATCGCGGCGTATTTGGCCCGGTCCTGGTCCTTCAGCGCATAGCTGGGCGGCAGCGTCCACACGCCGTTCGGCCAGTCGGCGGTATCGGCCTTGTTGGCATTCACTTCTGACGCGCCGACGAACTTGAAGCCCGCCGCCTCGGCGAGTCGGCGCACGGTCGAGACCTTGATATAGCCGCTCTTGGTCTCGCGCTCGTCGCTGGCGCTCTCGGGCAGGCGATGGTCCTCGATGCCGAGCGTGCCGCCCTTCTTGAGCATCGCGTACATCTGCTTGAACGCCTCGGGCGAATAATCCTGGCCGCCCTGCTGATAGCCCATCCGCCAGTTATGGACGTTGCGGAAGGTGAGGACCACGTCCGCCGTGCCGTCCGGCACCTTGGCCTGGCCCGCGGCGGCGGGGAAGCTCACCACGCGAATCGGGCCGTACAGCGCGGCGTCCTTCGCCTTCAGCGCCTCGACGCCCTTGGCGTTGCCGCTCGGCACCGCCGCATAGAGCGTGCCCTTGCCCTTGGTGAGCGGGGCGAGGATCTCGGTATACCAGCCGCCGCTCGGCCAGATCTCCACGACCGTGTCGCCGGGCTTCACGCCGAAAAAGGCGAGCGTTTCGGCGGGGTGGCGATATTTGTCGCGCGCGCTATTGGCGGGGGTGCGGCTGGGCGCCGCGACCGCGGCGTCGATCGCCTGGCGCAGCGACGCGGGTTGCTGCGCAGCAACGCTGGCGACGGCGGCGAGGGTGGTGATGGCGGCGACGGCTACAAGACGATGGCGCATACGCGATGGCTCCCTGCTATCGATGTGCGACTGTGACGCAACAAGGTGACGATGCAACTACAATTCTGGATCGCTGCGGGGGTTGCGTTGCTGATCGCGATTGTCGCCGGGGTGGCCGAGCATCGCCGCCGCACGCGGCGCAACCTCGAGCAGGTCGGCTGGGTGCCGTGGATGGCGATCCAGATGGCCGGACTGTTCGCCGCGCTGGTGCTGGTCAGCGTCGCCTTGCACGCGGGGTGAGGCTTCTGTCTCCCCTCCCGCAAGCGGGAGGGGGATTTTCAGAGGCACGCCTCGAGCAGCGCTTGGTCGAAGCCGAACTGCTTGGCCTTGTCGAGCGTATAGGGGCGCAGGCCCATCGAGCGATACTCGCCGATGATCTTCCCGTCGGTGCCCTCGTCGAGATATTCGAACTTGAACAGCTCCTGGGTGACGATCACCGGGCCTTCCATGCCGATCACTTCGGTGACGTTGGTCACCCGGCGGCTGCCGTCGCGCAGGCGCTTCACCTGGATGATCAGGTCGACCGAATCGGCGATCTGGCGGCTGATCGCTTCCTTGGGTACCTTGATGTCCGACATCATCACCATGTTCTCCATCCGCGCCAGCGCCTCGCGCGGGCTGTTCGAGTGGAGGGTGCACATCGAGCCGTCGTGACCGGTGTTCATCGCGGCGAGCATGTCGAAACACTCGGCGCCGCGGATTTCGCCGAGAATGATGCGATCGGGGCGCATGCGCAGCGCGTTCTTGACGAGGTCGCGAATCGAGATCTCGCCCTGGCCTTCCAGGTTCGCCGGCCGAGTCTCCAGCGGCAGCCAGTGCGGCTGCTGCAGGCGGAGTTCGGCGGCGTCCTCGATCGTCAGCACGCGCTCGCCGGGGTCGATCATCTTCGAGATCGCGTTGAGCATCGTCGTCTTGCCCGAGCCGGTGCCGCCCGAGATGACGATGTTGAACCGGCTGGCCCCCGCAATCTTGAGCGCGGTCGCCATCTTCTCGGACATCGATCCGCCCTTGGCCATCATGTCGAGCGTGATCGGCTTGGCGGAAAACTTACGGATCGAGATCGCGGTACCGCGCAAGCTGAGCGGGGGCACGATCACGTTGACGCGGCTGCCGTCCTTGAGGCGCGCGTCGGCGAGCGGGGTGGTCTGGTCGACGCGGCGGCCGACCGAATTGCAGATCCGCTGGGCGATCTGGAACAGATGCTCCTCGTCGCGGAACTGGATGTTGGCCAGCTCCAGCTTGCCCTTGCGCTCGACATAGGTCTGCTCGGGGCCGTTGACCATGATGTCGGTGACGGCGGCGTCGGCGAGCAGCTCTTCCAGCGGGCCCAGGCCGAGCAGCTCGTCGACCAGCACCTTTTCCAGCGCGAACTGCTCGCGCCGGTTGAGGGTCAGCTTGAGCTCGGCGAGCACCTCCCCGATGATCGGGCGGAATTCCTCGGCGAGTTCGTCCTTGCTCAGCGTCGCCGCCGCCTCGGGATCGACGCGCTCGAGCAGGCGCGGCAGCACCTGTTCCTTGATGCGGTGGATCGAGGCCTCGAAGCCCTCGTTGCGCGAGCTGCCCTGGTCGGCGGGCGCGGCCTGGCGATCGGCGAGCCGCTGCATCGCGTCGGCGCTGGCGGCGCTGGGGCCGAGCGGGTCGCGCTCGAGCATCGGGTCGGCGAAGTGCTGGCCGGGCAGGGGGACCGAATCGAGCGGGGGGAACTGCTCGCCGCCGAGCGGCAGCGGCTCGGGGCGCTGGAAGCCGCCGCCCTGCATCGGCCGCGCGACGCCAAAGGTCGGACGTCCGCCGGTTCCCCCCCCAATGCCGCCACGACGCCCGAACGCGCTCATCGAACTTCAGTCCTCCAGAAGACACGGGGACTAAAGGAGAAGCCTTGCGATTTGGCTAACTATGCGCGGCGCCCCAAACGCAAACAGCCCCGCTCGCGCGGGGCTGTTGCAGGCCGGCGACTGGGTGCCGGGCTTATTCGGCGCGTTCGGCGAGAACGGTCAGGCCGCGCTCGTTGACCTCGGCGAAACCGCCTTCGACGCGGATCAGTTCGGGCGTGGTCGCGCCGGGCTTGTAGAGCTCGATATTGCCGTCGCGGATCGTCGACATGATCGGCGCGTGGCCTTCGAGCACGCCGAAATCGCCCTCGCTGCCGGGGACGACGACCATATGGACCTCTTCCGAGCGGACGAGACGTTCCGGGGTGACGAGTTCGAAGTGCAGCATGTTCTTACCTTACTCCCTATCCCCATCGGGGAGAGGGTGGGGGAGAGGGGGAGAGCGATGCACCTCGTTACAGGCCCCTCTCCCCAACCCTCTCCCCGATGGGGAGAGGGAGATTGTCGTTACGCCTCGTCGGCGAGCTTCTTGGCCTTGGCGATCGCGTCGTCGATGCCGCCGACCATGTAGAAGGCCGCTTCCGGCAGATGGTCATATTCGCCGTCGACCACCGCCTTGAACGAACGCACCGTGTCTTCCAGCTGCACGAAGGCGCCCGGAATGCCGGTGAACACTTCGGCGACGTGGAACGGCTGCGAAAGGAAGCGCTGGATCTTGCGGGCGCGGGCGACGGTCAGCTTATCCTCTTCGGAAAGCTCGTCCATGCCCAGGATCGCGATGATGTCCTGCAGCGACTTGTACTTCTGCAGGATCGCCTGCACCGCACGTGCCGTCTCGTAATGCTCCTGGCCGACGACGCGCGGCTCGAGCACGCGGCTGGTCGAGTCGAGCGGATCCACCGCCGGGTAGATGCCCAGTTCGGAGATGGCGCGGTTGAGCACGGTCGTCGCGTCGAGGTGGGCGAACGACGTGGCCGGTGCCGGGTCGGTAAGATCGTCGGCGGGCACGTACACGGCCTGCACCGAGGTGATCGAACCCTTGGTGGTGGAGGTGATGCGCTCCTGCAGCGCGCCCATGTCGGTCGACAGGGTCGGCTGATAGCCCACCGCCGAGGGAATACGGCCGAGCAGTGCCGACACTTCCGCGCCCGCCTGGGTGAAGCGGAAGATGTTGTCGACGAAGAACAGCACGTCCTGGCCTTCGACGTCGCGGAAATATTCGGCGATCGTCAGGCCCGACAGCGCGACGCGGGCGCGGGCGCCCGGCGGCTCGTTCATCTGGCCGTAAACCAGCGCGACCTTCGAACCTTCCGAGATCGCGTTGCCGTCGGCGTCCTTGGCGATGACGCCGGCGTCGAGGAACTCGTGATAGAGATCGTTGCCCTCACGGGTACGCTCGCCCACGCCTGCGAACACCGAGGTGCCGCCATGGCCCTTCGCGATGTTGTTGATCAGCTCCTGGATGAGCACGGTCTTGCCCACGCCGGCGCCGCCGAACAGGCCGATCTTGCCGCCCTTGGCGTAGGGCGCGAGCAGGTCGATCACCTTGATGCCGGTGACGAGAATCGCGCTGTCGGTCGACTGCTCGATGAACTCGGGGGCCTTGGCGTGGATCGGCGCCTTGAGGTCGGTGGCAACCGGGCCGCGCTCGTCGATCGGCTCGCCGACGACGTTGAGGATGCGGCCGAGCGTCGCCGGGCCGACGGGCACCTGGATCTGGTTGCCGGTGTCGGTCACGGTCTGGCCGCGGGTCAGGCCTTCGGTCGCGTCCATCGCGATCGTGCGGACGGTGTTCTCGCCCAGATGCTGCGCGACTTCGAGAACCAGGCGGTTGCCGTTGTTCTGGGTCTCCAGCGCCGAAAGGATCGCCGGCAGGTTGTTCTCGAACGTCACGTCGACGACCGCGCCGATCACCTGGCTGATGCGGCCGACATTGTTGGTGCCCGTGGTCGGGGTGGTGTCTACAGCGGCGGTTGCCATTGTTGCTTTCCTTGCTTCGTGCAGCTTTTAGAGCGCTTCGGCGCCCGAAATGATTTCCACCAGCTCGGTCGTGATCGCGGCCTGGCGGGAACGGTTATACTGGATCGTCAGACGGTTGATCAGGTCGCCGGCGTTGCGCGTGGCGTTGTCCATCGCGGTCATCGACGCACCCTGCTCGCTGGCCTGGTTCTCCAGCAGCGCCTTGAAGATCTGCACCGTCAGGTTGCGCGGCAGCAGATCGGCGAGGATCGTCTCTTCGTCGGGCTCATACTCGACCGACGCACCCGCGCTCGCCACCGTCGTCTCCGGCACCGAGACCGGGATCAGCTGCTGCTCGGTCGGCACCTGGGCCAGCGCCGAGCGGAAGTGCGAGTAGAACAGGGTCGCCACGTCGAACTCGCCCGCGAAGAAGCGGTCGGTCACGTCCTTGGCGATCGCACGCGCCTCGTCGTACCCGGGGGTCCGCACGGCGGTCGTGTCGAACTGGCCGACGATCATGCCGGGGAAGGTACGGGCGATCACCGCGCGACCCTTGCGGCCGACGAGGTAGAACTTCACCGTCTTGCCCTCGGCGATCAGCGTGCGCGCCTTGAGGATCGCCGCCTTGACGATGTTGGCGTTGAACGCGCCCGACAGGCCCTTGTCGCCATTGGCGACGATGAGCAGCTGCGTGTCCGCCTTGCCGGTGCTGGCGAGGAGACGCGGCGCATTGTCGCTGGCCCCCACCTTGCTGGCGAGGCTGGCGACCACGCCCTCAAGGCGCTGGGCATAGGGGCGCGCGGCTTCTGCGGCGGCTTGCGCCTTCCGCAGCTTTGCCGCCGCGACCATCTGCTTGGCCTTGGTGATCTTCTGGGTCGACTTGACCGAGGCGATCCGGCCCTTGAGTTCCTTGAGGTTGGCCATCCGGCGGCAGTCCCTTAGGCGAAGGTCTTGGTGAAGGCGTCGAGCACGCCCTTCACCTTGTCTCGCGTACCGTTCTCGAAAGCCTTGGTGTCGCGGATCTCGGCGAGCACATCGGCATGCTGCGAACGGAAGTGCGCGAGCATCGCGGCTTCGAAGCGGACGACGTCCTTGACCGCGACATTGTCGAGGTAGCCGTTGGTGCCGGCGAAGATCGAGATGGTCTGCTCTTCGAACGACAGCGGGCTGAACTGCGGCTGCTTGAGCAGCTCGGTCAGGCGCGCACCGCGGTTCAGCAGCTTCTGGGTCGAGGCGTCGAGGTCCGAACCGAACTGCGCGAACGCGGCCATTTCGCGATACTGGGCGAGCTCGAGCTTGATCGAGCCCGACACCTTCTTCATCGCCTTGGTCTGCGCCGACGAGCCCACGCGCGACACCGACAGACCGACGTTGATCGCCGGACGGATGCCCTGGTAGAACAGGTTGGTCTCGAGGAAGATCTGGCCGTCGGTGATCGAGATCACGTTGGTCGGGATATAGGCCGACACGTCGCCTGCCTGGGTCTCGATGATCGGCAGCGCGGTCAGCGAGCCCGAGCCGTTGGCGTCGTTCATCTTCGCGGCGCGCTCGAGCAGGCGGCTGTGGAGATAGAACACGTCGCCCGGATAGGCTTCGCGGCCCGGCGGACGGCGGAGCAGCAGCGACATCTGGCGATAGGCGACGGCCTGCTTGGAAAGATCGTCATACACGATCACGGCGTGCATGCCGTTGTCGCGGAAGAACTCGCCCATCGCGCAGCCGGTATAGGGCGCGAGGAACTGCAGCGGCGCCGGCTCCGAGGCGGTGGCGGCGACGACGATCGAATACTCCATCGCGCCATTCTCTTCGAGCTGGCGGACGATCTGCGCGACGGTCGAGCGCTTCTGGCCGATCGCGACGTAGATGCAGTAGAGCTTCTTGCCTTCGTCGCCCGAGCTGTTCGGGCCCTTCTGGTTGATGAAGGTGTCGATTGCGACGGCGGTCTTGCCGGTCTGGCGGTCGCCGATGATCAGCTCGCGCTGGCCACGGCCGATCGGCACGAGGGCGTCGATCGCCTTCAGGCCGGTCTGCACCGGCTCGTGCACCGACTTACGCGGGATGATGCCCGGGGCCTTCACTTCGACGCGGCGACGCTCGGTATATTCGATCGGGCCCTTGCCATCGATCGGGTTGCCCAGACCGTCGACGACGCGGCCGAGCAGGCCCTTGCCGACGGGGACGTCCACGATCGTGCCGGTGCGCTTGACGGTGTCGCCTTCCTTGATCTCGGCGTCCGAGCCGAAGATCACGACGCCGACGTTATCGGCCTCGAGGTTGAGCGCCATGCCCTGCACGCCATTGGCGAATTCGACCATCTCGCCGGCCTGGACATTGTCCAGCCCGTGGATGCGCGCGATGCCGTCGCCGACGGACAGCACCTGGCCGATTTCCGAAACCTGCGCTTCGGTGCCGAAATTGGCGATCTGGTCCTTGATGACCTTCGAGATTTCTGCGGCGCGGATATCCATCTTCTTAGCCTTCAGCCTTTCATCGCGTGCGCGAGGGAGTTCAGTCGGGTCTTGATCGACGAATCGATCATCTGGCTGCCGATCTTCACGACCAGGCCGCCGAGCAGCGAGGGGTCCACCGACAGGTCGACCGAGACCTCGCGGCCGATACGGGTGCGGAGCTGCTGCTTGAGCGCGTCGACCTGTTCGGCATCGAGCGGGTGTGCCGAGGTCACTTCCGCGGTCGTCTCGCCGCGGTGGCTGGTGGCCAGCGCGCGGAAGGTGCGGATGATCGCGGGCAGCTGCGCCAGGCGACGGTTCTCGGCGAGCACGCCGAGGAACTTGGTCGTCGTCGCATCCAGGCCCATCGCGCCCGCCGCAGCGGCCACGGCCTTGCCGGCGTCCTTGCGGCCGATCAGCGGGCTGGTGGTCAGCGCCTTGAACTCGGGCGACTCGTCGAGCGCCGCCCGCACGGTCGCAAGGCTGGCTTCGACGGCCTCGATGGCCTTGGCGTCACGTGCCAGCTCGAACAGCGCGGTTGCGTAGCGTCCGCTTAGACTGGCCTGAATACCGCCGGAATTCTCCACGCGATTCGTTTCCTCTCGGAGGGTCGGAAGTGACCCCATGCACAAAAGGGGGGCGACGCATACTGCGCCCCCGATGGGTTGCCGGGCTGCTAGCATCGCGCTTGGCCGTATGCAACCCGAGTCGCCGAAACGTCACACGCTCGTTTCATCTTTGTGGTTCGGCGTGTCTGGATGCGGGCAAGAAAAAGGGCAGGCGATGCGCTCGCCTGCCCTGAAATCATGCACATAGAAGCTGTCAGGCGATGCGGGCGACCGCCACGCGCTTGCGCCGGAACATCCCGCCGACCAGCGCGAAGCCGCCGATCATCGTTGCCCAGCTGGAGGGTTCCGGCACCGCGCTCAGGAACACCTGGCTCTGCTGGTCCTTGGAGAAGAGCAGCTGCAGCTTGTGCCCTGCGATCGCGGTCCAGCCGCCCGTGGTGATCTGGGTCAGGTACGAATTGGCGAGCGCGCGCGCATCGTCGCTGTTGCCGCCGACGGTGTAGAACTGGCCGCTGGTGGTGTCGTAGCTGCCGCCATGCTCCTCGAGAATCTCCCACACCGCGAGCTGGGTGGCGGCGGAGATCGTCTTGCGGGCGAGCAGGTCCTGTTCGTTGCCGAGCAGGACGTCCGAGTGGGTGAGCAGGGTGAGCAGCTGCTGCTGGCGAGTGGTGTCGCTCAGCACGGCGGAAATGCCCGTGCGCTCGAAGCTGCCGGTGCCGATCGCGGTGAAGGCATCGGCGCAATAGGTGAGGAACGCCACCGCCTGGCCGTTTTCGGTGCCAGTGAAGCGGAAGCGGCTCATGCCCGGCCAATAGCCGACAAAGCCGGTGGGGGTGTAGACCATCGCGTCCGCGGCGAGATAGCCGGGATCGTCGTCATAGCCGGTGATCACCACCGTGGCATGGGCGGCTGCCGGCACCACCGCGCCGAGCGCCAGGGCTGCGGCCATCAGGGCATTGCGCATTATCGTCTGTTCCCACCTGTTGTGGGGACCAGCGCTAGCGGGCGCGCGGGGGAGGCCGCCAGCTTATCGAAATTGGTGAATGACCGGCTTTGGCACAGCCGTGCCGGGTTGGGACGAACGGCATTGCCTGCGCCCTAAAAGTCGTCATCCCCGCGGAGGCGGGGATCCATTTGCCAGGACGAGTCAGCAAACGCCGCGCCGTCTCCATCAATGGATCCCCGCCTTCGCGGGGATGACGATCGTCTAGGTGGACGCCGTCACCTGCAGCAGCAAGCGACGGCGCCCTTTGTCCTCAGCTCAGCGCGAACGACCCGCGCCGCCGCCCTGGCCGCGATTGCCGCCGGGGCGACCCTGGCCGCTGCTGGCCGGACGCGCGTTGAACTTGCGCTTGGGTGCACCCGGACCGCGACCCGCGCCGGCCCCGGCACCGGCATGGCCGGCACCTTCCTGGCGACGCGGCTGGTCGCTGCGCGGACCGCCTTCGGCCCGGCGCTGCTCGCCACCGCGCGGCGCATCGCTGCGCGGACCGCCACGCCCGCGACCGCCCGGCTGGCCGTCGCCGCGACGACCCTGGGCATGCTGCATCGCGCGGCCGTTGCGGCCGTTCTGCTCGTCGCGGCTCGCCGGCATCGGCGAGCGGGTCGACTTGATCTTGTCGGCCTCGGCCATGAAGTTCTCCGGCAGCGGCTGCACGGTGAGCTTCTGGCGGGTCAGCCGCTCGATGTCCTTCAGATACGGACGCTCGTCATCGGCGCAGTAGCTGATCGCGATGCCGTCCGCCCCGGCACGCGCGGTGCGGCCGATGCGGTGGACATATTGTTCCGGCACGTTCGGCAGCTCGAAGTTGAACACATGGCTCACCCCCGACACGTCGATGCCGCGCGCGGCGATGTCGGTCGCCACCATCAGCTTGACCTTGCCCGAGCGGAACTCGCCCAGCGCCCGCTCGCGCTGCGGCTGGCTCTTGTTGCCGTGGATCGCATTCGCCGCGATGCCGTTGCCGGCGAGCAGCCGCACGACGCGGTCGGCACCATGCTTAGTGCGGGTGAAGATCAGCGCGCGGTCGATCTCGAGGTTGCGCAGCTGCATCGTCAGCAGCGCCTGCTTCTCGGTCTGGTTCACATAGGTGACGAACTGCTCGACGCGCTCCGCCGTGGTGGCGACCGGGGTCACCTTCACTTCCACCGGGTTGTGGATGAACTGGCTGGCCAGCTCGCGGATCGACTTGGGCATGGTCGCCGAGAAGAACAGCGACTGGCGCTTGGCCGGCAGCTCCTTCACGATGCGGCGCAGCGCATGGATGAAGCCGAGGTCGAGCATCTGGTCGGCTTCGTCGAGCACCAGGATCTCGATGCCGAGCAGGATCATGTAGCACTGGTCGAGCAGGTCGACGAGGCGGCCCGGGGTGGCGACGAGGATGTCGACGCCGCGCGCCAGGTCGGTCTTGTTCTTGTGGACCGAGGTGCCGCCGAACACGGTGGCGATGCGCAGGCCGGTGCCGCTGGCATAATGCTTGGCATTGTCGGCGATCTGCGCGGCGAGTTCCCGCGTCGGCGCGAGGACGAGCATGCGGCAGCCGCGCGGCTGGGCACGCTTGCCGCTGGCGACGAGGCGGTCGATCGAGGGGAGCATGAACGCGGCGGTCTTGCCGGTGCCGGTCTGGGCGATGCCGAGCAGGTCGCGGCCTTCGAGCAGCGCGGGGATCGACTGCGCCTGGATCGGCGTAGCCTCGTTATAGCCCTTCGCCGCGAGCGCAGCGAGGACGGTCTCGGAAAGGCCGAGGTCTTTGAATAACATGGTAGTACCTTATGGATGCGGCCGGCGCGCACGCATCTTCAAAGGGCGCACGCGAAGGCGGGGTCAACAAGTGACGCCCCGCGTGATTTGGGAAGCCGATAAGCGACGAAGCAGAGCCTAGCGGAGCAGGTCCCCAGAAGGGGCGCGCCGCCGATCACGCTGCATGTAAATGCCTCGTCGTGATTTCGCATATGGCAGCGATGTTGCGCCGCGTCAAGGATGTGGTCGCCTGTTGGTCAGGCGTTAACCCCGATTGCGGTAGGTGTGGAGGTCTGGGGCAAGGGAACAGGTGCTGGTGCTCGTCGCGAGACTGGAAGTGTGGGGAAGCATGGATGCGCGCGGCGCGGTGCGCTTCCTGGTGAATCGGGAAACCACGGTGCGCGGCATGGACGGCCGCCCGTTCGACGCGGTGGTCGAGAATTTCTCGCGCACCGGCTTCCTGTTCACCGCCGATGTCGACTTGCCCGAGGGCACGCTGATCTGGATCGGCATGTCGGGCGCCGGCGCGCGCGAGGCGCGGGTGGTGTGGCGCGAAGGCCAGCGCCATGGCTGCCAATTCCTGATGCCGCTCGGCCAGCGCGACCTGCAGCATGCGTTTCGCAGCCGGGAGCGCATGGTGGAGGATCTGGAGGCGCGGCTGCGGCGGGCGAGCATGTTGCGCGAGGGGGAGTAGTGGGTTGGGTCGTCGAGGTTGAGCATCCAGAGGGCGCGCTCCTCTATGTCGTAGCCGTCGATGAGCCATCCGACGCCGAGGACAGGCTTCGTGCACTATTGGCCATCCCGGCTGATCGAGACGTTTGCGTGCACCGCCGCTTGGCGACTCTGCCGTTCGACATGGAGGCCGGTGCTATCAAGGGGCCGATGTAGGGCCGCAAATGTGCCGGGCGAGGCCTGCTGTGATTTATCCCGAGCCTACATAGGGACGTTGTCCCGAGACCTTTCGAAGAAGCCGGACATCTCGAAAAGGTACCTCGAAAGCGCCTCCACATCGCCGGAGAGATCCACGATCATCCGCACATCGCCCCACCTGCTGACGGCATACGCCCAGTCGGCCAGTAGCGACTGCTCCGGCGGGACCGAAATGTCCTTGGCCCGAAAGAAGAACCAGCAGTTGGGTGCTTCTGCATGTTCCTCACGGAGATATGCGTCACGATTCCCGGCGACGCTCCGCAGGCAGCCGCGAGCGTGCGCCTCGGCAAGAGCGCGCGCAGAGGCGATCTCGATAGCCATGATCTAGCTTATAGCCGGATCCACCACGAACGCCCGCTCGCGATACGCAAACCAATCGAAATCCGCCGGTGCGCCCGTGCCGCCCATGTCCTGGCAGGCCATGCCGATGAACGCGCCGGTGAAGTTGGGCAGGCCGGGGGCGCTCGCCTCGTCGGAGAGGATCGAGGCGTCGAACAGTTCGGGGAGCCAGTGCCAAGCCTCGCTGCCCGCCGTCCGCCAGCCGAAGCGCAGCCGCTCGTAATCCACCTCGCAGCGTAGCTCGACCGGCCCCGCCGGCAGCGGGATCGGCGCGGTGAAGGCGTCGCCCTGGGGCGCGTCGGGCAGCGCTGTCATCACGCGGAGATGGCGGCCCACGTCCTCGTCATGGCTGACATGCAGGTAGTGGAACTTGGTGCTGTTGTAATAGACCACCAGCCCCGCCGCCTGCTGGAAGTCTTGCGGCTCGAAGTCGAGCACGCAACTGGTCGAGGTGCAGAAGGCCTGGAGCCGCCGCGCGACCAGCGCCTGGGTGAAGACGCTGCCGATCGTCTCGCGCCCGAACAGGCGGAGATGGCCAGGCCGCGCGGTGAGGCTGAAGATCCGGTCGGGCTCGGGAGTGCGCAGCCATTGCAGATCGATCGGCAGCGTGGCCGAGTCGAAGTCGTGCCGCTCCTCGGTCTGCCGCCGCGGCGAGGGGGTGTTGCTGAGCGCGGGCACCTCCAGCTCGGGCAGGCCGCGGCCGTCGCGGGTGTAGAGCCAGCCGTCTTCGGCCCAGCGCATCGGCTGGATCGCGGTCTCGCGGCCGAGCACGCAGCGCCCGCGCCCCGGCAGCGGGCGCCCGCACAGATAGGCGAGCCAGGGTTCGCCGTCCGCCGTGTGGACCAGATCGGCATGGCCCGCGCGCGCCAGTACCGCGTCGGGGCGGGTGCGGCTGGAGAGGATATAGGTATCCGGGTGGAGCTCGTACGGCCCCGTGATCTCCCGCGACCGCGCCATGGTGACGGCATGATTCCAGCCGGTGCCGCCCTCGGCGGTGAGGAGGTAGTAGAACTCGCCGCGGCGATAGAGGTGCGGGGCCTCGGTCAGCCCCAGCGCGGTGCCGGGGAAGATGTTGGTGCGTGTCCCCACCAGCTTCTCCGCCGCAGGATCATATTCCTGCAGCACGATCCCGGCGAAGCGGTTGCGGCCGGGGCGGTGGTCCCAGAGCTGGTTGACCACCCATTTGCGGCCGTCCTCGTCGTGGAACATCGAGGGGTCGAACCCGCTCGAATTGAGGTGGATCGGATCGGACCACTCCCCGTCTATCGTGTCGCAGGTGACGAGATAATTGTGGAAGTCGCGCAGCGACGCGCCCGAGGCGCCGCCCATCGTGGTGCGGCCATAGCGCTTCACATCGGTGTAGAGCAGGTGGAAGCGCGCGCCGTCATGGGTGAGGCACGGCGCCCACACGCCGCAGCTGTCCGGATCGCCGCGCATGTCGAGCTGGGAGGCGCGCACCAGCGGCCGGGCGACCAGCGTCCAGTTGGCGAGGTCGCGGCTGTGGTGGATCTGCACGCCGGGGAACCACTCGAAGGTCGAGGTCGCGATGTAATAATCGTCGCCGACGCGGCAGATCGACGGATCGGGGTTGAAGCCGGGAAGGATCGGATTGCGGATCATCGGGGCGCCTTGACGAGGGTCCAGAGAAGAAGGGCGGCGACGAGGTCGAGCAGCCCGAGGGCGATGAAGAAGGGGCCATAGCCGAGCGAGGCGACCAGTCCACCGATCAGCAGCGAGAAGATGAGGATGCTGCTGTTGGCGAAGGTGCCGGCAAGGCCCGCGACGGTGCCGAGCTCGTTGCGCGGGAACAGGTCGCTGGCCATGGTGATGACGGTGACCGAAAGGGTCTGGTGCGCGAAGCCACCGAGGCAGAGCAGCGCGACCGCCAGCCAGGCGCTCTCGACGCTGGCGACGAACACCATGCCGGTCATCAGCAGCGCGCCGAAGGTGAAGGTCCAGCGCCGCGCGTTGATCAGGCTGATGCCGCGCCGCTGGAGGAACAGCGCCAGCGCGGGTCCGAACATGCAGCCCAGGTCGGCGGCGATGAACGGCAGGAAGGCGGAGACGGCGATCTCGCCCAGGTTGAAGCCGCGCACCTTCACCAGATAGAGCGGCATCCAGAAGGTCAGCGTCCCCCAGGTTGGGTCGGCGAGGAAGCGCGGCAGGGCGATGCCCCAGAAGTTTCGCTGGGCGAGCAGGCGCAGCGGCGAGGGGCGCTCGGCGCGTTCCTGGATATGCGCTTCCTGGCCGCTGAGGATCAGGTCGCGCTCCTGCTCCGAGATGCTGGGATGGGTCTGCGGGGTGCGATAGTTGAGCAGCCACAGCAGCGCCCAGAGCAGCGCCAGCACGCCGGTGACCACGAAGGCCGCGCGCCAGTTCCACAAGGCGATCGATCCCGCGACCAAGGGTGCCGCCAGCGCCGCGCCCGCCGAGGCGCCGAGATTGTAGATGCCGCCGGCAAAGCCGCGTTCGCGCGCCGGGAACCACTCGGAGACGACCTTGAGGCCGCCGGTGTGCGAGGTGCCCTCGGCAAAGCCCAGAAGCCCACGCAGCGCGAACAGCCACTGCCAGCTGAACGCCAGGCCGTGCGCCATGCTCAGCAGGCCCCAGCCGGCGGCGAACAACGCCATGCCCGAGCGCAGGCCGACCACGTCGAGGATGTATCCCACCACCGGCTGCAGCATGATGCCGGCCTGGAAGGCCGCGGTGATGTAGGAATATTGCTGCTCGTCGATGTGGAGATCGACCATGAAGCTCGGCGCCGCGACCGCCAGCGTGCTCCGCGTCAGATAGTTGAGCATCGTGCCCAGCATGACGATGCCGATGATCCACCAGCGCAGCGCGCTCGTGCGGTGCCAGAAGGACATGCACTCTCCCTTTTCCGCGCCAGCACGCGTGTTAACGTTAACGTTGCCAGCAAAGCGCGCCGACTGCAAGAGCCCGGGCGGCTTTGCGCGCAAGCAGCGGGATGCTTCAACTACGCCAATGGGCGTATAGCGCTTGCATGACCGATATCGCTGCCATCCACGATGCCCGCTGGAACGCCTTCGCCGCGCGCGACCGGGCGCAGGACGGGCGCTTCGTCGTCGCGGTGACCACCACCGGCATCTACTGCAAACCGAGCTGCCCGGCGCGGCGACCCCGGCCGGAGAATGTCCGCTTCTTCGATGCAGGGGCGGAGGCGGCGGCGGCGGGCTTCCGCGCGTGCCTGCGCTGCAAACCGGACGAGGCGGCGCGCGATGCCACGGCGGTGGCGCGGGCCACCGCGCTGCTCGATGCGGCGGAGGAGCCGATCGGGCTCGAGGCGCTGGCAGCGGCGGTCGGCTATGCGCCGCACCATTTCAATCGGCTGTTCAAGCGCGCGACGGGCGTGACCCCCGCCGCCTATGCCCGGGGCTTGCGCGCACGCCGGGCGGCGGCGGCACTCGACGCGGAGGACAGCGTGACCCAGGCGATCTACGCCGCCGGCTATTCGGCCCCCAGCCGCTTCTATGCCGAGGCGGGCGCGCGGCTGGGCATGGTGCCGAGCGCATGGCGTGCCGGCGGGGCGGGGGTGACGATCCGCTGGACGCTTGCCGACACCAGCCTCGGCCCGCTGCTGATCGCCGCGACGGACAAGGGCCTGTGCCGCATCGCCTTCGACGAGGATGCCGCGATGCTCGCCCGCCGCTTCCCCGCCGCGACGGTGGTGCCTGGCGACGCGGACTTCGCCGCGCTCGCGACGCACGTGGTGGCGCTGGTCGAGGACCCCAACCGCCAGCGCGACCTGCCGCTCGACGTGCAGGGCACCGCCTTCCAGGAGGCGGTGTGGCAGGCGCTGCGCACCATCCCGCCCGGCGAGACGCGCAGCTACGCCGAACTCGCGGCGATGGCGGGAAATCCAGCGGCGGTGCGGGCAGCGGGCACCGCGTGCGGGGCGAACCCGGTCGCGCTGGCCATTCCCTGCCACCGCGCCCAGCGCGGCGACGGCAGCATGGGCGGCTATGCCTATGGGCTGGAGCGCAAGCGGGCGCTGCGATCGCGCGAGGGCGTGCGCGAGCGGAAATAGGCGGCCGTGGTCGGTTTGGTAAAGCCATCGGCCGCACCATACCCTTCGTCATCCCCGCGAAGGCGGGGATCCATTGGCGCTGTTGCCGCGGTTCTCTCCCCAGCGTCCTGGCAAATGGATTCCCGCCTTCGCGGGAATGGCGATCCTCTGTGAAGTCCGCGCGCGCCTGTCCGGGCCGCGCTTACTCCGCCCCGCCAGGCGCGCAGTGATAGACCAGCTTCTCGTTATAGGCCGGCGGCAGCGTCGCGCGCATCAGCTGCTGGAGGCTGGCGAGGCTCGCCCGCTTGGCCTGGTCGGCGGTGCACTGGGCGACCGGCACCACCGGCTTGACGTCGCGCACCTTCTGCATGTCGGCCGCCGAGAGGAAATAGCGCGTGTCGGTGAGCGTACCGCTGTCGGGATCGAATTCGCGCACCGTCACCGTCTGCTCGTCGGCGGGGACGAGCACGCGCTGCCAGCGGCGGCCGGATTCGGCATATTGGGTGCCGCCGTCGAAGCAGCCGTCGGGCCCGACATTGAGCTGCACCGCCTGACCCGGCGAGACCGTGATGCGGCTGCGATCGGGCTGGAGCGTGCAGACCAGCGGACCCTCCGCGGCATCGGCCGGCAGCTTGGCCTCGGCACTTTGGTTGCCCTCGCCCGGCGCGGCGATGCTCGCCTCGTCGAAGCTTGGCCGCAGCACGAACAGCGCGACGGCGCCGAGCAGCAGCGCGCCGCCGCCGACCGCGGTCCACACGCCCGGGCGCTGCCGGTCGCGCGAGAGCAGCAGCCCCGCCGCCCCCAGCGCCAGCGCGCCGAACACCAGCAGCACCGCGGCGCCGGCCATGTAGGTCTCGCGCGCGGACTCGTTCGCCGCGCGGGCCTTGTCGATCGCCGCCTCGCGCGCACGCGCCGCAGCGGATTCGGCCTGGGCATTGCGGTTGGCGATGTCGGCGCGGTCCTTCTCCTCGGCCGCCTTGTCGAGCGCGTTGCGCTGCTCGACGCTGATGCACGGCGCCGCGATCGAGACGAAGGGCTGCTTGGCCTGGGTGAGGAAGGCGGTCAGCTCCGGATAGGCGATCGCGAAGGCAAAGGTCGAATCGCCTTCCTCACTGTTGGTGATCGCCGAGTTGACGCCGAGCACCCGCCCGCACGCATCGAGCAGCGGTCCGCCCGAATTGCCGCGCGCGATGTTGGCGGTGTGGAGCAGCACCGAAATGCCCTCCAGCGTCCGCGTGCCGGCAAAGCCCCCCTGCGAGCGGACCGGCGATTGCGGGGTGATGAAATCGGCGGCGGAGCGCGCCGTGGCGATGTCGACATTGCCGGGATAGCCAAGCGCGAACAGCGTCTCGCCATCGGTCACTGCCGCGCTGGACAGCGCCAGCGTCGGCAACTTGGCGCCGCTGAACTCGATCAGCGCCAGGTCGCGCTTGGTGTCGATCGCAATCAGCTTGCCCTGGAACGACTTGCTGCCCTCGGACGGCACCACCCCGATGACGACGTTGCCGGGATAGCGCGAGGCGAGCTCGACGACATGCGCGTTGGTGACGATGCGGTTCGGCGCCACCGCGAAGCCGCTGCCATGGCCGAAGCCGACCACCTCGTCATCGGCGACCGCGATGGTGACGATCCGCACCACCCCGCGCCCCGCTGCGGAAATGTCGTCGGCACGCGCCGGCACACTCCAGGCGAGCAGCATCGCCACCAGCATGATCACCTGCCGCATGCGCGGAAACACCCCGGTTCTAGCCATGGTCCGCGCTTTCGGCGAAAAGTGCCGCGGGTTCAAGCGGCGCCGCGCCAACGCCGCTACTTCGCACCGGCAGGCGCCGATGCAGCGTCGACACCCGCCTTGATCCGCGCGTCGATCGTGTCGATCATCTTGGAGGCAGCCGCACCGATGCCGGAGGCATGCGGATCATAGGTAAGCACCAGCAGCATCGCGCGCGCCTCGGCCAGCTTCTTCTCTCCGATCAGCATACCGGCGACCTGCATCCGCAAGCCCCGATCCTGCGGCGCCAGGGCATAGGCGTGCATCAGGCCGTCGCGCGCGATCTGGGGCGGCCATTGCCGGCGATCGGCATAGCTGCGGAAGAACAGGATCAGCGGGCGCGGATCCTCGGTATCGAGCCGGTTGGCGCGGCCGATCGTGCGGCGGATCTCGGTCCAGGTTTCGGGCTTCTCGTCCTTCGCGGCCTCGGCGATCGCCATCTGCGCCATCGCGCGGTAGCACTGCGCCTCGACCAGCTTCGGGTCTGCGGCGATGGCGCGATCGGCGGCGGCGAGCGCGGCGGCATAGTCGCCTGCGTCATAGGCAGCCTCGGCCAGCGCGCGCTGGACCGCGGGATCGTCGGGGAAGCGCGTCGCGATCTTCTTCGCCTCCGCATAGACGCCCGGCGCGGTCTTTTTGTCCACACCCGCATCGGATCGGATCCGCACCGGCAGGATAGCGGCTTCGCCCGGCCGCAGCAGTCGGAGCGTCACGGCCGGGACGGCGAGGTTTTCCGCGCGGATGCGGAAGCCGGTGATCTTGGGCTGCTGGAGGAAGCGCTCCAGTTCCTTGTTCAGCGCGCCGAGATCGCCGAACGCGGCCGCCGCCGCTTCGGGCGATTTCCGTTCCTTGGTGATCGCGTCGAGATAGGCACTCAGCTGGCCTTTGCGGCTCGGCGCGAAGGTCAGGTAATGGACCAGCGCCCAGCCGCGCCCGTAGAGCGCGTCGCGCTGGTCCGCGCGCAGCTTGCCCGCCGCGCCGGCGAGGATCTGCTGGATCGGCAGCGGATTGCCGGTCAGCAAGCCATGGGCGCGATAGAGCGGAGCCCCGCCGAACTGCAGGTTGCCCTCGCGATCGAAGCTGGCGGTGGCGTGAAACTCGGCCCAGCCTTCGGACACCCAGGACGGGAAGGCCGCATCCGGCCAGGTGGTGGCCATGAAATGATGGGCATATTCATGCTGCAGCACCTGCTGCGAACCGAGCGCGAGCGGCCCGTCGCCGAAAAGATCGTCCGGCACGAATGCCACCGAGGCCCCGGCGCGCGGAATGTAGAAGCCGGCGACATTGGCGCTGCCGGCAAGGGCGGCGACGCGGTCCTCGCTGCTGACGAAATAGACCGCCACCCGCCCGGCCTTGCCCAGCGAGGATTCCGGGATGCCGCGCGACAGGCGCAGTGCCTTGTCGAACTTCTCCAGCCGTTCGGCATTGCGGCGCAGCGTCGCTTCGGACGCGTTGGCATAAACGATGAAATGCGCCGTTTCGGCCACCCGCCAGTCCGCACAGGCCGGTCCTGCGACGAGGCTCGCCAGAAGCGCCAGCAACGTCAACCACTTCATGCGCAATCCCCGCCGTCCCCCCGCCGCTACGATATCGCGTGTGCAGGTGATGGCAAATTCGAATCGGCGGGGTCAGACGAAGCTGTAGGGGTCCACGTCCACCGCCACCCGCACGCGCGGGCTCCAGCTCAGCCCGCCCAGCCAGTCGCGGATCACGTCCTGCACGTCGAAGCTGCGCTTGGCGTGGACGAGCAGGCGGAAGCGATGCCGCCCGCGCAGCATCGCCAGCGGGGCAGGCGCGGGGCCGTAGACGTGCATCTCGGCAAGCTCGGGCGCCGATCGGCCGATCATCCGCGCGGTTTCCTCCGCCGCGGCCTTGTCCTCCGAGGAGACGATGATCGCCGCATAGCGGCCGAAGGGCGGTGCATCGGCCTCGCGCCGCGCCTCGGTCTCGGCGGCGTAGAAGGCCTCGGCATCGCCCGAGACCAGCGCCTGCATCACCTGCGCCTCGGGGGCGTGCGTCTGGATAAACACCGTGCCCGGCTTCTCGCCGCGCCCGGCACGGCCGGAGACCTGCATGATCTGCTGGAAGGTGCGTTCCGACGCGCGCAGGTCGCCGCCGTCGAGCCCGAGATCGGCATCCACGACGCCGACCAGCGTGAGGTTGGGGAAGTGATAGCCCTTGGTGACCAGCTGGGTGCCGACGACGATGTCGATCGCGCCATGCTCCATCCGCGACACGAACTCGGCGGCCTTGGCGGGGGACCAGAGCGTGTCCGAGGTGACGATGGCGGTGCGCGCCTCGGGCCACAGCGCCGCGACCTCGTCGGCGATCCGCTCGACGCCGGGGCCGCAGGCGACCAACGTGTCGTCGGACTTGCACTCGGGGCACATGCTCGGCGTTGGCATGGTGTGGCCGCAATGGTGGCAGGAGAGGCGGTGGAGCAGCCGGTGCTCGACCATCCACGCCGTGCAGTTCGGGCACTGGAAGCGGTGGCCGCAATGGCGGCAGAGCGTCAGCGGCGCATAGCCGCGCCGGTTGAGGAACAGGAGCGACTGTTCGCCGCGCTTCAGCGTCTCGTCGATCGCCGCGACTAGCCGGGGGGCGAGCCAGCGGCCGCGTTCCGGTGGCTCGCGGATCAGGTCGATCGCCTCGATCCTGGGCAGCTCGGCGGCGCCGTAGCGACCGGGCAGCTTCAATTCGGCATAGCGGCCGACCTCGACCTGGTGCCTGGTCTCGATCGCCGGGGTGGCGGAAGCGAGGACGACCGGGCAGCGCTCGAACATGCCGCGCATCACCGCCACGTCGCGGGCATGGTAATGCACGCCCTCTTCCTGCTTGAAGCTGGTCTCGTGCGCCTCGTCGACCACGATCAGGCCGAGCTTGGGATAGGGCAGGAACAAGGCCGAGCGCGCGCCTACCGTCACCAGCGCCTCGCCCCCGGCGATCGCGCGCCAGGCGCGACGGCGCTCGGAACTGCGCAGGCCGGAGTGCCAGGCGACCGGCTCGCAGCCGAAGCGGCGGGCGAAGCGGGTGAGGAAGGGTTCGGTCAGCGCGATTTCGGGGAGCAGCACGAGGGTCTGCTTGCCGGCCGCGATCGCCTCGGCGACCGCCTCGAAATAGACTTCGGTCTTGCCCGATCCGGTGACGCCGTCGAGCAGGAACGGCTGGAAGGCGGCGGTCTCCACCGCGGTGCGCAGGCCGCCCGCCACCGCCGCCTGGGCGGGGTTCAGCTCGGGGGGCGCGAAGGCCGGGTCGGGGAGCGGGTAGGGCGCCTGGGTGTCGACCGTCACCGCCTCGATCGCGCCGGTCTTCACCAGCCCGCGGATCACCGCGTCGGACACCTCGGCGATCGCGGCGAGTTCGCGGACCAGCCCCTGGCGCTCGCCGATCCGCTCCAGCGCCTGGGCGCGCTGCGGGGTCAGGCGATCGGGAACCTGGCCGGTCGCGCGATATTCGGTGATCGTCGGCGCCGCCTCGAACGCGGCCGAGGTGCGCAGGGTCATCGCCAGCACCGAGGAGGGCGGGGCGAGATAGTAATCCGCGGTCCACTCGATCAGCCGCCGGACGGGGGCGGGGATCGGGGGGGCGTCGGCGACGGCGAGAATGGCGCGCAGCCGGTTATCGCCAATCTCCTCGGTGGGCAGGCGTTCGGGCTCCCAGACGACGCCGGCGAACTGGCGCGGGCCGATCGGCACGATGACGATGCTGCCGGGCTCGACCGCCATGCCGTGCGGCACGCGATAGTCGAGCGGCCCCAGAGCCGGATGGAGGACGAGAATGCGCGCGCGGGACATGATCGGCCCCTCATATGGGCATTTTCGGCGGAACGGGAATCCCGTATCGCCGGTTGGTCGCGTGAGGAGACCTGCCGATGCTGTTGCTCGCCCTGCTGCTCGCCCAGACCGTGCCCGCCCAGGCGACCACCGCGTGCAAGGCGCCCGACGCCAGCCTGCCGGTCGCGCTCGCGGGTTGGAGCACGCCCGGCGACGAACTGGTGACGGACAAGGCGGTGTTGCTGGCGACGGTCGACGCGTCGACGCTCAAGGGCCTGCCCAAGAGCGCCAAGCCTGGGCGCGCGACGATGATCGAGTTCCGCATCGCCAAGGCGGGCACCTATGGCATTGCGCTCGACCAACCGGGCTGGATCGACGTGCTGCCCGGCGCCGCGGGCGGCGCGCCGCTCACCTCGGTGGCGCATGGGCACGGGCCCGATTGCTCGACGATCCGCAAGATCGTGCGGTTCGAACTGGCGCCGGGAACGTACCGCGCGTTCGCCAGCGGTCTTGCCCAGCCCAAGGCCAAGCTGATGCTGGTGCCGAATTGAATCGGCTTGTTCTGTGGCTGGAACGAATATAGAACGGCGACTCGCTGAACAGGGGAGTCGGCGATGCTGATACTGATAGCTGGACTGGCCATGACGGTGCCGCAATGCGCCGAGCTTCCGCGATCCCTGTCGGGCTGGGAACGCAGCGCCGATGGGCTCGATACCCGCCACGCCACGACGATCCTTGCGAAGAACGGCGTGGCGGAAACGCAGGTGACGATCCGCAAGGCCGGCACCTTCGGCATCGCGGCGGATCAACCGGCCTGGATCGACGTGGCCAGGGGAACCGGCCGCCCCTTGCGCATGGCCGCCCGCGCGCCGGGTGTCACATGCGCGAAGATCGCAAAGATCGTCTATTACCGCCTCGAACCCGGCACCTACCGCGTCTCCATCGGCAAGCTGCAGAAGCCGCAGGTGAAGCTGATGCTGGTCTACGGCAACCCGTCGCAGGGGTTTGCCCGGCGCGGCCGCGTCGGCTAGGCGGGCGGCGACACTCCAGTGGAAGGTTCTGCCATGAAGTTCTTCGCCGACACCGCCATCATCGACGACATCCGCGACCTGGCCGATGCCGGGCTGCTCGACGGCGTCACCACCAACCCGTCGCTGATCGCCAAGTCGGGCCGCAACTTCCTCGAAGTGGTGGCGGAGATCTGCGAGATCGTCGAAGGCCCGGTCTCGGCCGAGGTCGTCGCGCTCGATTTCGAGGGCATGATGCGCGAGGCGGAGATCGTCCGCAAGATCGCTGACAATGTCGCGGTCAAGCTGCCGTTGACGATCGACGGTCTCAAGGCGTGCAAGGCCCTGACCGACGATGGCACGATGGTCAACGTGACGCTCTGCTTCTCGGCCAACCAGGCGCTGCTCGCCGCCAAGGCGGGCGCCACCTTCATCTCGCCCTTTGTCGGCCGGCACGACGATATCGGCTTCGACGGCATGGACCTGATCGAAGACATCCGCCTGATCTACGACAATTACGATTTCGGCACCGAGATCCTGGTCGCCAGCGTCCGCCATCCGATCCACGTGCTGCAGGCCGCCAAGATCGGCGCCGACGTGATGACCGCCCCGCCGGCGGTGATCAAGCAGCTGGTCAAGCACCCGCTGACCGACAAGGGCATCGAGTCGTTCATGGCCGATTGGGCCAAGACCGGCCAGACGATCGGCTGACGCTGATTTGACGCGCAAATCCCCCTCCCGCTCGCGGGAGGGGTTAGGGGAGGGACTGACGTGGAAGTTTCGGACTCCGCTGCGGCCTTCCTCTCCCCCGTCCCCTCCCGCGAGCGGGAGGGGTGCACAGGGAGCGAGCGCCGGGCAGCACCATGACCGACCTGCCCCTCCCGCGCCGCTTCGCCGAGCATCTCGGCCGCGACCGGCGGCGCTCGGTGCACACGATCCGCGCCTATGAGGCGACCGCGATCCGCCTGCTCGGCTTTCTCCAGCAGCATTGGGGCGGTCCGGTCGCGCAGGATGCGCTCGCCAAGGTGGGCGCTGCCGATCTCCGCGCCTATCTCGCCCATCGCCGCCGCGATGGGCTGTCCAACGCCTCCGCCGCGCGCGAGCTTTCCGCCGTCCGCGCCTTCCTGAAGTTCGCCGGCGGCGACGATGCCCAGCTGCCCCGCCTGCGGGGGCCCAAGGTTAAGAAGGGCCTGCCGCGCCCGATCGCGCCGCACGAGGCGGTGGCGCTTGCCGAATGGGCGTCGGACGAGGCGAGCGAACCCTGGATCGCCGCGCGCGACTGGGCGGTGTTGTTGCTGCTCTACGGCGCGGGCCTGCGCATCGGCGAGGCGGTCGCGCTGACCGGCGCGGCCTTGCCGCTCGGAGCGACGCTGCGCGTCACCGGCAAGCGCGACAAGACGCGTGACGTGCCGCTGCTGCCGGAAGTCCGCACCGCGGTCGAAGCCTATGTCGAGGCCTGCCCCTGGGGCACCGCGCGCGACCTGCCGCTGTTCCGCGGTGCCAAGGGTGGGCCGCTGCCGCCGGGGGCGATCCGCAAGGCGGTGCGCTCGGCGCGGACCAGCCTGGGGCTGTCCGATCGCACCACCCCGCACGCGCTGCGCCACAGTTTTGCGACGCATCTGCTGGGGCGGGGCGCGGATCTGCGCGCGCTGCAGGAACTGCTCGGCCATGCGAGCCTGAGTTCGACCCAGGTCTATACCGGGGTCGATGCGGCGCATCTGCTCGACGTCTACCGCGCCGCACACCCGCGCGCCTGATCGCGGGAAGGTTGGAGATCAGGCTGGGGCAGGTCCTGCCCGCCCCAGCCCGAACAACTCAGCGCTTGGCCGAGTCGGCCGCCTCGCGCTTGGCATAGTCGCTGGCGAGCACGTCGAAGGCGAGCTTGTGTTCGCCGGTCTCGGAGATCAGCCCCTTGCGGTTCCAGCCCTGCTGGTAGAGCGGGTGCTGGCGCCGCGGCGAGCGGAAGTCCTTGAGGATCCAGGGGCTCATGCCGCGCAGGAACGGCACCTTGGCGGCCATGGCGAGCGTCGCCCGGTAATAAGCCGCCTGATATTCCTCGCTGTACTTGTGCGGGCTGGCGACCGGATCGTGATAGCCGGCGCGCGCGTCCGCCCCGAACTCCGAGAAGATCAGCGGCTTGTTCGCCGGCCCGCGCCATTCCTGGCTGGCGAGGTCCTCGAGCGCGTCGTCGGTGTACCAGCCATTATAGGTGTTGATCGCCATGACATCGAGATCGGCGGCGAGCGGATCGTCGATCTTCATGATCTTGTTGCCCTCGCGTCCGCTGAGCAGCGCGGCGGTTACGAGGCGACTCGAATCGAGGCTGCGGACATCGCCGATCATCGTGCGCAGGAAGGCATTGCGCGCATCGTTGGTGGGCGTTTCGTTGGCAACGCTCCACAGCACGATCGACGAGCGGTTGCGATCGCGGCGGATATTCTCGGCGAGGATGCGGCGGGCATCGGCCAGCGTATCCGGGTTGTTCCAGTTGACCAGCCAGTAGAGCGGGATCTCGCTCCACACGAGCAGGCCCATCTCGTCGGCGAGGCGGGTGGTCAGTTCGCTGTGCGGATAGTGCGCCAGCCGCACGAAGTTGCCGTGCAGGCCGTATTTGATCTCGCTCAGCAGCGCGCGCGCGGCGGCAGGCGTCATCGCGCGCACCGGATTGGCGCCCAGCTCTTCCTCGTGCATCGAGATGCCGCGCAGGAAGATCGGCTTGCCGTTGAGCAGGATGTCGGTGCCCTTCACCGCGATCGTGCGGAAGCCCATCCGGTCGGCGAAGTGATCCGCACCGGCATCGATGCTGATGTCGTAGAGCTTGGGGTTCTCGGGCGACCAGCGGACGAGATTGCGCGGCACCGGCAGCGTCGCTTCCCACTTGCCCGCGTCATCGGTCTTGCCGTCGAGCGTCGCGCCCAGCGTCGGGATGCGGAACTTGAGGGCGGTGTTCGCCGCCTTCGGCCCTTCGAGTTTCACCGACACGGCGATATGGCTGCCGTCGGGCGTCAGGCGCACGAACGCATCGTCGACATAGGTGTCGGGCACCGTCACCAGCGTGATGCTGCGGGTGATGCCGCCATAGGTCTCCCAGTCGGTCACCGGCGGCGGCACGTCATTGGCGGTGCGCACCGAATCGACGCCGATGGTGATCTGGTTGCGACCCGGCCGCAGCAGCTTGGTCACCTCGAAGGCGAAGGGGGTATAGCCGCCGCGATGCTCGCCCAGCGGCTTGCCGTTGAGATACACGTACGAGCGATATTCGGCCGCGCCGATGCGCAGGAACACGCGGGTCCCGGGCTTGGGCGCCGTCGCGGGGAATTCGCGCTGGTACCAGACCAGCCCCTGATACAGCCGCATCTCGGGCGAATGGCCGATCCACGAGCCGGGCAGGCTCACCACCGGCGATAGCTGCATGTCTTGTTCGAAGAAGGTGCGCGGCTTGGCCTGCATCACGTCGGCAGCGATCACGTCGGCGGCGCGGTTGGTGCGCGCGTTCGGGGGTTCACCGTGGAAGCCCGCGAGGCCGTCGCGATACGGGTCGATCGACCAGTGCCACGGGCCGTCGAGGCTTTGCTGCTGGCGCATGTCCGCCGCGACGAGCACGGGCTGCGCCCAGGCCGAGGATATTCCGAGAACCGCGAGCCCCATGGCCGCGAGCAGGCGCAAAGGCCGCATGATTGTCTCCCTGTTCCTCCGGGAAATCCCGGAGCCCAAGGGCATTTTAGAAGCGCGGAGTTGGACTTACAACGTGGTCTGATCAATCTGCTCCGTGGCCCTTGGCGAGATAGTCGTCGGATTGCATCTCGAGCAGGCGCGAAACGGTGCGGTCGAACTCGAAGCGGCCGTCGCCGCTTTCGTAGAGATGCTCGGGCACCGCATCGGCCGCGGCGAGCAGCTTGACCTTGTGCTCGTACAGCGCATCGACCAGCGTGACGAAGCGCGCCGCCTCGTTGCGATTCTCCGGGCCCAGCTTGGGGATGCCGACGAGGATGACGGTGTGGAAGCGCCGCGCGATGGCGAGATAGTCGGGGGCGCCCCGCGCCTCGCCGCACAGCCGCTTGAACGAGAAGACCGCGACGCCCTTCACGCATTTGGGCACCAGGATCTCGCGCCCCCCGGGAATCGGCACCTCGCAGGTGGGGACGCGGGCGCGGTCCTCCACCGGATAGTCGGTGAGCCGGAAAAAGGCGGCGGAGAGCGTCGCGGTCGCCTCAGGGCCATTGGGCACGAGCCAGGTGTCGACGCTGCCCAGCCGATCGCGGCGATAGTCGACCGGGCCGTTGAGCGCGAGCACGTCCATCCGCTCGCCGATCAGGTCGATGAAGGGCAGGAACAGCTGGCGGTTGAGCCCGTCCTTGTAGAGATCCTTGGGCGGCCGGTTGGAGGTGGCGACCACGGTGAGGCCATGCGCCATCATCGCGGTGAACAGCCGCGAGAGGATCATCGCATCGGGCGGGTTGTTCACCACCAGCTCGTCGAAGGCGAGCAGCCGCGTGTCGCTGGCCAGCGCATCGGCGACCGCGACCACCGGATCGGCGGTATCTCTCTGGCGCTCGACGTTGAGCCGCTCGTGCACTTCGAGCATGAATTCGTGAAAGTGGACGCGGCGCTTCCGGCGGATGTCGAGGCTGTCGAAGAACAGGTCCATCAACATCGACTTGCCGCGCCCGACCCCGCCCCACAGGTACAAGCCCTGCGGCACCGCCGGCTTTCGACCGGTGAGCTTCCACAGCACGCTGCCCTTGCGCGGCGCAGCCTGCAACTCCTGCGCCAGCGCATCCAGCCGGGCGGCGGCGGCCTCCTGCTCGCGATCGGGGCGAAGCTCGCCGGCGGCGACGAGGGCGCGGTAACGATCGAGAACGCGGGTCATGGGGCAGGTCTACCAACGAAAACGAGCTGCCGGCCGGAGGGCCAGGCAGCTCGGTGTCTCTCAAAATCGTGAAGAAAGGGCGTTCAGAGCACGCGCTCGGCGGCCAGCTTCTTCACTTCGGCGATGGCCTTGGCCGGGTTCAGGCCCTTGGGGCAGGCGTTCGCGCAGTTCATGATCGTGTGGCAGCGGTACAGGCGGAACGGATCCTCGAGCTGGTCGAGCCGCTCGCCGGTCATCTCGTCGCGCGAATCGGCGAGCCAGCGATAGGCCTGGAGGAGGATCGCCGGGCCGAGGAACTTGTCGCTGTTCCACCAATAGCTCGGGCAAGAGGTCGAGCAGCAGGCGCACAGGATGCACTCGTACAGGCCGTCGAGCTTCTCGCGGTCCTTGGGGCTCTGCAGCCGCTCCTTGCCCGAAGGCGTGGTGGTGACGGTCTGCAGCCACGGCTTGATCGAGGCGTACTGCGCGTAGAAGTGCGTGAAATCGGGGACCAGGTCCTTGATCACGTCCATGTGCGGCAGCGGGGTGATCTGCACCTCGCCCTTGATGTCCTCGATCGCCGTCGTGCAGGCGAGGCCGTTCTTGCCGCCGATGTTCATCGAGCAGGAGCCGCAAATGCCCTCGCGGCACGAGCGGCGGAAGGTCAGCGACGAATCCTGCTCGCCCTTGATCTTGATCAGCGCGTCGAGGACCATCGGGCCGCAATCGTCGAGGTCTACCTCGAACGTGTCGTAGCGCGGGTTCTCGCCCGAATCGGGATCGTAGCGATAGATCTTGAACTTCTTCACCCGCGTGGCTCCGGGGCTCGCCTTGTGCTCCTGGCCCTTGGTGATACGGCTGTTCTTGGGCAGGCGGAATTCGGCCATTCCTGAAACTTCCTCTTTCGCTTCGGCGCGACGCGTCTTTGGGGGGCGAGCTATGCCTTTCGCATCCGCAGCGCAAGTGCCCTTTGGGCCGCGCCCCTCAGATCACGTCGAGCACAAGCCCCAGATCGCGCGCCTCTTCGGCCTCGATATACCAGTTATAGGGCGCGCGGCGGCGCAGCTCCTCGAAATCGACGCGCGCGCCGGCGACGAGGGCGCGGAAGCCCTCTTCCTCGATCGCGATCGAATGCTCGATTTCATTCAGTTTGGCCTTGAGGATCGCCGGCAGCATCCGCAGCGGACCGGACAGGTCGATGCTGGAATGCATCTGCCGCTCGTGCAGCATCAGCCGCGTGCCGCGGGTGAGGAAGCGCTTGTCGGCCGGGAATCCCGACATGAAGGTGGCGCCGGCGGAATAGACCGCGACCTTGCCGAGGAACAGCAGTTCGCGCCCCGTCGCCTCGCGGAGCAGCCGGAGCTCGTCGGCCATGAGCCGCGCGACTTCGGGATCGCCGCCGAGCGTGGAGAGCGCGATCACCAGCGGGCCGTCGCTCGGTGCCGCCAGCAGCTGGTCGCGGAAGCTTTGGTACATCGCGTCATCTACGGTGCCCTGCAGCCGCAGATGCGGGGTGGCGAGCAGCGGGTAGCGCTGAAGCGGGCTCTGGGAATCGGACATGCGCCGCCAACCGGCGAGGGGCAGGGGAGTTCCGCTATTCCCAACTCCCCCTCCCGCTTGCGGGAGGGGGGTAAGGTTCAAGGTTTCAGCGCATCCGTTGCCGGTGCGCCCACCGGTGCCGTGGCCGTCTGCGGCATCCGCGCCTCCAGCGGTGCCAGCCATGCGCCCACGCCCTCGCCGATCGTCACCTGCGGCATCGACGGATCGAGCCGGCCCGCGCGCTCCCAGCCGATGATCGTCTTGCGCGCCTCCGAAGCCGCGTCGGCGAGCGGCTGGGGTTTGCGCAGCGCATGGTTGACCAGCGCGTCGCCGAAAAAGGTCCAGTCATTCTCGGCGCGGCAGCCGAAGGATGAGCGCGTCGCCGAGGCGGCGGTGAGGATCGCGGTGGTGTCGCTCATCAGCCGCTTGACGAAGGTGCCCGAATAGCAGGCGGAGACCAGCAGCAGCCGGTTGCGGATGCCGAGCCCGTCGAGCAGTTCGGCGAGCCGCTTCGGCGGCAGCACGCCGAAGCCCTGGTCGCCGTCATGATAGGCGATTCCCGCATCGGGGGCGCCATGCGCCGTGACGTAGAGGACCAGCACGTCCTGGTTGCGGTCCATCAGCTCGGCGACGCGGGCGAGCGCCAGCGTCAGCGCGGTGAGGCTGCCGGCGGGGAGGATCGCGCCGCCGCGCCCGTCGGCTCCCGCCAGCACCAGCGTCCGCCCCTCGGCATCATAGCGGCGGGTGAGCACGCGTCCGCTCTCGCGCGCCTCGCGGGCGAACACCGGATCGCTGTCGAGCGCGACGCTCAGCACATAGGCGTCGACCACATTCTTGCGCTCGGGCTGGAGGGCGGCAAGCGCGGTGTGCAGCCGGCGCTGGTCCGCCAGCATCGCCCGGGGCTCCCGGCCGCGCTGCAGCTCCGGGCCGCTCTCCAGCCCATCGATGCCGTCGTCGCCGGAAACGAGCCCAGGCCATTCGGTGCGATGCTCGGGCGGCTGTTGCTGCGCAAGGGCGGGAGAGGCGCTGGACAAGGCCAGCATCACGGCAGACGCACGCAACCAGAACCGCATTCGGGCCGATCCCCCCGGAACAGGTGAGCCGATACTCTTGCTTGGCGCGAAGCGAAGTCAAGCACCGCCCGCAGAATCGCGTTGGATTCACGCGCGCTGCCCCCTATCGCTGGCGGCATGCTCAAGCGCCTCCTGATCGCCCTCGCCCTTCTGATCGTCGCCGGTGGTGCCGCCTGGTACTGGCTCAGCCGTCCGGACATCGCCATGCTTCCCGAGATCGCCGTGACCGGTCGCGCGCCGGAGATCAGCGAACCGCGCTACCAGAATATCCCAACGATTGGCGTCGCCAAGGCGGTCGGCTGGCCGGCGGGGGCGACGCCGAAGGCGGCGGCGGGCCTGAAGGTACAGGCCTTCGCCGAAAAGCTCGACCATCCGCGCTGGCTGTACCAGCTGCCCAATGGCGACATCTTGGTGGCGGAAAGCAACTCGCCGCCGCGCGACAAGGGCGGGATCACCGGCTGGGTGATGGGCATCCTGATGGACAAGGCGGGCGCGGGCGGTGCCTCGGCCAATCGCATCACCCTGCTGCGCGACAGCAACGGCGACGGCGTCGCGGACATTCGCACCGTGTTCCTCACCGGGCTCAACTCGCCGAGCGGCATGACTCTGGTGAACGGCGCGCTGTACGTCGCCAACACCGATTCGCTGGTCCGCTATCCCTATCTGGAGGGGCAGACCAAGATCACCGCCAGGCCCGAGAAGATCCTGTCGCTGCCCGGCGGCGGCAATCACTGGGCGCGCAACGTGGTGGCGTCGCTCGACGGCAAGCACCTCTATGTCAGCATCGGCTCGGCCTCGAACATTGCCGAGGACGGGCTGGAGGCGGAGGGCCCGATCTACACCGCCGAAAGCCCTGCGCAGCTGGCCGCCGCCGCTGCGCAGCCGACCAACCGCGCGGTGATCCTCGAGGTCGATCCCGCGACCAAGACCAGCCGCATCTTCGCCTGGGGTATCCGCAACGCCAACGGCATGGCGTTCGAGCCCAAGACCCAGGCGCTCTGGGCAGTGGTCAACGAGCGCGACATGCTCGGCTCGGACATGCCGCCGGACTATATGAGCCGGGTCGATCTCGGCGGCTTCTTCGGCTGGCCCTGGCAATATTGGGGCGGGTATGAGGACAAGCGGGTGGAGCCGGGCCGCCCGGACCTGCGCGAATATGTCCGCCGTCCGGACTTTGCGCTCGGCGCCCACACCGCGCCGCTGGGGCTGACCTTCGCCGATGGCGCGCGGCTGGGCGGCGCCTACGCCAATGGCGCGTTCGTCGGCTTGCACGGCTCGTGGAACCGCCAGCCGCCGTCGGGCTACAAGGTCGTGTTCGTGCCGTTCGGCGACAATGGCTTCCCCGCCAAGGGCGCCAAGCTCCAGGACGTGCTGACCGGCTTCCTCAACGCCAAGGGTGAGGCGCAGGGCCGCCCCGTCGCGGTGATCACCGGCGCGGGCGGCGCGCTGCTCGTGGCGGACGATGTCGGCAACACCGTGTGGCGGGTGAGCGCGGGCCGCTGACCCGCAAGGCCCTCAGGCGAGCAGTCGGGGGCCTTCCTTCGCCAGCATCTCGCGGACCTTGCCGGCGAACAATGCGAGCATGCCGGGCAGCGCGATCTCGGCATGGACCTGCGCGTCCTGCACGTCGAGCCGGCTGACCACCTGCTGGCCCATCGCCGCGACGGTGAAGTGCAGGCTGTCGCCTTCCCAGCGATGCTCGACGGTGGCGCCGCCGGGGATCTTGTCGGCGAGCCGGCCGATCTTCGAATCGATCCGTGCGCGGGCGCCCTCGCGGCCGAGTTGGTGCGGAATGTCGACGCTGATCGTCTGCGGAATCATTTTGCGAATACCATGGCGTCATCGGCGAACGCCTTGAATTCCAGCGCGTTCCCGCTGGGGTCGCGGAAGAACATCGTCGCCTGCTCGCCCACCTGGCCCTGGAAGCGGATATGCGGCGCGATGCCGAAGGCGACCCCGGTGGCTTCCAGCCTCGCGGCGAGGGCGTGCCAGTCGTCCATCGCCAGTACCACGCCGAAATGCGGCACCGGCACGTCATGGCTGTCGACCGGATTGGTCGTCGCGACCGGCTTCGCGGCGGGATCGAGATGCGCGACGATCTGGTGACCGAAAAGATCGAAGTCGATCCAATGGTCGGAGGAGCGCCCCTCGGGGCAGCCGAGCAGTTCGCCGTAAAAGGCGCGTGCGGCGGCGAGGTCGTGGACCGGGAAGGCGAGATGGAAGGGGCGTGGCATGGACTTGGCTTAGCCGCCTGCAACGGTACCGACAACGCTCAGGCGTCTGCCGCGATCTCGCCGCGATGCCACCGCCGCAGGTTCGCCCGAGCTTCCTGCACGAACGCCGAGCGACGCAGCACGCCGAGCAGCGTGTCGGCGATCCAGCGGCCGGGATTGCGCAAGGGGCGGCGGAACTGGATCAGCAGCACGATGCGGGTATGCGCGCTGTCGTTCCACACCTCATGATCATAGGTGTCGTCGAATACCAGCGTCTCGCCCTCGGCCCAGCGGACGGTGCGGCTGCCGATCCGCATCCGCACGTCGCCGTCGCGCGGCACCACCAGTCCCAGATGGCAGGTGATCAGCCCCTTGGTGACGCCGCGATGCGTCGGGATGTGGGTGCCCGGCGCGAGGATCGAGAACATCGCGCTGTTGAGCCCGGGCACCTGCTCGATCAGCCGCGAGGTATGCGGGCAGCGCGCGAGGTTCTCGTCGACCCGGTAGCCATAACCGCACAGGAACAGGCTGCGCCATTTGCCGAGCGGCGCGATCGCGCGGTGATCGGGGGAAATGGCGGCGAGCGACGGCGCCCCCGGCTGGGTGCCGATCGCCGCGATCGCCTCGTCGCGGATCGCTTCCCAGTCTGCCCGCAGCGCCGCGGTCCAGGGAAAGGCGCGCATGTCGAGCACCGGCGTGTTGGGCACCAGCGAGGAGGTGGCGATCAATCGATCGCAGGTGCCGCGGAGATGCTTGCCCCAGCGCAGCAGCAGCGGGCGGGGGCGCGGGCGAGAGTCGGGGAGCGGGACATTGTCGCCCATCCGCCCGACCGGCGCCTCGCTGGTGGCAATGTCCACGCGCAACTTCCCCGCAGCTTCCACGTTACGCCCGAAGTTCGGTGCTGCAACGCAACAATCCATGCCCCGGGTCTAGGCCGTCACTTGGGTCCAAAACATGGCGGGTCCATGGATTCTTGTGGCGTACATCCGGCAGAAAGGTTGCCGGTGGCATGCCGCGCCACTCGCCTCTAGAAAGGGCTACATGTTCTCACGTCCGCGCATGCCGCGCTTCGCCCTGCTTCTCCTCGCACTCGCTGCCCCGTCGCTGCCCACCCCGGTGCTGGCGCAAGGCCGGCCCGAGGGTGTCCAGACCGCCGAGGATCCCTGGCTCTACAAGGGCAGCGACCTCGTCCATGACGACAAGTGGAAGTTCGGGCGGTTGTCCAATGGCGTGCGCTATGCGGTGCGCAAGAACGGCGTGCCACCGGGGCAGATTTCGATCCGCGTCCGCATCGACGCAGGCTCGCTGATGGAGCGCGACTCCGAACGCGGATTCGCCCACCTGCTCGAGCATCTCAGCTTCCGCGGCTCGACCTATGTGCCCGACGGCGATTCGAAGCGGATCTGGCAGCGGCTGGGCGTGACCTTCGGCTCGGACAGCAATGCCGCCACGACGTTCATCAGCACGACGTACAAGCTCGACCTGCCCAATGCGACGCCGGAGGGGCTGGACGAGAGCTTCAAGATCCTCTCCGGCATGATGGCCAATCCGGCGATCACCCAGGCCTCGCTCACTGCCGAGCGTCCCGTAGTGCTCGCCGAAGGCCGCGAGCAGCCTGCGCCGCAGAAGCGGATGCAGGATGCGCTCTACCAGCTGATCTTCGCCGGTCAGCCGCTCGCCGATCGCGAGCCGATCGGCACGGTGGAGGCGCTCAACGCCGCCACGCCTGCCAGTGTGCAGGCCTTCCACGACCGCTGGTACCGCCCCGAACGCGCCACGGTGATCGCGATCGGCGACGTCGACCCGGCGGTGCTCGAGGCGATGATCAACAAGTATTTCGCGAGCTGGCAGGGCAAGGGCGAGGCGCCCAAGACGCCCGATTTCGGCAAGCCCGAGGCCGATCACCCGATCGCTGCCAGCATCGTCGAGCCGGCGTTGCAGCCGGTCGCGCTGATGGCGATCGTGCGGCCCTGGACGGTCTATGCCGACACGGTGATCTTCAACCAGAAGCGCATGATCGACATGGTCGCGATCCGCATCCTCAACCGTCGCCTCGAATCGCGCGCGCGCTCGGGTGCCTCGTTCATTGGGGCGGGGGCGGATCTCGACGACATCGCCCGCTCGGCCAACGTCACCACGCTCACCGTGCTGCCCACCGGCGACGATTGGGAAAGCGCGCTGCGCGACGTCCGCGCCACCGCCGCCGAACTGATGGCCGCGCCGCCGAGCCAGGCGGAGATCGACCGCGAGCTCGGCGAGATCGACGCGGTGATGCGCAACCGCATTTCCACGGCGCCGGTCGAATCGGCGGTGTCGCTGGCGGACGACCTTGTCCAGGCAGTCGACATCAACGAGACGGTGACCACGCCCGAGGCCTCGTACGCGATCTTCAAGGGCGCGATCGCGGCGCGGATGTTCACGCCGGCGGCCGTCCAGGCCTCGGCCAAGAAGGTGTTCGAAGGCACCGCGACGCGCGCGCTGGTCAACACCCATGCGCCTGATCCCGACGTGGTCCGCAAGGTGACTGCCGCGCTGCAGGCAGACGTCAAGGCGGCGGTGATGAAGCGCCGTTCGCTCAACGTGAAGTTCGACCAGCTGCCGCGCATCGGCGCGCCGGGTAAGGTTGTCGAGCGCAAGCGCGTCGACCCCGATCTCGCGATCGACGAGGTCACCTATGCCAACGGCGTGAAGCTGCTGATGCGCGAGGACACCTCCGAGACCGGCAAGGTGTGGGTCAATATCCGCTTCGGCCGCGGCCTGCGTGCGCTGCCGGGCGACAAGCGCGTGCCGGGCTGGGCGGGTAAGACCGCGCTGATGGCCAGCGGCATCGGCAAGTTCGGCCAGGAGGAGCTCGATGCGCTGACCGGCAACCGCCAGATCGGCCTCGGCTTCGACATCGAGGAGGACGCTTTCGTCTTCCAGGCGCAGACCAACAAGGACGATCTTGCCGACCAGCTCCGCCTGTTCGCTACCAAGCTGGCCGCGCCGGGCTGGGATCCCAACCCGATCACCCGCGCCAAGGCGGCGACGCTCGCCTCTTATGCGGGCCTCTCGGCCTCGCCCGACGCGGTGCTCGGCCGCGACCTCGATGCCCTGCTCCACGACGGCGATCCGCGCTGGGGCGTGCCCAGCCGCGAGGAAGTGGCGGCGCTCACCCCGAAGGCGTTCCGCGCACTGTGGGAGCCGCTGCTCCAGACCGGCCCGATCGAAGTCGAGATCTTCGGCGACATGAACGCCGATGCGACGGTGCAGGCGGTGGCGGCGAGCTTCGGCGCGCTCAAGCCCCGCGCCGACGGCAAGGAAAGCGGTGCGCCGGTGCGCTTCCCGGCGCATGTCGCCACCCCGGTAGTGCGCACGCATACCGGTGCGGTCGATCAGGCCGCGGCGGTGATCGCCTGGCCGACCGGCGGCGGCAGCGCCGGCGTCGCCGAGAGCCGCAAGCTCGAGATCCTGACCGCGGTGTTCCGCGACCGGCTGATCGAGCAGCTGCGCATCCAGGCAGGGGTGAGCTATTCGCCCAATGTGCTGAGCGACTGGCCGCTGGGCCTGCCGACCGGCGGCAAGATCGCCGCGCTGGGCATGGTGCCGCCGGACAAGACCGACTTCTTCTTCAAGCTCGCCCGCGACATCGCGGCGGACCTGGTGGCGAAGCCGATCGACGCTGACGAGCTCAACCGCGCGCTGACCCCGCTCAAGCAGCAGCTGCTGCGCATGTCGAGCGGGAACATGTTCTGGATGAACCTGGTCGAGGGCGGCACGCAGGATCCGGCACGGATCGCGGGCATGCGCAGCCTCGCCCGCGATTATGCCGCGACGACGCCGGCCGAGCTGCAGGCGCTGGCGGCCAAGTATCTGCGGCCGGACAGGGACTGGACGATGGTGGTGCTGCCGGAGAAGGCGGCGAAGTAACGCCGGCGATGCGAAGATAGGCCGGGGGCGAGCGGATCGCCTCCAGCCTTTTTCGTGTCCGTTGTTGGTGCGCGGCCCCCACCATCGTCATTCCGGCGAAAGCCGGAATCCATTGGGGTCTCCGTCGCCGCTCCTGCTGTAGCGGAGAGGCGAATGGATCCCGGCTTTCGCCGGGATGACGGATGTATGGCTTAACCCCGCGCAAAACCCACGATATCGGGCAGCGCGCCGGCCAGCCGGTCCATGTCGGCCATGCTGTTGAACAGCGCAGGCGTTACGCGCACGCAGGCGCCGGCCGCGATGCCGTCGCGGTGGACGGTGAAAATCCTGTGCTGGTCGAGCAGCCGCGCAGCGAGCCTGGCATTGGCCTCGCTGCTGGTCACGCCGCGCACCCGGAACGAGGTGATCGCGCCGTGCGAGGCGGGATCGTCGGGCGTCAGCACCTCGATTCCCTCGACCTGCCGCGACCGCGCTACCCAGCGATCCCGTAGCGCCCGCAGCCGCGCGGCACGATGCGCGCCGCCGATCGCCTGCTGGAAGGCGAGCGCCGCCGGCACGGTGAGGCTCGCGGCGAAGTCATAGGTGCCGAGATGCACCTTGGAGAACAGCGTGTCCGGCCCGCCCGCCGCGTTGGCCGGATGGCGATCGATCTTGCCGAGCGCCGCCTTGCGGACGTGGAGGAAGCCGACGCCCAGCGGCGCCCCCAGCCATTTATGGCCGTTGATGGCCACGAAATCGCAGTCGAGATCGGGTACGGCGAAGTCGATTTGGCACCAGCTATGTGCGGCATCGACGATCACGTCCGCGCCTTGCGCTCGTGCCAGCGCCGCGATCTCGCGCACGGGCAGCACCAGCCCGGTGCGGTGGCTGAGATGCGTCAGCAGGATCAGCTTGAGCCGCGGGTTTGCCGCCAGCGCGGCGGCATAGGCGTCGATCAGCCCTTGGCGGCTGGCGGGCTCGGGCAGCGCGATCTTCACCAGTTGCACGCCGCGCGTACGGACAAGGCTCGCCATGCACGCCTGCGCGCTGTCATAGTCGAGGTCGGCGATCAGCACCGCGTCGCCTGGCTGCAGCCGGTTATAGCCGAGGATCAGCGTCTCCAGCGCCTCGGTGGCGTTGCGGGTGAGGACCAGTTCGTCCGGCCCCACGCCCATCGCCGCGGCTGCCTGGTCGCGCACCGCCACCAGATCCTTGGTGAGGCCGCGCCGGGCATAAAAGCTGGTGTCGCGGTTCACCCGCGCGAGCTGTTCCTGATAGGCGGCGAACACGGGCCGCGGCATCATCCCCCAATTGCCGTTCTCCAGCTGGATCACGTCCGCCGGCGGCGTGAACTGTGCCGCGATGCCGCGCCAATAGGGATCGTCGTCCATCGCCCATGCTCCGCTGGAGAGGCCCAGGGCGGGAAGCGCAATGCCCCCCGCGAGCAGCGAACGACGATCCATGCGGTGCATCAGAAGCGCAGCTCCACCCGGCCATAGTACTGGCCGCCATCGGTATCATAGGGGGCGTTGCGCGAGTAGATCAGGCCACGATTGGCCTGATTGGTCGCCTCCGCCGGATAGGTGTCGAAGACATTCTCCGCGCCCGCGCGCAGCGTCAGCATCTTGGTGACGTGGACGCTCACCGAGGCATCGAACAGCGCGATGCCGCCGAAGCGCTGGAACAGCTCGCCGGTCGAGTTACCGGTCACGTCGGTCCAGGCGCCGTAATAGCGGCCGCGCACCATCACGCCGACCTTGCCGAGATCGTAGTTGAACGTGCCGGTGGCGTTGTGCTGCGGAAGGCGCTCCTGGAAGATCCGGCGCTGGGTGGCATTGGCGATCGACGCGCTGTTGCCGCCGCGCACCTTCGTCTCGTTATAGTTGTAGGCGAGGCTGAGGTTCGCCTTGCCGGGCCCGACCTGCCGCGCATAGCTCACCACCACGTCGACGCCGCGCGTGCGCGTGTCGAAGTCGTTGGTGAAATAGCTGACCGAGGTGAAGCGATCCGGGTTCGCGAAGGTCGCCGGCACCGCGAAAGTGGCCGACTGGCCGAAGCGATCGTCGACGTCGATCTGGTAGAGATCCACCGTCGCGCCCAGGCCGAAATCGGTCTGGCCGACCAGGCCCGCGGTCAACGTGCGCGACTTCTCGGGCTTGAGCGGCTTGGCGCCCAGCGCCACCGCGATCGGATCGGTCGGCGACAGGCGGCCCTGGTTGAACACCTGCAGCGTGCGGGTGTCGAGGCCCTGGGTCACCTGGCGGGTATTGAGCTGCGCCGGCGTCGGCGCGCGGAAGCCGGTCGAATAGGTCAGCCGCGCGGCGAGGCCGTGCACCGGCTCGAAGCGGCCGGCGAGCTTGTAGGTGAAGGTGTCGCCGAACGCCGAGAAATCCTCGTAGCGGCCGGCCGCGCCCAGCGTCACCTTTTCGATCGGCGCCCATTCGAGATCGACATAGCCGGCGTAGCTGCGCTGGCTCCACTGGCCCGCCTGGGCCGGGCTGAAGCCGGGGAAGCCGTTCGAGTTTGGCGCCAGGCCGGTCGCCGCGCCCGGGCCCACCGCATAGGAGGCAGGGTCGCCGGTGCCGACGCGATAGGTCTCGACGCGGCGCTCGCCGCCGAACGCGACGTTCACCGGATCGCCCAGGCCGACCGGCAGGCGGTAGACGAAATCGGCGTTGAGGTTGAATTCGCGCTGGGTCAGCCGGCCAAGATAGAAGCTGGTCGGGCTGTTCGGGCCCATCGAGGCGTTGAGGCTCTCGCCCAGCGTATAATCGATCCGGCTCTCGCCCTGCGAGACGCTGAGGTCATAGTGGAAACGGTCGCTGGCGTCGCCGCGCAGGCCGCCCACCGCCTGGTGGTCGGCGAAGCGCGTGCCAAAGCGCGGGGTGAAGCCCGCCGGGTAGAGCTTGGTGAAGGAGAAGCCGGGGAAGGCGCTGCTCGCGCCGTAGACCGAGGCGGTGCCCACCGGGTTGCGCCAGTTGAAGTCGGTCACGCCTTCGCCGCTCTGCGCGGTACCGAAGGCGTAGAGCGTCGCGCCCTCGACCAGGTCGACATGCGCGTTGACCGATCCGGCGATCCGCTCCTGATCGGGCTGGCCCCAGCGCTGCACCGGGTTGGGCACGGCGAGGGTCGGGTTGGCGGCCTGGAAGGCGATCGCATCGGGGCGCTGGCGGGTGCGCGAGGTCGCCTCGGCATGGTCATACTGGCCGGTGAACACGATCGAGCCGCGGTCGCCCAGCGCGATGCCGCCGCGCAGGCCGCCCTGATATTCGTTGCCGTCACCGGCATAATAGCTGGAGGCCTGGCCGAACACCGCCATGCCCGGCTTGTCGTCGAGCAGCAGGTTGATCACGCCGGCGATGGCATCCGAGCCATACTGTGCCGAGGCGCCGTCGCGCAGCACCTCGACGCGGCCGATGCCGTGGGCGGGGATCGCGGCGAGGTCGGGCGCCTGGGCGCCGCGCGTGCCGAGCAGCGCCGAGCGGTGGAAGCGCTTGCCGTTGACGAGCACCAGCGTCTGATCGGCGGAGAGGCCGCGCAGAGTCGCGGGCCGGACGAACGCCTGGCCGTCGGCGGCGGGGAGGCGCTGGACGTTGAATGAGGGCAGCAGCTGCGCCAGCGTATCGTTGAGGTCGCCCGAGACGCTCGATTCGAGCATCGCGTTCGACAGCACGTCGACCGGGGCCAGCGTATCGAACTGGGTGCGGGCGCGCTCGCGGGTGCCGGTGACGACGATCTGCTCGCCGCTATCCGGTGCGGCGGCGGGATCGGTCTGCGCCTGGGCGAAGGCGGCGGGCATGCAGGCGAGCTGCAGCGCGATCAGCGCGCCGCCGGTGCGGAAGTTCATCGGTTTCCCCTTGGTGGCCGGGGCGTCCTGCCGGACGCTTCTCAACCCCGGCCGCTAGGCGTGCGCGATGACGCGGAAGCGACAATACCAAGACGGTTCGATGAAAATACCAATTCATACCCAAGTTGGACGGATGTTCAATAAAGCGCGTCGAGACGCTCCGCATAGACGGCTTTCAGCACGTGCCGCCGGATCTTCATGCTCGGCGTCAGCTGCTCGTTCTCGATGGTGAAGGCCTCGTCGGCGAGGATGAACTTGCGCACCCGCTCGATCACCGAAAGGTCGCGGTTTACCCGTTCCACCGCCGCGCCGATCGTCGCCTTGAAGTCGGCGTCGCGCGAGAGGTTGCGGAACTTGCACGGCGTCGCGGTCTTGGCGCAGAATTCCTGCACCCATTCGGGATCGGGGACGATCACCGCGGTCATGTAGGGCCGCTTGTCGCCATAGAGCATCGCCTGCAGGATCTCGGGCTGTAGCGTCAGCATGCCCTCGATCTTCTGGGGCGAGACATTGTCGCCCTTGTCGTTGACGATGATGTCCTTCTTGCGATCGGTGATCTTGATGCGGCCCTTGGCGTCGATCTCGCCGATGTCGCCGGTGTGGAGCCAGCCGTCCTTGAGCACCCGCTCGGTCTCAGCCTCGTTACGCCAATAGCCGTGCATCACCAGCTCGCCGCGCACCAGGATCTCGCCATCTTCGGCGATGCGGACCTCGACGTCGTCCATCGGGGGGCCGACCGTGTCCATCTTGAGACCCACCTTGGGCCGGTTGCACGAGATGACCGGCGCCGACTCGGTCTGGCCATAGCCCTGGAGGAAGGTGAGGCCGAGCGATTCGAAGAAGATGCCGACTTCGGGATTGAGCGGCGCGCCGCCCGAGACCAGCGCCTTGATCCGCCCGCCGAAGCGCTTGGCGAGCTTGGGCCGCAGCGTGGCGTTGAGCAGCAGGTTCATCGGCGCGTCGGCGATGCCGGACTTGCCCGCCGCCTTGCGCCCGCCGATCGCCACGGCCTTTTCCAGCAGGTAGGTGGCGAAGCTGCCCTGCTTCTCGACCTGCTTGGTGATGCGGGTGCGCAGCACCTCGAACAGCCGCGGCACGACGACCATGATGGTGGGGCGCACTTCCTCGATGTTCGAGGCGAGCTTTTCCAGCCCCTCCGAATAGTAGATCTGGCCGCCCAGCGCGATCGGGAAGAACTGGCCGCCGGTATGTTCATAGGCGTGCGAGAGGGGGAGGAAGGACAGGAACACCTCGTCCGCCCAGCCGAAATCCTCCGAAATGATCGCGGTGCAGCCCTGGCAATTGTGCAGGATCGCGCCGTGATGCTGCATCACCCCGCGCGGCGACCCGCCGGTGCCGCTGGTGTAGATGATGCAGGCCAGATCCTCGCGCTTGAACGTGGCGTGCGCGGCGGCGGTGGCGGCATCGGTGGCGTGCGCGGCGATCAGCTCGCGGAAGTCGTGGACCTCGAGGCTGCCCTGTTGCGCCAGTCGGACGTCGTCGATGCCGATCACGATCCGCCCTGCGGAGGATCGCAGCATCGCCGGCAGCAGCGTCTTGGCGAGTTTGGTGTTCGAGACGATCACCGCGCAGGCGCCGCTGTTTTCCAGGATATGCTGGTGATCGCGCTCGGTATTGGTGGTGTAGGTGGGGACGGTGACGCAACCCGCCGCCATGATCGCGAGGTCGCTGATGCAGAATTCGGGGCGGTTCTCGGAAACGAGCATCACCCGGTCGCCGGGCTTGAGCCCCAGCGCCTTGAGCGCGGTGGCGAGGCTCGCCACCTGGCGCGCCGCCTCGGCCCAGCTGGTCGGGTCCCAGGAGCCGCCGGCCTTGTGCCAGAGGAACGGCGCGTCCCCCTTCTCCGCGGCCCGCGTGAGGAACATCGTCACCAGATTATCGAAACGTTCGAGCTTGCGCATTCCTACTCCCCCTGCAGGCGCCCCATCTTATCCTTGAGCGTCCCGCGTCATTCCGACGGGCGGTTGGTCTTGGCACCCACCCGCTGTATAACCGTTACCGAGCCGTCCTGATCCATTGCCACCCCTTCGCTGCGCGGATCGGCGGCGCCCACCCAGCGCCCGCCCACGCGCTCGATCGCATTGGCCTTGAGGCCCATCGGAGCAGCACGGACGTCCTCGCCCAGCGCGCGTAGCACAGGCAGCATCGCGTCAAGCTGGGTACCCTGCTCGGCGATCGCGGTTTTGCCCGGCGCGTAAAGCAGGCCGAGGCCGATCGCGTCCTGCGCGGAGAGCTTCCAGTCCACGACGCCGATGATCGCCTTGGCCACCTGCGCGATGATCGTGGAGCCACCCGCCGCGCCGACCGCGAGGCGGACCTTGCCGTCGGGGCCGAACACGATCGTCGGTGCCATCGAGCTGCGCGGCCGCTTGCCGCCCTCGACCCGGTTGGCCACCAGATACCCGTTCTTCACCGGCACGGTGTCGAAATCGGTCAATTGGTTGTTGAGGATCATGCCGTCGACCGTCAGGCCTGAGCCGAACGGCCCTTCCACCGTGGTGGTGACTTCGACGACATTTCCCGCCCCGTCGGTCACCGCCAGGTCGGTGGTGCCGGCGACTTCCTGCACCTTGGCCATCACGCGCTTCGGCGCGCCCGGCGGCGTGCCCGCGGCGATGCTGGTCATCGTCCTGGCGGGGTCGATCAACTTGGAGCGGCTGGCGATATAGCGGCGGTCGAGCAGCCCCTTCAGCGGTACGGCCACGAAATCCGGATCGCCGAGATACAGGTCGCGATCGGCATAAGCGAGCCGCGAGCTTTCGGCGAACAGGTGCCAGGCGGTGGCCGAGTCCTTGCCCAGGCGCCCCATGTCGAAGCGTTCGAGCTGCGCCAGGATCATCAGCACGGTGATTCCGCCCGAGGAGGGCGGGCCCATCGAGCAGATCTTGTACCCGCGATAGCGCCCGCACAGCACCGGTCGTGCCTTGGCGTCGTACGCCGCGAGGTCGCCGGTGGTCATCTTCGAAGGATTGCGCGCCGCGCCGTTCACCGCCGCGACCAGCTTGGCGGCCTGCGGACCGACATAGAAACTGTCGGGCCCCTGGCTTGCGATGCGCTCGAGCAGCGCGGCCTGCTCCGGGTTGCGCACGGTGGTGCCCGCGGGCAGCGGCTTGCCGTCGGCGCCGAAGAACAGCGCGCGATAGGCGGGATCGACATGGCCGGAGAATTGGGTGAGCGAATTGTTCATCCGCGGGCTCAGCACGAAGCCGTCGCGGGCGAGGCGGATGGCGGGGGCGAACAGCTTGGCCCAGGCGAGCTTGCCCGAACGGCGATGCGCCAGCGCCATTGCCCGCACCGCCCCCGGCACGCCGACGCTGCGCCCGCCGGGCACCGCGGCGAAGTGGCTGAGCGGTTTGCCGGCGGCGTCGTAGAACCAATGGTCGTCGGCGGCCATCGGCGCGGTCTCGCGGCCGTCCACCGTGGTCATCGCCTTGGTCCTGGCATCGTAGAGCACCAGGAAGCTGCCGCCGCCGAGGCCCGAGCTCTGCGGCTCGACCACGCCCAGCGCCAGCATCGTCGCGATCGCCGCATCGGTGGCGCTGCCGCCCGCGCGCAGGATCTCGACGCCCGCCGCCGCCGCGCGGGGATCGGCGGCGCTCACCATGCCCTGGGCATGGGCGAGCAGCGGCGTGAACAGCAGGAGGAGCAGCGCGACCGTTTTTCTCATGGACCTAGGCGTAGCGCGCTTTGCCCCGGAGGCAAGCCGTCAGGCGAGCGCCCGCGCGATGCTGCGTGCCAGACCGGTCCCGCGATAGAGCAGCGCCGAATAGACCTGCACCAGCACCGCACCCGCCTCGATCCGGCGCTTGGCCTCGTCCGGCCCGTCGATGCCGCCCGCCGAAATCAGCGGCAGCTGCTCGCCCGAGATTTCGCGCGCCTCGATCAGCTTGGCGCGGGCGAGGTCCTTTAGCGGCTTGCCCGAAAGCCCGCCGGCCTCGCCGGCATGGGCCGAGGCGAGGGGCGGGCGGGAGATGGTGGTGTTGGAGACGATCAGCGCGTCGACATGATGATCGATCGCCGCGCGCACCGCGCCTTCCAGCCCGGCGCGATCCAGATCGGGCGCGACCTTGAGGAACAGCGGCGTGGTGCCGCGCGCCGCATGCGCGGCCGCCAGCAATTCGTCGAGCGCAGGCCGCGACTGGAGATCGCGCAGGCTTGGCGTGTTGGGCGAGCTGACGTTGATCGTGATATAGTCGGCATGGCGCGCCGCCTTGGTGACGCCCAGGGCGTAATCGGCGACGCGGTCGGTCGAATCCTTGTTGGCACCGACATTGATGCCGAGGATGCCGGGCCGCTGCTTCAGCCGCGCGATTCGCGCCAGCGCGGCGTCGATCCCGTTATTGTTGAAGCCCATGCGGTTGATCACCGCCTCGTCCTCGACCAGCCGGAACAGGCGGGGCTTGGGATTGCCGGGTTGCGGTCTGGGGGTGAGCGTGCCGATTTCGACCGCGCCGAAGCCCAGTCCGAACAGGCCGGCGATCGCCTCGGCATCCTTGTCGAGCCCCGCGGCGAGCCCGACCCGATTGGGGAAGCTCAGCCCTGCCAGCGTCACCGGCGCCGCCGACTCGGGGCCGCCACCGAAGGGTGCGCCCGCGCCGCCCCACAGAGCCAGCGCGCGAATCGCCGCGCGATGTGCCCGCTCCGGATCGAGCGTGAAGACCAGGTTGCGAAGAATCTTGCCCATGAAAGCGCTCATGCATCGCAAGGCAAACGTCGTCAAAGGCTGGAATGTCGATTCCGTACAATACCGTGCCTCTCGAATCGGGTAGAGCATCCCTGCGACCCGAGGGGTTCCGCTTAACGGGGGGAACCCTTTCCTTTGGGCCCGGCCGGGCAACCGGCCGGGCCTCTTTTCCGTTGCGCTTTCCGCGCAGCCATGCTCCAGCTGTGCGACGAACCGAAGCACAGGGGAACAGCGTCGCATGCGTGGCGCCGAAGAGGGCCAGGTTGCAATTGCCGCGCGCCGTGGCGCGGGGGCGGGCCAGCCTTTGAACATTCGCTTTCAGCCGTCCACCGGGCGGCTGATACCGCATGTCGAAAGCTTTTATCTCGCTCATATCGATGCGCCGTGCATCGAGGGCGTCGAGCGCGTCGATCTCGGCCAGTGGCGCTTCTGCCTGGAGGGCGATGGTACCGTCCATTTCCCGGACGCGCATAGCGAGACAACGCTGCCGGTGATGGTCAACGGCCCCGGCACCGCGCACTGGACCTATCGGATCCAGGGCCCCTTCCGCTGCTTCGGCATTTCCTTGCGCGGCATCGGCTGGCGCACTTTGGTGGGCCGCCCGGCGGACCAGGTGGCCGATCGGCTGGTGGACGGCGGCGAGATCTTTGGGCCGGAGGTGCATGCGCTGCATGCCGAACTCCGCACGCTCGATACGCTGGAAGCGATGGTCGCCGCGGTCGAGCCCTTCCTGCTGCGCCGGATCGACGCCGCGCGGCGCGTGCCCAAGGCACATATCGCCTTCCTTCGGATTGTGCGCGAATGGGCGGCCTCGGGCGATCCGACGATCGATGCGCTGTACGACGCGATGGAGGCCGAAACCGGCATGGGGCAGCGCCAGGTCCAGCGGCTGTGCAAGGAATATTTCGCCGGGCCGCCCAACCATCTGCGCCGCAAGTTTCGCGCGATCGGCGCCGCGATGCGCATCCACCAGGGCGCGCCCCTCGCCGAAGTGATGGCGCCCTTTGCCGACCAGTCGCACATGATCAACGAGATCAAGCATTTCACCGGCCAGACGCCGGGGTTGCTGCGCGACGGCATCGATCCGGTGCTCGCTGCGACGCTGGAGAACGAGAAGTTCCACTTTCTCCCCGATGTGATCCCCGAGACGGTTGACCTCGGCGGCCGCTAGGCCCACATGCCCAATCGGATCAACTTTGTCCGATTGGGAGTCGATGCGTCTTTCGAGCCTTGCCGACTATGCCGTGGTGATGCTGGCCGCTGCTGCGCGCCATTGCGGCGCGTCGTGCCGGCTCAACGCGACGCTGCTGGCGAACGAGACCGGCCTGCCGCTGCCGACGGTGCAGAAGCTGGTGAGCAAGCTTTCCGCCGCCGGCCTGATCGAAAGCGCCCGCGGCACCGGCGGCGGCTTCCGCCTCGCCCGGCCGCCCGCGGCGATCAGCCTTGCCGAGATCGTCGAGGCGATCGAGGGACCGATCGCGCTGACCGTGTGCGTCGACTCGGCGCGGCATGATTGCGCCGTGGAAGGAAACTGCCGGGTGAAGCCGCATTGGGGCGTGGTGAGCGATGCGGTGCGTTCGGCGCTCGCCCAGGTCAGCCTCGCCAGCCTCGCTACGCCTCCGGTGCTTGCAGCCCCGGCAATGCCGGTGCATGGGCTCGCGCCTTCCACCTCCGACCTTTCTTCTCCTTCTCCGGTGCTCGCCGGGGAAAGCCAGGTATCTTTCTGATGGCCACCAAGAATGCCGAGGCGCTCGCCGCCGCGAACAAGAAGTACGAATGGGGCTTCGCCTCGGACGTCGAACAGGAGTTCGCGCCCAAGGGGCTGAGCGAGGATACCGTCCGGTATATCTCCGCCAAGAAGAACGAGCCCGAGTGGATGCTCGACTGGCGCTTGAAGGCGTTCCGCCTGTGGCAGACGCTGGAGGCGCCGGACTGGGCCAAGCTCAACGTGCCGCCGATCGACTATCAGGACGCGTATTATTACGCCGAGCCCAAGCAGAAGAAGACGATCACCAGCCTCGACGAGCTCGATCCGGAAATCCGCCGGACCTATGAGAAGCTCGGTATTCCGATCGAGGAGCAGAAGGTGCTCGCGGGCGTCGAGGGCGCGCGCAAGGTCGCGGTCGATGCGGTGTTCGACTCGGTGTCGGTCGCCACGACCTTCCGCGCCGAGCTCAAGGCGGCGGGGGTCATCTTCCTGTCGATCAGCGAGGCGATCCGCGAATATCCCGAGCTGATCCAGAAGTGGCTCGGCAAGGTGGTGCCGCAGCGCGACAACTATTTCGCCACGCTCAACAGCGCGGTCTTCTCCGACGGCACCTTCGTCTATGTGCCGGAGGGCGTGCGCTGCCCGATGGAGCTCTCCACCTATTTCCGCATCAACGCCGAGAATACCGGCCAGTTCGAGCGGACGCTGATCGTCGCCGACAAGGGGGCGTATGTGTCCTATCTCGAAGGCTGCACCGCGCCGATGCGCGACGAGAATCAGCTGCACGCTGCCGTCGTTGAGCTGGTCGCGCTCGACGATGCCGAGATCAAATATTCGACCGTCCAGAACTGGTATCCGGGCGACGAGAACGGCGTGGGCGGCATCTACAATTTCGTCACCAAGCGGGCGCTGTGCCAGGGGCGCAACTCCAAGGTGAGCTGGACCCAGGTCGAAACCGGATCGGCGATCACCTGGAAATATCCGAGCTGCGTGCTCGCGGGCGAGAATTCGGTCGGCGAATTCTATTCGGTGGCGGTGACCAACAACCGCCAGCAGGCCGATACCGGCACCAAGATGATCCATCTCGGCAAGGGCAGCCGCTCGACCATCGTGTCGAAGGGCATCTCGGCCGGGCGCAGCGACAACACCTATCGCGGGCTGGTCCGCGTGGCGGCGAGCGCGGAGAATGTCCGCAACTTCACCCAGTGCGACTCGCTGCTGCTCGGCGACCAGTGCGGCGCACACACCGTGCCGTATATCGAGGTGAAGAACCCGAGCGCCCAGATCGAGCATGAGGCGACCACCAGCAAGATCAGCGACGACCAGCTGTTCTACGCGCTCCAGCGCGGGCTGGACCAGGAGGCCGCCGTGGCGCTGATCGTCAACGGCTTCGCGCGCGAAGTGCTGCAGCAGCTGCCGATGGAGTTCGCTGTCGAGGCGCAGAAGCTGCTCGGGATTTCGCTCGAAGGTTCGGTGGGATGATTCGTCCCGCCGCCCCCGCTCAGCCTGCGCTCATCTCGGCTGACGTATCGACGACGCAGGGCCGCGTTCCGGGCCCGCAGGAGTATCGTGCATGTTGAACGCCCTTCTTGCCGCAGCCTTCGCCCTTCAGGGCGGCGTCGCGATCGACAGCGCGGCCCAGTTCGGCGCGGCGACCAACCACGCGCGCTGCATCGTCCGCGCGATCGGCACCGCGCCGGCGGACGCGGGCGCGCGCGCGACCAAGGTCGCCGGCGCGATCAAGCAGTGCCGCGACTTTCTCGATTCCGATTTCCAGGCCGGTCGTCTATTGCTCAACGACCGGCCCTACCAGCCGAGCGCCTGGCGCAAGCTGACCCCGGTGCTCGACAGGATCGAGGCCGACATCAAGGCCAGCGTCACCGCGCCCAAGCAGTACAAGATCATGTGGAAGCTGCCCGACGGCTCGCTGGTCGATGCCTATGACGCGGGCGCCCAGCCCAAGACCCTCTCTCTCGTGACCGTGGCGATCTAAACCCCATGCTGAACATCCAGAACCTGCACGCCGAAGTCGACGGCAAGGAAATCCTCAAGGGCCTCACCCTGTCGCTCAACGCGGGCGAAGTGCACGCGATCATGGGCCCGAACGGCGCCGGCAAGTCGACGCTGGGCTACGTCCTGGGTGGCCGCAACGGCTACGAGGCGACCAGCGGCAGCGTGACCTTCGACGGGCAGGATCTGTTGGAACTCGAACCGCACGAGCGCGCCGCCGCCGGCCTGTTCCTCGGCTTCCAGTATCCCGTTGAAATCCCCGGCGTATCGAACGTCCAGTTCCTGCGCGAGGCGGCCAATGCCCAGCGCCGCCACCGCGGCGAGGCCCCGCTCTCGGGTGCCGAGTTCCTCAAGCTGGCGCGCGCCCAGGCGGCGGCGCTCGGCATGGATGCGGAGATGCTCAAGCGGCCGGTGAATGTCGGCTTCTCGGGCGGCGAGAAGAAGCGGAATGAGATGGTGCAGATGGGCATCCTCAACCCCAAGCTCGCCATCCTCGACGAGACCGACAGCGGCCTCGACATCGATGCGCTGAAGGCGGTGGGCGAGGGCATCAACCGCATCATGCGCGCGCCCGACAAGGCGGTGCTGCTGATCACCCATTATCAGCGCCTGCTCGATTACGTGAAGCCGGACTTCGTCCATGTGCTGTTCGATGGCCGCATCGTCCGCTCGGGCGGGCCGGAACTGGCGCTCGAACTCGAGCGCGAAGGCTATGGAGCGCTGGCGGCGTGACCGTGCTCGATCTTCCCACGAAGAAGGCGGAGGCGTGGCGCTGGTCCGACATGGACGCGCTTCGCGCTTCGGCCGAGAGCCCGCAGGCACCGGCAGGCATCGACCCGGCGGACCTGTTCCTCGACATCGAGGGCCCGCGGCTGTGCTTCGTCGACGGCGTGTTCGAGCCTGCGCATAGCCGTCCGGGGCCGGTGGAAGTCACCCGCCAGATCGCCGCGACCGACCATCCGCTCGGCAGCCTGGCGATCGGCGAGGGCTGGGCGCTGCACCTCGGTCCCGAACATGCCGCGACCTGCATCCAGATCGTCCATCTCGGCACCGGCGGCGAGAATCACGTGCCTGCGCGCATCCTGCTCGCCGACGATGCCGTGGCGACCGTGGTCGAGACCTTTGCCGGCACCGGCTGGGCGAACCGGCTGACCGCGATCGCGCTCGGCAAGGGCGCGCGGCTGATGCGCTCGGTGCGGCTGGTCCAGACCGGCGGCTTCGTCTCGATCCGCGACGAGGCGGAAGTGGGCGAGGCGGCGAGCCTCGTCTCGATCTTCCTCGGCGCCGGCGGCATGGGCAGCCGGATCGATGGCGCGCTGACCCTCACCGGCAAGGGCGCCTTTGCCGAGATGGGCGGCGCGCTGCTCACCAGCGGCACGCAGCGGCAGGAAGCTGCGGTTGCGGTGCGCCACGAGCAGGTCGAGGGCAGCTCGCGCCAGATCTGGCACGCGGTGGCCGCCGACCAGTCGGTGGCGAGCCTCGCCGCGCGGGTGGAAGTCGCCCGAGGGGCCCAGCAGACCGACGGCGAACAGTCGCTGCGCGGACTGCTGCTCCAGCGCACCGCGACGGTAAACCTCAAGCCCGAACTCGAAATCTTCGCCGACGACGTAAAGTGCGCGCATGGCGCGACGGTCGGCGAACTCGATCGCAATGCGCTGTTCTACCTGCAGAGCCGGGGCATCGAGGAACCACAGGCCAAGGCGCTGCTGACCCACGCCTTTGTCGCGGACGCGCTGGCGCGGATCGGCGAGGAGCCGGTGCGGGAGGCGTTCGCGGCGGATGCGGCCAAGTGGCTGGAGGCGGCGCTGTGAGCGTACTGGCCACCACCGCCCCGCTCGACGTCCTCGCGGACTTCCCCGCGATCCCGGCGGGCTGGGCCTATCTCGACACCGCCGCCACCTCGCAAAAGCCTCGCCCGGTGCTCGACGCGATCGCGCGCGGCTATGGTGAGACCTATGCGACCGTCCATCGCGGGGTGTACCAGCGCTCGGCCGACATGACGCTCGCCTTCGAGGCGGCGCGGGCGCGGGTGGCGAAGTTCATCGGCGGCAAGCCGCAGGAAGTGGTGTTCGTCCGCGGCGCGACCGAGGGGATCAACCTTGTCGCTGAGTGCTACGCCGCCACCCAGCTCGAGGCCGGCGACCGCATCCTGCTCTCCGCGCTCGAGCATCATTCGAATATCGTACCCTGGCAGATGGCCGCCGAGAAGATCGGCGCGCAGATCGATGTGGTGCCGCTAACCGACGATCACCGCATCGATCTCGACGCGATGGCCGCGATGCTGACCGACCGGCACAAGCTGGTCGCGCTCGCCCATGTCTCGAACGTGCTCGGCTCGGTGCTCGATGTGAAGCGCGCGACCGAGCTGGCGCGCGGCGTCGGCGCCAAGATCCTGATCGACGGCTGCCAGGCGGTCGCCCGGCTGCCGGTGAACGTCGCCGAGCTCGGCTGCGACTTCTACGTCTTCTCCGGCCACAAGCTCTACGGCCCGACCGGCATCGGCGTGCTGTGGGGTCGGTACGAGCTGCTCGACGCGATGCCCCCCTATCAGGGCGGCGGATCGATGATCGACCGGGTGACCTTCGCCAAGACCACCTACGCACCGCCGCCGGGCCGCTTCGAGGCGGGCACCCCGCACATCGTCGGCGTGGTCGGGCTGCATGCGGCCATCGACTATGTGGACGGCATCGGGCTCGACCGCATCCACGCGCACGAAACCGCGCTCGTAATTGAGACGCGCGCGGCGCTCGCGGGGATCAACAGCGTGCGGCTGTTCGGTCCCGCGGACAGCGCGGGCATCGTCAGCTTCGCGGTGGAGGGCGTGCACCCGCACGACGTCGCGACGATCCTCGACGAGGGCAATGTCGCAATCCGCGCCGGGCATCACTGCGCGCAGCCGCTGATGGAGCTGCTGGAGGTCCCCGCCACCGCGCGGGCGAGCTTCGGCGTGTATAACGGGCCGGCCGATGTGGCCGCGCTCGTCAAGGGTATCGAACGAGTGACGAGGATCTTCGGATGAACGAAGAACGCAGGATCGTGGTGGAAGAGGTCGAGGCCGTCGAGGCGCCGCCCAAGGCGCGCGTCGACGATGCGGTCGAGCCCGCCGCCGAGCGCAAGCGCGACTATCTCTCCGGTTTCCTTTCGCAGAAGCCCGCCGAGCCCGGCGCCGGCGAGCCGGGCGGACCGCTGTACGAGGCGGTGATCGACGCGCTCAAGGAGATTTACGATCCGGAAATCCCGGTCAATCTCTATGACCTCGGGCTGATCTACGGCGTCGACATCACCGCAAACGGCCATGCCGCGATCACCATGACGCTGACCACGCCGCATTGTCCGGTAGCGGAGTCGATGCCGGGCGAAGTCGAGCTCCGTGTAAGCGCGGTGCCGGGCATCGCCACGGCCGACGTCAACCTCGTCTGGGATCCGCCCTGGGACCCGCAGAAGATGAGCGACGAGGCGAAGCTGGAACTGGGGATGTTGTAATTTCTAGCCCCTTCCCGCGTGCGGGAGGGGGTTGGGGGTGGGCCCCCGGCACCCAATATCCGGAGCGCTCGCGGAGAGCGGGCGCCCACCCCTCGGTCCCCTCCCGCGCGCGGGAGGGGAAGAAGGTTAGAAGACAGACGATGACCACCGTGACCACCCCCCGCCAGCGCCCCGCCGCGCTGCTCCTCACCCCCGCCGCCGAGGCGCGCATCGCCGCGCTGATGGCGAAGGCGCCGGAAGGCACGGTCGGCGTCAAGCTCTCCACCCCGCGCCGCGGCTGCTCGGGGCTGGCCTATTCGGTCGACTATGTCGCCGAGGCCAAGCCGCTGGACGAGAAGATCGAAACCCCCGGCGGCACCTTCTTCGTTGACGGCGCCTCGGTGCTCTACCTGATCGGCTCTACGATGGATTGGGTGGAGGATGATTTCACCGCCGGCTTCGTGTTCACCAACCCCAATGCCAAGGGCACCTGCGGCTGCGGCGAAAGCTTCATGGTCTGATACCGGGCTCAGACGGAGGAGAGGGCTGTACTTTCAACCCTCCGCGTCACCTCGGCGAAAGCCGGGGTCCATTGGGGTCTCCGTCCCGGCTCTTTCGCCGGCCGAGTGGCGAATGGATCCCGGCTTCCGCCGGGATGACGGCTGAAGCTGAGGGAACTGCCGTCACCGCCCTTGGTAAAATCGCGTTGGCTGGAGTAGATCCGCCGAAATGACGAAAGCTTCGGACGATGCCGCGCTGCCGATCCGCGTGGCGGCGCTCTACCAATTTACCCGGTTCGACGATCCGGCGGCGCTGCAGGGCCCGCTGGCCAAGCTCTGCTGTTCGCAGGGCGCGAAAGGCACGCTGCTGCTCGCGCGCGAGGGCGTGAACGGCACGATCGCGGGCAGCGACGATGCGATCGCGGCGGTGGTCGACCATATCCGCGCGCTGCCGGGCTGCGCCGGGCTCGACGTGAAATACGCCCGCGCTGCCGAGCAGCCCTTCTACCGGATGAAGGTGCGCCTGAAGCGCGAGATCGTGACGATGGGCCAGCCGGACATCGATCCGCTGGCGAGCGTCGGCACCTATGTCGCGCCCGAGGACTGGAACGCGCTGATCGCCGATCCGAACACGATTCTGATCGATACGCGCAACGATTACGAGGTCGCCGCCGGCACCTTCCGCGGCGCGATCGACCCGCGCACCAGGAGCTTCCGCGACTTCCCCGACTGGTTCCGCGCGCACCGCGAGGAACTGCTCGGCAAGGGCGAGACGCCGCCCAAGGTCGCGATGTTCTGCACCGGCGGCATCCGCTGCGAGAAGTCGACGGCCTTCCTCAAGTCCGAGGGGATCGAGCAGGTGTTCCACCTCAAGGGCGGCATCCTCAACTATCTGGAAAAGGTGCCCGAAGCGCAGAGCCTGTGGGACGGCGAATGCTTCGTGTTCGACCAGCGTGTGACCGTGGGCCACGGCCTCGCGCCCGGCAGCTACGCACTCTGCCACGCCTGCCGCCGCCCGGTCAGTGCCGAGGATCGCCGTTCGCCGCGCTATGAGGCGGGGGTGAGCTGCGCCGCGTGCTACGACGAGCGCAGCAACGAAGACCGCGAACGCTACCGCGAACGTCACCGCCAGGAGCGCCTGGCGGCCATCCGCGGCGAGCCGCATGTCGGCAAGGTCTATCCCGCCGACCCCGACGCATGAGCGGAACTTCAGCGCCGGCAACACAGGGTTTCCCGCGCGCGGCTTGATCCTGCGCAAGGACGCGCCCATGTGGGCGGCATGCTGATCGAGACCGAAGCCACCCCCAACCCCGCCACGCTCAAGTTCCTGCCCGGCAGGATCGTGATGGAGGCGGGCACCCGCGACTTCGCCAGCCCCGAGGAGGCGGAAGCCTCGCCGCTTGCCACCGCGCTGTTCGCACTGGGCGACGTGACCGGGGTGTTCTTCGGCCGCGACTTCATCTCGGTGACCGCCGCGCCGGGCGTCGAGTGGCTGAGCCTCAAGCCCGACGTGCTCGGCATCCTGCTCGACCATTTCTCGGCCAACATGCCGCTGTTCATGGCAGGCTCGGCCGCCGGCTTCAGCGTGCCGCCCGAGAGCGCCGATTTCGGCGACAATCCCGAGGATGCCGACATCGTCGCGCAGATTCGCGAGCTGATCGACACCCGCATCCGCCCTGCGGTCGCCAATGACGGCGGCGACATCGTCTATCGCGGGTTCAACGAGGGCAAGGTGTTCCTCCAGATGCAGGGCGCCTGCTCGGGCTGCCCTTCGTCCACCGCGACGCTGAAGAACGGGATCGAGCAGCTGCTCAAATATTACGTTCCCGAAGTCACCGAGGTGCGCGCGATCTGATCGCGCACCCGCTTCCCGCCCCCCCAAGCATGAAAGGATCGCAGGCCATGGGCCAGCCGCTGAACGACGTCGCCCTCGACACGATCTTCCGCACCGCGCGGACCTTCAACGGCTATACCGACGCTCCGGTGACCCAGGCCGATATCGAGGCGATGTACGACCTGCTGAAGATGGGGCCGACGTCGGTCAACCAGCAGTCGGCGCGGTTCGTCTGGGTGCTGAGTCAGGAAGCCAAGGACAAGCTCGCTAGCCTGTCGAGCGGCAGCAATGCCGAGAAGATCCGCAAGGCGCCCGCCAGCGTCATCATCGGCTACGACATCAACTTCCACGAGCATCTGCCGGCATTCTTCCCGCACGCGCCCGAGGCGAAGAACTGGTTCCCGACCGAGGAAGGTCGCCGCGAACAGGCGTTCCGCAACTCCTCGCTGCAGGGTGCCTATTTCATCATTGCCGCGCGCGCGCTGGGCTTCGATACCGGCCCGATGTCGGGGTTCGACAATGCCAAGGTTGACGAGGCGTTTTTCGCCGATCAGCCGGGCGTGAAATCGAATTTCATTTCCACGCTCGGCGTCGGTGATCCTTCGAGCCTTCATGCGCGGTCGCCGCGTCCGGCATTCGATCAGTTCAACCGGGTGATTTGACCTGTACCCAGTTCTATGGCTAGCGCGGGGCGATGGCTGAAGCCCCGCGACTGCTCGTGATCGAAACCGCCACTGCCGCCTGTTCGGTGGCCTTGCTGGCGGATGGAGCCGTTCTTGCCGAACGGCACGAACTGGTCGGCCGCGGCCATGCCGAGCGGCTGATCCCGATGATCGGCGAGCTGCCCGGCGGCGGCCGCGCCGATGCGATTCTGGTCGATGTCGGCCCCGGGAGCTTTACCGGGGTGCGCGTGGGCCTCGCCGCCGCGCGAGGCCTGGCGATCGGCTGGGGGGTGCCGGTACACGGCTATTCCTCGCTCGCCCTGATCGCCGCCGCCGGGTTCGCCGGCGACCCCGCGCTCGCCCGGCTGTCGGTGGTGCTCGAAGGCGGGCACGGCGAAGTCTTCGTCCAGCATTTCGCGACGCCGCTGGTCGACACCGCGCCGCTTGCCTCCCTGCCGCCCGAAGCTGCGCTTGCCGCGCTCGACGGCCGCGCCGCATTCGGCAGCGGCGTCCGGCGCCTCGCAGCACTGGCCGAGGGGCTGGACCTGCGCGAGGCGCTCCCCCGCGCCGCCGACGCGGTGCTGCTCCCGCCCGATTTCGCCTTGCTGCCGCCGCGCCCGCTCTATGGCCGCGGTCCCGACGCCAAGACGCTCGCCGAGCGGGGGCTCGCATGAGCGCCGCGCCCCAGCCGATCGAGCTGCGCGAGGGCGGGGTGCACGACCTGATCCCGGTTAACCGGATCATGCAGTCGGCCTTCGATCCCGAATTCGGCGAAGCCTGGACCCAGTCGCAATGCGTGGGGATGATGGCGCTTTCGGGCGTGTGGCTCGTCGTCGCGAGCATCGGCGGGCGCGACGTCGGCTTCGCGATGGCGCGGGCGATGCTCGACGAGGCCGAGCTGTTGTTGCTGGCGACCAGTCCCGGTGCGCGGGGACTTGGCGTGGGCGGAGCGTTGTTGCGCGCGGTGATCGCGGAGTCGCGCAATCGTGGGGCGACCAAGCTCCATCTCGAAGTCCGCGCAGGCAATGAAGCGATCCGCCTCTATCACCGCGAGGGTTTCGAGAAGATCGGCGAACGTCGTGGCTATTATCGCGGTACTAGTGGGCTGGCGCTCGATGCTCTCACTTTGGCACGTCCGCTTGCATAAAAATTACAACCATTGCGACGTTGATCTCTTGCCAATCACCAAGCTTCGCACGATAGGACGCTGCAGGCGACATCCAGAATAGTCGCCATGAACGGGTCGAAAGGAATATCATGGAAGCTTCATCTGAAATTCAGGAAACCCTGATCGCGCTGACCGCCGATATTGTCGCTGCGCATGTCAGCAACAACAGCGTCGCCGTGTCGGACCTGCCGCAGCTGATCCAGAACGTGCATGGCGCGCTCACCGGTCTCGGCACCGTGCAGCCGGAGCCGGAAGTGAAGCAGGAGCCGGCGGTTTCGGTGCGCGCTTCGGTGAAGCCCGACTACATCGTCTGCCTCGAGGACGGTAAGAAGCTGAAGATGCTCAAGCGTCACCTGATGACCCATTATCAGATGACCCCGGAACAGTATCGCGCCAAGTGGAACCTGCCGGCCGACTATCCGATGGTCGCTCCGAACTATGCCGAGCAGCGCCGCAGCCTGGCGAAGAAGATCGGCCTCGGCACCAAGCGTCGCAAGACCCGCTGATCGCCATTCCCAGGATGGACTTCGAAGCGCCGGCCCGGGCCCCGTCCGCGGCCGGCGTTTTCGCATTCGCTCGATTAGGATGAGCGAGCCGCTTGCCCTTTTCCGATGACGTCAATGGCGCTACAGCGGTGTCATGGTTCGCAAGATTGATCTCGAAGCGCTCTGCCACGAAAAGGGGCTGCGCATCACCGAACAGCGCAAGGTGATCGCGCGCGTGCTTTCCGACGCCGATGACCATCCCGATGTGGAAAAGGTCTATGAGCGCGCTGCCGCGATCGATCCCGGCATCTCGATCGCCACCGTCTATCGCACGGTGCGGCTATTCGAGGAGGCGGGCATTCTCGACCGCCATGATTTCGGCGATGGTCGCGCGCGCTACGAGCCGGCGCCCGAGGCGCATCACGATCACCTGATCGACGTCGAGAGCGGCAAGGTGATCGAGTTCGTCGATCCCGAGCTCGAGCTGCTGCAGAAGCAGATCGCCGAGCGGCTCGGTTTCCGCCTCGTCGACCACCGCATGGAACTCTACGGGGTTGCACTCGAGCGCAAGAACTGAGCGCGCCCGGCGCCGCCGCGAGGAAGCGACCCAGGGACTGCCGACCCGGCTGACCGGGGCGGAGCAGGTGCGCCTGTGGTTCCGCATCGCGCGGCTGGTGCTGGCGCTGCTGGTGCATGTGCCGCTCCACTATCTCTTCCGGCTGGTGCGGCTGCCCTCGCCCTGGCCGCGGCTGTTCCTGGGCAGCGCGGCCCGGATCGCCGGCGCCAAGGTGAAGCGCGTCGGCACGCCGCTCAAGCGCGACGTGTTCTACGTTTCCAACCATCTCAGCTGGATCGACATTCTGGCGCTCGGCGGGGCGAGCGGCACCGCGTTCGTCGCCAAGGCGGAGATCGGCGCCTCGCCGCTGGTCGGCTGGCTCGCGAGCCTCAATCGCACGGTATATGTGAAGCGCGAGAACCGGATGGGTGTGGCCGAGCAGATCAACCAGCTGCGCGAGGCGCTGGCGGAGACCTGGGCGGTCACCATCTTCCCCGAGGGCACGACGACCGACGGCAAGTCGCTGCTGCCGTTCAAGACGCCGATGCTGCGCGTGCTCGAGCCGCCGCCGCCGGGGGTGATGGTGCAGCCGGTGATGCTCGATTACGGCACGGCGGGCGAGGACATTGCCTGGATCGGCCAGGAGCGGGGCCTCAACAACGCCAAGCGCGTGCTGGCGCGCAAGCGGCGCTTCCGGCTGCGCGTGCATTTCCTCGAACCCTTCGACCCGCGCGACTTCCCCGGCCGCAAGGCGATCGCGGCGGAGAGCCGGCGGCGGATCGAGGCGGCGATGGTGCGCACGCTGGGCCATCCGCTGCGACCGTTCCGCTTTGCCGAGGACCCGATCGGGTACAAGACGCTGGCGCAGGGTGCATCCGAACCTTCCGTATAAACCGTCATACCGGCGCAAGCCGGGATGACGGGTGGGGTGCGGGTGCCCTTCGCAAACAAGCGCAAGGCCTGTTTTCTGCCGTCATTTCCGCGTATAGGCGCGCCGATCATGACCACCCCCAAGACCTATCACGTCAAGTCGTACGGCTGCCAGATGAACGTCTATGACGGCGAGCGCATGGGCGAGCTGATGGCCGCCCAGGGCCTTGTCGCCGCCGAGGCGGACCAGGCCGATCTCGTCGTCCTCAACACCTGCCATATCCGCGAGAAGGCGACCGAGAAGGTCTATTCGGAGATCGGCCGCTTGAAGCTGCGCGAGGCGGGCAAGCCGATGATCGCGGTGGCCGGCTGCGTCGCCCAGGCCGAGGGCGAGGAGATCGCCCGCCGCGCGAAGGTGGACGTGGTGGTAGGTCCCCAGGCCTATCACAATCTGCCGGAGCTGGTGGACAAGGCCGCCAAGGGCCAGCTCGGCCTCGACACCGACATGCCGATCGCCAGCAAGTTCGGCAAGCTGCCCGCGCGTCGCAAGGTGGGGGCGAGCGCGTTCCTCACCGTGCAGGAAGGCTGCGACAAGTTCTGCACTTATTGCGTGGTGCCCTATACCCGCGGCGCCGAAGTCAGCCGGCCCTATGCGGCGATCGTCGACGAGGCCAAGGCGCTGGTCGATGCCGGCGCGCGCGAGATCACGCTGCTCGGCCAGAACGTCAACGCCTGGGGGGACGACGACGGTCGCGGGCTGCACGACCTGATCGTGGCACTCGACCGGATCGAGGGGCTGGCGCGGATCCGCTACACCACCAGCCATCCCAACGACATGGCCGAGGGGCTGATCGAGGCGCACGCCCATGTGGCCAAGCTGATGCCGTTCCTGCACCTGCCGGTGCAGGCGGGCAGCGACCGCATCCTCAAGGCGATGAACCGCAGCCACACGCGCGATTCCTACCTGCGCATCATCGAGCGCGTCCGTGCCGCGCGGCCGGACATCGCGCTGTCGGGCGACTTCATCGTCGCCTTCCCCGGCGAGACCGAGGCCGAGTTCGAAGAGACGCTGCAGCTGGTCGACGCGGTGCGCTATGCGCAGTGCTTCAGCTTCAAATACTCGCCGCGCCCGGGCACCCCGGCGGCCGACCTGGTCGACCAGTATCTGCCCGAAGCGGTGGCCGACGAGCGGCTCCAGCGGCTCCAGGCGGCGCTCGGCCGCCATTCGCAGGCGTTCAACGAGGCCAGCGTGGGCAAGCGCTGCGCGGTGCTGATCGAGCGGGTGGGGCGCCGCCCCGGGCAGATGATCGGCAAGTCGCCCTGGCTGCAGTCGGTCCATCTGGAGACGTCCGCCAGGATCGGGGACCTGATCGAGGTGGAGTTGGTCAGCGCCGGGCCCAATTCGCTCGCCGGTCGGGAACTGGCGCCAGTTTCCGCGTGACTGGAGGCGCGCCGCGCGCATCGAAGCGCTCCGCCGCCAAGCGGCCGGTGAGCGTCGTCGGCGCGCTTTGGGAGGGACAGCCGTGCCCATACCGGCAACCGCGGCTCGCCGGTGACGACGGGCGAGGTCAACGCGCTGGAGCCGGTGCAGGCCTATGTGCAGCTCGACCTCGGCGCGGCGCTAGAGCATTTTCAAGTTGACCGTGTACGGTCAACGACTCGGAAAATGCGGCAAACAAACATCTAGAGCGTCTTCACCCATGGTGAAAACGCTCTAGGGCCCGGATCGAAGCTTCGGCTGCGGGCTGGCCGCTTCCTGCGCAACCTCGACTCGCTGCTGTCGAACGCGTCGGCGATCGATCGAGAAGGCGCGGCGCTGGTGCTGTGGGGCGGGCTGATCAGTTGCGCGCGGACGATCGGCCCTGCGCTTGTCGAGACGCGCTACCTCCATCTCGGCGAGCACGACACCCCTGGCCGTCCGACGCGCGATCGCTCGCTCGATACCGCCGCCATCCGCTTCGCGCGCGATCCGCTGCCGGCCAGGCTCGACTATGAAGTCGAAGCGATCGGCCAGACCGGGTCGCAATCGGTGAGCCTGGTGGCGGCGGCGGGGCGCCAGCCGGTGCGCGCCTGGTTCGTCCATGGGCGGGTGGGCTACCGGCTGAGCAAGGCGGTGCGGCTGGAGGCCGATGCGGTACTGCTCGCCAAGGGGCGCTTCCTGCGCGATGCCCCGAACGCGCAGCCGGGGCGCTGGACCTGGTAGGGGTCGCTCAACCTGCTGATGAACCTGCAGCCGAGGCCGGACACGACATCGTCGCCCCGGCCCAGGCGGATTTTCAGGCCAGTGCCGCGCGACGCTTGCGGCGGGTGCGGATTGCGCCGCCTGCGATGCCGAAGCCGCCGATCAGCATGGCCCAGCTTGCCGGCTCCGGCACCGCACCACCGGTGGCGCCGGTCAGGCGGATACCGAGATTCTGCTCGCGCAGGCGGCGCCAGTCACCCTCGCTGCCATGGAGGTAGGCGACCAGCGGGTTGGACACGCCGCCCGGCATATAGCTGGTGCGATGTTCGTCGGCGGCCGAGAAGACGACCCAGTAGGATCCCGCCTTCAGGTTCCACTTGAGCGAATCGGCACCCTGCCAGTCGACCAGGCCCCGGTTGACGAAGGTCGTGGAGAAGAGCTGCTTGGCGGGCACGAAATCGATTTCGCTGTAGATGCTGGCGGTGAGGCGCGCGCCTTCGTCACCGCCGATCCAGCCATAGATGCCGTCCACGGTCACGTCGTTCAGGAGCTCGAAATAGCCGGCGAGGCTGCGCGAGCCGGAGACATCCATCGCGCTGGCGGTGGTGGGGTTGCCTGCGCCCGTGTCGAGGATCGGCGCAGCCCGGGCGGCGCCGGTCATGGCGAGCATGGCGGCAGCGAACGCCGCTACAGCGAACTTCATCTTCTTTTCCTTTGCAACTAGACGTGGGGACGCTTGTACAAGCTGCGGGCATTGCGCTCGACGGCAGCGTTGGGGGAATGCGTCTCACCGGTGTGGGTGTGCGTCTCAGCGCTGTCCCACTTTGAGCGTTTCGTGCGAAAGCTATGCGAGCGACGAGCCGGCGTACAGCAGGAGCGCACATGCGAACGCGCCCCGAAGCAGATACTTCATGGAAGACCTTGGTTGTTACTGATGCGTGGCCGTGCAGATAGCGACGGCGTCGTGCATTTCCAACCCAAGGCTGGTTGCTGTCGTTCCCGTTTCGGCACGCGCGGGGCAGGGGAGGCGCCCGGGGGCGACGCGGCAGGGTGTCGCAACCGCGTCACATGCGCGCGGCATTGCACTGGCAACGCACACGCCCCCTGTGCAGCCGCGCCCGCGTCTGCCATCTTGTTCATCGACATGCGCCAAGGAACCTCCGCACGATGCCAAGGTTTGCCCCTCCGGGGCCGCGTGATCCCCGCGCCCCGCGCCAACACCGAAAGGACCGCATGAGCCGCAAGCCTGTCCCCGCCCAGTCCGGCGACCGTTCCCGGGTAGAGGTGACCTTCGACAAGCCCCAGCTCCTGCCGCAGCTCTTCGGAGAGTTCGATTCCAACCTGCTGATGCTCGAGGAGCGGCTGGGCGTGTACATCCACGCGCGCGGCCAGCGGGTCGTGATCGAAGGCGGCACCGAGGCCGTGGCGCATGCCCGCGAGGTGCTCCAGGAACTGCACAGCCGGGTGATCCGCGGCGAGGAAGTCGATGGCGGGCTGATCGACGCGGTGATTGCCATGTCAAGCGAACCGATGTTCACCGGCATCGTCCGCGCCGAGCCGACGAATGGCGGACCCAAGCCCTCGATTATGATCCGCACGCGCAAGAAGACGATCGTGCCGCGCTCGGTGACGCAGACGCATTACATGCGCGAGCTCGCCTCGAACGACCTGATATTCGCGCTCGGGCCGGCGGGTACCGGCAAGACCTATCTGGCGGTGGCGCAGGCCGTTGCGCAGCTGATCACCGGCAGCGTCCAGCGGCTGATCCTGTCGCGGCCCGCGGTGGAAGCGGGCGAGCGGCTGGGCTTCCTGCCGGGCGACATGAAGGAGAAGGTCGACCCCTATCTCCGCCCGATCTACGACGCGCTGTACGACTGCCTGCCGGCCGAGCAGGTGGAGCGGCGCATCGCTTCGGGCGAGATCGAGATCGCGCCGATCGCGTTCATGCGCGGCCGGACGCTTGCGGACGCGTTCGTCATCCTTGACGAGGCGCAGAACACCACGCCGATGCAGATGAAGATGTTCCTCACCCGCTTCGGCCAGAACAGCCGGATGGTGATCTGCGGCGACCCCAACCAGACCGACTTGCCCGGCGGGCCGAGCGCCTCCGGCCTCAACGACGCGGTCAACCGGCTGGAGGGCGTGGAAGGCATCTCGATGGTGCGCTTCGGCGTGGGCGACGTGGTGCGCCATCCGATCGTCGGCCGCATCGTCGCGGCCTATGAGGGGGAAGGTTGAAGGCGAGGATATCCCGTCCTACATTCGGGATATCCCTATCGGAGACGCGGCGTGGCATCGCTCTACATCAAGGACCCGGACACCGCGGCGCTCGCCGCCGAGGTCGCGGTCGCGCTCGGCACCACCAAGACCGAGGCGGTGCGCGACAGCCTGTTGCGGCGCAAGGCGGAGCTCGAGGCCAAGGGCCGCGCGCAGGACGTGCTGCGCAAGCTCGACGCGCATCGCCGCGCCCACCCGCTCCCGCCGCCGACCGGGCTGCCCGCCGACAAGGCGTTTTTCGACGAGCTGTGGGGCGAGCCTTGACGCTGTTTGTCGATGCATCGGCGATGGTCGCGATCATCGCCGAGGAACCCGAGCGCGATCGGCTGGTGGTCGAGGCGGTCGAGGGCGCGCCGGCGATCTGGTCGGCGATGGCGGCCTGGGAAACCGTCGCCGCGCTCTCGCGTTCGCGCGAAATGGATATCAATGCGGCACGCCAGGAAGCGGCACTTTACGCCGATCAGCTCGGGCTGACGCTGGTGCCGATCGGCGCGCGTGAGCTGGACCTGGCGCTCGATGCCTATCAGCAGTTCGGCAAGGGGCGTCACCCCGCCGGACTCAACATGGGCGATTGCTTCGCCTATGCCTGCGCCAAATCGCAGGATGCGCGTCTGCTCTGCAAGGGCGACGATTTCTCCAAGACGGACCTCGCCTGATGCTTGACGTTGCCGCCCTCCTCGAATCGCCCTGGCCGGAAGGCGATTGGGACGCGCTCGCCCTGCGCGCCGCCGAGGCGGCGATCGCGCAGACGCCCTATGCCGAATGGCAGGGCTGGCCGATCTCGGTGGAAGTCGCGGTGCGCTTCACCAGCGACGACGAAGTCCATACGCTGAACCGCCAGTATCGGCACAAGGACAAGCCGACCAACGTGCTGTCCTTCCCGATGATCCAGCCCGATCTGCTCGATGCCGTAACCCAGAACAGCGATGATGGCGAAGTATTGCTGGGCGATATCGTGCTTGCGCACGGCGTCTGTTCGGTGGAAGCCGAGGAGCGTGGCATTGCCGTGGACGATCATGCCACGCATCTGATTGTCCATGGCATGCTGCATCTGCTAGGCTATGATCATATCGAGGATGGCGAGGCGGAAGCCATGGAGGCGATGGAACAGGCCGCCATGGCGGCGCTGAACCTGCACGATCCCTATCCCGTACGCGAGGACTAACCACCAACATGAACGAGGGCCCTAGTACCGGCTCGCCCGAACACCGACACGAAAATGGCGGCATCTGGCGCAGTTTGCGCGCACTCCTGTTCGGCGAGGAACAGGAAGAGACGCTGCGCGAGCGGCTGGAAGAAGCCATCGACGAGCATGGAAGCGACGGCAGCACCCCGCCCGCCGGCGACCTCGCCCCGATCGAGCGTCAGATGCTCAAGAACCTGCTGCATTTCGGCGAGCGCGATGCCGGCGACGTGGGCGTGCCCCGCGCGGACATCATCGCCGTCGAGGAGCAGACCAGCTTCGCCGATCTCGTCCAGCTCTTCGCCGAAGCCGGCCACAGCCGCCTGCCGGTCTATCGCGAGGAGCTCGATACGATCATCGGCATGGTCCATATCAAGGACGTGTTCGAGATCCTCGCCAAGGGCGAGGCGCATCCGCCGAGCATCGCCGGGCTGATCCGCCAGCCCCTCTATGTGCCGCAATCGATGGGCGCGCTCGATCTGCTCGCGCAGATGCGGGTGAAGCGGACTCACCTCGCCGTGGTGCTCGACGAATATTCGGGTACCGAGGGGCTGATCACGATCGAGGACCTGATCGAGGAAATCGTCGGCGAGATCGAGGACGAGCATGACGAGGCGCCCGCCGCGCTGATCGTGCCGATCGACGGCGGTGGCTGGGAAGCCGACGCCCGCGCCGAGCTGGAGGACGTCGCCGAGACGGTCGATCCGCGGCTGGCCGAGGTGGAGGAGGATGTCGACACGATCGGCGGCCTCGCCTTCGTGCTCGCCGGGCACGTGCCGGCGGTAGGCGAGTGCCTGGAGCATGAGAGCGGCTGGAAGCTCGAAGTGATCGACGCCGACCAGCGCAAGGTGAACCGCCTGCGGCTGCATCCCCCCGAAGTACGGGTGGAAGACGCGGCCTGAGCGCCGCGTCTACGCCGCCAGCCCGATCAGGCTGACCTGCCGGCCGTAATCGGGCTCGCCGCGATGCGTGGCGCGGCGGAAGCTGAAGAAGCGGGCCTCGTTCGCATAGGTATCGAGGCCCAGCGCCTCGATCGTCCGCAGGCCGGCCAGTGCCAGCCGGTGTACGACATAGGCTTCCAGATCGAACTGGAAATGCTCGGGGCGGCCGTCGGCGAAGAAGCGTTCGTTGGCCGGGTCCTGCTCGCAAAAGCGCTGGAAGAAGCCGGCATCGACCTCATAGCTGGCCCGGGCGATGCACGGGCCGACTGCGGCAGCGATCCGCTCGCGGCGGGCGCCGAGCGCTTCCATCGCGGCGATCGTCGAATCGGTGACGCCGCCGATCGCGCCCTTCCACCCGGCATGCGCGGCCGCGACCACGCCGGCCTCGCCATCAGCGAACAGCACCGGCGCGCAGTCGGCGGTGAGGATGCCGAGCACCAGCCCCGGCTGATTGGTGATCAGCGCGTCGGCCTTGGGGCGCAGCGCCTCGTCGAATGGGGCGAGTACGGTCACCGCATCGGCCGAATGCACCTGGTAGACGGTGACCAGCTTCGCGCCGGGCAACACCGCCTTGACCGCGCGGCCGCGATTCTCAGCGATCGCCGCCGGACCGTCGTGCGAGCCGGTGCCGACGTTGAGCCCCGCCACCATGCCGGTCGAGACGCCGCCGATGCGGCCGAGAAAACCGTGCGGCACGCCGTCCAGCGCGCGGGCGCGGGTGACTTCGACGTCGCTCACAGTGCCAGCCGCATCAGCCGATCCTCATCGGCATGGTTGCCCACCAGGAAGGCATAGGGTCCGCGATCCTCGAAGCCGTAGCGCTGGTAGAAGCGCTTGGCGCGGTGGTTGTCGATATAGACGGAAAGCCAGAGCTCGGACGCACCCCGCGCGCGGGCGGTGGCGAGCGCCCAGTCCATCAGCGCCTGCGCCGCGCCGCTGCCCTTGGCGCGATCGAGCAGATAGAGCTGGCGGAGTTCCAGCGCGGGGCCCTGCGGTTCGGCGGGCAGGCTGATCGGCCCCAGCTTGCAATAGCCCGCGAGGCCCTCCGCATCCTCGATCACCCGGAATGCGAAGGCGGGATCGGCCAATTCCGCCGCCCAGCCCTCGACGGTGAACTTGGCGAGGAAGCTGGCGAGATCCTCGGCGGCATAGAGATGGCCGAAGGTCGCCTGGAAGCTGGTCCGGAACAGCGCGTCGATCGCGGCGGCATCGGCGGGGGTGGCGTCGCGAAAGCTCATGCGAACCCCGCCGGCACCGGCCAGCCCGGTGCGGTGAGCGCGATCACCTTGAACAGCGAGCCCATCTGGTCGTCGGCGACCAGCCGGTTGCGATCGGCGGCGATGGTGTCGCCGCGCTCCGGTGCGGTGCGGGCAAGCGCGCGGGCGCGCTCGTCGATGCCGAGTGCCTTGAGGAAATCGCCCTGCGTCACCGGCCCATGGACGGTCAGCCCTTCGGCCTCGGCGGCCTCCTTGAGCGTGCCGAAATCGACATGCGCGGTCAGGTCCGCCTCGCCGGGCGCGTCGAACGGATTGGCGAAGGCATGGCCGCGCACTGCCTGCAGCGTGTCGCCGATCGCGGGCCCCTCATAGCCATAGTCGATGATCAGCGCGGCGCCGCCCTGGGCCAGCAGCCGCTGCGCCAGCGCGCGGAGCAGTGACACGCTGGCGGGCGATGTCTCGAGGATCGCGCCTGGGGCGGCGTCGCGAAGCGCTTGCGGGATTACCGGGTCGAAGCCGCGATCGCCGGTGACCGGCAGGAACAGCGTATCCTGGCACGCGACCAGGCGCTCGCGCCAGCCCTGCGCGGTATGGACCAGCTGGCGGATCGGCAGCGCGTCGAAGAATTCGTTGGCGACGACCAGCAGCGGCGCGTCCTCGGGCAGCCCGACCAGGTCGAGATGCCATTCGGCGTGCGGCACGCGTTCCTTCTGCGCGGCGCGCAGTACCGGGCTTGTCTCCAGGAAGTCCACCGGCGGCGTGAACCCGGCCTTGCCCATCGCGCGCAGCGCATCGCTCGCCAGCGTGCCGCGGCCTGGGCCGAACTCGACATAGCGGGCCGCGTCCGGCCGGCCGGCGCGGTCCCACAAATCGGCCAGCCACAGCCCGATCAGCTCGCCGAACATCTGGCTGATTTCGGGCGCCGTGGTGAAGTCGCCGCGCGCGCCCAGCGGATCGCGGGTGGCGTAATAATGCGCGTTGGCAGCCCCCATGAACTGCGAGAGCGGGATCGGCCCGGCGAGCGTGATCGCCCGCGCCAGCCGTTCGGGCAGGGCGGGCTCGGCGGCATTGTCGCGGCGTTCTTCGGGCGGGGCGTCGAGCGGGTTGGTCATGGCGGTCAGGTCAGGCGACGCTCGGCCCGGTGATCGCCTCGATCCGCTTGCGGCGGCCCGGCGCGGTGGCGATGAGGAACAGGCCGCCCGCGATCATCGGCAGGCACAGCCACTGGCCCATGTGCAGGCCGGTGAGGTTGACCAGCCAGACCAGCTGGCGATCGGGCTCGCGGAAGAACTCCACGAAAAAGCGGCACATGCCGTAGCCGAGCAGGAAGATCCCGGCGAGCTTGCCCGGCTGGTATCGCGCATCGGTACGCCAGAAGAAGAACCACAGCACCGCGAACAGCAGCAGGCCTTCCAGCCCCGCCTCGTAGAGCTGGCTCGGGTGGCGGGCCGGCTCGGGGATACCGGCGGGTACGGTACCGCGAAAGACGATCGCCCAGGGTACGTCGCCGGGCTTCCCCCACAGCTCGCCGTTCACGAAATTGGCGAGACGGCCGAAGAACAGCCCGAAGGGTGCGCAGCACACCACATAATCATGCACGCGCAGCCAGTTGAGCTTGTTCTGCCAGGACAGCCAGATAATCGCCAGCGAAGTGCCGATCACGCCGCCATGGAAGCTCATGCCGCCTTCCCACAGCATCAGGATCTGCAGCGGGTTACGGAGCATCTCGGGCGCGTAGAACAGCACATAGCCGATGCGGCCGCCGAGGATGATGCCGAGCGTCGCGTAGAACACCAGATCGTCGGCATGGCGGCGGGCCATCGGCGCGCCGGGCTGGGCCAGCAGCTTCATCAGATACACCCAGCCGATCAGGATGCCGGTGATATACGCGAGCGAATACCATTTGATCTGGAAGAAACCCAGATTGATCGCCACCGGATCGAGGTGGAGATCGGTGAAATGCAGATGTCCGCCGGCAGCGGCAAGCAGAGTGGGCAGCACGATAATCCCCGGCGTGAGAAGCGACTTTGCCCCGCGATAGAGCCAAAACGCCGCAAACCCAAGGGGGAGCGATCAGGCTGATCGAAAGCCCATGCTGGCGTGGGGCCTCGGTGCGCGATAGAGCCGGGGCATGGCTGGCAATACTCCACCCCGCATCAGGCTCGATCGGCGCAGGCTGTTGATCGGCGGCGGCGCGGGACTGGGCCTGGTGGTCGCCTGGGGGCTGTGGCCGCGCAGCTATGCGCCGAACCTCAGCGCCGGGCCGGGCGAGAGCCTGTTCGGTGCCTGGCTCAAGATCGGCAAGGACGGGCAGGTGCGCGTCGCGGTGCCGCAGGCGGAGATGGGGCAGGGCGTCTATACCGCGCTTCCACAGATCCTCGCCGATGAACTGGGCGCGGACTGGAAGCTGGTCGGTGTCGAGCCCGCGCCGCTCAACCCGCTTTATGCCAATCCGCTGGCGGCGCAGACGCTGTTCTCCGCCGCGCTGGGCGGCCTGCCCGAAAAGGTGCAGCGCAGCCATGCCGCGCGTGCGGACCTGATGCTCACCGCCGCCTCCACCTCGGTGCGCGCCTTCGAGGAGGATCTGCGCCAAGCGGGTGCGGCGGCACGGGTGCTGCTGTGCAAGGCGGCGGCGCGGAGTTGGGGCGTCGACTGGCAGTCTTGCGGCACCGCCGGCAGCACGGTGATCCATGGCAACCAGCGGCTCGGCTTCGGCGACCTCGCCGAAGCGGCCGCGCAGGAAAAGGCGCCGGCGCAGCTTCCCTTGCGCGGCGGCGAGGCAGGGCGGCTGCTCGGCCAACCGCTGCCGCGGCTCGATGCGCCGGCCAAGCTCGACGGCAGCGCGAATTTCGCCGCCGATGTGCGCCTGCCGAACATGGTATTTGCCGCGATCCGCCAGGGGCCGGTGGGCGAGACCGAACTGGTGCATGTCGACCGCGAGGCGGCGAACCGGGTGCGCGGCATGCTGTCGATCGTCACGACGAAGCAATGGGTGGCGACGGTGGCGAGCAACTGGTGGGCGGCCGAGCGCGCGCTCCAGGCGCTGCGGCCGCGCTTCCGCAATCCCGCGGCGGTGGTCAACGACGACAGCATCGACGCGGCGCTGGATGCCGCGCTGGAAGGCGAGGGTGCCCGCATCGAGGCGAAGGGGGATCTTGCCGCCGAGTTCCGTGGGGCCAAGGTGGTGACCGCGGACTATCGCGTCGGCCTCGCCCCGCATGCGCCGCTGGAGCCGATGACCTGCACCGCGGACTATGCGCATGGCCGGCTGTCGCTCTGGCTGCCGACCCAGGCGCCGGGCCTCGCGCGCGCGGCGGCGGCCAAGGCGCTCGGCGTCGATCCGGCGCGGGTGACGGTGCATGCGATGCTCGGCGGCGGCTCGTTCGGCGAGAAACTGGAGGTCGATGCGGCAGTGCAGGCGGCGCTGATTTCCCACGCCGTGCAGCGCCCGGTGCAGCTCACCTGGCCGCGCGACGAGGATCTGCGGCGCGATCGCTTCCGCCCTGCCGCCGCGGCACGGCTCACCGCCAAGCTGGGACAAGGCGGCACCGTCTCCGCCTGGCTGGCCAAGATCGCCGCGCCCACCACCGGCCGCGAGCTTGCCGCGCGGCTGCTTGCCGGCGACACGGTCGCAGCAGCCGGGCTGGCGCTGCCCGGCAGGCAAGATCCCTCCGCCGTGGAGGGGGCGGTGCCCGCCTATGCCATCCCCAACCTCGCGGTGGATCACCACCCGGCCGAGATCGGCGTGCCGACCGGCTATTGGCGCTCGGGTGCGCATAGCTACACCTGTTTCTTCGCCGAGAGCTTCGTCGACGAGTTGGCGCATGTCGCCAATCGCGATCCGCTCTCGTTCCGCATGGCGATGCTCGGCAACCAGCCGAGGCTCGCCCGCTGCCTGCAGACCGCAGCGCAGCTCGGCGGCTGGCAGGGCGGCGAGCCGGGGAGCGGGCAGGGGATCGCGGCGCACGCCTTTCGCGGCTCCTACATCGCCGTGATGGCCGAGGCGCATCTGACGCCGCAGCGCGAGATCGTCGTCGAGCGTCTGGTCGCGGCGGTCGATTGCGGGCGGGTAGTGAATCCCGATCTCGTCCGCCAGCAGATCGAGGGCGGGCTGTTGTTCGGCCTGGCTGCCGCGCTGGGGGCGTCGACCACGTTCAGCGAGAACATCGCCGACGTGCAGACGCTCGCCGATCTCAACCTGCCGACGTTGGCGAGCACGCCCGACATTACGGTGGAAATCCTGCCGAGCGGATCGGATCCGGGCGGGGTGAGCGAGCTCGCCGTGCCGCCGACCGCACCCGCCATCGCCAACGCGTTACAAACCGCCACCGGCACGCGATTCCGTCGCCTGCCCCTGCTATCGGACGCCGAATGACCCTGCCCGCAGACCATCCGAAGATCCCGCCCGCCCGTATCGGCGTGCTGCTGGTCAATCTCGGCACCCCCGACGCGCCCGATCCCGGCGCGGTGAAGCGCTATCTGGGTGAGTTCCTCTCGGATCGCCGGGTGGTCGAGATTCCGCCTTTGCTCTGGCAGCCGATCCTGCGCGGGATCATCCTGCGGACGCGGCCGAAGAAATCGGCGCATGCCTATGCCCAAGTGTGGCGCGAGGACGGCTCGCCGCTCGCCGCAATCACCAAGGCGCAGGCGCGCGGGCTGGACGGCGCGTTCGGGGCGAGCGTGACGGTGCTGCACGCGATGCGCTACGGCAAGCCTTCGGTCGGCGAGCAGATTGCCGCGCTCAAGGCGCAGGGTTGCGAGCGCGTCCTGGTCGCACCACTCTACCCGCAATATTGCGCGGCGACGACGGCGACCGCCAACGACGTCGCCTTTGCCGCGCTGATGGCGATGCGCTGGCAGCCGGCGCTGCGCACGCTGCCGCCCTATTATGACGACCCCGCCTATATCGCGGCGCTCAAGACCAGCGTCGAGGAAGGGCTGGCGGGGCTCGACTTCGAGCCGGACGCGGTGATCGCCAGCTTCCACGGCATGCCCCAGCGGACGCTCGAGCTGGGCGATCCCTATCACTGCCATTGCCGCAAGACCGGGCGCCTGCTTGGCGAAGCATTGGGGCGCGAGCTGATCGTCACCTTCCAGTCGCGCTTCGGCCGCGCCAAGTGGCTGGAGCCCGCGACCGACACGACGCTGGAGGCGCTACCCGCCAAGGGTATTCGACGCGTCGCCATCGTGGCGCCAGGTTTCTCGGCGGACTGCCTGGAAACGCTGGAGGAACTCGCGATCCGCGGTCGCGAGTCCTTCCTTGAATCCGGCGGCACGGATTTCGCATATTTGCCTTGTCTCAATGATAGCGCGACGGGCATGGAGTTGCTGCGACAGATCATCGGGCGCGAACTTGCCGGCTGGGTGAACCCCGCCTAGCCAATTCTTGGGTTTGATTGGAGAGGAATGCACATGGCACGTGTAGCGGTCGTAACCGGCGGCACCCGCGGTATTGGCGAGGCGATCAGCCTGGCGCTCAAGGAGGCCGGCATCACCGTCGCCGCCAACTATGCCGGTAATGACGAGAAGGCCGCCGCCTTCACCGAACGCACCGGTATCAAGGCGTACAAGTGGGACGTGGGCGATTTCGACGCCTGTGCCGCCGGTGTGGCACAGGTCGAGGCTGAGCTGGGCCCGGTCGACATCGTCGTCAACAATGCCGGCATCACCCGCGACGGCACCATCCTGAAGATGACGCGCGACATGTGGGAAGACGTGATCCGCATCAATCTGGGCGGCTGCTTCAACATGGCGCACGCCGTGTTCCCGGGCATGCGCACCCGCAAGTGGGGCCGCATCGTCAATATCGGTTCGATCAACGGCCAGGCGGGCCAGTACGGCCAGGTCAACTATGCCGCCGCCAAGTCCGGCATCCACGGCTTCACCAAGGCGCTGGCGCAGGAAGGTGCGCGATTCGGCGTGACCGTCAACGCCATCGCCCCGGGCTATATCGATACCGACATGGTCGCGGCGGTGCCGACGGACGTGCTGGAGAAGATCGTGGCCAAGATCCCGGTCGGTCGGCTGGGCCAGGCGCACGAGATCGCGCGCGCGGTGGCTTTCCTCTGCGCGGAGGAGGGCGGCTTCGTCACTGGATCAACGCTGTCGATCAACGGCGGGCAGCACATGTACTGAACGAACAAGGGGGCCGGCGCCTTGCGGTGCCGACCCCCAACGTCTCTCGATACGCTACGCGAGAGCAACTGTACGCGTACAACCCGTTCTGGATAGAGCGGTTCCCTTGAGCGAACGCTGAACGACTTGGTTATTCGCCGTTCATCTTCGCACCTGCAGCACTGGCGGGCGGCGCGGCAGCCGCTAAGAGGGGCGGATGCGCTTCCGGCTCCGCTTCCTCGCTTATCCGCCGCTGGCGCTGTCGATCCTGTTCCTCACTGCATCGGGCAAGGAATTGCGAACGCCGCTGGGCGCCGACCCGGTGATGCACGCGGCGCGCGTGCCCCTGGTGCCGGGCGACCCGGCGCGGCAGCGAATCGGGCGCCTGCGCTATCTGGGTGGGGTGCGGCTCAGCAGCCCGGACCTGGGTTTCTCCGGCTATTCCGCACTGAATGTGGTGGGCGACCGGTTCACCCTGCTCAGTGATCGCGGCAATCTGGTCCGGTTCCGCATGGGAGCGGACTGGCGGCCGTTTGAGATTCGATTCGCCGACCTTCCCGGCGGCCCCGGCACCAGCGCCTTCAAGGGCGACCGCGACTCGGAGTCGCTCGCGCGCGATCCGGTTACCGGAGAATGCTGGGTCGGCTTCGAATCGCACAACGCGATCTTCCGATTCGATCGCGATTTTCGTGTCACGCAGGGCAAGGCCTATCCGCGAGCGATGAAGCGCTGGCCGCAAAATGGCGGCGCCGAATCGATGGTGCGCCTCGCCGACGGTCGGTTTCTGGTGATCGGCGAGACCGCGCGACCGCGCGGCGGCTCGGTCGATCAGCGCGAGATCTTGCTGTTTCCCGGCGATCCCACCATCGGCAATCCGCAGCCGATCCATTTCGCCTATGTGCCGCCCGACGGCTATGATCCGAGCGACGCGGCGGTGCTGCCCGACGGACGGCTGCTGGTGCTGGTGCGGCGATTCGCGCTGGACACGCTGTTCACCGTGAAGATCGAACTCGTCGATATCCGGGGCGTCAGGGCCGGGCAGGTGCTGCACGGGACCGAGCTCGCCGGCTTTTCCCCGCCGTTCCAGCACGACAATTTCGAAGGGCTGGCGGTGCAGCGCGAGGGCGATTCGCTGGTGCTGTGGATGATCTCGGATGACAATGAGCAATGGTGGCAGCAGACGCTGCTGCTCAAGTTTCGGCTGGACCTCTAGGCCCGGCTTTCCCAGGCGCCAGACACGGCAAAACCCGCCACTGCCGTGCAGTAGCGGGCCAAACCGTTGATCTGAAGAGAGATCAGGCCGCTTCGGCGGTGCCGGCGGTCGCCTTGCGCACTTCGCGCTTCAGGCGACGGGCGCGCAGCGACAGATCGTCGTCGCTGCTCTTCAGGAGCCAGTTGTCCAGGCCGCCGACATGCTCGACCGAACGCAGGCCGTGCGTCGAGACGCGGAGACGGATGCTCTTGCCGAGCGAATCCGAGATCAGCGTCACGTTCTGCAGGTTGGGCAGAAAGGTGCGCTTGGTCTTGTTGTTGGCGTGGGAAACATTGTGTCCCACCTGCCGGCCCTTGCCGGTCAGCTCGCAAATGCGCGACATCGCTTCAAATCCTGAGTTGGGCGGTAAGCCGGAAAGGCCGCGCTGTTAGCGTCGATGCGCGTCGCAGTCAACCGATTCACGGCGGAATGCGCGCAACCTGCTCGCCACCGGGGCGTTGGGCAGGTGAAACGATAGGAGGAGATTGGGATGCGCGCAATCCTGGGGCTGCTGGGAATTCTGGTGCTGGTCGCTGTGGTGCTGATCGCGCTGGGCTTTCTCAATGTCGATGTGCGCGGCGGCAAGCTGCCCACGGTCGCGGCGGAGACGGGCAAGGTCTCGGTCGGCGAATCGAACAGCACGGTGCGCGTGCCCACCGTCGAGATGAAGGACAAGCAGGTAAAGCTGCCGACCATCGACGTACAGAAGGCGCCGGAGCCGACGGCGGCGTCGGCAAAGTGACCCCGTCCGCAAGCCGAATCGCGGCCGCGGCATTGCTGCCGCCGTTCGGCGTCTATCTGGAGGAGGGCGCCGGCCGCCCTTTCCAGATCGCCTGCGCGCTGACCGTGCTCGGCTTCCTGCCGGGGGCGGGCTACGCACTTTGGCGGCTGTTCCGCCGTCCGGAGCCCGCCGCCGCCTGAGCAGGGCGTGACCGGGCGGCGTGCGGTCGCTAAGCCGGGCGCGATGTTCCCTCTGCCCCCTCCCATGCGTGCCGCGCTCGCCGCCGCCCAGGCCGCGGCCGAGCAGGGCGAGGTGCCCGTTGGGGCCGCGATCGTGCGGCAGGGCACGGTGATCGCCACCGCGGCCAACGCCCCGCGCGCGCTCCACGATCCCACCGCCCATGCCGAGATGCTGGCGATTCGCGCGGCGGCGGCGCTGCTCGGCCGCGATCGGCTGGAGGATTGCGACCTGTGGGTCACGCTCGAGCCCTGCGCGATGTGCGCGGGCGCCATCGCCCATGCGCGAATCGCCCGGCTCTATTACGGGGCCAGCGATCCCAAGGGCGGTGCGGTCGAACACGGCCCTCGCTTGTTCGGCCAGCCGACCTGCCATCATCGCCCGGAGGTCTATCCCGGCATCGGCGAGGCCGAGGCCGGCGCGGTGCTGCGCGCCTTCTTTCGCGCCCGCCGCTGAGCCCATTCGGCTTTTGCACCGCAAAAGGTTGTGAAGGGGGCGCCGGTGGGGATATGAGGGCGGTGCACCATGAGCGCACCTTTTCCCTGGATCGACGTAGCGATCATCTTCGTGCTGATCGCGATCAACGGCATTTTCTCCATGTCTGAGCTGGCGATCGTCTCCGCCCGCCCGGCGCGGCTGGAGGCGCTGGCCCGGCTCGGCAACCGCGGCGCCAAGACCGCGATCGAGCTCGCCGAGGATCCCGGCAAGTTCCTCTCCACCGTCCAGATCGGCATCACGCTGATCGGGATCGTCTCGGGTGCCTATTCTGGCGCCAGCCTGGGCGAGCCGGTGGGGCAGCGCATCGAGGCACTCGGTATTTCCGCGGGGCTGGCGCACACGCTGGGGATCACGCTGGTCATCGGTCTCACGACCTACGGCTCGCTGGTGGTTGGCGAACTGGTGCCCAAGCAGTTCGCGCTGCGCTCACCCGAGCCGATCGCTGCCGCAATGGCGCTGCCGATGCGTTGGCTCTCCTGGGGTACCGCGCCGATCGTGTGGCTGCTCGATTCGTCGACCGGGCTCGTGTTCCGCCTGCTCGGCCTCAAGCGCGAATCGGAGAATCGGGTCACCGCCGAGGAACTGCACCTGATCGTGGCCGAGGCCAGCAAGTCGGGCGTGATCGAGGAGCATGAGCGCTCGATCATCTCGGGCGTGGTCCGCCTCGCCGACCGCCCGGTGCGCGAGGTGATGACGCCGCGCACCCAGGTCGACTGGCTCGACGTCGGTCTCGACGGTGCCGGCATTCGCGAGGAACTGCTCGCCACCCCGCACACCCGCCTGCCGGTGGCGGAAGGCTCGATCGATGCAGTGATCGGCGTCGTCCAGGCGCGCGACATCGCCGCCGCGCTGTTCCGCGGCGAGCCGCTCGACCTGCGCAAGCTGATGCGCAAGGCTCCCGTGCTGCCCGATCAGGTCGATGCGATGGACGCGCTCACCGCGCTGCGCCACGCCGAGGTGCCGATGGGGCTGGTGCATGACGAATACGGCCATTTCGAAGGCATCGTCACGCCCGCCAACCTGCTCGCGGCGATCGCCGGCGAGTTCGCCTCGGACGCCGAGCCGGGCGACAACCCCAACATCGTCGAGCGCGAGGACGGCTCGCTGCTCGTCGCCGGCGCGACCCCGGCGGACCAGCTGGCCGAGCGGCTCGGCATCGATCTGCCCGAGGACCGCGACTATGCGACCGTCGCCGGCCTGGCGCTGGCGGTGTTCAAGCATCTCCCGGTGGAGGGCGAGGTGTTCGAGCAGCAGGGCTGGCGGTTCGAGATCGTCGACCTGGACGGCCGCAAGATCGACAAGCTGCTGGTGAGCCGTGAGGGCGCCTAGGCGCTCCCCTGAACGACAGCGTCTCCACACCCCGGGTGGGGGTGGAAACGCTCTCCCCCGATGGAGCGTGGACAATATCGTCCAGTTTCGGAAATCTCCCCTCCGCCCCTTATAGTTGCGCCCCACCCCGGCGCATGGTAGCGCCCGCGGCTTGAATGGGGCCATTCCGCGTCCCTAACTTCAGGCTTTTCGGGAACCCATGTTCGCCACTCCAGCATATGCACAGGCCGCAGGCGCGGCTGGTCAGGGTAGCACTCTGGCCGGGATCGCGTCGGTAGCGCCGCTCGTCCTGATCTTCGTCGTCTTCTACTTCCTGATGATCCGTCCGCAGCAGAAGCGGATGAAGGCGCTGCAGAACGCGGTGAATTCGGTGAAGAAGAACGACACCGTGATCACCGCCGGCGGCCTGATCGGCAAGGTCACCAAGGTCGACGAGACCGAGGTCGAGATCGAGCTCGGCCCCAATGTGAAGGTGCGCGCGATCAAGTCGACGCTCGCCGAAGTGCGCCCGCACGGCGCCAAGCCCGCGAACGACTGATGCTGGATTTCCCGCGCTGGAAGGTCTGGTCGATCACGCTTGGCCTGGCCCTGATGGTACTGCTCGCGGTGCCGAGCCTGGTGCCGGAGAGCCTCCGCAACACCTGGCCGAGCTGGGTGCCCAAGCCCGCCGTCAACCTCGGCCTCGATCTCGCAGGCGGTTCGTACCTGCTCCTCGAGGGCGACACGAGCGACGTGCAGCAGACCAAGCTCGAGCAGATGCGCGAGCAGGTGCGGCTGGCGATGCGCCGCGATCCGCGCGTGGACATCGGCGACATCTCGATCGCCGGCGGCAAGCTCAGCTTCATGGTCCGCGATCCCGGCAAGGTGGATGCGGCGCGCGAAAAGCTGCTGCCGATGACCAACGGTGTCGGCACCACCGGTCAGCGCGACTGGGAAATCCAGGTCGTCGATTCGACCCGCTTCGTGCTGACCCCCACCCAGGCGGGTCTGGCGCAGCAGATCGAAACCGCGATGAACGACGCGCGCGAGGTGGTCGACAAGCGCATCAACGCGCTCGGCACCCGCGAGCCGACCGTGATCCGCGAAGGCAGCAACCGCATCGTCGTGCAGGTCCCCGGCCTGCAGGATCCCAGCCAGCTCAAGGCGCTGCTCGGCAAGACTGCCAAGCTCGAATTCAAGCTGGTCGACACCAGCGTGACGCCGCAGCAGATCGCCAGCGGGGATATCCCCGTCACTTCGCAGCTGCTCCAGTATGAGAATGGCGCGCCGATCGTGGTCAACCGTACCGCGATGATCACCGGCGACATGCTGGTCGATGCCAAGCAGAGCTACGACCAGCAGGGCCGTCCCGACGTGACGCTCCAGCTCGACGGCGCGGGCGCCAAGCGCTTCGCGCGGGTGACGACCGAGAACACCCAGAAGCCGTTCGCGATCATCGTCGACAACAAGGTGATCTCGGCGCCGAACATCAACGAGCCGATCCTCGGCGGCAGCGCCTCGATCTCGGGCGGCTTCACCGTGGACAGCGCCAACGAACTCGCCATCGCGCTGCGTTCGGGCAAGCTGCCGATCAACCTGAAGGTCGTGCAGGAATCGACCGTCAGCCCCGAGCTCGGCAACGATTCGATCCGCGCCGGCGTCACCGCATCGGTGATCGCGATCGTCGCCGTCGTGGTGTTCATGGTGCTGACCTATGGCCGCTTCGGCGTCTACGCAAACATCGCCGTGACGCTGAACGTGCTGGTGATCCTGGCGGTGATGGGCATGCTCAGCGCGACGCTGACGCTGCCCGGCATCGCCGGCTTCGTGCTGACCATCGGCACCGCGGTCGACGCCAACGTGCTGATCAACGAGCGTATCCGCGAGGAACGCCGCCGCGGCCGCAGCGTGATGCAGGCAGTGGAGCTCGGCTATAAGGAAGCCAGCCGCACCATCTTCGAGGCCAACGTCACCCACGCGATCGCCGGCGCGATCATGCTGGTGCTCGGTTCGGGCCCGATCCGCGGTTTCGCGGTGGTGCTGCTGATCGGCATCGCCAGCTCCGTCTTCACCGCCGTGGTGTTCACGCGCATGCTCGTCACGCTCTGGCTGCGCCGCAAGCGCCCGAGCGAGATCCATATTTAAGGAAGCGCCGACATGCGGCTCCTCAAGATCGTACCCGACAACACCAATATCGGCTTCGTCCGCATCCGGTTCATCGCGTTCGCGATTACCGCGCTGCTGACCGTCGCCGCGATCGGTATGGTTGCGGTGCACGGCCTCAATTTTGGCGTCGACTTCGTCGGCGGCGTGTCGATCGAGGAAAAGTTCACCTCGGCCCCGCCGCTCGACGAACTGCGTTCGACGGTGAACGAGCTCGGCTATGGCGAGGCGGTCCTTCAGGACATGGGCGGCAAGAACGTCGTCACCATCCGCCTGCCGGTGCCCAAGTCGAACGATGCGGGCGCGACCAACGCGATGGTCGAGCGGGTGAAGGGCGCGGTGGCGGCCAAGTTCCCCGGCGCCACCTTCTCGACATACTCCACCGTGTCGGGCAAGGTTTCGGGCGAGCTGATCCGCAACGGCGTGCTCGCCGTGGCACTGGCGATCATCGGCATCGCGATCTTCTCCTGGCTGCGCTACGAATGGCAGTTCGGCGTGTCCACCGCGGTCGCGATCCTGCACGACGTGCTGATGACGCTCGGCTTCTTCGCGGTGACCGGCATGGTGTTCGACCTGAACATCGTCGCCGCCGTGCTGACGATCATCGGCTATTCGATCAACGACAAGATGGTGATCGACGACCGCATTCGCGAGAACATGCGCAAGTACCGCAAGATGGGGATGAGCGAGCTGATCGACCTGTCGGTCAACGAGACGCTGCCGCGTACCGTGATGACCTCGCTCACCATCCTGCTGGCGCTGGCCTCGCTGCTGGTGTTCGGCGGGCATGTGCTGCGCGGCTTCACCGCGGCAATGATGCTCGGTATCGTGGTCGGCACCTATTCGTCGATCTACGTCTCGTCCTCGCTGCTGATCACGCTTGGCCTCAAGCCCGGCGTGAAGCCCGAAAAGGCCGACTCGATCGCCGACAATGCCGAGCGCGTGGCGCCGCGCGAGCGGCCGTAACGTGAAGATCGAGCGGCGCAGCGCCGAAGGGCCGCTGATCTCGGGCTTTTCGGGCGGCGGCTTTCGGGTCGACGAGAATGTCTATCACGGGCTGATCATCACGCCCCAGCGCGCCGACGGATGGTCGCCGCCCGCGGTGGCCGAGCTGACCGAGGCGGATCTCGAACCCGCCTTCGCGCTGGATCCGCAGCCGGAATTCCTGCTGCTCGGCACCGGCGCGACACTGGTGCGGCCGCCGCTCAGCCTGGTGAAGGCGCTGGAGAAGCGCGGCATCGGCATCGAGGCGATGGACAGCCGCGCAGCCGCCCGCGCCTGGGGCGTGCTCCGCGCCGAGCTGCGCTGGGTGGCGGGCGCGCTCTACCCGCTCGCCTGAGCTTCCTCCGCGAACAGCGTGGGCAGGGTGCGCTCCAGCCGCGCCAGCGCGGCCTCCCAGCGCTCCGGATCAAACGGACGGGCGAGGCGGGCGAGCAGATCGTCCTCGGGCGCGAGCGGATCGACGCCATCGTTCAGCAGATATTGCGCGAACCATAGCCGCGCCGACTCGGGATCCGGCCGGCGCGCAGTGCCGGCGATGACATCGGCGACGAACGGCTCCAGCGCTGCATAGGCGTTCAGCCAGCCGCCACTGTCGAAGCGCGAATGGCGGTGCATCGGCACGCCGAAGAACGCCGCCAGCGCAAAGGTCTTCGAGTCGCCGACCAGCATGCCGTCGGCGTGGCGCGCCATCGCGAGCGTGGCGGGGTGCATGCCGATCCGCGGGGGGAGCAGCACGACATTGTCGCAGTCGCCGACCGCTTCGATCAGCGGGGCGGCGTCGACATGCGCGTCGTTGAGCGGGTGGTTGGTCACCGCCAGCGTGCAGCGGTCGCCCAGCTGGGCGGCGAGTTCGCGGACCAGCGCGGCATTGGGCTTGGTGGCCAGCCGGTGCATCGCGAGGAAATTATCCTCGGTCTCGCATTCGAGCGGCAGCAGCAGCAGCGGGCGATCCTCGGGGATGCCCAGCCGCGCGAACAATGTGGCGCGCTCTTCCGGTGCGGGCGCCAGGCTATGTTGGAGTCGTTCCCAGGCGGGGGCCAGCATCGTTCGCAGGCGATCGGCTGCGACGGGGGGCATCTCCGCGAGCAGGCCATGGTCGTGCGGCCGCTCGGTGAGCAGGATCCAGCGCGGCGGCGGTGCAAAGGGCTCGTACCGCCCTTCCATCAGCAGGCGGACGATTCCGGGGAAGTGTCGTACGGTCTCGTGATCGGCGGTGCGGCAGAGCACCAGGTCGGGGCCAAGATCGCGGACGAAGCCGATCAGCCCCTCGGCATCCTCGGGCGTGGTGCGGGTGCTGGGATGGTCGGGGCCGTCCATGATGTACCAGCGCAGGTCCGGCAGATCGGCGCAGCGGGCGAGTTCCTCCGGCCCGATACCGGTGCCGCGCCAAGGCGCGGGGGCGAGGACATGGATCTCATGGCGCTCCGCGAGGCGGCGGAGCATCGGCTCGACGATGTGGACGAACCACCAGTTGGTCACCATCGGCAGGTAGAAGAGGATCCGCTGGCGCTGCTCGGGGTGCGGGAGGGGCGGCAAGGGAACTCCGTCGGCGGGGGGACCTGCCTTGCTTATAGGCCCTTGCGGCCGTGGAGGACATGCGGCGTATGCGATTTGCCGGGGCCAGCCAGCGCGGTCCGTCTCAGGCGTGGCCTACCGAATCGAGCGCTGCGTCGACAGCCGCTGCATCGGGCGCCAGTAGCCAGGCTTCGGCGCCTTCGATGCTGTCGAAATAATAGGCGTCGCGGTCGCTGGCCGCCCGCTTGATCTGCATCCGCGCCAGCGACTGGGCGACGACGATGGCGAGGCGGCGCGAAGCGAATTTGGGATTGTTCAGCACATGCTTGAACGACTCGACGCTGTCCTGCGACTGGATCTTCATCCCGCGAATGTCGACCAGCGTGACATGGGCGTTGGCCGCGCATGTCAGTTGACGGTGCGCCTGGTCCCGCGCCGCCACGAAGCGGACGATGTCCTCCATCGCGAAGAAGCCGGACATCGTGATGCGGACGAGGCTGTTGGAAGCGTCGACGTCGATGGAGAAGGCAGCTTCCATGGGGTTTCCGATCCGGCAGCGTCGCGCACCCGCGTGACGCGGGCGTGGCGGGAGAGCCTATGGACGCGCACGGCCGCGCTCAATTCCGTATCGTTCCTAAGGGCTTGCGAAGGTGCGCTCCGTCCCGGCCGCTATCCACACGCTAGGTTCCGCGCCCGACACCTTCAGTCGATGGCAGGACCGTCACGATGACCCGTCGATACCGCGTAAGCGCGGGCATCCCCTTGTCGGTTACCGCGACGATGAAATGTACCGTCTCGAGCTTCTCCACCACCGGCGCCGTCGCGTTGGCGCGGTAGACGTTCTCGGGGCGGTTGATCGGCACCGGCTGCTTCCAGCTGCCCGCCTCGGGATAGGGAAACCAGGCGAAGGACAGGCTGTCGCCGTCCGGGTCAGCGCTCGGCGAGGCGTCGAGGAGGATCTTCTCGCCCGAATGGACGGTCAGCCGGTCGGCATGGGCGAGGCGGGGGGCCGGCGCGTGGTTGGCCTCCGCGAAGGCCCGGGTGGTCCAGGCGATGCGCGCGGCCATGTCGTTCTGATAGGCGTCGCGCCAGCGCCACACCGTCACCATCGGCCCGCGAAAGGTCTTTTCCGACGCGACCGGCCGCGAATAGGGCGTCGGCACCATCGGTGTGTAGGAATCGTCGGCGTTGGTCCAGATCGGCCGCGCCTCTGGCGCAAGCGGAATGCCGCCGGTGACCGTCTCGCCGGGCGGGAAGGGGCGGGGGACATAGCGCTCGTAGCGGCCGCCCCAGCCGCCCCATTCGGGATGCTCGGGCACGCTGAGCCCTGTCGGGATCAGGTTGAGGAACGAAGGCGTGTCGCCCTCCATCGTCCAGGCGACGTCGGGATAGAGCGCGCCCAAGGCCCCATGCCCCTGCTGGATGTTGCGGGCGATCCAGTCGTTGGAAACCGAGCCGTTGTCGATTCCCTCGATCGGCGTGCTCATGCCGGTCCAGCTGCCGTTACTGTAGGGCCCGGTGCTGACGATGTAGAAGAGGTTTGGAAACTCGCGGCGCAGCCAGGCGCCCGAATCGTCCTGGTCGGAGATGGTGTAGACGCGCAGCTTGGCGATCAGCCGTTCCGCCTCGGCGGGGCTGCGGGTGGCGCGCAGCGTGTACAGCGCCTGCGCCAGCGTGTTCGCGCCGCCCCAAACCGCCACCCAGAGGGGGCGCGGATCCGGGCGGTCGAGCGCGCGGAGCAGCAGCGCGGAGCCGGCGCTGTCCTTGCCCGCGCCGACGCTGGCCATGCCATAGCCGGGCTGCCCGCTCTGGATCTGCGCCAGCAGTTGCCCGGCGCTGGGATAGCCGGCGGCGTGGCGCAGCAGATTGGGCTGCACCCTGCCATAACCCGTCACGATCCGCCGCATCGTCTCCGGCTGCGGATCGGTCTTGAGCCAGATCGAGGTGGTGGCGATCAGCCCCTCGATGTCGATCTCGTTGGCGTAGAGCAACAGGCGGATCAGCGACTGGCTGTCGTCGGTCTCCGCCTCGATGTCCGAGAGGAAGATCAGCCGCTGCTTCTCGACCACCGGATCGCTTGCGGCGTGGGCGGGGCCCGCCACGGCAAGCACCGCCGCCAAAACGATGCCGAATCCTCGCATGCGCCACCCCTCTCCCGTTTGGCCGGAGCCTAGAGGGGCAGGGCGGCGGCTGTCACGGAAAAGCTGCGGGCTCAGCCCTTTGTCGTCTGGTACTTTGCGCGGAAATCATTGGCGAAGGCGGTGAGCCGCTGCTCCTCGATCGCCGCGCGCAGGTCCGCCATCAGGGACTGGTAGAACCAGAGATTATGCTCGGTCATCAGCATCGCGCCGAGGATCTCGCCGGCGCGGACGAGGTGGTGGATATAGGCGCGGCTCCAGGTGCCGCAGACCGGGCAGGCGCAGGCCGGATCGAGCGGGCCCTGGTCCTCGGCGAACTTCGCATTGCGGATGTTGATCGGGCCTTCCCGCGTGAAGGCCTGGCCGGTGCGGCCCGAGCGGGTGGGCAGCACGCAATCGAACATGTCGATGCCGCGCTCGACCGCGCCGACGATGTCGTCGGGCTTGCCGACGCCCATCAGGTAGCGCGGCTTGGTCTCGTCGAGCTGGCCGGGGGCATAGTCGAGCACGCCGAACATCGCTTCTTGGCCCTCGCCCACCGCGAGGCCGCCGACCGCATAGCCGTCGAAGCCGATATCCTTCAGCGCATCGGCGCTCGCCTGGCGCAGGCCTTCGTCGAGTGCGCCCTGCTGGATGCCGAACAGGGCAGCGCGGGCGGCATGTTCCTCGCCCGAATCGAAGCCGGCGCGGCTGCGCTTGGCCCAGCGCATCGATCGCTCCATCGCCTTGGCCTGCACGTCGCGGGTCGAGGTGGTCGGCACCAACTCGTCGAACGCCATGACGATGTCGGAGCCGAGCAGCCGCTGGATCTCCATCGAGCGCTCGGGGCTCATCATGTGGCGCGAGCCGTCGAGGTGCGAGGCGAAGGCGACGCCTTCCTCGCTGCGCTTGGTCAGTTCGGACAGGCTCATCACCTGGTAGCCGCCTGAATCGGTGAGGATCGGTCGGTCCCAGCCCATGAACTTGTGCAGCCCGCCCAGCCGGGCGACGCGCTCGGCGGTGGGGCGCAGCATCAGGTGATAGGTGTTGCCGAGCAGGATGTCGGCACCGCTGGCGCGCACGTCTTGCGGCTTCACCGCCTTGACGGTGGCGGCGGTGCCGACCGGCATGAAGGCGGGGGTGCGGATCTCGCCGCGCTGCATGGCGATGGTGCCGCGACGCGCCTTGCCGTCGGTGGCGTGGATGGTGAACTGGAAACGGGGCATGCGTGGCTATTGGCGCGTTTGGGGCCGGAATCCAAGGGAGGGCCGTGTGGCGGAACAGGACGACGAGCTGCGGGCGATGGCGGCGCATCGCGGGCTGAAGCTGGTCAAGTCGCGGCGGCGCAAGCCCGGGGGCGACTTCGGGCGGTACGGGCTCAAGGATGCGGGTGGGGCGGAGATATTCGGCGTCGGGGCGGACGGGCTGACGGCGGATGCCGAGGCGATCCGCGGGTTCTTGCGCGGCGGGATGCGGAGCGACTGGAGTATTTCGGTCGAGACCACGCCCGGACCGAAGCGCGCTCCCAAGCCGAAGCCTTCCCCCAAGTCCAAACCCGCACCGCCGCCCAAGCCGCGTTTCAAGCCTGAGGTCGCCAACCTGCTGCGCGACCTGCCAGAGGCGAAGGACGACGAGGCGTTCACCGATCTGCTCAAGCGCCCAGGCGTGCGGATCGAGCGGATCGTCTCACGCGGGCAGGCGACGCCCGATGAGGCGCCGATGGTGCAGGACTGGGACGAATGGGTGGTGCTGCTCGAAGGTGCGGCGGGGATCCGGATCGAGGATTCGGCCGAGGTGCGGCTGGCCCCGGGCGACCATCTGCTGATCCAGGCCGGGCAGAAACATTGGGTGACATGGACCGCGCGCGACCGGCCGAGCGTTTGGCTTGCCGTACATCTCGACGGATAGGAGCAGCACCCATGGCCGAACCCCTCAATCCCGGCGACGACGCCGCCCCGGGCACGCCGGGCACCGGCGAAGACATCTGCCGCCGTTGCGGCGGGTCGGGTCGCATTGACGGCGGCGAGTGCCCCAACTGCGGCGGTAGCGGCAAGGTGGTGGAGGGGATCGGCGGGGGCTGATCGGCGCATCGCTACACCGAGCGCCTGCCTCACCTCCGTGCCCCTCCGAAAGCAGGGGCCCAGGGTCGCGGGCGACTTGCTCTCCTACCCTGGGCTCCTGCTTTCGCAGGAGCACTAGGAATTACGGCAGCAGCAACCCAGCCAGCGCGGCCGACATCAGGTTCGCGAGGCTGCCCGCGATCAGCGCCTTGATCCCCAGCCGCGCAATCACCGGGCGCTGGTTGGGCGCGAGGCTGCCGGTGGTCGCCATCTGGATCGCGATCGAGCTGAAATTGGCGAAGCCGCACAAGGCAAAGGTGATGATCGCCTTGGAGCGCGGCGCGAGGTCGGTTGCCTTGCCGAGCTCGATGAAGCCGACGAATTCGTTGAGCACCACCTTGGTGCCGAACAGCCCCCCGGCCGTGAGCGACTCGTGCCAGGAGATGCCGAGCAGGTACATCACCGGCGCGAAGATCGCCCCGATGATCGCCTGGAAGCTGAGGTGCGGATAGCCGAACCAGCCGCCGACCATGCCGAGCAGCCCGTTGGCCAGCGCCACCAGCGCGACGAAGGCGAGCACCATCGCGCCGACCGCCACCGCGATCTTCACGCCGGTCGAAGCACCATTGGCCGCCGCCATGATGATGTTGGCGGCGCGCTCCTCCTGGAAATCCTCCTCGGCGACGCGGATCACCTCGTCCTCGCCGGACATCGGCGCGTCGACGACGGCGGGCTCGTCCGGCATGATGATCTTGGCCATCATCAGTCCGCCCGGTGCCGCCATGAACGAGGCTGCGAGGAGGTAGGGGAGCGAGGCCGGCCCGAGCAGGCTGGCATAGGCGGCGAGGATCGTCCCCGCGACGCCCGCCATGCCGACGCTCATCACCGCGAAGACCTGCGAGGGGGTGAGGCGGGCCAGATAGGGCCGGATCACCAGTGGCGCCTCGCTCTGGCCGACGAAGATGTTCGCCGCCGCGCAGAGCGATTCGACCTTGCTGACCCCGGTCACCTTCTCAATCGCGCCGCCGATCCAGCGCACCACCAGCTGCATGATGCCGACATGGTAGAGGATCGAGACGAGCGCGGCGAAGAAGATGATCACCGGCAATGCGGCGATGGCGAGGCTCTGGCCGCCCAGCTCGGGCTTGGCGAGATTGCCGAACAGCAGCTGGGTGCCCGCGCTGGCATAGCCAAGCAGCGCCGAGACGCCGTTCGCCATGCTGTGCAGCGCTACCTGGCCCCAGCCGGTCCGAAGTACGATGACCGCCAGGCCGGCCTGGAGCAGAAAGGCGGGTCCGACGACGCGCAGGCGGATCGCCCGGCGATTGCTGGAAAGCAGGAAGGCGATGCCCAAAATCGCCAGCACCCCGAAAATGCCGATCGGGAAATGAGTCATTCTGAAGTCGATAGTCCCCATCGCCGGCGGAATCGCGGCCAGCAAACCCATCGACCATACACGCGGCGGCGCATCTTGCCAGCCGCTTGCGTTGACCGGGGTGGGACAGGCGTGCTGCCCTAGTCGTCGTCCAGCCCGACGGCGAAGGCGAGCCGCAGCGCTTCGGACAGGCTGCGCGCCTCCAGCTTGGCCATGGCGTTGGCGCGGTGGACCTCTACCGTGCGCGGCGAGATGCCCAGGTCATAGGCGATGGTCTTGTTGGGATGCCCGCGCACCAGCCCGCGCAGCACGTCCTTCTCGCGCGGGGAGAGCAAGGCGATGCGCCGCTCGGCCTCCGCGCGGCTGGCAAGCGCGGCATCGCCCTCCTCCAGCCGCTCAAAGCCGCGTTCGAGGGCTTCGACCAATGCATCCTTCTCGAACGGCTTTTCGAGAAAGTCGATCGCGCCGCCCTTCATCGCCGCCACTGCGGTGCCGACATCGCCGTGGCCGGTCAGCACGATCACCGGCAGCTTGACGCCGCGCCTGGCAAGTTCCGCCTGGACCTCGATCCCGTCCATCTCTGGCATGCGTACGTCGAGCAGGATGCAGCCGGGCTTGGCGCCGCCCACCCTGCCCAGGAAATCGACGCCCGAGCCATAGGTGTCGACGTCATAGCCCGAGGTGCGCAGCATGAAGCTCGTCGAACGGCGGACCGATTCCTCGTCGTCGACCAGGTGGATGCGCTTGCGGTCGCTCATGCGGGTTCCTCGTGTGCGGACATCAGGGTGAAGTTGAAGATGGTGCCCCCTTCGTCGCGCGGCTCGGCCCAGATGCGGCCGCCATGCGCCTCGACGATGGTGCGGCAGATCGAGAGGCCGAGGCCCATGCCGCGCTCCTTGGTGGTGGCGAAGGCCTGGAACAGCCGCGGCGCCTGTTCGGGCACGATGCCGGGGCCGGTATCGGCCACCCAGACGCGGACCAGGTTGCGCGGGGCGACCTCCGATCCGATGGTGATCTCGCGCACCGGGCTCTCCGCCATTGCCTCGATCGCGTTGCGGATCAGGTTGACCAGCACCTGCTGGATCTGCACCCGGTCGCACAGCACCGCGGTGGCGCGCGGATCGAGCGCGTAGAAGGCGCGCACGCCCAGCTCGCGCGACCCGGTGAGCGCCAGCCGGCTGGCCTCGTCGATCAGCCGCGGCAGGTCGACCAGCCCCATGTCCGCCTCGCCGCGCGCGACGAACTCGCGCAGCCGCCGGACGATGTTGCCCGCCCGCAGCGCCTCCTTGACCGATTCTGCCATCGCTTCCTGGATCATCGCCTGATCCTCGGGATCATCGCTGTCGCGCGCCATCAGGTTGCGCCCGGCTTCGAGATAATTGGCGATGGCGGTCAGTGGCTGGTTGAGCTCGTGCGCGAGTGTCGAGGCCATGGTGCCCATCGCCGAGAGCCGCGAGACGTGGATCAGCTCGGACTGAAGCTCCTTGAGGCGGAGCTGGGAGCGCTGCTCGTCGGTCAGATCGCGGATGAAGCCGGTGAAGATCCGCTGCCCCTCGCTGCTCGCCTCGCCGACCTGCAATTCCATCGGGAAATCGGTGCCGTCGCGCCGCTGGCCGACGACGATGCGGCCGATGCCGATCACCCGGCGCTCGCCGGTGGTGAGATAGCGGGCGAGATAGGAGTCGTGCAGCTGCGCGTCGGGGGCGGGCATCAGCATGCTGACGTTGCGGCCGATCACCTCCGCTTCCGTCCAGCCGAACAGCCGCTCGGCAGCGGCGCTGAACGAGAGCATGGTGCCCTGGGCATCGATCACCACCATCGCCGAGGGCACGGTGGCGAGGATCGAGCGCAGGTGGAGCGCGCTGCCGGCGAGCGCGGTCTGCGAGGCCTTGTGATCGGTGATGTCGCGGAACACCTCGGCATAGCCGTGCAAGCGGCCGTCGGCGTCGACGAGCGCGGAGAGCTGGATTTCCGCCAGATATTCACTGCCGTCGCGGCGGACGCGCCAGCCTTCCTCGATCAGCCGGCCGGCGGCGCGGGCGCGTTCCAGGTCGCGCGCGGGCTTGGCGGCCTTGGCTTCTGCCGGGGGGTAATGGAGCGCGACGTCGGCGCCTGTAAGGTCGGCAGGCGTCCAGCCGTCGAGCAGCTCGACGCCGCGGCTCCAGCTGGCGATCCGGCCGTCGACGTCGAGCAGCAGCACGCCGCGATCCGTCGACGCCTCGAACAGAAGCGCCATCGCCGTGGGATCGTGGGCGGGCCTATCTGTCATAAACTCCGATGCTTGTGCGCAATCCTTTCCATACATACGCACCTCCCGGCAGGAAACTAGAATTTGACCGTCGTCAAAGTAAAGGCCGGGTAAATACGGGATATTTCCGCTCTTCTTGATGGAGGCGGAAATGCTCGACGTCATTGGCAGCAACTATCTGTACATGGTGATGGGAGCGATGGGCGTTTTCACGCTCGCGCTCGCGTTTGTCACCCTCAGCGAGTATATGCATCCGCGCGATCGGTGAGCGCAGACGGGCTTCCCCCGCGCGGCGCGGGGCGCTAGCGCGGTTGCATGACTGCGAACCTTTCGATTGCCGGCCTCGAACTGGGCGGCACCAAATGCGTCGCCACTTTGGGCAGCGGCCCGGGCGACGTGCGCGAACAGCATGTTGTGCCGACCACCGATCCGGCGACCACGCTCGCCGGACTCGAAGCGGTGCTCGATAGCTGGTCCTTCGACGCGATTGGCATCGCCAGCTTCGGGCCGATCGAACTCAACCCGGCGCGGCCCAATTTCGGCTCGATCATCGCGACGACCAAGCCCGGCTGGAACGACACCGATCTTACGCGGCGCCTCTCCGCGCGCTACGGCAAGCCGCTGGCAATCCAGACCGATGTCAACGGTGCGGCGCTGGCGGAGGCGCGCTGGGGTGCTTCGGCGGGGCTTTCGACCCACGCGTACATCACCATCGGCACCGGGGTGGGCGTGGGGCTGGTCGCCAATGGCCGGCCGATCATGGGCTATGCGCATGGCGAGGCGGGGCATATGCGCTCGGCCCGCGCGCCCGGCGACACGTTCCAGGGCTGGTGTCCGTACCATGGCGATTGTGCCGAGGGGCTGCTCTCCGGCCCGGCGCTGGCCGCCCGATTCGGCCGGCCGGGGCAGGACGTCGCCGACGACGCGCCCGAATGGGACTATTTCGCGCATGACCTGGCGGCGCTGCTCCACAACCTGATCGTCAGCCTCGCGCCCGAGCGGATCGCGATCGGCGGCGGGGTGATGACCCGGCGGCCGCAGCTGTTCGGCGCGGTGCGGGCGAAAGTGGCGGCAAGCATCAACGGCTATGGCGCGCTGGCGGGCTACTCCGCCGAGCTCGACGAGCGGGTCGGTCCGCCGGGGCTGGGCGACATGGCGGGGCCGCTCGGCGCGATCGCGATGGGGCTGGAAGCGCTGGATCGCTGAGCTTGCGCGCTTTGGGGGTTGCGTCCCGCCCCCAAGCGGCATACAGGGCGCACCCTCGGTCGGGGCGTAGCGCAGCCTGGTAGCGCATCACACTGGGGGTGTGGGGGTCGCAGGTTCGAATCCTGTCGCCCCGACCAAGCCACACCCAAGCAATCACGAAATCGCCGGATCGTTGCGCTTGCGCGGCCTTAGGGGAACTCCCCCTTTGCACGCCCGCACCCGCCACCCATATGCGCGTCCATGAGTGACAAGAACGCTGCGTGGCACGGCACGACGATCCTCTCCGTGCGCAAATCGGGAAAAGTGGTGATTGCGGGCGACGGCCAGGTTTCGGCCGGCAACACCGTGATGAAGCCTAATGCGCGGAAAGTGCGTCCGCAGGGCGGCGGCAAGGTGATCGCGGGCTTTGCCGGTGCCACCGCCGATGCCTTCACCCTGTTCGAGCGGCTCGAGGCCAAGCTGGAGCGGCACCACGGCCAGCTGCTGCGCGCGGCGGTGGAGCTCGCCAAGGACTGGCGGACCGACAAATATCTCCGCAACCTGGAGGCGATGCTGCTCGTCGCCGACAAGGACGTCACGCTGGTGGTCACCGGCAATGGCGACGTGCTCGAGCCCGAGGCGCACGAGCATGGCACCGTCGCGGCGATCGGCTCGGGCGGCAATTTCGCGCTGTCCGCGGCGCGCGCGCTGATCGAGTACGAGCCCGATGCCGAAGTGGTCGCGCGCAAGGCGATGGCGATCGCCGGCGAGCTGTGCGTCTACACCAACGACCGGCTGACCGTGGAGTCGCTGGACAGCGCGAACTGACTTCTTCTCCCCTCCCGCGTGCGGGAGGGGCCGGGGGTGGGCCCTCGCTCGCCTCCAAAGACATCGCTCGCGGATGGCGGGCGCCCACCCCTAGCCCCTCCCGCAAGCGGGAGGGGAACGAGTACAAAATGAACCAGAACCTCACCCCCAAGACGATCGTCGCCGCGCTCGACGCGCACATCATCGGCCAGAAGGACGCCAAGAAGGCCGTCGCCGTGGCCCTGCGCAACCGCTGGCGCCGGCAGCAGCTCAGCGCGGATCTGCGCGACGAGGTGACGCCGAAGAACATCCTGATGATCGGGCCCACCGGCTGCGGCAAGACCGAGATCAGCCGTCGCCTCGCCAAGCTCGCCGATGCGCCCTTCGTGAAGGTGGAGGCGACCAAGTTCACCGAGGTCGGCTATGTCGGCCGCGACGTCGAGCAGATCGCCCGCGATCTGGTCGAGGAAGCGATCCGACTCGAGAAGGAGCGTCGCCGTTCCGCGGTGAAGGACAAGGCCGAGGAGGCGGCGATGGGCCGGCTGCTGGATGCGCTGACCGGCAAGGATTCGAGCACCGCGACTCGCGAGGCGTTCAAGCAGCGCTTCAACGAAGGGCTGCTCGACAACACCGAAGTCGAGATCGAGGTCGAGCAGGCGCCGCAGATGCCGTTCGACATCCCCGGCGGCGCGCCGCAGATGATCAACCTGTCGGAGATGATGAAGGGCCTGACCGGCACGCCGCTCAAGCGCCGCAAGCTCAATGTCCGCTCCGCCTGGGAGAAGCTCGTCGAGGAAGAGGCCGACAAGCGCCTCGACCAGGACGAGGTCAGCCGGGTGGCGCTGGCGGACGCCGAGGCGAACGGGATCGTCTTCCTCGACGAGATCGACAAGATAGCCGTGTCCGACGTGCGCGGCGGATCGGTGAGCCGCGAGGGCGTGCAGCGCGACCTGCTGCCGCTGATCGAGGGCACCACGGTGGCGACCAAATACGGCCCGATGAAGACGGACCATATCCTGTTCATCGCCTCCGGCGCGTTCCACGTCGCCAAGCCCAGCGACCTGCTGCCCGAGCTGCAGGGCCGCCTGCCGATCCGGGTGGAGCTCAAGGCGCTGACCGAGGAGGATTTCGTCGCGATCCTCTCCGACACCAAGGCGAGCCTGGTGCGGCAATATGCCGCGCTGCTCGGCACCGAGGGCGTCTCGATCGACTTTACCGAGGACGGCATCCGAGCGGTCGCGAAGATCGCCGCCGAGGTGAATGCCGAGGTGGAGAATATCGGCGCCCGCCGCCTGCAGACGGTGATGGAGAAGCTGCTCGAGGAAGTCAGCTTCGAGGCCGAGGATCGCAGCGGCAGCGCCGTGGTGATCGACGCGGCCTATGTCGACCGGCAACTGGCGAGCGTGGCGCGGAACACGGACCTGAGCCGCTACGTGCTGTGAGGTTGCAATACTAAGCCCCTCCCCTTCAGGGGAGGGGCTTGAGTAGCATCCGTCCCAACGATCTGGCAGGTTCCCGCGATCGACTCGATCCGGGGGACTCCATGAAGAAGCTCGTTCTTGCCACGCTGCTGGCCGGCGCCGCCGCCGCGCCGCTGGTCGCCCAGACCAGCGCCCCCACGCCGCCGGTCGCCGCGAAGAAGCCCTACGCGGTGAAGGCCCCCTTCGGCGCCACCCGCGAGGATCCCTATTATTGGCTCCGCGACGATACGCGGAAGAATCCCGAGATGCTCGCCTATCTGGCGGCCGAGAACGCCTATGCCGATGCGGTGCTCGCGCCGACCAGGCCCATGGCGGACACGCTGTACCGGGAGATCATCGGCCACATCAAACAGGACGACGCCAGCGTCCCCTATGCCAAGCACGGCTATGTCTACTACACCCGCTTCGATACCGGCGCCGACTATCCGGTGGTCGCGCGGCGCAAGGGCAGCATGGCGGCGCCCGAGCAACTGCTGTTCGACCAGCCGGCGATGGCCAAGGGCAAGGGTTTCTTCCAGATCGGCAACTGGCGGGTAAGCCCCGACAACGCCCGCATCGCCTGGGCCGAGGACACCGTCGGCCGCCGGCAATATGTGCTGAAGGTGAAGGACATCGCCACGGGCACGCTGCTCGCCGACACGGTGCCCAATATCGAGGCCGGGCTGGTGTGGTCGGCGGACGGCAAGACGATCTTCTATGTCGAGAAGGACCCGGTCACGCTGCTCGGCACGCGGGTGAAGGCGCATGTGCTCGGCACCCCCGCCTCGGCCGACCGGCTCGTCTATACCGAGAAGGACGACACCTTCTACATGAGCATCGGCGCCACGACCGACGAGCGCTATATCTGCATCAACCTCCATTCGACCGTGAGCGACGAGCAGCGCTGCGCGCCGGCCGCCAATCCGGTTGCCTTCACGCCGGTCGCGCCGCGCGCGCGGGACTTCCTCTACAATGCCGATCACCTGGGCGGGCGCTGGATCATCCGCACCAACTGGCAGGCACCCAACTATCGGATCATGGTGGTGCCGGATGCGAAGGCCGCGGCGGGGCGCGCCGGCTGGGCCGATCTCGTGCCGACCAGCGACACGGTGTTCATCGAGAATTTCCAGCCCTTCGATCGCTTTCTCGCCATCGAGGAGCGCTCGGGCGGCAACAAGCGGCTGCGGATGCTGACCCCGGCCGGCAAGAGCAGCTTCGTGACCGCGGACGAGCCCGCCTATGTCATGGACCTCGGCACCAACGAGGACCCGGCCAGCCCGGTGCTGCGCTACACCTATGGCTCGCTGGTCACGCCGACCACCACCTACGAAGTCGATGCCGCGACCGGCAAACGGACGGTGCTGAAGGTGCAGCCGGTACCGGGCTATGACGCTTCCAGATATGTGACGGAGCGCGTCTGGGCCACGGCGCGCGACGGCACCAGGGTGCCGGTCAGCCTCGTCCATGCCAAGACCTTCCGGAAGAACGGCACGGCGGCGCTGTTCCAGTACGCTTATGGCAGCTACGGCTATTCGACCGATCCGAGCTTCAATCCGACGCTGCCGAGCATGCTGGATCGCGGCATGGTCTATGCCATCGCGCATATCCGCGGCGGGCAGGAAATGGGCCGCAAATGGTATGATGACGGCAAGATCTTCCACAAGAAGAACAGCTTCACCGACTTCGTCGACGTGACCCGCTTCCTGGTCGACCAGGGCTATGCCGCCAAGGGCCGGGTGGCGGCGATGGGCGGCAGCGCGGGCGGGCTGCTGATGGGCGCGGTCGCCAACATGGCGCCGCAGGACTATCGCGTGATCATCGCGCAGGTGCCGTTCGTCGACGTGGTGACGACGATGCTCGACACCTCGATCCCGCTGACCACCGGCGAGTTCGACGAATGGGGCAACCCCGCCGAGCAGCGCTATTACGACTATATGCTCAGCTACTCGCCCTACGACAATGTGACGGCGCAGGCCTATCCGTCGCTCTATGTCGGCACCGGCTTGTGGGACAGCCAGGTACAATATTACGAGCCGACCAAATGGGTGGCGAAGCTCCGCGCGACCAAGACCGATGCCAATCCGCTGGTCTTCCGCGTCAACATGGAGGCGGGCCATGGCGGCAAGTCCGGCCGGTTCGAGCGCTACAAGCAGAATGCGGAGTATCTCGCCTTCGCGCTGGACCAGCTGAAGGTGCAGTAAGCAAGCGGGGGTGGGCTGCTCAGCCCCCCTTTGCCCGGGTATAGGGCGTGAACTTCCCCAGCCGGCAATAGCCGCTGGGGATGCTCATACCCGGCGTCACCACCCGGAACTGGTCGTTGCGGCAGAGCTGGCTGCCGCGCATCTCGACGATCACCGTGCTCAGCGGCGCCAGCGACGGGCATTCGGAGGCGAGGTCGTTGCGATAGAGCCGCGCGCCCTGGCGATAGACCAGGGTGCGCGTATCGATGATCTGCGGGCCGTCGGTGAAGCCAGGGTTGATGCAGTCCTGCGGCTTGCCCGGCACCCGGTCGCCCAGCGCGCTGGCGAGTTCGCGCCGCGCCTGGGCGTCGCGCTGGGCCTGATAGTCGGCATTCTGGACGCAGCCGGCGAGCGTGAGCGCGCCGATGATAGTGGTGATGGCGAAGCGCATCGTTTCTCTCCTCGCCGACCCTACGACTCAGCCGGCAAAACTATCCTTCGCGGCGCGGCGTTCGGCCAGCATGCGCGCATCCGCCGCGCGGAGGAAGGGGTTGGTCACGCGTTCGGCGGCGATCGTGGTCGGCACGGTCGCCTCGCCGGCGGCGCGCAGCCGCTCCACCTCGGCCATGCGGTCGCGGATCGCGGCATTGTGCGGCTCCGCCACCAGCGCGTAGCGGCCGTTCGACAGCGTATATTCGTGCGCGCAATAGACGATGGTGTCGTCGGGCATCGCGGCGAAGCGCTGCATCGCCGTGAACATCTGCTCAGGCGTTCCCTCGAACAGCCGCCCGCAGCCCATCGCGAACAGCGTATCGCCGACGAACGCCAGGGCGTCTTCGGCAAAGTGGTAGGCGATGTGCCCGGCGGTGTGGGCCGGCACTTCCAGCACCGTCGCGACATGGCCGCCGATCGCCACCGTATCGCCCTCGGCGACCAGCCGATCGGCGGTGGGGATCTTCGCGGCCTCGGCGGCCGGCGCGATCACGGTACAACCGGTCGCCGCCTTGAGCGCGGCGTTGCCGCCGGTGTGATCGGGATGCCAGTGGGTGTTCCAGATCGCCGAGAGCTGCCAGCCCTGTTCGGCCAGCGCCGCCAGCACCGGCGCCGCGTCGCCCGGATCGACCACGATCGTCTCGCCCGACACGGGATCGTGGACGAGCCAGACATAATTGTCGGTAAAGGCGGCGACGCGGACGATCTGGAGCGCGGTCATCGCCTCACCACTCGCCGGTGTTCGGCATCGACGCCCAGGGCTCCTGCGGGGGCAGGCTGCCGTTCTGGAGCAGCTCGATCGAGATCTTGTCGGGCGTGCGGACGAACGCCATGTGGCCGTCGCGCGGCGGGCGGTTGATCGTCACGCCGGCATCCTGCAGCCGCTGGCAGGTTGCGTAAATGTCGTCGACCTGGAAGGCGAGGTGCCCGAAGTTGCGGCCGCCGGTATAGTCTTCCGGATCCCAATTATGGGTCAGTTCCACCTCGGCGGTGCCGCGGCCGGTTGCCGGATCGATGTCCGCTTCGGTGGCGAGATAGATCAGCGTGAAGCGGCCCTTCTCGCTGGTGATGCGGTGGGTCTCCTTGAGGCCCAGCAGCTCGAAGAACTTGATCGAGGCGTCCGGGTCGGTGACGCGGATCATGGTGTGGAGGAACTTCACGGGGGCACTCCCTGGATTGGCGTTTCCCGCCAGATAGGGGCGCCCCGCGCTCGGTTCCACCCGCTACTTGGCCGGTGCGGCGTCGAACTGGGCGAGCGCGGCCCGGGCGGCGGTGGCTTGCGGGCTGCTCGGCGCGGCGGCGACGACCTTGTTCCACGCCGCCTTGGCGCCCGCTTCGTCGCCGCTCGCCGCCGCGATGTTGCCCGCCTCGATCTGGACCGCGGCGTCATCCCCGGCGCGCTTGACCGCCTCGGCGATGTCCTTCTGCGCACGCGGCAGGTCGTTCATTCGCCGCGCGAGCGTCGCCGAGAGCAGCCAGGCGAGCGGATCGTCGCCGGCCTTGGCAAGTGCGACGTCGATATCGGCACGTGCGCCGACATTCTCGCCGGAGGCGACAGCGGCGCGGGCGCGGTCGAGATAGGCCTCGCCCAGCGCCAGCCCCTTCAGCTGCCCGCTGGCCAGCGCGGCGTTGATCGCCGCGCGTGCCCTGGGCGGCTTCTTGGCGGCGAGCCAGGCATTGCCCGCCTGGGTCCAGTAGACCGCGGCACGGGCGCCGTCCTTCGCGGTCTCCGCCTCGCCTGCGGCCTCCTCGAACGCGGCCGCGGCCGAGTCCCAGCGGCCCTGGTTGGTATAGGCGACGGCGAGGCACTGCCGGGCGAACATGCCGCCCTTGTCGGTGCCCCATTTCACCGCCTCGTCGATCGCCGCGCCCGGATCGCCGGTGGCGAGATCCATGCACTTGGTGAAGCGCGGCGGCTCGCCCGCAGGCACCGGCGCGGCAGCCTTGGCGGCAGCGGCGCGGGCGCGCTCGGCATCGCGCAGCACCGGGCCGGCCTTGGGCGCGATGGCGGCGGGGGTCTGCTGCTGGGCGATCAGCAGGAGGAGGGGGAAGAGCATGCGATCAATACGTCCTCGGTGGCGCTAAGCAGCAGGCGGATGTCGGCGTCGCGCGACAGGCGGTGGTCACCGCCCTTGACCAGCGTCACCTGCACATCGTCTGAACGAAGCGTGTCGGCGAGCCGCAGCGCCAGTTCCCACGGCACCTCGGCGTCGCGCTGGCCCTGGAGCAGGCGCACCGGGCCGTCAAAGGCGATCGGCGCCTCCAGCACCAGGTTGGCCTCGCCCGAGGTCCAGAAGGGGAGGGTGGTGACCATCGGTTCGGGGCCATAGTCGCTCGGCTGTTCGAGCCGGCCCTCCTTGGCGAGCGTCGCCTTCTCGGCATCGGTGAAGCCCCAGCGGGTGAAATCGGGCGCGGCGGCGATGCCGACCATGCCCACGACGCGCCCGGGCCGCGCCTGCGCCACCAGCAGCATCAGCCAGCCGCCCATCGACGAGCCGACCAGCACCACCGGCCCTTCCACCACCGTGTCGATCATCCGCAGTGCGTCGTCGCGCCAGCTCGCCAGCGTCTGGTCTTCGAAGGCGCCCGCGCTTTCGCCGCAGCCGGCATAGTCGAAGCGCAGGAACGCCTGGCCGCGGTCACGCGCCCAGCCCTCCATCGCCAGCACCTTCGATCCCTGCATGTCGGAGCGATAGCCGGGGAGGAAGACGATGGTGGGGGCGGCGCCGGGCGTGTGGTGATGGGCGAGCATGGTCATGGCCGGCGGTGTAGCCGCTCCCGCCTTTCGCCGCCAGCGACGGAACCGATCACGGCCATCGGGATTGATCATAGGACATCGCATCCCGGAAGGAGCATCTAGGCGCCATGAGCAAAGTCGAGAAAGCCATCGCCCTGCCGGTCCGCCGGTTCGTCCCCAGCAGCCAGCTCGTCTTCGGCGCGGCGATTGTCGTGTCGGGCCTCTCGGTCCTCGCCGGCAAGCTGATCGCGGCGCTCGCCTAAGGGGCGGTCGCCGGGCTGTCGCCGCACATCGCGCGCAGCGCCTGCCATTGCTCGGGGCTGAGCGCGGGCTTGTACGCAGCGCCCGGTTTGGCGCTCGCCCGGAACGCCTGTTCGCGCGCCGTCGATAGCGGGTGCGAGGACAGATAGGTCATCATCACCGCTGCATTGCCGGGCTGCGCGTCCTGCTCGGCCAGCCGTGCGAACAGCGCGGCCGTCGGCAGCGGGGAGATATTGGCGGCCTGCAGCCGCCCGATCGCATAACCGTCCGCCCCCGCCTCGGCCTTGCGCGAATAGCGGGCGTTGAGCAGCGCGTTGCCATAGCCGCTGACATTGCCGTCGAACCCGCCGAGCAGCAGCTGCAGGCCATATTGGCGGATCAGTGCCTCCATGCCGTCGCGGTGGGCGACATGGCCGAGCTCATGCGCGAGCACCCCCGCCACCTCGTCCGGCGACTTGGCGTTCTGGATCAGCCCGTCGAACAGCACCACCTGCCCGCCGGGAAAGGCGACGGCGTTGATCATCGGCGCATGGACGACGCGGATGGTCACGTCGCCATCCTGGCGCAGCCGCGCGCCGAGGGCTTTCAGTGCGGCGTCGCCCTGCGGGCTGGCGCAGGCATAGGTGCCGAGATTGCCGACGATCAGCCGGCCCATCCGCTGCTCCACCGATTGCGGCACCAGTCGCGCCAGTAGCGGCGGCAGCTTGAGCGTGAAGGCGACGACCAGCACCGCGAGGATGGCGAGCACGCCCGCCGAGCGCCACAGCCCGAACCGATCGATCCAGGCCCCGTAGCGTGCCGGCTTGGGCAGTTGCACCGCGATTTCGGACGGCGGGAACTCGAGAAAGGTGATCCGCCAGCCCGGCCGTCCCTTCAGGCCGAAGGCGCGCTCATGGTGCGAGGTGCCGTGCGGCTCCAGGTCGGCAAAGGCATAGGGGCCCGGATCGGCGCCGTCGCCCTGGAGCGTGAATCGCCGCTCGTCGGCGCTCGGCACGAGCACCGGCATGCGCCGTTCGCCGCTGCGGCCGTCGTAATGCCAGACCCGGGTTTCCACCTGTTGCCCTCCCTCAGAACGCGCCCATGTCGAGGCTGTCGAACAGCCCCTCGCCCTGGCCGGGCGCGCGCGTGTCCGATTGCGTGAACTGCTCGAGATCCAGCGTACCATAAGCGCGCAGGTGGCGGATGAAGAACGCCCAGTTGCGATAGCCGATGAAGATCGAGCCGATGCCCAGCGTGCACACCACCAGGGCAACGGTGCCGAGCATCAGCTTCAGCCAGTCCTTGGTACGCGCGGTGAACTCGAACTCGAGGTGCCCGAGCGTCAGTGCGCCGATCGCCTGGCGAAAATAGGCGGCGTAGAAGGAAAGGCTGATCAGCCCGAACAGCGCCAGGAACAGCAGGTAGAACACGAAGAAGCCGACGATCAGGAACAGCGGGGGGGCGACGGGCCCAGGCGCCGTTTGCGGGGTCACACCGAACCACAGGCTGAGCGCCACGGCCACGATGCCGCCGATAACCAGCGCCACGGGCAGCAGGTAGAACAGCAGATAGCGCCGCATCAGCCCGTCCGAGCTGGCGCCGGAGCGAAACGGATAGGGCCCGAAGCTCATCGCGTTCCAGCGTTCGTTCCACAGCGTGACCAGCGCCCAGGGCACCAGCAGGCCGAACGCGGCGCTGCCCAGCATCATCCGCCAGAGATAGGAAAGACCGTAGCGAAACCCCTGGTCGTCGCTGCCGCCGCGGATGCCGTGCCAATAGGTGCGGCTCAGCCGGTAGCGCAGCGCGCGGAAGATCGCGACGCCGCCCAGCAGGAACAGGAACAGGTAGAGACCGAAGAAGAGCAGGCCGGCCGCAGCGGCGCCCTCGGGCGTGCCCCGCATCGCCAGCGCGCCGACCAGCAGGTTGAGCCCCGCTACCGGCACGAACACCAGCACCACCACGACGATATAGCCGAGCAGCAGTTCGCGCCCGGTGCCGGTCCATTCGAGTCGGTCGTCGATGAAGCGCGTCCGGCTCCACAGATACTGCCGGGTCCGCGTGCGGCCCCAGAAGTTGTAGATGCCGAGCGTTACGATGGTCAGCAGCAGGTTGGTGAACGCGATCGGGGCGTATTCGCGCCACGCGCCGTAAAACTCGAACGCACCGCGCTCGGCCTGTTCTTGCATGATGGTCCCCCTTGGCCGCCATCCAATAGCGGCCAAGGGTTGACGTCAAGTAACGATCAGAGCGCGCTGTTGAAGGTGTCGCACTGGCGCGGGTCGCCGGTCTCCATGCCGCGCTTGAGCCAGGCCATGCGCTGCGCCGAGGTGCCGTGGGTGAAGCTGTCCGGCACCACGCTACCTCGCGCCTCGCGCTGCAGCGTGTCGTCGCCGATTGCGTTGGCGGCGGTCATGCCTTCCTCGATGTCGCCGGGTTCCAGCCGGTCGCGGTTGCGCGCCGCCCAGACGCCGGCATAGCAGTCGGCCTGCAGTTCGAGCTTCACCGACAGGCGGTTGCCCTCGGTCTTCGAGGCGCGAGCCTGGGCCTGCGATACTTCGGTCGAGGTGCCGAGCAGGTCCTGGATATGGTGGCCCATCTCGTGCGCGATCACATAGTCGCGGGCGAAGTCGCCCTTGGCGCCGAAGCGGTTCTGCAGCTCGTCGAAAAAGGCGGTGTCGAGATACACGCCGTCGTCGCTCGGGCAATAGAAGGGGCCGACCGCCGAGGTCGCCGCGCCGCAGCCGGTATTGGCGCCGCCCTTGAAGAAGTTGATCGTCGCGGGCCTGTAGTCGCTGCGGCCCATTTCCTGGAAGATCTTGCCCCAGGTGTCGTCGGTGCTGCGCATCACCCGGCACGCTTCCAGCCGGCGCTCGTCGACGCGGCAGACCTGCTGGCCGGACTGGCCCGCGGTGGGCGAGCGGCCGCCGCCGCCGCCGCCGCCGCCGCTCTGCCCCAGCATGCCGCCGCCGCCGCCCAGCCCGAACATCACCAATGCGATGATGCCCACCAGCACGATGCCGCCGCAGCCCATGCCCCGGCCGAGGAACATCGGCAGCAGGCCGAGCAGCGGAAAGCCGCCGCCGCCGCCCGAGCCGAGATCGCGGGCATTGTCGGTAGGATCGAGATCGTCGAGCCGCATTGGGCCTCCCCTTGATTTGGTTGCCGTAACAATGCGCCAATCGTCTGCGCGTTGCACGTGCCGCTAGCAAGGTTCGTATTGCTCCGCAGCATGGGATGCGCCACATCGCACCGCATGGCCGATGCTGAGTCCCGCCCGCACCGTCGCCGCCATGCCGGACCCGGCATGCCGCTGCCGGATACCGTCGCGCTGGTGCTGCAGGGGGGCGGGGCGCTCGGCAGTTTCCAGGCCGGGGTCATCGAGGAACTCGCCACCGCCGCGATCGACGTGGACTGGGTGGCGGGCATTTCGATCGGCGCGGTCAATGCCGCGCTGTTCGCCGGCAATCCGCCCGAAAAACGGCTCGGCGCGATCCGCGCCTTCTGGGAGCAGGTGACCTCCGCACTGCCCGAATTCTCGCTGCCGATGAACGACCAGGCGCGCGAGATCAGCCATGAATGGGCCGCCGGCGCGGTGATGCTGGGCGGCGTTCCCGGTTTTTTCCGCCCGCGCCCGATCCCGCCCGCCTTCGCCGTGCCGGGTACGCCGGGCGCGCTGAGCTTCTACGATACCAGCCCCTTGCGCGAGACGCTGGATCGGCTGGTCGACTGGGACCTGCTGAACGACGGGCCGGTCCGGCTGTCGGTCGGCGCGGTCAATCTGCACAGCGGCAATTTCCGCTATTTCGATACGCGCGACGAACGCATCGATGCGCGGCACATCATGGCGTCTGGTGCGTTGCCGCCCGGGCTGCCGCCGGTCGAGATCGACGGTTGCTGGTATTGGGACGGGGGACTCGTCTCCAACACCCCGCTTACCCATGTCCTCGATCGGCAGGAGGCCGAGATGCTCGTCTTCCAGGTCGATCTGTTCCCCGCGGAAAACGAACTCCCGCGCACGATCATGGACGTGATGGGCCGCGAGAAGGAAATCCGTTTCTCCAGCCGCACCCGCGCCATTTCCGACGAACGGCTGCGGCTGCGCAAGGCGCGCGAGACGGTGCGGCGGCTGCTCGACAAGCTGCCCGAGCATGTCGCCGACGCGCCCGAGGTGCAGGCGGTGCGCGATCTGGTGACCGAATATCCGGTCAATGTCGTGCAGCTGATCTACCGCGCGAAGCTCTGGGAAGGCGGCTCGCGCGACTTCGAATTCTCCACACGGACGATGCACGAGCATTGGGAGGCCGGCCGTATCGCGGTCGCCGAAACCATGGCCAATTCGCGGCTCGTCGCGCAGAACATCCTCGACGGCAAGACTGCCGCTTTCGATCTCACCCAGCGTTAAAAGGAGTATGCCGATGTTCCTCAAGGGCAAGTCCGCGATCGTCACCGGGTCCACGTCGGGCATCGGCCTCGCCTATGCGAAGGCGCTGGCGGCCGAGGGCGCGAATGTGCTGATCAACGGCTTCGGCGACGCGGCGGCGATCGAGAAGGAGCGCGCGGCACTTGCGGAGACCAGCGGCGGCAAGGCGCTGTACGACGCCGCCGACATGACCAAGCCCGACCAGATCGCGGCGATGGTCGCGCGGGCCGAGGCGGAGTTCGGCGCGGTCGACATCGTCATCTCCAACGCCGGCATCCAGCATGTCGCGCCGATCGACGAATTCCCGCTGGAGAAGTGGGACGCGATCCTCGCGATCAATCTCAGCTCGACCTTCCACCTGATGCGCGCGGCGATCCCGGGCATGAAGCAGCGCAAATGGGGCCGGATCATCTCCACCGCCAGCGCGCACAGCCTGGTCGCCAGCCCCAACAAGTCGGCCTATGTCACTGCCAAGCATGGCCTGGCCGGCCTCACCAAGACGGCGGCGCTGGAAGTGGCGACCCACGGCATCACGGTGAACTGCATCTCGCCGGGCTATGTCTGGACGCCGCTGGTCGAGAACCAGATCCCCGACACGATGAAGACGCGGGGCCTGACCCGCGAGCAGGTGATCAACGACGTGCTGCTCGATGCCCAGCCGACCAAGCAGTTCGTGCTGCCCGAGCAGGTGGCCGCGCTGGCCCTGTTCCTGTGCCGCGACGAAGCCGCGCAGATCACCGGCGCGAACTATTCGATCGACGGCGGCTGGACTGCCGAATGATGGTGCGCACCCTGGTCGCCTTGGGGCTGGGCGCGGCGCTGGCCGGCTGCAGCGTCTATCACGAGGCGACCTCGCCGGGGATGGACACGCGCCTCCCCTGGCGCCGGATCGCGACCGACACGGATCGCACCAAGCTGCGCAACTGGCGCAAGGCGTGGAGCGAGGCGCTGCCGCTCGCCCGCGCCGCCGACGTGAAGCTGATCGAGGGCGACCCTGCGCTGTTCGATCCCGATCGGGCGCTGGACACGGCGATGCCGCCGGCCGGCGCCTATCGCTGCCGCACCATCAAGCTGGGCGGCGGCGGCACCGCGGTGACCGCGATCGTCACCTATGATTGGCGGCCTTGCCCGATCACCGCGGATGGCGACCTGCGGCACTTCCGCATCGAGGGGGGCTTGCAGCGGCCCGAGGGCAATTTCTTCCCCGACGTGACCGCCCGCGTGACCTTTCTCGGCACGCTGGAAGTGGGCGACGACAGCGCACCGCTTCGCTACGGGCTCGACAACAAGCGCAACCTGATCGGCTATGGCGAGCGGATCGGCGACCAGCGCTGGCGGCTGGTGATCCCCTATCCGGCGTTCGAATCGAAGGTCGACGTGATCGAGATCGTTCCCGCGGTTTGACAGGCGGGCGGCCAGGCGTGACACTCGTGTCCATGACCGCAAAGGGGGCCCGATGTTCACGTCTTTCCTGCTGGCCGGGGCAATGAGCCTCGGCACGCCCGCCGCTGCTGCCGCCGATCCGGTGCGCGACGCCACGGCCAGGGCGATGCCGCAGCTGATGGCGCTCTACCGCGACCTCCACGCCCATCCCGAACTCAGCCTGCACGAGGTGCAGACCGCCGCCAAGCTCGCCGCCGCCGCGCGCGAGGCGGGCTATGAGGTGACCGAGAAGGTCGGCGGCACCGGCGTGGTCGCGGTGCTGCGCAACGGACCCGGCCCCGTCGTGCTGATCCGCGCCGACATGGACGGGCTGCCGGTGGTGGAGAATACCGGGCTGCCCTTCGCCTCCAAGGTCCGCGCGACCACCGACGAGGGGATCGAGAGCGGCGTGATGCACGCCTGCGGGCACGACACCCACATGGCGAGCTGGGTCGGCACGCTGCGCAACCTCGCGGCGATGAAGGATCGCTGGCACGGCACCGTGGTAATGATCGCCCAGCCCGCCGAGGAGCGCGGGCGCGGCGCCAAGGCGATGCTCGACGACGGGCTGTTCACCCGCTTTCCCAAGCCGGGCTACGCGATCGCCTTCCACGACAGCGCCAGCCTGCCCGCCGGGCAGATCGGGGTGACACCCGGCTATGCGCTGGCAAACGTCGACTCGGTCGACATCGTGGTGAAGGGCGTAGGCGGCCACGGCGCCTATCCGCACACGACCCGCGACCCGATCGTGCTCGCCGCGCGGATCGTCACCACGCTGCAGACCCTGGTCAGCCGCGAGATGGATCCGCAGCAGCCGGCGGTGGTGACCGTCGGCGCGATCCATGGCGGATCGAAGCACAACATCATCGGCAACGACGTGACGATGCTGCTCACCGTGCGCAGCTTCACCCCCGATTCGCGCCAGCAGCTGCTCGACGGGATCGCGCGCATCGCCAAGGGCGAGGCGATCGCGGCCGGCGTGCCGGAGGACCGGATGCCGGTGGTGACGGTGAAGGACGAATATACCCCGGCCACCTTCAACACCCAACCGCTCGCGGGGCGGCTGCAGGGGCTGTTCACCACGCGCTTCGGCAAGGACCGGGTGGTCGAGACCAAGGCAGTGATGGGCGGCGAGGATTTCAGCCGCTACTGGCTCGCCGACAAGAGCATCCAGAGCACGATCTTCTGGGTGGGCGGCGTGCCCCAGGCGAAGTGGGACGCTGCGCAGGGCGGCAAGGCGATGCTGCCCTCGCTCCACAGCGCCGAATGGGCTCCCGATGCCGAGGCGGTGGTCAGCACCGCGACCGAGGCACTGACCGCGGCGGCGCTGGATATCCTGCAGCGGTAGCGGGCGGGAAGGTCTGGTGTCGTTATGCGGTCAGTTTCCGCTGCGGCCGAGCGCTCTCGCCAGTGCCCCGAAGATCGTCATCCCGGCGAAAGCCGGGGTCCATCCGCCTCTCCGCCGCTGCAAGAGCTTCAGGCGAGACCCCAATGGGCCCCGGCTTTCGCCGGGGTGACGGTTTGGGAGTAGCGATGGCTATTATCAGTGCGGCCTGGCATCAAAGCTTGCCGAACACCGCTTCATAGCCCGCCCTATCGCCCTCGGCGAGGAAGCGGGCCTGGTCGATCCAGCGGTCGCGGGTCATGCGGCCCTGGAAGCTGCCGAGCTGGGCGTCGAGCGCCTTGGCGCCGGCCTCGTCGAGCGCGGCGAGCTGGGCGAAACGGGTGATGCCGAGTTCGTTGAGCCGTGCGGCCAGCTTGGGGCCGACGCCCTTCAGCCGGGTGAGATCGTCACCGCCCGCTGCGGGCGCCGCTTCCACAGGTGCGGGCGCGACAGGCGCCGGTTGGGCATTGGTATCCGCCGCGAGCGCCGCCGATGGGGCCGCGATCGGCGCGGCGGCCGCAATCGGCTCGTCGGCGAGCGGGCCGGGCGCGGGCATGGGTGCCGGCACTTCGGGCGCGCTGGTCGTCACCGAGGGAGGCTCGATCGGCTTGGCCGGATCGACGACTTCGAGCTCGCCGCGCTCGTCCAGTTCCTCGCGCGCCTTGCGGCGGCGGATCGCCAGACGCGTGCCCCAGATCAGGATGAACACCGCCAGCGCCGCGCCCAGCGCGATGAGGACGAACGACGTGGTCAGCCAGCCCGTCTCGGCGGTAGCGGCGACCGCGCCATAGCCCTGGGAAACCTGATCGTTCATGCGTGCCGCTCCAAGGTTCGCTTGCCTTGTCCTTCCCTTAGCGTGCGGTGCGGCCGCGTCCACCCATCTGCGCGGCGGGACGCACGCTGCAGAGGATAGCCGGGCGTTAGCGGATTCGCGGCTCGGGCGCGCCGCGGGCGCGCAGGCGCAGTGCCAGGACGTAGATGATGATCGCCACGCCGGCGAACAGGAACCATTGCACCGCATAGGCGAGGTGGTTGTTGGGCACGCTGGCGATGTCGGGCGGGGCGCTCGGCTCCAGCCCCGGCGCTGCCTGGTCGGAGACCAGCATCAGCGGCTGGGGTGCGGAATCGAAGATGCCGGCGATCAGCGGGCGGTGGTCCGGCGCGCGGGTGAGGGTGCCGCTCACCACCCCGCCGGGCCAGTGCGGGCGGAACATCGGGTCGCGGGTCACTCCCATGTCGACCAGCAATGTCGCGTCGGCATGGGTGCGGCAGGTGGCGATCTGCCGCCAGCCCTGCAGGCCCTGGACCCCCCGCCCGCCCTGGCGCGCCCAGCGGGTGACCGACTGGCAGGCAGAACGGGCATGGCGGAACAGCAGCGAGGCATCGGCCGCGCCGCTCTCGATCGTGATCGTCGGCTGCATCGTGTTGGCGGCGAACACCGCCAGCGCGCTCTCCTTCTGCGCCCGCCGGTCGAGCTGCCAGAAGCCGAGCGCGATCATCGCCGCGACGGCGAGGCCGACTAGCAGGGTAGGGATCAGGGGCACGCCGCGCATGTCAGTCCTCGGCGATTCGGCCCTCATGGGCCCGGTTGCGAAATTCGAGCGCGAGCAGCAGCCCCTTGGCCACGCGCAGCGATCCCACCACCATCGCCAGCGTGACCGGCGGCCAGAGCAGCAGATGGACCCAGACGGGCGGGGAGAAGCTGAACTCCACCCATAGCGCCAGGATCGTCACCAGCGCGCCGATGCCGAGGGTGAGGAACACCACCGGCCCGTCGCCGACGTTGAACTTCGTGAAATCGAGCCCGCAGGCGGAACAACGCTCGGAAAAGGCGGTGAAGCTGCGGAACAGCGTCCTGGCGCCGCAGCGCGGGCAGCAGCCGTAGAGGCCCGATGCGATCGGGGGCGGCAACGCAACGCTGCCGCCCCCTGTGGGATCGGGTGTCGGTGCGGCCACGTCAGCCGGCGTGGACCGGCGCGCCCCAACCGCCCCAGACATAGATCGACGCGAACAGGAACAGCCAGACGACGTCGACGAAGTGCCAGTACCAGGCCGCCGCCTCGAAGCCGAAATGCTGGCGGGGGGTGAAGTCGCCGCGATAGGCGCGCACCAGGTTCACGACCAGGAAGATCGTGCCGACGATCACGTGGAAGCCGTGGAAGCCCGTCGCCATGAAGAAGGCGCCGCCATAGCTGGAGCCGCCCTCGCTCGCCGCCTTGAAGGGGAAGGGGGCCTCCATATACTCGTACGCCTGGAGGCAGCTGAAGATGAAGCCGAGCACCACGGTGAGCCACAGGCCCTTCTTCACCGTGTCGTTCTCGCCCACGCCGATCAGGCCCCACAGCCCGCGCAGTTCGCCGCCGCGCTCGTTGTGGATCAGGCCGTGATGCGCCCAGGTGACGGTGCAGCCCGAGCAGAGCAGGATCAGCGTGTTGAGCAGCGGGAACTGCCAGGCATCGAGCACCTCCATGCCCTTGGGCGGCCAGGTGCCGCCGACTGCCTCAACCGTGGAGGGGAAGAGCGCGAAATCGAACCAGGCCCAGAACCAGCCGACGAAGAACATCACTTCGGAGGCGATGAACAGGATCATGCCGTAGCGCAGATGGAGCTGGACGATCGGGGTGTGATCGCCGGCATGCGCCTCCTGGATCACCTTGCCCCACCAGCCGAACATGGTGAGCAGCACCAGCAGGAAGCCGGTGGTCAGCACCAGCGTTCCGTTCGCCATCTTGTGCATCCACATCACGGCGCCCGAGGCGAGGACCAGCCCGCCCAGCGAGCCCAGCAGCGGCCAGATGCTCGGCGGCAGGATATGATACTGGTGGTTCTTTGCTCCAGCCATGGGCGTATCCCAATCCTCTCTCTATTTTGCGCGATGCTAGCTTGGTGTCTTCGGCGAATCCACTGGATAAAATGTATAGGACAAGGTGATCTCCTCGACGTCGCGCGCGTCGGGATCGTTGAGAATCTTCGGGTCGACGAAGAAGATCACCGGCATGCGGACGGTCTCGCCCGGCTGCAGCGTCTGCTGGGTGAAGCAGAAGCACTGGATCTTGGTGAAATATTTGCCGACCTGCGCCGGCGTGACGTTGAACGTCGCGGTGCCGGTAAGCGGCCGGTTGGAGGTGTTGGTGGCGGTGAAGAAGGCCATGTCGCGGCCGCCGATGTCGATTGTGTCCTCGCGCCGCTCGGGCGCGAACTTCCACGGCAGCTTGGGGCTGACATTGCTGTCGAACGCCACCGTAATCTTCTGCCCCGTGGCGCCGGGCGCGCGCAGGCCGCGCTGGGTGGTGCCGTTGAGCCCGGTCGCCTCGCAGAACATCCGGTAGAGCGGCACCGCGGCAAAGCCCAGCCCGGTCATGCCGCACACCAGCACGGCACCCATCAGGCCGACGCGCAGGTTGCGGCTGATCCTCATCCGCCGTGCCCGAGCTGCATCTTCACGATCGAGATCGCGAACACCAGCACGACGAAGCCGCCGAGCAGCAGCGCCATCACCCGGGCGCGCGATCGCTGGCGCGCGCGGATCAGCTCCAGTTCCGATGCCGGCATGTCGTTACCATCCTCTCCGCGGGAATCGTTCATCCGATCCACCTGTCGATCACGAGCGCACCAAATAGCACGAACAGATACAATATCGAGAATTTGAACAGCCGCTTTTCCGGGATCATACGGTCTTCCGGTTCGGTGCGGCGGGTGGCGACCTGGATCGCCATGGCGAGGAAGATGCCGGACATCACCGCGGCGGTGAGGCCATAGACCATGCCGCTCAGCCCCAGCGGCCAGGGCGCGGCGGCGGCGGCGATCATCGGCAGGGTGTAGAGGCCGATCTGGATGCGCGTGGTGCGCTCGCCGGAGACGACCGGGAGCATCGGCACGCCGGCATTGGCGTAATCGGTCTTCACGAACAGCGCGAGCGCCCAGAAATGCGGCGGCGTCCACAGGAAGATCAGCGCGAACAGCAGCACCGGCAGCGTCGCGACATTGCCCGTCGCCGCCGCCCAGCCGATCAGCGGCGGGAAGGCGCCGGCCGCGCCGCCGATGACGATGTTCTGCGGCGTCCGGCGCTTGAGCCAGATCGTGTAGACGAACACGTAGAACAGGATCGAGACGGCGAGGATCAGCGTCGCGACGAGGTTGATCGCGACATACATCAGCACCAGGCTGAACACCGCGAGCCCCACGCCGAAATGCAGCGCCGACTGGCGGTCCATCCGGCCCGCGGGTAGCGGGCGCCCTTGCGTCCGCTTCATCTTGGCGTCGAGATCGGCCTCGTACCATTGGTTGAGCGCGCCCGCGGCACCGGCACCGAGCGCAATGCACAGGATCGCGGTGAAGCCGAGCACCGGGTGGATCGGCACGGGTGCTGCGAGCATGCCGCACAGCCCGGTGAAGACGACCAGCGTCATCACCCGGGGCTTGGTGAGGGCAAGGAAATCGCGCCAATCGGCGGGCAGTGCGGGATTGGCGTTGGTCACGGACATCATCGTTCCCGATATACGGCGCGCGCCCGGCGGGCGAAAGAGGTCAGCCGAGTCGCTTGGCGTTGGCCCGCACCTTGCGGCGATAATGCCGCAGCGTCTTGCTCGCCTGCGCCTCGGGCGTGCTGCCCAGCCGGCCGGTGGCGGCGGCGACCTGAAGCTCCCAGGCGGCCTGCATCTTCTCGGCGACCATGCGCTGTGCCTCGGCCGTCGCGCCGGGGCCGCCGGCAGCAAGCTTGGTCAGCCGCATCCCGATCACGGTCGAGGCCTCGATGCCCAGCATCCAGCTGTCGAGGCCGATCTTCATCCAGTCGGCATAGGGGCTGCGCATCGACGTCTCCAAAATACTACCGGACCAACGAGCAAACGCGCGAGCGACGCGTCCGGGGGCGTCGTGCAGGATAGCGGATAGAAGTTACCGAAACCGCTGATGCGCCCATCGTCGCGGCGAGGCCAGCCGATTCGGTGCCGGTGTGCCGCGTGGTGACACATGCTATTGCAACTGATTATTAATACGCCTATGCGGCCGCCCAACGAGAATATCTGCATCGGGGCGCATCCAATGAACCTATCCTCCCTTCGCCGGCACAGCATCCTGCTGGCCGCGTTGGCCAGCGGCGTCGCCATGCCCGCGGCGGCGCAGGCGTTGCAGGGAGAGGACGATATCGTCGTCACCGGGCGCACCGCCAATGCCAGCATCCTCGGTGCCGACGTGCCCGCCTTCACCTATCCCCAATCGGTCCGCGTGCTCGATCGCGATCTGATCGATGCGGTCAACCCGACGCGACTCGGCGATCTCTTCGATCTTTCCGGCGGCGTCGCGCGGCAGAATGATTTCGGCGGGCTCTGGGACAAGGTGTCGATCCGCGGCTTTGCCGGCGACGAGAATGCCGGGCCGGACATCCGCATCAATCGCTTCAGCAGCAATTTCGGCTTCAACGCGCCGATCGACGCGGCGACGATCGAGCGCGTCGAGGTGCTCAAGGGCGCCACCGCGGCGCTGTCGGGCATCGGCGAGCCGGGCGGGGCGATCAACCTCGTCACCAAGGCGCCGCTCGATCGCTTCCAGGGCAGCGCCGATCTGAGCGCGGGCAGCTGGAACAGCTGGCGGACGAGCGCCGACGTGACCGGGCCGCTCGCCCAGGGGCTCTCGGCCCGACTGATCGGCGTGGCGGAGGGGCATGACAGCTTCCGCGACCATGTCGACGGCTCGCGCCGGCTGATCGCGCCGTCGCTCGCCTGGGCGCCGGCGGCGGGGCTGCGGCTGCTCTACCAGGCCGAATATATGCGCAACACCAGCGTGCTGGACCGCGGCATCGTCGCGGTAGGTGGCAATGCGCGGGCGATGGACCGCCGCACCTTTCTCGGTGAGCCCGGCGACGGGCACATCGTGCAGAACGGCTTCTGGCAGCAGGGCAGCCTGTTCGCCGACCTGACCAAGGACGTACGGCTCGAGCTGGGTGCCAGCCAGCGCGACGGATCGCTGCGCGGCTTCGGCACGATGGTCGATTTCGGCCCCCGAGGCCTGCAGGCGGACGGGCGCACCGCCGGGCGCGACCGGCGCTATCACGATTTCGCCTGGAACGACCTGTCGCTCCGCGCGGAGCTGGCTGCCAAGATTACGCTGTTCGGCATGACGCATGATCTGCGAGTCGGCGCCGACCGCGTCCGCTACCATATCGACTTCGTGCTGAACCGCGCCCGCGGCACGCCGACCCGGCCGCTGCTGCCGATCGATCTGTTCGATCCCGTTTATGCCACCACCGCGCTGCCGGTGCCGCCGCCCTTCGCCAGCCGCGACAGCCGCTTCCGCAGCGAGAGCGTCTATGCGCAGGACCTGATCGGGGCGGGGCCGTTCACGCTGCTGCTCGGCGCGCGGTGGAACAGCTTCCGCGAGTCCGTGATCAACCGGCTGACCAATCGCCGCTTCGAGACGGTCGACAAGGGGGTGACGCCGCGCGCGGCGCTGACCTGGCGGGCGAGTGACGCGATCGCGCTCTACGCCAGCTGGGGCGAATCGCTGCGGCTCAACCCGTCGGACGGCACGACCAGCTTCGACGGCGAGCGCAGCCAGTCGATCGAGGGCGGGGTGAAGTTCGCGCTGTTCGGCCAACGGCTGACCGGCCAGGCGGCGCTGTTCGACATGATCAAGCGCAACGTGCTCAATCCCAATGCGGTCGATCCGTTCGTCAAGACGCAGATCGGGCGCCAGCGCTCGCGCGGGGGCGAACTCGAGCTCAACTGGAAGGTGGCGAACGACCTGCTCGTCACCGGCACCTACACCCATCTCGATGCCAAGGTGCGCAACGATGCCAATACCGCGCTGATCGGCACCGCGCTCAGCAACGTGCCGAGCGACATGGGCAGCCTGTTCGTGCAGAAGACGCTGGGGCCGGTGGCGCTGGGCGGCGGGGTGACGCATGTCGGCGCGCGGGCGGGGGATCCGTTTGGAACCAGCTATCGATTGCCCGCCTATACGATCGCGCGGGCCAATCTGAGCGTCGCGGTGAACGACCATCTCACGTTGCGGGCGGATGTCGATAACCTGTTCGATGCGTATTACATCGCCAGTTCCTACGCGAATGTGTGGACCACGCCCGGCGCACCCCGCAGCTTCCGGGTGACGGCGTCGACGCGGTTCTGACCAAAGAAAAAGCCCCGGAGGTTTCCCCCGGGGCTTTTGTCGTTCGGCTGCGGCCGGATCAGTCGATCTTGGGCAGCGTCTCGAACTGGTGGAAGGGTGGGGGGCTCGACAGCGTCCATTCGAGCGTGGTCGCGCCTTCGCCCCAAGGATTGGCTTCCGCCTTCTTGCCCGCGAGCAGCGAGTAGATGACGTTGACGAAGAACACCGCCATGCCCGCCGCCATGATCATGTAGCCGACGGTCGCAGTGTGGTTCCAATAGGCATATTGGTCGGTATAGTCGGGGATGCGGCGCGGCATGCCCTGCAGGCCCAGGAAGTGCATCGGGAAGAACAGCAGGTTCACGCCGGCGAAGAACACCCAGAAGTGGATCTGGCCGAGCAGCTCGCTGTACATCTTCCCCGTCATCTTCGGGAACCAGTAATAGAAGCCCGCGAACAGGCTGAACACCGCGCCCAGCGACAGCACATAGTGGAAGTGGGCGACGACGTAATAGGTGTCCTGCATATAGTCGTCGACGCCGCCATTGGCGAGGACGACGCCGGTCACGCCGCCGACGGTGAACATGAAGATGAAGCCGATCGCCCAGACCATCGGAGTCTTGAAGCTGATCGACCCGCCCCACATCGTCGCGATCCAGGAGAAGATCTTCACGCCGGTTGGCACCGCGATCACCATGGTCGCGGCGGTGAAGTACATCTTCACCTGCACCGGCAGGCCGGTGGTGAACATGTGGTGCGCCCAGACGACGAAGCCGACCAGGCCGATCGCCACCATCGCATAGGCCATGCCGAGATAGCCGAACACCGGCTTGCGGCTGAACGTCGCGATGATGTGGCTGATGATGCCGAAGCCCGGCAGGATCATGATGTACACTTCGGGGTGGCCGAAGAACCAGAACAGGTGCTGGTAGAGCACCGGATCGCCGCCATATTGCGGATCGTAGAACGCCGTGCCGAAGTTGCGATCGGTGATCAGCATGGTGATCGCCGCCGCCAGCACCGGCAGCGCCAGCAGCAGCAGGAAGGCGGTGACCAGCACCGACCAGGCGAACAGCGGCATCTTGTGCAGCGTCATGCCCGGGGCGCGCATGTTGAAGATCGTGGTGATGAAGTTGATCGCGCCGAGGATCGACGCCGCGCCCGCAAGGTGGAGCGAGAAGATCGCGAAATCGACCGACGGCCCCGGTTCGCCATAGGTGGAGAGCGGCGCATAGACCGTCCAGCCGGTGCCGGCACCCACCCCGACGAAGGGCGAGAGCATCAGCAGGATGAAGCCCGCCACGGTCAGCCAGAACGAGATGTTGTTCATCCGCGGGAAAGCCATGTCCGGCGCGCCGATCATGATCGGCACGAACCAGTTGCCGAAGCCGCCGATCATCGCCGGCATCACCATGAAGAACACCATGATCAGGCCGTGCGCGGTGATCAGCACGTTCCAGAAGTGCATCGCCTCGTCGAACGTGCCTTCGCCGTGCAGCTTGGCGACCCACCAGGGCAGGTACTGGATGCCCGGCTGCATCAGCTCGGCGCGCATGATGCCCGAGATCGCGCCGCCGATGATCCCCGCGAAGATCGCGAAGATCAGGTAGAGCGTGCCGATGTCCTTGTGGTTGGTCGACATGAACCAGCGCGCGAAGAAGCTCGGCTTGTGATCGGCGTCATGGTCGCCATGCGCATGGTCGTGCGCGGCGGAATAGGGGAGCGCGGTATCGGTCATGGCTCAGTTGCCCGTGTTGCCGGCGCCGGCGGGGTTCGCGGTCGCAGGCTGGTTGGACGGTGCCGGCGTGGCGGTGGCGTCGACGGTGGGTGCGTTCTCCATCGCGCCGTTGGCGGTGGCGTCGGTCGCATCGTTGCCCATGGCGGTGGTGCTCGCCGGCTCGGCCGCGGCGCCCGGCATGGTGCCGCCCTTGGAGGCGACCCACTGCGCGAACTTGGCCGGGCTCACCGCCTCGACCGCGATCGGCATATAGGCGTGGCGCGCGCCGCACAGTTCGGAGCACTGGCCGAAATAGACGCCTTCCTTCTGGATGACGAAGCTCGTCTCGTTGAGGCGGCCGGGGATCGCGTCGAGCTTGATCCAGAAGGCGGGCACCGCCCAGCTGTGGATCACGTCGGTCGCGGTCGTGACCAGGCGGATCGGCACGCCGACCGGCAGCACCACGCGCTGGTCGGTGGCGAGCAGGCGGGGACCGTCGGCATCGGTGCGATAGCGCTGATCCTTGCCGACCTGCCCCTCTTCCTTGAGCATGTTGGCGGTCAGCTGGATGTTGCCGTTATCCGGATATTCGTACGACCAGAACCACTGGTTACCGATCGCCTTGAGCGTCACTGCGTTCTTCGGCGCGGGCTTGAACTGCGCGGCGAGCAGCTTGATCGACGGGATCGCGATCGCGACCAGGATCAGCACCGGCGCCAGCGTCCAGACGATCTCGATCGCGGTATTGTGGCTGGTGCGCGAGGGCGTCGGGTTGGCCGCCCGGCGATAGCGGATGATCACCCACACCAGCAGCAGCAGCACGAAGATCGAGATGATCGTGATCAGCGGCAGCAGGATCACGTTGTGGAACCAGTGTGCTTCCTGGCCGGTGGGGGTCACCTGCTGCTGGAGCGAGAAGGCCTTGTCGACCGGCTCGCCGACACCGGGCACGGCGGTGTGCAGCGGCTTGCCGGCAGCATCGAGCGTAGGGTCGGCAACCTTGGGGGCGGGTGCGGCAGGCGCTGCAGCGGCGGCCGGCGATGCGGCAGGGGCCGGGGCGGCGGGTTGCGCCAGTCCCGGAGAAGCGAAGGCCAGCCCGGTGGCTAGCAGGATCGTCGGTACCAAGAAACTGCGCATAATGGTGTTGTCACCCCTCTCCAGGAACGCACAACCGGGGCATCCTAGCGGCCCTTTGAACCAAAGGTATAGCTGGGAAAAGGCCATGCTCAACCTTTTTCGCGTGCGGTTGCGGTAGCAGCCCCCGCCACTTAAAGGATCGTTCCACCGTTGACTTCAGGAGCCCAGACATTGACCGGAGACGCCATCCTCGACGAATTTCGCGACGCAGGTGCGTTGCTTGAGGGGCATTTTATCCTGTCTTCGGGTTTGCGCTCTCCCGTATTTCTCCAGAAGATGCGGATCTTCGAGGACCCGGTCCGCACCGAGCGGGTGTGCGGCGCGCTCGGCAAGCTGATTCGCGAGACCTTCGGCGAGGTCGACATCGTCGTCTCGCCCGCGATCGGCGGCATCATCCCCGGCTATGAGACGGCGCGCGCGCTCGGCTGCAAGGCAGTGTTCGTCGAGCGCGAGGACGGCGAGTTCCAGCTGCGCCGCAGCTTCGAGATCCCCGAAGGCGCGCGGGTGGTGATGGTGGAGGACATCGTCACCACCGGGCTCTCCTCGCGCGAGTGCATCGCGGCGATCCGCAAGCATCCCGGCACGCTGGTGGGTGCGGCCTGCATCGTCGATCGCTCGAACGGCAAGGCCGATGTCGGCGTGCCGCTGATTTCGCTGACCAAGCTCGACGTGCCGGCCTATCCGGCGGACCAGCTGCCCCCCGAGCTGGCGGCGATCCCGGCGGTCAAGCCCGGGAGCCGGGCGATCACCGCATGACCGGCAGGCTGCGCCTCGGGGTCAATATTGACCATGTCGCGACCGTGCGAAACGCGCGCGGCAGCGGCTATCCCGATCCCGTGCGCGCGGCGCTGCTCGCGGCCGAGGCGGGGGCGGATGGGATCACCGCGCACCTGCGCGAGGATCGCCGGCACATCACCGACGGCGACATCGCCCGGCTGGCGACCGAACTCACCGTGCCGCTCAACCTGGAAATGGCCGCGACCGAGGAGATGCTGGCGATCGCGCTGAAGCACCGTCCGCACGCCGTGTGCATCGTGCCCGAGAAGCGCGAGGAGCGGACGACCGAGGGCGGGCTGGATGCCGCCGGTATGTTCGACCTGCTCGCGCCGATGGTCGCCAGGCTGCGCGACAATGGCAGCCGTGTGTCGCTGTTCATCGAGCCCGAGGCGCGCCAGATCGACGCGGCGATCAGGCTTGGTGCGCCCGTGGTCGAGCTGCACACCGGCCGCTATGCCGAGCTGGAAGGCGAGGATCTCGCGGTGGAGCTGAAGCGGCTGTCCGACGCGGCGGCGCTGGCCGCGCGCAACGGCATCGAGCCGCATGCGGGGCACGGCCTCACCTTCGACAACGTGGTGCCGATCGCCGCGATCCCGCAGGTGATGGAGCTCAATATCGGCCATTTCCTGATCGGCGAGGCGATCTTCGATGGCCTCGGGCCGGTGGTGCAGCGGATGCGCGCGCTGATGGACTCGGCGCGGTGAGGTTTTCCTTCAATCCTCCCCGGCACGGGGAGGGAGACCACGCCGAAGGCGTGTTGGAGGGGCCGCCGCGCAGCAGCGGTAGATCCTGCGCCTTTCGGGACACCGCGTCTCCGGCGCGGCCCCTCCACCAGTCGCTGCGCGAATGGTCCCCCTCCCCGTGCCGGGGAGGAAGTTTGCCGTGATCCTCGGTCTCGGCTCCGACCTCTGCAACATCGAGCGGATCCGCAATTCGCTCGATCGCTACGGCACGCGCTTCGAGCAGCGCGTGTTCACCGAGGTCGAGCTCGCCAAGGCCGCCAAGCGCCCGCACAATTACGCGCCCACCCTCGCCAAGCGCTTTGCGGCCAAGGAGGCATTTTCCAAGGCGGTCGGAACCGGGTTCAGCCGGGGCGTGTTCATGAAGGATATCGGCGTGGTTAATGCACCGTCTGGCGCACCCACGCTCGCGCTGACCGGCGGGGCCAAGGCGAGACTTGACGCCATGACGCCACCGGGACACGTGGCCAAGGTGCACCTGACGCTTACGGACGACATGCCCTGGGCGTTCGCGATGGTGATGATCGAAGCCGTGCCGGCGGAAAAGGAAATGTAATGGGGGCGGACGAACTGGCGTTGAGCAGCAAGCGGAGCGAGCGACGCCAGAGCGCTACACGCCAGGGTACCGATTGGTGGGCCGAACTGCGCGGCCTCGTTTGGCTGGTGCTGGGGGTGCTCGCCTTCCACAGCCTGATCGCCAAGCCCTTCTACATCCCCTCGGAATCGATGCTCCCCACGCTGCGGGTGGGCGACCAGCTGATCGTCAGCAAATATCCCTACGGCTATTCCTTCGTTACGCCGACCTTTCATCTGCTGCCGCCGATCCCCGGGCGCATCCTCGGCCGGCTGCCGGCGCGCGGCGACATCGTCATCGTCACCCCGCCGCAGCACAGCACCGACTATATCAAGCGCGTGATCGGCCTGCCCGGCGACACCATTGCCGTGCGCGACGGCATCGTCTGGCTGAACGGCAAGCCGGTCCCGCGCGAGGCGCTGGGCGAGCGGCTGGTGCCGATCGACGGCAACACCCGCTGCGATCCCGATCCCGAGCGCGGCGGATCGATCTTCTACGAGGGCCGCCGCGTCGTCCACCAGGGCAAGGCCTATTGCAGCCTGACGCTGTTCCGCGAGACGCTGCCGAACGGCGCCAGCTATGACATCGCCGACCTGGGCGACTCCGCCGGCGACAATTTCCCGCCGACCGTGGTGCCGAAGGACCATGTGTTCCTGATGGGCGACAATCGCGACAACAGTGCCGACAGCCGCTTCAGCCTCGAACAGGGCGGGCTGGGCGGGCCGGTGCCGTGGGAAAATATCGGCGGGCGCGCCGAGTTCATCACTTTTTCGCGCGACGGCTCGTCGACATGGAACCCGCTGACCTGGTTCACGGGTTTCCGCGGCGATCGGTTCGGCATTTCGCTGCACCCTACCCACGAGGAACAATGAGCAACGATCCGCTGGAATCCGCGCACGTCCGCGTCGTGCGCGAGCCGGGCCCGAACGAGTTTCGCGACCCCGCCACCCGCGCCGAATTCAGGAAGGCCACGGTGTGGCTGGGTCTGGCGGTCGGCATCGCGCTGATCGTGCTGCTGGTCCAGCCGCTGCTGATCATCTTCGCGGGGCTGGTCTTCGCCTCGATGCTCGATGGCGGCGCGCGGCTGCTCGGCAAGGTGCTGCCGATCCCGCGCGGCCTGCGCATCGGGCTGGTGCTGCTCCTCGTCTTCGCGTTCTTCGGCCTCGTCTTCTACCGTACGGGCATGCAGATCTCCGAGCAGGCCGAGCAACTACGCACCACGCTGGAGGCGCAGGCCAATCGCGTCGCGCGCTGGGCCTCGGACATGGGGCTGATGCCCGGCCGTTCGGACATCAACGGCATGCTGCGCGAGGCGCTGGGCTCGGTGGGCAAGCTGACCAGCGCGGTCGGCACCGCGATCGGCGCGGTGACCAGCATGGTCATGATCCTGATCCTGGGCCTGTTCATCGCGCTGGAGCCGCGCATCTACGAGCGCGGGCTGCAGTGGATGGTCCCGCTCGACCAGCGCCACGCCTTCGCGCACATGCTGGGCGGCATGGCGACGACGATGCGACGGCTGCTGGCCGGGCGCCTGCTCGGGATGCTGTTCGAAGGCGTGCTGACCTGGATCCTGCTGAGCGTCGCGGGTGTGCCGATGGCGCTGCTGCTCGGCATCATCACCGGCGTGCTGGCGTTCATTCCCAATGTCGGCGCGATCATCTCGGGCGTGCTGATGGCCGCCGTGGGCTTCAGCGCCGGCCAGGAAACCGGCATCTGGGCGATCATCATCTATTTCGCCGTGCAGAATTTCGACGGCTATGTGGTGATTCCGATGGTCGCCAAGCGTACCGTCGACCTGCCGCCGGCGCTGACGCTCTCCTCGCAGATCCTCGCCGGCACGCTGTTCGGCGTGCTCGGGCTGGCGCTGGCCGATCCGATGGTCGCGATGATCAAGGTGGCCCTGGAGAGCAACGCCCGGCTCAACGGCAAGAAGCCGAAGCGCGACGGCGACTCCGAAAAGGACTGAGCCGATGCTCGTGCTGCACGACTATTTCCGCTCCTCGGCGGGGTATCGGGTGCGGATCGCGCTCGCCCTCAAAGGGGTGGAGCATGTGCGGCACGAGGTCCCCTTGCTGGAGAACGCCCAGCGCAGCCCCGCGCATCTCGCGCGCAACCCGCAGGGGCTGGTCCCCGCGCTGGAGGCGGACGGCCGCGTCTTCACCCAGAGCCTGGCGATCTTCGACTGGCTCGACGCGCGCTATCCCGAACCGCGGCTGATCCCGGCCGATCCGGATGCCCGGGCCGACGCGCTGGCGCGGGCGATGGTGATCGGGATGGACGTGCATCCGATCAACAATCTGCGGGTGATGCGCCATCTGGAGCATGGCGTCGGCGCCGATGCCGCGACGCGCTCGGCCTGGACGGCGCACTGGATGGCCGAGGGTTTTTCGGCGCTGGAGGCGATGGTGCGCAACTCCGGCGGCGACGGCCCGTTCCTCGGGGGTGCCGCACCCGACATCTCCGACTGTTTCCTGGTCCCGCAACTGTTCAACGCCCGGCGCTTCGCCGTGCCGCTGGATGCCTATCCCCTGCTGCTGCGCGCCGAAGCGGCGGCCGTTTCCCATCCGGCTTTCGTCGCCGCCCATCCGGATACCGTCGCACCACATGCTTGAAAAACTGGGATGCGCGGTTGCCGCGCTGTGCGTGGCGGCGCCTGCGGTCGCGCAGGATCGTTCGCAGGACGAGATCGTCGTCACTGGCCGCGGGCTCGACGTGCCGCCGGGCGATGCCGCCTATGCCGTGGTGACGATTGACCGCGCCCGGCTGGCCGACACCGCCAGCAACCGGATCGAGGACGTGCTGGCCGATGTCGCGGGGCTCGCGCAGTTCCGCCGCTCGACCTCCACCTCGGCGCATCCGACCAGCCAGGGGATCACGCTGCGCGGGCTGGGCGGCAATGCCTCGAGCCGCGCGCTGTTGCTGCTCGACGGCGTGCCGCAGACCGATCCGTTCGGTGGCTGGGTGCCGTTCCCGGCCTATATGCCCGGCCGGCTCGCCGGTGTGCGCGTGACGCGCGGTGGTGGCAGCGGCTTTGCCGGCCCCGGAGCGCTGGCGGGCACGGTCGAGCTGGAGAGCGGCAGTCCTACCGAGCTGGGCTCGCTGAACCTTGGTGCTTTCTACGGCAGCCGGAACAGCGTCGACGCCAACGCCGTCGCCGCGGTGCCGGTCAGCGGCGGCTTCTTCACGGTCGCGGCGCAATATGGCCGCAGCGACGGCTTCGTGCCGATCGTGAAGCCCGGCCGTGTCGATCGCGCAGCGCCCTATGAGCAGGCCAGCGTCGCGGTGCGGGGCGTCACCGACATCGGGGGCGGCACCGAACTCCAGACCAATCTCTCCGGCTTCACCGACCAGCGCGACCGCGGCACCGCCTTCACCGGTGTGCTGAGCAAGGGCGCGGACGCCAGCGTGCGCCTCGTCCACCGCGGCAACGGGCAGAAGGGCGAATGGGGCTGGTCCGCGCTCGCATATCTCCAGGTCCGCCAGTTCGAGAGCGGTTTCGCCAGCATCTCCGCCGCGCGCGACACGGTAAGCCCCGTCGTGCAGCAGGAAGTGCCCGCGACCGGCATCGGCGGCCGGATCGAAGTCGCCCCGCCGGTGGGCGGGGGCGTTACGCTGCGGCTCGGCGGCGACCTGCGCCGCGTCTCGGGCGAGACCCGCGAACTCTACACCTTCGTCGGCACCAGCCCCACGCGGCGGCGGATCGCCGGCGGCGCGAGCCTCACGACGGGCGGCTTCGCCAATGCCAGCTACACCAGTGGTGGCTGGACGCTCGATGCCGGCGGGCGCCTGGACCATTGGACGATCCATGACGGTAGCCTGTTCGAGGCGCCGCTCGCCGCCGGCCCGGTGCTGACCGACACGCGGTACAGCAACCGCCATGGCTGGGAGCCGACCGGGCGGCTGGGTGCCGCCTATGCGATGGGCCCGGTGACGCTGCGCGCGGCCGGCTATCGCGGCTGGCGGCTGCCGACACTCAACGAACTCTACCGCCCGTTCCGCGCGGGCGCCGACGCCACCGCGGCCAATTCGGGTCTCGATCCCGAGCGGCTATGGGGCGGCGAAGTGGGCGTCGACCTCCGGCCCGTGCCCGACCTCGTCTTCCGCGCGACCGGCTATTTGAACCGGCTCGACGGCGCGATCGCCAACGTCACGCTGTCGCGCGGACCGGGGACCTTCCCCGGCGTCGGCTTCGTCTCGGCGGCGGGGGCCTATCGCCAGCGACAGAATCTCGAAGCGGTCGAGGCCAAAGGTATCGAACTGGACGGCCACTGGACGCTCGGCGCCTGGAGTCTCGCCGGTTCCTGGGCCTATGCCGACAGCCGCGTCCATGCCTCCGGCGCAGCCACGTCGCTCGACGGGCTGCGCCCGGCGCAGACCCCGCGCTTTCAGGGATCGGCGACGCTCGCCTGGCGCGCGGCGCTGGCCAATGCGTCGGTGACGGCGCGTTATGCCGGGGCCCGGTTCGAGGACGACCAGAACAGTGCCGAGCTCGATTCGGCCTGGACCGTCGATGCGACGCTGGGCGTGCCGGTCACCCGCGCGCTGCGGATCGAAGGCCGCGCCGAGAATCTGTTCGATGCCGAAGTGCAGGCGGGGATCAGCGGCGGCAACGTCATCGAGCGCGCGACGCCGCGTACGCTGTGGATCGGCCTGCGCTACGCGATGCGCTGACGGGCGAGCCGGCTGAACAGCGCGAGATAGTCGCCGACGGGATCACCTTCGTCGGCGCGAGGGGCTGGACGGGGCCGGCCGGGCACGAGCCAATGGTCGAGCGCCGCGACCAGCGCATCGCCATCCTCGCGCGGAACCACGGTGCCGAGCGCCGGCGAGTCGATAAGTTCGCGCACCGCCACGCTCGCCTCGGTCGCGACCACCGGCGTGCCCTGCGACAGTGCCTCGCGGACCACGCCGGGCACGCCTTCATAATCCGAGGTCAGCGCCGCCACGGTGGCGTGCTTCAATGCCGGGAGCGGATCGCTGACATGGCCGGGCATCGTCACCCGGTCGGCGAGGCCGAGCCGCGCCACCTGCGCCTCCAGCGGCGCACGCGCGCTGCCTTCGCCGAGCAGCAGCAGCCGGATCTCCGGATCGGCGAGCCGCGGCAGCGCATCGATCAGCCGGTCCCAGCGCTTCTGCGCCTCCAGCCGGCCGACGCCGACGATGTAGCGTGCGTCCGGCAGCGCGATCGGCGCGGCATCGGCGATGCGCTCGGCTGGCGGGTTGGCGATCACGCTCACCCGATCCGCGGGCAGGGCCATCTTCGCCATCGCCTCGCGCGCCATCGCCGGGGTCATCGCCACGACGTGATCGAGGAACCGGGGGTGCCAGCGGAGCCAGCGGTTATAGCCCCACGCGACCATCCGCCACATCTCGTGCCGCACCAGCGCATTCGACACCTTGGCGATGATCGGCGGGCAGTCGCGGCCGAGGCGGAGGCGGATCATCGCGGCGGCGGCGGTGTAGTAGTTGCCCGGGCAGAACACCACGTCGGGATCGACCTTGCGGACGACGCCGGGCAGCCGCATCAGGATCGGATAATGCGGGCTGCCCAGCTCGATCAGCTCGATGCCGGCGGGGAGTTCGGCTGCCAGCGGCCCCTCGCACGCCCCCAGCACCAGCGTTACCCGATGTCCCCGTTCGCGCCATCCCGCGGTCATGCGCAGCAGCGCACGTTCGACGCCGCCGCCCTGCAGAGTCTCTGCGAACGCCAGGATGTGGAGCGGCGTGGAGGGGGGGGAGCGGTACAGCATCTACTTGCGGTTTGCCTTTCTAAAGCCCAAATCGCTGCCGGAATAAACCGCAATGTGTTGGGAAAGCCTAGCGTCGCGCGACGCGACCCGGATGGGGAAGCCGTCGAAACGCGGGAAGTGAGTGAATGTTTCGGTCTTGTCGGTGGCGCTTTTGAATGGATTGAACAGGCAGGCTGGGGAGGCTTCGGTGAACACGCGCATGGCCGAAGCCGCGATTCCGGCTGCACCCGATCTTGGCGGCCTTGAGCCCGTCGAGAAGATCAAGCGTCGCTGGCCGATGTGGCTGGGCGCGGGTCTCACGCTGCTGATGGTGGCGGGGCTGGCGCGCGAGCTGTTCGGCGGCGGGCTGACCGGGCTGGCGCGGGCGATGCCCACCAACCCGCTCTTCTACCTCGTCTTCGTGCTCTATTATCTCGGCTCGCCGACCTTCGACTACATCATCTTCCGTAAGCTGTGGCGGATCCCGATTGACGGGATGATCGCGCTGCACAAGAAGCGGATCGCGAACGAAGTGCTGCTCGGCTATTCGGGCGAGGCCTATTTCTACGCCTGGGCACGGCAGCGCACCCAGATGGTCGCGGCCCCCTTCGGCGCGGTGAAGGACGTGACGATCCTCTCGGCCATCGCCGGCAACGCGATGACGCTGGCGGTGGTGGCGATGGCACTGCCCTTCGGCATCGACCTGCTGAAGCCCGCCGAGTTCAACACGCTGATGGGCTCGGTCGCGCTGATCTTCGCGATGTCGCTGCCGTTCCTGATCTTTTCCAAGCGGGTCTTCTCGCTGCCGCGCGGCGCGCTGTGGTGGGTGTTCGGGATCCACTGCATCCGCATCATCACCAGTTCGGTGCTGATCGCCTTCGCCTGGCATTTCGCGATGCCGCAGGTCTCGATCGGCATCTGGCTGCTGCTGTCGGCGGGCCGCCTGCTCGCCTGGCGCCTGCCGCTGGTGCCGAACAAGGAACTGCTGTTCGCCAGCTTCGCGATCATGATCATCGGCCAGGGCGAGGCCTTGTCCGAACTGATGGCGCTGATCGCCGGCCTTTCGCTGGCCGCGCACATGGTCCTGATCGCGGGCTTCGGCCTGCACGCTTTGCTCACGAGGAAAACCGCATGACGCGCACCGCCCTTCTGGCCGCGACACTGCTTGCCGCTGCCGCCGCGCATCCGGCCACCGCGCAGACGCTGGGCGAGGACGCCGGCGCCTGCACCAGCGGTCGCGGCCCGGCCATCCAGGCCGAGATCACCGGCCTCAAGGATCGCAGCGGCCGGTTGAAGCTGGAACTGTATCCGGCGACCGAGGAGGATTTCCTCAAGGACGACCGGGACCTGGCCAAGGAAGGCAAGACCTTCCGCCGCATCTGGGCCAACACGCCGCCCTCGGGCCCGGTGATCCTGTGCATCCGCGTGCCGGCCCCCGGCGAATATGCGGTGCTGTTCACCCATGACCGCGACGGCAAGAACAAGTTCAACTTCTGGTCGGACGGTGCCGGCTTCCCGTCCAACCAGCGTCTGGGCCGCAGCCGTCCCAAATTGCGGCAGGCGATGGTGCGCGTCGGGAACGGAGTGACTACGGTGAACATTCGGGCGCAGTATCTGCGCGGCCTGGGAGGGTTCAGCCCGCTCGATTGAGGACCAGCATGCGCATCGTCGACGTCAACGAGTTCTACTCTCCCACCGGCGGCGGCGTACGCACTTATCTCGATCGCAAGATGGGCCTGATGGCCGATCTGGGGCACGAGCTGATCGTCGTGGCGCCCGGTGCGGAAAATGCAGTGGAGGAGCGCCCCGGCGGCGGCGCGATCCACTGGATCAAGGCCCCGCCGCTGCTGCTCGATCGCAATTACCGCATCTTCGTCAAGGACGAGCCGGTCTGGGCCGCGCTCGATCGGCTCAAGCCCGACATCGTCGAGAACAGCTCGCCCTGGCTCCCTGCCTGGACGGTGGGGCGGTGGCAGGGCGATGCGCTCAAGGTCTATTTCGCGCATGGCGACCTGGTCGGCACCTATCCGCAGCGCTGGCTCGACAATGTCGCGACCCCGCTCCAGGTCGAGCAGGCGTTCGGTTGGTATACCAAGTATATGGCGCGGTTCCTGGCGCACTATGACGCGTTCGTGACCAACGGTCCCGCGCTTGCCAAAAGGTTCGAACGGCGCGGGCTCAAGGTCGATGCCTCGGTGCCGCTGGGGATCGACCGGGGCTGGTTCTCCCCCGATCTGCGCGACGAGAAGCTGCGGGTGTCGCTGCTCGCGCAACTGGGCCTGCCGCCCGAGGGGCATTTGCTGCTCGGGCTCGGGCGCCAGCACAAGGAGAAGCGCTGGCCGCTGGTGATCGAGGCGGTGGAGGCTGCCGCGAACGACCTGCCGGTGGGGCTGATGCTGCTCGGCGACGGGCCGCAGCGCGCGCAGCTCGAGGCGCTGATCGCCGACAGCCCGCACATCCGCATCTTCCGCCCGGTCTATGACCGACTGCGGCTCTCGCGCATCATCGCGAGTTGCGATGCGCTGATCCACGGTTCCGATGCCGAGCCGTTCGGGCTGGTCGCCTGGGAGGCGCTCGCCTCGGGCCTGCCGCTGATCGGACCGGACGAGGGCGGGTTTGCCGAGATTGCCGAGCCGCCCTTTGCCGAGACCTATGCGGCGCGCGACACGCTGTCGGCGGCGGATGCGATCCGCCGGCTGTTCGCGCGCGACCAGACGATCCTGCGCCATGCCGCGCGCGTGGGCGCCGCCAAGGTGCGCAGCGACGCCGATCACGCCGCCGCGCTGATGGACTATTATGCCGGCTTGCTGGCCGCCCGGCGCGGCGGTGCGGTGGTCGAGGACATCTCGGGCGCGGCATAGACGGTGGTCGGCACGGTGCCCATCCAATAGGTGCCGCGCGACGCATAGCCGAGGCGGTGGAGATAGCGCTGCACATGCGCGCGCACCGCCAGCCGCTCGCCGCGGAACGGCGTGCGCATCACCACCACCGCCGGGCGCTGCGCGAAGATGCGGTCGACTTCGGCGATCTGATCCACTCCGAGCGCGCCGTTTTCGCGCTCGCGCGACAAATGGCTGGGGAACAGCCAGGGGCTCAGTGCGCAGCGGCCGGTGGCGCCGTAGAGCATCGAATCACCCGACTGGACGTAGAGGCAGCCCGGCCCCCGGCCGATGGCGTCGGCGATCGTCGCCAGCTGGGCGGCGCTGCCGCGCTTGGCTTGGGCGGCGAGCACGCAGATCGTGCCCGCGATCAGGGCCACCGCGAGGAGGACGGGGGCGACGATGCGGCGGCCGATCCGGTCCTGCGCAAAGAAACCGGCGCAGCACAGGCTTCCCGGTACCATCGCCGGCAGCGCATAATGCGGGAACCAGGAGCCGAATACGAGCAGTCCGACCATCGCCGCGACCAGCCAGCCGAGCAGCAGCCCCTCGGCGGCGGAAGGGCCGCCCGCGCGCCGCATCCGCGCCCAGCCGAGGCCGCTCAGCACCAGCAGCGGCGCGAGCGGCACCATCACTTCGAAGAAGGCGCCGACCAGGTCGATGAACGGGTCGCTGCGGCGGTCGAGGATCGAGCCGAAATTGGCATAGGCCCAGGCATCGAAATGGCCGAGCCAGGCATAGGCGCCGGCGGCGAGCAGTGTCGGCAGCATCGCCATGCCGGCATAGCCGAGACCGCGCCGGGCGACATGGTGGAGGTTCGCACCGAGCACCGATTCGCGGCGCAGCAGCCACAGGCCGAGGAACAGGCCCTCGAACAGCACGGTGTACTTCACCTGCAGCGCCAGCCCGATCAGCAGCATCGCGAGCAGGTTGCGCCCGATGCGGACCGGATCGCCATCGCGATCGTCGGCGCGCGGCAGCAGCAGTGCGACCGCACCCATGGTGAGCAGGTTGTAGAAGACCGGCGCCTGACCGCCCTGGCCGTCCGCCACGTTGAGCATCAGGATGTAGAGCAGGGCAGCCGGCAGCGCGCCGGCGCTCCAGCCGACCCGGTCGGCCGTCCGTGCGATCATGCCGGCGGTGAGCACCACGCAGGCGAGCGCCATCAGCTGATAGGTGAGGATGCCCCAGGGCATGCCCAGCGCCGCCGCGGGGGCATAGAGCAGGAACAGTCCGACGGGCTTGCGATCCCAAATGTCGACGAAGGGTAGCGCGCCGTCGAGCAGTCGCTGGGCGGTGACCCAGTAGAATTGCTCGTCCACCGCCACCAGCGGATTGCCGAAGGTGACGGCGCGCACGGCGACCGCCGTCGCCAGCAGCGCCATCCAGCGTGGCAGGGCTGCTGCTGCCGCGGCGAGCCCGGCTTTCGGCTCGGCAATGCCGAGGGAAGCGATACGCGTTGCCATCAGCGGGCGATGCTGCGCGCCAAGGAGGGTGGAGCCGCAGTCATGCGGCGAGGCGACCGGGCGAGGCCCGGCGCGGTTGGGAATGCCTTCACGTGCGCCTTCGTCTCCGTGCCGCCGGCGGTCTTCCCGCTCGGCAGGGTGCGTTCCCCCAGTTGTCACGCCCCAAAAACCCGATTCGCCGAAATGCCTAGCCTAGCTTTGCGTCGCTGTCACGAACACGACACCTAGCCGCGGCAGGGAGCGGCCGACCGAACAAGGGACGCGACAAGATGACTCTCCGACTCGACCGCCGCGCGCTGCTGCTCACCGGAACCCTGGGAATCGGTGCGCTGGCACTTCCCGGCATCGCGCTTGCCCAGGCGACCGCCCGCGGCTTCACCCATTCGGTGGCGAGCGGCGAGCCGGGGCCGGACACGATGCTGCTATGGACGCGCTACGTGCCCGCCGATGGCGGCGCGGTGAAGTTGCGCGCGCAGATCGCCACCAGCGCCGACTTCACCCGCATCGTCGCCGAAGGCGAGCAGATCACCGGCGCGTGGCGCGACCACACCGCCAAGGTGACCCTGGCCGGCCTTTCGCCCGACACGCGCTATTTCTACCGTTTCGTGGCACCCGACGGCAGCTTCTCGCCGGTGGGCCGTACCAAGACCCTGCCGCTGGGCGATGCGCGCCGCTTCGGCATCGCAATCTTCTCCTGTTCGAACCTGCCGTTCGGCTGGTTCAACGCCTATGGCCATGCCGCCGCCCGCGACGACATCGACCTGTGGGTGCACCTGGGCGACTATCTCTACGAATATGCCAAGGGCGGCTACGCGCCGGCCGGCGGCGCGATCGGTGGCCGCTGGCCCGAGCCGGCGGGCGAGATGATCCACCTCGCCGATTACCGCCTGCGCTACGCCAGCTACCGCGCCGATCCCGATCTCCAGGCGCTGCATGCAAACAAGCCGATGCTCGTCCAGTGGGACGACCATGAAAGCGCGAACGACAGCTGGGAAGGCGGCGCCGAGAACCACCAGCCTGACAAGGAAGGGGATTGGAGCGCGCGCAAGGCCGCGGCGATGCAGGTGTTCCGCGAGTGGATGCCGGTGTCCGAGACGCCCTGGGGCAGTTACGAGATCGGCACGCTGGCGACCTTCTTCCGCACCGAGAGCCGGCTGCTCGCGCGCAGCCAGCAGCCCGATGTCGCCCCGCTGTTCAAGGAAGCCGATCCGGTCAAGGCGCTCACCGCGTTCCGCGACGGGGCCTGGCACGATCCGGCGGTGACGATGCTCGGCAGCGAGCAGGAAGTGTGGCTCGACCATGCGATGCGCCGCTCGGTCAAGGCGGGGCAGCGCTGGCAGGTGGTCGGCTTCGGCACGATCATGGGCAACCTCACCACCCCGGCCGATGCGATGGGCTGGCTGGCGCCGGACGCCGATCCGCGCGCCAAGGCCTATGTCCAGGCGGGCGTGCTGGCGGGCAGACTGGGCCTGCCGCTCGGCTATGACAGCTGGGGCGGCTATCCGGCGGCGCGGGCGCGATTCCTGAAGTCGTCGCAGAGCATGGGCGCGAACCTGCTCGTCGTGTGCGGCGACAGCCACAATGCCTGGGCGTTCGATCTCGCGCAGGACGGCAAGGCGGCGGGCGTCGAGTTCGCCGGCCATGCGGTGACCTCGCCGGGCTTCGAAAGCGCGCTCAAGACCGATCCGAAGGTGGTCGCCGCCGCGATGGTCAAGGCGAATCCCGAGCTGAAATGGTGCGACACCAGCCGCCGCGGCTATATGGCGCTGACGCTCACGCCCGATCAGGCGCGCAACGACTGGGTGTTCATGGACACGGTGACCGACCGCAGCCTGAAGGCGAGCGTGGGGCATAGCGCGATCGTGCAGCGCGGCCGGAACGTGATGGGGTGACCTCGTTCCCCTCCCGCTTGCGGGAGGGGTTAGGGGAGGGGCTGACGTGGAGGCTTTTGCTGACGCGTCTTGTTGCGCGAAACCGCCATCCCCTCCCCCGACCGCTCCCGCAAGCGGGAGGGAAGCGAAGGCTTAAGCCAGCCAGAGCGCCGCAGCGATCAGCCCCGCGCCGGCCACTAGCGCCGTCGCGATCCACCCGCCCGCCTTGGTGACCGCCGCTGCCACGCCGGTATCCGCCGCCGGCGCTTCGAGCCGCGCCGCCGCCGCGCGCAGCAGGCGTGGCGCGTCCTCGCCGAGCTCCACCAATGCCAGTGCCAGCGCCGCCGAGCTGGCCGCCATCCGCGCCGGGCCGAAGCGGTTCGCCAGCAGCGCGACCTGCGCCCGTCCGATCGCACCCGACAGGTCGAAACCCGGTGCGATGCGGTCGAGCACGCCGTCCATCGTCACCATCGCCTTGAACACCAGCAGCAGGTCCGGCGGCAGCACCAGCCTTTCCTCGCGCAGCAGCCGCAGGAAATCGGGCATCATCGCCGAGAGCACGAGCTTGCCGCCGCCATGGCGCTGAACAATCGCCTCGGCCGCGCGGTCGATCGTGCGGCGGGGGACGGCATGCCCCTCGCTCCATAGCGCCAGCGTGTCGGCGAGCGCCCGGGCGTTGCCGCCGGTCAGCGCCAGCACGAAGGCGATGAACTCGTCGCGGCGCTTCGGCCCGACATGGCCGATCGAGCCGAGGTCCAGCAGCGCCAGCCTGTCGCCGGGCAGGCAGAGCAGATTGCCGGGGTGCGGATCGGCATGGAAGCGGCCGTTGACCAGCACCATCGCGATCACGGTATCGGCGCCCAGCTCGGCGATGGCTTCGGGATCGATCCCGGCGGCCCGCAGCGCTTCGCCGGATACCGGCTTCACGCCGGCGATATAGTCCATCACCAGCAGCGTCTCGGACGTCCACTGCCAATGGATCTCGGGCACCACGACGCGCGGCGTGTCGGCCATGTCGGCGCGCAGCAGATCGGCGTTGCGGCCCTCGTTGGTGAAGTCGAGCTCCTCCAACAAGGCCTGGCGGAGCTGCCGGGCGAGCGCCACCGGCTCGAACCGTCGCGCCTCCGCGCTGCTCTGTGCGACCAGCGCGGCGAGCTCGCCGATCAGCCGCAGGTCCGCCTCCATCGCCGCGCGGATGCCCGGGCGGCGCACCTTCAGCACCACCTCGCGGCCATCCGCCAGCCGCGCACGATGGACCTGCGCCATCGAGGCAGCAGCCAGCGGCGTCGGGTCGAACGAGGCGAACGCTTCTTCCGGCGGCATGCCGAGCGCGGCTTCCACCTCGCCGCGGATCGCCTCGAAGGGCAACGTCGGCGCGGCGCTCTGGAGCCGTTCCAGCTCGGCGATCCACTCGGGCGGCAGCAGGTCGCCGCGCGTCGCGAGAATCTGGCCGATCTTCACATAGGTGGGGCCCAGCGCCTCCAGTGCCAGCCGGGTGCGGCGGGGCAGGGGCAGGGCACCGGTCTCGGGATCGGCGGCATCGGCCTCGCCCGCAAAGCCGAGCGTCTCCAGCAGCACGCCCAGCCCGAAGCGCGCCGCCACGGCCGCCACTGTCCGCACCCGGGCGGAATCGCGGACCGTGGCGGTGAGCAGCCGGAGCATCAGTCGAGCGACTTGGTGGCCTGTTCGAACATGTCCTTGCTCAGGCCCGGGCTGGCGACGATCCGTTCCAGCTCGCCGCGCATCTTGGCGGCGCGGTCGGCGTCGAAGCGCTTCCAGCGGCCGAGCGGCGGCACCAGCTTGGCGGCAGTCTGCGGATTGAGCTTGTCGAGCGCGATCAGCTGGTCCGCGACGAAGCGATAGCCGCGCCCCGAAGGATCATGAAACGCCCGCTGGTTGATGCTGAACGCGCCGACCAGCGCCCGCGCCCGGTTGGGGTTGGCGAGCGTGAAGTCGGGATGCCTGGCGAGCTTCTCCACCGCCGCAAGCGTGTCGTCGCGCGAAGACAGTGCCTGGGTCTGGAACCACTTGTCCAGCACCAGCGCGTTGCCGGCATAACGCTGGTAGAAGGCTTGAATCGCCTTCTCCCGCAGCGACGACGTGCCGTTGACCAGCGTGGCGAGCCCGCCCTGGCGATCGGTCATGTTGTCGGCCGCGTCGAACTGCGCATAGGCGAGCTCCGCCGCATCGGCCGCGCCGCTGGCGGCGATATAGCCGAGCGCCACGTTCTTCAGGCGGCGCGCGCCCTTGGCGGCCGGCGAATATTCGAAGCGGTTGGCCCGTGCGCCTTCGTACGCCGCGCGCCATTCGGGCTCGAGCAGGTTGCCGAGATCGGCGCGCAAGGCTTCCCGTGCGCGGAAGATCGCATCGGGATCCACCACCGCCATCTGGTCGCCGATGAAGCTGTCCGAGGGGAGCAGCACCGCCTCGGCGATGAAGGCGCGGTCGAGCGACGGATCGGTCAGCGTGTTGCGGACCGCGTCGATCAGCGCGCCATGCTCGCCCTTGCCGGTGGTCACCGCGGCGACTAGCGTGTCGAGCATCAGCTGCTGCATCGCCTCGTAGCGCGCGAAGGGATCGTCGTCATGCGCCGAGAGGAAGGCGAGGTCGGCCGCGCTGCGATTGGCGTCGACGATCACCGGTGCCGAGAAACCGCGGTTGATCGACAGCACCGCGCGCTCGGGCAGGCCCTCGAAGCGCAGTTCCTGCTCGGGCTTGTCGAGCAGCACCAGCTGTTCGTCGGTCAGCGGCGCACCGCTCTTCTCGCCGAACAGGCGGATCTTGAGCGGGAGGACCATCGGCTCCTTGACCGGCTGGCCCGGCGTCGGCGGCACGGTCTGGGCGAGCGCGAGGCGGGTGGTCGCACCGTCCTGCACGAGGTTGGCGGAGACGCGCGGGGTGCCCGCCTGGCTGTACCAGCGGCGGAACTGGCCGAGATCGACCCCGCCGGCCTCCTCCATGCTGGCCACGAAATCCTCGCAGGTTGCGGCGGTGCCGTCGAAGCGATCGAAATAGAGGTCGGTCGCGGCGCGGAACTTCTGCGGGCCGAGGATGGTGGCCATCATCCGGATCAGCTCGGCGCCCTTGTTGTAGATGGTCGCCGTGTAGAAGTTGGAGATCTCGATATATTCGTCCGGACGCACCGGGTGCGCGAGCGGGCCGGCATCCTCGGGGAACTGGCTGGCGCGCAAGCTGCGCACATCCTCGATCCGCTTGACCGCCGCCGAGCCCTGATCGGCCGAGAAGCTCTGGTCGCGGAAGACGGTGAACCCTTCCTTCAGGCTCAGCTGGAACCAGTCACGGCAGGTGACGCGGTTGCCCGACCAGTTGTGGAAATATTCGTGCGCGACCACCGCGGCGATCGCGTCATAGTCCCAGTCGGTGGCGGTGTCGGGATCGGCGAGGATGTAGCGGCTGTTGAAGACGTTCAGCCCCTTGTTCTCCATCGCGCCGAAATTGAAATCGTCCACCGCGACGATGTTAAACACGTCGAGATCATATTCGCGGCCATAGACGTCCTCGTCCCACTTCATGCTGAGCTTCAGCGCGTGCAGGGCGTGGTCCGTCTTGGGCAGGTCGGGCGCGCGGACATAGATGCCCAGCTGCACCTCACGCCCCGACATGGTCGTGAAGCTGCCGGTGTTGGCGACGAGGTCGCCCGCGACCAGCGCGAACAGGTAGCTCGGCTTGGGGAAAGGATCGTGCCACTCCGCCCAGTGGCGGCCGCCCTCGGCTGGCCCTTGCGCGATCGGGTCGCCATTGGCGAGCAGCACCGGGAAGCGCGCCTTGTCGGCGGTCATGCGGACCTTGTACTTGGAGAGAACGTCCGGGCGATCGGGGAAGAAGGTGATGCGCCGGAAGCCCTCGGCCTCGCACTGGGTGCAGAGCATCCCCGACGAGGCATAGAGGCCCTGGAGCTGGGTGTTGCGCTCGGGCGCGATCACCACTTCGGTCTCGATCGTGTGGGCATCGCCGGTGAGCGGGATCACCAGATCCTGGCCGTCCATCCGCCAGTTCTGCGCGGCAACGCCATCGACCTTCACCGATGCGGCTTCGAGCCCGTCGCCGTTCAGCACCAGCGCGCGATCATGCGCGCCGTTGCGGGTGACGTGGAGCGTGGCCCGCACCCGGGTCGCGGCGGGGTCGAGATCGAAGTCGAGCGCAATCTCCGGCACCAGCCAGTCGGGTTGGCGATAATCCTCACGGCGAATGGCCTGGGGGGCTGCGGCGGCGATGCGGGCGTCACTCATACCGGTTCGATATAGGACAAGCCGCCCCGGCTGCTACTCTATTCTCTCGATTACCTTGCTCGAAAACTTCATTCGCGCTTCGACATGCGGGTACGGCAGCGAAATGGCGCGAAGGGGGCAACGGGTGGGAATTGACCGCCCGGGCATCCCTGCTAGGCTTGAAATATTCTTGCGATCCACAGGGAAACCCGATGCTTCGACCGACTGCGCCGCTTGCCCTTCTCCTCGTCGCGGCGTCGCCCGCCCTTGCCCAGACCGTTGCCGAGCGGAACGCCGTCATCTACGCCCCGCTGCCGCCGGAGCAGGCGGCGCTGAAGAGCCATGTGATGTTCCTCGCCTCCGATGCGCTGAAGGGCCGCGAGGCGGGATCCCCGGAGTTCGAGATCGCAGCGGACTATGTCGCGTCGCAATTCTATGCGGCGGGCCTCAAACCGGCGGGCGACGACGGCGGCTATCTGCAGAAGGTGCCGCTGGTCAGCTACAAGCTGGACGGCAGCGGCGCGATGTCGATCGGCCGCGGCAAGGGTGCGCCAGTCACGCTCGAAGCCGGCAAGGACTTCATCGCGGGTGCCAACCCCGAGAAGCCGGAATACAGCGTCACCGCGCCGGTGGTGTTCGTCGGCTATGGCATCGTCGGGCTGGGCCGCGACGACTACAAGGGCGTCGACGTGAAGGGCAAGATCGTCGCCTTTTTCGGCGGTGCCCCCTCCAGCTTCCCCGGCGAAGAAGGCGCGCACTTCCAGAATCCCGCCGCCAAGGCCGAGATCGCGAAGAAGCACGGTGCGATCGGCTATATCACGCTGGAGTCGCCGCTGACCGCCAAGACGCGGCCCTTCGCGATGTACGCGGCCTATGCCAACCGCCCGCGCGTCACCTGGGGCAATGCCGATGGCACCGGCCATATCGCTGCACCGGGCACGCCGGGCCTGGGGCTGCTGAGCCTTGCAGGTGCCGAGAAGCTGTTCGCCGGCGCCAAGACCCCCTGGGCGTCGATCGCCAAGGCCGCCGCAGTCGACGGCGCGACCTTCAAGGCGATCCAGCTGCCGGGCACGCTGACGATCGCGATCAAGACGGCATTGACGCCGATGCCGAGCTTCAACGTGGCGGGCCTGATCGAGGGCAGCGATCCCAAGCTGGCAGGCGAGGTCGTCGTGCTTTCCGCGCATCTCGATCATATCGGCGTGGGCAAGCCCGATGCGAAGGGCGACACGATCAACAACGGCGCGCTCGACGACGCGATCGGCACCGCCTCGCTGATCGAGGAAGCCAAGCGCTTCAAGGCGGCGGGCACCAAGCCGCGCCGCTCGATCCTGTTCCTGGCAGTGACGGCGGAAGAGAAGGGGCTGGTCGGCTCCGACTATTTCGCCAACAACCCCACGATCAAGAACACCATCGTCGCCGACGTGAACCTCGACATGCCGATCATCACCTATCCGTTCGAGGATATCGTGGTTTACGGCGCCAATCATTCGACGCTGGGGCCGATCGTCGCCAAGGCGGCGGCCGAGATCGGCGTGAAGATGTCCGAGGACCCGCTGCCCGGCGAGAATATCTTCGTGCGTTCGGACCATTACAACTTCGTGCGCAAGGGCGTGCCCTCGGTGTTCCTGTGGCCGGGTGCGGGTGGCCCGGGCCGCGCGGCGATCGATCACTTCATGAAGAACCATTACCACCAGCCCTCGGACCAGATCGACCAGCAGCCGGCGATCAACTGGCAGTCGGGCGTGCGTTTCGTCGACGTCAACTTCCGCATCGCCAACGCGATCGCGAATGGTGACGAACGGCCGGTGTGGAACAAGGGCGACTTTTTCGGCCTCACCTATGACGGTCCGGGCGCGAAGTAAGCGCTGGTGAAGCGCGCGCTGCTTGCCCTGCTCCTGCTCGCCGGCCCCGCGCTGGCGCAGCAGGCGCCGCCGCTCACCCCCGAACAGGCGGCGATCAAGGCGCATGTCCAGTTCCTCGCCTCGGACGCGCTGCGCGGTCGCGAGGCGGGGACGCGGGACTATGACGTGGCGGCCGAATATGTCGCCGCGCGGATGCTGGCGATGGGACTGGAGCCTGGCGCGAGTGGCGGCTGGTTCCAGCCGGTCAAGCTCGTCACCTATCGCCCGGCGGAAAAGGCGACATGGACGCTCAAGCGCGGCGGCAAGGACGTGCCGTTCGCCTTCGGCAAGGACTTCGTCAACGAACCGGTGCCCTCGTCGCCCGACTTCAAGGCGGAGGGCGAGCTGGTCTTCGCCGGCTATGGCATCGTCTATCCGCAGGGGAAGCGGGACGACTACAAGGGCCTCGACGTGCGCGGCAAGATCGTCGCGATCCTCGACGGTACCCCCAAGGGCCTGCCCAACGAGGTCAACGCCCATTTCGGCGACGACGGACAGAAGGCGCGGCTGGCGGCGGCGCGCGGCGCCAAGGCGGTGCTGATCGTCGAGACGATCGCGCGCGCCAGGGAGTTCAGCGTCGAGAAGTTCGCGCCCTATTATGCCTATCCGCGCACCGGCTGGGCGGGCCCCGACGGCGTCGCGAATGCGGTATCGCCCCCGGCCCCGGTTGTCGGCCAGGTGAGCCAGGCCGGCGCGGCCAAGCTGTTCGTAGGCGCGAAGCTGCGCTGGGCCGACGTGCTCGCCGCGCAGGCGCGCGGCAGCCGCATGCCGACCGGGCCGCTCGCAGGCACGCTGGCGGTGGCGAGCAAGACCCGGCTGTCGACGCGCGACAGCCACAATGTCATCGGCAGGATCGAAGGCAGCGATCCCGCACTCAAGGCGCAGACGGTGGTGCTGTCGGCGCATCTCGACCACGTCGGCGTCGGCGAGCCGGTGAAGGGCGACACGATCTACAACGGCGCGATGGACAATGCGATCGGCGTGTCGATGCTGCTCGAGATCGCCAAGGCCATCCAGGAAAGCGGCAAGCGGCCGCGTCGCTCGCTGCTGTTCGTAGCCCTCACCGCCGAGGAGAAGGGGCTGATCGGCTCCGACTATTTCGCGCATTTCCCGACGGTCCCCAGGGGGGCGATCGTCGCCGGCGTCAATTTCGACATGCCGATCCTCACCTACCCGCTGGTCGACCTCGTCGTGCTCGGCGGCGAGCGGTCGAGCATCGGTCCGGTGGTCGCCGCCGCGGCCAGGGCCGAGGGGCTGGGCGTCGTGCCCGATCCCGCGCCGGAGGAGATGTTCTTCGTCCGCTCGGACCATTACAGCTTCGTGCGGGCGGGCATCCCCGCGGTGTCGCTCGACACCGGGCCGGGCGGCACCGGCGCGGTGGCGGCGCGCAAGTTCCTCGACGAGAATTATCACAAGCCTTCCGATCAGATCGACCTGCCGTTCGACTGGAATTCGGCGGTGAAGTACAAGCGTGTCGGCCTCGCGACGGTGCAGGCGCTGGCCGATGGCGATGCGCGCCCGCGCTGGAACCACGGCGACTTTTTCGGCACGCTGTTCGGGGGCGGGCAGTGAGCGTCGTTCGCCTGCTCGTCTTCGGTCCCGGCTATACCGCGTCGCGGCTGATGGCGGCGGTGCAGGCGGCGGGCGGCCAGGTGGAGACCGTCACCCGCGCCACCTTCGCCGATCGGGCACGTACCCGCGTGGAAATCGCGGCGGCGACCCACATCCTCTCCAGCATTCCGCCAGGGGATGCCGACCCGGTGCTCGCCGCTTACGGCGCCGAGATCGCGGCAAGCGGCAAGTGGCTGGGCTATCTCTCCTCGACCGGCGTCTATGGCGATACCGGCGGCGGCTGGGTGGACGAGAGCGCACCGCTCCGGGGGCGGCGCGGCGGCCGGGTCGAGGCGGATCTCGGCTGGGGCGCGCTGCCCAATGCGCATGTCTTCCGCTTGCCGGGCATCTACGGCCCCGAACGCTCCGCGCTGGAGCGGATGGCGGCGGGGGCGACGCGCGTCTATTTCCCCGGCCAGGTGTTCAGCCGGGTGCATGTCGACGATCTGGTCGCAGGCGTGATCGCGGCGTTCGAGGGGCCGCCCGGCGCGTACAACCTCGCCGACGACCTGCCCGCGCCCCAGGCCGAAGTGCTCGCCTATGCTGCCGAGCTGCTGGGCATCGATCCCGGCCCGGCGGTGAGTCCCGACGAAGTGGAGCTCAGCGCCGCCTCGCGCGCCTTTTATGCCGAGAACCGGCGGGTGGCGAACGGCAAGGCCAGGCGACTGCTCGGCTGGCGGCCGCGCTATACCGATTACCGGTTGGGCCTGCGCGCCCTCAAGGCCAGCACCAGCCCGACCAGCACCAGTACGCCGCCGCCCACCGCGAGCAGCGACCAGCGATAGCCTTCGAACAGCGTCGAGAGCAGCATCGCGATCACCGGGATCAGCACGCTGGTATAGGCCGCCTTGGCCGGGCCGATGGTGCGGATCAGCTGGAAATAGATGGTGAAGGTGATCGAGGAGCCGATCACGCCAAGATAGAGGATGCCGAGCAGATAGGCGGGCCGCGTCTCGATCACGGGCGGCCCGACCGTGGCGAGCGCGAAGCCCGCATCGAGCGCGGCGCCGATCAGCATCGCCCAGCCGAGCGTGGAGGCCATCGGATAGGCCTTGGCGGTGCCGGTCGCCTGCATCACGTTCGCGACCGAGGCGGAGAGCACCCCCGCCAGCGCGATGCCGATCCCGAGCAGCGCTTCATGCGGGCCGACGGGGTTGAGCCGCGCCTCATGGACGAACAGCAGCGACACGCCCGCCATCGCCACGACCGAACCGATCAGCAGCTGCCTTCCCATCTTCTGGCCCAGGAAGATCCGCGCCAGGATCGCGTTGGGCACCAGCAGCAGCGCATAGACCACCGCTACCACACCCGAGGTGACGTGCGCCTCGGCGCGGTAGACGAAGTTGAAGTTGAGCACGAACTGGGCGAGACCCAGGCAGGCGGCAAAGGCAAAGCCGCGGGCATCGAGCAGCAGCCGGTCGCGTCGGAACGCCGCCCAGAGCAGCGTCGTCACCCCGGCGACGAGGAAGCGATAGCTCACCGACCAGCTTGGCGGCACCACCGCCAGCTGGTCCTTGATGACGAGCCAGGTCGAACCCCAGATCAGCGTGACCAGCAGGAACGGAATAAGGACCGTCAGCCGGGCGGAGCGGGGCGTGTCGGCGCCGATCACAGCGCCGCGATCGCCTGGGCCAGCGGCCGGATCGCGTCCTCCGCCTGGTCCCAGCTGGTGACGAGGCGCACCTCGCCCTCGGCCCAGTCGTAGAAGTCGAAGCCGAGCGCGCGCAAGGCTTCGGCTTCCGCCGGGTTTGCCTTCAGGAACACTTCGTTCGCCTGCACCGGGTGCACCAGCCGGTCGCCTGCCGCTTCGGCCAGCAGCCGCGCCCCGGCATTGGCGGCGCGGGCGTTGGCGAGCCACACATCGTTCTCCAGCATCGCCAGCAGCTGCGCGGCGAGATAGCGGCCTTTGGAGAAGAGCAGCCCGGCGCGCTTGCGGCGGTAGAGCGTCACATCGGCCAGTTCGGGGCGGAAGAACACCAGCGCCTCGGCGCTCATGCCGCCATTCTTGACGAAGCCGAAGCTCAGCGCGTCGACGCCCGCGCGCCAGGTAACGTCGCCCGGATGGCAGCCGAGATGCGCCACGGCGTTGGCGAAGCGCGCCCCGTCCATGTGCAGGCCGAGCTTGCGCGCCTTGGCGAGGTCGCCGATCGCCGCCACTTCGTCGGGCGTATAGACCAGACCGTACTCGGTCGCGTTGGTGATCGAAATCGCGTGCGGCTGCACTTGATGCACGTCGTTGCGGATCGGGTCGACCACTGCATGGATCGCCTCGGGGGTCAGCTTGGCGCCCGGGCCGGCGGCGGTGAGCAGCTTCGCGCCGTGCGTGTAGAATTCGGGCGCACCGCCCTCGTCGCAGTTGATGTGCGCGTCGCGGTGGCAGACGATGCCGCCATGCGGGGGGCAGAGCGCGGTCAGCGCCAGGCAGTTCGCCGCGGTGCCGGTAGGCACCCACAGCGCGCGGACTTGCGTTCCGAACAGATCGGAAAAGGCGCCGTCGAGCCGCTTCGACCAGGCATCGCCGTCATAGGCGGTGTCGAGCGTATTCGCCTCGACCAGCGCCTGGAGCACAGGCGGGCAGACGGCGGCGGCATTGTCCGAGAAGAAGCGCATGGCCAAGTCCTTGCGGCCTGGCACACGCCCGGTCAACGGTCTGTTACGGCGCCCGACGCAGCGGCTGGGCCTCGCAGAGGATCAGCGCGAACCAGTCCTTGTCGTCGGTCCATTGTTCGATCGGCGTCCAGCCGCCCGCGCGGAGCAGCTGGCGCGCGCCGTTGGGGCCGTATTTGTGGCTGTTCTCGGTGTGGATCGTCTCGCCCGCCGCCATGCTGAACGGGCGGCCGTCGACGGTGAAGTCGACATCGCGCTGCGCCTCGAGATGCATTTCGATCCGGGCATAGTCGGCGTTCCAGATGGCGCGGTGGCGGAAGGCGTCGACCGGGATCGTCCCGTCCAGCTCGCGGTTGATCCGGCTCAGCAGGTTGAGGTTGAACGCCGCGGTTACGCCCGCTGCATCGTCATAGGCTGGGACGAGGATCTCGGGCGACTTCACCCGGTCCATCCCGATCAGCAGTCGTGCGCCTTCGCCCAGCCATTCGCGCATCGCGCGCAGCAGGTCGACCGCGTGCCAGGCGTTCATGTTGCCGATCGTCGAGCCGGGGAAGAAGCCGAGCTTGGGCATCTTCGCCACCTGCTCGGGCAGCGGCACGGGCCGCAGGAAATCTGCCTCCACCGGATAGACGGGCAGGCCAGGGAATGCCTGCGAGAGCTGGGCGGCGGAATGACGAAGGAACTCGCCCGAAATGTCGATCGGCACATAAGCGGCCGGTTCGATCGCGCGGAGCAGCCGCGGCGTCTTCACCGACGAACCCGAGCCGAACTCCACCACCGCCGCATTGGGCGCGGCAAGGTCGCCCAGCGCGCCCGAGATCGATTCGAGCAGTGCCGTCTCGGTGCGCGTCGGGTAATATTCGGGAAGCTCGGTGATCTCCTCGAACAGTTCCGAGCCGCGGCGGTCGTAGAACCAGCGCGCCGGGATCGCGCGCGGGCTGGCGGCGAGGCCGGTCAGCACGTCGGCGCGGAAATGGGGGTCGGCAAGGCTGGCCTGGCCGTCTTCGAGTTCCTGCTTGAGCATCAGAGGTCCTTCGCCAGACGCACGCCGGTGAACTGCCAGCGCTGATGGGGGTAGAAGAAATTGCGGTAGCTGGCGCGCACATGGCCGCGCGGGGTGGCGCAGCTGCCGCCGCGCAGCACGAACTGCCCGCTCATGAACTTGCCGTTATATTCGCCGACCGCGCCCTCGGCAGTGCGGAAGCCGGGATAGGGGCGATAGGCGCTGCCGGTCCATTCCCACACATCGCCGAACCAGGCGGGGCCGCCCGTCGACGGGCGCGGTTCGACCGGGCCGGCAGCATCGAGCTGGTTGCCCGAGCGCGGATCGGCGCCGGCCGCCGCGGCCTCCCATTCGAACTCGGTCGGCAGCCTGGCACCGGCCCAGCTGGCATAGGCGTCCGCCTCGAAGAAGCTGACATGGGTGACCGGCGCGGCCGGATCGATCGGGCGGCGGCCGTCGAGCCCGAAGCGGGTCCAGACGCCGTCGACCTGCTGCCAGTAGAGCGGCGCGGTGATGCGGTTGGCCTGCACCCAGGCCCAGCCGTCCGACAGCCAGTGGCGCGGATCGGCATAGCCGCCAGCGGCGATGAACGCCGCCCATTCGCCATTGGTCACAGTGCGATCGGCCAGCGCATGCGGGGGAAGAAGGGTGGGGTGGCGTGGGGTCTCGCAGTCAAAGGCGAAGCCCGCCAGGTCCTCGGGCATATCGATGCCCGCGCTGACTTGGCCCGCAGCACCTTCGATCCAGCCGATCGGTCCGGGCATCGCCACCGGCACCTTGGCCGCGCCCGGCCACATCGCCGGCTCGAGCGGGTTGACCGAGAAATGGTGGAGAATGTCGGTGAGCAGCAGTTCCTGGTGCTGCTGCTCGTGCTGGCAGCCGAGCGCGATCAGCGTCAGCGCCTCGGCCGGCAGCATCGGCATCGCCTCGACGATTGCCTTATCCACCGCCGCGCGATAGGCTTGGACCTCGTCCAGCGTCGGGCGCGAGAGCATGCCGCGGCGGGAACGGGCGTGGCGCTGCCCCTCGGCCTCATAATAGCTGTTGAACAGGAACGGCCAGCGCTCGTCGAACAGGCGATAGGTGGGGACATGGTCGCGCAGCACGAAGGTCTCGAAGAACCAGGTCGTATGCGCGAGGTGCCACTTTGCCGGGGAGGCGTCGTCCATCGACTGGAGCGTCGCATCGGCATCGGAGAGCGGCGCCACCAGCGCGGTGCTGAGCGCGCGGACGCCCGCGAACTGCGCCGCCAGGGCGTCCGGGGTGGCGGCAGTGGCGGGCATCGTTCGCATTCTGTTCTCCTACCGCAGACCGGCTGCCGGGGCAACCCATACGGAGGGATGCGCACAGCAACGGCTATTGGTTACGAGGTCCCCCAGGGACCCACAAAACGTCCGCGGCTCCCTTTTGGTTCATGGTGCGGGCGGCGACGAACAAAAAATCTGAAAGTCTATTGAGATAGATGAGCGCGTTGCTGCTCAGCGTCCCCTGGTCGTTGGCGGCAACCGCGGCACGTTCGGCACGGCGGGTGATGGCGCGGGCGAGGTGGATCGCTGCCGCCGCCGGGCTGCCGCCGGGCAGGACGAAGCTGTTGAGCGGTTGGAGATCGTCGTTGAGCGTGTCGATCGCGGCTTCCAGCCATGCGATTTGTTCGGGCGTGATCCGCAGCGCGCCCTCACCATTTCCCGGCGTGGCGAGATCGGCGCCGAGATCGAACAGGTCGTTCTGGATGCGAGCGAGCGTGGCGTCGAGCGGATCGCCGGGCGCGAGCGTGGTGCGCGCGACGCCGATCGCGCTGTTCGCCTCGTCGACATCGCCGATCGTCTCCATTCGGGCCGAGGCCTTGGAAACGCGCGAGCCGTCCGCAAGGCCGGTGGTGCCGGCGTCGCCGGTGCGGGTGTAGATCTTGTTGAGCTTGACCATGGGTAGGGAAGGTACGGTGGACGCGCCGCCGAGGCTAGCGTCTTCAGGGGAAGCGGCGGAACCCCTTGATAGTGCGACCGTTCGAAGGACCTGCCTCGTCTGGGGAGACGTCCCGTGCCCGATCCCGTACCGCTTCGCACCCGATCCTATGGCCTGCCGCTGCACCCGATCGTGCTGGGATTGCCCTTTGTGTGCTTCTTCGCAGGCATGATCGCCGACATCGCCTATTTCCGCAGCTACGACATTGCGTGGAAGAATTTCGCCGACTGGCTGATCGCCGGGGGCATGGTGCTCGGCGCGCTCGGCGCCATCGTAGGGATCGTCGATCTGGTGCGGCCGACGGTGCGGGCGAACCGACTGCTGGTCCCGTATGCGATCGCCTATGCCGTCGCCATGGTGTTGGCACTGCTCAACAATTTCATCCACAGCCGCGATGCCTACGGCGCGATGCCGGCGGGGCTGATCCTGTCGGTGCTGACCGTGCTCGTGCTGACCGGCGCCTCGGCGCTCGGCGCGATCCTGCTGCGCCAGAGCCGTTTCGGAGGGTTCCGCTGATGCGTGCACTGCTTCTCGCCGCGGGCGCCACGCTCGCGCTCGCCGGATGCGCCAGCAAGGGCGGCGATACCAGCCAGCAGATCGGCGGCGATCCCAAGCTGCCGGAGATCCAGCAATATCTCGTGCCGCCGATGCACGTGGTGCCGCCCGCCCCCTGGGGGTCGGCCAAGCCAAAGGTACCGGCGGGCATGAAGGTCCAGGCCTTCGCCACGGGCCTCGCCAAGCCGCGCTCGGTCTACACCCTGCCCAATGGCGACGTGCTGGTGGTCGAGACCGACGGCCCGTCCGAGCCGATTCATCGGCCCAAGGACGTGGTGATGAACCTCATCCAGGCGCACGCCCATGGCGGCGGCAAGGCGGGAATGGACGTCATCCTGCTGCGCGACGCGAACGGCGACGGCGTACCCGAGCTCAAGACCAAGTTCCTCACCGGGCTCAACTCGCCGTTCGGCGTGGCGCTGGTCGGCGGGGATCTCTACGTCGCCAATACCGATGCGATCCTGCGCTTCCCGTATCAGACGGGGCAAACCAGCATCACCGCGGCGGGCACCAGGCTGGTCGACCTGCCCGGCGGCCCGATCGACCACCACTGGACCAAGAGCCTCGTCGCCAGCCCCGACGGCACCAAGCTCTATGTCGGGGTGGGGTCGAACAGCAACATCACCGAGAACGGCATGGATGCCGAGCGCGGCCGCGCCGCGATCTGGGAAGTCGATCGCGCGAGCGGCGCCCACCGGCTCTATGGTACCGGGCTGCGCAATCCCAACGGGCTGCAGTTCGAGCCGCTGACCAACGTGCTGTGGACCGTGGTCAACGAGCGCGACGAGCTGGGGCCGGACCTGGTGCCGGATTACCTGACGTCGGTGCGCGACGGCGGCTTCTATGGCTGGCCGTACAGCTATTGGGGCCAGCATGTCGATCCGCGGGTGAAGCCGCAGCGGCCGGACCTCGTCGCCAAGGCGATCAAGCCCGATTACAGCCTGAGCAGCCATGTCGCGCCGCTGGGGATGGTGTTTGCCGCCAACGCGGTCGCGCTACCGCCGCAGTGGCGCTCGGGCGCGTTCATCGGCGAGCATGGCAGCTGGGATCGCGGCCATCTCAACGGCTACAAGGTGATCTATGTGCCGTTCGCCGAGGGACGCCCCTCCGGCAAGGCGGTCGACGTGGTGACCGGATTCGTCGAGGGCGAGACGGCGCATGGCCGCCCGGTGGGGCTGGGGCTCGATAGGACCGGCGCGCTGCTGATCGCCGACGATCTCGGCAACACGGTGTGGCGGGTCAGCGGCGGCTGACGCTACGCTTCTAGCCTTACCCGTAAACCTGATGGGGTGGACGCCCCCCGACGGCATCAATGTGCCAGAGTGGAGGTGTTGAAGCACCACTGAGGGAGGCGTCCGTGTCGCAGGTTATC
>NZ_JAATJB010000013.1 GCF_011927635.1 Sphingomonas trueperi
TCCGGCGTAAACCGCTGACGTCCCATACCAATCTCCAATTCTCACGCCCCGCAGGGCTCTCTTCAGAATTGGACCAGTTTTTCCAAGGCAGACCACACTGGCGCTCGGCATAGATCGGGAGGGCGGGCCGCTGCGTTGGTCGCTCTATGCGCGCGGGGAATTCCTCCGGGCTACTCTCGACGGTTATACGGAGAGCGGCGCCGGCCGCATGGACCTGCGGTTCGACAGTCGCAACGTCCGTTCGCTGACGGGCACGCTCGGCGCGCGGCTCGAAACGGAGCGGCGCTATGGCGGGGTGACAATGACGCCGCGGCTGCGCTTCGAGTGGAACCACGAACTCCAGGATGCGGCCGCGCAGCGGCTCGATTATGCCGACATCCCCGGCCAGGCGCTCTACAGCATCAGCACCTTCGGCTGGTCGCGCAATCAATATCAGCTCAGCCTTGGCACGCGCATGGTGCTGCCGCGCAACTGGACGGTCGATTTGGAAGGCGGCTTCCGCGGCGGCGGGCAGGAAACGGCGGGGACGTTACGCATTCTGGTCGGGAAGGAATTCTAACGCGGCGCGTCGGCCGCACCGGACTGCGCGTGGGAGACCAGGGCACGCCCATGACGGCGACGATCGACGAACGTTTCGCGCCGTCGGTCTGGGCGTGCCGGCCCATGCGATGTCGGCACTTCAGGCGAAGTGGATCTCGAACACGCTGGCGTGGCGTGTCGGCAGGCTGGCCGGGGGCGTGATCACCAGCGCCTGATCGGTCTGCTGGAAGTTGATCCTGCCGCGATGGCCGAGCAGTTTGACCGTGCGCACCTTGCGCCGCTCGTGCGGGTTGCCGCGGGCGAGCGACGTGATCGCCACCGGCCCCTTGGGCTCGCCGAGCGTGATCGCGTGGAGCGTCTCGCCCTTCGTCGTGAAGCGGATGTCCTGCGGGGTATAGGCGGCGCGCTCCTGGAAGGCGCCCTGCTTGGGCTTGGTGGGCCCCTCGCCGTAGATATGCCAGGGGCGGGTGCCGTGGATCGCGGGGGCGTTCACCGCCATCCAGGCGGCAAGCTCGGTCAGCAACTGGTCCGATTGCGGTGGCAGGCTGCCGTCGGCGCGGAGCACCACGTTGAGCAGCATGTTGCCGTTCTTGCTCACGATGTCGGCGAACATGGTGAGCACCTCGTCGGTCGACTTGTAGCGATCGCCCTCGTTGTAGAACCAGTCGCCGTTCGAGGTGTCGGTCTGCCAGGGGAGCGGATCGATGCCGTCGAGCACGCCGCGCTCGACATCCTGCACGCCCCAGGCCTTGTTGAACTCGCCCGAGCCGAGCGACTTGTGGTTGTACACCGCCTCCAGCTTGCCGCTGCGCGCGATGCTGCTGTTGTAGAGATGCGCGACCATCGACCGGCCGATCTCCCCGAACGGCACCCCGCCATCGGTGTAGAGCAGGTCGGGCTGGTAGTTGTCGACCAGGTCGCGGATGCGCGCGAACCAGTGGCGCTGGTATTCGGGGTTCTTGGTGTACCAGGTCTCGGGCCGGTTGAGGAACGGCTCGTCACGGTTGCCGTGATAGAGGTCGACGAAGCGCGGGTCGGCGCCGTCATAGGGCACGCCCATCTTGGGCCAGAACTGGTCGTAGAGCTGGTTCGGGTACCACCAGTTATAGCTGGCGCCGAGATGTTCGGACACGCCGAAGCGCAGGCCGCGGCGCCTGGCGGCGGCGCGCAGGCTCCCGACGATGTCGCGCTTGGGGCCCATCTGCACCGCATTCCAGCGGTGATGGCGCGAGTTCCACAAGTCGAAATTGTCGTGGTGGACGCCCATGGATACTATATACTTTGCGCCCGCAGCTTCGTATCGCGTCACCAGCGCCTCCGGATCGAACTTGTCCGCGGTCCAGAGGGGAAGGAGGTCCTTGTAGCCTTTTTCCGAAGGATGGCCGTAGGTTTTGAGGTGGTGTTCGTAATGGGGGTGGCCGGGCACGTACATAAAGCGGGCGTACCAATCGCCCTGGCCGGCGACCGCCTGCGGGCCCCAATGCGCCCAGATGCCGAACTTGGCGTCGCGGAACCAGTCCGGCGTCTTGTAGGTGGAGAGCGAGGCGTCGGTCGGCTTGAACGGACCCGGCGCCGCGACCGGCGTGACGTCCGCGCCCGGCAGCTTCGCCGTCGCCGTCTGTTGCGCGCGGGCGGTGCCCGCCTTCACGGCCAGTGCGGTCGCGAACGATCCGGCCAGTATCTCGCGCTTGGTGAAGTTGGTCATCCGCTCCTCCTGTCGTGCCCGGGCACGTTTCGCGCGCCGCTGTTGCTGGCATATTTGCAAGCCGATTTTCATGTGGCAAGCGTCAATTTGTCGTAGTTTTTGTGCCGAAGCCGTTGTTTTGCGGCCTTGGCGGGCCGCCCGTTTGGGGGAGCTTATTATGACCGACACGCCAATCGATCCTTCGCGTCGCGCCGTGCTGGCGCTCGCCGCCGCAGCACCCCTGCTGCCCCAGGCGGTGCGCGCCGCGCCCCCCGCCGACCCGCTGCCCGCGCGCGACATAGGGCTGGGGCCGCGCGAGGTGCTGCCGTTCGATGCCGGCTGGCGGTTCAATTTCGGCCATGGCAGCGATCCGGCCAAGGATTTCGGCTTCGGCATGGGGCAGGGCGATTTCGCCAAGACCGGCGACTTCAAGCTCGCCAAGACCGACTATGACGATGCCGATTGGCGCGCGCTCGACCTGCCGCACGACTGGGCGGTGGAACTCCCCTTCGTCCGCGACGATCAGGGCGGCGATGCGAGCAACCGCGGGCATGGCTTCAAGCCGCTCGGCCGCCGCTATCCCGAGACCAGCATCGGCTGGTACCGCCGCCGCTTCGACGTGCCCGCCGGCGATCGCGGCCGCCGCATCTGGATCGAGTTCGACGGAGCGATGCGCGACGCGATCCTGTGGGTGAACGGGTGCTATATCGGCCGCCACAATGACGGCTACACCTCGTTCCGCTTCGACCTCACCGACTTCCTGCACTATGGCGGGGACAATGTGATCGTGGTGCGGGTCGACGCCTCGCTGGGCGACGGCTGGTTCTACGAAGGCGCGGGGATCTACCGCCATGTCTGGCTGACCAAGCACGACGCGCTCCACTTCGGCAAATGGGACAGCGTGGTGCGCGCGACCCCCGAGGGGGCGGGGGCGACGCTCGATCTCGCGACGGTGATCGCCAATGACGGCGACGCGGCGCAGCAGGCGGTGGTGGAATGGACCATCGCCGATGCGGCCGGGCAGGTGGTGGCGCGCGCCTCTGCGCCCGCCGTAACGGTGGACGCGGGCGGGACCGCCCAGAGCCAGACCCGCGCGACGCTGCCCCAGGCGCAGCGCTGGTCGACCGGAACGCCGGTCCTCTACACCGCCACCGCGCGGCTCGCGGCGGGCGGGGCGGTGCGCGACGCCGATCGCGTGACCTTCGGCGTCCGCAGCTTCCGCTTCGACGCCGATCGCGGCTTCTTCCTCAACGACAAGCCCATGAAGCTCCAGGGCACGTGCAACCACCAGGACCATGCCGGCGTGGGCGCGGCGCTGCCCGATGCGCTCCAGCGCTACCGGTTGAACATCCTCCGCGAGATGGGCTGCAACGCGGTGCGCACCACCCACAACATGCCCACGCCCGAATGGATCGCAGAGTGCGACCGGGCAGGCGTGCTGGTGATGTGCGAGACCCGCCAGATGAGCGCCAATCCGGAGGCGATGGCGCAACTGGAGGTGATGGTGAAGCGCTTCCGCAATGCGCCCTCGGTGATCCTCTGGTCGATCGGCAACGAAGAGTGGCTGTTCCAGGACAAGATGGCCGAACAGGGCAAGCCGATCGCCGCGACGATGGTCCGCCGCTGCCACGCGCTCGACCCCACAAGGCCGGTGTCGGCCGCGGTCAACGGCGACAACGAGCAAGGGGTGAGCGACCCGCTCGACATCATCGGCTTCAACTACAAGGTCCAATATCCCGAGGGCTTCCACGCCAAGCACCCGGCGCGGCCGGTCTATGGCTCGGAAACGTCGAGCGCGATCGCCACGCGCGGCGAATATGCCAGCGTTCCGGCGCGCAACCTGGTCAACAGCTATGACGGCGTGGTGCCCTGGGGGCAGACCCCCGAGGCGTGGTGGAAGCTCTATGGCGGCAAGCCCTGGTCGGCGGGCGGCTTCGCCTGGACCGGCTTCGACTATCGCGGCGAGCCGACTCCCTATGGCTGGCCCTCGATCAGCTCGCAGTTCGGCATCGTCGACATGTGCGGCTTCCCCAAGGACAGCTATTATTACTACCGCGCCTGGTGGCGGTCCGAGCCGTCGTTGCACGTCTTCCCGCACTGGAACTGGGAAGGCCGCGAAGGCGAGATGGTGTCGGTCTGGGTCTATTCCAATTGCGACAGCGTGGAGCTGGTGGTGAACGGCCGCAGCCTAGGCAGCCAGCAGGTGCCGCCGCTGGGCCATCTCGAATGGAAGGTGCCGTATCAGTCGGGATACATCGAGGCGCGCGGGCGCAAAGGCGGGCGAGTGCTCACCGCGCGGCGCGAGACCACCGGCCCCGGTCGCACGATCCGCCTGACCGCCGACCGCACCACCATCGCCGCCGATGGTTGCGACGTGGCGATGCTCAAGGCGGAGCTGCTCGATGCGCGCGGGCGTCCGGTCCCGACCGCGATGGACAAGCTGGCGTTCGCGATCGAGGGCCCGGCTGCGATCATCGGCGTCGGCAATGGCGATCCGAATTGCCTGGAAAGCGACAAGGCGCCGCGCCGCTCGCTGTTCAATGGGCTGGCGCAGGTGATCGTCCAGTCCACGGGGCGGCCGGGAACGATCAAGGTGGCGGCCGTTGCCGACGGTTCGCGCGCCGAGCCGCTGCTGCCCGGCAGGATCGTCTTGCAGGCGGCCGGTCACCCTATCTGAGCCACGCAGCAAGACCCGCCGGGCGGGATTGCCGGGCTCTTCGCCGCGGCGCCCGTTCGACGTAAAGCGGCTCTTGGGGACGGTAACAACGGGATGGTCGCGCGGGGGTAGTATCGCTATCGCAGCGGGCAGTTCATCGATACCGTCGGCACCACGCGGCGGGCGCCCGTGCACGTCGTCGGCGCGAGCCCGGGCGCGCGCCGAACCGTTCAGGCGAGAGTGTAGAAGCAGTTCTGAGACAAGCGTATATGGGTGCCGCCATGCCGCTGGCCCAGAGCCCCGCATCCCGGGAAGGCGAGGGCTATCCGGCCTGTGCGTTGGCGGGGGCTGGTTCGGACAGCCGGACGGGCTTGCCGGCAAAATCCTCAGCCAGCACCTGCGCGATCGGGCGGGCGATGCCGCGGGTGAGCGCGGCCGGCACTTCGACCGTGAAGCCGTGCGCCACCGCGCCGTCGATCGCCCAGCGTACGCAATAGTCCGCGGCGACCCCGATCACGGTCAGTTCCGCAATCCCCTCCGCCCGCAGCGCCGCGAAGAAGGCGTCGCGCGGCTGGGCCTCGTGGCTGCCGATAGCCTCGATCACCAGATCGGGTTCGGCCCACATGTCGAACACGCCCTTTTCGATCCGATAGACCGGGATGCCCGGTGCTACCGCCGCCATGTCGAGCACATTCTCCCAGCCCGGCGAGCCGCGCTCGCAGTGGAGCGGAAATTGCTCGGCCTCCGGCGAGCCGGCGAAGCGTTCGGCGGTGTGGGTGTCGAAGGTGAACAGCACGCCCGCGGTCTCCGCCGGATCGAGATCGGCGAGCCAAGCCCGCAGCGGCCCGATCAACGCCTCGGCGCCTGCAACCGACAGCGCCCCATCGGCGTGCATGAAATCGGCCTGGGTATCCACCACGATGACGAAACGCCGCAACTTCGGTCTCCTTGCTTGCCCTATTCGACCCCGCGGGCGCGCCGCAGATCGATGCCGAGCCGTTTGACCCGGTAATAGAAGGTCTTGCGCGGCAGGCCCAGCGCCGCGATCGCCGCGTTGATCTCGCCGTCCGCCGCCGCGATCGCATCGAGGATCGCGCTGCGCTCGAAGGCCTCCAGCCGTTCGGTGAGCGGCTGCACTTCGGCGGGCGCGCTCTCGGCGGCCGGTTCGAGCCCGAGCACGAAGCGCTCCGCCGCACGCTCCAGCTCCCGCACATTGCCCGGCCAGTCGCGCCGGGCGGCGGCATGCGCGGCCTCGGAGAGCGGCGGGGCGGGGCGGCGGTGGCGCTGCGCCGCCTGCAGCGCAAGCTGGGCGAAGAGCAACGGCACGTCCTCGCGCCGCTCGGCCAGCGGCGGCAGCCGCAGCGGCACCCCCGCCAGCCGGTGGTACAGCCCCGGCGGCAGCGCCGCCGCGCCGCCCTCGCCGATTGCGGCGATGATCCGCACGTCGACGGGATCGGGATCGCGCTGCTCGGTGGCGACGGTGCGCGCCTCGGCGAACTGGGCGAGGCGATGGTGGAGCTCGGGCGGGGCGAGATCGAGATGATCGAGGAACAGCGTGCCACGGTCGGCGCGGGCGACCAGCCCGTCGCGGGCGAACAGCTCGCGGGCACCGATCCCCGGCGGCAGCGTCGCGCAGTCCACCGCCTGGAAGCGATGCCGCGCCCGCCTGCCGGCGCGGTGGACCAGACGGGCATAGAGTTCCTTGCCGGTGCCGGTCGCGCCTTCGAGCACGAGATCGAGCGCGGCATCGGCCAGGACCGGGATCATTTCGCGCAGCCGGCGGATCGCGGGCGCCTCGCCGAGCAGCGCGGTGTCGCTCTCGCTCGTCGCGGCGCGCAGCCGCCGGTTCTCCAGCGCGAGGGTGCGCGCTGTGCCGGCCCGTTGCAGCGCGGCCGCCAGTGCGTCGCCGGGGAAGGGCTTGGTGAGGAAGTCCCAGGCGCCCGCCTTGATGGCATCCACCGCCATGGTGACGTCGCCATGGCCGGTCATCAGGATCACCGGCAGCTCGGGGTCGACGGCGCGCAGCCGGTGGAAGAAGTCGATGCCCGACATCCCCGGCATCCGCACGTCGGTGACGACCACGCCGGGAAAGTCCCGGTCGATCGCCGCCAGCGCGCTCGGCGCATCGACGAAGGGGCGGACGTCGTGCCCTGCCAGTGTCAGCAGCTGGATCAGCGCCGTGCGAAAATCGACGTCGTCGTCGACCAGGGCGACGGCCACGCTCATGCCCGGCAGAGCTCCAGCTCAAAGCACGCGCCGCCTTCCTCGGGCAGCCAGCGCAGGCTGCCGCCCAGCTCGGTCATGATGTCGCTCGCGATCACCAGCCCGAGGCCCAGCCCGTTGCTGCGGCTGGTGGCGAAGGGGGTGAACAGCCGCGCGGCGATGTCGGGCGCGATGCCGGGGCCATTGTCCTGGATGCGGACCCAGACCAGCCCATCGCCCAGCGTCACACGGATCGTGATCGTCGGGTCGGGGCGGCCGGCGAGGGCTTCGCTCGCGTTCTGCAGCAGGTTGACGAACACCTGCTCCAGCCGCACCCGCCCGCCCATCACCAGCAGGTGCGCACCGATCGTTGGCCGCTCCAGCCGCACGGCGCGCAACTGCTCCTTGAGGATCAGCAGCGCGCCGTCGAGCACCTCGGCCAGCGGCAGCGGGCGGACCTCGCCCGGCTGGCGGCGCGAGAAGCCGCGCAGCTGCGCCGTGACTGCGCCGATCCGGTCGCTCAGGCGTCGGATCGTCTCCAGATTGTCGCGCACCATGTCGGTCGCGCCTTGCGCGAGCAGCTGCACGCTGGTCTCGGCATAGGTGCGGATCGCGGCAACGGGCTGCGCGGTTTCATGCGCGACGCTGGCGGTGACCTGCCCGAGCGTGGCGAGGCGATTGGCCTGGCGCAGACCCTCGCGCAGATCGGCGGCGCGGGCCTCGAGTGCGGCGCGTTCCTCGATCTCGCGACGGAGCTCGGCGGTGCGCTCGGCAACCGCGACTTCGAGCTCGGAGGTGCGGCGCTGGCGCTGGGTCGCACGCTGGCGCAGGCCCCAGAGCAGCAGTGCCAGCGCCAGCACCGCCATCAGCGCGCCAAGCCCGGCGGTGCGCTGGGCGGTCGCGACCGCGGGGCCGACAGCACGGCGCAGCGCCAGCGTCCAGCCCGGCTGGCTGGTCGGCACGCGCGCCTCGATCAGGTCGCCGCGGGCGGGGGGGAGCAGTACCGGCGCGGAGCCTTCGGGCAGCGCCGCCTCGCGCCGCAGCGCTGCCAGCACCGCCGGCAGGATCGGCCGGGCAACCGCGAAGCGCAGGCCAGGATCGCTGGCGACGAGCACGAGCCCGGCGGGGTTCTCGACATAGGTGTCGCCACCCGCTTGTCGCCATGCCGCTTCGATCGCATCGAACTCCAGCTTGACGACGATCACGCCGTTTGCCGGCGTGCGGCGGGCGAGATAGAGTCCCGAATGACGGCTGACCGTGCCCAGCGCGAACTGGCTGGCCTCGCCGCGGCTGCTCGCCTCGCGGAAATAGCGGCGGAAGCGATAGTCGGAGCCGACGAAGCTCTGCGGCGTCCGCCAGTTGCTCGCCGCGCGGGTGCGGCCGTCCGCGCCGATCACATAGATGGCGGCGGCGCCAGTGGTGCGGGCAAGGCGTTCAAGCTTTGCGTTGAGCGCGCGCGGCGGCGCACCGGCAAGCGTGGCGGCGACGTCGCGGTCGTCGCCCAGCGCGAGGGGGAGGAGGCGGAAGCGGGCGATCTCGCTGTCGAGCAGGCTGGCGCGGAGCTGGGCGTTGGTGCGGGCGCCGGCGACCAGCGAGTCCTGCGTGCGGTTCCCCGCGATCCAGCCGGCGGCGAGCGCCACCGCCGCTCCAAGCAGCGCGGCGACCATCCAATAGCGCCAGCCGGAAAGCGATTCGCGATGCGTCACTCGGCCGCTATCCGCCAGCGCGCGACAATGTGCAAGTTTTTGCACTTCGCCTGGTCGGCATGTGTCGATTTTTGCGCATCGGCGGCGCCGAATGTGAGTTAGTGTGCTGATAAAGAGAGATATTATGGAGAAGCGCTTTTCGCTTTCTCCGCACGTTGCCGCCATCGAGTATCGCCCGATCGAGTCTACCGGCACAACGGAGGCCGAAGGAGAGGAAGTGATGGTTCGTATCCCCGCCGATTTCCACGATGGCGCACATGCAGCGGCGCCGGCCAAGGCACTGCCCTGGTACCGGCACCTCTATGCGCAGGTGCTGGTCGCGATCGTTGCGGGCGTGCTGATCGGCCATTATGCCCCCGCCACCGGCGAGGCGCTCAAGCCGATCGGCGACGGGTTCATCAAGTTGGTGAAGATGATCATCGCACCGGTGATCTTCCTCACCATCGTCACGGGCATCGCCGGCATGCGCGATCTCAAGGCGGTGGGCCGGGTCGCGGCCAAGGCGTTCGGCTATTTCCTGTTCTTCTCGACGCTGGCGCTGGTCGTCGGCATGGTCGTCGCCAATGTCGTGCGGCCGGGCGCGGGGCTCGACATCGACCCGGCCTCGCTCGATGCCGGCAAGGTGGCCGACTATGCCGCCAAGGCGCATGAGAGCACGCTGACCGGCTTCCTGCTCGGCATCATTCCCGATACCTTCCTCTCCGCGATCACCGGCGGCAACATCCTGCAGACGCTGTTCGTCGCGATCCTGTTCGGCATCGGCCTGGCGCTGGTCGGCGACCGCGGCGAGCGGATCACCCAGGCGCTGGAAGACATTTCGCTGGCGATGTTCAAGGTCGTCGCGATCCTGATGAAGGCGGCGCCCGTCGGCGCGTTCGGCGCGATGGCGTTCACCGTCGGCAAATACGGCGTCGGCACGCTCGCCAACCTGGCGATGCTGGTCGGCACCTTCTACTTCACCTCGGCGCTGTTCGTAATCGTGGTGCTCGGCGCCGTCTCGTGGATGGCGGGCTTCTCCATCTTCCGGCTGATCGCCTATCTCAAAGCCGAGCTGCTGCTGGTGCTCGGCACCTCCTCGTCGGAAAGCGCGCTGCCCTCGCTGATCGAGAAGATGGAGCGTGCCGGCTGCCCCAAGACGATCGTCGGCCTGGTCGTGCCGACCGGCTATTCGTTCAACCTCGACGGCACCAACATCTACATGACGCTGGCGGCGCTGTTCATCGCCCAGGCGACCAATGTCCACCTCTCGATCGAGCAGCAGCTGCTGCTTCTTGCCGTGGCGATGCTGTCGTCCAAGGGCGCGGCGGGGGTGACCGGTGCAGGGTTCATCACGCTGGCGGCGACGCTGTCGATCGTGCCCAGCGTGCCGGTGGCGGGCATGGCGCTGATCCTCGGCGTCGACCGGTTCATGTCCGAGTGCCGCAGCCTGACCAACTTTATCGGCAATGCGGTGGCGACCGTGGTCGTCTCGCGATGGGAAGGGCGGCTCGATCACGATGCGCTCGACGCCGCGCTGCACGGCCGCGCGCCGCGCGTCGACCAGTTGCCCGCCGACGCCGTCCCCGCCGAGTAAAGGGAGTCTCCCATGCGTAGCGTAACCCGCGTCCTGGGCGCCACCCCGGCGCTCGCCCTGGGCATGCCTGCCGAAGCGCAGGTCGTCGAAACCGCCGGCTACCCGGCCGCTGCCGCCGGCGACGGTGCCACCACCGGCGGCTACAACCTCTCCCGCTGGGCCGAGGACTGGCGCAAGCTGTGTGATCCCACCAGGCGCGACGATCCGATCGATGCGCTGAAATGCATCAAGCTCACCCCCAGCGGCGACGTGTACGTCACCCTCTCCGGCGAGGCGCGTCTGCGGATGAACCACACCACCAACCCCAATCTGCGCAACAGCCGCGCGCAGCGGCAGGACATCGTGCGGCTGGTCGGCGGTGCGGACGTGCACATCGGCGAGCATCTCCGCGTCTATGGCGAGATCGCGCATGGCGGCATCAGCGGCGTCGAACTCGGCGCGCCGGCCGCGACGCTGCGCAATGCCGTGACGGTGCAGCAGCTGTTCGTCGAGGCCAAGGGCGAGGTGGCGGGCATCGATCTCGGCGCGCGCTATGGCCGGCAGGAATTCACCGACGGGCCCAATCTTTTGGTCTCGCAGCGCGACAACAACACCATCCGCTACACCCTCAACGGTTTTCGCGGCTGGGCGCGGGGCAAAACGGTGCGGGTGGACGTGTTCGACCTCAAGCCCACGCAATATGGCGATCTCGGCACCGACGACGACGTGGTCGATCCCGCGCGGCGATTCTCGGGCGTGAGCCTTGGCTTCGTCGTGCCCAAGGCGTGGGTGGGTGGCGCCAAGCTCTATTTCGATCCCTTCTTCTGGCGTCGCCGCAACAATGTGGGCACCTGGGGCGGCCGCATCGGCCCGGGTGCGCGCTTCTATCTCGGCACGCACCTTTGGGGCGAGGCGGGGCCGGTGACGATCGACTGGTCGATCAATCACCAATGGGGCTATTGGCGCGATCAGCAGATCGATGCCTGGCAGGGCTTCTTCGCGCAGAACGTCCGGCTCGGTTCGGGCAAGCGCGCGCCGCGGATCGGCTTCCATGCCGACTATGCCAGCGGCGGGGGCGGCTATGGCGACGGCAAGCTGCGCAACGCCTATGCGCCCTTCGGCAACAACATCTATTACAGCTACGGCCTGTTCCTGACGCCCAGCAACCTGGTTGCGCTGGCACCGACGCTCAACCTGTCGCCTACCGCGAAGCTGCGCCTGAACTTCGAGTATCAGCGGGCGTGGCGGGCCAATGTGTACGATGCCGTCTATCGCGCCAACGGCCAGCCTTTCCCCGGCACGCAGAACGCCCGCAACTCCCGGACCGCCGATGTCGCGCGGGTGCAGGCGGTGTGGGCGATCACCCCGCGGCTGTCGCTCACCGGGCGCTACGAGCATCTCGCCGCCGGGCCGGCACTCACCAAGGCGGGCTATGCGAGCTCGGACTTCGTCGCCGGCTGGCTCAGCTTCCGCTTCTGACCGGACCCGGCGATCCGCCACCAGCCGAGCCCGCCATAGAGCAGCGCGAGCGCCAGCAGCGTGAGTACCCCGGGCGCCACGTCGCCGAGGCTGGCGTGCATCTGGTTGAGCGGGACGAACACATGCACGCCGCTGGTCGAGGGGATGAGCTGCGCCAGCGCGCGGACGAAGCCGGGCATCTGGTCGAGCGGCCAGGCGGTGCCCGAGAGGAAGAAGAAAGGTGCGGAGGTTGGCGCGAGGATCACCATCGCCCGCTCGGAGCGGTCGAAATAGCTGCCGAGCCAAAGGCCCAGCCCGGCGACTGCAGCGGCGAGCAACGGTGCGGCGAACAGCATCCCCGCGACATTCTCGTCGCGCGGGATGCCCTGCACCCAGAAGATGAAGCCGAACAGGAACAGGCAGGTCAGCAGCCCCACCGAGGTGAACGCCGCCCAGGTGCCGGCATATTCGCCATGCCCCATTCGCCACCGCCCCTCGCGCCGCCGCCCGCCGACGAAGGTCGCGACGCCGAACAACAAGGTCTGCTGGATGATGACGATCGCCACGGCGGGGAAGACATAGCCCTTGTAGCCTGCGGTCGGGTTGAACATCGGCTCGCGCACGATGGTCACCGGCGGCCCGGCGCGCACCGCCTGGCCCAGCATGTCGAGCTTTTCGACGGCGAGATCGCGCAGCACCTCCGTCACCGTCTCACCGATCGTGCTCGCCCGGAGCAGATACGAAGCGTTGACCCACACCGCGATCCCCGCTCCCGGCGCACCGGTGCGCAGCTGGCGCTGGAGACCGCGCGCGATCAGCACCACGCCGTCGGCCTTGCCCGCGTGGAGCCGCGCCTGCGCCTCGGCAACGCTCGGTGCATGATCGACGACGATCACCGCGCGCGTTGCTTCGAGGTCGCGGACGAGCTGGCGGCTGAGCGCGCTGGCATCCTCGTCGACCAGCACCACCGGCAGTTGCTGCGCGACTTCCTGGCTGTACGGCGCGGGATAGTAGAAGGCGTAGAGCACCACCGCGAGCAGCATCGTGCTGAGCAGGGTGCGCGAGCTCAGCACCGTCGCCCAGGTGGCGCGGAAGGCGGCGACGAAACTCATTGCGCCTGCCGCCGGATCAACACCCAGGCGAGCGTGCCCGGCACCAGGACATAGGCGAGCAGCGCCAGCATCGGCGGCAGAATGGTGGCGAGATCCTGTCCGCCCAGCTGCCCGGTCTGGAGCGCGAGATAATGGGTGAGGGGGAGCACCTCGCTCCAGAAGCGCGCAAAGCCGCTGCCGCCGTTGAGCGGCAGGGTGGCGCCCGCATAGGCCAGCGCCGAACCGGCATAGACCGCGCAGACCGACAGCGCCGTGGCGGTCTCGCGCGTCGCCGCCACCAGCAGCGCGGAGATCGCGGCGGTGCCGAGATAGAAGAGCGTCTGCGCCGCGACGATCGCCGCAATGCTGCCTTCGACCCGCCAGCCGCGCGCCAGCGTGACGAACAGCAGCCAGGCGATGCCCCACAGGCTCGCCGCCGCGACATAGGGCAGCAGCTTGCCGAACAGCGCGGGCACGATCGCGCCGCTGCGCGCTGCCCAGTCGCCGAGCGACCGGGCCTCCAGCTCGCGCCCCAGCGCCATGGCGGCGGTGACGGCCGTAACCAGATGCAGTACCGCCGGATAGATCAGCGTGCTGAGGAACCATTCGAAGCTGGACGCCGCGTTGTTGAGCGGCACCGCCTCCACCGCGAAGCGTCGCGTCGGATCGGGCGGCAGGGCATGGCCGGAAAGCTGGTCCACGACCAGCGACGCGGCGGCGGCCTGCACCGCGCTCGCCGCGCCGCTCGCTGCCTGCGAGCCCGAGGAGAGAAAGCTGGCATTGTAGAGGATGCGGATCACCGGCGTGCGGTGTCGGGCCAGCCCCGCGCCGAGATCCTTGGGCAGATGGACGAAGCCATTGGCATGGCCGCGCCGCACTTCCTCCACCGCTTGCTCCTCGGTGGCGCGCGTCGCGACGATGTGCACCAGCGGCGCTGCATCGATCGCGCGGAGGATGGCGCGGCTCGCCGAGCTGCGATCGTCGTCGACCACCACGATCGGCAGCCGTCGCATCGATCCCTGCCAGAACATCGCGCCGATCAGGAACAGCAGCAGCGTGGGGATCAGCGTCAGCCCGGCCAGGTCCCAGCGGTCGCGCGCCAGATGGCGCAGCTCCGCCCGCAAGGCGCGGCCGAACGCGCTCATTGCGGCCAGTCGAACAGCACGCTCATGCCGGGGCGCAGGCCGGGGATCGCCGCGGCCGGGCGCAGCTTCACCTCGAAGGCGCGGACGTCATAGCCCGAGGCTTGCCGCGTCGCGCGCCACGTCGCGAAGTCGCCGCGCGCGGCGATCTGGTAGACCGCGAAATCGCCGTCGCGGCCGAGCGCGGGGATATGGCCGCGCAGCCGCTTGCCCATCGCGATCCCCTTGAAGCGATCCTCGCGCACCGTGAGCGCCACCCAGGCATGATCGATGTCGAGCACCTGATAGGCGGGGATTACCGGGCTGACGACTTCGCCGGGCTGCACCAGCTTGCGCGACACCTCGCCGTCGATCGGCGAGACGAGCTGCGTCTCGCGGCCGAGTGCGGTGGCGGTCTGCAGCGCCGCCTCGGCGATGCGCACCTGCGCATTGGCCGCCTGCTTGTTCTGCGGGCGGGCACCGGCGAGCGCCTTGAGATACTGCTGGCGGGCGGCTTCGGCCTGCTTGGCGCTGGCCTCGCGCGCCGCCGCCGCCTCGTCGCGCCGCTGCGCCGCGACGACACCCTGCGCGTAGAGGTTGGCGGTGCGTCGGCTGGTCACCGCGGCGAGATCGGCCGCCGCCTGCGCCGCCTGCCAGGTCGAGCGCAGCGAGGCGATGTCTTCCTGCCGCGCGCCTTCGTTAGTTTCCGAGGCGATCGCGCGGGCGGCGTCCACCGCGCCCTGCGCCTGCGCCTTGCCGCCGGCGATCTCCGGGCTCGACAGCGTAGCGAGCAGCGTGCCGGCGCGGACCCGCTGGCCCTCCTCGGCCACCAGCGTCTCGACGCGGGCGAGTGCCTTGGTGGCCACGTTCACCTCATCGGCATCGACCATGCCCTGCAGCTGCTCCGGCGCAGGACGGTTGGCGAGCCACAGTCCGCCGACGATCAGCACCACCAACGCAATGCCCAGCACGATCGCAAGGATGGGCGGCTTGCGGCGCGGCGGGGCTGTGGTCTCGTCGGTCATTGCTGGTCCTCCACGTGCCGGTCGGCACGCGCCATCAAGGTGCTGTATTCATCGACGCGGTGGCTGGCGGCGAGCAGCGCCATCAGCCCCAGGTCATATTCATAGGCGGCGACGAGCCGTTGGGTGCGTACCGTGGCAAGCGCCGCCTCGGCATCGATCAGCGCCGACGACGCGACCTCGCCCTCGCGGAAGGAGAGCTGCTGCACGCGCAGATTCTCCTGCGCGGCGGCGAGGTTGGCGTCGAGCAGCAGGAAGGAGCGGCGCGCCGCCTCTGCGATGTTCCAGGCGCGGACGATCTCGCCGGCCACGTCGCGGCGTGCTTGCGCGGCGGCATCGGCGGCGGCGGCGTGGTTCTCGCGCGCGGCCGAGAGCGCCTTCTGCCGATCGAAATTGGAGAGCAACGTCATGCGCAGCGAGATGCCGGCGATCCAGTCGGGCTCGGTCGGCAGCGCGTTGTTGCGGTTGGCGTTGTAGCTGCCGAAGGCAAAGGCCTGGGGGCGGTAGCGCGAGCGTGCGAGATCCACCCCGGCCTGCGCTGCGCTCTTCGCGGCATCGGCGCCCTGCGCGCGCGGAGACTGGTCGATGCCGTCGAGGAAGCGCTGGAGCGGCGGCAGCGGCTCCGAATGGACGAACAGCGGGGTCGAGGCGGTGACGCCCATGGGCTGGTCGAGCAGTCGCGCCAGCATATCGGTGGCGATCGCCTCCTCGCTGCGGGCATGCTCATGGGCGCGCTGGGCGGTGTTGCGCGCGACCTCCACCTCCAGCACCCGGGCATGGGCGAGCACGCCTTGCGCCTCCAGCTTGCGCGCGTCGGAGAGGTGACGATCGAAGGCTTCGAGCTGTTCGCGGGTGGAGACGGTCAGCTGGCTCGCGACCTTCTGGCCGAAATAGGCGCGCACCAGATTGACCCGCGACAGGTCCTGCCCGCCGGCCTGCTTGGCGCGGGCGATGCCTACGGCTGCATCGGCACCCTTCTGCACTGCGGGAATCGCGCCGCCGGTGTAGAGCGGCATCGCCGCGGTGATCGCCGGGCGGAACACGGTGTCGCGGGTCTGGAACTCCAGCGTGTTGGGGATCGCACCGAACAGCCGGGGCAGGGCCGCGCCGATCCGCTGGGTCACCTGCGCCACGATCTGGGCGCTTTCGCCCGAGAACTGGCCGCCGATCTGGTCGAGGAAGCCGTTGGCGGCATTGAGCGCGTCGGTCTTGGGTTCGGACAGGTCGACCGAGAGCGTCTTCTGATACTCGATCACGCTCGCCGAGGTGGTGACCACCGGGCGGCGCAGCGTGCGGGTGGCAGCGGCGATGTCCTCGCTGGCGCGGACGGCATGGTCCTCGCCGCTGAGCGCCGGCGAGGCCTTGTCGAGCCGGGCGAGCGCCGCCTGGAAGCTGAGCGAGGGCGGGGGCGCCTCCTGCGCGACGGCGGCGCCGGTCGAGGCAAGCAGCAGGGCGAGCGCGGCCGGGCCGCTCCGACGGCGCACGACATGTAGATCCTGCCGCTTCGCGCTGCGCACCCTGCTTCGCCCCTGTCTTGCCCGGCGCGCCGCCGCGATTTGCCCCCGCGACGGCACTGTCTGCGATTGCGCATATTTGCAGCGAAATGCGCGCGCAATCGAATTTCTCGAGGGCCCGGGCGGAAATGGTCAGTCGCGGAACAGCAGCGGCGCCATCTCGTGCAGGCTGCGCCGCCAGGTCTGGAACTCATGGCCCGTGCCCGGCGAGACATAGAAGGCGCTGGGGATGCCTGCCGCCTTGATCGCCTCGGCATTCGCACGCGGATCGACCTTGGGGCCACCCGGCGGACCCGAGCGACCGCCTTCCAGCTCGCGGCTGCCGAAGCTGACGAAGGTGAGCTTCACCTTGTCTCGATAGCCCGGCGTGGCGTTGACGTCCTCCAGCGAGATGGTGCCGCCGCTCAGCAGGCCGATATAGGCGAAGCGGTCGAGATTCTTGAGCGCGATCAGCTTGGTCTCGAACCCGCCCATCGACAGGCCGGCCATTGCCCGGTGCTTCTGGTCGGCCAGCGTGCGGTAGTGCGCGTCGACATAGGGGACCAACTCGTTCAACAGCACCGTCTGGAACGGCTTGATGTCGAAGCTGGCGAGACCGCCGGGCTGGCCCGGCCGCACGTCGTTGGTCATGCCATAGGTCATGACGATCAGGAATGGCCGCGTCTTGCCCGCGGCGAGCAGGTTGTCGAGGATGAGGTTGGCGTGGCCCTGGTTGCTCCACGCCGTCTCGTCCTCGCCCCAGCCATGCTGGAGGTAGAGCACGGGATAGCGGGTGCTGGCGTTCTTCTCGTAGCCGGGGGGCGTGTAGACAAAGGCGCGGCGCTGGGTGCCGGTGCTGGGGGAGGGGAACAGGATCTGCTCGACCCGGCCATGCGGCACGTCCTTGAGCGCATAGAAATCGGCGTCGTGCGCGGGGATCTCGATGCCGCTTTCCCAACGGGTGGAGCCGTAGAAGTTGCGCGTGCCGGGGTCGTTGAAGGTGCCGCCGTCGATCGTGAGGTGATAGTAGTGGAAGCCTTCGTCGAGCGGGCCTTCGGTGGTCCCGGTCCAACTGCCGTCCGCCGCCTTGGCGAGCGTGGTGCCGCCGCGTCCGCCCAGGCCGAGGCTGACCTTTACCGCGGTGGCGTCGGGAGCCATGACGCGGAAGCGGACATAGCCCTGCGAGTTGACCTGCGGAAATTGCTGCCCCGGCTGGTTGAGCGTCGAGGGCTTGAAGTCCTCCACAATGGCGGTCTGTGCAGCGGCGGTCGGCGCGGTCTGCGCCTGGGCGGGGTGCACGGCGAGCATGGCCGCGGCCATGGCGGCATAAGCGATCTTCACGGCGGTTCCTCCCCTAAGTGCTGCCGGCGTCATGAGCCGAAAGCCTCGGATGTTAGCGCGCACATTAGGACAGTTTAGCCGGAGAAAATCAAGCGGGTCCGACGCAATATCGGTCTCTTGCAGGACATCGCTATAGCATTGGAAAGACGAGTGTAAGTCGTTCGGCGGCGGGTGCGGCAGGCGAGGCAATCGTTTCGCCAGTTGACGGCGCAGTGTGCCGCCGCCTAGCCATGCTGTTACCGATAACAAAGGCGGCCGCTTCGAGTCGCCGGGGAGAGGAGACAATGGCGATGGGCAGGCCCCGTTCGGCTGCGCGGTGGTGCGCGCTGGCATTGGCGTTGACCGCACCGGCAGCTCTGCACGCGCAGACCGCCGGCATGGTGGAAGAAAAGCTGCCGCCGCCCACCGGGCTCGCGCCCTATTTCACGCCGGCCTCTGCCGATCCGATCGCGCCCGATGCCGATGGCTTCCTTCGCCGCTGGCTGCTGCTCGAGCCGGTGGTGAAGCCCAACCGCACCAACACCGGCTTCACCCCCACCTATGTCCGCGCGGCGATCGCGCCTGCCACCTATCCCGGCACGTTCGACGGCGTGCCGCGCGACGGCGACAGCGCGCCCGGTGCCTTGCGCTGGCACGCGCTCGATTCCAGCCTGTTCGACGTGAAGCTCTTCTACCTCGCGCAGGGGCTCGGCAAGCCGACCTATGGCGTGATCTTCTGGGCGGTAACGGTGGTGAACGCCCCGCGCGAGATGCGCGGCGTGCGGCTGGCGATGGGCTCCAACTCGGCGTCTCGCTGGTGGCTGAACGGCAGCGAGGTGGCCGGGCTCTATGGCGACCGGCGGATGGTGATGGACGACGTGGTGTCGCGGCCGATCACGCTGCGCAAGGGCCGCAACGTGCTGCGGGGCGCGGTGATCAACGGCCCCGGCCTCAGCGATTTCTGCGCCCGCTTCGTCGACGAGGCCGGCAAGCCGATCCGCGACATCACCATCGACGTGCAGTGAGGAACGCCATGAAGTTCGCAAGCCCTTCGCTCGCCGCGCTGTTCTTGCTCGCGCAGCCCCAGGCCGCCTCCGCCCAGCTGGCGGGCGAGCCGTTCATCCACGATCCTTCCACGATCACGTACTCGGACGGCCGCTGGTGGACCTTCGGCACGCGCGGCGGCGGGCTTGTCTCCGAGGATGGCTGGACTTGGGCGAGCGGCGGCGAGCGGCCCGGCGGCGGCGTCGCGCCCGACGTGATCAAGATCGACGACCGCTTCTACGTCGCCTATGCGGTCGGCGGCGGCGGCATGAACGGCGGCCATGCCAGCAACGTCAAGGTGATGTGGACCAAGTCGCTCGACCCCAAGTCGCCCGACTTCGGCTATCACGATGTCGGCATCGTCGCCTCGACCAACGGGCTGGAGCCGGCCGATGCGATCGACCCCGCCTTCCTCTTCGCCGAGGGGCGGCTGTGGCTAAGCTACGGCACCTATTTCGGCTATATCCGGATGCTCGAACTCGATCCCAAGACCGGGGACAAGATGCCGGGCAGCCAGCCGGTCGACGTCGCGATCGACATGGAGGCCACCGCGCTACTGCACCGCGACGGCTGGTACTATCTGCTCGGCACCCATGGCACCTGTTGCGACGGGCCGAACTCCTCGTACAACATCCGCGTCGGCCGGTCGCGCAGCCCGACCGGGCCGTTCGTCGACAATATGGGCGTGCCGCTGCTCCAGGGCGGCGGCAAGCTGGTCGTGGCGGGGCGCGCGCGGCAATATGGCCCGGGGCATTTCGGGCTGCTCGACCTGGGCGACGGGGTCGAGAAATTCTCGATGCACTATGAATCCGATCTGGATCGCGGCGGGCGCAGCGTGCTCGGCATCCTGCCGCTGCTGTGGAAGGACGGCTGGCCGGTGGCGGGCGAGAACCTGCCCGCCGGCACCTACGAGATCCAGTCCGAACGCGGCGGCGGGGCGCTGGAGCTCGCGGTCGATTTCGTGCGCATGCCGTTCGACGTGCGCCGCAGCTTCTTCGCCAAGCCCGGCGACCCGACCGGTCCTATCCAGAACCAGACGCTCGCCGAGAACCGCGTCAGCTGGCCCGAAGGCGCGATCGAGGTGGACCTGGGCGATTACATGATGCGCGCGCACCAGCTCTGGACGATCGCGCCAGCGGAAGGGGCGGGCGGGGCGTTCGGCGCGCCCTATTACAAGATCCTCATCGCCGGCACCGAGCGTGCGCTGGCGGTGGGCCCTGAGGGCAGCGTGCAAGCGGTACCTGCCTTCACCGGCGCGGCCGAGCAGCTGTGGCGGATCGACCAGCTGACCGACGGCAGCTACCGTATCCAGCCCAAGGCACAGGCGGATGCCAAGCACCCCAGGGCGTTGGTCGCGATCGGGCGAAGCACGCCCGCGCTGATGCCGCTCGATGGTGCAAGCGATATCGGCCGCTGGACGTTCCAGCGGCCTTGAGGGCGCGTCAGGCCGGCACCGCCTCGGCGGTGTCGGTTCCGAGCAGCCGCTCGCGGAACAGCTTGTGGGCGTTGCGCTGCTCGATGACGCGACCGGCGAGATACAGCGCCGCGAAGATGCCGGCGAAGATATAGCCGGGAGTGCGCATCGGCTGTGCGGCATAGGCCAGCGCGGCGAAGGGCGCGGGGGCGATGAAGCACCAGAGCAGCGGATGGCTGGTCAGGTCGTAGCGAAGCGCCGGGCCCTTCTCCGTCGCGACGAACTGCAGCGTGCCGTGCTCAAACGAGGCGAGCTTGTCCTGCGAGTCCGGATTGTCCTTGTGGAACGCGAGTGTGTCGGGGCCACGCTCCACCGTGGTGCCGCGCTCCTCGAACACGGGCTCCAACGCGTTGAAGGAGGTGGGGCGAGCGGGCAGCGCCAGCGTACCGCGGACGTGCCAGATCCAGTCGATCGCGCGCAGCCAGCTCATTCGGCGGCCACCGCTTCGGGCAGGCGCGGTGCGCGCAACTGCTTGACCCAACGGGCGACCGGCCGGAACGGGTAGAGCATCTGCTCCTTGATCCCCAGCCGACGGCAATCGTCGAGCCCGACATGCGCGGCCTCGGAGTCACGGCAGGTGCCGAAGATCCGGTCGATGAAGATGAAGGTGTTGGCGTAGTTGGTCCGGCTGCTGTCGTAATCGGGCGAGTGGTGCAGGCTGTGATGCTCGACCGTGTTGAACAGGAAGGACCACCAGCGCGGCGTGTTGAAGCGGATGTTCGCATGGGTATAGGCGCCGATCGCCATGCCGATGCCCCCGGCGAGCAGGGCTGCGCGCGGCAGGAAGTCGAAGAAGCCGCCCAGGCTGAGGCCGATCAGGAACAGCTCGATCGGGTTGCCGACGGAGCCCTTCAGCGCGTTGAGCTGGGTGATGTGGTGATGCGGCGCATGGGTGAGCCACAGCGGCCCCCAGTTGTGCATGCCGCGATGCATCCAATACTGGCCGAAATCGAAGATCAGCAGGATCGCGAGCGCCTGGAACAGGATCGGGATCTGCCCGGCCCAGGCGGTCTTGAGGTGGAAATACTGCTTGATCGCGTCGATGATCGCGTCGTCCCCGAACTGCTTGCCGGCATATTTGATCAGCGTGTAGCTCATGCCCACGTAGAAGAGGTCGCTGGCGAGCTCCTTCCAGGTCAGCCGCCAGTGGCGGTGGCGCTCGCTGATCCGCTCCATGCCGAGCAGGCAGAGCTTGAAGACGATGCCGATCCCGACCGCGACGGACGCCTTGGCGATCGAGTCCGGCGCCAGCGTCCAGAACAGAATCATCGCCAGCAGCACCGCCGGCTGGAACCAGGTGAAGATGAAGCGCTTGACCGGGCCGCCCTGCACGCCGGTCGGTTCGAAGTTGGTCGGTACAGCTGCATCCATAGTCGCGCCCGGTCCTCGCCCGTGTTTCCGATGATGGGAAGATGACCGAAACGGGGGCTGCACGCCGTAAGTCGTTTGACGTAGCGGGGGATTTGGCGGCTTGTCCGGGGGCGATGCGTGGCCCAGCATGGGGCATATGACCCACCTTCGACGCCGCTTTTCGCTTGGCCTGGGCGCCTTTCTGCTGCTCGGCGCGGCGGACCCGAAGCCGCTGGCGTTCGCGCCCTGGATCAACGGAGCGGCGGCGCGTGAGCCCGCAACGCAGGTACAGGCGATCGATCGCGACACCTTCGTGATCCGCCAATCGGTGAAGACCAATTTCGAGGCGCCGTTCCTGTACCTGCTCTTCGGCCGCGATCGGGCGCTGCTGCTCGATACCGGCGCGGGCGGGCTCAAGATCCGGCCGACGGTGGATCGGCTCATCGCCGGCTGGCGGGCCAGGCACGGCGGGCGCCCAATCCGGCTGGTCGTCGCGCATTCGCACGGCCATGGCGACCATCATGCCGGCGATGACGAGTTTCGCGATCGGCCGGACACGGACGTCGTGGGGCTCAAGCCCGCGGAGGTGGCGGCATTCTTCCACTTCACCGACTGGCCGCGCGATGTGGCCCGCTATGACCTGGGCGGGCGGGTGCTCGACGTGCTGGCGACGCCGGGGCACCAGCCGGCGCACATCATGGTCTATGATGCGCGGACGCGGCTGCTGTTCTCGGGCGACATGCTCTATCCGGGGCGGCTGTACGTGCCGCTGAACCATTTCGATGATTTCCGCGCGAGTGCCGAGCGGCTGGCGGCGTTCGCCAGGACGCACCCGATCCGGGCGCTGCTCGGGGCGCATATCGAGATGACGACCACGCCGGGGAAGGACTATGGGATGCAGGCGCCGACCCATCCCGACGAGCATCCGCTCCCGCTGGCACCCTCGGCGATCGAGGAGCTCCGCGCGGCGGCGGAGAAGGCCGGGCCGGTGCCGGTGGTGGACCGGCACGCGGACTTCATCGTGTATCCGGTGCCCGCGCGGCCGAACGACTGACTCTTCCCATCTGTCATTCCGGCGAAAGCCGGAATCCATTCGCTTCTCGGTCGCAGCTCCTGCCAATACGGAGCGCCAATGGATCCCGGCTTCCGCCGGGATGACAGCTTTGAGGCACAGGCTCAGCCCCGTGCGATATAGGCCCGCCAGCCACCCAGCGACGTGATGTCCTCGGCGCCGGTCATCGCGCGTGGCTCGGCGACGAAGCCCTTGACCATGCTGCCATCGGCCAGCGTCACGGTACCGATCGCCAGCGGCGGCGGCACTTCGGCGACGAAGCTGCCGAACGCGGCCATGTCGAGCTCGTACACTTCCAGCGCGATCGCGGCGCCGTCTTCGCTATGGACCAGCGCGGGCTTGGGCGGCACGCTCTCGGCCATGGCGTAGAGCTTGTAGGTCGGCGCCGTCGTGGTGGCGGTGACGAACTTCGCTTCGCGCGAGGTGAGCTGCCAGTGCAGCGGCATGTCTTCGAGATGGGCGCCTACGACCGCGAGCTTCACCGTTTCCATCCGTCCCTCCAGGTCCAGCGGCGGCGGGGATGCCGGCGCGGGGAAAAATGCGTTCGCCGCGTCGATCAGCGCGCGATCGGTGCCCGCCGGGCCCATCAGCGTCACGCCGAAGCCGACGCCGCTGGCATAGCTGCCGGCCGGCACGGCAATCGCCGCCATGTCGAGCAGGTTCACGAAATTGGTGTAGGCGCCGAGGCTCGCATTGAGCGCGATGGGTGCTTCGAGCATCTCCGCCACGCGGTAGCTGGTCGGCGCGGTGGGGAGGGCGAGCAGGTCGACCTGGTCCCACATCGCCGCCGTGATGCGGGCGAGGTCGGCGAGGCGATAGGCGCCGTTGAACGCATCGACCGCGTTGTAGCTGAAGCCGCCCTCGACGATCTCGCGCACCACCGGGTGGATGGCGTCGGGGTTGTCGAGCAGCAGGTCCTGCAGCGCGGCGGTGCGCTCGGCGACCCACGGGCCATCGTAGAGCAGGCGGGCGGCTTCATCGAGCGGGGCGAGGTCGATCTCGACCAGCTCGGCATCGAGGCCGGCGAGCGCCTGGCGGTAGAGATATTCGGACTCGATGTCGCCGAACCAGCGGCATTGCTCGGCGCGCGGCACGCCGATGCGGCGATGCGCGCGGGGCACATCGGGCAGCGCGCGGGAGAGCGAGTCCGTCGCGTCGAAGCCGGCGGCAACCGTGTCGACCAGCGCGGCGTCCTCGGTGGTGCCGGCGAACACGGTGATGCAGTCGAGCGTGCGGCAGGCGGGAACTAGGCCGGTGCTGCTCCAGCGGCCCTTGCTCGGCTTGAGGCCGACGAGATGGTTGAACGCGGCGGGTACGCGGCCCGAACCCGCGGTGTCGGTGCCGAGCGCGAAGGCGACCAGCCCGGCGGCGACCGCGACGGCCGAGCCCGAGCTGGAGCCGCCGCTTACCCAGGTGCGGTTATAGGCGTTGCGCGGGATGCCGTACGGGCTGCGCGTGCCGTTGAGGCCGGTGGCGAACTGGTCGAGATTGGCCTTGCCCACCGGGATTGCCCCGGCCGCCACCAGCTTTGCGACCACGGTTGCCGATTGCTCCGGCTCATAGGCAAAGGCGGGGCAGGCAGCGGTGGTGGCGAGCCCCGCGAGATCGATGTTGTCCTTCACCGCGAAAGGCACGCCGGCCAGTGGCAACGTCTCGCCAGCGGCGACGCGCGCATCTACCGCAGCGGCCATCGCACGCAGCGCATCGGGCTCGAACCGTGCAATCCACACCGCCGGTTGGATCGCATCGTACGCATCGAGCCGCACCAGCACGTCCCCGATCACCGCGACCGCACTGCGCCTGCCCGCCTGCACCTCGGCGGCAATGCCTGCGACGGAGAGCCGGTCGAGCGCCGTCATGCCCGCACCAGCGCCAGCACCGGCGAGCCAGGCGTAACGGTCTGGCGTTCGGCGACATAGAGCGCGGCGACCGTGCCCGCCGCCGGGCTGGTCACCGGGAACTCCATCTTCATCGCCTCCAGCACGGCGATGGTCTCGCCCGCATCGATCGGGTCGCCGACCTCCTTGAGCAGCTTCCACACGCTGCCGCCGAACGGCGCTTCCACCAGCTCGGCGCCTTCGGGCACCGTCACCGCCTCATCGGCGCTGTCATCCGCGCTTTCGGTGAGGCTGGCGACGCGGTCGAACTCGCCCTTACGTTCCCAATCGGCGCGCTCGGCGGCGAAGGCGGTGTTGCGCTGCTTCTCGAACGCGGCGATCGAACGCGCATTGTCGGCGAGGAACTCGCGATACTCGGAGAGCCGGAACTCGGTCTCCTCGATCTTGATCTCGCGGCGCCCGAGCGGGAAGTCGCGCCGCCATTCGGTCAGCTCTTCGTGGCTGACAGGGAAGAAGCGGATCTGGTCGAAGAAGCGCAGCAGCCAGGGCTTGCCCTCGGCAAAGGCGCCGGTCTGGCGATAGGTGTTCCACACCTGGATGGTGCGGCCGAACAGCTGGTAGCCGCCCGGACCCTCCATGCCATAGATGCACATATAGGCGCCGCCGATGCCGACCACGTTGGGCGGCGTCCAGGTGCGGGCGGGGTTGTACTTGGTGGTCACCAGCCGGTGGCGCGGATCGATCGGGGTGGCGACCGGGGCGCCGAGATACACGTCGCCCAGGCCATAGACGAGGTAGCTGGCGTCGAAGATGATCCGGTGAACCTCCTCGGCGCTTGCCAGCCCGTTGGCGCGGCGGATGAACTCGATATTGTCCGGGCACCACGGCGCGTCGTCGCGGACCACGCGCATGTAGCGCTGGATCGTCTCGTGGATCGCGGGGTCGTTCCAGCTGAGCGGCAGGTGGACGATGCGCGAGGGGATGACGAAGTCCTCGAGATCGCCGAGTGCGTCCTCGATCTGCACCAGCCGCTCGATCAGTGTAGCTTCCTTCAAGCGGATGCCGTCGATATGCACCTGGAAGGAGCGGATACCCGGCACGATGTCGAGGATGCCCGGCAGCGCGAGTTCGGCGAGCGCGGTGGTCGCGGCGTGGACGCGGAGGCGCAGCTCGAGGTCGAGCGTGATCGGGCCATATTCGACCAGCAGGTTGCGATCGCCCTGGCGGCGGAAGATCACGCGGGGGCGGCGGCCCTTGGCGGGCAGGTCGACCAGGATCGCGTCGCGCCCGCCGCCCTTGGCGGGGCTCAGCGCTGTGGCGGCGCGGCCTTCGATCCAGGCCTCTTCGACTGCTGCGGCGGCATCAGCCTCGTCGAGGCTGACCTGCTCGAACTGGATGCGGTCGCCGGGGGCGAGCTGGCCGATCTTCCACAGGTCTGCCGCGATCACCACGAACGGGCAGACGAAGCCGCCGAGCGAGGGGCCGTCGGGGCCGAGGATGATCGGCATGTCGCCGGTGAAGTCCAGCGCGCCGATCGCGTACGGATTGTCGTGGATGTTGGACGGGTGAAGCCCCGCCTCGCCGCCATCCTTGCGCGCCCAGTGCGGCTTGGGGCCGACCAGCCGCACGCCGGTGCGGTTGCTGTTATAGTGAACCTTCCACTCGGCGGAGAGGATCGTGTCGACATCCTCGGGCGCAAAGAAATCGGGAGCGCCGTGGGGGCCGTAGAGGACGCGGATCGTCCAGTCGGGGCCGAGCTGTTCCTGCGCGATGCTGCGCGGGCCGGGGATTACCGCCGGCGCATGATCGGTCAGGTGCAGCGTGTCGCCGACGCGGAGCACGCGCCCGCCATGGCCGCCGAACTCGCCGAGATCGAAGGTGCTGGCGCTGCCGAGATAGCTCGGCACGTCGAGCCCGCCGGCGAACAGGATATAGCCGCGCATGCCGCCGCCGGTGACGCGGCCCAGCGCCAGAATCTGGCCTTCGGCGATGGCGATCGGCTTGTTGCGCGGTACCGGGGCGTCATCGAGCGTCGCGGCGAAGTCGGCGCCAGTCAGGACGATGCGGGTCGCGGTGTTGAACTGAAGCGTCGGACCGGTGGCGGTCATCTCCAGCCCGGGCGCGGTGCTGTCGTTGCCGAGCAGCATGTTGCCGAGGCGGAAGGCGCGCGCGTCCATCGGTCCCGAAGGCGGCACGCCGATATCCCACAGCCCGACGCGGCCGGGATAATCCTGCACGCTGGTCGCGGTGCCGGCCGAGCGGACGACGATGCTCTGCGGGCGGTGGACCACCGTTTCCAGCGAGCGTGTCGAGACGTCGCCGGTTACGAAATCCTCGCTGCGCGCGACGTCGCGCAGCCAGCGGACATTGGTCTCGATCCCGGCGAAGCGGGTGCGGTCGAGCGCCGCCTGCATCGCCGCGACGGCGGACTCGCGGTCCTCGCCATGCACGATCAGCTTGGCGAGCATCGGATCGTAGAAGGAGGAAACGGCGCTGCCCGATTCCACCCAGCTCTCGACTCGGACGCCTTCGGGAAAGGCGACGTCGGTCAGCGTGCCCGAGGCGGGGCGGAAGTCGACCGCCGGATCCTCGGCATAGAGCCGGGCCTGGATCGACCAGCCCTTCGGGGCAGGGACGGGGGTGTCGAGGAAGCTGTAGTCGTCGCCTGCGCCGCGGACCATCCACTCGACGAGGTCGACGCCGGTCACTTCCTCGGTGACGCCGTGCTCGACCTGGAGGCGGGTGTTCACTTCGAGGAAGAACCAATCCTCGCGCGCCGGATCGTAGAGGAACTCGACCGTGCCGGCGGAGCGATAGTTGGCCGCCTGGCCCAGCCGCACCGCCGCCTCGATCAGCGCCGCACGGACCCGTTCGGGCAAGTGCGGGGCGGGGGCCTCTTCCACGACCTTCTGGTTGCGGCGCTGGAGCGAGCAATCGCGCTCGCCGAGGGCGACGACGCGGCCCTGGCCGTCGCCGAAGATCTGCACCTCGACATGGCGCGCGCGCGGCACGAAGCGTTCGAGGAACAGCCCGGCATCGCCGAAATTGCCGGCGCCCAGCCGGGCGACCGCGGCATAGCCGTCGCGCACCGCCTGTTCGTCGGTGCACACGCGCATGCCGATGCCGCCGCCGCCGGCGGTCGCCTTGAGCATCACCGGATAGCCGATGCGCTCCGCCGCCTCGAGCGCGGCCTCGACGCTGTCGAGCAGCCCGGTACCGGGAGCGAGGGGGACGTTCTCCGCCTCGGCGAGCGCGCGGGCGCTGTGCTTGAGGCCGAAGGCGCGGATGCTGTCCGGGGTCGGGCCGATGAAGGCGATCCCGGCGGCTTCGCAGGCCTCGGCGAAAGCGGCGTTCTCGGAGAGGAAGCCATAGCCGGGGTGGATCGCGTCGGCGCCGGTTTCCTTGGCGGCTGCGAGGATGCGGGCGACGTCGAGATAGCTTTCCGCCGCCGGGCCCGGGCCGATCCGCACCGCGATGTCGGCGAGCGCGACGTGGCGCGAGGCCTCGTCGGCATCGGAGAAGACTGCGACCGAGCGGATGCCCATTGTCTTGAGCGTGCGGATGATCCGGCAGGCGATCGCCCCGCGATTGGCGATCAGGACGGTCTGGACGCTCATGCGGTGACGATCATGCGGACGGGGGTGGGGTTGAAGCCGTTGCAGGGATTGTTGATCTGCGGGCAATTCGAAACGACCACGGTCACATCCATTTCTGCGCGCAAGTCCACGGTCAGGCCGGGCGCCGAGATGCCGTCGACGATGCCCAGCGCACCATCGGCCTCGACCGGCACGTTCATGAAGAAATTGACGTTCGATACGATGTCGCGCTTGCCCCGGCCGTCGCGGAGATTGGCTTCGAGGAAATTGTCGACACAGGCGTGCTGCGCCTTGGTGAAATGGCCGTAGCGCAGCGTGTTGGACTCGCAGGAACAGGCGCCGCCGATCGTGTCGTGATACTCGACCGCCGTCGCGGTGATCGTCATCATCGACCGGCCCTCGTTCGAGCGCAGCACGCTGCCGGTGCGCAGGAAGATATTGGCCTGCGCCGCGATCGTGTCCTGCGCGCTGTAGCGCTCGGCATCGTCGTGCGTGGCGTAGAGGAGGAAATCGACCGCCTGGTTGCCTTCGAGGTCGACGACGCGGAGCGTTTCGCCCGCCTTCACGCGGTGCAGCCAGGGCGCGCGGGCGGGGACGATCTCGTCATGGATCACCCGGCCGTTGAGGCCGGCAAGTGCCACATCCTGTTCCATCAGCGGCGGACCCAGTCTTCGGTGTTGAGGAAGGCGCGCTGCCGCTCGGGCGTCGCGTTGCGGATCGGATCGTCCTCGCCCGTCACCGGCCCGCGCCAGGCGGTGGCGCGCAGGGGCGTGACGGTCCAGGGGCGCGGATCGAGCACGTGCGGGCAGTTGGCCAGCACGACGATCAGGTCCATTTCGGCGCGCAGCACCAGCGTGCGCCCGGGCGCGAACGGCCCGAGCTGCGGGTCGGTGGTGCCGTCGGCGGCGATGCGGACGCCCTTGAATAGGTTCACGCAAGGGTGGACGTCGCGGCGCGCAAGGCCATGCTTGGCGGCGCCGAGCAGCAGCCGGTCGCGCGCATTGGGGTAGGGGCCCGAATTGCTGCCGTCGCCATAGCGGCGTTCGTTCGACGCGGCGTTGGAGGCGCCGCAGAATGCGTCGTGCGTGCCCGCGTCATCGTGCTCGATGCTGGCGAGCACGCGGCCCATGTCCGAGAGGAACAGGCTGCCGGTGCCGAGATAGGCGTTCCACTGCACCTTCACCGTATCGGCGACGTTCAAGCGCTCGGTGGGCATCGCGGCGTTGAACAGCTGGAGCGAGGCACAGGCATCGCCCTGCAGGTCGATCAGCCGCAGCCTGCTGCCGCGCGACAGCAAGCGGCTGGCATAGCCGCCGGCGGCGATCGTCTCTTCCCAGACCAGGTCGTCGGCCGAGACGCCCGCAGGCAGGTCGTCCGCGTGTGGAGGCAGGATCGGCATCGCCTCGACGACGGTGCCGGCCATCGCCCGCGCATGGTCACGTGCGGCATTGGGGTCGGCGAGTGTGCTCATGCCGTCTTGCTCCCGGTTGGGGCCGCCGCCTCATCCTGCTCATGGAGCGGGGGCAGCAGCGCGGTGGTGGTGAAGAGGCGCAGCTGCTGCACGCCGCGCACCTTGCGCAGCGCGTCGCACAGGTCGCGCAGGCGCCGTGCGGGCCCTTGGACCAGCAGCACCTCGAGCGACTGATCGTCTTCTAAAAAGACGTGCTGCGAGGAGATGACCTCCTTCAGATACTCGGCCTGGGTCTGCGCCAGCTGGTGCCGCACCCGGCCGAGATCGGCGCGGTAGACGAGCGTGATCGTGCCCGCGAGCATCTCCTCGGGGCGCGAGGCGGCGCTCTGCTCGGCAAGTTCGTCGCGGATCAGCTCGGCGATCAGCTGCGAGCGCGAGGGGAGCCCGCGATCCTCCACCATTTCGTCGAGCTGGCGGAAGAGTTCGGCGGGCAGGCTCATGCTGAGCCGGGCGAGGGAGGAGGAGGGTTCCTTCACAGTGATTCCTCTTTCCCTGTTATTACTGATTCTGTCAATCGTAATACTTCCTGCTGCGCCTCGACGATCGCCTCGCGCCGCTTGCGGGTGAGGTGAAGGTCGTAGACGGCGGCCGCGCCGAAGCGGTGCGGGGCGTGCGGATCGACGCGACGCTTGTCGAAGGTGAGCACGCGGGTGCCGAGGTTGAACGCCTCGGAAATGTCGTGGGTGACCATCAGCACGGTGAGTGCATGCTCTTCCCACAGCTTGAGGATCAGCCGGTGCATGTCCTGCCGGATACCGGGATCGAGCGCGCCGAACGGCTCGTCGAGCAGCAGCACGCGCGGCCGGGCGATCAGCGCCTGGGCGATGGCGAGCCGCTGCTGCATGCCGCCGGAAAGCTGGGCGGGGTAGAGGTCGAGCGCATCGCCCAGACCCACCTCGGCGAGCATCGCGGCGGCCTCGTCGCGGGCCCGGCGACGGGCGGCGCCGAACAGCCGGGCGGTGAAGGGCGCGCCGACGCATTCGCGCTCGAACATCACGTTCCTGAGTGCGGTCAGATGCGGGAACACCGAATAGCGCTGGAACACCACGCCGCGATCGGGGCCGCATTCGTCGGGCAGCGGCGTGCCGTCGAGCAGGATCTTGCCGCGGGTCGGCCGTTCTTGGCCGAGCGCGAGTCGCAGGAAGCTGCTCTTGCCCGCCCCGGAGGGGCCGACGATCGAGACGAAGCTGCGCTCGGCGATGTCGAGCGCGACGCGCTCGAGCACGACCTTGTCGCCATATTCGAGCCAGACATTCTGGAAGGAGAGGAGCGCGCTCATCGGCCGGCTCCATGCGCCCAGGCAAAGGCGCGCTTGCTCAGCTGGGCCAGCGCCACGTCCATCAGGATGGCGAGGATCGAGATCCAGGCGACGTAGGGGATGATGATGTCCATCGAGAGGTAGCGCCGCACCAGGAAGATCCGATAGCCGAGCCCCACGTCCGACGCGATCGCCTCGGCCGAGATCAAGTACACCCAGGCCGGCCCGAGCGACAGGCGGATGCCGGCGATCAGCCGGGGCAGCGCCTGGGGAAGTGCCACGCGCAACGCGAGCTGCCAGCTGCTGGCGCCGAGCGTCTGCGCCTTGATCAGCTGCTCCTGCGGGATCGCGGTGATGTGATCGGCAAGGTCGCGGATCAGGAAGGGGGTGACGCCGATCACGATCAGCGCGACCTTGGCGGTGTCGCCCAGCCCGAAGACGATGAACAGCACCGGCAGCAGCGCGATCGGCGGGATCACCGCGATCGTCGTCACGAAGGCGCCGAAGGTGGCGCGGGCGGCGGGGAGCACGCCCAGCACCATGCCGACGAGCAGCGCCGAGAGCGCGCAGATGCCGAGCGCGACGCCCAGCCGCTCGAGGCTCGCCACCGTGTCCGCCCAGAAGATCAATCGCCCGCTCAACGGGTCGGCCTGGGCGAGCAGGCTGTGCATCGCCTCGACCATCGCGCCCGGCGTGGGCAGCAGCTTGTCCGAGGGATTCTCGGCGTGCCGCGCTGCCGAGGCGAAGAGGTAGACGATCGCCACCAGCAGCAGCGGCAGGCTCCCCAGCAGCCAGCCGGTGCGGCGGCGGGGTCGGATGTTCACCCAGCGCATACGGGGTCCGGCCTCAGAGCTTGCCGGCCGCGGCCAGCTCCATATAGGTCGGGTCGAAGCGCAGCTTGACGTTGTTGGCGTCGCCGATCGTCTTGCCCGGCACCGATATGCCGATCGCGTCGGCCGACTTGGCGCCCTGGCCGAACAGCCCCTTGGAGAAGCTGAAGTCGCGCACCTTGACCATGGTCGCGCCGATCGCGGGCGATTTTACTGCCGCAACCGCATCCTGCGGCGTACCGTAGAGGTGCGTGGTGGCAAGCTGTGCGTCGAACGCCTCCGGCGTCGCGCCGGCGAGCTTGGCCATTGCGGCGCGGGCGGCGGCGCCCGCGGCGTCCTTCTTCTGCATCAGCTGGATCGTCTCGTACCAGATGCCTGCCAGCGCCTTGCCGAGGTTCGGATTGGCCTTGAGCGTCGCGGTGTCCAAAGCGAGCAGATCGAGGATCTCGGCGGGCACCTGGCTCGAATCGAACAGCTTGGCAGCGCCCGGCAGCTTGGCGACTTCGGTCAGCTGCGGGTTCCAGGTGACGACGGCGGTAGCCGCCGGGTTGGCGAAGGCGCCGACGATGTCCGCGTCCGAGGTGTTGACCGTCTTCACGTCGGAAAGCTGCAGGCCCACCGTGGAGAGCCCGCGCGCGAGGAGGTAGTGCGACACCGACAGCTCGACGAGATAGACGGTGCGGCCCTTGATGTCCGCCAGGCTCTTGGCGTTCTTGAGGACGATGCCGTCATTGCCGTTCGAATAGTCGCCGAGGATGATCGCGCTGGTATCCTTGCCGCCGGCGGCGGGAATGGTGAGCGCGTCCATGTTGGTGACGGTGACGCCGTCGAGCTTGCCGGCGTTGAACTGATTCACCGACTCGACATAGTCGTTGACCTGGGTGAAGTGGATCTTCACCCCGTATTTGTCGGCCCATTTCTTCACGATGCCGGCCTGTTCGGCATAGGGCCAGGGCATCCAGCCCGCATAGATCGACCAGCCGATATTGAACTCGGTGCGCGCCTTGGGTGCAGTGCCGCTGCCGCCGCACGACGCCGTTGCCAGCATTGCCACCGCCGCCACCGCGATCCGCGCCTTCGTTACCCATTTTGCCATGATCGACCCCCATCTTCGCAGCGCGAGAAAGCGCGAATTTCAGCCGCCGGACGGTCGCACCCGATATTACGTTTGCTCAATCCAGTAATACGACTTATAGGCATGTCGCATGGCACGTGTCACCCCAAATCGTGATGCTGCAATGCGTCATTCGGGCACTGGCGAGCCCCGGTTCCGGGGCGCCGCCGCCGCGCGTCCTTGCAGGCGAAGGGGCTGAACCGGCATGGCGATGGCGCGCATTCTTGGGACGATTTGCCTGGGGCTCGCGCTCGCCGTTGCCGCGACCTTTGCCCGGCTGTTCCTGAAGGCGCGCGCGGGCCACCGCGCCGCCGAGGAGGCGAATCGCGCGCAGACGGAGCGGCTCTGCGCCGAGATCGCAGCGCACCAGGAAACCGAGGCGGCGCTGGCCAAGGCCAAGGACGCAGCCGAGGCCGCCAATGCCGCAAAGACGCGCTATCTGGTCGCGGTCAGCCACGAGATCCGCTCGCCGCTCAACGCCATCTATGGTTATGCTCAATTGCTCGAGCGCGGCGATTCGATCCCGCCGCGCGAGGCGGGCGGGGTGATCCGCCGCTCTGCCGAGCATCTCACCAACCTCGTCGAAGGCCTGCTCGACATCTCGCGCGTCGAAAGCGGCGTGCTGCAGGTGCGGCAGGAGCTGGTGCGGCTGCCGGCGTTGCTCGACCAGGTGGTGGAGATGTTCCGCGTCCAGGCCTCGGCCAAGGGGCTGTCGCTCGACTATGTCGTGGAGGGCCGGCTGCCCGCCTATGTCCGCACCGACGAGAAGCGATTGCGGCAGATCCTGATCAACCTGCTGTCCAACGCGATCAAATATACCGACAAGGGCGGCGCGACGCTCACGGTGCGCTATCGCAGCCAGAGCGCCGCAATCGAAGTCCGCGACACCGGCCCCGGTATCCCGCCCGAGGACCTGGAACGCATCTTCGAACCCTTCGAGCGGGGGCGCGAACCCGATACCATAATGCAGCCGGGCATCGGGCTGGGCCTCGCCATCACCCGCGTGCTCGCCCGAATCCTGGGCGGCGAAGTCACGGTCACGAGCGAGCTGGGCAAGGGCAGCAGCTTCCTTCTCCGCCTGCTCCTGCCCGAGCCGATCGAGGCGCCCGCGGGGGCCGCCGCCTATCGCCGCGTCACCGGCTATCAGGGGCCGCAAAAGACGATCCTGGTGATCGACGACAGCCCGGCGCAAACCACCGTGGTCAACCATCTGCTGCGCCCGCTCGGCTTCTCCGTCTTCGAGGCGAGCGGCGGCACCGCGGGGCTCGCGCTCGCCGAGCATTGTTCGCCCGATCTCGTGCTGCTCGACATCCAGATGCCCGGCACCAGCGGCTGGGGCATTGCCGAGCAGCTGCGCGCGCGCTTCGGGGCAGGGCTGCGGATCGTGATGGTCTCGGCCAATGCGCACGAGTTCCATGCCGGCCGCGACGGCCGCCGCGCGCACGATGCCTTCCTCACCAAGCCGGTCGATCTCGATGCGCTGCTCGACATGATCGCACGCCAGCTGGGGCTCGACTGGATCGTCGAGAATGCCGAGGCGGCCGCCGCGCCCCCCCGTCCACCTCTGGCACTCCCTGCGTCGGCGGCGCCCTATCTCGATGCGCTGCGCCGCTTTATGAAGCTCGGGCATGTCCGTGGAATCGAAACGACACTCGTGACTCTGGAGAGGGACGTCCCCGAAAGCGCCGATCTCGTCGCGCGGCTGCGGCCGCAGCTCGAGGCGTTCGATCTGCGCGGGCTGGCAAGGACGCTCGACGATGTCGGCTAGCGATCCCGGCGCCACGATCCTGGTGGTGGACGACACCCCCGAATCGCTCCGCTTCCTCACCGCAACGCTGGAGCAGGCGGGGATGACGGTGCTGATCGCGGTCGACGGGCTGGCGGCGCTGGAGCTGCTGGAGCATGGCACGCCGGACCTGATCCTGATGGACGCGGTGATGCCCGGGCTCGACGGGTTCAGCACCACGCGGCGCATCAAGCAGGACGGCCGCTTTCGCCAGGTGCCGGTGATCTTCATGACCGGGCTTACCGAAAGCGAGCATGTCGTGCGTGGGCTCGATGCGGGGGCGGTCGATTATGTGCACAAGCCGATCGTGGTCGACGAGCTGCTCGCCCGCGTCTCGGTGCATCTCGCCAATGCCCGGATCGCGCAGAGCAGCCAGCTGGCGCTCGACACCGCCGGGCGGCCCTCCTTCGCGGTCGATCGCGAGGGCCAGACCGGCTGGCTGACGCCGCTCGCCGCCGAGACGATCGAGCGGCTGTTCCCCGATTGGTCGCCCCGCGCGCTGGACCTGCCCGACGAGCTGGCCGTGATCGTGCGGCGGTTGCAGGATCCGGCGGTGCCGCCAGGCGCGCAGGCGACGCTGCAGATCGGCGACAGCACGCTCCAGTGCAGCTTCCTGCGCCAGACCAGCGCGCGCGAATGGCTGTTCCGCCTGACCGAAAAGCGCGAGGGCGATGCCGAGCGCATCCTCGCCGAGCGCCACGGGCTCACCTCGCGCGAGGCGGAGGTGCTGGTGTGGCTCAGCCGGGGCAAGCAGAATCGCGAGATCAGCGAGATCCTGGAAATCAGCCCGCGCACCGTGAACAAGCATCTCGAGCAGATCTTCCAGAAGATGGGGGTCGAGAATCGCGCATCGGCGACGGCGATCGCCGTGGCGACGCTGGCGGGATGAGCGCGGCCGCGGCGCGGGCGGCGCTGGAGCAGGGGGATTTCGATACCGCCAGCCGGCTGGCCTCGGCGGCGCTTCCCTCGGCCGAGGGCGCCTTCCTGCTGGGCGTGATCGCGGCGGAGCAGGGGCGGATCGGCGAGGCGATCCGGCAGATCGAGGCGGCGGTGGCGGCGGACCCGCGCGGCGAATATCGCGCGCAGCTTGCGCGGCTCTACACGCTGGTGCGGCGCGACGGCGATGCAGCGGCGCAGCTTGCCGCGGCGGAGGCGGACCCGCCCGCCGACGCGCTGTCGCGCGACACGATCGGCTGTGTCTATGCACGGCTCGGCGATCATGTAGCCGCGCTACCCCATTTCGAGGTGGCGGTGGCGGTGGCGCCCGAGAACGACCAGTTCCTCTACAACCACGCGGCGACGCTGAGCTTTCTCGGCCGGGTCGACGATGCCGAGGCGGCGCTGGAAACACTGCTGGCGCGCAGCCCGGACGATGCTCGCGCGCACCATCTACTTGCTGGGCTGCGCAAGCAGGGGCCGGAGCGCAACCATGTTGTGCGGCTGCAAGCGGCAAAGCAGCGCGCGCGGGGGCCGGACCGGCTGCTCACCGGCTATGCGCTCGCCAAGGAGCTGGAGGATATCGGCCGCGGCGACGACGCGCTGGCCTGCCTGCTGGAAGTGAACGCCGAACATCGCGCCGCGCTCGGCTATGCTCCGGCGCGCGACGCGGCGATCGTCGATGCCGTGGCGGGAAGCTGGCCGGCCTTCGCCGCCGCGCCGGTCACGGACGCGCCCGCCGAGGCGCCGATCCTGATCATCGGCATGCCGCGTACCGGCACCACCCTGGTCGACCGCATCCTCGCTGCGCACCCGGCGGTGGAGAGCGGCGGGGAACTCCAGGCCCTTCCGCTGGCGGTAAAGGCCGCCTCGGGCACCCGCAGCCGCACCGTGCTCGACCCCGAGACGCTCCATGCCGCGGCGGGCACCGATCTCGGTGCGATCGGCCGCGACTATCTGGCGCGGGCGGCGCATCACCGGCGGCTGCCCGAGCGGCGCTTCGTCGACAAATTCCCCGGCAATTTCCACTATGCCGGCATCGCTGCGCGGGCGCTGCCGAACGCCGCGATCGTCTGCCTGCGCCGCAACCCGATGGACACGGTGCTGGCCAACTTCCGCAACCTGTTCGCGATCAGCTCGCGCTATTACGACTATAGCTACGACCTGCTCGATATCGCCGCCTATGTCGCCGGGTTCGAGCGGCTGATGACCTTGTGGCGCACGGCGCTGCCCGGGCGCATCCTAGAGCTGCGCTACGAGGACATCGTCGCGGACCAGGAACACGCGACCCGCCGCCTGCTCGCGCATTGCGGGCTCGACTGGTCCGAACGCTGCCTCGATTTCCACGCGCAGGGTGGGGCGGTCTCCACCCCGAGCGCGGCGCAGGTCCGCCGCCCGATCTACCGCGACTCGGTCGCGCGCTGGCGCAAACACGAAGCGGTGCTGGCGCCCGTCGCCGCCTATTTCGCCGAGCGCGGCATCGCCATCGACTGAGCGCCGCGTACGTCAAACGGCGCATGGTGCGCCGCGGCGGACTTCGACAACCTCGCGTGCATGGCTAGATTCTCCTGCTTCGCTTTGGGTGCTGCGCTGCTGATCGCACCGGCGGCGCATGCCGATGCGCGTCCGAGCGCCAAGCTGGTGCGCTGTGCAGCGGGTGACTGCCTGCTGATCCGCGGTACGCGAAGCTCCGCCGCTCAGACGATCACGATCAACGACCGCATCGTCGCGGCCAGCGGCGGGCGCGGCTGGAAAGTCCGCGTACCGGTGGCGGCGGTGCGGGGCTTTGCCTCGCCCTTCGCGCGCACGCTCGACGTGGCGGTTGTCAATGCGGTGGGGCAGGTCGAGCGGCGGGAAACCGTGCGTCTGCCGGTCGGGCTGATGGGTCACACCACCGAACTCGCCTCGCTGGTAGTACGTGCGCGATGATTTGTAATAACGATGGAGTCGGTGTCCAAAGTATGAAGAACGGCTGAAGCTGTAATAAGCAATTGCTGCGTTGCAAAACTTGCCGCATCGTAGGATGCGGAAGTTACGTAGCGTATCTATAGCTTTTAAACTTGCCGTTCGTCGTTCCTGCGACTAGATGCGCCTCAGCCGCTCGGGTGAGGCGGTCTTGGTTGCAGGAGATTGCCATGAAGATGCTCGTCGCGGCCGCCGCCGCGCTTTCGATCAGTACCGCCGCCTTTGCCGGCACGAGCGACACCAGCTTCGGCAAGCCCAGCGCGACGCTGACGCTCGCCGGTCTCGATCTCGCCACTGCCGACGGCCAGCAGCGCCTCGCCACCCGCGTCGACCAGGCCGCCCGCGCGGTGTGCGGCGAGAATCTCGCGACCATCCACCCCGAACTCGAAGCCCGCGCGCGCCTGTGCCGTGCCGATGTCGCCGAGCAGGTCCGCAGCCAGATCGAGGCGCGCCTCGCGCAGGCGAACAAGGCCGGCGGCGTGCAGGTCGCGGCGCTGCGCTGAGCCCGACCGCCGGAACGGCCTTTTCCCGGCCGCGCGTGTCCCGAAAGGATGCGCGCGGCCGCGTGCTTTGGGGCCGCTACGTCATTCGGCCACCTGCGCGGGCATCGTTTGCATGGCTAGCTTCGGATCGACACGGGGCGGCATCGCCCCGCTCGCGATCGGGACGACAGCGCATGACCAAAGGGCTCGTGAACCTCATACCGCCGGCGACCGTGGTGGCGGTCGTCTGCTTCTGGGCCTTCGCGCCCGCCGCCATCCTCGCCAATCCCTGGACGATCGTGATCGTCTCTTCGCTGATCACGCTCTACATCCAAGGCCTCGAGTTCGTCTTCGAGCGGCATGCGGGCTGGCGGATGCACTGGCGCGAGTTCTGGACCGACCTGTTCTACGTCGTGCTCGGCGCGACCGCGATTTCCTGGGCGTCGCGCATGCTGGCCGAAACGCCCCTGCTCGCGCTCAAGCAGTCGCTGGGGATCGCGACGCCCTGGGCCATGCACTGGCCCTTCCTGGCGCAGGTGGCGCTGGTGATCTTCCTGATCGAGTTCGGCCAGTACTGGATGCACCGGCTGATGCACAATTCGGCGCCCTTCTGGCTGACGCATGCACCGCACCACCACATCACCCAGCTCAATGCCGCCAAGGGCTTTGTCGGCAACCCGATCGAGCTGTTCCTGATCAGCCTCAGCGTCGTCGCGCTGTTCGACCTGCCGTTGACCGCGATCTTCTGCGGGGTGAGCGTGCTGGGTGTCGTCTCCGGCTTCGCCCATGCCAATGTGCGGTCCGATCCGCCGATCTGGTACAGCTTCGTGTTCACCACGATCCGCCACCACAGCCTGCACCATTCGGTGCCCTATGAGGATACGCGCTGCAACTATGGCAACTCGTTGATCCTGCTCGACCGGATCTTCGGCACCTACAAGGAAGGCGAGGCCTCGGTGGTCGGCCAGGACGAGCGGCGGCGGCTGTCGATCCGCGAACAATGGCTGTTCCCGTTCCAGCCGATCCTCGCCCGGCTGAAGCAGCGTCCGGCTGCCACCACCGACGTGGCCGCGGGCTGAGCGATGGTCTGGATGCCGATGCTCGCCATGCTGCTCGCCGCCGCGCACGCAGATGCCGACCCGCAGCCGCGCGAGGAGCAGGTGCTCACCGTGCCCGGCTTCGCCGATTTCCTCGCGGTCGACGGCGACAGCGTCTGGGCGACCAACAAGGGGCGGGTCGAACGCTGGTCGCGCGGCGGCAAGCGCGCCGAAGTGGCGATGACGCACCCGTGCGGGGCGATGGCGATCGCGGCGGACTCGCTGTGGGTCGCGGATTGCAAGGACGGCACGCTCAACCGCATCGACCTCAAGACCGCCAGGCTGCTGGCGGCGATCCCCACCGGCATCGCCAACCCGGCGGGCGAGCTCAACGTCGTGGCGGGTGCGGGATCGATCTGGGTGGCAAGTGACAATGCGGGCAAGATCGCCCGCGTGGACCCGGCCGACAATCATGTCGTTGCCTCGATCGCGGTCGATCCGGGCACGCATTACCTCGCCTTCGGGTTCGATGCGCTATGGGCGGTGAGCAGCGGCCAGCAATCGCTCCAGCGGATCGACCCCACCACCAACCAGATGACCGGGCGCGCCAAGCTCGGCAAGCAGCCGGGCTTCCTTGCCGCGGGCGAGGGTGCGGTGTGGGTGCAGGAACAGGGCGACGGAACGCTCGCGCGGATCGATCCTGCCACGGTGGAAGTCTCCGGCCGAGTGAAGGTCGGCGCCGATCTGCTCTACGGCGACATCGATACCGGCGGCGGCATGGTCTGGCTGCGCACCACCGCCGACCAGACCTTCGTCACCATCGATCCCAAGACGCTCGCGATCCTCGGCCGCCTCGGCAAGCCCAGCGGCAGCGGTGCGCTGCGCTTCGCCGGGAACGGCGTATGGACCAGCGCGCACGACGTCCACACGCTGTCGTGGTGGAGCTTCACCCACGCTGCTTCGGGCGGCGCCGCGAACTAGATCGCGGCGGCGAGCAGCGCCGCGCCCGTCACTGCCCCTTGGCCAGCTTGATGCCCAGCAGCACCAGCCGCTCGCCGGTAATGCCGAACCAGTGCGGTACGCCCGCGGGCACCAGGATCACGTCGCCCGGCGCGAGCGTGCGGGTGGTGCCGCCGTCGATTCGGCTGCCTTCCACCAGCGTGGGGTTGCGGACCTCGCGATCGGGCATGGTGCCGCCCGAGACGAGCGTGCCCGCACCTTCCAGCACGATCGCATATTCCGCCTGGTCGGGATGGACGGCAGGCTTGCCCGGCTTCTTCCAGATCTCGATCGCGGCGTTGTTGCTGCCGTCGCGGACCAGCGGCTTCCAGGCGAAGCCCTGGCCCGGCTTCATTTCGGCCAGCATCGCCTTGAGCTGCGCCTGGACGTCCTTGGCGGTGGCGAACGACGTGGGATCGGTGGCGGTCTGCGCGGCGGCGGGCAGGGCGAACAGCAATGCGGCCGTGGCAACGGCGCTGGGCAGGATCTTCACGGCCTCTCTCCCTATAGTGTGTTGAGAACGCTTGGTGCTCTTCCCCGCCAACCTGCCACAGCCGGATCATCCCCGCCAGCGCAACCGCTCGACCAGCAGCGCCAGGGCCGGCGTGGGCTGGCGGCGGCTCGGGTAGTAGAGGTGATAGCCCGCGAAGGGCGGCGAGAAGCGCGTCAGCACCGCCTCCAGCGCGCCGCTCGCCAGATGCGGCGCCAGCATCGCATCGGGCAGGCAGGCGATGCCGAATCCGTCGAGCGCCGCGCGCAGGATCGGGAAGACCGACGAGAAGGTGAGCGGGCCCTCGACCCAGACCTTGCGGTCGCGGCCGTCCTCCTCGAACTCCCAGGCATAGAGCCCGCCATAGGTGGGCAGGCGCAGGTTGATGCAGGCGTGCGCCGTCAGGTCCTCGATCGCCTCCGGCCGCCCGGCACGATCGAAATAGGCGGGGGACGCCACCGCCAGCATCCGCGCCTCGGGGCCGATCGGCACCGCCACCATGTCCTTGGCGATGATGTCGCCGAAGCGCACGCCCGCATCGAAGCGCTCGGCGACGATGTCCTTCAGCCGATAGTCGCTGTCGATCTCGACCCGGATGTCCGGGAATTCGCGCAGGATCGGCGCCAGTCGCGGCCAGAGCAGCGTGTGCAGCGAATGCTCGTCGGCGCTGATCCGCACCAGCCCGGCCGGCTTGTCGCGCAGCGCGGTCAGTGCCGCCAGCTCGGCTTCGATCTCGTCCAGCCGCGGCGCGAGCGTGGCGAACAGCCGCTCGCCCGCCTCGGTGAGGCTGACGCTGCGCGTGGTGCGATGGAGCAGCCGCACTCCCAGCCGCTCCTCCAGCCCGCGCATCGCGTGGCTGAGCGCCGAGGGCGTCACGCCGCTCTGCGCCGCCGCCCGGGTGAAGCTCTTCTGGCGCGCCACGGCGAGGAAGGCGGTCAGTTCGGAGAGCTGCTGGCGGTTCATTGCTGAACCCTATTCAGTACTGCATGCAGATACCAGCGCCTAATCGCTATTGTCGCGCGGCCCCATGTTGACGGCGAGGGTCACATGGCCCTGCAGTTTCTTACCTCCAAGGGGACCCGAACCATGGCCACCAAAGCCTATGGCGCCTATGCCGCCGACAAGCCGCTCGAACCGATCGACATCGAGCGCCGCGCGCCCGGCGATCACGACGTGCAGATCGACATCCTCTATTGCGGCGTCTGCCACTCCGACCTTCACCAGGTGAAGTCCGAATGGGACGGCACGCTGTACCCCTGCGTGCCGGGCCACGAGATCGTCGGCCGGGTGAGCGCGGTCGGCGAGCATGTCTCCAAGTTCGCGGTGGGCGACGTGGTCGGCGTCGGCTGCATGGTCGACAGCTGTCAGCATTGCGCCTCGTGCGACGAGGGGCTGGAGCAATATTGCGAGAACGGCTTCGTCGGCACCTATAACGGCCCGACGCCGGACGCCCCCGGCCATACGCTGGGCGGCTATTCGCAGCGCATCGTCGTCAGCGACAAGTTCGTGCTCAAGGTCGGGCATGGCGAGGAGGATCTTGCCGCGGTCGCGCCGCTGCTGTGCGCGGGCATCACCACCTGGTCGCCGCTCCGCCACTGGCAGGTCGGTCCGGGCAAGAAGGTCGGCATCGTCGGCATCGGCGGGCTCGGCCATATGGGCGTGAAGCTGGCGCATGCGCTGGGGGCACACGTCGTCGCCTTCACCACCTCGGAGAGCAAGCGCGCCGATGCGCTGGCGCTGGGCGCGGACGATGTCGTCGTGTCGCGCGATGCCGAGGCGATGGCGGCGCACGCGGGCAGCTTCGACTTCATCCTCAACACGGTGGCCGCCAGCCATAATCTCGACGCCTTCACCACCCTGCTCAAGCGCGACGGCACGCTGACGCTGGTGGGCGTGCCCGAGCATGCGCACCCCTCGCCCAACGTTGCGGCGCTGATCTTCAAGCGCCGCTCGATCGCCGGCTCGCTGATCGGCGGCATCGCCGAGACGCAGGAGATGCTCGATTTCTGCGCCGAGCACGGCATCGTCGCGGACATCGAGATGATCCGCGCCGACGAGATCAACACCGCCTATGCGCGCATGCTCAAGAGCGACGTGAAGTACCGCTTCGTCATCGACATCGCGTCGATGGGCTGAGGCCCGGCGGGGGCGGCATCTGCGTCGCCCCCGTGATTTCCCTTTCCGCCGCCAGCACCCTACATCGCCGCGATGCATCTTCGCGCCGAAGCCATCCTGCTCAGCGTTCGCGCCCACGGCGAACATGGCGCGATCGTGCGGGCGCTGACCGAAAACGACGGCGTCCAGCCCGGCTATGTCCGCGGCGGCCGTTCGCGGGCGCTGCGGCCGGTGCTCCAGCCGGCGAACCTCATCCAGGGCGAATGGCGCGCGCGGACCGAGGAGCAGCTCGCCGGGCTCACCGTCGAGCTCCTCCACAGCCGCGCCCCGATGTTCGGCGAGCCGCTGCCCGCCGCCGCGCTCGCCTGGGTGACCGCGCTCACCGCCGCGACGCTGCCCGAGGGGCTGCCCTATCCTCGCCTCCATGCCGCGCTGGGCGGCGTGCTCGACGCGATCGAAGCCGCACCCGCCGCGCGCGGCTGGGCGGTGGCGCTGGTGCGCTACGAGCTGCTGCTGCTCGCCGAGCTCGGCTTCGGCCTCGATCTGGAACGGTGCGCGGCGACCGGAGCGAGCGAGGACTTGGCCTATGTCAGCCCCAAGAGCGGGATCGCGGTGAGCCGGGCGGGGGCGCTGGGCTATGAGAATCGCCTGCTCGCCTTGCCCGATTTCCTCACCGCAGGCGGTGCGGCGGACTGGGAGGATATCCTGGCCGGCCTGCGCCTCACCGGCCACTTCCTCGCGCGCGACCTGCTGATCGGCCGCGGCGCCGATCTGATGGCGGCGCGCGCCCGGCTGGTCGACCGATTGTTGCGGGCGGTTGCATGAAGACCCCCAGGGCGGCTAAGCGCGCCTCTCAGGACATGCTGCTAGCGTGGGGATCGGAATGCCGTTGATTGCTGTACTGCCGGGTGACGGGATCGGCCCCGAGGTCACGCGCGAGGCGCGCCGGGTGCTCGAGGCGCTGGATCTCGGCCTCAGCTTCGAGGAAGCGCCGGTCGGCGGCGCCGGCTATCTCGCCGCTGGACACCCGCTCCCGGACGACACGCTGGCGCTCGCCAAGCGCGCCGATGCCGTACTGTTCGGCGCGATCGGCGATCCCCGCTTCGAGAAGCTGGAGCGCCACCTGCGCCCGGAAGCCGCGCTGCTCGGTATCCGCAAGGCGCTGGGCCTGTTCGCCAATCTCCGCCCGGCCACCCTGTTCCCCGGCCTGGAAGATGCTTCGCCGCTCAAGCCCGAGGTGGTGAACGGGCTCGACATCGTCATCGTCCGCGAGCTGATCGGCGACATCTATTTCGGCGAGAAGGGCCATCGCACCACGCCCGACGGCCTGCGCCAGGGCTATGACGTGATGAGCTATGACGAGGCGGAAGTGACGCGGATCGCCCGCGTCGGCTTCGAAATGGCCAAGCGCCGCCGCAGGAAGCTCTGCTCGGTCGACAAGGCCAACGTGCTCGAAACCTCGCAGCTGTGGCGCGACGTCGTCACCGCGATGGCGGCCGACTATCCCGAGGTCGAGCTGACGCACATGTATGTCGACAATGCCGCGATGCAGCTGGTGCGCGCGCCGGCAGCATTCGACGTGATCGTCACCGGCAATCTGTTCGGCGACATCCTCAGCGATCAGGCGAGCATGTGCGCCGGTTCGATCGGCATGCTGCCCTCGGCGTCGCTCGCCGCCTGGTCCGGCGCGAACGGCATGTACGAGCCGATCCACGGCAGCGCGCCGGACATCGCCGGGCAGGGCAAGGCTAATCCTTGCGCGGCCATCCTGTCCGCGGCCATGCTGCTGCGGCACTCGCTGAGCGACGAAGCCTCGGCGCAACGAATCGAAAAAGCGGTTGCCGCAGCGCTCGCCAAGGGCGCCCGGACGGCCGATCTCGGGGGCAATCTTTCAACGTCCGCGATGGGGGACGCGGTGCTGCTGGAGCTTCAGTGAGCGATACTCTGCTCGAACTTGCGGTCGTTATCCCCACCTTTAACGAACGCGCCAATGTTCCCCTCCTGATCGCCAAGCTGGACGCGGCCCTTGCCGGCCGCGCCTGGGAAGCGATCTTCGTCGACGACGACAGCCCCGACGGGACCGCCGATGCCGCGCGCGCCATCGGCCGGGAGGATCCGCGCGTGCGCGTGATCCAGCGGATCGGGCGGCGCGGCCTCTCCTCGGCGTGTATCGAAGGCATGTGCGCTACGGCGGCGCCCTGCGTGGCGGTGATCGACGGCGACCTGCAGCATGACGAGACGCTGCTGCCCAAGATGCTCGACGCGCTGCAGGCCGATGCGAGCCTCGACGTGGTGATCGGCTCGCGCTTCTGCGAGGGCGGCTGCACCGGCGAGTGGGACAGCGAGCGCGTCGCCAAATCGGCGTTCGCGACCAAGCTGTCGCGCCAGGTGCTGAAGGCGGACCTGACCGATCCGATGAGCGGCTTCTTCATGATCCGCAGCGAGATCGCGCGCGGGCTGGTGCCGGTGCTGTCCGGCATCGGCTTCAAGATCCTGCTCGACATCATGACCGCGAGTCCAAGGCCGCTGCGTTTCCGCGAGTTGCCCTACACCTTCCGGGTCCGCACCGAGGGCGAGAGCAAGCTCGATTACGTCGTGGCGATGGAATATCTGATCGCACTGTACGACCGGATGTTCGGCAAGGTCGTGCCGGTGCGCTTCGCGATGTTCTCGGCGATCGGCGCGATCGGCGCGGCGGTGCATCTCGCGGTGCTGTTCCTGCTGTTCCGGATGGGCGGGCTGCCCTTCGTCACCGGCACCATCGTCGCGACGATCGTGGCGATGACCTTCAACTATCTGCTCAACAACGCGCTGACCTATCGCGAACGGCGGCTGAAGGGCGCGGCGCTGCTGGGCGGCTGGGTGAGCTTCTGCCTGGTCTGCGCGGTGGGGGCGGCGGCCAATGTCGGGCTCGCGGCCTTCCTCCACAATGTCCAGCATGGCGACTGGCGGCTGTCCGCGCTGGCCGGGATCGCGGTGGCGGCGGTGTGGAATTTCGCGCTGTCGTCGCGGTTTGTTTGGGGGCGGTATTGAGTCCGGACTAGCTACTAGCCCCCCTCCTTGGAGGAGGGGTTGGGGGTGGAGGGATTCCAGAACGTTGGTTGGTCTATGTGAAACACAGCCCCTCCCCTGAAGGGGAGGGGCTCAAGTTCGTGTATTACACCAGCTCGGCCAGCGCTGCCGGGCTGAAGCCCTTCAGTTCCTGGCCCGCGCCCGCCCGGACTTTCTTCGCCCAGTCCGGATTGCTGATCAGCGCGCGGCCGACCGCGATCAGGTCGAATTCGTCGCGCTCCATCCGCTCGACCAGCTTGTCGAGGTCGCTGTGCTGCGAGGTTTCGCCGCCGAACGCCGCGATGAATTCGCCCGACAGGCCGACCGAGCCGACGCTGATCGTCGCGGCACCGGTGAGCTTCTTCGCCCAGCCGGCGAAGTTGAGGCCGTTCTCGCCGTCGATCTCGGGGAACTCGGGCTCCCAGAAGCGGCGCTGCGAGCAGTGCAGCACGTCCGCGCCGGCATCGACCAGCGGCTGCAGCCAGGCGGCCATCTCGTCCGGGGTGGTGGCGAGACGGGCGCTATAGTCCTGCTGCTTCCACTGGCTGAGGCGCAGGATCACGGGCATGTCTGGGCCCACCGCCGCGCGCACCGCCTTGACCACCTCCACCGCGAAGCGCGAACGCTCGGGCAGGGTTGCGCCGCCATAGCCGTCCTCGCGGGTGTTGGTGCCGGCCCAGAAGAACTGGTCGATCAGATAGCCATGCGCGCCGTGGATCTCGACCGTGTCGAAGCCGAGCCGCTTGGCATCGGCCGCGGCCTTGGCGAAGGCGGCGATCGTCGCCTCGATGTCCTGCTCGGTCATCGCCACGCCCCGCGGCTTGCCCGGCGCGACGACGCCCGAGGGGCTTTCGACGTCGACCGCGGGCACCCAGTCGGTCTGGGCCCTGGTCGAGCCGGTGTGCCAGATCTGTGGCGCCATCTTGCCGCCCGCGGCATGGACCGCCTCGATCACCGTCTTCCAGCCGGCAAGGGCTGCATCGCCATGGAAGAAGGGGATGCCCGGATGGTTGCGGGAGGCCGGACGGTCGATCACCGTGCCTTCAGAAAGGATCAGGCCGACATCGCCCTCGGCACGGCGGCGGTAATAGGCGGCGTTGGCCGCACCGGGGATGCCCTCGGGCGCGAAGGTTCGCGTCATCGGCGCCATCACGATCCGGTTGGGCAGATCGAGCGACTTGATGCGGAACGGACGGAAGAGGACGTCGGTCGACGCGGTCATGGGGGCTCCGTTGCGGTTTGAAACTGATGTGAAGCTAGCGACTGCCGCGCACCGTTCAAGATGGCCGTGCGGCCGCGCAACAATTTACCGCCAGCTCGGGAGCCACATCCAGTAGGTGTAACTCTGGGTGTCATGGAGCGGCGCGGCAGAGAGGATCGGGTAGAAATAGCCGAAGCAGACCAGCGCCAGTGCCAGATACCATTCCTCCCAGCCCTTGGCGCGCAGCCGGTCGAACTGGTGGAAGGTCACCGGCAGCAGCATGCACAGGAAGAGTGCCGAAAGGTGGTAGTAATAATAGAAGCCCAGCGACTTGGGGATGATCGCGAAGATCGCCACCGAAAAGGTCCAGAGCAGCGCGAGCGCCAGGGGGCGCCACGCCTTGGTGCGAAACCACAGGACATAGCTGGCGAGCACCGCGATCAGGCCGCCCCACATGATCACCGGGTTGCCGATCAGCAGTACGCCGCGCTGGGCGCCGTGATCCCATTCGTAGAAGAACCAGATCGGCCGCAGCATCAGCGGCCAACTCCACCATTCGGACTGGTAATTGTGGTGGGGAAGCACCTGAGTCTGCGCCGCGTACATCTCGCGCTGGAGGTGGAGCAGCCCGCGCAGGCCGTCGGTCGCGCCGGTCAGGTAGAAGAAGGTGGGTGCGAAGGTGGCGAAATAGACGGGGATGCTGATCGCGCCGAGCAGGACGAGCGCCGCCAGCGTCGACAGCCCCTGCCAGTGCGGCTGGTCGCCCGAGAAGAACGCGGCGGCGATCGGGCGGCGGGCGCGGCGGGTGTCGCGCAACCGGACGGCGATTAGCGCCAGTCCGAACACGGCGATGTAGGGCGCCGCCGCCCATTTGACGGCGGTGGCGAGGCCCAGCAGCGCGGCGCCGGCGCACCAGCGCCAACGCACCTGCCCGCGGGTGCCGTGCATTGCCCAGAGCAGGAACACCATGCCCCATAGCAGGAAGGCGCCGAGGAACACGTCGAGCATCGCGGTGCGCGCCTGGACAAACAGGCTCTGGTCGAGCATCGCCAGCACCGCGCCGGTCACCGCCACGCGCATCCGCCCGCGCATCAGGATCCAGAGGAAGGCGAAGATGCCGAGCACCGTGGCGGTGCCCGCCAGCGTCGGCATCAGCCGCCAGCCGAACGGATTGTCGCCGAGCAGGTCCATCCCTGCGCCGATCAGTTCCTTGCCGAGCAGCGGATGCTCGGTGTTGCGCGGACTCGAGAGCTCGATCAGCGACTTGGCGGCGGGGACATAATGGACCTCGTCGAACATGATCTGACCCGGCTGGTCGATGTGCAGCGTGAACAGCAGCTGCGCGGCAAGGCCGAGGAGGAGGGCGACGAGCCCGGGACGGGTGGCGAGAGCCGATGGGCGGAGACGCATGGGGCAGGCCTAGCCGAGGCGCGCGCCGAGCGGAATAGGGCAGGTCCTCCCCGTCCCGGAGAAGGATCTTGGTGCTAAAGGTTGACGCGCCGCCCCCAAGCGCCGCAAAGCAGCGCCCATGAAGCGTCGTACCGGACAGGATCCCAGCGTCACCCGCAATTGGAAGCCCGCGACTCAGGCGGTGCGCGGCGGCACCGCGCGCTCCGAGTTCGGCGAGACCAGCGAGGCGCTGTTCCTCACCTCGGGCTATGCCTATGATTGCGCAGGCGATGCCGCCGCGCGCTTCGCCGGCGAACAGGCGGGCATGACCTATTCGCGCCTGCAGAACCCGACGGTGGAGATGCTCGAGCAGCGCATCGCCCTGCTCGAAGGCGCGGAGGCGTGCCGCACCATGGCGACCGGCATGGCGGCGATGACCGCGGCGCTCCTCTGTCAGGTGAGCCAGGGCGACCATATCGTCCAGGGCCGCGCCGCCTTCGGCTCGTGCCGCTGGCTGACCGACAGCCTGCTGCCGCGTTTCGGCGTGACCACCACGACGATCGACGCGCGCGATCCGCAGCAGTTCGAGGACGCGATCCGTCCGAACACCAAGCTCTTCTTCTTCGAGACGCCCGCCAACCCGACCATGGACGTGGTGGACCTCGAAGCCGTCTGCGCGATCGCCCGCAAGCACGGCATCGTCACCGTCGTCGACAATGCCTTCGCGACGCCCGCGCTCCAGCGGCCGATCGACTTCGGCGCCGACGTGGTCGCCTATTCCGCCACCAAGATGATGGACGGGCAGGGCCGCGTGCTCGCCGGCGCGGTCTGCGGGTCCGAGGACTTCATCATCAACACGCTGCTGCCCTTCACCCGCAACACCGGGCCGACGCTGAGCGCGTTCAACGCCTGGGTGGTGCTGAAGGGGCTGGAGACGCTGGACCTGCGCATCCGCCGCCAGAGCGAGAATGCGGTGAAGGTCGGCACCTTCCTCGAGCAGCGCGTGCCCCGCGTGAACTTCCCGGCGCTCCCCAGCCATCCGCAGCACGCGCTGTTCATGCGCCAGATGGCGGCGGCCGGCCCGATCTTCAGCTTCGAAGTCGATGGCGGCCGCGCCCAGGCGCACGCGCTGCTCGACGGGCTGGAGCTGATCGACATCTCCAACAATATCGGCGACTCGCGCTCGCTGATGACGCATCCGTCCTCGACCACCCATTCGGGCCTCGCCGAGGAAAAGCGGCTGGAGATGGGCATCACCGAAGGCATGATCCGCATCAATGTCGGTCTCGAAGACGCCGATGACCTGATCGCCGATCTCGATCAGGCGCTGCGAGGCGCCGGACTGTGAAGGCGCTCTTCACCGACGTGGCGACGACGCGCGGCGTGGTCGTCCGCGTTTCGGTGTCGTATCTGCCCGAACAATCCGAGCCGCGTCGCGGCCGCTGGTTCTGGGCCTATCACATCCGGATCGAGAATGAGGGCCCGGTGGCGGTGCAACTGCTCACCCGTCACTGGATCATCACCGACGGGCGCGGCTTGCGCCACACGGTGGAGGGCGAGGGCGTGATCGGCGAACAGCCGATGATCGCGCCCGGCGGCAGCTTCGACTATGTTTCGGGGTGCCCGCTCTCGACGCCGACGGGGTCGATGCAGGGCAGCTACCACATGATCGACGAGGACGGCGACGCGTTCGACGTGACCATCCCGCGTTTCGCGCTGGTCGCACCGGCGGTGGCGGGCGAACAGTGAAGCGTACCCATCTTCCCCTGAACGGCATGCGCGTGCTCGACGCCGCCGCGCGCCATCTGTCCTTCACCCGCGCCGCGGACGAGCTGGCGGTGACCCCCGCCGCCGTCGGCCAGCAGATTCGCGCGCTGGAGGATACCCTCGGCGTCGTGCTGTTCCGTCGCACCACTAAAGGTCTGGAACTCACCCCCGAGGCGGAAAGCGGGCTTACCGCGCTGCGCAACGGCTTCCTCCAGTTCGAGGAAGCGGTGCGCGCGATGCAGGCGGGGCAATCCTCCAAGTCGCTGACCATCGCCGCGCCGCGCGACCTGACCGCCAAATGGCTGATGCCGCGGCTCTCTGACATCGCCCGCGCCGATCCCGACCTGCGCTTCGTGCTGGTCCCGGCCGACGACGCGCTCGACTTCACCGAGGCCAATCTCGACCTGGCGATCCGCTGGGGCGAGGGGCCCGGCGAGCATGAGGGTGAGGCGCTGGAAAGCGACGGGATGGTCACGGTCGAGCGGCCCGGCGGCGGCAGCATCGACGTGCGGATTTCCTGGCCCGGCTGCATGGCCGAGGATGCCGGCTCGTTGGTCCGCGTTGCCGATGCCGGCCTCGCGATCGACGCGGCGGCGCAGGGGCTGGGCCGGGCGACCGTGCCCGAGCTACTGGCGCGCGCCGATATCGAGGGCGGCCGCGTCGCCGTCGTCGGCGAGCCCAAGGCGTCGCGGCTCGGTTATTGGCTGGTCGCGCCGCTGCCCCAATGGCGGCAGAAGAAGGTGCAGACGCTGGTCGAGGTGCTGGGCGGCTAGGCGGTTTTGGTCCGCCCGATCGGCACCGGCAGCAGCCGGCCCTGATCGTCGCCGATCACCATCACTTCCACCCCGAAGGCGTCGCGCAGCGGCTGATGGGCGAGCGCGGTCTCGGCTGGCCCGAACGCCACCGTACGGCCGTCGCGGAGCAACAGCACGTCGTCCGCCGCGCGGGCAGCCTGGACCAGATCGTGGAGCACGATCACCACGCCCATGCCGGTGGCGGCCAGCCCGCGCAGGCGATCGAGCAGGTCCAGCTGGTGGACCGGGTCGAGGCTCGCCAGCGGCTCGTCGGCGAGCAACCATTGCGGCTGCCCCGCCAGCACCCGCGCGAGCAGCACGCGGGCGCGCTCTCCGCCGGAAAGTTGGGTGACCAGCCGATCGGCGAGCGGACCGATCGCGGTGGTCTCGATCGCCGTATCGATCGCCGCGAGATCCTCGGCGGAAAGGCCGGCGAAGGGGGCGCGGTGCGGCAGCCGACCGAGCGCGACCAGATCGGCGACGCGCAGATCCCAGTGCACCGTCGCTTCCTGCGGCAGATAGCCGATCCGGCGGGCACGCTCGCGTGGTTCCAGCCGGGCGAGCAGCTTGCCACCGAGCTTTACCTGCCCGGTATCGGGATCGAGCAGCCCGGCGAGCGTGCGCACCAGCGTCGACTTGCCCGAGCCGTTGGGGCCGAGGATCGCGGTGACCCTGCCGGGCCGCAGCACCGCGTCGATCCCGTGCAGCACCCGCCGCTTGCCGAGGCTGACCGCAAGATCGGAAACGCTCAGTTCCATGTCGACCGCCGGAGCTTGAGGAGCAGCACGAAGAAGAAGGGGGTGCCGAGCAGCGCCATCGCGACGCCCAGGCGCACTTCGCTGGGGCCGGGGGAGAGCCGCACCAGGCTGTCCGCCGCCAGCAGCAGCGCCGCGCCGCCGAGCGCGCTGGGCAGCAGCAGCGCCGAGGGCCGGGCGCCGGTGAGCGGGCGGAGCAGATGGGGCACGATCAGTCCGACAAAGCCGACGATGCCGGTCACCGCCACGCTCGCGCCCACTGCCAGCCCGGTGCCGAGCACGACGAGCAGCTGCGTCCGCTCCAACCGTAGGCCCATCGAGCGTGCGGCCGCTTCGCCCAGCGTCAGCGCGTCGAGTGCACGGCCGGTGAGGAACAGCAGCCCGCAGCCGATCGCGATGAACGGCAGGGCGAGTTGCACCTCGGCATAGCTGCGGTCGGTCAGCGCGCCCATGATCCAGTCGAGGATTTCGGCGGTGGCATAGGGATTGGGCGCGATCGATATCAGGAAGCTGGTCAGCGCCGCGCCCAGGCTGGCGAGCACCGTGCCGGCGAGGATGAAGGCGACCGCACTCTCCGCCCGCCAGGCGAGCCCGGCGAGCAGCAGCATCGATCCGCACGCCGCCGCCATCGCGCAGCCGAACAGGACGAGCGGCGCGCTGCTCCCTAGCAGCACGATCGCGGCAACCGCGCCTAGCGCCGCACTGGAGGAGACGCCGACCACCGCCGGATCGGCAAGCGGATTGCGCAGAAAGCCCTGCAACACCGCGCCCGAGAGCCCCAGCGCCGCGCCGATCGCCAGGCCCAGGATCGCACGGGGCAGGCGCAGCTCGGCGATGATCCACCAGCGCGGATCGGGGCTGAACCAGGCGCTGGGCGGCACCCAGAATTTGCCCGCCATCAGTGATCCGGCGAACAGCAGCGCGACCAGCAGCGCCAGCCCGCCATTGAGCGCGATCCGGCTCATGACGCGAAGCTCGCTCTTTGGCACGGGCGCGCTGCAGCAGAATGGGCGTGGGCGATCGGCATGGATGCGCCCATAGCATTTCGGTCGCGCGCGCCTATCGAAACCTTGCGGGACGCGTGCGCCTGCGACGGGGCGGTGTGACCCCAAACCTTGGTATAGTCACCCCAAATCAAAGCGATGTCCTGCCGTGCGGACGTTCGATTCCGTCATGCTTCGGGCTGCGCGACAGTCCACCCGGCAAGACGGGATGGAACCATGTACCACCAGGCGTTGATCGATGTTGCTGCTCCGGCCCAGACGGGCGGAGCCCCCGAACTCACCGCGCTGCTGGCGGGTGCGATGCGGTCGCTCGACGAGGACCCGCCGCTCGCCCGGCGCTATCTGGAGCGGCTGTCGAGCCTGCTCGTCACGCCCGATGCCGATGCGGCCGCGGACCTGTTGCCTGACGGGCTGATGCGGGCCGACGGCGTCGCCAAGGGCGGCCTTGCCGGCTGGCAGCTTCGCCGCGTCGCCGCGCATGTCGACGCCTATCTCCAGGGACCGATCCTCACCTCCACGCTGGCGGAAGTGGCGCAGCTGAGCACCGGCCATTTCTGCCGTGCCTTCAAGATCAGCACGGGCGAGACGCCCCACGCCTATATCATCCGCCAGCGCATCCGCCGCGCCCAGTTGCTGATGCGCGATACCCGCGACACGCTGTCGCAGATCGCCTTTTCCTGCGGGCTGAGCGATCAGGCGCACCTCACCCGGCTGTTCCGCCGGCTGGTCGGCACCACGCCGCTCGTCTGGCGCCGCGCCTGGCAGCAGGGTGGCTGAAGGCAGCAGATTTCTTCAAGACAAGGGTGGCCCGGGCAGGGCAGCCGGGCTGTACGGCGTGCAGCACGGCGCCGTTTCGGAGGGGCTTTCGGGGCAGGGAGCGCAGCGGCGGGATGGAGAACAGGCAATCGCTGGCGATCGGCGCCTGGCGGGGCGTGTCGTTCGCCGTGGCGCAGATCGACGCCCTGGCAGCCGAGGATGACCTGCTTGTCGTCGGCATGCTCGAAAAGGACCTGGCCGGCGCGCACCGTGGTGGTGCCGAGGCGGTCGATCACGCGCTGCACGGCACGCTGTCCCGGTTGCGCGAGGGCGGGATCTTCACCGGCGGCTTCGGCGAGACGCTGATGCTCACCCGGCCGGCGGCGCCCATCCATGCGGCGACGCTGATGCTGATCGGTATGGGCACCTCGCTGCGTGCCAAGCCGGAGGCCGTTGGCAATCTCACCGGCCTGGCGATGCGTTCGGCGTTGCGGATCGGGGCTGCATCGGTCGGCTGCCTGCTCGGCTGGTCCGAACTCGATCTGCCCGAAGCGCTGGTCGCGCCCAGTGCTGCTGCGATGATGCGCGGCGCGCTCGCCGCCATCGATGCGCATGACGCGGAGGCGTTCCCGATGCGGTGGACCTTCGACATTCGCAACGGCGCTGCCGCCCAAACCACCGCCGCGCTTCGCGAAACCCTGATGGCCTGGCGCTGAGCCATGGGTGCGCCGCGCCACCAAAGCTGCTATGCTGCGCGCTCTGTCCGGGAGTTGGTGCGTTCACGATGTTAACCAGGGTTTCCAGCGGGCGTGCGCCGACACGCGGCACCGCGCCGATCCGCATCCTGCTGGTCGACGATCACATGCTGCTGCGCGAGGGCGTGCGCGCGGTCGTTTCCACCCAGCCTGACATGGAGATTGCCGGCGAGGCGAGCAGCGGGGCCGAGGCGATCGAGGCCTTTGCCCGGCTCCAGCCCGACCTGGTGCTGATGGACCTGCAGATGGCCGACATGTCCGGCCTGGAGGCGATCACCGCGATCCGCGCCGCGTCGCCGCACGCGCGGATCCTTGTGCTGACCACCTATTCGGGCGATGGTCGTGCGATCAAGGCGCTGCGCGCCGGCGCGATGGGCTATCTGCTCAAGGCCAGCCTGCGCAACCAGCTGCTCGAGGCGATCCGCTCGCTCCATCATGGCGGCAAGCATCTCGATGCCAGCGTGGCGACCGCGATCGCGCTGCACGTGCTGGACGAGGATCTCACCGAGCGCGAAGTCTCGGTGCTGACGCTGGCTGCCTGGGGCAATTCGAACAAGCAGATTGCCGCCCGGCTCGCGCTCTCCGAAGAGACGGTGAAGGGCCATATGAAGGCCCTGTTCGCCAAGCTCGGCGCCAATGACCGCACCCATGCGGTGACGATCGCGGCCAAGCGCGGGCTGATCGAACTCTGAGTCTATCGGGGCGCGCGAGGCTGCCCCCGATCGCATCAAACCCGTCCAATACCTGCGTGACCGCGACCGCCTAGGGCTGCGGGCGGCGGTCTGCTGCCGCACGTGCCTCTGCCGCGCGACACGAGACTGCCGACTGTTCAAAAGAATGGAACGGTAGAAGCAAGTTTATCCGAATTTTCGGAAAATGAGCGCCGGCTATTCTGCACCCAACCCTGCCGGACCCCGGCAGCAACAGGAGCCGCACCATGACCCTCACCGCCACCGCCACGCCGGGCAAGTCGCTGATCTCGCCGACCAATCACGCGCTCGTGCTGATCGACTTCCAGTCGCAGATGGCCTTCGCCACCAAGTCGATCGACGCGACGATCCTGCGCAACAATGCCGCACTGATCAGCCGCGGCGCCAAGTCCTTCGGCGTGCCGACGATCCTCACCACCGTCGCCGAGAAGAGCTTCTCGGGCCCGATGTTCAGCGAAGTGACCGATGCGTTCCCGGGCCAGAAGCTGCTCGACCGCACCTCGATGAACACCTGGGAAGACGCGGCGGTGATCGAGGAAGTCAACCGTATCGCCAAGCCGCGCATCGTGTTCGCGGGGCTCTGGACCAGCGTCTGCATCGTCGGTCCGGTCGCTTCGGCGATCGACCAGGGTTTCGAGGCCTATGTGATCACCGATGCCTGCGGCGACATCTCCACCGAAGCGCATGAGCGCGCGGTCGAGCGGATGATCCAGCTGGGCGCCGTGCCGATGACCTCGCTCCAGTATCTGCTCGAGCTGCAGCGCGATTGGGCGCGCGCCGAGACCTACGACTCGACCACCGGCATCGCGAAGCAGTGGGGTGGCGCCTACGGCCTCGGCGTCACCTACGCCAAGACGATGTTCGGCGCCTCCGAAGGCCATTGAGTTGCCCCCGGGCCCGGTGGCGCGCGCCCTCTCCAGCGTCGCCGGGCCCACCCCCTTTTCCTGCCCCCAACGACCAAGGAATGCTCCCATGACCTCCACCGTGACCACCAAGGACGGCGTCTCGATCTTCTTCAAGGATTGGGGCCCCAAGGATGCCCAGCCGATCATGTTCCACCATGGCTGGCCGCTCTCGTCGGACGATTGGGATGCGCAGCTGCTGTTCTTCCTCCAGCACGGCTTCCGCGTCGTCGCGCATGACCGCCGCGGCCATGGCCGCTCGCAGCAGGTGAGCGACGGCCACGACATGGATCACTATGCCGCCGACGCCGCTGCCGTCGCCGAGCACCTCAACCTGCGGGGCGCCGTGCACATCGGCCACTCGACCGGCGGCGGCGAAGTCGCGCGCTATGTCGCCAAGTACGGCATCCCGCAGGGCCGCGTCGCCAAGGCGGTGCTGGTCGCGGCCGTGCCGCCGATCATGGCGAAGACCGAAGCCTATCCCAACGGCCTGCCGATCAGCGTGTTCGACGGCTTCCGCAAGGGCACCGCGGACAACCGCGCGCAGTTCTTCCGCGATGTCGCCGCCGGCCCGTTCTACGGCTTCAACCGCGAGGGCGCCAAGGTCTATCCGGGCGTGATCGACAATTGGTGGCGCCAGGGCATGATGGGCAGCGCCAAGGCCCATTATGAAGGCATCAAGGCCTTCTCCGAAACCGACCAGACCGCCGACCTGAAGGCGATGACGGTGCCGACGCTGGTGCTCGCCGGCGACGACGACCAGGTGGTGCCGTACCACCAGGGCGCCGAACTGCAGGCCAAGCTGCTGCCGAACCCGACGCTGAAGATCTACCCGGGCTTCCCGCACGGAATGCTGACCACCCATGCCGACGTCATCAACCCCGACCTGCTCGCCTTCGTGCGCGGCTGATCGACCGCGCCGGGGAGGATCTGCAGATGAAGCCCTATCTTATCTCGCTTGCCGTCGGCCTGCTGGTCGGGGTGATCTACAGCCTCCTCGGCGTCCGCTCGCCGGCCCCCCCCACGATCGCGCTGATCGGCCTGCTCGGCATGCTCGTCGGCGAGCAGGTGGTGCCGGTGGTGAAGCGATTGTTCGCCGACCGCGACGTCGTCGCGTACATCCGCACCGATTGCGCCGAGCAGATCCTCGGCGTGCCGGTCAAGAAGCCCGACGACCAGGCATGAGCCTCACCCGACGCCAGACCCTTGCAGCCGCCGGCGCCACCGCCGCCGGTGCGCTGCTGCCTGCCCCGATCTTCGCAAGGAATGCCCGCATGCCCGCTACCGACCTGATCCTCGTCAACGCCCAGGTGACGACGCTCGACCGGGAGAACCCGGTGGCCGAGGCGATCGCGATCCGCGACGGCAAGTTCCTCGCGGTGGGCAGCGAAGCGGAGGTCCGCGCCGCCGCCGCACCGGGCGCGCAGGTGATCGACGCGCATCGCCGCCGGGTGATCCCGGGGCTGATCGACAGCCACATGCACATCATTCGCGGCGGCCTGAACTATAACATGGAACTGCGCTGGGACGGCGTGCCCAGCCTCGCCGACGCGATGGCGATGCTCAAGCGCCAGGTCGACAACACGCCTGCGCCGCAATGGGTGCGCGTGGTCGGCGGCTTCACCGAGCACCAGTTCGCCGAGAAGCGGCTGCCGACGATCGACGAGCTCAACGCCGTCGCGCCCGATACGCCCGTGTTCATCCTCCACCTCTATGATCGCGCGCTGCTCAATGCGGCGGCGCTGCGCGTGGTGGGCTATACCAAGGACACGCCGAACCCGCCGGGCGGCGAGATCGTCCGCGATGCCGCGGGCAACCCCACCGGCCTGCTGCTCGCCCAGCCCAACGCGACGATCCTCTATTCGACGCTCGCCAAGGGGCCCAAGCTTCCGCAAGACTATCAGCTCAATTCCACCCGCCATTTCATGCGCGAAGTGAACGGCCTGGGCGTCACCGGCGTGATCGACGCAGGGGGCGGCTTCCAGAACTATCCCGACGACTACAAGATCATCGAGAAGCTCCACGCCGACGGCCAGCTGACCGTGCGGATCAGCTACAACCTGTTCACCCAGAAGCCCAAGGAAGAGCTGGCCGACTTCGCCGGCTGGGTGAAGCAGGTGACGCCGGGGCAGGGCGACGACAGCTATCGCCACAATGGCGCGGGCGAGATGCTCGTCTACTCCGCCGCCGACTTCGAGGATTTCCGCGTCGCCCGCCCGGACATGCCGCCGACCATGGAAGGCGATCTCGAGCCGGTGATCCGCCTGCTCGCCGAGCATCGCTGGCCGTGGCGCCTCCATGCCACCTATGACGAGACGATCGGTCGCGCGCTCGACGTCTACGAGAAGGTCCACCGCGACATTCCGCTGACCGGTATCCACTGGTTCTTCGACCATGCCGAGACGATCAGCGACCGCAATATCGATCGCATTGCAGCGCTCGGCGGCGGCATCGCCGTGCAGCATCGCATGGCCTATCAGGGCGAGTATTTCGTCGAGCGCTACGGCGCCAAGGCCGCCGAGCGCACCCCGCCGATCGCCAAGATGCTCGCCGCCGGCCTGCCGGTGGGCGCGGGCACCGATGCGACCCGCGTTGCGAGCTATAACCCTTGGGTGTCGCTCAGCTGGCTGGTGACCGGCCGCACGGTGGGCGGGCTCAAGCTCTATCCGGGCGCCAACCGCGTCAGCCGCGAAAAGGCGCTCGCCATGTGGACGCACGAGAATACCTGGTTCTCGAACGAAGTCGGCAAGAAGGGCCAGATCAAGGCCGGCCAGCTGGCCGACCTGGCGGTGCTCTCGGCCGATTACTTCTCCGTCCCCGAGGACCAGATCGTCCATATCCGTTCGGTGCTGACGCTGCTCGGCGGGCAGGTCGTGCATGGCGATGGCGACTATGCCCCGCTCGCGCCCGCGCTGCCCCGCCCGATGCCCGACTGGTCGCCGGTCGCGACCTTCGGCGGCTATCACCAGTCGCCCGAGACCCGCGCCCAGTTCGCCTCCGCCTGCGCTTGCCACAGCAGCTGCTCGGTCCACGGCCACGACCATGCCGCAGCACTCGGCGCGCAGGTGCCCGCCGCCGACGTGCAGAGCTTCTGGGGCGCGCTCGGCTGCGGCTGCTGGGCGGTGTGATGCAGGGGGCTGCCCCATCCACCTGCGTTCCCCTCCCGCTTGCGGGAGGGGCTAGGGGTGGGGCTGGGCCGCCTCAGCGCTTCTTCCATGTCATTCCCTCCCCCAGCCCCTCCCGCAAGCGGGAGGGGAGCGATCCCTCCAGGAGTTTCGCCATGCGCCGCTTCCTCCTCGCCTCCGCCCTCGTCATCGCAACCCCGGCGCTCGCCCAGCAGACCGCCGACTATTCGGTCGGTCCGCAATACGACACCACCCACGTCTATGTGCCGGAAGACCAGTTCGACAGTTTCGTCACCAGCTTCGTAGGCACCTTCGGCGGCACGACGAGCAAGCAGGGCGTGTTTCAGGTGACGCCCACCACCAGCCTTACCAAGTCGCAGCTGGTGCTGACTCCCGCCGGCACCGTCTCGGTATTCGGGTTCAAGACGCCGATCCCCTTCCCCTTCGGCGACGAGCGCACCGGCTATCTGGTGACCGACATCGACGCCGCAGTGAAGGCCGCCCTGCAGCACGGCGCGGTCCGCCGGCTGGTGACCTTCCCCGATCCGATTGGCCGTGACTCGCTGATCCAGTGGCCGGGCGGCGTGAACATGCAGCTCTACTGGCACACCACCAAACCCAGCTACACGCCGCTCGAGACGGTGCCCGAGAACCGCATCTACCTGACCGAGGACGTCGCCGATCGCTTCGTGAAGAGCTGGGTCGGCTATACCAGGGGCACGGTGACCGCCGATGACCGCGCCGCACCCGGTGCCGAGGTCGGCGAGCCCGGCAAGACGATCCGCCGCATTTCGATCACCAGCGGCTATGGCAAGATGGTGGTGTTCGTCACCGACGGCCTGCTGCCCTGGCCCTATGGTCGCGACATGACCGGCTATGCGGTGCCCGATCTCGACGCGACGCTCGCCAAGGCCAAGGCCGCCGGCGTCGAGACGCTGGTGCAGCCTTACGCCGCAGCCGGTGGGCGCGCGGCGATCGTGCGCTTCCCCGGCGGCTATATCGCCGAGATCCACAGCGCCCCGGCCAAGTGACCATGGCGACGCCGGATCCGCGCTTCGTCGACGCCATTCTCGACTGGCGGCCGACCTGGTTCCTCGCCCGGCTGCTGCTGGTCGGCGCCTATCTGCTCGGCGGACTGGTCAAGCTCGCCGACTGGCAGGGGGCGGTGGCGGAGCAGGCGCATTTCGGCATGCACCCGCCCGCGCTCTGGGCGGCGCTGACCATCGCGGTGGAGCTGATCGGGCCGGTGCTGATCCTCACCGGCCGCTGGATCTGGCTGGGGGCGGGCATGCTGGGGGTGTTCACCCTGCTCGCCGCCTTCACCGCCAACGCCTTCTGGACGATGCCCCCGGGCCCCGAGCGGTTCGGCGCGACCAACGCCTTCTTCGAGCATCTCGGCCTGATCGGCGGCTTCGTCCTCGCGGCGCTGGTGGCGGAGCAGGCCAAGCGGCGTGGCTAGCTTCGCCGCGGCGATGGTGCTGGTGGCGCCCGCCGCGCAACTGCCGTCCGCCCCTCCCCCGACCCAGCTTCAGGCCGGTCAGGCCGGGGGCCTGACCGGCCTGAAGCTCGCAAGCGGGAGGGGAGCGCAGACTGCGGATTCACGACAAGTCGTGCCCGCCCCCGAACCCTGGCAGGCGCCGACGCTCAGCATCACCCGCTATGACGAGGACTGGTCCGATCTCGCCGATGCCGAGAAGCGCGCGCACCATTGGACCGGACCGTCCAAATACCTCCCCCTCGGGGGCGATGCGTGGCTCTCCACCGGCATCGAAGTCCGGCTGCGCGGCGAATCCTTCGCCAACAACGCCCTGGGCAACGCGACCTCGCCGGACGACGCGTATCTCTGGACCCGCGCGCTGCCCTATGCCGATCTCCATATCGGCCGCGTCCGCGCCTTTGCCCAGCCGATCCTCGCTTATGCCGCCGGTGTCCGCCCCGCCGCGAGCCCCGTGGACCAGACCCGAACCGACCTCCTCCAGGGCTTTGCCGAACTCGATCTCGGTGCGGTCACCCTGCGCGGCGGGCGGCAGATGCTGTCACTCGGCACCGAACGGCTGATCGGCACGCGCTACGGCCCCAATGTGCCGCTCGCCTTTGACGGCGTGCGCGGGATCGTTGCGGTGGGCCAGGCCAGGATCAGCCTGCTCGCCGTCGGGCCAGTGGCACCGCGGCCGGGGACCTTCGACGACCGCACTTCTCCGACCAAGCGGCTCTGGGGCGCCTATGCGGTGCTGCCGGGCATCGACCTCTATTATCTCGGTTATCGCAACCGCACCGCGCAGTTCGGCACCCGCACCGGCCGCGAGCTGCGCCACAGCTTCGGCGCGCGCGTCTATGGCACCCGCGACGACTGGCACTGGAATATCGAGGGCGTCGCCCAGTTCGGTCGCTTCGCCGATGGGCCTATCGCCGCCTGGACGCTCGGCACCGAGCTTGGTCGCACGCGGCCAAGCCTGCCCTTCGCACCCGACGCGGTGCTGCGCTTCAACGTGATCAGCGGCGACGGCCATGCCGGGGATCGCCGGCTGGGCACGTTCAACGCGCTGTTCCCCAAGGGCAAATATTTCGGCGAGCTGTCGCCGGTCGGCCCGTACAACCTGATCAACCTCAACCCGCGCATCGCCGGCACGCTGGGCAAGGGCGTCTCCGCCAGCATCGCCGGCAGCGCCTATTGGCGTTACAGCAGGGCGGACGGCGTCTACGACATCCCCGGCAACCTGCTCCGCGCGCCCGGCGCCAGCCGCGCTCGCTTCATCGGCAAGCAGATTGAAGGCGCCATCGCCTGGCAGGCGACCTCCGAGCTCGAGCTTTCCGCCTCGATTTCCTTCTTCCAGGCCGGCCGCTTCCTGCGCGAGGCTGGCGCGCCCCGTCCGATCCGGATGATCGGCCTGGAAGGCAATTTCCGATTCTGAGGACCCCCGCCATGGCCGACCCCAAGACCGCCGCTTCCCCGCTACCGCCGCTGCTCCTACTGCTGTCCGTCACCACCGGGCTGGTGGATGCGGTGAGCGTGCTCGGGTTGGGCAAGGTGTTCACCGCCAACATGACCGGGAACATCGTATTCCTCGGCTTCGCGGCGGCGGGCACGCCGGGCTTCACCATCGCGCCCTATATCGTGGCGCTGGCATCCTTCCTGGTCGGCGCGTTGGTGGCGGGCAAGGTTGGCGCGCATCTCGCCGGGCAGCCGCTGCGGCGCTGGCTGGTGCTGGCAGCGGTGACCGAGGCGGCGCTTTTCGGCGTGGCCGCGGGCGTCGCCGCCTGGGCCGGCGCGATGGGCATCCTGCCGGAGACCTGCGTGTTCGCGATCATCGCCTTGACCGCGATCGCGATGGGCTTCCGCAACGCCACGATCCGCCAGCTCAAGGTGCCCGACATCACCACCACCGTACTCACCCTGACGCTCACCGGCATCGCCGCCGATTCGCACTTCGCCGGCGGACGCAACCCCAATATCGGGCGGCGGCTTGCGGCGGTGGTGGCGATCCTGCTCGGCGCGTTCCTCGGCGCGGTACTGGTCAACCGCTACGGCCTGGCGATTCCGCTGCTGGTGGCGGGGCTTACCGTGTTGGTCGGCACGCTCGCCTGTGTGCGCCATCCGATCGCTGCCGAGCCGTTGCGGCCCTGATCGTCCGCACCCCTTTGACAGCCCGGCGATCGCTCCCTATCGGCCAGCCATGACGCTCCAGCACACCGACTCCATCCTGATCGTCGATTTCGGCAGCCAGGTGACCCAGCTGATCGCCCGCCGCGTTCGCGAAGCCGGGGTCTATTCCGAGATCGCCCCCTTCACCACCGCCGCCGAGGCCTTTGCCCGGATGCAGCCCAAGGGCATCATCCTCTCCGGCTCGCCCGCCTCGGTCCTCGACGAGGGCAGCCCCCGCGTCCCGCAGGAGATCTTCGACAGTGGCCTGCCGGTGCTGGGCATCTGCTACGGCGAGCAGGTGATGATGCACCAACTGGGCGGCCAGGTGGTGCTGGGCGACAGCGGCGAGTTCGGCCGCGCCTTTATCGAGATCGCCGATGGCTGTGCGCTGTTCGACGGCCTGTGGCAGACCGGCGAAACCCACCAGGTGTGGATGAGCCATGGCGACAAGGTGGCGAACCTGGCCCCGGGCTTCCGCCCGGTCGCGGCGAGCCCCGGCGCACCCTATGCGGTGATCGCCAATGACGAGCGGCGCTATTATGCGATGCAGTTCCATCCGGAAGTCGTCCACACCCCCGACGGCGCCAAGCTGCTGGCGAACTTCGTGCGCCATGTCTGCGGCCTGTCGGGCGACTGGACCATGGCCGAGTTCCGCGCCGCCAAGATCGCCGAGATCCGCGCGCAGGTGGGCGACGGCAAGGTGATTTGCGGCCTGTCGGGCGGCGTCGATTCCGCGGTGGCTGCGGTGCTGATCCACGAGGCGATCGGTGACCAGCTGACCTGCGTGTTCGTCGACCATGGCCTGATGCGCGCCGGCGAGGCCGATCAGGTCGTCACCATGTTCCGCGAGCATTACCATATCCCGCTCGTCCATGTGGACGCGGAGGAACTATTCCTCGGCGGCCTCGCCGGCGTCACCGACCCCGAGGCGAAGCGCAAGTTCATCGGCAAGACCTTCATCGACGTGTTCGAGGCCGAGGCGAAGAAGATCGGCGGCGCCGATTTCCTGGCGCAGGGCACGCTGTACCCGGACGTGATCGAGAGCGTCAGCTTCACCGGCGGCCCGTCGGTGACGATCAAAAGCCACCACAATGTCGGTGGCCTGCCGGCGCGGATGAACATGCAGCTGGTCGAGCCGCTGCGCGAGCTGTTCAAGGACGAGGTCCGCGCGCTGGGCCGCGAGCTTGGGCTGCCGGACGTGTTCGTCGGCCGCCATCCGTTCCCGGGGCCCGGCCTGGCGATCCGCATCCCCGGCGAGGTCACCAAGGAACGCTGCGACATCCTGCGCAAGGCCGACGCGATCTATCTCGAGGAGATCCGCAATGCCGGGCTCTACGACGCGATCTGGCAGGCCTTCGCGGTGCTCACCCCGGTGCGCAGCGTCGGCGTGATGGGCGACGGCCGCACCTATGACAGCGTGCTGGCGCTGCGTGCGGTGACCTCGATCGACGGCATGACCGCCGAGGCCTTCGAATTCCCCGCCGGCTTCCTCCCGCGGGTGGCGACGCGCATCGTCAACGAGGTGCGCGGCGTGAACCGGGTGACCTACGACTATACGAGCAAGCCGCCCGGGACGATCGAGTGGGAATGATTTTTACCCCTCCGGTAGTATCCTTTTGTACGCTCTGGCACGCCATAATACATTGAAACATAAAGATAATTGTGCCAGTGGCTATCGCCGTCTATCGAGGGGCAGTGCTCCGATTTGACGGTATAGCAGACGGTATGGGGGAACTTGTTTGATCGGGAATTTCGCTATACCGTCACAGCTAAGAGAGCTGCTGACGGTATTTTTTTTGGTATTAATAGGCTGATTTAAAACGGGAATCATGCCTTCAGCATCGCCTGTTTTGGCCTGACGGTATAATCGGCGCCTCTCTCCGGTTTTTAGACGGTTTTGGAGGCCCCCATGCTTACTGACACTGCGATTAAGGCGCTGAGATCACAGAATAAATTGTACAAGGTGAGCGATCGTGACGGTATGTACGTCGTAGTGCAGCCGTCTGGGGCGATCGTGTTCCGGTACGACTACCGCCTCAACGGACGTCGCGAGACGCTCACGCTCGGCCGATATGGCCCAGATGGCCTCTCGCTTGCCAGGGCTCGCGAGAAGCTGATCGATGCGAAGCGGGCCATTTCAGAGGGACGGTCTCCTGCTCAAGAGAAGCAGCACGACAAGCGACGATTGAAGGAGGCGAAGAGGTTCGGCGAGTTCGGCGAGAAGTGGTTCCAGGAGTCGCGCATGGCCGACAGCACGAGCGCCATGCGGCGCTCGATCTACGAACGCGACATCTTGCCAACATTTCGAAACAGGCTTCTGACGGAGATCGCGCCTGACGATCTCCGCATGATGTGCGGGAAAGTGAAGGATCGCGGCGCTCCAGCCACGGCCGTCCATGTGCGGGATATCGTGAAGCTGATCTTTGCGTTCGCGATTTTGCATGGCGAGAAGGTCGCCAACCCGGCGGATGAAGTTGGGCCCGCGTCTATCGCGACCTTCGTACCGAAGGATCGTTCGCTATCACCTGCGGAGATCCGCGTCATGCTCGGTCAGCTCGATCATGTACCGACCCTGCCGACTATACGGCTGGGAATGAAGCTCTTCCTTCTTACGATGGTCAGGAAAAGCGAGCTGCAGGACGCGACGTGGGATGAAGTCGATTTCGAGAACGCCGTCTGGTCGATACCCAAGCAGCGAATGAAGCGGTCGAAGGCACACAACGTCTATCTGTCACAGCAGGCCGTCGACATCTTCATCGCGCTGAAAACCTGCGCAGGCAATTCGCGCTATGTCCTTCCGTCGCGATATGACGCTGACGCGCCGATGTCGCGGGCGACGTTCAACCGGATCACGACCGCAGTCGTTGTCAGAGCGAAAAAGGAGGGGCTGCCACTCGAACCCTTCACTGTTCACGATCTTCGACGCACAGGCTCGACCCTGTTGAATGAGCTCGGCTTCAACAGCGACTGGATCGAGAAGTGCCTGGCGCACGAGGACGGAAGGTCCTCGCGTGGTGTCTACAACAAGGCGGAGTACGAGCATCAACGCCGGCATATGATGCAGGAGTGGTCTAATCTGGTGGACGCATGGGTCTTGGGGCGGAAGTATGTCCCGACTCTGCTCCCGGCCACGATGGAGCTGCTTGAGCTCGAGCCTAGTGTTTGACGGGCCGCGAACGGCGCAATCTCACGTCAGGACTGGGAGCGCGTTTAACAGTATTTGCCCGAGAGGCACGGCGTCGAGCGTCGAGCCAGGCTTCGACCTCTGCCAAGTCCCAGACGACGCAGCGTGAGGTGAGATAAAAGCGCCGCGGGAATTCTCCTCGCTGCTCCATGTCGTAGATCGTGCTGTCGGCAAGTGGCACGATCTCTCGTAGCTGCTGCCGGCGAATTGTTCTGCGGGCGACATGCGGGGCAGCGCTCATACTGTATCTCCACTTCTTTGCTCTTGTGGAGATAGAAGGCGATAGATCTTCCGCTTTGAAGCCCGCGCGTGAACGTGTGCGGTAATATCGGGCTATAGCGTGCAAATCGGACGGGTGGCCTCAAAGGGCAAGTGTCTTCTAGGAGCGTCGGCCGACCCTTCGGCTCTTGTTTGAAGCGCCGCCGCCCGTGGAATTTCACCCCGGTGGTACGCGAGATTCACTTCAAAATCCAGTTCCGAGTGGAGGAGTGCCGGTTCGACCCCGGCCGCCCGCACCACCTTCTCATTCGGCAAAATCTAGGTCCCTGAGTTCGGCTTTGGTTATGGCCGCCTAGATTCTCATGCGCATCCGTGAAAGAGATCGGTGGTGCGCGATGTCGACGCCTCTCGGCCCAGGTCGACGCGCTCGTCGGTCAGGCTGAGGTCGACTCCGATGTCGGGGGTAGCGGTCCTGAAAGGCGAAGATCAGCCGGCTGATGTGCAAGGCCCCCAAGGCCGCCGTGCAGGAGATCCGGATCGTGCCGGCCGGCACGCCGCGCGCCTCATCCCCGGCCTGTTCGACCAGCCGCAGGATCTGGACCTGTCTTAGCGAATGCACGCCCTCGACCATCAAATCTCGTGCAGGAGCGCAGGTTTGGAGCGCTGAGGAGAGTGGTTGCGGGAGCTCGCAGATCGGATAATCGGCAAGCGAGCGATCTAGCCAGCGTGGGAGCTGTACAATTGCCCCTCGATGGAAGCTGATGGGCGGCTTCCAGACCTGAGGAGGAACGATCATGAAGCATCATGCCGGGCTGGACGTGTCCTTGGACGAGACGAGCGTGTGCATCGTAGACGAGGCTGGAGCCTACGTCGCAGAAGCCAAGGTGGCGAGCGATTCTGCGGCGCTTACCGACTTCTTCATGCGACCGGGCTGAGCTTCGGACGGTGGGTCTGGAAGCCTGTCCCCTCTCGCAATAGCTCTATAGCGGGCTTGCCGGCGCGGGCCTTCCCGTCGTCTGTATCGAGGTCAGGCGGGCGAAGGCTGACCTCTCGGCGATGATCAACAAAACGGATCGGAACGATGCTCGCGGCATCGCACAGATGATGCGGACGGGCTGGTTCCAGCCTGTGCATGTGAAGACCACCGAGAGTCACGAGCTTCGTTTCCTGCTCGTCGCCCGCAAGCTGCTTCTCAAACAACAATACGAGATCGAGGGCTGCATTCGCGGATCGCTGAAGGTGTTCGGATTGAAGATCGGCGTCGTCACCAAAAGGATGTTCGAAGAGCGGGTGTGCGAGTTGATCGATTAACGGTCGCTACTTGTCACCATCGTTCGAGCCGCTGCTGCGCGCCCGCACTTCGAACATCATAATCTCTGTGACGAGGTACTAGGTGCCGCACAGGTGCGCGGATCACAGGAAGCAGGATTTGCTGAAGCCCCTGTGCACAAACATGTTCTCAACGGGCATGTACAGCTTATTGCCTCATTTTTGAGGCGGCCTTTCAGCGCGACAATGGCCGAGCGTGGGATAGCCGTTGGAGCGTCGGACCCTCCGACCCGGTCAGGATTCGGCGATAGAAACAGCTGGGTCGGCCGGTGTGACAACAGCCGCCGTCGCCTGCGACGCTCACCTTGAGCCAGACCGTGTCCTGATCACAGTCGATGCGCAGTTCTTCGACCTGTTGGATCTGCCCGCTTGTCGCGCCCTTATGCCAGAGACGCTGGCGGGACCGGCTCCAGTACCAGGCCTGGCCGGTCTCGATCGTCTTGTTCAACGCCTCCGCATTCATCCACGCTAGCATCAGCACCACTCCACTCGCGACGTCTGTCGCGACAGCGGGAATGAGCCCGACCTCATTGAACCCTGGCAACAGGGCCGAGCATTCTTCGATCATCTCCGCAGGGTCCGCTCTTAATGGGTCAGGTCGCTGATCTTCCAGTGGCATTGGCATTCCTTGATTGGCGCGTACCAGTTCTATGGATGATCGTCCGGCCTGAGCGATCGCCACTGTGCGCTGCGGATCGCTCGAATCGTTGCGATTAACGGGTCCGCCGTTCGTTCGCAGGCTTGACGATATCAAGCTCGACGTCTTGCCGCGCTTCAGATACATCGCATGCGCAAGTCGGGCCGGCATCCACTCGATTGGATGAAGCCCTGCGCCAACGCATCACGGCGTAGCCGATGGCTGCGGCCAAGAATGCCAGCACGGCGGTCAATGCAAGACCCTGTCCGCTAAGCCAGCCCACGACACCACCTACTGCCGAGCCGATAAAAAGCGGCCCAAGTCAGCAAAGCGCGACCAGTGGCGCGACGACAATCGCCGTCATAAGCCCCGCTGCTGGCTTTTCGTTCATCAAACCTCACTTTCCGCGCTAGTGGCGCTGCCAAGCCATCTGTGCTGCGCTGCTCGTTAGTTCACATTGACGGTCGTCACATTAGAACTGCTACACCCTGTACTAAGTACAGGGTCAATACCGAATTTTCATCCGATTGGCTGGTCGACTAGCTTCACCATGTCTGCGCCCGCGCTCCTGGGTTGGCGCATCGCCGACGAAGCGATTAGCTGCGTCGAAGCTCCGCGCGTGCCAGTTCGGCGTCCTTCAACGAAATAGAGCCAGATGCGTCCGTCCTCGATGATTACAGAGACGCAAAGGCATTCAGAGCATGTAGCCGATATCCGAGGCGCCGGTGGGATACGCGAACATCGTCGTCTTCAAATTGTCGGCCGTTAGGTCGTGGCGGATCGCCAGGGCAAACAGATTAATCACTTCATCAGCGTGCGGTCCGACAAGATGTGCGCCTAGGATACGCCCGGTGTCGTCCTCCACCATCACCTTGAAGCCATAGGTCTTCTCCGCGGCCTGGCGGGCAGTAAACCAGTTGGACGCCATCTGGGACTTGGTCTGGAATTTTAGGCCCTGCTGACGTGCTTCCTCCTCGCTCAGTCCGACAGCAGCGATCGGCGGAATCGTGAAGGCCACGCTCGGCACACCGCGATAGTCCGGTGTATGCCGATTGCCCTCCAAAAGGTTAGCGGCGACCACCTTGCCGTCGTGGCTTGAGACCGGAGTGAGCGGGGGGCCCTGCTGTGCCGCATCGCCGGCGGCGTACACGGCCGGGTTCGAGACGCTCTGGAGGTGCTCATTCAGTTTGAGCCGGCCGTTCTCCGTCGCGATGCCGCCGGTCTCAAGATCAAGCGCGTCGAGCGCGGGCGCCCGACCGGCCGCATGAACAACAAGATCGGCTTCAAACGTCGTGTCGCCGCTTTCTGACGAGGCGCGAACGACAAAGCCCGCACCCTTCTTCTCGATTGCCTGCACTGTGGTCCGCAGGCGCACATCGACCCCGATCTCGCCGAATTTGTCCATGAGCCAGCCGACAAGTTCAGGCTCAAAGTGCGTAAGCATCCGCTCGCCACGTTGAAGGATGGTCACTTGCGCGCCCGCGCGGGCGGCGATGTGGGAAAATTCCGACGCTACATAGCCACCACCGACCAGCACGATCCGTTCTGGCAGTCGCTCCATGGCCAGGAAGTCCTCATTGGTAGCGAAATACTCTTCACCAGGAATGTGCAGCTTTATCGGCTCGGCGCCCGCAGCGATCAAAACGTGACGGGCTTCAAGATTTTCGCTGTCCACCGTCAGACTGTTCCGACCCGCGAAGCGTGCATGGCCGTGATAAGTATGAATGCCCTTTTCTTCGTAACGGTGTTCGTGCTTTTCCGGGACCGGATCAGTGAAAGTGCGCTTGAAGGCAATTAATTCGGGCCAGTCGATATGGACGTCACCGGCAACACCATTGCCACTCATGCGCCGGACATGGTCGAGAGCCGAGGCGCCGCCGACAAGCATCTTTTTCGGGTCGCAGCCGCGCAGGGCGCAGGTGCCGCCGAAAGGCCGGTGGTCGATGACCGCCACGCTCCAACCGGCGGCGCGCACGCGCATCGCAGCGACCATAGCCGCCGTGCCGGTTCCTATGATTATAAGGTCGTATTGGTTGGCCATTGGTCTCTCCTACTTGTTCGTCGTTCACCATTTTGTATGCGTGTTGCCACCATCCGAACGCGGCGGTGACTTCCGGGAGAACACCCGCATGGACCGCAGCGTCATCGTGCCTGCGCTGGCCGCACTAGTCGCAACAGTACGTTTTCGCTCCGCGCGGGCTGGGAAAGTTCACCACAGCGCGCAGATCTGCATCGCCTCGATTTCGAGGTTCGCCAACCGGCCCGGCATCCTCATATGCAGCCACGCTGCGTTCTGGTCGCCCGGGCGAGATGGTGGATTTCAAGTCGAGGACAGAAGCACGCGAATTGGTGTGCGAGCCGTCGCCGTTGATGTCCTGCCAGATGGCCTCACGGGCCGCGGCCGTTCGCTTCGCGCGATCGGCATGCGTTCCAGCGAGGGCTTCCACCCCTTTGTTCTCGTAGAGCTGCAAGTGAATGGCGCTGTTGATCAGAGCGAGATGCGTGAACGCTTGGGGGAAATTACCGAGGAACGCACCGTCGTGTGGACAGACCTCTTCCGCATACAGGCCGAGATCATTGCCCTTAGTTAGGAGGCTCTCGAACAACGAGCGCGCTTCCACCGCTCTATTCAGCGCAAGGAGTGCATCAACTAGCCAAAAGCTGCAGATGAGAAAAGCGCCTTCGCCGCCAGGAACCCCATCAGGGGTCCGGTAGCGCCGGACGTAGTCGCCCTCGCGTAGCCGCCTCTCCACGGCATCCACCGTGCGGGCTAAAAGGTCGGGCGGAACCGGGAGATCGAGCAGCGGGGCCAGCAAGAGTGCGGCGTCTGGCTCCCGGAACCCAAAAGCCTGCGTAAAGTAGCCGCCCTCAGGGTCGATGCCGGGGCCCAGGACCGCCTGAAGCACGGCCTCCCGCTCGGTTTCCCAGACCGGATTTGGCCCCAGGAGACGGATCGCTCGGTCGAGGGCAACCCATGCCATGAGCTTACCGTGAACATGATGCCGCGGTTCGCCGCGCATCTCCCAAATACCCTGATCGGGCTCCCGCCAGTGGACTGCTATATAGTCGGCGGCGCCGCGCAGAATTTGCGTCAGCGTCGTGTCGAGAGGCTCACCAAGCGCATGATACAGAAGTGCCCAGTCGGCAAGTTCGCCGTAGATATCGGCTTGCTTTTGGCGGTAGGCGGCATTGCCGATGCGGACCGGCCGGCTGCCGTCATACCCATCGAGATGGTCCAGCCTTTGTTCGCGGAGCTCCGTCTCACCGCGAATACCATAGAGGATTTGCAGTTCAGGTAATGTCTGCACGCAGCAAAGGCGTAGGAATTGGCAATAGCGGCGGGCTTCACCGCTGTAACCAAGCGCCGCGAATGCTTGGAGCACGAAGGCCGAGTCTCGAAGCCAGCTAAAACGGTAATCCCAATTCCGTTGGCCGCCCGGCTCCTCGGGCAGGGACGTGGTAGGCGCGGCGACTATGGCCCCCGTCGGGGCAAAGGTGAGCAGCTTCAGGGTTAGCGCGCTGCGCCGCACCGCCCCGCCATACGGGCCTTTATATTGGCAGCGGCCGCACCACTCTTGCCAGAAAGCGCTCGTGATCTGCAGTAGTCGAGCGGCCTGACCGGCCGGGGCTGCGGTCGCGGCCGATACGGGCGCAAGCACGAAGGCAAGCCGTTCCCCAGCGGCGACTTCGATCGCTTCGTTGGCGGCCGTGACGCCCTCGGGCGCACCTCCGCACATGTAAAGGGCGACGGCACCGAATGCGCAATCACTCTGAGGCAGCTCGTCCAAGGCGGCGCCGTCGAAGGAGGCTTTTGCCGGACGATACTGGACCCGTATCGTCATGCGGCCCGCCACACCTTCCACAATGCGCACCAGCCAGCCCGGAGCGGACAGGGTGACATAGTCGTCGCTCGTCGCAGCAGGCGCGCGGCCAACCGGCACAAAGTCAGTCACCGCAACTCGGCCGCCGCGCGCCGTCCAAACTGAGCGCAAAATGTTTGTATCGGGAAGGTAGGCCCGCTCCACCTCGGCATCATCTTCGGGACAGATTTCAAAGACCGGGGCCTTTTCAGCGTCCAGAAGGCGCCAAAGGACTGGCTCGGCGTCGAAGCGCTCTGGGCACCACCAGTCGATCCCGCCGTCCCGGGCGACTAATGCTGCGCCATGACAGTCGCCGATGAGTGCGTAATCTCGGATAGGAACGTAGGAACGCCGGCTCGACGCGGCCAAGGGTTCGGCGAATATGTGTGGTGTCAACACGGTTAGCCGCCCTCCCGAAAGGCGGGATACAGCACCATCCCGCCATCCACGAAAAGGGTTGTGCCCACGACATAATCGGAGTCATCGGAAGCCAGCCACACCGCGGCCTTGGCCACATCTTCTGGCTCGCCAATCCGGCCGTAAGGAATGAGTTTGAGCAGTTTCTCCCTCGCTGCCTCGGTTTCCCATGCCTTCTTGTTGATGGCCGTCTTGATCGCACCTGGCGCGATCGCATTCACCCGGATCTTTTCCGCCGCTAGTTCCTGCGCCATTGTCTCCATGAGCAGTTTCAGTCCGCCTTTCGCAGCGGCGTAGCTGGCATGTCCACTCCAAGGTATTGTTTGGTGGACGGAATTAGTGAAAATGATCTTGCCAAGCGCGGGTGAGCGGTCGGGACGAAGCCCCTGTTTACGAAACCGCCTGACGGCCTCCTGCGCGCAAAGGAATTGGCCCGTCAGGTTGACGTCGATAACCATGCGCCAGTCATCCAAGGTCAGCTCTGTAAACGGGGCGTCCCGCTGAATACCAGCATTGGCGACAACGACATCAAGGCCGCCGAACTGGTTCGCCGCCGCATCGAATAACCGGCTGCAATCCTCAGAAATCGACATGTCTCCCTGAATCGCTATCGCGCTGCCTCCGCATGTATTTATCTCTTCAACTACTCGCTCGGCGCCTTCGCGGTCCGATCTATAGTTGACGAGAACCAACGCGCCCGCCTGGGCGAAGGCCCGGGCGATCGCTTCGCCGATGCCCGAACTAGCGCCCGTTACGAATGCCCGGCAGTCCTGAAGTGCTCGGTCTCTCATACATGTTCCTCACTGAGGATGACGCGGCTCGCCGGCGCGGTCAGCCAACGCGTAGAAACTCTTCGGCTGCGGCAGCCAATGCGGCGCTGTAGGCCAGATGGCCAAGCAAACTTCGCATGTGCGTTGCGGCCGGGTACTCTCGGTTCGGTGCCCTAAGCCGAGCTCCGGCGTCACGGGCTCGTTCCGGGATGACCGACATGGTGGTTGCCGACGATAGGAAGGGGTTTCAGGTGGCCGCTTTCTAGAGCCATCTCATATATCGCCACGTGCCAGCGATTGGCTCTATGATAGTTGCGAATGAAGGCGTCGCGCACATCGGTGCGCTGGCTCATGATCGCGAAGTTGTCCCACAGCGTCATGAATCCACGGATGGCGAACCATTGCGCGATCACGATGGCGCGGTCGTTGATGGCGTTCATGTCGACTTCGCGAATATCATCCGGACCCTTCGTTTCCTCCATGGGAGCGGGCAGCGCGTAGCCGCCATCGTCAAGAATCTTCTTCATCTCCTGGATGTTCGGATTGCAGACGTCCTCAAGATAAATCTTGATAGACTCTTTGATCTTCGCATCCTTGGCCGACCCGAGGTAAAGATTGCATTGGCCCATGCACACGAACTCGCGAAGGTATCCCTCGGTCACCGCCACATATTCGCTGGCCGAGAGCGTCTGGCGCTGGCTCCGGGCCTGCTCGTAGTAGCGTTCGGCGTATCCGCTATAGGACGTCTTCCCTTCGGGGCGACCAATCTCGACCTGCTGAGCCATGACAGCTTCCTTTCATCCAGTTAAATTTTCGGGTTAATGACGCGGCGGCCCTCATTGCGGGGACAGGAGGCACAGCCGCGTTTGAAGTACCAGACGAAGCCGACTATTCCGAGTAGGGCTAGAACTCCAGCGGCTACCGGCCAGTAAGGTGTTATAAACGCGAGTGATACGCCGGAGAGCAGCAACAAAGGCAGCCCACAGCAGATGAAATGCAAGACCGCGAAAACCATTATCTTCCCGCCTGAATTGCTTTGTGTGCTCATGGGCATGATTTCGACCAGTCCGCTTGAGGATATGCTATGCTTGCCCGGCTCAAGGAGATGGCCGTAGCTACCATAAAATTGGAAACACACCTGTAGCGGGTACAGGTTCCACGCGCCTGAGACTTTTTTGATGCCGAAAGACTGAACTGGCGAGCTCAGCGTTCCCGCGGAGAAATTTAACCCGCAGCCACGCTCAGCAGGCCAGATGGAATGGCGGCTCATACGTCACAGGGGACCAGGCACGAGCTGCTCCCGTTTGGGCCGCACGCACGGTCACTAAGCTGTCCCATCGGGTGAAGACTGTACAGCGAGGTATGGCGCCTTAGCTATGGCCACGGGGACTTCTCGCCGCTTTTGTCCGTGGCTTTGCCGATCTGGCCGTAGGTTCGCGGAACAAGGTCTCGATGAGCGGGCATTCCGGCTGCGTGCCGTCTCCGCATTGAACGACGACGTTTTTGAGCACGCCCTCCATGCGCTTCAAATCGGCGATCTTCGTCCGCACGTCCTGAAGGTGGGTGGCTGCTACGTTGCTAGCTTCGGCGCATGGTCGGTCGCGCTCTTCGGCCAACCGCAGAAGCTCACGGATCTCTTCCAGGGAAAAGCCAAGTTCGCGAGCTCGCATAACGAAGCGAAGGCGCCGTTCGTGCGTCGAGCTGTAGGCACGATGGCCACCCGAGGTGCGCGGCGGCTCTGGCAAGAGGCCAATCTTTTCGTAGTAGCGCACGGTCTCAATATTGCAGCCCGTCCGTTCGGCAAGCTCTCCCCTCTGGAGGCTTTTTACTGCTGCGTGACCGCTCATCGAATTTCCTTCTTGCACCTGTAGTGACTACAGCCCGTATCATACGATTCGAATCGAATTTCGGCAACGGGAGTAAGGTCTGACTTGATGAATGCATCGCACCCCGCACCGGCGGCGACAACGGCTGCCACCGCGGATTTGCACGCGTCGCAACACGTCGCTGTGGAGCGGCGGCGCTTGGTTGCCGTCGGCGGTATTCCTCGGTGCGGTGGCCACCTCGTCCTGCGGCATCGGATTGCAGATCACCTTCAGCCACGGCATCGGAGCGATGCCGTGGATCGCGAACCTGACGGCGCTCGCGCCCTACAAGCCGCTGTTAGTGGCAGGAACGGCGGCTTTCCTCGAATACCACTTCTACCTTGGTCTGCTGGAAGCTCAGCGGGCTTGAGTCGAAGAAGAAGCTTGCGCGCGGCCTCTCCCCGACGGCGTCGTGAAGTTTAAGCCGGGCTCAACGCCACTCAAACCCAAGGCGACGGCGCGTTTCAGCCGCGCGGCGCGGCCCGACCACTGATCATGGGGGAGATTTGAATATGGCCGCCGTTACTGCCAATTTCGACGGCTCTATTTTCGATGGCTTTCGACAGGGTCGAAAGTCCAGGGGCTTCTGGCTGCCGCGCATCCTGGCGCTTGCGGCGTGCGTGATCGGGCCTCTTCCCTTGATCCTTGACCTGAAATGGGGGGTGCCGATGTCGACCATCGGACCCATCTTCTGGCTGGCGTCGATCCTGCTCACCATCGCCTCCGTCGCACTGGCCAGACGGACCGGTTACCAACGCTTCGTCCGGACAGTCATCGTGGCTCTTCTGGCGGGCTATATGGCAACCGCCACCTACGACGCCAGCAGGGTGGCGGGGATGAGCGCCGGCGTCATCGCCATGGACGAGGCGCTCGACTTTGGGCGGCGCCTCACAGGGCAAGTTGCGCCCGGGGGCCATGGGTCCATGCATGCCGACGAATACGGGACCAGTCCCATGCGCGAGCAAGCCGCGCCGCCTGTTTCGAGCCCGACTGATCCACACGGCTCGGCAGCTCCGCACGAGGACCATCAACCAGGGGCGGGGCCCACCGCAGAGCATAAGCGGGTTTCCTCTCTTAGCCGAGGAGCGACCGTCGCCCTGGGCTACGCTTGGCATTATTGGAGCGGGATCATGTTCAGCCTCTCGTTCCTGATGCTGTTTGGCGGACGGGGATGGAAATGGGCGACACCCTACCTCGTGCTGGTGATTTATCCCGGCATGGTCTTCGCAATGGGGTCCCACACCGTTGCGAATTTCATCTGGGAAGCCGTCGGACACGCGGGCTTCGGTCTTACCTTAGGCATTGTAAGCAGTGCGCTCCTGAGCCGGGGATGAAACGTCAGGAAGGTGCCCTCAGGCTGATGATGGAACAAGCCCAGCTCGGAGATGCGACGGCTTACCGAACTCTCCTGGAACAGCTGAGCTCGCTGCTTCGCGCCTATATGAGGAGCAAGCTGACCCAAATGGGACGGAACGTCGCCGATGCTGAGGACGTCGTCCAGGAAGTGCTATTGGCGGTGCACACCCGACGAGATACCTATGATCCCTCCGAGCCCTTCACGCCGTGGCTGTACGCGATCGCACGCTACAAGCTTATCGACCATCTCCGCCGGAGCAAGATGGCTCATGCCGAGGGGCCGCTCGACGCGGCCGAGGCAATGTCGGACGGGTTCGATCATACGGCGGTGGAGTCCGGAATCGATATGGAAAAACTGCTTGCGACGATTCCCCAACATAGCCAGCGTGTCATTCGCGACGTCAAACTCGACGGACGAAGCGTCGCCGAAGCCGCCGCTCGTGAAGGCATTACTGAGGCGGCCGCGAAAGTCCGGATCCATCGGGGACTCAAGGCGATGACTGTTGCCATCGGCGGGAGGTTGTGGCGTGAAGACCGCTGATCTGATCAACCGGTTGACGGTCGATCTCAAACCCGTTGACTATCGTCGCGCCTCACGCGCCTTAGGCCTCGCATTCGCAGCGGGAAGCCTAGCGGCTGTCGCCGCGATCTGCCTGACACTCGGCCTGCGGCCCGACCTTCGAGAACCCCACGCTCTTGGCTTTCTCTTGCTGAAGCTTGTATTTGCGGCTGGAGTGGCGGCCACCGCCTTCCTGTTGTTGCTCCGGTTCGCCAGGCCGGGGCAAGCACGACGGTCGTCGAACCTTGTGGCGGCGCTACCTTTCGTCGGAATCGTGTTGCTGGCGGCGCTGGACCTTTACGTAACACCTGGCGCACAATGGGCAGCTTTGATTGCTGGTCATGCGTGGCCGAAGTGCCTGGTGATCATCCCGGTTATGGCCGCGGTGCCCTACGCCTTGATGGTGCTGGCGCTGCGCTGGGGGGCGCCCACAGATCTCTGGCGCACGGGCGCACTCGCAGGGCTGCTAGCCGGGGGCGTCAGCGCTAGCGCCTATGCCCTCGCTTGCGGCGACGATTCTCTGCCCTTCGTCGCCTGCTGGTACAGCAGCGCCATCCTGATGTGCGGCTTGATCGGCGGCATGCTCGGACAACGGCTTCTGCGCTGGTAGTTCATCGCGAGGTTTCTGTCCTCGCGGAGAAATCGCCTGCACCTTCCGGTCGAAACCGACATTCGATGTAACCGATCGAGCCGCGCTTGCGAACTTATGTTCGTATGGGCGCCTGTCGGAGGCGCTTGGAGACATCTGGAATTTGCATGCTCGCCAATCCCGTAACTTTGCGTTGTTCCGAGCTGTTTGACAGCCGAACCCATGCTGTCATCGGCATCAGCCCCTTCAACAGCTACTTCTCAGAGATGCGGATTTCTGAGCTTGCCCGGTGGGCGCGCCGAAACTTTACAGGCTTTCACTTCTATGTGCCTGACAGACCCGCTGCGCTCACGCTCGAGGCGCTAGGGTATTCTCCCGCACGCGCGGAGAAGAAGTCGCGACGACAAGCGAATTACCTCGAGAACAAGATCGCTCGCGCGCTTTCGACCGTAGAAGCAGAAGACGAGCTCAGCACCATATTGCTGAACGGTCGCGTTCTCGATGAACATCGCAACTATTCAGCCGGGCACGCTCGTTATCAAGACCTCTTCGCCTCCGATCCCGAGTTCCGAGAAGGTTGTCTTGAGAGTGCAGCATGGGTGCTTGAGAAGCACCCAGATCGAAAGGGCCCCTTGACGCCCACAGCGATTGAGATGGGCGCCCGCTACTTCCTCGCCGAAGTGCCATTCTTTCTGGACACGCCGTGTATTTTGGGCGTGCAGCATTCGGTGTTTTGTTACCATCAGTGCCCCGCTTTTCTGCGCAAGCTACTTGAGACACAACGGGGAGCGATAGCCAGCCCTAACCAGGGCTTTATCGAGGTCACCCCAGTGTCCGGCTAGCGCCATGGGACGTGTTCGAAATTCACTGAGTGAGGCGGGCCGCAGAGAGTCGCCTGTCTTGCTCAGGCGGACCACCGTTGGGCAGCGCCATCCTGCTGCGCGGTGGCATCGCGCCATGCTCGAGCGGCGGCTTCGTCGCTGGCGGTCGGCGGCTCAAGATCTCACGCTCAAGTTCGCGCGACCCAATCACATTCGATGTAACCGATCGAGCCGCGCTTGCGAACTTATGTTCGTAGGGCGCCTGCAGCGCGAGCCGAAGACCTCGCTCGCAACCGTTACAGCATGTCGGCAAAAAATGACGTCGGTGGAAGTTCCAATGGAACCTTCGAGAAAAGGAACAATAGATGAGAAAATCCTTCATCGCCTTGGCCTGTGCGGTGGTTAGCGTCCTGTGGACGACGGCCAGCTTTGCCAACGAGGGCAGGTCGAGGGTTCAACCCGAGACTATAAGCTTGTTCCAAGTCCCCTGGCAGTGCCCCGCGGCTCCGGAGATCGCATGCGGCGGGCTCGCCAAACCGGTTCTCCTCGAACTCGAGCAAAATACGGGAATTGCTGAGGCCTGGATAAACCGGGCCGGGACCGTGCTCGCCGTGGTGGGATCAGACCGGAACCGCGAGGCGCGCACGAAAACCGTTCGCACGCTCCTGCGGGAAATATTCGAGAAGGATGTCGCGACAGAGCTCCAGGGCGAAGCTCGGACGACGGAGCTGGCCAGATTCCGGTCGGGCGCCGCTTGGTACCGAGGCGCCCAGGTGGACACTCTCAGCATGGAGGAAGCCGATATTATCGCCGCCCGGCTCGTGCACCGAATCGAGACGAAGGTGGCGCTCTCCGAAGACAAGGCACGGTTGCTGACGGTGAGCTTCGCCGACATCCTCAAGGCACGTTTCATCCGCAGCTCCGATGCGCCCCGCACAGGCGATCAAAAGCCCCGCGATGAGCAACTTCGAGACATAGCGCGAGCACAGCTCGGCACAGCTGGAGTGTCAGCATTCGAGGAGGCGATTGCGAAGGGAGAACGCCCGGCGCTTGGTGAAAAATAGGGCCTTGCCGCGCACCAGCGGCCCCGAGCAATTGGTCCAGATCGTGGCCGCCGCCGGTCCGTCCTCGTCAAGCAGCTTTCGTGCTGTGCAGGATAAGGGAATAACTATGAAACAACACTACATCACCGAGATTGCTGAAAGTCTCACGCCAGCCAATCAGCCCGAAGGGTTCGGGGAGCTGTTTGTCGTGCTGCTGCGTGAGTTGGCCAAGGGGCGTCCGGTTTCGCGAACGGCGCTTGCGATGGCTCTCGACTGGCCTGCTGAGCGAGTGACTGACGTGCTCGAACGGACTACCAGTACCGAGTACGACAACGATGGGAATATCGTTGGGCACGGCCTCACCTTGCGCGAGACTTCACATATCTTCGAAATTGACGGCGGCCGTCTATACGCCTGGTGCGCACTGGACACATTGATGTTTCCGGCCCTCATTGGCCAGACGGCGCGCGTGTCGTCGCATTGCGCTGCAACCGGAGCACCAGTTTCACTCACGGTTTCGCCGAACGAAATCCGGGATATCGCACCGACCGACGCCGCAGTGTCGTTGGTCCTGCCGCAGGAAACAGCGGACATTCGTCAGTCATTCTGTTGCCACGTCCATTTCTTTGCATCGGTCGTGACGGCGAAAGATTGGGCCTCCAAGCATCAAGGCGTGGAGATCGTAAGCGTCCAAGATGCCTTCCGCTTGGGCCAAGAGCTTAATCGACATATGCTGCAGACCATTCCATCGAGAAAATCGTGATTGGATAACGATTCTACAGCTCGGTATTCGCTTCGTAGGTGCGGATTGCACTCTGCGAAATCTACCCGGGTGGCCCCGCAAAGCAATCAAAGCGGGTGTCAAATGGTCCCCTACACGTAATCTCGTCTGGCCCACTATGCCGGCGTGAGCATCGACCGGCGGGGGCGAGGGTCTTGCCCGTCTCGGGCCTGCGCCATCCCGCGCGTGTTGCCCGAGTCGATCGGGTCTTTGGTGGTTGTCCAGCGCAGCGGCTCGGCCTGTCCTTGGGAACTGCGGTTGCAGGGCTGCCCCGCGATCCTGCCTCGCGGCGAGCAATGCAGGCAAAGGCGACTTTCGCTTCCCGAGATCAAAGCCATGCTGCGGGTTCTGCTTCCGCTTAGAAAGCGCCTTCAGCTCCCGCTGAAAATCAACATTCCATGTAACCGATCGAGCCGCACTTGCGAACTTATGGTGGTAGGGCGCCTGTCGGCGGCGCCTTCAGTGCTAGGCCGCAGACCTCGCTCTGAAATAACACTTGAACCTGTAGGTCCTACAGGCCCTATCTTGAAAAGATCGAGGAGAAAAGGAATGAGTGAGTATGTTCGAACGGCCCCGGCGCGGCTGACCGGCAAACCCGAAGCGGGGACGTCGCAGGGCGGGCAGAAACTGTTGATGGCGGGCGGGATCCTGGCCGCCCTTGGCGCATCGTCTTGCTGCATACTGCCGCTTGTTCTGTTCAGCATTGGCGTGAGCGGGGCGTGGATCGGAAACCTGACTGCGCTTGCGCCTTACCAGCCCGTCTTTGTGGTCGCAGCGCTTGTCTTTCTCGCTGTGGGCTTCTGGCGCGTCTACCGCCAACCGAAGGTGGACTGCGCGGAAGGTAGTGCTTGTGCTCGCCCGGGCGCGAGCCGGATTGCCAAAATCGGGCTGTGGGCTGCGACCGTGCTCGTCTTCGCAGCGATGGCGTTCCCTTACGCTGTGCCGTTCCTTCTCGACCTCTGATGCAACCTTTCAAACCAGGAGACTTGTGACCATGAAGACCTTGATTCGCACTGCAGTGACCGTCGCCGCCTTGACTCTCGCCGGAGGCGCTTACGCCGCCCCTCGGACAGCCACGCTTGCGGTTGAGAATGTGAGCTGCGTGACCTGTGCACCAATCGTAAAAAGAACTCTCTCGCGCATCTCCGGTGTCAGCCAGGTCGCGGTCGTGGAGCGGGACGGTCGGGCCACGGCGACCGTGACCTTCGACGATGAGAAGATCACGGCCGAGGCACTGGCCCAGGCGACCACGAATGCAGGCTATCCTTCGACCGTGACGGGCGTGAAGAGCGTGGCTCTCGCGCGCTGACGTGACCGCAATGAATAGCCGCGCCCTTTTTCGAACCGGCATCATTGGGGCGGTCGTGGCGGCGCTCTGCTGCGCGACCCCAATCCTTGGGATTGCGCTGGGAGCGATCGGGCTCTCAGCGCTGGCGACCAAGGTCGATTATGTCCTGATCCCGGTTCTGGTCGCCTCGCTCGGGCTGGTCGGGATCGGGCTCTACCGACGCAAAGTATCCACCCCGGCCGTCATCGACTGCTGTGAGACGGATAAGAACACAGGAAAGTTCAAGTCATGAGTGATTGCTGCGCTCCGAGCGCAAAGAACGGGAACGGCCGCTACGACCTCATTGTCGTCGGCGCCGGCTCGGCCGGGTTCTCGGCCGCGATTACGGCGGCCGAACAAGGGGCGCAAGTTGCGTTGATCGGCCACGGCACGATCGGAGGGACGTGCGTCAATGTCGGCTGCGTCCCGTCGAAGGCCCTTATCCGGGCCGCAGAAGCGGTGCACCACGCCAACGCCGCACCCAGGTTCGCCGGTATCGCCGCAGAGGCTCGGGTGGCAGACTGGGGTGCGCAGGTCGCCCAAAAGGATGCACTGGTCGCGGGTCTGCGTCAGGCGAAGTACGCCGATCTCCTGCCATCTTACAACAGCGTCGCATATCATGAAGGCCGCGCCCGCCTCGTCGATGGTGGCGTCGAAGCCGGTGGCAAGCGTTTCGCGGCGGAACGTATCATCATCGCCACCGGGACCCGGCCGGCGTTGCCGGCGATCCCGGGCATAACGGACATCTCAATCCTCGATAGCACCACGGCGCTGGAGCTGACCGCACTGCCACGCTCGATGATTGTGCTCGGCGGCGGCTACATCGGCGTTGAGCTAGCGCAAACCTTCGCTCGAGTGGGGGTCGAGGTGACGCTAGTCTTCCGCAGCCGCCTCCTGCCGGAAGCAGAGCCTGAGATCGGGGCGGCCCTCGCCGGTTATCTCGCCGACGAGGGTATCAAGGTCGTCGGCGGTCTGACCTACGAGTCGATCCGTCGGACCGAGGAGGGCGTCGCGCTCACGGTGGTTCGGGAAGGACACACAGAAACGCTCGCGGCCGAGCGGGTTCTGGTTGCGACGGGTCGCGCCCCGAACACCGAAAGCCTTGGCCTTCCGGAAGCAGGGATCGCCCTGACGCCGGTGGGCGCGATCGTGGTCGATGACCGGATGCGCACTTCCAAAGCTGGCGTTTACGCGGCCGGCGATGTGACGGGCAAGGACCAGTTCGTCTACATGGCGGCCTATGGCGCGAAGCTCGCGGCAAAGAACGCGCTCAACGGCGACAGCCTCCGCTACGACAACTCGGCGATGCCCGCGGTAGTCTTTACCGATCCGCAGGTGGGAAGCGTCGGCCTCACGGAAGCGCAGGCGCGCGCCGCCGGGTACAATGTCCGCACTTCCGTGCTTTCGCTCGACAACGTGCCCCGCGCGCTCGCGGCCCGGGATACACGCGGCCTGATCAAGCTTGTGGCGGACGGCGACACACGCAAGCTGCTTGGGGCACACATCCTTGCGCCTGAAGGCGCGGACAGTATCCAGACGGCGACGATGGCGATTCGTGGCGGTCTGACAATCGATGACCTCGCGGAGACGATCTTCCCGTATTTGACCACAGTCGAAGGGCTCAAGCTTGCGGCGCAGACATTTGACCGGGATGTCAAGAAGCTGTCCTGCTGCGCGGGCTGACGATCGGCCAAACGATCAGTCGAGGAAGATGTGATGGCGATCGACGCGACAACATCGGAAGAGTTCAGTGTCGAGATCAGGCCGGGCGTATGCCGCCCGGACTGGTCGGCCGTTACCACGCCGGCCGCACGGCATGCGCTCAGCGGGCGCATGGCGGCGCGGGCGGGACTTTTGGACAAGTGGTCGCAGGCGCTCGAACCGAATGAGGATCTGGTGTGGCGGATGGCCCTCGACCTTTACGCCAAGAACGGTCGGTCGCCTCGCGCTAACGAGATCGCCGCCTGCTCTGACATCTCAGAGGAACGCGTGCGCGTCGTTCTGCACAAGCTGCAATTGCGCGATCTTTTGGGCCTTGAACCCGGCACGGACGCGATCCGCTATGCCTACCCTTTCACGGAGACACAGACAGGTCACCACGTCGCACTGAAGAGCCACACCTTGAACAGCCTCTGCGCCATCGACGCGCTCGGGGTCGGCAGAATGTATCGCAGCGACGTCACGGTCGAGTCCCGCTGCCGGCTAAGCGGTGGCAGTGTCCGGGTGACGACAGGCGATGAGGGTCGTACCTTGCGCAACGTGTCGCCGGCTGGCGCCGTAGTCTGGTACGACTTTGCCTATGAAGGAGGTGCGGCGGCAAACTCTTGTTGCCCGTCGATCGCCTTCTTCTGTTCGGAAGAGCAATTGCGGCGTTGGCTTGATCAGCAGTCGTCACCCCGGCACGGCGTCATGTTGGTGATGGAAGAGGCCCTGGAAGTCGGCCGCGCGATCTTTGGTCCAGTTTTGACAGTGCCCGACCAAGTGTCGGAGGAAGAGTCGCGAGCACCTTCTAAGTCGAGGAAGGTGGTTCTCTGACAATCGAGCTGCGCCATCTTCGCTACTTTATTGCAGCTGCAGAGCGCGGGAGCTTTCGACGCGCAGCGAAGGCGCTTGAGATTCATGAGTCCGCCATCAGCCGGCGTATTCGCGATCTGGAAGATGAACTCGGAGCGGCTCTATTCATTCGGCACCATGGCGGTGTGCACCTCACGCAAGCCGGCCAGAGATTTCTCGTCCGCGCTCGCAAGGCCATCACTCAGATCGGTCATGCGGCTATGGATGTTGGTTCGTTTGGGCGCGGCGAAGCGGGCACCGTGCGCATCGGAATATTCTCGTCGCTTGCATCCGGCTTTCTCGCCGATCTCCTCCGAGCCTATGCTGCGGCGAACCCAACCATCCGCCCCGATCTGATTGAAGGCGGGCCCTCCGGCCACATCGCCGCGATCCAACGACATCACCTGGATGTCGCCTTCCTGACTGGTGAGCCGATCGCGGACGGGTGCGATCTGGCGCATCTTTGGAATGAGCGCGTCTTCGTAGCATTGCCAAACGATGACGGCCTGTCTCGGAATCGCGAGATTTCTTGGACGAGCCTGCGAGACCGACACTTCATCGTCAGTGAGACTGATCCGGGTCCGGAGATCCACGACTACCTGGTGAAGCACCTCGCTGACCTTGGGCACCACCCCAACGTCGAACGCTACCGTGTCGGTCGAGACAACCTCATGAATCTCGTCGCCATGGGTCAGGGCCTCACGCTGACCAGCGAAGCGACTATCGCGGCGCGCTTTCCCGGCGTCGTCTACCGCCCACTGAGCGAAGAGATTCTGCCGTTCTGCGCGATCTGGTCGCCGCACAATGATAATCCGGCTCTACGGCGGTTGCTGAGCCTGGCCAGAACAATGTCGCGACGATCGAACGCCGTCGCAGTGCCGGGACTGATCGCTAATTCTGCGACGTCGAGCCTGAGCTAGCGGGCGGGCGCCCGCGTTCACCGTCACGTCGCGCCTTCGTGAATCCTCGGTCGGTCGCCATGAATCGCTCGATCATCGGTGAAATCAGCTTCACCGGATCGCCCATGGATCTTCCGGTCTCGCGGGCGAGTACCTGGGCATAGGCCACGAGATCGCGGTGAACCGTGGCCGGCAGTTCGAGCGAGACCTTGACCGGCTTGTCATCGGTGATCGGGCCGAGTTTCAACTTCGCCATGTCAGCCTCCGTAGGGTTCGAGCACCAGATCGCGGGTGACGATCACGCGGACCGGGTATCCGGGTCGGATAGTGAGTGTCGGCGCAATGTTGAGCTGGCGGCTAACGATCTGCCGACCGGTCTGACTGACGCTGTCTGATGCGCCTTGACGCAGCGCTCGCACGATGTCGCTGTCCTGGCCAGACGATCCTGCCTCGGCGCCAACGCTGAGGATAGTGGAGAGCGCGGCGGCCTTGAACAGTTCGCCCCAGTGATAGTCGACACCATCCTCAAGGCCGGCATAGCCCTCAGAATCGGCACCCGGCTGACGCTCGAGCACGATCGAGCGGCCGTTCGGCATGATGAGCCGGTTCCAGACAAGCAGCACGCGGCGCTGTCCAAACCCGACGCCGTTATCATACTGGCCGATCAATCGGGTGCCCTGCGGCACGAGCAGTATGCGGCCGGTTGGGCTGTCATAGACGTTCTCGGTCACCTGGGCGGTGATCTGGCCGGGCAGATCAGAGCGGATGCCGGTAATCAGCGCGGCCGAGATCACCGCGCCGCCCTGAAGGATGTTGGGCGATGCCGGCGCCATGACGCGGTCCGGGGAGACAGTCCGCCGATCGGCAGCAGCGTTAAGGAAAGCGAGTTGGCGATCCTGCGCGGTCGGCGTGGCCGGCTGCGGCGCAAGGCCGAGGCTTGTTAGATCGGGCAGAGGCAATTGGGCATTTGGGAGCGGTGTTCCGCTTGGTGACGTCGCTGTCGGCGTGGACGTTACTCTTGTCTCGGTCGAGGCGAACAGCCGCACCGTCCGTGCCGCTTCCACCTCCTGAAGCCGGCGCTGTTCCTCGGCGCTGAGGCCGGGGGTGGGTGTCGACATGCCAGGAACCGGGACTGGTTGACCCCGATTCTGCGCGTCAAGGATGGGACGGCCGAGGTCGCCGGGCAGCGGAGGCCCCAGCACCGGCCCCGTATAATCACGCGGCAAGCCGGCAAGGCCATCGGCAGTCGCCCGATTGTCGGTCGAATATAGTTCCTCGTTCGGGTGGCCGCCGTCGCGGGTCTGGAGGGCGTAGATCAGTGCGCCGCCGATTCCGACGCTGGCGACGAGACCGAGGCCAGCCAGCACCTTCCTCGACAATCGCGTGACCCGCGGCGCCTCGGCGCGTAGCCGCATCGGTGGCGCCGGCTCACCGGCCAAGGGCTGCTCGACGTTCTCCGGTTCAGTCCCTTCCTCCTTCCGGGGATCGCTCTCGCTCACGATGCCGGCCTCCCGTCGGTGCGGGTGATGCGCACGCGCTTCTGGCGATCGCCCGCGCCGAAGCGCAGCTCGGCGGCGGCGAACAGGCGATCGACGATCATGTGGTTGCCGCGGACCCGGTAGTTCACGAGCTCGGAAGTATTGCCCTCCGGCCCGACGACGAAGAGCGGCGGCATCTCGCCCTGTCCGATGCCGCGCGGAAACTCGATGAAGACCTGGCGACCATCGTCGAAGGCGCGGAGCGGTCGCCACGGCGCGCGGTCGCCGTCGATCTCATAGCGAAAATTGACACGGGACAGGTCGATGCCGGTGGCGACGGGCTGGGCGGCCTGGGACTCAGTGTTCTGGCGGCGGAGCGCAATGAGCTGATCGTGGGGATATTGCCAGGAGACCGATGCCATATAGGTACGGTTGGTCGAGCGCAGCTCCATGTGGTAGGTGCGCAGATTGGTGTTGATGACCAGGTTGGTCATCAGCTCGGCGCGCGTGGGTTTCACCAGGATATGGATCTGTCGCGTCGCGCCCGATCCGCTTTCGGTGTCGCCGATGATCCAGCGCACGGTGTCACCGGCCGCCACCGGGCCGGAGCCGACAAGCTGCTCGCCGGGCTGGAGCGCGATGTCGGTGATCTGCCCGACGGCGGTGTAGACCTGATACAGCGCGCCTTGCGTAAACGGATAGACCTGCATCGAGTTGATGAAGCCGTTGCGAACCGGCTGCACGCGGGCGGCGGCGTTGGCCTGATTGACGCGCGCGGCCGGATCGCTCGCCTCCGGTGCGCTCCGCGTCGTCTCGACCGGCTTCAGCTGACCTGGGAGCGGCAGCGGCCGGGGCAGCTCGACCACGGTGACGGGCGCCGGTGGGTCGGCCGCCTGCACAGCGGGCGCTGCGTCGTCATAGCTGATCTCGGGTGGCTTCTGCGTGGTGGCGCAGCCGGCGAGCGCGGTCGTCGCGAGGAGAATGATCGGCAGCGCGGCTTTGCGCAAAACCGGCGATACGTATGTGTGTGAAGCCGGGTCTCCGGCTTTACGGAAAGACGACTTCATTGTCCCAGCTCCCGTGACCAGTTGATGGCGTTGACGTAGATTCCGAGCGGGTTCGCCCGGAGTTTTTCGGCGGTGCGCGGCGGCTGCACGACGATGGTGAGGATGGCGGTCCAGCGCGATGTCTCGGCGAGGGCGCCGTCCTGATAGCGGCGCTCGACCCAGGCGACTCGGAAACTCGTAGGGGACGCGCGGATGACCGACGAGACGTCGACCGAGATTTGCTGCTTGCCGACCTTGGTGAAGGGGTCGTTGGCGCGGGCATAATCGTTGAGCGCCATCGCGCCGGCGGAGGTGGTGAACTCGTAAGCCCGCAGCCAGTTCTGGCGCACGATGATGGCGTCTGCCGGGATCGAGCGGACCTGCTCGATGAAGCGCGCCAGATGCCAGGCCATTTGCGGATCGGTCGGCTGATAGTCGGCAGTGGCGGGCGCGATGGCCTGCGCCTGGCCGAGCCGATCGACTTGAACCACCCAGGGTACGATCGTCCCGCGCGCCGACTGCCAGACAAGCGCCGAAGCGAAGCCAGCGGAGAGGATCAGCGAGCCGAACGCCATCAGCCGCCAGTTCTTCGCCTGCACGCGCGCCGAGCCGATGCGTTCGTCCCAGATCTGGCCGGCACGCTGATAGGGCGTCTCGGGTTCGGGGGATTTGCCATAGTGGGTTGCTGGTCGTTTGAAGAGGCTCATTCAGCGGTCGCTTTCGGAAAGGTTGATGGAAGAGCCGCCGCCGTGGCTGTCGCCAGAGCGAACGGCATGCGCGGCGGCCTGGACGCCATGGGTGAGGTTCTGAGAGCGCTTCATGCGCTTGGCCCAGTCAGGCGGTCCCTGACGGGAGGCGCTCTGGCCGGTGGTGGCGCCGCTGGCGGCCTCGCTGTCGCCGCCAACCGTGCCTGCGGTCGATGTTCCGCCCGTGGCCTCGAAGGCGGACTGAGCGCCGGCCGAGAAGCTCGACTTCATGCTGTCGGCCGCGCGCGACGCGGCGCGTTTCAACGGCGAGGCGGCAGCGGACGCGCCCGCGCGGGCAACGCCGCCGAGACCGGAAGCAACGCCCGCCGCGCCGGACTGGCCGGTGGCGCCGAGGCTGTAGGCGGTGGATGCGCCGCCTGCGATCGCGGCTCCGCCGCGCGCCGCCGCGGCAGCACCGCCGATCGCTGCCGCGCCTCCGGAAGCGACGGCTCCCACTGTGGCGGCGCCGGCTGCGACCATGCCGCCAGCGGCGAGGCCGGTGCCCACGGCGGCGCCTGCGCCAAGCTGCGGGCCGCCGGAGACGAGGCCATTGGCGATGCCGGGCCCAAAGATGCCGAGACCGAGGAGGCTCAGCGCCGCGAGCACGATCGCCATGGCCTGATCGATCGTCGGTGTCGCGCCGCCAAAGCCTGCGGTGAATTCTGAAAACAGCGTCGAGCCGATGCCGATGATGACGGCCAGCACCAGCACTTTGATGCCGCTCGAGATCACATTGCCGAGGACACGTTCCGCCATAAAGGCGGATTTGCCGAACAGTCCGAAGGGGATCAGGACGAAGCCTGCCAGCGTTGTCAGCTTGAACTCGATCAGCGTGACGAAGAGCTGAATCGCGAGAATAAAGAAGGCGAGCAGCACCAGCGCCCAGGCCAGGAACATGCAGGCGATCTGGATGAAATTCTCGAAGAACGACCAGTAGCCCATGAGGCCAGAGATTGAATCAAGGAGCGGCCGGCCGGCGTCGAGCCCGGTCTGCGCCACCTTGCCGGGACGCAGCAGATCGGCGGTGGTGAAGCCCGTGCCGCTCGCCTTCAACCCGAGCCCGGCGAAGCTCTCGAAGACGATACGGGCGAGATTGTTCCAGTTGCTGATGATGTAGGCGAACACCCCGACGAACAGGGTCTTCTTGACCAGCCGCGCCATGATGTCGTCGTCCGCGCCCCAGCTCCAGAACAGGGCGGCGAGCGTCACGTCGATGACGATCAGCGTGGTCGCGATGAACGCGACTTCGCCGCTCAGCAGACCGAAGCCGGAATCGATGTAGCGGGTGAAGACCTCCAGGAAGTGGTCGATGACGCCAGTGCCGCCCATGATGCTATCTGGCCTCTTCGGGTTGGAGCGGAACTGCGGGCGCCGGGCTAGTCGTCGCCGCCGGGCGCGGCGACTGCGGCGCTTCGGGCAACCGCTCGGCGGGGCGAGCCCCGGGAGCCAGGAAGCGGCGACGGTTCTCGGCCCAGGCGCGCAGGCAGGAACGGTCACGCGGACCGGCCTCACCAATTCCAGCGCAGCGGATGAGTTCGGCCCGCAGCGGATCGACGCTCTCGGCGTCGGCTCGATCGACGCTCTGGTAGATCGGCGTGTCCTCTTTCCGGGTCATCTCGATCGCCGTGGCGGTGACGGCCGCGGCGATGAAGACGATGGCGCCGACACGGGCGAGCATCTTTCCGTCCATGCTCGCCTCCGTCAGTTGCCGTTCTGGAACATCCGGGCATTGCCGGGCTGATAGCCGGAGCCCGGGGTGAGGAAGCGACGGCGCTGTTCACGGCCCTGTTCGGCCGCCGCGGCTTGCTCGGCGGACTGAAGCGCCTGTGCCCGACCATTGGCCGCGACGACCGCTGTGAGATCCGTGAGCTGCTGGGCCTGAAGCGCGAGAAGCTGGTTGCCGGCCTGCGTCGCTTGGAGGGCGCCGGTCGCGCCCTGGCTCTGGCCGACCAACGCCGACATTTGCGTCCGGTTGTTATCGATGTTGCCGACGACGCCGGCCTGGACGCGCATGGAGTCCTGCAGGCCGCCGACCGTATTCTGCCAGCGCGTCCGGGCATCGGTGACGAGTTGCTGGTCCGAAGCGGACAGCGAGACATTGCCGTATTGCTGCTGGAAGGCCCGGTCGATCGACTGAACATCGAAGGCGATGTTCTGCGCCTGGTTGAGCAACTGCTGGGTCCGCTGAACGGACTGCTGAAGCTGCTGGAGCGACGAGAATGGCAGGCTCGCGAGATTGCGGGCCTGGTTGATCAGCATCGTCGCCTCGTTCTGAAGCGATGTGATCTGGTTGTTGATCTGCTGCAGAGCGCGGGTCGCTGTCAGAACGTTCTGCGCATAATTGGTCGGATCGTAGACGATCCATTGCGCCGCGGCCGGAGGTGCGAGCATCGGCGACAGCGCCAGCGGTGCCGCTAGGATGGATAGAGCGAGCCGGGCGGCGCGCGTGCGGGAGCGAAAACGGGTCATGACGATACCTCCTGGCTGGTGGGAATGACGGTCTGGGGGATGACATTGGTGAGGTCGGCGATGAGATCCGCCGCCCAGCCGAGCGAGCATTGGGCGAGCCATTCGTGCAGGAATCCGTCACGGCCCGACCGGGCGAACACCTCGGCGATCAGCGCCTGATGCTGTTTCGAGGACGCGGCGCAGAGCGCCAGCGCGACATCGGACAGGCCCAGCTCGAACAGCCGGTTACCGCGTCGCGACTGGCAGTAGTAGTCGCGCTTCGGCATGGCCCGCGCGAGGATCTCGATCTGGCGCTCGTTGAGACCGAAGCGGCGATAGATCGCGGTGATCTGCGGCTCGATCGCGCGTTCGTTCGGCAGCAGCAGACGGGTCTGGCAGCTTTCAATGATCGCCGGCGCGATGGTGGAATTGTCGATGTCTGACAGCGACTGCGTAGCGAAGATGACGCTGGCGTTCTTCTTGCGCAGCGTCTTCAGCCACTCGCGAAGCTGGCCGGCGAAACCCTCGTCGTCGAGCGCGAGCCAGCCTTCATCGACAATGAGCAGGGTCGGCCGGCCGTCAAGCCGGTCCTCGATGCGATGGAAAAGATAGGCCAGGACCGCAGGCGCGGCGCCGGTGCCGATCAAACCCTCGGTCTCGAAGGCTTGCACCGTTGCTTCACCCAGATGCTCGGCTTCGGCGTCGAGCAGCCGGCCATAGGGACCGCCGACGCAATAGGGCCGCAGCGCCTGTTTCAGATCGTTCGATTGCAGCAGGACAGCCAAGCCGGTGATGGTGCGTTCGTTGATCGGAGCGGAGGCCAGCGAGCTCAGCGCCGACCAGAGATGCTCCTTAACGTCGGGCGTAATCAGTACGCCCTCGCGCATCAGGATCGCGACGATCCAGTCCGCCGCCCAAGCGCGCTCTTGCACCTCGTGGATTCCGGCGAGCGGCTGAAGAGAGACGGAGGAATCCGATCCTTCGGTCAGGCCACCGCCGAGATCGTGCCAGTCGCCACGCATCGCCAGCGCCGCCGCGCGGATCGAGCCGCCGAAGTCGAAGGCGAAAACTTGGGCGTCCCGGTAGCGCCGAAATTGAAGCGCCATCAGGGCCAGCAGCACTGACTTGCCGGCGCCGGTCGGTCCGACGACGAGCGTGTGGCCGACGTCGCCGACATGAAGGGAAAACCGGAACGGGGTGCTTCCCTCGGTCTTGCCATAGAGCAAGGGGGGCGACCCGAAGTGCTCATCCCGTTCCGGCCCCGCCCACACCGCCGAGAGCGGGATCATGTGGGCGAGATTGAGCGTGGAAATTGGCGGTTGCCGGACATTGGCGTAGACGTGGCCCGGCAGAGAGCCGAGCCAGGCGTCCACGGCATTGATCGTCTCGGGCATTGCCGTGAAGTCGCGGCCCTGGACGATCTTCTCGACCAGCCGCAGCTTTTCGGCGGCGATCCGCGAATCCTCATCCCAGACCGTGACGGTCGCCGTCACATAGGCCTGGCCGGCGTAGTCGGCGCCGAGTTCCTGAAGGGCGAGGTCCGCATCCGCCGCCTTGTTGGCGGCGTCGGTGTCCACGAGGACGGAGGCCTCGTTGGTCATCACCTCCTTTAGGATGGCGGCGATCGACTTGCGCTTGGCGAACCATTGCCGCCGGATCTTCGTGAGCAGCTTGGTCGCATCGGTCTTGTCGAGCAGGATGGCGCGCGTCGACCAGCGATAGGGAAAGGCGAGCCGATTGAGATCGTCGAGCAATCCGGGCGTGGTCACTGTGGGAAAACCGATGATGGTGAGCACGCGCAGATGCGCCGTTCCCAGTATCGGCTCCAGCCCGCCGGTGAGCGTCTGGTCGGCGATCAGGGCATCGAGATACATCGGTGTCTCGGGAACGCGGACGCGGTGGCGTTTGGTCGAGACGCAGGAATGCAGGTAGGTCAGCGTCTCGCCGTCATTGAGCCAGACGCATTCCGGCATGAAGCCTTCGACGAGCTGCAGCACGCGATCGGTGCGGTCGATGAAGCCGCGCACGATCTCATGGACGTCGACGCCCGATTGCTCGCGGCCCTCGTAGAGCCAGGCCTCGGAACGCGCTGCATCTTCGGCGGGCGGCAGATAGAGGAAGGTCAGGAAGTAGCTGGACTCGAAATGCGTGCCCGCTTCCTCGAAATCGGCCTTCCTCTCGGCATCCAGCAGACCGGACGCTGAATCCGGAAACATGCTTGAGGGATAGGTCGCGGCGGCATGGCGCTGCGCCTCGACGAAGATCGACCAGCCGGAGCCGAGACGCCGGAAGGCGTTGTTGAGCCGGCCGGCGACGGCGACTAGTTCGGCCGGCACGGCGGAATCCATGTCCGGGCCACGGAATCGGGCCGAGCGCTGCAGCGAGCCGTCCTTGTTGAGAACGACGCCTTCGCCAACCAGGGCGACCCAGGGCAGGAAGTCGGCGAGCCGAGTGTTGCGATTGCGATATTCGGCAAGATTCAACATTGATGCGCCTCCTCAGACCGCCAAGTGGCCGGGGATGCGCAGATGGCGGCGCACCACGTCGACGAATTGGGGATCGCGCTTGGCCGCCCAGACGGCGGCGAAGTGGCCAATGGCCCAAAGGCCAAGGCCGACCAGCCAGAGGCGAAGGCCGAGCCCGAGCGCCGCGGCCAGCGTGCCGTTGAGGATGGCGATCGAGCGCGGGGCGCCGCCGAGCAGGATGTGCTCGGTCAGCGCCCGGTGGACGGGCACACTGAAGCCCGGCACCTCGCCGGCGTAATCGGCCGGACCCGCCATCAGACGAGCGCTCCGCCGCCGAACGAGAAGAACGACAGGAAGAACGAGCTGGCCGCGAACGCGATCGACAGGCCGAAGACGATCTGGATCAGCCGGCGGAAGCCGCCCGACGTGTCACCGAAGGCGAGCGTCAGGCCGGTGACGATGATGATGATCACGGCGATGATCTTGGCGACCGGACCTTCGATCGACTGGAGGATCTGCTGGAGCGGCTGCTCCCACGGCATGGACGAGCCCGACGCGTGGGCGGCGGGCGCCAGAGCGATCGACAGGAAGGTGACACACGCCGCCATCGCGATGTGACGGCGTATGCGGAGCGAATGACGGATCATGCTGGATCTCCTGATGGTTTGGATGCTGCTTGGGTGATGGCATAGTCGCCGGTCGGGCCGAGCCCATCGACGCGGGCAAGTTCGGCAAGGCGACGCTGGGCGCCGCGGCCGGAAAGCACGGCGACGATATCGATGGTCTCGGCGATCAGCGCGCGCGGGACGGTGACCACGGCTTCCTGGATGAGTTGCTCGAGGCGGCGCACTGCGCCGATCGCCGTGCCGGCGTGTATGGTGCCAATGCCGCCCGGGTGGCCGGTGCCCCAAGCTTTCAAAAGGTCGAGGGCTTCAGCGCCGCGGACCTCGCCAATCGGGATCCGGTCTGGACGGAGCCGCAGGCTGGAGCGCACCAGATCTGAGAGCGAGACGACGCCGTCCTTGGTGCGCAGCGCAACGAGATTGGGCGCGGCGCATTGCAGCTCGCGCGTATCCTCGATCAGGACGACGCGATCGTCCGTCTTGGCGACCTCGGCCAGCAGCGCGTTGGTGAGTGTCGTCTTGCCGGTCGAGGTGCCGCCGGCGACGAGGATGTTTTGCCGAGACGCCACGGCATCGCGCAGCGCCTCGGCTTGGGGACCCGTCATGATCCCGGCGGCGACGTAATCATCGAGGGTGAAGACAGCGACGGCGGGCTTGCGGATCGCGAAGGCGGGCGATGAGACGATAGGGGGCAGCAGACCTTCGAACCGCTCTCCTGTTTCGGGGAGCTCGGCGGAGACGCGGGGGCTGCCGGGATGGACCTCCGCGCCGACATGGTGCGCGACCAAGCGCACGATCCGCTCGCCATCGGCGGCGGAGAGGCGCTCACCCGTATCGGAAAGCCCTTCGGAAAGGCGGTCGATCCAGAGCCGTCCGTCGGGGTTGAGCATCACCTCGACGATCGCGGGATCTTCCAGGAACCGGGCGATGGCGGGGCCAAGGGCGGTGCGCAACATGCGCGCACCCCGCATGATCGCTTCGGATTTCTGGTGTGCTGCCGCCACGTCGTCCCCGTTCTTTCGCGGGCGCGCACGACGCGCGGCCCTGGATCGGGGATGATTAAAAGAGCCAGAAGTCAGGCCGGTTCAACAAGATTAGATCGTCGTAGTAGCCTAGCGTGCAAATACAGGAGAACGGCGGAATCGGTTCCGACTTGATCGACGACAAGCGGACACTATCGGTCCTCTGGCGGCGAGTCGTCGTCATCGCCGCGGACCCTTCCGGCAACATCGTCCGGGATTTCCCGGAGGAAGCTTTGACCCTTCTGAAGCCTTTTGCCGAGCGTCTCGATGAAGCCTTCGAAGCGCTCGCGACCCTTGATCTGAGCCGCGGCCTGCGCGTCGCCCGGCAATGGCGGCGTGATCGTCAGCCAGAAGCGGACGAAGAGCGCCAGCGTTTCGGCCGTGACGCCAAGATCGCGCTCGAGGCGTTGCGCCTGGCGCGAGAGTCGGTCCATCCGGCGGGTGAAGGCGGCTTCGCGTCGATCGGCGGCGTCGGGCGAAAGGAATGACGCCACGGCCGCCTCGACGATGGCCGATCGCGGGATCTTCTTGCGTTCCGACAGCTCGTTGATCCGGGTGATCATCTCGACGGGCAAGGTGAGGTTCAGGCGGTCCCGCATCGCCGCCTCCTAGAGATCCATGCCGTCATTGGGATCGAGCGAGACCTGACGCGCCACGCCGGTCATCTGCCGGCGCAGCGCCTGACGCTGGCGGGCGACATCTTCGGGCTCCTCGTCGAGCATGATCGCGAACTCCTCCGCCGGTTTCTGGTCAGTCGTCTCCTTGACGATGGCGACATGGTCCGGAAGCTCGGGTTCGCGGCGCAGGCCGCTATTGGCCTGGTCGCCCTGCGCCTTCTCCATCTCGGCCAGCAGCGCCGTGTTCGGCTTCTGTGGGACAAGCGTCGACCAGCCGTCAGCGCGGGATGTGCGCCCGGACCTCTGCGGATCGGGCGGGGACAGCACGCGTTCCTTGAACCGGGCATCCTCGTAGTAGCGTGCCTTCTTGGCCCGGATCGGCGCGGTGCCGGCGACCATGACGATCTCGTCTGCGGGCGGGAGCTGCATCACCTCGCCGGGGGTGAGCAGCGGGCGGGCAGTTTCCGAGCGTGAGACCATGAGGTGGCCGAGCCAGGGCGAAAGCCGGTGCCCGGCATAGTTTCTCATCGCCTTCATCTCGGTCGCGGTGCCGAGCGCATCGGAGACGCGCTTCGCGGTCCGTTCGTCGTTGGTCGCGAAGCTGACCCGGACATGGCAGTTGTCGAGGATCGAGTTGTTCGCCCCGTAAGCCTTCTCGATCTGGTTCAGCGACTGCGCGATCAGAAAGCTCTTGATGCCGTAGCCCGCCATGAAGGCCAGCGCGGACTCGAAGAAGTCGAGGCGGCCAAGCGCCGGAAACTCGTCGAGCATCATCAGCACGCGATGCTTGCGTTCCTTGGCGTGCATGTCCTCGGTCAGGCGCCGACCGATCTGGTTCAACACGAGGCGGATGAGCGGCTTGGTCCGCGAGATGTCGGATGGCGGCACCACGAGGTAGAGCGTCGCCGGCCGCGGATCAGCGATCAGATCAGCGATGCGCCAGTCGCAGCGCCGCGTCACCTGAGCGACCACGGGATCGCGATAGAGGCCGAGAAACGACATGGCGGTCGAGAGCACGCCGGAGCGCTCGTTGTCGGATTTGTTCAACAGCTCGCGCGCCGTGGACGCGACCACGGGATGCGGCCCGGCTTCGCCGAGGTGCGGCGTTGTCATCATCGCCTTTAGCGTGGTTTCGATCGGCCGCTTTGGATCCGAGAGGAAGCCTGCGACGCCGGCGAGCGTCTTGTCCGCCTCGGCGTAGAGGACATGCAGGATCGCGCCGACCAGCAGCGAGTGGCTGGTCTTCTCCCAGTGATTGCGCTTGTCGAGCGAACCTTCCGGATCGACCAGCACGTCGGCGACGTTCTGGACGTCACGGACTTCCCAATCGCCGCGGCGCACCTCGAGCAGCGGATTGTAGGCGGCGGATTTCGGGTTGGTCGGATCGAACAACATCACGCGGCCATGCTTAGCCCGGAAGCCGGCGGTGAGCTGCCAGTTCTCGCCCTTGATGTCGTGGACGATGACCGAGCCCGGCCAGGTCAGCAACGACGGCACGACCAGGCCGACACCCTTGCCGGAGCGCGTCGGCGCGAAGCACAGCACATGCTCCGGCCCGTCATGGCGCAGATAGTCGCGGTCCAGCTTGCCCAGCACTACGCCATCCGGGCCAAGCAGCCCGGCCGCCTTCACCTCTCCCTTCTCGGCCCAGCGCGCCGAGCCATAGGTCTCGGCATTCTTCGCTTCCCGCGCGCGCCAGACGGACATGCCGATGGCGACCGCGATCGAGACGAACCCGCCCGACGCTGCGATGAAGGCGCCCTTGGTGAAAATCTCCGGCGCATAGGCGTCGTAGGAGAACCACCAGGCGAAGAAGGCAGGGGGGAAGTAGACCGGCATTCCTAGTAGCTTGAACCACGGCGCTCCAAGCTGCGCCTGAAAGCCAAGCTGCCAGGCGACATACTGCGTCGCCGACCAGGTCGTGATCAGCACGATCAGGAAGACGATGGTGATCTGGCCCCAGAGGATTTTGGTCGCGGACATCAGCGTTGCTCCTTTCTTCTTCTTGCTGGTGGCTAAAGGCCGAGGTCGCGCTTGCGCCCCAGGCTCCACTCGATGCCACCGCCATCGCGGGCGACGCCTGCGATGTGCTGGCCGAGTTTGCGTTCGATCTCGCGCGACCAGGGCACGAGCTGGAAGCCGAGCCCATTGTCGATCATGGCGAAGCGGCCCGAGGAGAGCGTCAGGCGCTGGCGATAGATCCCCGAGACATGCTCGCCGGCCGCGGCCTTGACATGCAGCATCCCAGTCTCGGCCGACAGCTTCTCGCCAACGGCGTCCAGTTCGCGCCGGCGCAGCGTGTTGAGGAGATCGCGCTGGAGGATAATGCGCTGACCCTGGCGGCGGCCGAGTCCTTCGTCAGCGAGATGTTCGGCGCGGGCCTGCATGGCGTCGCGCGCCGCGCGGCCGAACCCACCCATGGAGAGCGGCATCTGTTCGCGCTCGACCAGACGATGGTCTAGCCAGGTGGCGCCCGGCGCGGTGACCTGGGTGCGAAGATCGAGATCGGAACGGGTGGCGAGCACCAGCGTCGGTCGCTGGTCCTCCGACCCACCGAAGCGCCGAACCTCGACGATGCCACCGGCAGGCGGCGCGTGCTCGAAGGCTTCGATGCCGCGAAAGCGAACATGGTGGGCGCGGCCGTCGGTGCCGTCGATCACGGCATAGGCTTCGCCGGTCAGTTCGTCGTGGAGGCCCTTGTCGACCAGTCGGCCGATGATCGGCGAGCCAGGTTCGCCCTCGATGACATAGTCGGCGACGCCGCGATCCTGGCCGCGCTCGGTGAAGGCGCGGTGCATGGTCTTGATGATGTCGCCGCGGATGCCGATGTCGCGAAGATGGCGTTCGGCTTCCAGCCCCACCAACCATTCTCCGGGACCGGCCGACGTGGCGAGCCCCATCTTCTCCAGATGCTGGAGGCGGCCGATCATCAGCCGTCGGGTCTCGGGATCGGCGGGGCCGCGTGCCTCAGGACGCAGGTCGATGGCGCCGACATCGTCGGCGTGGCCGTGGATCTCGACATCGAGTCGCGTCCAGCGTTCCGCGGTGACTTCCTTCTCCAGGGCGTTGCGGATTTCGTGCTCGGGCTTGGGGCCAAGCTCGATCGACACCAGATCCTCGGCGCGCGAGCGAAGGCCCCGGCTGATGTAGTCGCGCGAGATCACGAGATCGGCGCCGGCCTCATCCACGCCGCGCACGAGCAGATGGACGTGCGGATTGTCGGTATTCCAGTGATCGACGGCGACCCAGTCGAGCCGCGTCCCCAGATCGGCTTCCATCTGCTGTGCGAGGTCGCGCGTGAAGGCCTTGAGGTCGGTCATCTCGGCGTCCTCCGGCGAGACGATGAAGCGGAAATGATGCCGGTCGTCCTTGCAGCGGTCGGCAAAGGCGAGGTCGTCGGTGCGATCGGAGCCGGCGTCGAACATGACGCCCTTTTCTCCGTCCCGGCCGACACCCTCGCGCTTGAGGTAGGAGAGATGGGCTGACAGCGGCGCCGAGCGGAAGGACCGGCCCTGGTGGCGCACGACGCGCGCCTTGACGACGACGCGGCGGGACGATGAGAACAGGCGGCTGCGGCTGAAACTGCCGCGTCCCCGGCCGAAGGTCGAGCGGCCATAGCCGGACGCGCGTCTACCTGACGTCGGGGCGCCGGTATGCCCCGCCTTCTTCGCGGCCCGGAGCACCTGGTTGAGGAAGCTCTTCGCCTTGGGTGCGCGCGTGGTTTTGATGCGGCCAGGCCGGACCCGAAAATCGCTGTCGCCCTCGCTCATGCTGAAGCTCCGGACAGCGGCAATTCAGGGCCGTGCATACGGAGGCCTTGAAATACTTCACAAAAACCGGGCTTCATGCCCGCGACCGACCGCCATGCACGCCAAAACGCAAGCCTCCTCAGAGGCTTACAGCGTTTCGGGCATGCGCTTTTATCTCGCCGTCTGTTGGTCGTGTTTCCCTGCCAGCTCCATCCTCCCGCCCAACCTGACCGGAAGCCCGCTACACCGCGCCAGAGTGCGAATGCCATCATTGCGGCTGTCCCACACGATTGCGGGCGACGAACAGGCCGCCCGACTGCGGGACGATGGCGGAGACATCGCGCGTGATCGTCACTGTCTGCGCAACGTCCCGAGCACCGTCGCGCTGCACAGGATCGGCCGCCGCTGTGCGCTCCGGCTGCGCGATGAACAGTGGTGCGCGCGTCCAGGCTTGCGGATCGGCGGCGGCAACGATGGTCGCCGGAGCGGTCAGGTCACCGCCGCCGAAGATAGGGAGGAGCGCGGCCATATAGGCGCGTGTCTCCGCCGGTAAGGGACGGCCGGCGAGATACTCCTCATATCGGCCGGGTCCCGCATTGTAGGCGGCAAGAAAGCCGGGAGAGCCATACCGGTCGTGCATTTCACGCAGGTACGCCGCGCCCGCCAGCATGTTGTCGCGCGGATTGAAGGGGTCCGTGCCGAGCGAATGACGGACGCGCAGCTCCGCCCAGGTCGCCGGCATAATCTGCATCAGGCCCATCGCGCCCTTCGGCGAAATAGCGCGAAGGTCATTTGCGCTTTCGACACGCATGACCGCCCGGATCCAGGCCGCTGGAATGCCGAACCGTTGTGCGGCTTCCGTGATGTAGGCTGCATAGGGATCGGCCGGGCGTGGACGTTCCACCGGCGCGCTCTGCGCCAGCGTCACGGCCGTTGGCACGGGGACGAGAGACAGGCCGGTAAGGAGAAGGAGACCCGCGTGCCGGGCGGCGCGATGACGCCCGGCAGCAGTGACATTGAAGCTAAATGGGACCGGCCAGCGCATCGGCTCAATCCCGCTCGGCACGCTTGGGCGGGCGGTTCCAGTGCAACCCCCAGACGGTCTTGTCGTCGCCCGACTGGAACAGATTGGCGCGGATCGGCTGCGTGAAGACGGGATCGTCGAGCTGCAAAGAGACATAGTCGCCGGCACGTTCGCCAGTGCGTTTCCAGCCGGCGCCGACCTCTGGGCCGTCCTCGTCGCGAAGATGGATGCGATAGTCGGGCGCGTTCTCGGCGTCGGACAGCTCAGCCGGAACGACCGTCAGCTCGATGTCGAGAGAGAGGGTGCGGATACGGCCGGAATAGCCCGACTTCGTGCGGGTGAATTCTCCGATCTGGGGCATGGGACGGCTCCTTTGCGATGCGGTGGAGGACGGGATGGACGCGCGCGTCACCGCGTTGGCGCGCGCCATTCGAAGCGGCCTTTGCCGTCTTCATCGGTGTAGAGAGGCGTCGCCCGACCGAGGATCATGTCGGTCGAGACGGGACCGAAGTAGCGGCCGTCGAGGCTGTCGCGGACCTGCCAGTTCATCAGGAAAATCTCGCCAACTCCGAGCAGCCGGCAGCCTTGCCAACTCGGCAAGGGGCGGCCCGATCGATCGCGCTCGAGCGCCTCGGCCATGTCCACGCCGTTGACCGAAACCATGCGGCCTGTGCGACAGACGCGCTGCCCGGCAACGCCGGCGACGCGCTTCATCAGCGGCACACCGCGCGGCAGGTAACCGCGATCGGCCAGGAAGGTCGCGAGCGGTTCGGGCGCATCGACGGCGACAAGGTCGGTGACTTCCGGAAGATGATCGGGATCGATCGTGTAAAGGCCAATTGGCACGCTCGCGGACGCGTTCCAGATGAGTTTGAGCGGCAGCGGGAGGACGGCTGCGATGACGAGCCCCATCGCCGCGAAATACGTCGCCATGACATAGCCGAAGCGGCTCATGGCTCGGCCCTCCTGCGCAGAAGGAAGGCGCGATGCTGCTCGGCGCTGTAGGCGCGCGGCTCTTCGCCAGCGGTCAGGCGGTTGTGGACGTGGCGCCAGTGATCAGACGATACATCTGCCGGATCGACACCGATCGACTCGATCGCGTCGACCGCCTGCAGCACCCGCTCGACCTTGGGCCAACCTTCAATCTTCAGCAGGATGTCGCCACCGGGCCGCACGAAGGGCAGCGTCTGGAACGGCTCGCCGGTCCCGACAGCGCGCAAGATGTCGATGCGCGAGATGATCGTGCCGAACTCGTTCGACGCCCAGCGGACGAAGGCGAAAGTGCTGTTTGGCGCAAAGCCTATGACACGGCGGCGGCGATCGAGGATCTGCTCGTGGATGTCGCAGCCGAACCGGATCCAGTTCTCGATCTTCTTCTCGATCCAGGTCAGCTCGACCAGTGTTGTGGACAGCGGCGGGCTGGCCGGCGCAGCGCTGCTGCGCACGCGGGGGGCCGCGATGCCGGTCATGACGGGTCTCCCGCGATGGTGGGGAATTCACGCGCGAGCAGCTCGCGCAGCATGTCGGCGACGGTGACGCCGCGCTGGAAGGCGGCGATCTTGATGCGCCCGCGCAGATCCGATGTGATGTCGATAGTCAGTCGAGCGCTATAACCGCCATCGGCCGAGGCGCGTGTGGAGGGCGCGTCGGAGGCCTTAATCCAGCTTTCGGGGTCGGCGGGACGCGCGGCGAAACTGCGCTTCGGGGATCGCTCGCTCATGGCGCGATCCTCCCGACCTCGGCGCAGAGCGCGGCGATTTCACGGGCGGCGGGGCTGTCCTCATCCACTTCGGAAACGAGGCGGCCAGATTGCGCGGCGTCCGCGAAGGCAACGCGCTGGCCGACGGTGGCGGCGAGCACCGGCGGGTCGTGATCGGCCAGGGTATCAGCCGTCGCGCGGGCGATGACGGTGCGCGCGCCACAGCGGTTCAGCACGAAGCGGGCGATGAGTTGCGGGCGATAGATGCGCGCCTCGCTGAGCAGCGATAACATCTCGGCCGAGGCCCAGCCGTCGAACGGCGACGGCTGCACCGGGATCAGCACCAGGTCGGCGGCGAGCAGCGCCGAGCGCATCAGCCCGGCGACACGCGGCGGACCGTCGATGACGATGTGATCGGCGTCGCGCGCCAGCTCCGGGGCCTCGCGATGCAGTGTGTCGCGCGCTAGACCGACGACGCCGAAGAGCCTCGGAAGCGCTTCGCGAGCGCGCTGCTGCGACCAGTCCAGCGCGGAGCCTTGTGGATCGGCGTCGATCAGCGTGACGCGCTTCCCCTTGGCGACCCATTCGCCGGCGAGATGCAGGGCCAGCGTCGTCTTGCCGACGCCGCCCTTTTGATTGAGGAGCGCGACGATCATTCCGACTCTCCCGATGCTGGATCGAGAGGGAGTCGCGGCGTGCTAGAAGTATCGGTGCGCGTGCCTTTCGACAGCGTCCCGGATGTCTTTTCGGGACGGTCGGCGATGTTTTCCACATCGGGCGCGTGTCTTCTAAAGTTAGATTCTTGGTTAGACTCTAAGTTAAGGGCGAGATTTCGGTTTTGTTTTCCGGGATTTAACCCCTGTTTGGGTTCCTGATAGCACGAGCGTGTGGTTCCCGATGGCACGATAGTCCGGGTTCCCGATAGCACGAGGCCGTCCACAGCTTGTCCACAGGGCGCTGACGGTTCGAAGGCGAGCAGCACTCGGCCGCCGAGCTCGACCTCGATGAACAGCGTATAGCCGGGCAGCGGCTGGCGGCGGATGATGTCGCGCAGCTCGAAGGCAAAGCGTTTGAAAGGGGAGAGGCTTCCGGATTTTTGATAGAGATGGCGGAAGTCGAAACGCCAGCCGGCGCGCTGTCGACCGCCGTGTTTGCGCACCAGACGGTAGAGCCAGCGGTCGAGGCCGCCGGTGAGATCGAAATAGGCCCGATCGATGGTGAGCACGAGCGCATCATCGAGGACGGCGCGGTAGAACCAGTCGGGCACGATCAGCTCGATACCGGCCGGCTTGCCAAAGCGGTCAGTTCGTTCCTGCCATTCGTTGATCCAGGAGAACCGATGCCGGCGACCTTCGGCCGGCTGGCGGATCGACGTGGCGACGGTCGTCGACTGGAGCCGGTCAAGGGCGGCCTTCAGCCGCTGGTAGTCACGCAGGCTGACGCCGCGGCCGATGAAGTTCAAAATCTCGTAGGGCGTCGCCGCCATCAGGCGCGACGTGAGCAAACCGGCGTCGCGCGCCTCGACGATCTGACTTGCCGCCCAGATCAGGATGTCGGCGTCCCAGATGGTGGCCATGCCATGATCGGCCACTGCCTCGACGCGGATCGACACGTCGCCGGCGACGAAGTCGATCGGCGCCGTGCGATGGGATTTGGAGAGGGAGAAGAACGGATAGGCCATGAGATCCTGCGCGTCGCGCGGCGCGAAGTCGCCGGGGAGCGCGTGGAACAGATCGAGCTGTCCGCGCTCCGAGATTGGGCGATGTCGCGCCGTCATTGAAAGGAAGCCCGAGCGGTCAGCGCGCGAAACGGCTGGCGTGCGCGGACGGCGCGGTCTCTTGGCGTTTAGCGGGCAGCACAGCGCCGCGCGGATCGGAGGTCGAGGTGACCGCGCCGCGTTCGGTCCAGGCCTGCAGATCATCGACCGCGTAGACGACACGGCCGCCGAGCTTGCGATAGGAGGGGCCGGTCCCGTAAGTGCGGTGCTTCTCCAAAGTGCGGGCAGACAAGCCCAGGAAGTGCGCGGCTTCCTTGGTGCGTAGAAAGCGCGGCGGCAATGCGCTGAGATTGGGTGTCATGATCGGGCCTCCGTGGTGTCCGTGGGGGCCGCTGGCGTTAAGCGGCTGACGAAGGCCACGATGGCGAAGGGAAACCGGCGAGTTGCAGCGGGATTTTGGGAGGTACTAAATCCCCACACCAAGGAGACGCGTGCGATCCGACTAGGATCGGCGGCGATGACGAAGCAGTTTGCGATAGCCGCCCGAGATCATGGCGCGGGCATCCCCGAGGAGGCCCGCGACGGCGTGGCGGGCGGAAGCGGCTTGCCATTCGTCACGGGTGAGTTTGCCGACGCGGAGGATGACCTCGGCGATCTCCTGCTGGGTCGCTCCGGCGCCATATCCGTCAATTGCTTGCAGCATGCGCCGCGCGCGGGCCAGTTGCTGACGCGTGAGGCGCGTGTCGGGTGGAATGGCGCGGCCGTGAAGGGAGGCCAGCAGCCGAGCAACGGCTTCCATGCGGTCGAACCCCTCCATGCCAAGTGGGATCACCGCTACGAGCGGCTGCTCGGCCGATCCGTCGCCGGGAAGCGCCAGATGCAGTCGCTGGCCGTTTCTCAGATCGTGCAGGAAGTGAAGGCTGTGTTCGGTCGGCAGGTCCGCAGACCGTCTCGGTGGCGAGAGGAGCGTGCTATCCGCAGCGATGGACGCCGGCGCCGGCGTCAGTATCACCGATCCCGTATCTTCCTCCGGAAGCCAGAACACTTGCGCCTCGGTGGACTTCAGAGCAGGGGCGACAAGGAAATCGTAACCCCCAGCGTCGGCCGGCTCCCTTGGTCACGGACGGTGAATCTCTCGACGCGCTGCTGAGTTCGGCGTAGTCGCGTTGATAATCCTCGTTTCGCCGCAGCCATTCCCAGCCGACGTCTGGAGCGGCGAGATGGTCGACGTACTCGTACTCTGATGACGATCGCCACCGGGATGCGTCGGATGACATCGAAATCCTCCTAGCTCGCATTATTCGTGCGTTTTGAGGCGGATACGATTCCCAGTTGAGCAACAAGAAGGAAGTCCTTGAGCCGGCAACAGGTGTTGCCGCTGCGGCATCACCACCGCTCAGTGACGGTAACCTTCGCGCACAAGCTCGCGGTAGCCGTGTGTGGTCATCCAACGAGCGCGAGCGAGATGGGTGTCATGGACATGTTGGGCGCGCTCGGGGTCGTATTTGGGATCGAGGCCGAAGAGAATCTCGACCGCCTCGCGCCAGTCGGCACCGTCCGTGGCTGCGTCGAGCAGGCGGAGGTAGAGCTTCATGTGCTCACGATCATAGGGCGTGAGCACCGCGCTGTCCGGCGGCTCGTCTAAAAAGTCTGTCTTGATCACAACCGTCCTCTGGAATCATTCTTATCCATTCCGGAGCTATTTGTTAACCGTATGCTGGTCCCACTGCGGCAGAATCCGTGCCGTTGAAAGCAACGGTCCGACCAAAGCGTGCTGCTCCAATGAAGCGCTATCGCTTGTCGATTTTCCCACGGACAACCATCACCCCTTCGCCCTGGTCGGTGGTCAGGAGGAGGATGCCATGGCCTTCAAGCGCCCGCCGGACCTGATCGCGCGTAGTTTCATACACCTCAAGGCCGCTCGCGGATTCGAGGCGTTTCAGAGCGGTCAGCGATACCTGGGCCTTGTCAGCGAGCGTCTCCTGGCTCCATCCGAGTAACGCGCGTGCGGCCCGCGATTGTCGGGAGGTGATCATGCATGATCACCTCCCACCAACACAAACCAACACGCCAGAACTACGACTATAATAGTCGTTCTTGGCGCGATCTTCTAGCTGGAAGTGCCTCTGCACGCTCTCTCCGAGCGATAAAGGCTGCAACTGATTCGGTCGCCGCAAAAACCAAAGGCCCCAGCCTTCCGGCTGGGGCCTTTGCGCGGACCTCAGTCCCCGCGCCGCCCGTTGGGGCGGGACCAGATCAGGGAGAAGCTTTCCTCCTCATCGTCGAAGAGGTTGGCGTAGATCGGAGCGTTGAAGCTCGGATCATCGAGCTTGAGGCCCAGATAGTCGCGGCCCTCGTTGGAGCGCTTGGACCAGGCGGCGCCGATCTCGGCGCGGCCGACCAGGACCCGGTGGCTGGGGGCGTTCTCGCCGGTGGCGCGCTGGTCGGGGACGATGCGCACGTTCTTGGCCTGGACGCTGAGGGTGACGATTTCGCCGGTAAACTCGTTCGAGCCGGTCTTCTTGAAGGTGCCGATGGTCGCCATTGTAAATCTCCGTTTTCCGTTCCCGAGCCCGCACCATTGCGGCCTCGATGGCGATCGGTTGGCCGGAGGCGATCGACGGCGCACCCCGAAGGGGCCTGACAGCAAAGGAGGGCTTTCTTGCTTCGCGAGGAATGACGGCGCAGCCGGCAGGGGATGAAAGTTCGACGCCGCTGTTGCGTCATAGGCGATCGAGGCGAAGCCGGCCTTCGGCCAGATCAGGCCATTGAAGAGGCCGTTTGGAGCGGTTGAGGCACGGTCAGACAACGGAGAAATGGCGGCCATCCCGCACCGGCAGACCGGCGTCGCGGCAATGCTCACCGGCTTCGTTTCCTCCCGGCAGGGCATTGGCGCTGGACCCCGACCCTCCACCGCCAAATGGCAGATCGCCGCGCCGGATCGTCGGTGTGCCGCCGAGACATGGTCCTGCCATGGCAGTCGCTCCAACGAGGGCCGTTCCCGGGGCCTAGCGTCTATCCGCACCCCATGCCTCAATCCCAACGGCCTAGACGACGTGGGCGGTCGTCGCCCATCGCTGGTCTCGCCTCGCAACGGCGATACCGACAATCAGGCTCGCGCGAGGTCCTGGCCAGACGGGCCCGGGGCCGCCGCCATTCCAGCGACCCGCACGAAGGCGGTGATACCAACCGCGATCGCACCAATGACGGAGAAGGTAATCTGCCATCCCTCGGAAGGCATGAGGTGCTTCACAATACCATGTGTGGCGTGGAATCCGGCGATCGCCGCCGGCGCGACGAAGGCGATGGCCACGACCAGTTTCAGCCACATCGGCCGGACGAAGGTGATCAGCAAGTGACCGACCATCAGCGTGATGGCGGCTGCGACAGCGCCGACGAGGACCGCGCCAGGAATGCCGGCGCCGGTGCCGTGGGCCCAGGCCCCTGCGGTCACGCCGACGAACGCCGGCAGTGCGAAGACGGCCAGCGTAAACAGCAGCCAGCAAAGCAGGCCGATAGCTGCGAGGGATGCGAGTATTGCGAGAAAGATCATGGTGGTGGCCTCCGTGAGAAAAAGTCTGACGGTTGCGCCTCCACCACCACCACGGCGCGACCAAACTATAGCTGAAAATCGGCTGCGCCGGGAGCGGAAATCGCGTGAGACTTCCGCGCGGCGGCGCCCGTTCGCCCCGGTTATGGGGCGAAGGGATCAATCTCATGGACGATCGCGGCGATGTCGCCGTCGTATTCGCTGGCAGGCGTGACCGACAGCGTGCCGTCGCCGGCCTGGAAGATGATGATGGCGGCCATCAGGGTGGTGGCGAGGCTGAAGGCGAAGGCGTGCGCGTCGTTGAGGGACATCGATCCGGCTCCTGTTTGAGCGGAGGACCATCCCCCGCTGACAGGCGCCCGAAGTGTCGGACTGAACGCTGCAATCACCGCGCAGGCGCAGCCGAAGCGGCGGCATGCTTGCATAGCCGACCCTTTACGGGTTGATGGCGTCAGGCGATCAGTCTGACCAAGGACCAGCGCAGATAAGCGGGGGTGGTTTTCGCGTCAGGAGCCGTTCGTTTTCCCGGTCAGCCATGATGAGCCGGACGCAACCCGGGTGGAGTGTTGGCGATGAAATCCCGGTAGGCGTAGTTGATGAGGTCGCGGATGAGTTCGAGGAGCCCGCCGACGGGTAGGCCGTCGAACGGATCGCCGTGGGCCATGCCGTTGCGGCGCTGGCTGAGACACGGTTCGGAGGCGCCGGTGACGAAGCCAATTGCGGTGCCGCCGGTGCGAACAATCATGGGAATGTGCGCGTCGTCGAGGCCGTCGGTATCCACCATGTGCTTCAGCAGCGTGGCGAACGAGCGCTTCTTTTTCGGTATCTGGCCGCCGTACCTGTCCATCAGCGTCAGCTCCAGGGCGATGAGCGCCGCGAGCTCGCCGGCCTTCAGCACATCGAGATCGATCCAGCCGAGAAGATAGAGCGCCTGCGCGCGTCTGAATTTGAACTGGACGATGTCGGGTATGCGGGAGTCGATGCCGAGGCCGATGATGAACCGTCGCCATTCATCGGGTTGGTTGAATTGGATCATCCCTCCGGGGAGCCCGGGCGATGGCCATGCGATGATCAGCGGCGCATCGCGCGCGGCAAGTTGAATGTGGTCAAGATCCAGATACGCCTCCTGTCGGCAAGAACTCAGTGTTTCAACCGACAGTATCAGATTGCGGTCAGTTGTCTGAAGTCGTGCGGCGCTCACGCGCCGCCGAACTTCCAGACCGGGATGCTGAGCTTCTTGGCCTTGTCGGCGAGGTTGTCGTTGATGCCGGTGCCGGGGAAGTGCATCACGCCCTTGGGCAGGATTTCCAGCATCTCGTCGTTTCGCTTGAAGGGTGCTGCGCGGCCGTGCTTCGTCCAGTCCGGTGCGAAGCCGATCTGCGGCACGTTACGGTTCGTCGCCCATAGGGATGCGATCTTTTCGGCGCCTTTCGGCGACTTGCCGTGCATCAGCACCATGTCCGGGTGTTTTTCGTGGACCTGATCGAGCTTGGCCCAGATCAGCCGGTGGTCGTTGAAGTCGAGCCCGCCGGTGACAAGGATTTTCGGACCAGGGGGAAGAAGGATTGTCTGCTCGGCGCGCCGTTTCGCTGCCAGGAAGTCGCGGCTGTCGATCATCGCCGAGGTGAGATTGCGGTGGTTGACCCTTGACCCGCTGCGCGGAAGCCAGGTCCTGCCGACGTGGCGTTCGTAATGTTCGGCTGCCTGGTCGCGCATCAGTTCGAAGGCGTTCTGACGTTCGATCATGGTCTGGCCCTCCGCGATCAGGCGCTCGAGTTCGACGGCCTTCACCTCGCTGCCGTCCTGTTCACGCTGCCCGCGGCGTTGCGCCTGCTCGTTGTCGTCGAGTTCGCGCGCGATCCGGTCGGTGGCGCGGTGAAAGACGTTGACCGTCGACCAGAGGAGATCGTCGAGGTCGGGCTCGAGGCGAGTGTCCTCCAGCGTCCCAATCAGGGCGTCGAAAATGTCGGCGATGGCGCCTGCGACCGCATTGCCGTCCGGGAGGAGTCGCTGGTCGGGTTCATCCTCGAAGGGACGGTAGCCGTGGAGCTGAAGCTCGGTGAGCACATGGTCGGTCGGTGATGAGGCGTGATGCGGTTCGAAGTCGTCGTGCTCGCTCATGGGATGCTCCGTCGGTTGGACCGCGACCGTCGCGGGCTTCATGGCGACGAAAGCCGGCGGGCGGGCCGGCCCTGCACCCGGAGCGCAGCGCAGGGCCGGAGCGTCAGCGGAGGATGGCGGAGGCCGGCGATTTTGCCTCGCGATGGAAAGGCGCGGCACGCGCCGCCGGAAAATCGTCGGCCGCAGCCATTGTTGGGCGGGCCCGTTTGCTGGCCGATCGCCCTCTCGAAGGCCGAGACGCGGTCCCCCTCCGACGGTTGGTGCATCTGCGAGCACGACGACGCACGGCCATTGTCAGTCTCCCGTGCCGGGCTATGCCGCCAGCGCCATGAACCTTGCGACATCCTGGGGTGCAATCTGCATCCGCGACTGCTGTCGGAGATGCTCGATGCCGAGGGTGCGGAGATCCTCGTTGAAGTCCCCGAGCGCCGGCGAGATGACAATCGCCTCGATCCCGACGGCGTTGGCCCGTTCGATCAGGCTGTCACGCGCACCGTCACCGGCCGGATCATTGTCGCGCACGATGTAGAGCCGTCGCAGCGTATCGGGGAACAGGATGGCGGCGAGATGTGCTGCCGAGAGCGCCGCCAGCATCGGCATGTCGGGAAGCACCTGTCGGAGCGACAGGACGGTCTCGATGCCTTCGCCGGCCGCCATGACCTCGCCGCCCATGCCGAAGCGCACCGCGTTGCCGAGCAGGTCGCCCATGGCTCGCCTCGGCGTGTCGATCGGCGCCTTGTCGCGCGATCGGGGATCGAGCCAGGTTCGGTGCGCGCCCGTGATCTTGCTGTCGAGATCGGTGACGGCGGCGATCATCGCCGGCCATGTCTCGGTCGGCGAATGCTCGTCGGGCCGATAATAGCAGCGCGGATGGAAGCGAAGGCTTCCGGTTCCGCGTAAATCCGTAATGCCACGTTCCCGTAAATACGCTTGCACGATTGTGCCCGTTATCGGCTGCGACATGCCGATGAGACGCCGCGCCGCTTCCGGCGAGCCGCTCGGCGCGGGGCTCCGACGCTCGTGCGATCGTGGCTCCGGTTCCGGCGGCGGCATGCTGAGAAAGGTCCGTGCCTCGTCGGCCACGTCCTTGAAGTCGATCAGGCCGCAGCTTTCACGAATGACGTCGAGGAGATCGCCGTGTTCGCCAGTGGCGGCGTCGGTCCATTTGCCCGCGACGCCTTTCGGTGTGTCCTTCAGCCGGACGTACATCGAGCGGCCGGGCGTGTTGCGCGCGTCGCCAACCAGCCAGTAGCGGCCCTCACGACGTCCGCTGGAGAGATAGTGCAGGCACACCGCCTCGGCCTGCCGGCCGAGACTGTGCGCAAGGTCGGAAGCGTCCTGCCTGGCCATCACGCAGCCTCCCGCTCGGAGATGCGCGCAACGGGGAAGGTGTCGAGCAGCTTGGCGAGGATGGCGGGCCCTGATGCATCAACGGGCACGAAGAAGCGCAGCTTCCATGAGATGATCTCGCTGAAGAGGCCATAGGCGCGCAGCCGATCACGCATCGCGTCGGTGAAGCCCGATAGTTCGATGCGGTTGGTCCCCATCACACGGGCGCGGCGCAACTGCATGCCCTCACTGACATCGAGGGTGGTCGTGCCGTCGATCAACGCTGTGAAGGCGGCATCTGGCGTGAGCGTGCTTGCGCCCATGGCGCTGGCGTTTGCGGCCCAGGCGGGCGAGACGCGGCGACCGATGATGCGCTCGCCGGCATCGGTCTGGAGCCGATAGACCCGCGTCGACTCGTTGGGCAGCCGCTTCCAGATCGGCAACAGCAGGCCGGCGACGATATGGATCGTGCTGTCTGAGAAGTCCGGCACATCGTTTAGTTCCGCCCACCACGCTGCGGCGAAGGCGGCGCGGTCGGCTTCCTCCCAATGGCTCTCGTCCAACATGCGCAGCGGCGCGTAGTGCTGCTCCATCGGCCGGATCAGGCAGACGCGCCGTTCGATCTCACCATCGTCGAGCATCATGGATGGCGCTGGGATCTGCACAGCGGCCCGGCCGGATCGGGCGTTGACGAGTAGCCGCGCGCGGGGATCGGCGAGATGGTCGATCGCCATGTCGAGCGTGGTAGGGCGATTGCGCTCGCGCCGCGTGATGGTGAGCAGCCGCGTCTCGGCGCCGGTGCCCGGATGCGTGTGGATCACCTGACTGTCCGTGACGATGAAGCTCTCGGCCTGCAGCGTCTCCAATCCGAGATCATAAACGCCGCTGCGGATCGCGCCCTCGATCTTGGTGGTGAGGAGCTGCTCGAACGCCGTGAAGAGTACGCCCTGCAGATCGATGGTCAGCGCCAGGAGCCGGTTCAAGAAGGTGGTGATCGGCGGCAGCTCGTCCTTGATGCCCTTGTCGTCCATCAGCTTCAGGCCGGTGGCGGACTCGAAGCGGTCGAGCGAGCACCCTTCCACCTTGCCGCGCACCAGCAGGAGATAGAGCTGGCGGAGCGCATCGCGCGCATAGTGTGATTCCAGATTGTCCTCGGGGCGGAACAGGCCCTGTCCACCGGTCTGGCGCTGGCCACGTGTGATCGCGCCCAGCGTGTCGAGCCGGCGCGCGATGGTCGAGAGGAAGCGCTTCTCGGCCTTCACGTCGGTCGCGATCGGCCGGAAGAGTGGAGGCTGCGCCTGGTTCGTTCGGTTGGTGCGGCCAAGGCCCTGGATGGCGGCGTCGGCCTTCCAACCCGGTTCGAGCAGATAATGGACGCGCAGGCGCTGGTTCCGCGCCGCGAGATCGGCGTGATAGCTGCGCCCGGTGCCGCCGGCGTCAGAGAAGACGAGTACGCGCCTCTGGTCGTCCATGAATGCGGCGGTTTCCGCGAGATTGGCGGAAGCAGCTCGGTTCTCGACGGCAAGGCGGTCGCCCTTGCGCACCACGCGGCGCGAGCGGCCCGTCACTTCGGCCACTATGTCGGTGCCGAAGCGCTGGACGATCTGGTCGAGCGCGCCTGGCACGGGCGTCAGCGAGGCGAGCCGTTCGATCAGCTCGTCGCGCCGGGCGGCGGCTTCGCGGCTTTCGACGGGCTGGCCGTCGCGAAAGACGGGACGCGATGACAGATTGCCCTCGCTGTCGGTGAACGGCTCGTAGAGCTGCACCGGGAAGGAATGAGCGAGGTAATCCAGGACATATTCCCTGGGCGTGATGTCCACCCGGACGTCGTTCCATTCCTCGGTGGGGATCTCTGCGAGACGCCGTTCCATCAGCGCTTCGCCGGTCGAGACGATCTGGATCACGGCGGAATGGCCGTCGGCCAGGTCCTGCTCGATCGAGCGGACCAAGGTCGGGGTCTTCATGCTGGTCAGCAGATGGCCAAAAAAGCGCTGCTTGGCGGACTCGAACGCCGAGCGCGCGGCCGACTTCGCCTGCCGGTTCAACGTGCCGCTGTCGCCGGTGATGTTGGCGGCCTGCATCGCCGCGTCGAGATGATTGTGGATGATGGCGAAGGCGCCGGCATAGGCATCGTAGATGCGCGTCTGCTCGGGCGTGAGCTGGTGTTCGAGCAACTCATATTCGATGCCGTCATAGGACAACGATCGTGATGTGTAGAGGCCAAGCGAGCGCAGATCGCGCGCCAGCACCTCCATGGCCGCGACGCCGCCATTCTCGACCGCCTCGACGAATTCGGCCCGGTTGGCGAAGGGAAAATCCTCGCCGCCCCACAGGCCGAGCCGCTGGGCATAGGCGAGATTGTGGACGGTCGTGGCGCCGGTCGCTGAGACGTACACGACGCGCGCGTTCGGCAGGGCGTGCTGGAGGCGCAAGCCCGCACGGCCCTGTTGCGAAGGCGAGACATCGCCCCGTTCTCCCTTGCCGCCACCGGCGTTTTGCATGGCGTGGCTTTCGTCGAAAATGATCACTCCGTCGAAATCGGAGCCCAACCAATCGACGATCTGTTTGACCCGCGAAAGCTTCTCACCGCGGTCGTCGGACCGTAGCGTGGCATAGGTGGTGAAAAGGATGCCTTCCGCGAAACGGATCGCGGTGCCTTGGGGGAAGCGCGACAGGGGCGTGACCAGCAGCCGCTCCATGCCGAGCGCGGACCAGTCGCGCTGGGCGTCCTCGAGCAGCTTGTCCGACTTGGAGATCCAGACCGCCTTGCGCCGGCCCTGGAGCCAATTGTCGAGGATGATCCCAGCCGACTGGCGGCCTTTGCCGGCGCCGGTGCCATCGCCCAGCATGAAGCCCTTGCGGAAACGGACGGCGTTTGCCGCGTCGTCCGGCGCGGCCGAGACGAGATCGCGGGTTTCGTCGACGGTCCAGGCGCCGGCGAGATATTCACCATGAGCCTCGCCCGCATAGATCACCGTCTCGAGCTGGGCGTCGGACAGCACGCCGTCGCTGACGATGTGGGTGGGAAGCAGCGGCCGATAGCTCGGCTTCGGCGGCGCGACCGACGCCATCGCGGCCGATTGCACCAGCTTCGTGGGATGCGGCAGCGCGTCCGGGATGCGGATCGACTGGAGCGCATAGGTCTCGTAGATCGAGTCCGACAGGCGACCGCCCTCGGGCGGCGTCCAGTCGATCGTCTCATAGTCGAGCGACACGCCTTCGGGCTGGGCGGTGCTACGCGCAGGCGCAGCGGACGCAGCCCGAGCGAGATAGCCGCGCACGGTGCGTGGAGCGACCGGCACATCGACAGTCGTCTTAGGGAGCGACACCGGCGAACGGGCCGGAACCTGCTGGTCGATCCATGCGAGCAACGTCGCGACATTGGGTGCGAGGCCGGCCGAGTCCGGAAAGCGGGTGGGGTCCTCGGCCGGCGCCTTGTCGATGACGGTCAGGCGCGTCTCGATGGTCGTGCCATGCTTGGCATAGACCGAGCCCGCGACGGCGGCCGTGAAAACAACGCGCCCGAGCTCCTGCATACGGATGAAGGCGTCGCGCCACGCAGGGGCGTCGGGTGAGAAGTTTGCGCCGGTGATCGCGACCAGGCGGCCGCCATCGGCAAGACGTGCCAGGGCCGAGGCGACATGGCGATAGGCGGCGTCTGCCACCCGTCCTGTGACGTTGGCCATCACCGAGAACGGCGGGTTCATAATGATGACGCTGGGAACGGCCGTCCGATCGAGATGATCGTCGATCTGGGCGGCGTCGAAGCGCGTGACCGGAATGGCCGGAAAGAGTGAGGCGAGGAGATCGGCGCGCGTGTCCGCAAGCTCGTTGAGGATGAGCGCGGAACCGGCGATTTCGGCGAGGATCGCGAGCAGGCCGGTGCCGGCCGAAGGCTCCAGCACGCGGTCTGCCGGGGTCAGCGATGCCGCGGTCAGGGCGGAGAGCCCGAGCGGGACCGGCGTCGAGAATTGCTGGAAGGCCTGCGCTTCTTCGGAGCGACGCGTGTGCGTCGGAAGAAGACTGACGATCTTGGTCAGCGCGGAAAGGCGTGAAGCCGGCGAAGCGGCTTTGCGGAAAAGCGCCTTTCCGTATTTGCGCAGGAAGAGGACCGTCGCGACCTCGCAAGCGTCATAGGCCGTCTTCCAGTCCCAGGCGCCGGCCGCATCGGACGCGCCGAAGGCCGCTTCCATGGCGGTGCGTAGCGTTCCGGCGTCGACCGGTCGGCCCTGTTCAAGTGGGTGAAGGAGGTGCTCGGCGGCGGCCAGCACGGCGGAGGCCGGAGGGATCGCGGGCGCGACCGGATGCGAGACTGCCGGGACGGCAGCCGGAAGCGAAGCGTGGAGCATGATGGAGAACCTCGGAGAGCTGAGACGGACGAGCCGGCCCGACGCTCTCTCTCGACCGGACGGGCTCAAACCCGTCCCGGCCGTCCTCTCACTCTGGCGCGGGGTGAGCCCGATTCATCGCTCCGCCTTCCGGCGGCGGCGATCTGACGCTAAACTTTCCTGGGAAAAGAAGCCGCGGCGCCTCAGCTTACTGGAGTTCGCCGTGCCGGGTGAGAAAGAGGCAGGCGAGATGAAGGGCAGCGCGAGCGGCATCATTGCGGCGGGTTGTCTGGCGGTCGGGTTCGGCGCGGGGTTCGTTCTCCGGCCGGTGATCGCGCCGGTGTCCGCGTCGCCGGCTGTCGCGGCCGGGGTCGCGCAGCCGACGGACAGTGAGGCGACGGCGGCGGTCCGCCGCCATCGCCTGTTCACGGGGACTGCGCTCACCAAGGCCACACTGAAGCTCGGCGACTGCTCGCCCGGTGGCGTCGGTCCGGGCGTCACCTGCATGACGCAGCTCGTCATGGATCCAACCAAGGCGGGCGCGACGCCGCAGAACCGGCCGATCGGCTTCGCGCGAGTGAAAGGCCAGTGGGAGGTTGCGGTATGGTAGAGGCGGTCGAGGATGGCGACGTTTCCCTAGTAGGGCGATCGCGGCCTGCGCATTCGAGGGCGCAGGATTATTTCGCGATGGCTGAAAGCTAGGTCGTTGCAGTGGAAGCTCTCGCGCCCCAGGCCGACCAGGCGGTCGCGCCTTTTCATATGATGGTCGGGCATGCGGTTGAACTGTCAATGAAGGCCGTTCTGGCTCATGCGGGCCGGGACGAAGAATGGTTGATGATGGCCGGTCACAGCCTCGACCGCTGTTGTCGGCAGGCTCTTTCAAGTGGCTTCTCGGGGCATGCGAATGAAGAGCTGGCGGCGCTGGTCGACTTGCTTGACGGGCCGCATTACGACCAACGCTTCCGCTATCCCGTGCTGTTCGGAGGAACTCCGCATCTCATAGCCGCTGATGCGGCCGAGACCCTGCGCCTTCATCTGGAAGACGTCAGGATATGGCTTTCGTCAGGTTCGCCGACATGAAGCCAGGAGCCCGGCGCTGAGCCGGGCTCCTCTGGATGGTTCGGTAGACAGGGGGCCTTGGGGCGCTTCGTCAGCGAAGAATTCGCGGAGCGGCCGTAGCCGCTCCGCGACGCGCTCATTCGGCCGCGACGAGCTGGGCGTCCTCGTCCTCGGCGGCCGCCTCCTCGTCGTCGCCCGTGAGGAAGTCGGGCAGCGCGGTCTCTTCGTTCTCGCCGCCGGCCTCGGTGTCCGGGGTGGCCGCCTCGGGCTCAGCGACCAGACGCAGCGGCTCCGGCAACCAGCCGGATTCGGCCAGCAGGCGTTCGGCCTCCTTGGCCATGTCGCCCTTCTTCAGGTGGTCGATGAGTTGCGCTGCCTGATCGCCAGCGCCCTCGCGGACTGCCTGAAGGATGCGGGGCTTGGTGACCCTACCGAGATAGTTGCCGACGGTCGGACGCCAGCCGACGTCCACCATGTCGAGGCCAGTGGCGCGGGCCAGTCGGTCGGCTTGGCCGAGCCGCATGTCGAGGCCGTGCTGCGAGACGCCGTTGCCGCCATAGGGGTTAGGCTTCTCGTAGAGCGCATTGACGCCGTAGCTCACGCAGTGCGCCAGCAGCGCCATCCGGCTCGTGTCGTCGAGCGCCGCCAGCCAGTCCCAGAGCGCATCGTCCTCAGCGGGAATGTCGCCCGCCCAGCCCTCGTGGCGCTCATGCACTGCGCGAGCCGATGGACTGTCCTTCAACGCATCGTCCTGCACCGGGAAGAAAACGTGACTGACGGAGGCCTCCATCGCACCCTTGTACATGCGATGCTGGAAGGTGTCGGAGACCACCTTGTGCAGGAGCGCGGTCATCGCGACGTGCGGGTTGTCGGCCAGTGCATTGCGCAGCGCCAAGGTGCGATGGGCCGTCAACTCGGTGACGAGGCGATCGGGCAGCGGCTTGATCGCATCGTCCTCGTCGTCCTCCGGCTCGGCAGGCTGGCCGCCGATCGTGATGACGGCACGCTGCACGATCGGTTCGGCCGGATCGCCGCCGGCTTCCATGCCAATCTCGCCCTCGGGGGCGATCGGCGCTTCGTCCTCGGCCCGGACATAGCCGCGATCGATGTCGACCTGGCCGTCATGGGCGATGCTGATGAACACGCCCGCGCGGGCGATATCGTCGGTCTCGTAGCGGAAGGGTCGCGCCTCGAGGGCGGCGAGCGCCGTCTCGATCTCGCCGAGCCGCTGGTCAACCTCGTCCGGCAGCTCGTCGGCGCCCTCATATTCGGCCTCGAGCTTCTGCTGCTCGCCGATCAGGGCGTCGATCGTCGCCTGTTCCTCGGTCGTGAGGTCGAGGGCATCGCCCTGCAGTTCGCGCAGGCCGCGGGTCGCGTCATAGGGGAAGCTGACCGCGACCTCGATCCATTTCCAACCCTCGGTCGCGACCGTCTCGGCGGTGACCTTCAGCTTTTCGGCGACCAGACGATCGAGCAGCGCCGGATCCTGCAGCCAGCCGCCATCATCGGATTGGAAGAGATCGCGCATGGTGACGCCGCCGGCGGTCTCATAGGCCTCGACGCCGACGAAGATAGCCCGCTTGTCGGACGCGCGCACCGTGGTCTCGGTCAGCATGCGCCGGATCTGATACGGCTCCTTCGACCAGGCGTCCTTGATCGCCTCCCAGACCTGCTCCTGGCGGGCGTGGTCGTTCGACACCGTGAAGGCCATTAGTTGCTCCAGCGTCATACCGTCCTCGGCATAGACATCGAGCAGCGCCGGCGATGCGGACGCGAGGCGCAGCCGCTGCTTGACGACCTGGGTCGGCACGAAGAAGGCTGCGGCGATTTCTTCCTCGGTCATGCCCTTGTCGCGCATGTCCTGGAAGGCGCGGAATTGGTCGAGCGGGTGCAACGGCGCGCGCTCAATATTCTCGGCGAGCGACACCTCTTCGGGGAGGATGCCGCCGTCGCGCTCCCGGACGACGCAGGGGACCGGCGCGACCTTGGCCAGGCGCTTCTGCTTCACCAGCATCTCCAGCGCGCGGAAGCGGCGGCCGCCGGCCGGCACCTCGAACATGCCGGTCTCGTTGCCATCGGCATCGACGACCGGGAAGACGCTGAGGCTCTGGATCAGGCCGCGCCGGGCGATCGAGGCCGCCAGGTCCTCGATCGAGACGCCGGCCTTCACGCGCCGGACGTTGGACTGGCTGAGCACCAGCTTGTTGAAGGGGATGTCGCGCGAGGACGACAGGGTGATCTTTTGAACGGCAGTAGCCATCGGGATAGTCTCCGCGACGGGCGACCGAGAGACTCTCTCTCAACCTCCAACCCGTCACGGAGCGAAGCGCCGCCCTCTTCCTCTAAAGGGGGCAGCGCCACGGACCGGTGAACCGGAGAGACACGGAAGCGCAAAGCCGGAGCCACGGAAAACCGCGTCCCCGGCGTCACGGAGATCAGGCCGCTCGATCGAGGAGCTTCTTGGCCTTGGCCTCCATGTCGAGGCGGGCGTCTTGATGGGGCTTGTCGCGGGCGACGGCGGTGATGCCCTGAACGAAGTCGAAGATGCTCACCGGCGGGCGGCCTTCCTCAGCCAGTACCGTGTCGATGATCTTCCCGGCCTCGGCCTTGGAGAAACCGCGACGGCGCAGGAAGTCGGTGCGGTCTTCGTCCGTTCTCGCCACGATTCGCTCGCGCGCCGCCTTGATCCCGTTGACGAAGGGCAGGGGCGAGGAGTTCGCGAAGTTCAACAGTGCTGGGGCCGCCTCATGTGCAAACCGGTTGGCGGCGTATTTGCTGTGGCGGATGGTGATTTCCTCGAAATCTTCCACGCCCCACAAATTTCGATTTTGGCAGACCGCGCGGAGATAGAAGCTCGCCATGCCAAGTGTCTTGGCGCCGACCTCGGAGTTCCAGCAGTAGAAGCCGCGGAAGTAGAGATCCGGCGAGCCGTCCGGCAGGCGGCCGGCCTCGATCGGATTCAGGTCATCGACCAGGAACAGGAAGACGTCTCGATCGGAAGCATAGAGCGTCGTCGTGTCCTTGGTGATATCGACGCGCGGATTGTAGACGCCGGTCGACCAGTCGAGCACGCCCGGTACCTTCCAGCGGGTGTCACCCGTGCCGTTGCCGGCGATGCGCTGCACGGCTTCCACCAGTTCTGCGTCGAATATCCTCCCATAATCTGGGCCGGTGACGGCGCGCAGTTCCGTGCGACCGTCATCGGTTTCCAGCGTCTTGATCTGCTCGGCGCGATTGGATGTCAGGCCATATTGCAGGTTGATCCCGGCGAGCGCGGCCGGGAGCTGCCGTAAATAGGCGGCGGGTGCGCCGACCAGGCTGGCGAGTTGGCCGAAGGACCAGTGCGTCGGCGCAATGGCCGTATCGGTGCCGGGCAGGATGAGGGCCAACCGCTCCGGGTTGTTGCGGTTCGCCTCGACATGGATCAGCGCGCTTTCCACCACGCGCGTCTTGCTGCGATCGGCGCGGTCACGCACCGATCGCGCCAGCTCGGACAGCGAGAGGTATCGCTCGTCGGCCGGACGCGAGAACCACTCAGACGAGACGCGACCGACCCGCTCGCCGCGGCTGACATCCACCTTGTAACCGCCGGTCGTGTCACGGCGCGCATCGAGAACTTGCATGTTCATGGGACCAATCTCCACGACGGGCGCGGGAGCCTCTCTCCCAGCTATTTACCCGTCACGGAAACCGGTCCGCACTCTCACTCTCAGGGGCGTTGCGGGGTCTCCCCGCAGAAGGGGTCGGTCGAGACCTTGGGCTCGGCCGCAGGGGAAGGCCTTCCCCTTCAGGACATTGGTCGAATTCGCTCTCGCTCGTTCACGATGTGTAGGGGGAGGCGCTTCCAACATGCTTGCGGGGAGCGTCAAACGGCCCATCGAGGAAGAAGGCGAGATACTCGGCCACCAGGCCCAATTCTTCGTTTTCTTTGCCGATCGGAGCCCGGGTGAAGATTTCCAGCGCCGTAGCGAGCAGCCGGTCATAGGGGCGCGGGTGAATGGCAAAACGCGAGGAGAGCGGGTAGCCGAAATCCGTCGCCATGGCCGCGAAGATGGCACGTTGAACATGGCCATTGCCGTCAAGGAAGGGGTGAATTTTCCCAAACCAGCAGAAGGTGTAGGTCAAGGCGATCAGCCTGCCGAAGTCGTCTGCATTGGTGTCCGCAAGCAAGTCTCGGGAGTTCTTCAGCAACTCGGCCATGCGCGACACCACTTCGCCGGGCAGGCAGAATTCATAGTCGTTACCCGGCTCGAGTTGGCTCTCGGCAGAAATCCTCCGGTCGAAGAGCGCGGTGCCGGGCGTGCCGCGATAGGTGCCTGCATATTCGGGGTGATCGGACGGCGCGAAAGGCGCAAACAATTCCCGATGCAAGTCGAGCGGATCAGCCAAGATAGCCTGTCGCCGATGGGGATCTGCAACGATCTCGGTCAATAGCTGTCCGCAGCGCGCGGACATGGCGGCGTCATAGTCTTTCGTCGCGTGCGCTTGCCATCGTGGCGGGTGCTTCGTCATTGCTCAGTTCTCCCCGGCTTGTGTCGCGCGCTTTAAATGAGGAATGGTTGGCGTGGGCCGGGCCACTCGTCGGTTTCCATCTGGAGCGCGAGATCAGCGCTGGCGATGCGCCGCAGGCTCGATGCGGCGATGAACTGCACCCCCAAAGCGAGCTTGACCACCTGCAGCCGCTTCAATCCTGCCGGCTTGTATCGGCTTTCGACATAGGGCGGGAGGGCACCAACGACGGCCTGGACGCGTCGGTCATCGCGGTGCGGGCGCGCGTCCGCCATACGGCGGGCAAGCGACGACAGATTGTGGCCGTCCTTGCCCTTTCTGAAGGACTCCGGATCGACACCGTCCCGGACAAGGGCCGCCTTCATCGAAAGTTCGGCCACCATACAGATCGGCTGGATTACCGAGTCATGGCTGAACGTCGTCGGGAGGGTGTTCGCCACATCTTCGAGATTGGACCGCGCCATGCACCAGAGCGTGGTCGCCGCTGGATTCCCTTGTTCGACTTCATTCAAACCATTGGTGAAATCGTGGAGATCGGCGACCGCGAGAGAAACTTCGCCGGCAATTGCCCGATCCTGCCTACACCAGTTCCACCATTCCTCGGCGCTAGAGAACCCTGCTACCCGCCAGGGCTGGAGCGACACCTGGCCGAATACGACCGGGAAGGTGAGCTTGCGGACCTGATCGACGGACGCAGCGAAACCGATCCCAGCACCTGGCCAGCTCGTGCTGACCTCGGGCACCATGGCGGTATAGGTGTCCATGATCGGTTTGACTTCGGGGTTTCCGCCGACCCCCATGACGAAGTTGGAACCGAGAAGCTCCATTGCGGCACGGAATGGCCGCTGATGGACGTGGATGCCTTCCTCCGCGTATTTGAGATCGAGCCGTCGAAGATCGTCCAACGTCCATGCGGTCATGTGCGATTTTCCTTCCTTGCGGATTTCAGGATTCCGAGATCTTCGGAAATCCGCTTTTGAGACGGCGCGAGGGTCGAGAGCGCTTCGACTGCCGCCCACCACGAACAGAACCGCGGTCCCACGTCTTCTTCATTCGTATGGAAGCTCCCCGAACAGCCCGATCATGAGATCACCGTCGTAGAGCGAGAACGGAATCTCGACATAGTGGTCGCGATGGCGAGGCAGCGCGCGGCCATCGTTCGGGCCGTTCTTGGTGTGGCCGCGAACGTGCTCTCCACCTTCCTTGATGTAGGGCAGCACAACGAGGCGGCCGTGATTGGTGGAGAGGATCGTCCCTTCCTTCCAGATCGTCGCGCCTTCGGACTCTCGCGTCGACGATGTCTCCTTGACCAGCCAGCCGACACCGCCATCCGGCTCGTACCAGAAGACAATGCCGTTTGAGACAAGCACGTGTTCGCCTCGTGCAAGCGCTTCGGCGAGCATCCGCTGAACGCTCGCGAGCTGAAGCAATTGATTGGCGCGGGGCAGAAGGATCTGCCGGATCCTGGCCTTTGTCTTTCCCCAATGGGTGCTGGCGCTCAGACCGAAGCCGTTGGCAATCTTTGCACGTTCTGCGATCTGCGCGCCTCTCTCGCCGGGCTGATAGGGTTTCGACCAAACGCCATCCGGGGCCAAGTATAGAAGGACGTAGCGCCATTGGTTGCCCGAGCGTCCTACCTTGGCCACTTTCAGATACGGCATCGTGGCCAGTTGTTCGGCAAGATCCTGACGATAGCGCTCGGAGTCCGGCGCGAGTTTTAAAGCGGCTGCGTCCGGCCGCTCGTCATCAGCGTGACGGCGTAGAGATTCGGCCAGCATCAGTGCTTCTTCGTCTTGCAGACGCTGTTTTGCCTGCAGGGTCTTGTCAATCTTGAGTTCGAGCGATCGTTTGACAACGGGATCCATGGCACGCGCGGAGAGTGCCTGACGCAAGGTCGGATTGAGTGCATTGGCGGCCGCGATTGCAGCTTCGCGACCAGGATAATGATCGGTAAAGACGCTGTCGTTTTCGCCTGGCACCATGCGCTCTCGCCAGACCGGTGCGAGCTCACCCTTGTCGATGAGCTCCTGCATCAACCAACGCTCGAACAAGGGACGATAGTGAGGCCAGACGGCCAGGACGACATCGGACGCCCGTTTCAACTCGGACCATTTCACCATCGGCCGTCGCCTCCGACGTGGGGCAATGTGGCGTGATACAGCATCATCATGCAGCCTTCTCCTGACGGGTCCGGATGTCGGCGATCCATTTTTCCAGCGCGTCGATCTCTGCTTCGATGACGGAAGGTGCGGGCAGCCGCGGATTGATCTCTCCAGGCTGACTGTGAAGCAGCGCGGAACAACGTCCGAACGCTTCGCGCATCACGGTGCAATCCCCGGCCGTAAGGACAGTGAGTTTGATGAGACCCATCGTGTCGACCTTGCGCGAGAGGCGACGGATCACCGGCCCGATAACCTCCTCGACGGCGCGTTCCCAAATGGTGCGAAGCTGGTCCTGGAAGGACGTCACCTCGCGCAGCCATTTTGCCTGATCGCCGCGTTCGTGATGGATTTTCACATTGGCAAGGTGCGCCTTCATCCCGTCGATCACCTTGTCGAGCGGCATGACATTGGCGGGTGGATCCTGGTGGCAATAGCCGGCGTTCTCAGCGCCGCGGCTGATGAGGCGGTACGCAACCGGCGTCGCTTCCCGGTCCTTGGTCGCCCGGCAGGCTTCATCGAGTAGAAGTAAGAACGCCATGTCATGAGTGAACACGATCACCTGACGGGTCTGCCCGGCCTCAGGCAATCGGGCGGCGACCCTGTCGCGATGCAAATGGTCGAGCGAGGACACGGGATCGTCGAACACGATCGCTGACTGCGCGTCGATGGTCGACAGTTCGGCGAGGAAAGCCGCAAGCGCGACGCATCGGTGCTCGCCTTCGCTCAGAACCTTCCCCACCGGCTCGCTGGGCTTATTGATGAGCCGGACCTGGAAGAAGGGCACGCCCGCCGTGGTCTTGGCCTGCTGAAGCTCGATGGCGAGACCGGCGACGCCGAGCTTGTCCACCTCGATTGCGAACCGACCACGCAGGCGGTTGGTGACGAGCGCTTGCGCGATACGGGCGCTCTGGGTCGTGATTTTGTTTGTGGTCGTGTCCTTGCTGGCTTTCTCGATCACCTCGATGGCCTTGAGGCGCTCGATCTGGGCGAGAACATCGGCTTTCACCAAGCCGAGCCATTTGCGGTCCGCAAGGCCATCGCGCTCGGCGACGAGTGCGACGCGCCGCGGGGAGCTGGCCTCCGACTGCAAGCCTTCGATACGCGTGGCGATACCGCTGAGGGCCGTGCGCAGCGGATCGAGGGAAATGGTGGCCGGGGATGGAAGGTCAGACGGGGCCGCGTCGCCATGGGTTCGCAATATGGCGCGCAGCCGCCAAGCCAGGTGGAGGATCTCGCGGCGAAGGGTCCTCGCCACTTCTTCCTGGCCGATGTCATCGCGCATCGTCGCGACGATCGCGGCGAGAGACTTCATCGAGATGGCTTGCGACGCGACCTCTTCGAGCTTCTCGTCATATGCGTCCACAGCTTCCTGCTCGCGGCGCTTGCTCTCGTCCTGCACGAAGGCTTCGAAGCTGCTGAGCCGCTTCGAGGCTTCTTCGCTGAGCGGCTGCTGGCAGAGGACGCAATGGGCCCCAGTACCCGCTACGGGGAACGGCCGATCAGGATACGCGGATGCGCGGGAATAATCTCGGGCCGCCTCCCACAAGACCTTCCAGACGTCCGAGCCGATGTCGGGCAGAGGCTCATCGGCGAACAGGTTGGCGGAGGCGGCAGCGGCAGCGGAGCGCGCCGTTGCAAGGCGCGTATGGGCGTCGCGTAGCGCTGCCCGGGTTTCGTCCGTGGCGGCGACCATGAGCGGCTCGATCTGCTCGATCGCCGACTTGATGCGGGCTTCCTGGCTCTGGAGCTGGCGGACCGTGCGCGCAGGGTCGCTGGCCAGGTCGGTGTTCAGCGTTTGCAGCCGGGTTTCTTCTTCCGCCGTCAGGCCCGCTAGCTTCTCGACGCCTTCCTCCTTCGTCTTGCCCGACAGGCTAGCGATCAACTTGCCGACCAGCGTGTCCGGTTTGCATTCGGGCTTCGACAGGATCGCGGGTGTCTGCTCTTGGAGCGCTTTTATCTCGGCGGCCAGTTTGGCCTTCACATCCTGGCATGCTTGCGCGAGACCCGCGAGGATCCGGAGCGGCAACGGCGTATAGGCGAGATCGTTGGTGTTCTCGACATGCACATTGGCAGTGCGCGAGTCGAAGACACTGACGGCCGAGAGCATTGGATCAGGCGCGCTTCCCTGAATCCAGGATGCGCTTCGCTTCTGTCCGCCGATGAAGAAGTCAACGCTGGCGGTGGGGGTGCCGGAACCAGCCGCATAGATGTTGGGAAGGATCGCGTCGCCCTTCGGCGAGCGTGCCCGGCAGAGTTGCTTTAGGACGCGGGCGTAGCCGGATTTGCCGGCGCCGTTGTCGCCATAGATGACCGTGAGACCGGTCTTGCCGAAGGATAGACGCTCGCCCGGTGCGAGGGCATTGACGTTCGACAGACCATGGAGCGCGCCGAGGCTGACGATGGCGTGGCTAGCTGCCGGGTCCCTGATATGGCTTGGGTCGAGGGAAGCGGCTTGGTCGATCGCCTTACAGACAGCGACGAGGGCCGTGATGTCGGCGCTTTCTAGCTTGGGCTGACTACACAGCCGGCGCAGCGCATCGCGCTGCCAGGCCGGCAGGTCCGCCGACCATTTGAGGATGTCGGCCAGCGCCGCTGCCTCATTCGAGAGATCGGTCTCCTGCGTTTCCATCTTTCTGTCCCCTAATCGTGCCGTGTCCGATGTGGCCGGCCGTTTCCCCATGATGCTTATGTTTGGTGTTCACCGGATCAGGTGCCCCCTCTGATGCGTCGCTCCTCACCGATCGGGATGATCCAGCCGCCGGCGCGATCCGGCCGAGCAAATTCGTCCGGACCCACTGTCTGCGTCAGGCGGATACGAACGCTTTGCAGCTCCGCGTCGATAACGGCACGAATGAGATCGCGCTCGATGCCGACGAAGACCGGCCGGAGGTTGAGGCGAGCGAGCGCCTCCTGATCGGCGGGCGCAACGTCGGTGTCAGCGACCGGCCCGGCACGGGTGACGATCCCTCCGATCAGTCCGCCCATGGCTGTGGCCTTTTCCACCTCTCTCACCGGCGTGGCATCCAGCAACGCTCGGGCGCGTTGGAGGTCCCCTTGGAGTCTTCGCGCGAAGGGCTGGTGGGTGAGGCCGCGGAGCGCACTGGCTAGCTCAGCGTGCCCGAGCGACTTGATGAGATTGGCGATATGGAGGCGGAGAAGCCCGATGAAGAGCGCGTCTTTCTCCTCCGGCTTGATCGGCTCGCCTTCATCGACTGGATCGCGGACTGAGAGGTGGGCGTCGGTCGGATTTGGCGCCGCCATCCCCCAGCGGGTCGCGATGGCAATGCGCTTTACTGTGACCTTCCGGCCTCCGGCGGTGAGATCTATCCGTCCGGCCTGAGCCCAGGCGCGGTTCAATGCTTTGGCCGGGCCGCCACTATCATGGCAACCCTTCGCTTCGGCCACGGTCAAGGAGGACAGGTCGGACGCGCAGGCGATCCAGTCGGGCAGGTCGCCACGGGACAAGCGCGTGACTTTGACCTGTCGGCGGCGATCGAGGTCGATGATGCGGCTGCCGAGATGCGCGAAGATCGAAAGGTTGAAGTAGCGTTCCAGATAGGCGCGGGCAACGAAGCGGCCGAACAGGCCAGATAGCGCGACCTTCACCTCGCGGGCCTGTCCAAGCGGTTCCCGGAAGATGAAGGGCGTACCCGCGCCGGTTGGCGTCAACAGCGCGTCCAGGATGGACCACGCGCCATATGCCGCCCCTGGCGTCTGCAACACTTCGCGAATCCCGGCGTCCTCGATCTCCGAGACTTCGAGGTCGACGGTCGCGCCCGTGACAGGGCTGGATGCGGGCGGATCGAAATTGTGCAGGAAGGTCCTCGTCATAGCGCCAGCGCCCGCTTGAGATCGTCATGCTCGAAAGCGCTGGCCATGCGGCTGATCTCCGCCGATCGAGCGCCGACCGCCTTGGCTGTATCGCGCCAGGTCGCGGTCACGATCGCGACCTCTTTGATAATCGCGCGGGCCTGCGGCAGTGTGAGCGCGAAAAACTCGGACGCCGCCTCCAGCAGATCGAGCGAACAGGTGCCCTCGTCGAGATCGATGTTCGTGGTCAGCACCCGCGCCTTGAGATCGGTCGGAACGGGATTTAGGTCGTATGCTGGCGAGAGAGACCAACCCGCCTTTCCCAGCCACAGGAAACCGTGATTGCGGAGGTGGTCGTCGACATTGGAGATCAGCACATTGAAGACGACACGCCGATAGAGGGCATGGGCGTCCGTCTTCCCCTGAGCGCCGTGTTGAGCAAGGGCATCGACGATCTCCGGATAGCTGCCGCGCTCGCCGTCCTTAGCGCCCATCATCGCCATCGCCGACAGGAACGGGATGCGGATCGCACCGTCGCGATCGAAGCGTCGCGACAACATGACCGCCTTGCCGGCGACGTCGATCAGCTCGTGTTGAGGCGTGGCAATACGTGCCTGGCCGGCTAGCCGCAGCGCGATCTCTTCCCAGGTCTCCATACTGTAGTCGTCGGTCTCCTTCGGGAATTTCGCTATGGAGAGGTGACCATGTTGGTCGATGACCGACGCCTTCGGTCGGGCACCGCCAAGAGAGGAGCCTGGGGCAAAGATGAGCTGTAGGTCTTCATCCGTTTCCTCGTCCCGGAGAATCCGTTCGGTGATCTGGAGCAACCGGCCGAGCTCGATTAGGGCAGGAACGCCTGCGCGGATCGGCGCTTGGAAAATCTCTTCGCCGACCCAGCGGAAACGGAGTGCGCCAAGCCGGGTCTCGTCGGCGACGCCGAGCAGGTAGTCGCTTTCTACAAGCGTGCGAACCGCGCGGCCTTCTCGATCGGCGAGACGGCGTTCGGCGCGCTGCATGAGGCGCCGGCCCCAGGTATCCGGCGCTGAGTCGCCGATGGAGCCGAAAGTCGCAAGACCGGCAGGAGGGGCGAAGGCGCCGCGGGTCAGAGCAAGAGCCGGCTCCAGGGAGAAGCGGTCGGGGTCCTCAAGCCATGCGCTGTCATACTCGAAGAGGATGGTCTCGGTGCCCCGGACGCGATTGCTCCTCGCCAGTCCGATGGGGCGTGTGCGACCGTCCAAATCGATATGGACCTCGAAGTCAGCCATCGCGGGACGATCCGGTTGGCCGCTTGAGGTGGACATGCTTGGGCAGGTCGGCGCTGGCGAGCGCCTGACCGACGCTGTCGTTGCTGATGTCGGCGACCTGGCTCAGGCCGTCGAGGAGGCCGAGCGCCTGCAGGACGCCGGCATAAATGCCGACGCTGACGTTGGTGTCCCCGGCTTCGACCCTTTGCAGCGTGGAGCGAGACGTGAAGGCGCGCTCGGCTACGACCGCCATCGGCAGCCGTCGGCGTCGACGGGCATCATGGATATCCGCCCCAAGCTTGCGCAGCGCGCGCCGCACCGCAGCAGGAGGGTTGTGTGGAGTGGGCATTTTGACACCTTCGCACTACAGATCGACCGAATATGTAGCACGAAGATTACAATTTATCTAGGCCCTTTGAGGACCTCATCTCAGCAGAGAACGAAGGTTCGATCTTACCGCTGTCGTGACGGCATCGACCGGGACCCTCCGGACGTCGGCGATCGCTGCGACCGTGGTTTTCACGTCCGCGGGCTCGCTGGGACGACCGTCAACCTGAGTGAAAGGGCCGTCTGTCTCCGTCAGTATGCGATCGATAGGCAAGTCGGAGACGAGGGAACGGCCGCGATCCGAGCGGGTCATCTCGGCATTGACGGAGAAATAGCAGCCGAGCGCCGCCGCACGTCGAGCCTCGCTTTTGCTTCCGGTGAACCAGTGAAGCACGACGGTGCCGCGATCCTGCGGGAGATATTGTTCGATCATATCGAGCACCGCTGGAACGCTCCTCACACTGTGGACAGTGAGAATCTTGCCTCCTGCTTCTGCGCATCGCTCAAGGACGCTACGGAACACATGCTTTTGGGTATCCAGCGATTTGTAGAAGCGCGGGCCGGCATCAAGACCGACTTCACCGACGTAGCGTGTCTCAGGCAGGTGACGCTCCCATAGCGGGAACTCGCCGGCGCGCTCCGCGACGAGCTGCGGATGCAGGCCGAGCGCAGCGCGCACGAAGCGGGTATGACGCGTGAGTTCATGATTGCGCGCCCAGGCCTTTGGCGTCGTCGTGACGGTCAGGGTGTAGATCCGAGCTGCTTCTGCCCTCGCGATCGCGGCCTCATGGTCGGGATAGAGGTCGAGATGGCAGTGGAAATCGACACCGACGGCTTGAGCATTCTCGGTCATCCCGGCCGCGTCCTCACACCTGCCAGGAGAGCTCCAACCTCTTCAAGGCCGCGCCGGTAGACGCCAGCGAGAGCAGCTTGCCGAGCTGGCGATTCATCGAAGAGTGGCCCCGGCTTGTGGATGAGAATCGGCGCCAGTGCCGGCCGGGCGCGAAGCCGCTCGATCGCAAGCTGGAAAGAGCGAATCTGGACACCTTCTGATTGGCGTGTGTCGAGCGCGCGGGCGGTGAGGTCATCGACCGTGTAGACGGTGGGATCTGGATCGGGGCGTAAGCCGGCAACGAGTGCTGCCCGTCTGATGAGACATGGCAGGCAATAGCCGCAATGCTGTGTGCCGAGACCCTGCCAGCGTCCCTTGGTCGGAGCCGCGCAGGATAGCGATGAGGGGACGAGGCGACGTAATAATGCGCCGTTGGTGCAGGCTGCGACCATCTCGCCCTTGGTCCTATCCCAATAGGGATTTTCGATCCTGCCGTTCAGGCCGAGCCCATGGAGGGCGTCATTCCAACGGGCGATGTAAAAAGGATGGGTCGTGCGCGTGCTTAGTGCGCCGAGGCGCAATGGATCGAGCGGCACGTTGACGGCGATGAGGCCGTTCTCGGGCACTTTCAAGGTGAACGCCCGCTCAAGTCCGCTTCCAGCGAAGACGCCGAGGGCGAAAAACAGGAACGACCTGCCGCGGGTCGTATTCTCTCCGCCTGAACCCCGGACGAAGCCATCCGGGTATGCCATCCAGAGGCGCAAGCGATCGAAGGCGCGGCCTCGATAGTGGGTCTTCAACGTGTCGAAGATGGTGGACTGCGCATCGCTGGTCGCACCTTCGCCAGCGTGACTAATGAGAAGCGGTGTACGGCCATTCTCAAGGGCGTCGATCGCGCCGATGAGACTGTCGAGGCCGCCCGAGAAGAGGGCGAGATCGTCGAAGGGAGGACCAATAAGCCGAGCAGGGTGTTCGGGAGCGACCCTGACGAAACGGCGCGGTCGGGCGCGAAACGCGATCGACCAGCGGTCGCCGGTGAGAAAGTTCAGCATCCGGACGAAGGTCGGCGCGACGGCTGTCCATCGATCGGGATCGGAAACCGGGACGATCAGCCGGATTTCGCGGGTCCAGCCATCCTGCGATTCACTCGCCCGCGAAATGCGTGTGTCAGCAGCGTGGACGTGGGCGGCCAGAACCAGGATGTCGACGCCGATCTCTGAAGGATGAACGCCAAGCCGCGACAGATCGCCGATCGCGCGGCCGATACCGTGATTGAGGGTTCGCTCGCCGACAACCAGGTCAAGGCGGGTTTCGACTTCTCCATCGCCAAGTGAAAAGCGGCTGCGGTCGCCGGGGCCGTATCGGCCTATGATGACGTGTCTCCTCATGTGCCTTCCGCCTCCGCATCGCCCATGATCTGCAAGATCCCGAACGCTTGCTCGTAGATGCGCCCGACGAACTGGAGCACGCGATCGGGCGTCAGCGCTGCAGCCGCGGCGCGGGCGACCGTGAGCGCATCGGCCACCCCGCGCCGGATGAAGTCGTTCAATTGCGCCTGCACGCGCGCGGCTTCGCGACTATCCGACGGCAGGGTGATCGTCTTCGCGCCGATGTCGTTGCAGAGCCGTGCTTCGATCGCGTTGGTCGCATACAGCTCGAACACAGTCTGCATCTGATCGGCGGTGAGGCCGTCGAGGTCGGCAATGCCTGCACCGGCAAGGTCCGTGATGGTTTCGATGAACGCTTCGCGTGCGATGCCTTCGTCGATCGAACCGCCGTCAGGACACACATAGTCCGCCAGGCCGAGAAAGATTTCTTCGATAGGGCGGCCTGCGAGAGCGCCGAGGTTGAGCGCACGAAGCGCTTCGGTCGCGCCGCGTGCGACGGCGTCCGACAGGAAGCCAAGCAAGCGGCTGCCTGCGCCGCGCGCCGATCCCATCCTTGCGGCCGCCGTGCGCGCCCCACCTGCCGATGAGCCCACGTAGTGCGAGACGGCTCGGCCGAGACTCTTGCGGTCGCTGCCGCCCGAACCAGCGAAACGCGAGAAGTTGTTGCGAGCCGCTGAGAAGCGCGCGGGATCGGCTACCGGCGGTATGGGCGGGCGAGCCGGCGGTGCCGGGGGAGCGGCTGGTGGGGCGCCGTCTGCTGGCGCATCCACGGGCGGACCGTCTGGTGGTCCACCATCAGGTGGGGCTCCGTCTGGAGCGGCAGGCGGTGCGCCGTCATCGCCTAGCCAGCTCGGGACGAGGGGCGTCCGGCCGCCCTGGCCGCCGAATGCACTGGAGGTGCCCATCAGCGGGCTCCCTGGCGGGTGCGAAGAACACCCGTGGCCGCCACCTTGAGCATCGCACCACCTTCTTTGCCCCAGGTCTGAAGGAGGCGGTCGAAGCGTTGGGTCGCATCGCCATCCTTGAGAACACCTTCCCAGCCGCCGCAGACCCATGGACCGAGACGATCTCGCGGGAGCGCTTCGAGGAAATCGACGAGATTGGCCTGCAGGGTCGGATGAGCCTTTACGAGAACCACCAAGCCGGCCGCGCCAGGCGGCTCAGTGTCAAAGCTGTCCCCACCGACGATGCGGCCGCGCACCGCTTCGAAGATCTGCGCCGCTTCGGGTGGGGCCAGGCGCTTGAGATCGGCTTCGAGGCCCTGCACCGCGAATTTCGCGCCGAAGAGCTGTTCGACCACGGCAGCAAGGTGGCCGAGCACTGAGGCGGCGCCGAAATAATCCTTCCTGTCCTTTGCGACGAAGAGGTAGGGGCGAAGATCCTCGCCACCGATCGCAGTTGGCACCGCCGCCCAGGCTTTGATCGCAGGCGAGGATAGCCATTCGCTCAAGAGCGCGCTCTCGGTCGACTTCACGGCTTCCAGTTTGGGCGTCGACTTCACGGCGTCATCGCCTTTGGCAGCGGCCTTCTCCGGCTTGGCCGCAGTTTTCGCGTCATCCTTGGCGGTCGCCGCCGCTTCGAGCGCTGACAGGTCCGGGCATTTGCCATTTGCTGCTGCCGCGGCGGCTGCGGCGATTTGATCGAAGAGGCGGGGCAGGAACCGCTCGGCGAGCATGAGTTTTGCGAGCACCGGCAGCTTGACGTCATCCCCGAACCCTCTCGCTTCGGCGATGCGCTGCCGCAAGACGAGCGTGTTGAGGAATCGCTTGATCTGACGCGGATTGCCCTTGGTTCCGTTGGCGAGGATCGGTCCGATCTGATCGCTGAGCGCCAACGCATTGTTGGCGCGCGAAGCCTTGTCCCCGAGAGCGACTCTGACGGTGGCAGCATCGAGCGCGCCGGAGGTCCACGGGCGCTTAAGCCGTTCACGAGCGATCTTGATCAAATCATTGAACGCCGGGTCGTTGTCGCCGAGTTCGGCGCCGACAAGGAGGAGAGTGACATAGATGCGCGTTTCCGTGTCCCCCAGCGCAGGGATTCGGAAGGGCACCTGGATGAGCTTTTCAAGGTAGTTCCGGGCATATGTCTGCGGACCGGTGCTGTCCGGCAGATCGGGAAAGTGTTTGCGCACCGCATATTCGATCATCGCCTCGTCGGCGGCGACGACAAAGGCGGTTCGCGACGTGAAGACGAAGAGACGGACGGCCTCCAAGGTCTCGATTGCGGTATCGGGCAAGCAGCGATCGAGGTCATCGATCAGGACGACGAGTTGCGCGACACCGGCCTTGTCGAGAAGATCGTCGAAGGCTTTCCGGAATGCGTTGATCTCCTCGGGAACGTTGGTCGAGTCGCCTTCACCCTTCGGCTTCAACAGGCCTTTCACGCCTTCGACGGCTGCTTCGAGATTGTCCTTGGTCGCGAGCTTTGCCGGATCGGCGAGGAAGCCTTCCAAGGTGCCGACGATGGTCTGAATCTGATCGGGAGTCGGAATTCCGGTGAAGGCGGTGAACGCGAGCCCACCAGCCTTCTTCGCCATCTTGAGCCAGTCGATCCGGCGAAAGACGTCCTTGACTGTTTCGCCCGCCGCAGTGAGAGCGGGTCGCTTTTCGATGAGCCCTGTGACGATGCCTTCGATAAGCGCAATTTTAGCGTCTTCGAATCCCTGAAAACGCCAGCCGTTGAACTTGAGGCACAGGACCTTCGCTTCCCCCTCGAAGCCGGCCTCGATCATCTCCAGCACACTAGACTTGCCGGCGCCCCAATCGCCATGGACACCAACAGTCACCGGTTGATCGGGCCGGTCGCGCAAGAGCTTGATGATGGTTGCTGCGATCGCCTCGTTGTTGAGAAGGTCGACCTTGGTCTCGTTGTCCGTCAGGATCACTGCTTGCCCCCCCACACGTTCAGCAGCCGATGGAGCCCGTCCTGGCGGCTGCGCATCCGCAACAGCAGTTCGCCTGCCTCCTTCGTGCTACGGATCTTGGGATTGTGTAGCATGAAGCTTACAATCTTGCTAGATTGAGAGTCGCCACATGAATTCTACGACGATCCGGGACACGTCGTTCGTCGGATCTCACCGCAATGAGTTGTTGGCAGACCTCGGCAGGATGCAATGGCGCGCGCTTCCGCACCTGGATGAACTCGAGGCGGGGATGAAGGAACCCGAGGGCTGGTAGGTTATGATGTCGTTTCGTGAAGCCCAGGCGGTCGAAGACCTGGCGGACCTTCTCTACGATTTTCTCCCCGGAAGCGGAAACAACAGGACCGCATTTCCGCTTGCCGCTGCGCAGGCTGGTGTTGGCGATCTGTGGGTCGCAGGCAGCAAGCGGCCCGCGATCGTCCAACTCTTGACCGCGACGCTCGAACAGCGCCGGTCGTGTTTCACCAAGCTAATCGTGGCGATCGTCCGACAGGCGATGACCTACCGGCGCGGCAAGGGAAATCCCCTGAGCCGCGAAGAAATTGATCGGCTGAACATTCTCCTTCCGGGCGTCCAGTTCAAAATCCCCGAGTTGCTTGATTCAAGCTTCCTCAGCAGCTTCGGCTCGGCGAAGGCGGGGGAACCTGCGCCGCAGGCGTCTTCGACTTTGAGTGAGGCAAAGGCCCAGGAACTCGCGACGCTGCTCGTTGAGATCACCAAGCTCGACCCCCAGACGCGAGGTCTGCGATTCGAAGGCTTCCTCAACGAGCTGTTCGCCGGCTTCGGGCTCGCACCGCGCGGCTCGTTCCGTCTCGTCGGCGAGCAGATCGATGGCAGTTTCAAGCTGCATGGACAGACCTATCTGGTGGAAGCGAAATGGCACGGGCCTCAGATTGGCTTCGCCGATCTGATGACCTTTTCGGGCAAAGTCGGCGGAAAGGCGTCGTGGTCGCGTGGACTGTTCGTTAGCAATTCCGGCTTCACGACCGAGGGGCTCGAAGCGTTCTCGCGTGGGCGGCAAACCAATCTGATATGCGCTGACGGACTCGACCTCTATGAGGTCCTCTCGCGCAAGGTCTCATTGATCGCGGTGTTAGAAGCGAAGGAACGCCGTGCTGCCGAAACGAACCGGGCGTTCGTCGCCGTGCGAGATCTAAATCTCTGAGCGGGAGTTGAATGGCTTTGGGCTGCGATGACGGTATAGCCAGTGAGGTATGGGCGATGACGCATCGTACTGCAGCGTGCAGACGGCGGGGCGGACTTGATCGATGTTGGGTGGGCCTCCTGCACCGTGTTCGGCGATAGATGGCGGAAGGCGCATTTTGCGAAAGCAGCCGAAAAATCCAATGTTTTCAGAAGCGCGAGGTTTTGACGGATTGGCTGACGGTATAGCGAGTCGTGAAAAAATCTTTACCGAGCAAATTCAATCCGTTATGAGGGCAGGAAACAATCGAGTGGGAATGATCCCACGTCCGGCATGAGCCGGCATCTAGAGGCAATAAGACACGGAAAAGCCCGCAGAAATGCGGGCTTTTTTGCGTCTGGGCCATGTCGTGTAGGGCACTGTCTGGCAGCGGCAAGCACGTATTTTGAATGGCACGATTAATGGTATGCGAACCGCTGACAGGCTAGCGAGGGCAGCGATACCATGCCCGCGCCAGAGCGCGTACATGGTACTGGAAATTTCTAAACGTCTGAGTTGCAAGCGGAATATGGTCAAAAATCGGGGGTCTGAGAGCATGGTATTTTTCGGCGTGTTGGAGCGGTTCGCATGCTGACCGATACCAAGCTGCGGAATCTGAAGCCCAAGGAGAAGCTCTACAAGGTGAACGACCGGGACGGGCTGTACGTGGCGGTCACGCCGGCAGGATCGATCTCGTTCCGCTACAACTACGCGATCAACGGTCGCCAGGAGACGATCACCTTCGGCCGGTATGGCGTTGGCGGCATCACGCTGGCCGAGGCGCGCGAGCAGCTCAACGAAGCCAAGAAGATGGTCGCGGCGGGGAAATCGCCGGCGAAGGAGAAGGCGCGGAACAAGGCCCGCATCAAGGATGCGGACACGTTCGAGGCTTGGGCCGAAAAATGGCTTCGCGGTTACCAGATGGCAGAGTCCACGCGCGACATGCGCCGTGCCATCTTCGAGCGCGAGCTCAAGGCGAAGTTCGGCAACCAGAAGCTGCCCGAGATCACCCATGAAGATCTGCGCGCGCTGACCGATGCCATTGTCGAACGCGGCGCGCCGGCGACGGCCGTCCACGCTCGCGAGGTAGTGTTCCAGGTGTTCCGTTGGGCGATCGAGCGCGGCCAGAAGGTGGAGAACCCGGCGGAGCTGGTCCGTCCTACCACGATCGCGCGTTTCGAGCCGAGGGACAGGGCGCTGACGCCCGACGAGATCGCGCTCATGTACCAGTACATCGAGCGGATCGGCACCAGCCCCTCCATCCGGGCCGCGGCCAAGCTCCTGCTGCTCACCATGGTCCGCAAGAGCGAGCTGACCAACGCCAAGTGGAGCGAGATCAATTTCAGCGAAGCGCTGTGGACCATCCCAAAGGAGCGCATGAAGCGGCGCAATCCGCACCTGGTTTTCCTGTCGCGGCAGGCGCTGGATATCTTCATCGCGCTCAAAACCTTCGCAGGTGGATCGGAGTACGTTCTCCCGTCGCGGTACGATTTCGACCTGCCGATGAGCAGCGCAACGCTCAACCAGGTGCTGACGCTGACCTATCGATTGGCGCAGAAGGACGGCAAGCCGCTCGCAAAGTTCGGTCCGCACGATCTGCGGCGCACCGCCAGCACGCTGCTGCATGAAGCGGGGTACAACACCGACTGGATCGAGAAGTGCTTGGCTCACGAGCAGCGTGGCGTGCGCGCGGTGTACAACAAGGCTGAATACCGCGAGCAGCGAGCCGGAATGTTGCAGGATGGGCGGACATGATCGAGGAGTGGGCGGCGAGATCGGCATAGCGCTCGTATCTGCCAAGGCGCCGTGTCGGCAGACGCGTTGTTCTAACTCAACCAAAACCTGTCCGGAATAGAGGCTAGCGCTTTTGAGACCGATTGGCGGTGCTTGATGTCCAGACCCTTGGCGATCTCGGTTTGGCTTAGGCCGTTTTTGTGCAGGTAAAGCATTATCTTCTTCCTGTCATTTACGTGGCTTTGAACAAAATCAATGGCATGTCGCCTTAGTGTTCCGAGATCGGCCTGTAGAAGGTTGTGCTGTCTGAACCGCGCCGGGTCTGCCGGAGGCGTTGGGTTGTGAGTCACGCTGCCATATCGAGGTTGTCCGCGGCAGCATAATATTGCTCTTCGGCTTC
>NZ_JAATJB010000014.1 GCF_011927635.1 Sphingomonas trueperi
TCCGGCGTAAACCGCTGACGTCCCATACCAATCTCCAATTCTCACGCCCCGCAGGGCTCTCTTCAGAATTGGACCAGTTTTTCCAAGGCAGACCAGGCCGGGCTGATCGGACTCGCGGACCCGCTGCGGGCCAGCGTTCCCGCCGCCGTCGCGGAATGCCGCGACGCGGGGATCCGGGTGGTAATGATCACCGGCGACTATGCGGCGACCGCGCGCTCGATCGCGACCCAGGCGGGGATCGCCGAGGGCGACGTCCTGACCGGCGACGAACTGGCCCGGCTCGACGCGCCCGAGCTTGCCGCGCGCCTCGAGACCGTCACCGTCTTTGCGCGGATCATGCCCGAGCAGAAGCTTCGGATCGTCCAGGCCTATAAGGCGAAGGGCGAGATCGTCGCGATGACGGGGGACGGCGTGAACGATGCTCCCTCGCTCAAGGCCGCGCATATCGGCGTGGCGATGGGCCGGCGCGGCACCGATGTCGCGCGCGAGGCATCCGCGATCGTCCTGCTCGACGATGATTTCGGCGCGATCGTCCGCTCGGTGCGGCTCGGCCGGCAGATCTACGACAATATCCGCAAGGCCATGGCCTTCATCTTCGCCGTGCATGTGCCGATCGCGGGCTTGGCGCTCCTGCCCTTGTGCCTGGGGCTGCCGATCCTGTTCGGCCCCATCCACATCGCGCTGCTCGAAATGGTGATCGATCCGGTCTGCGCGCTGGTGTTCGAGGCCGAACGTGCCGAAGACGATGTGATGCGGCGTCCGCCGCGCGCGCCGGACGGGCCGCTGTTCTCGCTGCCGATGATCGGCTGGAGCATCTTTCAGGGCGGCCTGGCCTTCGCCATGCTGGCGGCCGTCTTCCTGGTGGAGACCTGGTCGGCCATGCCCGAGGCCGAGTTGCGCGCGCTGATCTTCTTCGCGCTGATCGCCGAGATCGTGGCGCTGGTGCTGGTCAACCGTTCGTTCAGCGCCGCACTGGGTGCCGCGCTCGTGCGTCACAACCTCGCGCTGCGGTACATCGCTGCCGCGATCGTCGGGGGGACCGGGCTGATCCTGCTGCTTCCCTCGGCACAGGCGCTGCTGAAGTTCGGGGCGATCGCCTGGAGCGACATGGCGTTGGCGGTCGCGCTCGGTGTCGCCTTGCTGGTGATGCTCGAGGGGTGCAAGCCGCTGCTCCAGGGGATAATGGCCCGTGGCGCGGCTGGACGGCGGCCATGACCTTCGCGCGCGCCTTTCCGCTATCGCTGCTCGGCGGCGTGACGCTCGCCTTCCTCTGGCTGGTCACGCCATTTTCCGGAGCGATCCTCTGGGCGGTGATCGCGGCAGTGCTGTTCGACCCGCTGAACGCGCGGCTGGTGCGCGCCATGCCTGGCCGCCGCAACGTCGCGATCCTCGTCACGTTGCTCGCGATCATCGCGCTGTTCGTGGTGCCGGCGATGCTTCTTGGCGGGGCGCTCGTCGCGGAGGCCAAGGGGCTCTATGCGCGCGTGCAAGGCGGCGACATCGATGTCGTGCGGCTGGTCGCGGATCTGCAACGCCATTTACCCGCATGGGCGCGCCATTGGCTCGCCGATATCGGGCTGGGCGACATCAACGGGGTGCGCGCCACGCTCAGCCGCGGGCTGGCCGACGGCTTTCAGGCGGTGGCGGCGCGGATCGTGCGTATCGGGCAGGGGACGCTCGGCTTTTTCCTGCAACTGGGCGTGATGCTCTATCTGACCTTCTTCCTGCTGCGCGACGGCCGCGCGATCGCGGCGCGGATCGAGCGCGCACTGCCCGTCGAGAGGACACAGCGCGTGATCCTCGTCGCCAGATTCGTCACCGTGATCCGGGCTACCATCAAGGGAAGCCTGATCGTCGCGGCGCTGCAGGGTATCACCGGCGGGCTCATTTTCTGGGCTCTCGGGATTCCCGGTGCGCTGCTCTGGGGCGTGGCGATGGGCTTCTTCTCGCTGTTCCCCGCGATCGGAACCGGGCTGATCTGGGTTCCGATGACCTTGTACCTTCTCGCCACCGGGGCGGTCTGGCAGGCGACCCTGCTGTTCGCCTGCGGCTTCATCATCATCAGCAGCGTCGACAATGTCGTGCGACCGATACTGGTCGGGCATGATGCGCAGATGCCCGACTATATCGTGCTGATCGCAACGCTGGGCGGCTTCGAGCTGATGGGCTTCAACGGCTTCGTGGTCGGCCCGATCATCGCCGCGCTGTTCCTCGCCGCATGGGAGGCATTCTCGCTTCCGGCGGCAGGCGGCGAGCCCGCGACCGGCTGACCTGGGGGCGATCGGCAGACGCATCCACCAACGCGGGCCGCGATCGGCCGCGCTGGCAGGCTATGTCGAATGTCGTTGGCCGGGGCTAATATATCTACTATGCTGGATATATGGAAAATGATTCGGCTATAGCCGCGCTCGGCGCCCTTGCTCAAGGAACACGTCTCGACGTGTTTCGCCTACTGGTGCGGCACGAGCCGAACGGCATGGCGGCGGGGGAGATCGCTCGCCAGCTGGAGGTGCCGCAGAACACTATGTCGGCGCATCTCGGTATTCTCGCGCGCGCCGGCCTGATCCACTCCGAGCGGCAAAGCCGCTCGATCATCTATCGCGCCGACCTGGCGGGCCTGCGCGCGCTGACGCTGTTCCTCGTCAAGGATTGCTGTGCGGGCAGCGCCGAGTTGTGCGCGCCGCTCGTCGCCGAACTCGCCCCCTGCTGCTGAAAGGACGTGCCATGGCCGTCGACATCATCATCTATCACAACCCCGAGTGCGGCACGTCGCGCAACGCACTCGCCATGATCCGCAATGCCGGCATCGAGCCGCATGTCGTCGAGTATCTGAAGACCCCGCCTTCGCGGGCGATGCTGGTCGACCTGATCGCCCGCGCCGGGATGCGCCCGCGCGACCTGCTGCGCGAAAAGGGCACCCCCTATGCCGAGCTGGGCCTGGGCGACCCGTCGCTGTCCGACGATGCGCTTCTGGACGCGATGATGGCGCACCCGATCCTGATCAACCGTCCCCTGGTCGCCTCACCGCTGGGGGTGAAGCTGTGCCGCCCCTCCGAAGCCGTCCTCGACCTGTTGCCGGCCGCCCAGCGCGGGGCGTTCGCCAAGGAGGATGGCGAACAGGTGGTCGATGCCGCCGGCGAACGGGTGCGCTGACGCCATGTCGACGGTTTCCCCTACACTGGACGCAGCACCTGCGCGTCCCGCCATCGGCACCTTTGAGCGCTATCTGACGCTGTGGGTGCTGCTCTGCATCGCCGCCGGCATCGGGCTGGGGCAGTTGCTGCCTGGCGTCTTCGCGTCGATCGCGTCGGCCGAAGTCGCGCGCGTCAACCTGATCGTCGCGGTGCTGATCTGGCTGATGATCATCCCCATGCTGCTCAAGATCGACTTCGGCGCGCTCGGCTCGGTGCGGCAGCACTGGAAGGGCGTCGGCGTCACGCTGTTCATCAACTGGGCGGTGAAGCCCTTCTCGATGGCGGCGCTGGGCACGTTGTTCATCGGCTGGCTGTTCGCACCGCTGCTGCCGGCGGGGGAGGGGCCGTCCTATATCGCCGGCCTGATCCTGCTCGCGGCGGCGCCCTGCACGGCGATGGTGTTCGTGTGGTCGAACCTCTGCGAGGGAGAGCCGACCTATACGCTGTCGCAGGTCGCGCTGAACGACGTGCTGATGGTGTTTCTCTTCGCGCCGCTGGTCGGGCTGCTGCTCGGCGTGGCGTCGGTCACGGTGCCGTGGGATACGCTGCTGATCTCGGTGCTGCTCTACATCGTCGTGCCGGTGATCGCCGCCCAGCTCGTCCGCCGCGCCGTGTTGACGCGCGGCGGGCAGGCAGCGCTGGATCGGCTGCTCGACCGCCTCGGTCCCGTGTCGCTCGTCGCGCTGCTGGCGACGCTGGTCCTGCTGTTCGGCTTCCAGGGCGAGGCGATCGTCGCGCAGCCGCTGGTGATCGCGCTCCTGGCGGTGCCGATCCTCATCCAGGTCTATCTGAACGCCGGCCTCGCCTATTGGCTGTCGCGCAGGTTCGGCGTTGCCTGGTGCGTGGCGGCGCCCTCGGCGCTGATCGGGGCGTCCAACTTCTTCGAACTGGCGGTTGCCGCCGCTATCTCGCTGTTCGGGCTCAAGTCGGGTGCCGCGCTGGCGACCGTGGTCGGCGTGCTGGTGGAAGTGCCGGTGATGCTGTCGGTCGTCTCGATCGTGAAGGCTTCGCGGGGCTGGTATGAACGGGGAGCCGCCGCCTGATGCCGCTACGCACGCTGGAAGATCCGGACATCCTGCCGGCACTCGATGCCGCCTATGTCCATTCGCGGCCGGCACTGGGCCTGGGGCCGCTCGATCCCGCGCCCCGTATCCTGTTGCTGTACGGCTCGCTGCGCGAGCGCTCCTTCTCGCGGCTGGCTGTCGAGGAAGCGGCCCGCCTGCTGCGCCTGTTCGGCGCGGAGACGCGCATCTTCGATCCCTCCACCTTGCCGCTCCCCGACCAGGTGCCTGGTGACGACCACCCAGCGGTGCACGAGCTGCGCGAACTGGCGCTGTGGTCCGAGGGTCAGGTCTGGTGCAGTCCCGAGCGGCACGGACAGATCACCGGGATCATGAAGGCGCAGATCGACCATCTGCCGCTGGAAATGAAGGGCATGCGCCCGACGCAGGGGCGGACGCTGGCCGTCATGCAGGTGTCGGGCGGTTCGCAGTCGTTCAACGCGGTCAACACACTGCGCCTGCTCGGCCGCTGGATGCGGATGTTCACCATCCCCAACCAGTCGTCGGTCGCGATGGCGTACAAGGAATTCGACGAGACGGGCCGCATGAAGCCGTCGAGCTATTACGACCGGATCGTGGACGTGATGGAGGAGCTGGTGCGCTTCACCGTCCTGCTCCGCCCGCACACGCCGCAGCTGGTCGACCGCTATTCGGAGCGCAAGCAGGCGGGCATGGCCGTCGAGCCTGCCGCCGACCTGTCGAGCATCGCCACCGCGCCACAAGGGGGCCGCGCATGAGTGCCGTGTCCGTACGACCGGCAACGGTAGCGGACGCTGCCAGCGTGCACGCCATCTATGCACCCGTCGTGGAGCATACCGCGATCTCGTTCGAAGAGGTGCCGCCGTCGATCGGCGAGATGGCGGCCCGTATCGAAGCGACGTCCACGGCGTACCCGTATCTGATCGCCGAGCGTGCCGGTGTGGTGGTCGGCTACGCCTATGCCGGCCAGCACCGGACCCGCGCCGCCTATCGCTGGTCTGTCGATGTCACCGTCTACATCGCCGAGGAGGCGCGGCGTTCGGGCATCGGCCGCGCCCTTTACGCCCAGCTTTTTCCGGAACTGGCGGCGCGCGGCTTCCATGCCGCGTTCGCCGGTATCGCGCTGCCGAACCCGGGAAGTGTCGCCCTTCATGAGCGCATGGGTTTCGAGCTGCTCGGTGTGTATCGGGAGGTCGGCTCGAAATTCGGGCGCTGGCACGATGTAGGATGGTGGCAGCGGCTGCTTTGACGGAGTACCTGCCGCAAGCGTCCGTTATTGCGGCTGCCTGGCAGAAGGCCGCGCCACACCCACCTTCCCGCAGCTGTCGTGCAACGCGTTGGTCAGCCGTTGCTGCGCTTCCGACCACGACGTCCTTTCAGAATGTGCTCGCTGTAGCGGGGTGAGGTGCCGCTCTCGGCCCGAGGTCGTCGCCCATTGGCGGACGGCCAGAACCTGCGGCTGGTCGTCCCTGAGATAGGACTGGAAGGCGGTGGAGCCCGTGACGGCTTGTGATGCAGTGCTAATGCGAGGCTGTTGCAAAACTTGCGCTGGTTTTCTATCGCGCCCCGAAAGGGGAAGACCATGAAGTTCGCATTCGGCGTAATCGCCGCAGCCATCATCTGGACCGGAAGCGCCAAGGCCCAGGACCGCCGTCCCGATTCCGATACCGATGTCGCCAACACCCGGCGGGAGGACATCGTCGTCACCGCAGCGCGGACCATCCTCCCGGCCAGCGCGCTGCCGCTGACGGTGGACGTCATCGATCGCGAGACGCTGTCGCGCCAGGTCACGGTCTCCGGCTCCACCGTCGATGCCGTCTCGGCGCTGCTGCCGTCCTTCTCGCCGACGCGCGAGAAGATCACCGGCTTCGGCGAGACGCTGCGCGGCCGTTCGCCCTTGTATGCAATTAACGGCATCCCGCAGACGACGCCGATCCGCGACGGCGCGCGCGACGGCTACACCATCGACCCCTTCTTTATCGACCGGGTGGAGGTCATCTACGGCTCCAATGCCCTGCAAGGCATCGGCGCGACCGGCGGCGTGGTCAATCAGGTGACCGTGGCGGCGCCCAAGGAGAATGGCTGGAGCGGGCGGGCCCTGCTCCAGGGCAATAGCGGCGACGATTTCTCCGGCGCCTCGCTTGGCGGCAAGGTCGCTGGCCTGGTCAATGTCCGCAGCGGCGCGTTCGACGCGACCGGCGGCGTCGCCTTCGAGCGGCGCGGCGTCTTCCTCGACGGGCGCGGGCGCCGCATCGGGCTCGACGGCAACCAGAGCGAGATCCAGGACACCGACAGCCTGTCCTTCTTCGGGCGGGTCGGGGTCGACCTCTCGCCCAGCGCGCGGCTGGAGGTGATCGCCAACCGCTTCCGGCTGGAGGGCAACAATCATTATGTTCCGGTCGACGGCAATCGGGCGCTGGGCATTCCCGCCACCAGCCGGCGCGGCGAGACGCCGGGGCAGCCCTCCACGGGCGTGGCCGAAATGCTGTCGGCCTCGCTTACCGACGGCGATCTGGCGGGCGGGGCGTTCACGCTGCAGGGCTTCTACAACCGCACCAGCGACACCTTCGCCGGGGGTGTCCTGGCGACGTTCCAGGACGCGCGGATCGCGCCGATCGGCACGCTGTTCGACCAGTCGCGCAACGTGTCGCGCAAGATCGGCGGCAAGGTCAGCTATGAGCGTGCGGTGCCCGGCTTCGAGGCGCTGACGCTGACCGCCGGGTTCGACGCGCTGGTCGATCGCACCAAGCAGGATCTCGTCCAGACCGGCCGGGCCTGGGTGCCGCAGACCGATTTCCGCAGCCTGGCGCCGTTCGGGCAGGCAAATCTCAAGCTGTTCGACGGCGTGGTGCGGCTGGCCGGCGGCGTGCGTTATGAGAATGTCCAGCTCGACATCCCCGATTACACGACGCTCGCCAGCGCGAATGCGCGAGCGGTCATCGGCGGCAAGCCCTCGTTCGAGCGTGCCCTTTGGAACGGCGGCGTGGTGGTGGAGCCGATCAAGGGCATCCGCGCCTATGGCAGCTATGCCGAAGGCTATACGATTGCCGATATCGGGCGCGTCCTGCGCGGCATCACCCAGCCGAACATTCGCATCGCCGACTTTCTCGACCTGACGCCCGTCGTCTCTAACAACCGCGAGCTCGGGGTGGAGGTGAACCAGGGGCCGCTGGAGGCGAGCGCCACCTATTACTGGTCGTCGAGCGATCTGGGCCAAGTGCTGGTGCGCGGGAGCGACGGCATCTTCAACGTGTCGCGCCAGCCGATCGATATTCAAGGGCTGGAGGTGAACCTGGGCGTTCGCACCCCGCTGCCGGGGCTCAAGCTCGGCACCGGCTTCGCCCATGTCAGCGGGCGTACGGACACCAACGGCGACGGCCGGATGGATGCCGATCTCGACGGCGCCAACATCTCGCCGGATCGGCTCAACCTCAACATCGACTATAGCCGCGGCCGGTTCAGCGCGCGGCTGCAGGGCCGCTATTATCTGTCGCGCCGGTTCGAGGGGCAGCCGATCGCCAATGATTTCATCGGCTATCGGCTGTTCGACGCCTATGTCGCCTATGACCTGCCGATCGGCCGCATGATGCTGAGCGTCCAGAATCTCGGCAACACCGACTATGTCACCTATTACAGCGACACCCAGGGGCCGACCGACAATGCCCGCTTCTACACCGGCCGCGGTCGCAACTTCACGCTGAGCTGGCAGGCCGGGTTCTGATGCATCTTCTGGCCCTGCTGCACCGCTGGATCGGCGCGATCGGCGGCCTGTTGCTGGCGCTGCTGGGCCTGACGGGCACGCTGCTGGTGTGGCGGGACGAACTGACCTTCGTGGCGCATGCAGGCGATCCCGTCCGGGCCGATCCGGCGTCGCTGGCGAAGGCCGTCGCCATGATCTCGGGCGGATCGCAGCCGATCGATCGCGTCACCTTCGCGGGCGATGGTCTCGGCGTGCACCAGGTCGTGTTCAAGGACGGGAGCGGCGCCTATCTCAGCCAGGCGGGGGAAACGGTCGCCCGCTGGTCCGCCTCGTGGCAGCGGCCCGAGCTGTGGCTGTTCGATCTTCACCATCGCCTGCTGATCGGCGATACGGGGGAGACGATCACCGGCGTCGCCGGGCTGGTGGGGCTGTTCTTTGTCGTCACGGGTATCCTCTTGTGGTGGCGGACGCGGCGCCGCTTCCGTCTGCGGGCCTGGCCCATGACGATGAAGCCCGGCGCGATCGTCCACCATCACCGCGACCTCGGTGTGGTGGCCGCGCCCTTGCTGCTCGTGTCGCTGGTGACGGGGGTGCTGATGGTCTTCCCCGTGTTGGGCGGCGGGCTGCTGGCCGAAGCGCGTCCGCGACCGCCGCGGGTCGAGGTTCGCGAGGTGCAGGGGCGCAGGGACCTGAGGCCGCTTTTCGAGGCTGCCGCTGCGATCTTTCCCGGTGCCGAGTTCCGCCGCCTGCAATGGCCGCGAAAGGCCGGTGCACCCATCGTCCTGCGGCTTCGCCAGCCGTTCGAATGGACGCCGAATGGTCGGACCTTCGTCTATGCGGATCCGGCGACGCTGGCGGTTGTCGGCCGCGCGGATCCCGCGGCGGGAGGCCTTGCAGCATCGATCCGGGAGAAGCTCTACCCGGTGCATGCCGCCAAGATCGGCGGCCCGGCGTGGAAGCTCGCCATGAGCGTGTCCGGCATTGCGCTGACACTGCTCGGAAGCTTGGCAGTGTATGCGTTCTGGCGGACGCAGTGGAACATCCGCCGGGCCAAGCGCAGGAAGCCGCGCGCAAAGGTCGAATAGGTGCCGAAGCAGCCGGCCCGGCGGCTATCGTCGCTTTTCCGCCTCGCCGCCGTCACCGTCCGTTGCGCGATCCGTCGCCCAAAGCGGCTTTGCCATGGTCGCGAAAGCCTCCGCCGGCGCCTTGGCCACGGCGCGGTCATAGGTGAGTAGTCCGTTGATCTCGCCCTCGACGTCCGTCGTCTGCGTATAGACCGCGGCGCTGAGGCCATGGACCCTGGCCTGGCGCACGATCTCCGCGAACTTGCGCCGGTAGCGGGCGAGATAATCGGCGGAGTCGGTGGTCACCTGGTAGCTCCAGCGCTTGTCGTTCCGCCAGAGATGCCCCTCGATCGGCTGGCCGACCCCGCCATATTCGCCGATCACGATCGCGCGCTCGCTCTGGCGGGTGGGGACATGGGGCACGTCCTCATAGGTGTGGATGTCGAACACGTCGGAGGCGCTCGCCGCGACGTCGAGCCAGCCGCTGTCGGCATTTACCAGCCGGCTCGGGTCCATGCCCTTCACGAAGCGGGCGAGGGTGGCGGAGTCATATTGGCCCCAGCCTTCGTTGTTCACCACCCACAGCACGATCGAGGGGAAGGCGCGGAGATGGCCGATCATCCGCGACAGCTCGACCTGCTGCTGCGCCATCACATCGGACGAGAGCACCGCCTGGCTCTGGCTGGAGCCGGTGACGAACTGGTCCTCGCCGCCGCCCGAGGGCATGTCCTGCCAGATCAGCATGCCCAGGTGATCGGCGTCGTAATAATAGCGCGCGGGCTCGACCTTGATGTGCTTGCGGACCATGTTGAAGCCCGCCTTCTTGAGGAACTCCAGGTCGTAGCGCATCGCGACTTCGCTTGGCGGGGTCAGCAGCCCGTCGGGCCACCAGCCCTGATCGAGCACGCCGTTCTGGAAATAGGGCTTGTTGTTGAGCAGCAGCGCCGGCTGGCCGGGTACCGTGCCGGGCCCGACCGAGATCTTGCGCATCGCGAAATAGGCAGTCACCCGGTCGCGCGGGGCGCCGGTCACTTCGGCGGCGGCATAGGTGTCGACTTCACCCTTGGTGAAGCGGGCATCATAGGCACGACGATCGCGCTCGGGCTGGCCGGCATAGGGATCGCGTACCGTCACCAGCTCGGCGACGAGATCGTAGAGGAACGGGTCTTCGGGCGACCAGAGATGCGCACCGGGCACGGCGATGCTGGCCCGGCGATTGGCGCGCACGATCGTCGTCGCGATCGTCCTGGCGCCCGACCGGACGCTGAGCCGCACCGCATCGGTATCCGCCGCGCTGGCGCTGAGTGCCACGTCGACATCGACCTTGCCGGTATCGATATTGGGCGTGGTGCGGATGTCGTCGATGTGGAGCGCGGGTACGGGCTCCAGCCACACCGTCTGCCAGATGCCGCTGACCGCGGTGTACCAGATGCCGTCGGGCGCGAGAATCTGCTTGCCGCGCGGCTGGCTGCCGGCGCTCGTCGGGTCGGCGACCTGCACCACCAGCTCGTTGGCGCCGGGCTTCAGGAACGGGGTGATGTCGAAGCCGAAGCTGTCGAACCCGCCCTGGTGGGCGCCGACCATCCCGCCGTTCACCCAGATGCGCGCGTCGTGATCGACTGCGCCGAAGTTGAGTATCACATGCTGCCCGGCCCAGTCCTTGGGAACGGTGAAGCTGCGGCGATACCAGATGCGATCGTCGGGCGTGACCTTGCGTGCCACGCGCGAGAGCCGGGATTCGACGGGGAAGGGGACGAGGATCTGCCCGTCCATTCGCATCGGCTGCGGCGCTGCGGCGGGGGTGATCGCATAGTCCCACAGGCCGTTCAGATTCTGCCATTCGGTCCGCTGGAATTGCGGCCGCGGATAGCTGCGCCAGGCATTGTCGGGGGTCACGGCCTTGCCCCAGCGCGTGGTGATGGCGCCGGTATAGACCGCGTCGGAGCGCGGCGGCGACGCCTGCTGGGCGATGGCGTGGGCGGGCAGGGCCGCCAAAGCGAGGGCGTAGATCAGGCTGCGCATAAGGCGGCTCCTCAAGGGCGCGAGAGCGAAGGCGGGGCGTCGGCGGGGCTGCTGCCCCAGGCGGTGTTGGGCTTGGGCCCCATGGTCAGCACCAGCCGCGCGCCGTTCGCGACGTCGGCATGGCGGAACCAGGGCCTGGTCCAGGGGCGGCCGTTCAGCGTCGCCGACTGGATGTAGCGATTGGCCGCCGAGTTGTTCCGGGCGACGATCTCCAGCAGCTTGCCGTTGCCCATCCTGAGCGTCGCGCGATCGAAGATCGGGCTGCCCAGCACATAGACGTCGCTCGACGGATCGACGGGGTAGAAGCCCAGTGCGCTCAACACGTACCAGGACGAGGTCGCGCCCTGATCGTCCATGCCGGGATAGCCATAGCCGCTCGCGTCGCTGCCATAGAGCTGGTCTAGCACCTGGCGGACCAGCGCTTGCGTCTTCCAGGGTTGGCCGCTCCACGCGTAGAGATAGGGGGCGTGCTGGTCGGGCTGGTTGCCCTGGACGAACTGGCCGATCACGCCGGTGCAGTCGCGGCAGATGCCCTTGGGGGCGTAGGGCATCGCGAAGAAGGCATCGAGCTTGGCGTTGAACGCCGCCCGGCCGCCGAGCTCGTTGATCATCCCCTGCACGTCCTGCGGCGCCAGCCACAAGGTCGACCAGCCCGAGGCCTCCTTCATCATGAAGTTGTAATAGGGCTCGGCCGGATCGAAGGGCGTGATCCACTTGCCGTCGGCGGTGCGGCCGCGGACGAAGCCGATCGCGGGATCGAACACGTTGCGATAGTTCATCGCGCGTCTGGCGAAGCGCGCCGCATCCGCCTTGTGGCCGAGCCGCGCCGCCAGCTCCGCCATCGCGGCATCGTCCCAGGCATATTCGAGCGTCGTCGCCGCGCCCGCCTTGCCCCCGGCATAGGGCGGGCTGGGATTGCCCGGCGGCACCTCGTCGGCGATCCAGCCCTGCCGGTCATATTCCGCCAGATAATCACGCGGGCCCCTAGGGTCGGTGGCGTTGCGGCGGAGATACTCATAGGCCGCGGCATAATCGAACGGGATGCCGCGCTTCATCGCGCCGAGATACAGGAACACGGCATTGTCGCCGTGGAACGAGGTGTTCATGAAGCCGCGCTCGCGCGCCATGTCGAGTTCGGAGCGCATAATGTCCCCCACCACCTCGGGCTCCATCAGCTCCAGCAACACGATCTGGTTGCGGCCGGTATCCCAGAAGGGCACCGGGCCGTAGCGGTCATAGCTGGCGGTCTGCACCTGGCCCTTGGCATCGCTGAAGCGCTCGCCCTTGCGCGCGACCAGGCGCGGGCTGGCGAAGGACTGGAACAGCGTCGAATAGAACAGCATCTGCTGCTTGGGGGTGCCGCCGCTTACCTGCACCCGGTCGAGCAGGCCGGCCCAGGCCGCGCGCGCCTTGGACCGCACGCCGTCGAAATCCCATCCCGAATTCTCTGCACGCAGCCGCTGCTCGGCCTCCGCATAGCTGGTGCCGTGCGCGATCTTGACCAGCACGGCCTCGCCCTTGCGCGTTGCGAAGTCGAGATAGGCGCCGGCGAACTTGCCCTCGATCCGCTCTGCGCCGGGCTGCACGTCCTTGTCGCCGATGCCATAGCCGCGATTGTCGCCCGGCGCCTTGCGGAACGTGCCATGGGCGGCGAACGGCTTGGAGAATTCGGCGACGAAATAGCGGCCGTCGCGCACATCTTCTTCGCGCGGCCCCGCCGCGATGCCGCGCACGACATGGTCGCCGACCACCTCGACCGCGCCGCCGCGCCCCGACAGGTTCAGGATCAGGTGCGCGCGCCTGGTTTCGGGGAAGGTGAACCGCATCAGGCTGGTCCACTGCGTCGCGGTCAGTTCGGCTCTGGTCCGGAAGCTGTTCAGGAATACCGAGTAATAGCCGGGCGCGGCGGTTTCCTGGGCCTTGTCGTACCACGCCTCGGTGTAGACCGGCGGCACCGTCCAGTCGCCGACCACCGGCATGAGAATCGGCTGGGCCCGCGCGCCATAGGTGGGACCGCCGCCGCCGGTGAATCCGATCATCGTCGGGTTGGTATAGTAATAGGGGGTGGGAACGCCCCAGGGATAGCTCAGCTCGACATTGACGTTGACCGGCGCCGCCTCGACCGAACTGTGCGGCAGCCGCGCGCCCGGCGAGGTCATGCCCGAATAGAGCGGTTCGCCGGCCGGCGGCGCGTTGCCGATCCATTCGGACCGATCAAGCGGGGCGGTGCCTACCAGCGGGTTTGCGCGATCCACGGGTGCCTGCGCGCGTGCGGCGGGCGCCCAGGCGGCCAAGGCGGCGGTGCCGATCAACGCCATGCGCGTAGCACGCGGGCGTGCGGCGGTTTTCGAGCGGGCGCGTATCATTCCCCAGGACCTCTCCTTGCTGCTTCACTGCGGAACGGCCCCCCTTCTTTTGAAGGTGAGGTCCGCCCGCTGGCACGGCCCTTGATCAAATAGATAAAACATTTTGTCAATTGAGGCCGGCGTGGACCTTGCTTGAAGAATCCGCCGCAAGTCGTTGCAGCATTTATGATGTTGCGTGCGAGTTTCGGCGGTTCGGTGCCAGTGCCTGCGAGCGGACGGTGCCAACCTCCTCGGCCTGTTCGCCGAGAAGACCTGCGGGCGCGGCCTGCCGCTCGGCAACTTTCCGCGGGCGCTTACCATCTCGCCTTCATCAGCGCTGCCTATTTCCTCGATCGGCAACGCGACCCGGCCTACCGGCCGATATGGCAGCCTTGATGCGGAAGCGGCCCGGTCCGGCGCGGGCGGGGCCGCTATGCCGGATCGCCCTCGCTGAGTTCGACGATCTCGAACGCGAAGGATTGCCAGCCGCGCTTCCTGGCGGCCTCCGCCGCCGCCGCTTTCTTGCCGGTCGCTTCCCTGGACGACTTGCTATGCCCCCAGAAGACTTCCGTCTTCCCGTTTTCGAGGACCGCGACGATACGCCAGAAATGCGTGAACGGCGCAGCGGTGGGGCCGATCGTCTTCACATAGCCGTCCGCCATGGTCGCGGTCAGGTAACGCTTCTTCCTCGCCATCCCGCGCTGATATCGACCCTCCGACCGGCGGTCACGACATTATGCGGGCTGCGAGCTGCGTGGCCGCTTGGCGCCGGCCGCTCAGCCACAGGGCGAGCAGACCAAGCAGCGACGTCGCGGCGCCTGCCAAGGCAATGGCGGGGTAGCCGAGGCCGGCCGCAAGGACGCCACCGCCAAGCGCCGCGCCGGTCGCGTTGCCCAGGTTGAAGGCGCCGATGTTGACCGCGGATGCCAGGTTGGGGGCGTCTCCCGCCGCGGCCATGACCCGGACCTGCAGGGGCGGCACCAGCGCGAAACTCGCCACGCCCCACAGGAAGATCAGGATCGCGCTCGCGCCGGCCCGGTCCATCGTGAAGGAAAACGCGACGAGGATCGCGGAGAGGCTGGCCAGCGTCACCATCAAGGTCCGGTCGACGGATCGATCGGCGAAGCGGCCGCCCAGCCAGTTGCCGACGGTAAGTCCCAGGCCATAGGTCACCAGCATCGCCGTGACGAAGCCCAGCGAGGCGTGCGTCGCCTCGCGCAGGATCGGGGTGATGTAGGTGAACACGGTGAACATCGCGCTCGCCCCCACGACCGTCAGCGCGAGCGCGCCCAGCACCTGGCGGCGGGTGAGCACGCGCAACTCGGCGCGCAGGTCGCCACCGCGCGGTGCCGGCACCGCCGGCAGCGTCACCCGCAGCGCGATCATCGTCAGGACGCCAAGCCCGGCAATGCCCCAGAAGGACGCGCGCCAGCCCAGATGCTCGCCGGCCCAGGTGGCAAACGGCACCCCCACCACATTGGCGATGGTGAGGCCCATGAACATCGAGGCGACCGCGCTCGCGCGGCGTTCCGGCGGGACCAGCCCCGCCGCCACGACCGAGCCGACGCCGAAGAACGCACCGTGGTTGAACGCGGTCAGCACGCGCGCTGCCAGCAGCATGGCGTAGCTGCCGGACAGCGCGGCCAGCAGATTGCCGGTGGTGAAGATGCCGGCCAGCAGGATCAGCAGCAGGCGGCGCGGCAAGCGCCCGGTGGCCAGCGTCATCAGCGGTGCGCCGATCAATACCCCCAGCGCATAGGCGCTGACCAGCAGCCCCGCGGCGGGGATCGATACCTGCAGGTCCCGGGCGATGACCGGGAGCAGACCCATGGGCGCGAACTCGGTGACGCCGATGCCGAATGCCCCCGTCGCGAGGGCAAGCAGGCTCCATCTGTTCTTCATGCCGGCCTCCGTCAGACGAGCCGCGGCGCCAGGCGGGCAAAGCCCTCCTGCTGGTGATAGGGCGTATGGGGGTAGGGCGGCAGCACCTCGCTCGCGCGATCGAGCAGGGCGACCTGTTCCGGGGCGAGCGTCCAGCCGACCGCGCCGAGATTCTGGCGCAGCTGCGCTTCGTCGCGCGCGCCGAGGATGACCGAGGACACGGTCGGACGCTGGAGCAGCCAGTTGATCGCGATCTGCGGCACCGTTCTGCCGGTCTCCGCCGCGACCGCTTCCAGCGCATCGATCACGCGATACAGATGCTCGGCCTCGACGGGGGGCGCGAACTGCTCGGTCGCGTGCAGCCGGCTGCCGACCGGGATCGGGCGGTCGCGGCTGATCTTGCCGGTCAGTCGTCCCCAGCCGAGTGGGCTCCACACCAGCGCGCCGAGGCCCTGATCGGCGGCCAGCGGCATCAGATCGGCTTCATAGGCGCGTCCGATCAGCGAATAATAGACCTGGTGGGCGACCAGCCGCGGCCAGCCATGGCGGTCTGCTACCGCCTGCACCTTCATCACCTGCCAGCCGGGATAGTTGGACACGCCAGCATAGCGGATCTTGCCGGCGGCGATCAGCCGGTCGAACGTCGCCATCACCTCGTCGGTCGGCGTCGAAGCATCATAGGCGTGGAGCTGGAGCAGATCGATATAGTCGGTGCCGAGCCGGCGCAGCGCGTCCTCGACCGCGCGGATCAGCCGCGCTCGGGACGCGCCCCAATCCTGGGGGCTGTCGCCCATCGGCAGCCCGGTCTTGGTCGAGACGAGCACGGCGTCGCGCCGCCCGCGGATCGCCTCGCCCAATATCGCCTCGGATGCGCCGCCCGAATAGACGTCGGCGGTGTCGAACAGCGTGACCCCGGCATCGAGGCAGATGTCGACCAGCCGCCGCGCCTCGCTTGCGTCGGTCTGGCCCCAGGCGGCGAACAACGGCCCCTGGCCGCCGAACGTGCCCGCGCCGAAGCTGAGTGCCGGTACGCGTAGCCCCGATTGTCCCAATTGCCGATATTCCATGATGCCGCATCCTGTTGCTTGTTCCATGCGCAGATGGACGGCGCGTCCGGCCCGCGGTAGCAGGGGCGGACGCGAAGGATTTTTGCAATGGACGCAAAGCTGACGGGCGGCAGCGACCGCGCCCACGCCTTGGCGCTGTTCGCCGCGGTGATCGAGCAGGGCAGCTTCTCGGCGGCCGGTCGGCAGCTGGGGATGAGCCCTTCGGCGGTCGCGCGGGCGGTCGACCGGATCGAGGCGCGGCTCGGCGTGCGGCTCGTGCTGCGCTCGACGCGTGCGCTCACCCTCACTGCGGAAGGCCGCGCCTATCTCCAGGCGGCGCGGAGGATCCTCGCCGATCTCGACGATGCGGAGCAGCAGATTGCCGACCAGGGGAGCCCGCGGGGGAGGCTGCGCGTCACTGCGGCGCTGTCGCACGGCCGGCTCTGCGTGGTGCCGTTGCTAGGCAGCTTCGCGTCGCTCTACCCCGATATCCTCATCGACATCGCGCTGACCGACACGATCGTGGACATTGCCGCCGGCCAGGCCGACGTGGCGGTGCGGTTCGGCCCGCTTCCCGACTCCCGCCTCACGGCGCGCAAGCTGGGCGAGAGCGGGCGGGTGATCGTCGCTGCGCCCGAGTATCTGCGCCGCCACGGTACGCCGCAGGTGCCGGAAGACCTGTTCGCCCACAACTGCCTCAATTTCAGCTTCCGGCGCTCGGAGCCGGTATGGCCGTTCGTGCGCGACGGGAAGGCCTTCGCGCTGTCAGTTCGCGGCAATATCGAGGCCAATAACGGCGAGACGCTCGGGCAGCTTGCCGCGATCGGCGTCGGGATCGCCCGGGTGGGCGCCTTCAGCGTTGCCGAGGCGATCGCGGCGGGCACGCTCGTGCCGCTTCTCGAAGCGTTCAATCCCGGCGACGTGGAGCAGATCCATGCGGTGTTCGTCGGGGGACAGGCCGTTCCGGCACGGATACGGGTCTTCGTCGATTTTCTGGCATCGCACCTGCGCTAGCCCCGTCCCGATCGTCCCGTAGGGCAGGGGAGCGAGCGCAGGATCGCGCACCCTCGTGCGGCGATCCTGCGCGTCGGAAGTCGCGATCAGAACTTCGCGCGGATGCCGACGTTCACCGTGCGGCCGAAGGTGTGGATTTCGCTGAATTCCTGCTTGGTGCCCGCAAACGATACCTGGCGCTGGTCGAGCAGGTTCACCACCTGGCCGAACAGTTCGACATTGGGCTTCACGCGAAAGCTGGTGCCCAGATCGACGATGCCGAAGCCCTTCTGGTAGAAGGCGACGACATCCTGCGGCGTGGGCAGCGAGGTGACCAGCGCGCCGGAATCGGTGATATAGTCGCTGCGATAGGTGTAGCTGAGATTGATCTCGAACGGGCCGGTCTCGAAGAACGGCGTGATCGAATAGCTGACGTCGGACACGCCCTGGATGCCCGCGGTCTGCACGCCGACCCCGCGGCGCGCCAGCTCGAGCTTGGTCGTCGCGAAGGTGGCGGTGGCGGTCACGCCCAGGCCGAAGGGCAGCTTGTTGGTGAAGCCGAACTCGACGCCCGAGATCTTGGCATCACCGACGTTCGCCGGCGTCGCCACCAGCACGTCCACCGGCAGGGTCGATCCGTCCTTCACCGCGAAGGCGAGCTTGCGGGTCTGGAAGTCGGAGGCGACGTAATCGCTGATGTCCTTGTGGAAGGCCGCGACGGTAAACGCGCCGAACTTGTTGAAATACCATTCGAACGACGCGTCGAAATTCCACGCGGTATAAGGCCGCAGATCGGGGTTGCCGGCACTTGCCTGCAGGTTGATCGTGGGATCGGCCAGCGCGGCAGCACCCTGGTTGTAGATGCTCGTCACGGTGACGCTGTTGGTGTTGATCGAGTTGCGCAGCTCCGAAAGCGACGGGCGGGTCATCGTCTTGGCGATGCCGAGCCGCAGCTGGACATTGTCGAGGAACTTGAGCGTCGCATTGGCGCTGGGCAGCCATTCCTCATAGCTGGCGTGCGTCGTCACCGGGGTGACGGTGGTGGTCACGCCGCCCTTGCCGTCCGCCACCGGCGAGACCGTCGTGCCGCGCACGTCGGTGCGGGTGCGGACGTAGCGCACGCCCAGATTGCCGGTGAGCGGCACGCCGCCCAGTTCCGCCGCGAAATCCACGCGGCCATAGCCGGCCGCGATCTTCTCGCCGATGCGGTAGGAATTCTGCAGATCGGCGGCGGTGGGCTTCAGATCATAGGCGCTGGGATTCACGCCGTCGAACTCCGCGCCCAGCGTGTAGTTCTGGTTGAACAGCCCCCAGTCGACGTTTGCCCAGGGCTGGCGCTTCTCGATCGACTGGTCGAAGGCGTTGGACGGCACCGGATAGCCCAGATACGCCGCCGTCCGCGTCGAGCCGGCGCGCAGCACCGCGGCGTTGCGGTCGCGGCGCTGATAGTCGCGGAAGCGATCGGAATATTGTCCGCCGAAGCGCAGACCGGTGAAACGAAGACCGGCGATGCCGACATCGAGATCGCGCCCGACGTTGAGCACCGCCGTCTTGTCTTCGTCCGTCGAGTTGATCGGACGCACCGCGAAGCTCTCGAAGATCATCCCCGAGGCGTTGGTGAGGTCGAGATCGGTGAACAGCGCATTGACCTTGCCGTCGTTCACCACGTCGTTGCTGAAATCGAAGGTGAGGTTGCCGCCGGCCTTGTCCGCGGTGCGGTACTGCACGCGTTGGATCGGGGTATCGAGGTCGCTGGTCGCCTGCGCATAGCTGAAGCGCGGTTCGATCCGCCAGCCGTCCAGGTCGAGCTTCACGGTGCCGTTCAGCTGGAGGTTGCGGTGCGACTGGTCCATATATTCGGCATAGTTGCGCATCCGCGCGCCGCGGATCGTGCCCGCCACCAGCCGACCGTCGCGGACCACGGCTGTCGCGCGATCCAGCCGCGCGATCTGGCTGGGGATGTAATAGGTCAGGCGGCGTTCGGTGGTCTCGTTGTTGAACTGCGAGAAGAGGCCGTCGATCTTCACCTCCACGTTCGTCGCGGGCCGCCATTGCACGCCGGCCACCGCGCTGATGCGCTCGCGGTTCTCGAACTCGAGATAGGGCTGCGCGTCGCCGGGCGCGCGGATCGTGCCGAAGCCGGGAACCGCAGTGTCCTGCCAGCCGATGCGGAGGCGATCGAACTGCACGTTGCGCTTGGTGTAGGACAGGCCGGCGAGCACGCCGAAGGTGTGGGCATTATTGCGCCACCCCGCCGAAATCGCGCCATTGGGCTGCAGCTTGTCGGTGCGCGCCTCATAGCCGCCATAGGCGCTGACCGCGAGGAACGGGCTGCGATCAAGGGGCTTGATCAGCCGGATGTCGACCGAGGAACCGATGCCGCTTTCCACCAGATCGGCGGTGGGCGACTTGGTGACGACGACGCTGTCGATCAGCTGCGCGGGCAGCACCTGCAACCGGAACTGGCGGCCGGACTGGCCCGAGTTGCGAATATTCTCGTTATACGCCAGCGGCATGCCGTCGAAGGTCACCGCCTGGAAATTGGGGCCGAGGCCGCGGACGCTGATGAACTGGCCTTCACCCGCTTCGCGCACGATGGTGACGCCGGGCACGCGCTGCAGCGCTTCCGCCACGTTGAATGCGGGGAGCTTGCCGATGTCCGCCGCGACGACGGCGTCGGAGATCGAGTCCGCGTTGCGCTTCACGTCCAGCGCGCGCTCGACGCCGTCGGAAAAGTTGGCGGTGACGACGATCTCCTCCGACGGGCTCGTCGCCTCGGCCGCGCTCGTCTGGGTAGGCCGCGTGGTGGCCGAGGCCCGTACGATCAGCGTGCCCGAACCGTCACGGACGACGGTGAGCGGCGTGCCGGCGATCAGGCGGCGCACCGCGGTTTCGGCATCGAATTCGCCCGAAAGCGCCGGCGCCTTGTACTGCGCCACGGCGTCGCGGGTGAACAGGATGTCGCTGCCGCTCTGGCGGGCGAGCTGTTCCAGCGCGCGGTCCATCGGCTGCGCGGCGATCGTCAGGCGCGCACGGCGCACGGTCCCCTGCGCTGCCGCAGCTGTCGCCATCGCGAGCGTGGAGAGCGTGAGTGCGAGCGCCGCCGACCGGCAAAGCTGCCGTTTCAAGTTCTGCATGAATCTGTTTCCCCTGTCGCGCCCCTGGCGAGCGCCCGATCCCTCGACGTGCGGGGCGGAAATTTCCCCACCCCCTGTCGCGAAAAAATCAGCGGTCGGTGGAGGAAATGCGGATCGTCTGCCCGTCGCTGGCGACGCGGACCGGCAGCAGCAGCGCCAGCGAGCGGGCAAAGGCTTCGGAATCGCCGACACGGTAGACGCCGCTCAGCCGCAGCGCGGCGGCACGCGGGTCGGCGACCACCAGCGCGTGGGTGGAATAGCGGTTCATCTCCGCCGCGGCATGCGCAAGGGTTTCGTCGCGAAAGGCGAGCCGGCCGCTCTGCCAGGCGATCAGGTCATCGAGTTCGGGCTGGTCGATCCTATCCGGCTGGCCGACCGCCATCGCGATGCGATTGCCCGGGGCAAGCGCCACCGACGCCCCCGCGGTCTCCACGCGCGCGCTGCCCTGGATCGCGGTTATCGCCACGGCGTCGCCTTCGCGGCGCAGATCGAGCCGACCGGCCCGCGCCGTCGCCCGCCGCGCGCCCATGTCGATCACGAACGGGCGCGGGTCGGCGGCGATGTCGAGGTCGATACGCCCCGCTCCAAGCGCGAGGGTACGCACCGCGTTCCGCACGAAGAAGCGGATGCGGGTGTCGGTATCGAGCATCACCCGGCTGCCGTCTTCCAGCACGAGCCGGCGCTGTTCGCCGACATCGGTGCGGTAGACGCCGGCATAAGCCTGCCGCCAACCGAGGGTCAGCCCGCCGGCGAGCATGACGGCGCCGCCGCCGGCCAGCATCGCCCGGCGCGAAACGCGGGCGGGCGGGGGAGGCGCGAAATCGGTTGCGGACAGGCCGGGTACCGCATCCCAGACCATCGCGGCGCGCTCGAACGCGTTCTGGTGCGACGGATCGGCATCGAGCCAGGCGCGGAACGCCGTCTCGTCCTCGCTTGCCCGGTCATCGGCGTGCAATCGTGCCAGCCACTCTCCCGCCTGCCGGTTGGCATGTTCCGGCTCGCTGCGGAAGATCACGTCACCAATGCTCCATCCAGTCGGTAAGATGCCCCATCGCCTTGGCGATGTGTTTCTCGACCGCGCTCTGGCTGATCCCGAGATCCTGCGCAATCTCCCGATATTTACGGCCGTCGAGCCGGTGCATCAAGAAAATCTCGCGGGTGCGCGGGCTGAGCTGGGCAACGCCCAGCCGCAGCCGTTCGAGGCGATGGCGCGCGATCAGCATCTCGTCCTGCAGGGGGTGAAGGTCCACGATCGTCTCAGCGACACGCATCGTGTCTGCACCCGTCGTCGCGGCGAAGCGACGCTCGCGCCGATAGGCGTCGATCCCGCGATTGGCGGCGCTGCGCGCGAGCAGTGCCGCGGAATTGGCGGCATCGACCTGCCGCTCGGCGATCCCTACCCAGGCTTCGTGGAGAAGGTCCTCGGCATCCTCGCGCCGCGTCATGCGGGCGACCTGGCCGCGCAGTCTGGCCCAGCCCGTCCCCAGCACAGTTTCGAACGCGCCCTTTTTCGCTCCCATGGGGCCTTCTGGTAGAAAGCCGTGGATACGGTTTGATGACAGCGCATGGTCGCCGCGATGACAGCACCGAGCGGCGTCGGTGCGCGTATCGAGCCGGCCCTTGCAGTTCCATTCGCCGTCATAGGCCCCAGCGTGGCATGGTCCCGCACGTCGCCGTTAGGTCGGTCATGCGACGATGCCCGCCCGAAATCCTGCCCAAGCAACGCCCGCCGCTCGCCCCTGTCAGAAGCCGAAATGGCCGGAGCCCGGAGGATCGTCCGGCCCACGGTCGCGCGGCGAGCAGGACCGGCGATCGGCCTCGGCGATCGGGTACTCGTGGCGCGACTGGACGCGGCACGACAGCTGTGAGGCGGCGCGCAGCGTCGTCGAGCATGGCGGCGGCTACGGCATCGGCCTCGATGATGCGCGGGCCAGGATCCCTCCCCGATCCGGCGCCGTGCGCCGCGCTATTCGTAGCGCAGCGCGCGAGCCGGCTCGGCACGCGCGACGCGCCACGACTGGCCGAGCACGGTCAGCACCGCGATCGCCACCGCCAGCGCTGAGGCAGCCAGGAAATACCAGGGCGTGAGCGCGATCCGGTCGTCGAAGGTCGAGAGCCAGCGCTGCATCGCTACCCAGGCCAGTGGCCAGGCGATCAGGTTAGCGAGCAGCACCGGCCGCAGGAACTTGGTGATCAGCAGCTGGAGCACGTCGCGGGTGGAGGCGCCGAGCGCCTTGCGGATGCCGATTTCCTTGATGCGCCGCGTCGTGTCGAAGGCGGCGAGGCCGTAGAGGCCGATGCAGCCGATCGCGATCGCCAGCACCGCCCCCATGGTGAACAGGCGACCGCGGCGCGTGTCCTGCTCGTAATAGGCCTTGTAGAGATTTTCCTCGATCGTGCGGCCCTCGAAGGGCTCGGTCGGGACGATGCGCTTCCACGCGGCTTCGACGGCGTCGGCCATCTTCTGCGGATCGCCGCTATAGCGCAGCGTGATGAAGGCGTCGTTCAATGGCCGGGTGTCGAGGCGATAGAAGGTCCCGCTGATCGCCTGGCGGGGACCGAGGAAGCGCAGATCGTCGACCACCCCGATGATCGTCATCGAGGCATCGCCTTCGATCGGCTTGCCGATCGCCGCTTGTGGACTGGCGAAACCAAGCAGGCCGACCGCCATGCGATTGATCACCACGTTGAAGGGCGTGGTGCTGCCCTTGGCGCGGAGCGCGCGATCATCGGCCGGGCGCGAGCGATTGAACAGACGCCCGGCGACCAGCCGCGCGCCGAACGTATCGAAGTAATGATCGCCGACGCGCACATCCATCAGCGAAGGCGCGCGGATGCCCTGCATGCCCGGCTGGTACATCGTCGAGAAATTGGTGAGGCTCTGGTCGCCCGGTGCGTTCTGCGCCATGGTGACGTCGCTGACGCCCGGCAGTGCCGCAAAGGCGCGCATCAGCGCGGTCTTCTGCTCGGGCAGCACCGATCCGCTGTTGAGCGAGCGCACGACGTAGAGACCCTCGCGGCGGAAGCCGAGATCGGCGTCGCGGACATGCGACGCCTGCGCGAGCATCACGGTGGTGCCGATCGCGAAGGCGATCGCGATCGAGAACTGGACGACGACCAGGCCGGCGCGGACCCGGGCGCCGACACGGCCCCCGCCAGGCGCACGCGCGGCGGCGAGCACCGCGGCCGGGCGGAAGCCGGCCAGCACCGCCGCCGGGTACAGGCCCGCGACGGCCCCGACGGCCAACACCAGCGGCACGAGCAGCAGCAACACGCTGTTCGCGCCCCAATAATCGATCCGCAGCGCCATGCCGCCCAGCGTGTTGATCAGCGGCAGTGCGATCTCGGCCAGGGCGAGCCCGATCACCGCGGAGAGGATGACGGTCAGCATCGCTTCGGTCAGGAACTGGCGGGTCAAGGCCCGGCGGGTGCCGCCGAGCACCTTGCGCACCGCCACCTCGCGCGCACGGAGGCCGGCGCGCGCGGTGGCGAGGTTGATGTAGTTCACGATCGCGATCAGCAGCGTCAGCACGCCCACCGCGCCCAGCGTGGTGACGACGGCGCGATCGGACGCCGCATAGAGGTGGTTGTCGACCAGCGGGCGCAGGCTCTGCTCCCATTGGCCCTTTTTGAGGTTGTCGCCGAACACGCGGCGCTCCGCGAAGCGCGCCAATTCGCCCTCGAACCGGTGGGCCGCCGCGCGGTCGGGGAAGCGCAGCAAGGTAACCAGCGAGGTGCTGCCCCAATGATCGAACCATTCGGTGGCGAAGCGGGATGCGACCAGCGGCACGAATAGTTCCGACGTGTAGCTCATGTCCTTGCGCATGTCGGCGATCACCGCGCCCACCCGGTAGGTGTAGGGCGTGCCATTGGCGACGACGGTGAGCGTCCGGCCGATCGGCGACAGCTGGCCGAAATAGCTGGTCGCGGCGCGCTGGGTGACCACGATGCCGTCGGGATCGGCCAGGGTACGGGTCGGGTCGCCCGCGACGACCGGCAGGCGCAGCATTTGGAAGAAGTTCGGGTCGACCGCGGCCAGCGCCTCGCGGGTGTTCACCGTTCCCTGCCGCACTGTCGCATCCATCGCGGCGATCCGCGTGCCTTGCAGCTGCGGATAGTCCGCGCGCAGCTGGAGCAGCTCGTTGCCCATGGTGTTGGGGTTCGGCGTCTCCGGGTAGCCCGGCATGTGATAATGTTCCTGGATGATGTAGAGCTGGTCCGCCCCCGGGATCCACCGGTCGAACCCGGTCTCGAACCGCACGAACAGGCTCAGCACCAGGAACACCGCGATGCCGAGCGCCAGACCGCCGATGTTGAGCGCGGCAAACAATTTGTGGCGGGTGAGCGATCGGTAGAAGCTGGTCAGCGCAGAGGTCATGGCGTCACTCCCGGTTCTCGGGTGGCGGAGAGATGGCGGAGCAGGGCGACGGCGAGGAGCAGCAGCACCAGCACCGTCAGCGCACGATCCAGCTTCACGCCGCCCGCCGCACGGCGGACAGGATCCGCCCGTCGAGCATGTGCACGGTGCGCTTGGCGATATCGGCATGGGCGGGCGAGTGGGTGACCATCACGATCGTCGCGCCGTCCGCGTTCAGCCGGGTGAGGATGTCCATCACCTGTGCGCCATTCTCGGTATCGAGGTTGCCGGTCGGCTCGTCCGCCAGGATCAGCTTCGGTTCGCCGACGATCGCGCGGGCGATCGCGGCACGCTGCTGCTGGCCGCCCGAGAGCTGGTGCGGATGGTGGTTGCGGCGGTGCGCGATGCCGACCCGGTCCATCGCGGCATCCACCCGCTCGCGCTTCTGCCGCGCGGGCATCGCGCGATAGGCCAGCGCCAGCGCGACATTCTCGGCGATGGTCAGCTCGTCGATCAGGTTGAAGCTCTGGAACACGAAGCCCAGCCGGTCGCGGCGGAGCTTGGCCAGCTGCGCCTCGGGTACATGCGCGATGTCCTCGCCCTCGAACAGATAGGCGCCGCTGGTCGGGCGGTCGATCGTGCCGAGGATGTTGAGCAGCGTCGACTTGCCGCAGCCCGAAGGGCCCATGATCGCGAGGAACTCGCCGGCCGCTACGGTCAGGTCGATCTCGGCGAGCGCGGTCGTCTCGACTTCGTCGGAGCGATAGGCGCGGTGGATGGCGTTGAGCTGGATCATGGCGGGCTCCTAGTGGATGAGCAGGGTCTGGTAGGGGACGTAGGTGCCGAGCGGCGTGGTGACGATGCGGTCGCCGGGGGCGAGGCCGCTGGTCACTTCGACCTGATCGGGGTTGCGGCGGCCGGTGGTGATCGCCCGGCGCACGGCATGGCTGTCGCTGGTCAGCACGAAGGCGGTGGTGCCGCCCGCGTCGAGCCAGCCGCCCGACGGGGCGACCACGGCGGGGCGATCGGCGCCGAGGACGAGCCGCACGTCGAGCGTCTGGCCGCGGTTCAGCCCGGCGGGCGCGGCGCCCTTGAAGCCGAGCTCGACCCGAAATCGCCCTTCGGTGACTTGGGGAAGGACCTTGATCACGGTGAGCGGCAGGCTGCGCCCGTCCAGATCGGCGACGGCGCTGAGACCTGTACGGACGCGGCCAAGATAGAATTGATCGACGTCCGCCGTCAGTTTCCAGGCGCGTTCGGAATCGACCTGGCCGACGGCATCGCCGGGTTTGATCATCTGGCCCGGCTGGAGCGTGAAAGCGGTCAGCCGCCCGGCGACCGGCGCGCGCACGACGAGCGCGGCGAGGCCGGCGCGGGTCATGGCGAGGCTCTCGCGCAGTTCGTCGGCGGTGGCGTCGACCCCGCTGGACTGGTCGGCGAGCATCTTGTCCGCCTCGGCGGCGCTGCGGGTGAGGGCGGTCAGACGCGAACGCTGATACGCCACCTCGTCCCGCAAGGGGGTGACGGCGGCGGCGGTGACGATCTGCTTGTCGAACAGGATCTGCTTCTGGCGGAGCAGCGCCTCGGCCTTGGCGAGTTCGTTGCGCGCCGAGGTGATGTCGCGCTCGGTCTGCTCGCGGCTCTGCTGGATCGACAGGCGCTGGCCGCTGATCGAACTAAGCTGCCCGGCGATGTTGGCCGAGCGGCTGGCGACGTCGAGCGCCAGCGTCGGGTTGGCGAGGCGGGCGAGCGGGGCGCCGGCGGCCACCGACTGGCCGTCGCTGGCGATCAGCGCCTCGACCTGTCCGCCGCTGATCGCGGTGACGTAGACGGTCTGGAGCGGGGCGACTTGCGCGCGCAGCGGGACATAGTCGGCAAAGGCGGCGCGGGTGACCGGGGCGATGCGGATCGTCGCGGCGTCGACCGCGAGGCTGCCCGAGCTCGGCAGGAACCACCAGAGCGCGGCCGCCGCCGCAAGGACCGCCAAGCCGAGGCTGATGCGTACCGCCAGCTTGCGGCGGCGCGCGTGCGGGCGCTCGATCCGCCGGTCCATCGCGGCGCCATTGGTGTGAAGAGGCGTAACGTCCATGGCGGACAATGTACGGTACGCCAGCCTGATGACCTAAAGCACTGACATAAATTGATAATGTAGAATGGACTGGCGCTTGGAGCGAACAGTGTTCAAGCTAGTGTCCGATTCCGAACACTGAACCGGAGCGGTCAAGCCTGTGCCATCCGAATCGCCGGCCATCCTGGTGATCGACGACGATCCCGATATCGTCCGCGCGGCGACGTTGCTGCTCGAACGGAACGGCATGCGGGTGCTCGGTGCGCTCGATCCCGATGCCGCCTGGGTGCGACTGGCCGAGGGCCCGGTCGACGCGATCCTGCTCGATCTCAACTTCGCGCGTGGACGCACCTCCGGGGAGGAGGGGTTCCGCATGCTCGACCGGCTGATCGCGGCCGATCGCAATGCGGTGGTGGTCGTAGTCACCGGTCATAGCGGCATCGCGGTGGCGGTGCAGGCGATGCGTGGCGGGGCAAGCGACTTCGTGATCAAGCCATGGAGCAACGAGCGGCTGCTCGCCACCGTCGAACGCGCGGTGGCGCTGCGCCGGGCGAAGCTGGCGGCCGCCCCGGCGCCGAGCGGCGAGGAGGCGCTGCTGCTGCTCGGCGAAGCGCCTGCGATCGAGGCGGCCCGCCGGCTGATCGCGCGGGTGGGGCCGACCGATGCGGCGGTGCTGCTCACCGGCCCGGCGGGGAGCGGCAAGACGCTGGCAGCGCAACTGCTCCACCGCACTTCGCCGCGCGCCGAGCGGCCGCTGGTCACGCTGGGCGCGGCGGTGGCGGATCTGGCGATGATCGAGGCGCGCGTTGCGGCGGCCGAGGGCGGGACGCTGCTGATCGAGGCGGTGGACCAACTGGCGTCAACGCTGCAGCCCGAGCTGGCGCGACGGCTGGGCGGGCTGCGGGTGCTGTCGACCAGCCGGCGCGATCGGGCGGGCACCCGCGCGGCGCTGAGCGACGACCTTCGCTTCCGGCTCAACACGGTGGAAATCGATTTGCCGGCGCTCTCGGATCGCGGGGAGGATGCGCTGCTGCTCGCGCGGCATTTCTGCGCGTTGTACGCCGGGCGCTATGCCCAGCCGCTGCGCCCGCTGACCGAGGAGGCGGCACGGGCGATCGCGGCCGATGCCTGGCCCGACGGCGTGCACGGACTCCGCCAGGCGATCGAGCGCGCAGTGCTGCTCGGCGGCGGCGAGGCGATCGATGTCCCCACACTGGGACTTAGCCTGCCCGAGGACACGCTGGAGCCGCGCGCGATTAAGGCGGACCTCAATCTGGGGCGGAGCGAGGCGGCGCTAATATCGGCGGCGCTCAAGCGGCACGCGTTCAATGTCAGCCGCGCGGCGGCGGAACTGGGGCTGACGCGCGCGGCGCTCTATCGGCGGATGGCGAAATATGGGCTCTAGAGGCTGGTCCGCGCTGCTCCGCGGCATGCTGCTGCTGCTGGCGGGCGGGGCGTTCGCCGTGGCGTGGAGCGCGGGGCTCTATGCCAGCGCGCTGGTGTCGGCGCTGGCGGCGCTGTGGGGCGTGGTGACCGGGATCGTCGAGGCACAGCGGCCCAAGCTCGTACCGGTGGCAGCGCCGATGCCTGCGCCAGACCCCTCGCATCGCGAGCGCCGGCTGACCGCACTACTCGATCTCTCCCCGGCCCCGATCGTCACGCTCGACGGCGAAGGGCGGCTGCATGCGATCAACCGGGCGGCCCGGCGGCTGTTCGGCGCGGCGGACCTCGTCGCCGAACCCCCGGCGCTGCTGGTCGAGGCGATCGGCGATGCCTCGGGCCGGGCGGCGACGGTGGCGATCGGCGGGCGCAGCTATGCGCTCACCACCAGCGACTTCGCGCTTGGCGGGGCGCGGAGCCGGCTTGCCGCGCTGGTCGACATCGATGCCGAGCTGAAGGCCGCCGAGGCGGCGATGCTGCGCGACCTCGTGCAGGTGCTGAGTCACGAGATCGTCAACGCGCTCACCCCGATCGCCTCGCTCAGCCGCACCGCGGCGGACATGCTGGACGAGCCCGCCCCGTCGATTTCCGCGCTCCGCGATGCCGTCGGCACCGTCGCGCGCCGGGCCGAGGGGCTGCAGCGGTTCGGCGAGGCCTATCGCTCGCTGGCGCGGCTGCCGGCGCCGCGCTTCGCGCCGCTCGACCTGCGCGAGGGGGCGGAGGATCTGGCGCGGCTGTTCCACACGCGTTGGCCGGCCCTGCCGCTGGCGTTCGAGGCAGCCGCACCGGTGCGCCTGCACGGCGATGCCGACCAGCTGACCGCGGCGCTCTGGGCGCTGCTCCAGAACGCAGCCGAGGCTGTGGGCGACGACGCTGGCGGGAAGGTGGGTCTGTTGCTGTGGCGCGACGAGCGCGCCGCCTATTGGCAGGTCCGGGACAATGGCCCCGGCGTCGCCGAGGCGGACCGCGGGGCGATCTTCCGCCCGTTCTTCACCACCAAGCCGCAGGGCAGCGGGGTGGGGCTGGCGCTCGCCCGGCAGATCCTGCTCGCGCATGGCGGCGACCTGACGCTGCTGGCAGGCGAGGGCGGTGCCCGGTTCGAGGCGATGCTGCCGATCGCCCCGCAGGGCTGAGCAAAACAGACCCGCGCCGCCCCGGAAGGGGCGACGCGGGCCAGGCACCGCAAACCTCAGGCCATCAGCACCTTGTCGACGGCGATCCGGAACTTCTCCATGTCCGCCGCCGAGCCAACGGTGACCCGCGACATCGTCGGATAGGCGGTCCAGGAGCGGCCGATCTGGACGTTCTGGGCAAGCAGCGCCGCCATCACCTCCTTCGGCGCCTTGCCCTTCCACTCGACCATGAACATGTTGGCATGGCTGCCCGGCAGCACCTTGAGCCCGCGGCTCTGGAGATGGGCGATGGTCTTTTCGCGCACCGCGATCATCTCGTCGCGTCGCGCCTTGATCTCGGCGGCGAGCGGGATCGATGCGGTGCCGCACGCCACCGCCGTCATCGGCAGCATGTTGGTCACCTGCATGCCGTCATAGCGCATCATCTTCTCGTGCAGCGACGGCGCCGCGAAGGTGAGGCCCAGCCGCATGCCGGCCATGCCGAACAGCTTGGAGAAGGTGCGCATCACCAGCACGTCGTCGCGGGCAGCGACCAGCTTGGCGGCATTGGGGGCGTCGGCGAAGTGGATATAGGCCTCGTCGACGATCAGCACCGCGTCCTTGGGCTTGTTCTCCGCCAGCCAAACGATGTCGGCGATCGGCGTCAGCGTGCCGGTGGGGTTGTTGGGCGAGCAGACATAATAGAGCCCGGCGTTCGGATCGGCCGCGAGCATCGCCTTGACGTCGTGCTGGTACTGGGGGCCGAGCGGGGCCTTGGTCACCTTGGCGCCGATCCAGGCGCCGGTGCGCCAGATCTGTTCATAGGTGGGATCGGCGGTGACGATGCCGCGCGTCGGCGAGGCGAAGGTGACGGCGGCGCGGTTGAGCGGGTCGCTGGAGCCGGGCCAGGCCTTGATATGGGTGGCGGGCAGGCCTTCCACCGCCGAGACCGCGGCGAAGAGCTGGTCGTGCTCGCCATTGGGCTCGTAGCGATTGCCTTCGGTGACGATCTTCATCGCCGCCGCGGCGCCGGCGGGCAGCGGGCCGGTCCAGCATTCGTTGGAGCCGATGCGCACCGCACCGATCACCGCCCTGGCCGATTGCTGGGCCAGGGCAGGCGCGGCGCGGCCGAGCGCGACGGTGCCGCCGAGCAGCGCGGCGATCCGCCCCATGTCGCGGCGCGAATAGCCGCGCCCCCGCAGGTCCTCGGTGATTTCGGGCTTCTTGAGCGTTTCGAGGATGGTCATGTCGTGGGTCTCCCTGTTTTCGATCGAGACGCGCGTCAGAACTTCAGCGCATTGTGGAACATCACCAGCGCGATGACGATGAGGTAAATGCCGAATACCCGTTTCAGCATGGCCGGTTGTAAGGCATGGGCAGCTGCGACCCCGAGCGGGGCAGTGAGCATCGACATCGAGGCGATGGCGACCGTCGCGGGCAGGTTGACGAAGCCGAGCGAGCCCCAGGGCAGCCCCGGCTCGCGCAGTCCGATGATCGCGAAGCCGATCGCGCTGGGGATCGCAATCAGCGTGCCGATGCCGCTCGCGGTGGCGACCGCGCGGTGGATCGATCGGCCGCACAGCGTCATCACCATGATCGCGATGGTGCCGCCGCCGATGCCGAGCAGCGAGGAGAAGGTCCCCAGCCCCCCGGCAATGGCGACGCGGGTGACGCCGCCCGGCATCTGATCGCTGATCACCCGGTTGCCGAGCCTAGGCACCAGGAAGTTGACCGACATCAGCAGCACGCCGGTGGCGAAGACCATGGTGAGCACCCGGCCGTCGACATGGCTGGCGAGCAGCACGCCGATGCCGTCGCCCAGCACCACCCAGGGTGCCCAGGTCTTGAGGATCTCGAAATCGACCGCGCCGCGCTTGTGGTGGCTCAGCACCGATCGGATCGAGGTGATGATGATCGTGGCGGCAGAGGTGCCGATGGCGACATGGGCGTATTGGCTATGCTCGCCACCGAGCAGGGGCAGCATCAGCAGCAGGGCGGGGACGACGACGAAGCCGCCGCCAATGCCGAACACGCCGCCGGCGAAACCGGCAGCGAGCCCGGCGACCAGCAGGCCTGCCAAAGGGATCAGCCAGTCCATGGATGAGGTAAGCAAAGGACATCACTCCCGGTTTATGTTCTTGCACGCGACACGACCGGCCGAGGGCGATGCCCCCGGCCGGCAAAACGTCAGAATTTCAGGCTGATCCGGCCATAATAATAGCCGCCGTTGATCCCGTAGGGCGAAATGGTGGGGTAGAGGTTGCTCGAATAGGTGCGCGAGCCGGCGAGCAGTTGCGGATTGCGGATGTGCTCGAAGGAGCGCTCGGTCGGATAGTGGTTGAACAGGTTGTTGGCGCCGATCGCGAGCGTCACCGGCGGCAGCACGCGGACGCTCAGTTCGGCATCGGTGATGAAAGCGGCGTTGACTGGAACGATGGTGTCGGCCCCGCGCAACGGGCCGTTGCCGGGCGTCGATTCGAGTGCGTAGACCTTGGAATAATAGCTTTCGCGCAGGTTCAGGCTCACGATCCCGCGCGACCAGAAGGCGCCGAGCGTGGCGCGGAACTTGGGCGTGCTGTTTTCCAGCTGGACGATGCTGTAGCGGTCGATCAGTGCGGAACGGCTGGGATCGGCACGGTTGACGTAGAGCGGGGCGGGCAGGCCCGCGATGCTGCGCACCTGGTTCTCGTTGTAGTTGGCGGTCAGCGACCAGTCGACGGTCCCCAAGGAACCGAAGTCCGACGCGTAATTGGCGGTGAAGTCGATACCGCGCGTGCGCACCTTGGCACCGTTGACGAAGGTCTGCACCGAGACCGAACCGTCGATATTCCGCTCGCCGTTGACGTCGAGCAGGACATAGCTGGGGATCTCGCCGCCCAGCGCCGTGGCGACGGCGTTGTACACCGATTGCTGGTTATAGGTCAGATAGTTGTCGGCATTATAGGCGACGCAGCGGCTGGCATTGGAGCCGGCATAGCCTTGCGGACAGAACTGGCCGCGGAACCCGTAGAACGAGCTGGAGATCAGGATGCGATCGCGAATGTCGATCCAATAGCCGTCGATCGTCACGCTGAGCCGCGGGGCGGGGTGGAAGACGAAACCGGCGCTGAAGTTGGTCGACTTTTCCGGTTTCAGGCCGCCGAAGCCGAGCGCTGCGCCGGCGGCCGAGTTGGCGGGCAGCACGCCGGAAATGCCGCTGGGCGCGACGTTGATACCCGAATAGAAGCCCTCGGCCAGCGTCGGTGCGCGGAAGCCGGTGGAGACGGTGCCGCGGATCGCGATGGCGCTGGAAATGTCGTAGCGGCTGGTCAGCTTGAAGACGGTGGTGTCGCCAAAGTCGCTGTAATGTTCGTGGCGCACCGCGCCGTCGACCAGCCAGGCGCTGACCGGACGGACGCTGAAATCGAGATATTGCGAGAAATTGGTGCGGTTGTGATTGCCGGCATCGTTCGGGCTGTAGCCGAAGAAGGACTGGGCGCCGCCGCCATAATAGGACGCCGGATCACCCGAGACGATGGCATAGGTATCGCGTCGCCACTCCAGTCCGCCGGCGAGCGTGGCAGGCTGGGCCAGGCCGAGTTCGATCGGATAGGTGATGTCCAGCGTGTTGGTCCACTGGCTCGCCTTGAAGTCGCCATTGTGAAACTCGGTCGGCGTGAAGCCGGTCGCACGGTAGAGCTGGGCATTGCCCGAATCCTGGACATGGACCGCGACGAAATCGTCGCCATAGGTGGAGGCGATGTCGAAGGTGCCGGCACCCAGCGCGCCGCGGACGCCGCCGGTGACGGCATAGTCGGTTTCGCGGATGGCCTCGAGCGGCTGGAACCCTGCGGGATAGAAGGGAACGCCCGCGGCGCTGACGATCACGTCGGGCGTGCGGACATTCTCGTAGGCCCGGGCATATTTGTGGCCGTAGCTGCCAAAGGCATAGAGCTCTATGCCGCCGAAATCATAGCCGGCATTGGCCATCACCGAGGTCTGGTTGACCTCCGGATCCCCCAGGATGCGGTTGGTATAGGGATAATGGGGCAGCGTCCGGATCGCCGGGTAGAGCGAGAGGTAGCGCTGGGCGACGGAATTGTCACCAAACACCTGCGGGTTGATGTCGCCGCGGAAGCTGAAACCCTTTTTCTTCTTCTCAACGGTGAGGTTGACGAACGCATTTTCGATCGGCGCGAAGCCGATGTTGCCGGCGATCGCATAGGTCTTGCCGCCCTCGTCATAATAGCGGCCGCCGGTAGCGGTGATCATGCCGCCATGATCGGCCTTCTTCTGGATGATGTTGATCACGCCGGCGATCGCATCGGTGCCATATTGCGCGGCGGCACCGTCCTGCAGCACTTCGATATGGTCGATCGACAGCGGCACGATGAAGCTCACGTCCGGCGCGGCGCTGCCGCCATAAGGGCCGCCGGCGACCGAGACGTTGGCGGTGCCGTGGCGCCGCTTGCCGTTGAGCAGGATCAGCGTGTGGTTGGGGCTGAGCCCGCGCAGCTTCATCTGCAGGTTGTGCGCCTGGAGATCGCTGCCGAACGCCTGGGCCTGCACGCTCGGCAGATTCTGGGCGAGCGCCTGGATCAGGTCCGGCTGGCCGGTGCGGGAGAGATCGGCGGCGGAGAGAAGCTGGATCGGCGCGGGGCTGTCGGCGGCGCGCAGGCCGGTGACGCGGGTGCCGGTGACGATAATGTCGTCGCCCTGTGCGGCCGGTGCCGCGCTGTCTTGCGCAAAGGCGGGCGTGGCGGCGAGCGCCAAGGTGATGGCCATAACCGTGAACGATGCCGTTTCGCGAAATTGCATTCGATCGTGCCCCCCGAAAGCTGATGGTTGTCGTTCGTTCCTCAGATTGCGGTCTGTTCTTCTTTCTCGTCCGTTGGTGCGGCTCCGCCCGGGACATGACCGCCCCTTCCCGAGAGCGCGGCTTCGCGAACGGGGTGGTCGTGCCGACACTGGATACGCAGGTGCCACCGCGCCCTGGGGCGCAGCCGCACGGTCTCGTGCCATGCTCCCGAACGGGAGCGCGGCGACATCACATCGAAACAGGCTCGAACCGGGTCCGTGCAAACAGCCGGACCGGATAATGGGTAGACAGGGAAGCCTCCGCCTCTGTCGACCCAAACAAGTGACTCGGGCACACCACCGATATACCCGGATCGCCTAGGGTCCTGGTGGAGTGCAGCGCTAATTATTCGATAGGAGAAAAGCTATTGGGGCCGCCAAGCCATGACCCGCTCCGCGATGTCTTCTGCACGGGCAGCGCCAAAGTGCCGCCTGAAAATCGATAGTCGGTCATTTGATCGCCCTGTTCTTGATCAAAGCACCGATTCGGACATCCGACCCCTGAGATTTTTCTTTCTTGCTATCAGGATGCTATCCCCGGGATGCACGGTGTCAATGCGCGAATGACGTATGTCGCAACGTTTCTGTCGCATATACGACACATAGCCCGCTCCATCGCTGGAACGGGCTATCTGCTTTTACGAATTCGGGAAAATCAGTGCGCGGCGCTGGTATCCACCTTGCCGCGCGGGCGCGGGGTCAGCCAGATAATCCCGGCGGCGAACACGAAGATGATCGCCGAGAGCAGGAACACATGGGTGGTCGCCAGCGTCAGGCTCTCCTGATTGACGATCCGCTCCACCGCGGCGCGGACCTGGCCGATCGAGAATCCCTGCGCCATCAGCGCGTTCATCGTCGGATCTGTGTTGAGCCGCGAGACGATCTCGCTGCGCGCGATGCGCGAACTGTCGTCCCAGATGCTGGTCGAGATCGAGGTACCGATCGCGCCCGCCATGGTCCGCAGGAAGCTCATCACGCCTGCCGCCGATGCGGTCTCCTCCGGCAGCACCGATCCCAGCGCGAGCGTGGTCAGCGGGATGAAGAAGAAGGGCATGCCGAAGCCCTGGAGGAATTGCGGGAAGGCGAAGGTCCAGAACCCCGCCTGGCTGTTCCAGTAGACGCGGAGCAGCGCCGAAACGCCCAGCCAGAGGATGCCGAACGACACCAGCAGCCGCGGATCGACCTTGTTCGACAGCTTGGCGACCACCGGTGACATGAACACCGCCGCCACGCCGGAGAAGGCGGTGGCATAGCCCGCATAGGTGGCGGTGTAGCCCTGGCTCGACTGGAGCCATTGCGGGATGATCACCGCCGAGGCGAAGAAGGTCGCAAAGGCGAAGCTCAGCGATAGCACCGATACGGTGAAGCCCCGGTGGCGGAACACGCGCAGATCGACGATCGGGTCCTTCGCGGTGATCTCCCAGGCGAGGAAGACGAGGAAGCCGATCGCGGCGATCACGCCCAGCCACACGATCGTCGCATCGTTGAACCAGTCATGCTCGCGGCCGAGGTCGAGCATGATCTGCAGCGCCGCGATCCACAGTACCAGCAGTGCAAGGCCGCCCTTGTCCACCGACAGCTTCTGCGTCGGCGTCTCGGCCTTGGTGAGCAGCCGCATCGCCCCGAACGCGCACAGCGCGGCGACGGGGATGTTGATGAAGAAGATCCAGTGCCAGGACCAGTTGTCGCTGATCGTGCCGCCGGCGATCGGCCCGAGAATCGGCGCGACGACGGTGGTCATCGCCCAGAGCCCCATCGCCTGGGCGTGCTGTTCGGGCTTGAAGATGCGCAGCAGCAGCGTCTGGGTCAGCGGCATCAGCGGGCCGCCGCATAGCCCCTGGCCGATCCGGCAGGCGACGAGCATGCCGAGCGTGGTCGACATGCCGCACAGCACCGAGAAGATGCCGAAGCCGATCACGCCGAGGATGAACACCCGCACCACCCCGAACCGGCCCGCGAGCCAGCCGGTGAGCGGCACGCAGATCGCCTCGGCGACGGCGTAGGAGGTGATGATCCAAGTACCCTGGCTCGCCGAGATGCCCAGGCTGCCGGCGATGTGCGGCACCGAGACATTGGCGATGGTGGTGTCGAGCACCACCATGAAGTTGGTCAACGCCAGCACCACGCCGGCGAGGATCAGCGAGGGCCCCTCCAGGAAGCCCCCGCGCTGCGTCTGGCCGTTCATGGCAGGCGTTCCTTACTTGGCCGAGGTATCGATCTCGGCATCCATCGACAGGCCGACGCGCAGCGGGTGCGCCTGCAGTTCCTTCGGATCGAGCGCGACGCGCACCGGCAGGCGCTGGACCACCTTGATCCAGTTGCCGGTCGCATTCTGCGCCGGGATCAGCGCGAAGGACGAGCCGGTGCCGCCCGAGAAGCCGACCACGCGGCCATGATACTTCACGTCGCCGCCATAGAGGTCGGAGGTCAGCTCGACCGGCTGGCCGACCTTCACGCGGGTCAGCTGGCCTTCCTTGAAGTTGGCGTCGACATAGAGCTGGTTGAGCGGGACGATCAGCATCAGCTGGGCGCCCGGTGCCACGCGCTGGCCGACCTGGACGTTGCGGCGGGTGACCACGCCGTCGAACGGCGCGCGGATGACGGTGCGGGCGAGGTCGAGCTTGGCCTGATCCACCTTGGCGCGCGCGGCCAGCACTTCCGGTGCCGTGGTCGCGGTGGCGCCGTTGACCAGCGCCTGATTCGCCGCCAGCTGTCCGCTGGCCGCGACGCGGGTCGAGTTTGCCTGGGCCAGTCCGGCCTTAGCGAGTTCGAGGTTCGCGCGTGCCGCCTGGAAGGCGTTGGTAGCCGAGGTCAGCTCCTCGCCCGAGACCGCGCCGTTGGGGGCGAGCTTCTGGCGACGGGAAAGGTCGATGCGGGCCTTCTCGAAATCGGCCTGGGCCGCGGTCACCTGCGCCCGCGCGCGGGCGATGTCGGCTTCGCGGGCCTGGACCTGCGCGGCCAGCGCTTCGCTGGTGGCCGAGGTCTGGCCGAACTGGCGGGTGGCGCGGGCGAGATCCGCCTCGGCCTGGGCCAGCGCGATCCTGGCGTCGCTGTCGTCGATCTGGACGAGCACGTCGCCCTTCTTCACCGCCTGGGTGTCCGACACCGCCACGCGCAGTACCTGGCCGCCGGTCATCGGCGTGATGCTGGCGCTGTCGGCGCCGACATAGGCGTTGTCGGTGCTCACATAATGGCTGCCGACGGCCATGTAATAGCCGCCATAGCCGAGGCCGGCGACCAGCACGAGGCCGCCGACGCCGAGCATCAGCCGCTTGCGCAGGTTCTTGCGCTCGCTGTCGTCCATGTCTGTATGGGCGGGGGCCTGCGACGGCTCGTTGCGATCGGCGGCATCGCCGCGGGCGGAATGGATGGCGGGTTCTGCATCAGCCATGGGTCTTGACCTCGGAAGCGGCAGCGGCCGCGTTGTTGGTGGAAAAGCCTCCGCCGAGTGCGCGGACGAGCTGGACGTCGAGCGTGAATGCGCGCGCTTCCAGGTCGGCGACGATCTGGCGGTTCTGCAACACCCTCTCCTCGGCGGTCAGAACATCGAGAAATCGCGACAGCCCGCCTTGATAGCGTTGCTGGGCGATCGAATAGGCCTGTTCGGAATCGTCCAGCGCCTGGCGGCTCTGGGCCAGGCGTGTGGCCAGCGCCTTCTGGCTGGTCACCGCGTCCGCCACGTCATGATAAGCGGTGGTGACGCTGTTGTCGTAGTTCGCGACCGCCTCGTCATAGGTCGCGCGCGCGCGGGCATATTGACCGCGCAGTTCGCCGCCATGGAAGATCGGCAGGCTGATCGCCGGGCCCGCCTGGAACACCGATGCGCCATTGCCTTTGACAAGGTTGTCAAGGCCGAGCGCGCCATAGCCGGCGAGAGCGCTCAGGCGGATCGACGGGTAGAAATCGGCCCGCGCGGCCTTGATCCGGCTCGCGGCGGCTTCGACCCGCGCACGAGCGGCGGCGACGTCCGGGCGGCGGCCGATCAGGTCGGTCGTCACGTCGGCCGGGATGCCGCGCGCCTCGGTCGGCGCGGCGGGCAGGGCGATGCTCAGGCCGCGATCGGGGCCCTGGCCGAGCAGCGCGGCGATGCGGTTGCGGGTAAGGCCGATATCCTCGTCGATCGCGGCGAGCTGCGCGCGGGCGGCGGGGACGGCGGCGGCCGCCTGCTTCTCTTCGGCGCGGGTTTCGAGGCCGTTGGTCACGCGATCGGTGACCAGCTTTTGCGTGGCGAGGCGAACCTCCAGCGCGCGCTCCTGCACCCGGCGATCGGCCGCGAGGCGGGCGAGATCGGCATAGGCGGCGGCGATGTTGGTCGAGAGCGCGAGCCGCGCCTGTTCCAGCTCCAACCGCGCGGCTTCCGCTTCCGACGTGGCGGCGGCGAGCTGGGCGCGGTTCTTGCCCCAGAGATCCAGGTCGAAGGCCAGGTTGAGCGTGCCATAGCCGAGGGTCTGCACGTTCGATCCGATCTCGATCGGCAGCCCGTCGCCGGTGTTGATCTGGTTGGCCGCGGCCGAACCGCTGGCATCCACGCGCGGCAGCCGGGCGGCGCCGACCTGGACGGCATAGGCCTGGGCCGAGCGCAACCGCGCGGCGGCCGCCGCCAGGTTGGGCGCGCCGCGGAAGGCCTCGTCCATCAATGCGTTGAGCTGCGGATCGTTATAGGCGGTCCACCAGTTGGTGACGGGCCACTGCGCCTGGGTCTGGGCGGTACCGGCGAGCGACTGGCTGGCGGCGTAGCTGTCCGCCGCGCGCACTTCCGGCCGGGCGCCGAGGTTCGGCACCGGCGCGCACGCGGCCAGCGCGGAGGCGGCAGCCGCAGACAGCAACAAGGGCCTTGTTGGGAAACGACTCATCATGGTCTGGAAAAAACCGTACTATTGGGTACGAGTTCCAGATGGAGAGGGCTTCCGGCCTTGTCAATAGAAAATCGTACCCTATAGTACGGTTATGGAAATCGTAACCCCTAAATGTCTCGGCAAACGCGAAGCGCGGAAACAGGATCGGCGTGCCGCCATCCTTGCCATCGCCAAGCGCCACTTCATGGAGCAGGGCTATGTCGGCGTCTCCATGTCGGCGATCGCGGCCGAGCTGGGTGGCTCCAAGGGCACGCTGTGGAGCTATTTCGCGTCGAAGGAAGAATTGTTCGACGCCTGCGTGGACGAAGTGACGCGCGAGTATCGCGAGCAGGTGATGCAGCTGCTGGTGCCGTCGGACAATCTCCAGGCGACGCTCTGTGCGTTCATCCGCAGCCTGTTGCGGAAAGTGACCTCGCGCGAGGCGATCCAGCTGCACCGGGTGATCCACGCCGAGGTCGAGCGTTCGCCGGAAATGGGGGAGATCTTCTTCCGCCGTGGCCCGCAGCGCACGCGCGAGCTGCTGGCGGCGCATCTGCAGGACGCGATGCACAAGGGGCAGCTGCGCGCCGCCGATCCGCTCAAGGCGGCGTTTGCGCTGACCAGCCTGTGCATGGGCTCGCAGCAGCGGGCGATGCTGGGCCACCAGTTCAGCGATGCCGAGATCGAGGACGAGACCGATTATATCGTCGATCTCTTCCTTCGGGCATTTGCACCCGAGCCGGGCGCCGCCTAGGCTTCCCACGAGGGGGTAAGGACATGCGGCGGCCAGAGCACCATCATCGCAGCGCCGTGCGCGCGGCAGTCGCCGTTGCGGCGCTGCTGGTGGCCGGATGCAGCAGCGAGCCCCCCGCACCGCCGCCGCCCTCGCTTGCCTATGCCGGCCTGCCGGTCAGCGGCAGCCTCGCCGATGCCAAGCGTGCCGGGTTCGACCAGTGCCTCCAGATGGATGGCGGCCATCTGCGCTGCCGTCGCTCCGGGGTGATGCTGCTGGGCGAGGGCCCGTATGAGGCGGCGCTCGACCTGACGGGCGGCGACGGCGCGAGCGGCTTCCGCCAGATTACCTTGTGGCACGATCGCGACCAGTCGGCGGTGCTCAAGGTCGGCGAGGCGCTGAAGAAGCAGGGTTGGGCATTCAGCTATACCGGCGAAGGCGGGCGCGGGGACCAGATGATCCTGACCCGAAAGGGCGCCCCCGTGCATTTCTCGATCGACCTCAGCTATTGGGGCAAGCGCCGGGTGCGGATTCTGCCCGAATAGGACGACCCCGCCGGCGCATCGCTTCGGCGCGAACCGATTGTTGCCTCGTCGGCAGCGTAATAACCGGCCGCCATGAAGATCCCATCCTTCCGCATCGCCTTGCTCGCCGCGCTGCTGCCGGCATCCGCGTTCGCCGCCGCGGTGCAGGACGACGACGTCGATCCCGCCAAGATCGACGTGCGCGACGCGATCGCCTGCCGCCTCGATGCGCCGACCTATGCCGGCTTCGCCAATGCCGTGGCGGGCGATGACGCGATGGCCGCCAAGCTCGGCTGGAAGCCGGTGAAGTCCACCAATTTCCTGCTCAAGGAATATGATCTGCCCGCCCCGATCACCGTGGCCGGGGCGTACAGCACGCGGCGCATCGCGTTCACCTCCAGCGGCATCCTGGCGATCCTCGACGAGCCCGATCCCGAGGTCGTCGCGGGCAAGGAGAAGATCGAGAACGCGATGGGGTCGGACGGGCTGGTCGACGCGCTGGTCGCCTCGGGCAAGGTGACGCGGGCGCAGGCCGAAGCAGAGATCAAGTTTCGCAAGTTCCTCGGCGAGCGCGTGATCAGCGACGTCACCGATCCTGCCGATGGCGATCATTTCCGCGCCCACACCCGCATTGCGCTGAACGTGTCCAACGCCACGACGCACCCGGGCAAGACCCTGTACGGCTGCTCGTACAAGATCGACCTGCTCGACAAGGAGGGCAACCCGCTATGATCGGCATGCTGATCGCACTTGCCGGGGCGGCAATGCCGGTGCAGGACGGCACGGACGTCTTCATCGGTACGGTGGAGCTGGACGGCACTGCCCTCATCCTGCGGCGCTGCGACCTGGCCGAGAACCGCTATGCGCTGGCCGAGGCGCCAGGCGGGCATGTGCTGGACACGCTCCGCAAGGCCGGGCTGCCCGCCTATGGCGAGGTGATCGGGCGCTATGTCGAGGGGAAGGATGGCGGCTCGATCCTGCAGGTCGAGCACGTCGAGGCGCTGACGCCGGGCAAGACCTGCCACCTGTCGGACGCGCTCGGCGGCTAGAGCATTTTCAAGTTGACCGTGTACGGTCAACGACTCGGAAAATGCGGCAAACAAACATCTAGAGCGTCTTCACCCATGGTGAAAACGCTCTAGCGCCGCACTCCGCCTGCCCACAGCGCCCACGAGCAGAGCAAAGGCTGCACGAACAGCCGCGGCGCGTGATAGGCCCAGCCAAGCCCGGTGCCGGTCGAGAGGTCCTGCACCGCGTGCTGGAGGTTCGCCGGGAACACGCAGAGCGCGTAGAGCGCCAGCATCACGCCAGCGAGCTTGCGCAGCCGCACCGTCAGCAGCGCGAGCGCACCCCCGATCTCGCAGAGCCCGGTGCCCGCGATGACCAGGGCGGGGTAGGGCACCCAGCCCGGCGTGATGTGCAGGAACGGGCGCGGCACCATCAGGTGCAGCACGCCCGCCAGCAGATAGAGGCACGCCAGCGTGATGCGCGCGCGGCGGCGCGATCGCGTCTCGTCTGGCGTGCCCATGGCCTCAGGCCTGCTGGAGCAGTCGCTCCTTGGCGATCTTCTCGCGCCATACCAGCGGGCCGGTATGGTGGACGCTCTCCCCGGTCGCGTCCACCGCGACGGTGACCGGCATGTCCTTCACGTCGAACTCGTAGATCGCTTCCATGCCGAGATCCTCGAAGCCGACGACCCGCGCACCCTTGATCGCGCGGGCCACGAGATAGGCCGCACCGCCCACCGCCATCAGATAGGCGGCCTTGTGCTGGCGGATCGCCTCGATCGCCACCGGACCGCGCTCGGCCTTGCCGACCATCGCGATCAGCCCGGTCTGGGCGAGCATCATCTCGGTGAACTTGTCCATGCGGGTCGCGGTGGTGGGGCCGGCAGGGCCGACCACCTCGTCCCGCACCGGATCGACCGGGCCGACATAATAGATCACCCGGCCCTTGAAATCGACGGGCAGTTCCTCGCCCTTGGCCAGCATGTCCTGGATGCGCTTGTGCGCGGCGTCGCGACCGGTGAGCATCTTGCCGTTGAGCAGCAGGCGATCGCCCGGCTTCCAGCTTGCCACCACTTCCGGGGTCAGCGTGTCGAGATCGACGCGGATCGATTCCTTCGATGGCGTCCACTCCACCTTCGGCCACTCGTCGAGGCTCGGCGGGTCGAGATAGACCGGGCCGCTGCCGTCGAGGCTGAAATGCGCGTGGCGGGTCGCAGCGCAGTTGGGGATCATCGCGATCGGCTTGGACGCGGCGTGGGTCGGATAGTCGAGGATCTTCACGTCGAGGATCGTCGCCAGGCCGCCCAGGCCCTGCGCGCCGATGCCGAGCGCGTTGACCTTGTCGAAGATCTCGATGCGGAGGCGCTCGATGTCGTTCTGCGGGCCCCGCTGCTTGAGCTGGGCCATGTCGATGTCGCCCATCAGCGACTTCTTGGCGAGCGTCACCGCCTTCTCGGCCGTGCCGCCGATGCCGATGCCGAGCATGCCCGGCGGGCACCAGCCGGCACCCATCTTCGGGGCCATCTCGAGCACCCAGTCGACGATCGAGTCGCTCGGGTTGAGCATGGCGAACTTCGACTTGTTCTCCGAGCCGCCGCCCTTCGCCGCCAGCTCGACATGGACATGGTCGCCGGGGACCATCTCGACGTTGAGCACGCAAGGGGTATTGTCCTTGGTGTTGACGCGGCTGAACGCCGGATCGCGCAGGATCGAGGCGCGCAGGCGGTTCTCGGGATGCAGGTACGCGCGGCGCACGCCTTCATCGACCACGTCCTGCAGCGAGCGCTCGCTGTCCAGCACGCACTTCTGGCCCCACTGGATGAACACGGTGACGATGCCGGTGTCCTGGCAGATCGGGCGATGGCCTTCGGCGCACATCCGGCTGTTGGTGAGGATCTGCGCGATGGCGTCCTTGGCAGCGGGGCCTTGCTCGGCCTCGTAAGCGTCGCCCAGCGCGCGGATATAATCCATCGGGTGGTAATAGGAGATGTACTGGAGCGCGTCGGCGACGCTCTCGATCAGATCGGCTTCCTTGATGAGGACGGTCATGGATACTGCCTGCAGAAAATGGGGCCCGGTGCGGGCGTCACCCGTGTCTCTATAGGCCAAGTCGCGGCAGGACTAGGCCCCCGGGGTGATTGCCGGCAGCGCGCCGAGTTCAGGCCGCGCGTACCAATAGCCCTGGTGGTAGCGCACGCCGAGGTCGCGCAGCACCGCGGCTTCCTCCGCCGTCTCGATCCCCTCGGCGATGAGCAGCGTGTCGAGTTCCCTGCACATGCCCACCATCGCGCGGACGATCGCCTGGCGGCGCGGTTCGCGATCGATGCCGCGGACCAGCGCCATGTCGAGCTTCACTTCATCGGGCGCGAAGCGCGCAAACAGGTCGAGCCCCGAATGGCCCGCGCCGAAATCGTCGACCGCGACCTTGAAGCCGATCTGCTTGTACGAATCGATGATCGTCGCGACGTGCTCGGGGTCGGCGATCAACTGGTTCTCGGTGAATTCGAAGATCAACCGGTCGAGCGGCATCGCCACGGCGCGGGCGGTCTGCAGCGTCAGCTGGATGCAGGCGACGGGGGAATAGACCGCGTTGGGGAGGAAGTTGATCGACAGGCGCGCGGCCGTTGCCATCAGCCCGGCGGCCATCGCGGTCTCGATCGCCTTGACCCGGCAGGCCTGGTCGAAGGCGTAGCGGTTGGCGTCGGTCACCTGCGACAGCACATCGCAGGCGCCGGACCCGTCCAGACCGCGCACGAGCGCCTCATAGGCGAAGGGCAGGCCGGTGTCGGTGTCGACGATCGGCTGAAAGGCCATGGCGAAGGGGATGTCGAAATCGACCCCGTCGCGGCACCCCGTGCAGATTCTCCGCATTTCCATTCTCTTCTATAGAATGCCGGTGCGATCCTGACACGACAATGGTTGCGGCAACAGCGTGTTAGCTCAGCGTCGCGCAGCGCGGAGCAGCTCGGCCACCAGCGGATTGGGGAAGCGGCGCTCGAGGGTGACGGCGTAGAAGCTCTCGGTAACCTGCGGCAATTGATCGAATTCGACGAGGCTGCCCGCCGCCAGCTCGTCCTGCACCACGATCGGCGGCAGCACCGCCAGCCCCACGCCTTCACGTGCGAGCAGGCGCATCAGCGCCATGTCGTCGACCTCGGCGGCGATCTGGGGCCGCACGCCCAGCGTTGCAGCGAGCGAATCGAAGGCCGCGCGGACGCTGCTCTCCAGCGTCGGCAGCACCACCGGCTGGGTAGCGAGCAGGGCGGCGAGGCTGGTGTCGCCCGCGATACCGGGCCGGCCGATCAGGCTTACCCGCTGCTCGGCGATCCTGTGCGCGAGATAGGGAGTGATCGCGTCCCGCGCCGGCGGGCGGTTGGCGAGCACCACGTCGAGCTGGAGCGCGGCGAGCGCCTGCATCAGCTCCGCCGCGCTGCCCGAGCGCAGCACCAGCTCGACATCGGCGCGGTGGAGCAGCGGCTGGACGAAGCCGATCTGGAAGTTGCGCGACAGCGTGGCCAGCGCGCCGATCCGCACCGCCTGGCGAGCCCGGCCGGTCTCGCGCAGCACCTCGAGCAGCTCGTCGCCGGTCGCGAAGATCGTGTCGGCATGGTCGAGCGCGATGCGGCCGGCTTCGGTGAGCACCAGCCGGCGTCCTTCGCGCTCGAACAACGCATGGCCCAGTCGCTCCTCCAGCTTGCGAATTTGAGTCGAGAGCGCGGATTGCGAGACCGCCATTCGATCGGCGGTTCGGGTCAGGTTCCCGTCATGCGCGACCGCCCAGAAATAGCGAAGATGGTTGTAATTCAGGTCTCGCATTCGTTCTGTTTAAGTGAACGTTGCACTACAAACAATGAATTTTATCGGATCGTTGCGCAGCCCTAACGCTCCGCCCGACACAACAGGAGATCGGGTGTGAGCATGTGGTGGTTGGCGAATGCGGGGCCGGGGCTCCTTGCTGCGGCGGCAGTCGCGGCGGGTATGGGGCGGCAGTTCCGGCCGGGATGGACGCGACGGGTCGTGCCGCTCGCGGCGCTCGTCGCGCTGATCGCTGCCCTGGGGTTGGCCGCATGGACCACCTGGTCCGGACCTCGCACGCTCGCGCTGGCGGGGGCTGAAGCCTTCGTAGCGGCCCGGCTGGACGTGGTGAGCATGACCATGCTGGTGCTGGTCGCCTTCGTCGGTTGGGTGGTGGTGCGCTTCGCCGCGACCTATCTCGACGGCGAAGCCCGGCAGGGCCGTTTCCTCGCCTGGCTGGCGGTGACGCTGGCGAGCGTGATGCTGCTGGTCACGGCGGGCACGCTGCCGCAGCTGGTCTTCGCCTGGATCGCGACGGGGCAGGGGCTGGGTCGGCTGCTGCTCTTCTACGCCGAGCGTCCCGCCGCGCGCCGTGCCGCGCGCAAGAAGGCGTTGAGCACGGGACTTGCCGACGTGCTGCTGATCGGATCGGCGGTGCTCCTCTGGCGGGCAACCGGCACGACCGACATTGCCCAGCTGCTTGCCGCCGCGCGCGCCGGAACCGCGCCCGAGGCGATGGCGCTCGCCGCCTGGGGGATCGGCATCGCCGCGATGCTCAAGTCCGCACAATTCCCCCTGCACGGCTGGCTCACCGAAGTGATGGAAGCACCGACCCCCGTCTCGGCGCTGCTCCATGCCGGCGTGATCAACGCCGGCGGCGTCCTGCTGATCCGGCTTGCCGACGTGATGCTCGCATCCCCGGCGGCGCTGGCGCTGCTGGCGGTGCTGGGCGGCTTCACCGCGCTGTTCGGCAGCCTGGTGCTGCCCACCCAGCCCGCGATCAAGACCCAGCTCGCCTGGTCGACCGTCGCGCAGATGGGCTTCATGATCATGCAGTGCGGGCTGGGGCTGTTCTACTTGGCGCTGCTGCACATCGTTGCGCACTCGCTCTACAAAGCCCACGCCTTCCTGTCCTCGGGCGGCGCGGCCGAGCGGATCGCGGCGGCGCGGCGGCTGGGCCCGGTCGCCAAGCCCGACGGCACGGCGGTCGCGCTGGCGATGCTGGGCGCGGCGATCCTCTACGGCGCGCTGGCGATCGGTTTCGGCGCCTGGACCAAGCCGCCCCAGGCGGTGGCGCTCGGCGCGATCCTGGTGTTCGGCGTGGCCTATCTGATCGTCCAGGGCATGAGCCCCGCCGCACCACGCGCGCTGCTCCAGCGGACGCTCGGCTTCGCGATCCTCGCCACCGCCGCCTATTTCCTGCTGCACGCTGCGGTCGAGTGGCTGACCGCCGGCACGCTGCCCGCGGTGCCCGCGCCGGGGCCCTTCCAATGGGCGCTGCTCGCCGTCGCGCTGGTCGCCTTTGGCGGCATCGCGGTGGCGCAGGCGATGCTGCCGCTGTGGTGCGACCATCCCGCCGCGCAGCGCCTGCGCACGCATCTCTCCCACGGTTTCTATGTCAACGCGCTGCTCGATCGGGTGATCGGCGGCCGGGTTCTCGGAAAGGCTTGATCCCATGTACCGCAGTGCCGACCCGCAATCGCATGCCCCGCAGCCCAGCTATGTCGGGCTGCTCCTCGAAGCCGCCGAACAGGCCGCCCGCGCCATCCCGCCGCTCTGGCCGCTGGCGACCAGCGTCGCGGTGAACCCCTTCCTCGGCCACACCGGCCGCAGCCTCGCCCAGGCCTCCGCCTGGCTGGCGCGGAGCGGCGGTGCACGGGCGACGATGCCGCGCGCCTGGTACCGCGCCCGCATCGCCGAAAGCGCGATCTACGAAAGCGACCTGTACGCGGCATGGAAGGCGGCTCGGCCCATCGAGCGCCCGCATAGCTTCGAGCGGTTCTTGGCCCAGATCGGCGGCGACGCGGCCGACCCCGTGGCGTTGCCCACGCTTGCCGAGATCGCCGCGGTTTCGGGTGGGATCGACTGGCCGTCGGTGGTCGCCGACCAGATCGGCGGCTGGGCAGGCAGCTATTTCGACGCCGGCCAGGCCTTGTGGGCCGCGCCGCAAGGGCAGGGCGCCTATCCCGGCTGGCGGGCGCAAGCCTGCCTCGACCGCACGCCCGAGGTTTTCGGGCTGACAGGCTTCCGCGCCTTCGTCGCCGAGACACCGGAAAGTACGAGCGACGCGATCGCGGTCAGCACAGCGCGGCTGGGCCTACGGGCCGATGCGGCCGCCCGCTATTTCGAGCGGCTGCTGATGGACCTGGGCGGCTGGGCGCAATTCGCCCGCTACCAGGGCTGGCAGGCCGAGCTGGCCAACGAGGCTGACGACACGCTGGTCGATCTGCTCGCGGTCCGGCTGGTCTGGGAAGCGGCGCTGTGGGAACTGGGCGAGGCTTCCCTGCGCGCGCGCTGGGCCGAAGCGGCAGGCCGGTACGAGGCACCGGCGCGGCCGGGGCAGGACAGCTGCGTGGATGCGATCCTGCAGCACGCGGCGGAACTGGCCGAGCAGCGCCGGCTGGCCGACCGGCTGCACGCGGCGGTGGAAGGTCCGGTCGCTGCGACGCCGATCGCGCAGATGGCCTTTTGCATCGACGTGCGCTCGGAGCCGATCCGTGCCGCGATCGAGCGGGTGGCGCCGGGCATCCGTACCAAGGGCTTTGCGGGCTTCTTCGGGGTCGGCACCGCGCATCGGCCGCACGGCGCGTGCGCGGGGGAGGCGCGGCTGCCGGTGCTGCTGCGGCCGGGGCTGGTGAGCGACGATGGCGGCGATCCGCATCTCGAAGCGCTCGACCATGCCAATGCCCGCGGCGACCGTGCCTGGGGGCGGTTCAAACAGGCGGCGGTGTCCTCCTTCGCCTTCGTGGAGTCGGCCGGGCTGGTCTACGCGGCCAAGCTGCTCAAGGGCACGCTGGGGCTGGCCGAGACCAAGGCGGCGAAGGGCAAGCCGCGCTTCCACCCGCCCTTGCCGCACCATGACGCGGTCGACGCTGCGGAGCGGATCCTTCGCGCCATGTCGCTGACCAGCGACTTCGCGCCGCTGCTGATCCTGGTGGGGCATGGCGCGGGGGTGACCAACAATCTCCACGCGAGCGCGCTCCAGTGCGGCGCCTGCGGCGGCCATGCCGGCGACGTCAATGCACGGCTGCTTGCGGGGCTGCTCAACGATCCCGTCGTGCGGGCCGGGTTGGCGGCGCGGGGGATCATGATCCCCGCCGAGACCGTTGCGATCGGCGGCCTGCACGACACCACCAGCGATCGCATCCAGCTGTTCGCCCAGGATGTGGACGCGCCGACACCGCTCCTGGCGGAGGTGAAGCAAGCGCTCGCCCGCGCCTCGGTGGCGGCGGCTATCGCCCGCGCGGCCAAGCTGCCCCGGGCCGAGGGCGCCACGCAGATCGCCGCACGGGGGCGCGACTGGGCCGAGGTGCGCCCCGAATGGGGGCTGGCCGGGTGCAGCGCCTTCATCGCCGCCCCGCGTGCGCGGACGGCGGGCCGCGCGATGGGCGGCCGGGCGTTCCTCCACGATTATGACTGGCGGGCCGATGCCGACCTTTCGGTGCTTGAACTGATCCTCACCGCACCGGTGGTGGTGGCGAGCTGGATCAGCCTCCAATATTATGGCTCCAGCGTCGCGCCGGGCGTGTTCGGCGCGGGCAACAAGCTGCTCCACAATGCCGTGGGCGGGATCGGCGTGCTCGAAGGCAATGGCGGCACCCTGCGCGGCGGGCTGCCCTGGCAATCGGTGCATGACGGCGAGAAGCTGGTCCATGATCCGCTGCGGCTGACCGTGGTGATCGAAGCGCCGACCAACGCGATCGCCGAGGTGCTCGCCCGGCACGACGGGGTACGCGCGCTGTTCGACAACCACTGGCTGCACCTGCTGGCGATCGACGATGCCGGCCGGGTCGCCTCGCGCTATGCTGGTGGCCTGACGTGGCAGCCCTTCGCGCAGGAGGTTTGACGATGCGGATCGAGATTGCACCGCCCCGATGCACGGCCGAGCCCGAGGTGGAGATCGCCGCGATCGATCGCCGGATCGCCTGGGTGCTTTCGCACCCGGGCACCAGCGCCTGGCTGCGCACGGCGTTGCAGGCTGCGCTCGCGGAGGAGCCGGTTGCGGTCGTCAACGACGTCGAAATGCTGCGGCACCTGCTGCTGCCGCGCGGCACGGCCCATGCCGTGCTCGCGGCATCGGCGCAGAACGGACGGGAAAGACCATAGGCGAGGCCCCGCCACTTGTGCTTCACTGTGTAGCCGTATGGATGTGAAAGCCGCCCCCGGTTTCGAACAGCAGATCAGCCTGCGCCAGCTCCGCTATCTCGTCGCGCTGGGCAGCGAAGCGAGCTTTACCCGCGCCGCGGCGCTGTGCGGGGTGAGCCAGCCCTCGCTGTCCCAGGCGATTCGCCAGTTCGAAGACGCTTTGGGTGCACCGCTGGTCGAGCGCGGTGCCCGCGCCTTCCTCACGCCGCTCGGCCGCGAGGTCGCCGAGCGGGCACGTCGCATCCTGCTGGAGGTGCGCGATCTCGGCGAACTCACCGGCGCGGGCGATGCTGCGCTGCTCGGCACGATCCGGCTGGGCGTGACGCCGACCATCGGCGCCTATCTGCTGCCGCGGCTGGTCGCGCGGTTGCACCAGCAGTTCCACGACTTGCGCGTGCACGTCCGGGAGAACATCCCGGCCGCGCTGGTGGAGGGATTGGCCGCCGGCACGTACGACCTCATCCTCGCCCAGTTACCCCTGCCTGCGCCCGGCGCACAGGTCGAGCGGCTGTTCCGCGAACCGCTCCAACTCGCCATGGCTGCCGATCATCCCCTCGCAGCGCGCGCTTCGATCGGCCGCGAGGATCTGGCGGGGCAGGACCTGCTGACCCTCCAGCGCGGCTATCGGCTCGCCGAACAGACGATTGCGATCGCCGAGGAAGCCGGGGCCCGGGTGCGGGAGGAATATGAAGGCACCAGCCTCGACGCGATCCGCCAGATGGCGGGCATGGGGATGGGGCTGGCGGTGCTGCCCGAACTCTATGTGCGGCAGGAAATCCGCCCCGGCGACGACGTGGTCGCCCGGCCCTTCCATGGCGGGCGGCATTATCGCGAGATGGGGCTGCTGTGGCGCAGCGGGGTGGCGCGTGCTGCGGCCTATAAGAGACTGGCGCAGGAACTGATGGCCTGCGTCGAGGACATAGGTATTTCCTATCGATGATATAGTCGGCCTGCCATTGTGCTTATGGTGTGCGGGCCGCACTTGGTCGATCCGGAAGGGAGTAAGGTGGAGAGATGGCGAAGCAGAAGATCGGCTGGGGGCAGGTGCGCGGCTGGCTGGGCGAGGTGATCGGCCCCGATGGCGGCTATCTGCGGCTGGCGATGGTCTATGGGATCGCGATCAGCCTGCTGTCGCTGGCGACTCCGATCTCGGTGCAGCTACTGATCAACAGCGTCGCCAAGATCGCGCTGCCCGCGCCGCTGATCACGCTGTCCGCGCTGCTGTTCACGCTGCTGCTGATCGTGGTGATCCTGAGCGCCCTGCGCGTCCACATCATGGCGCTGTTCGAGCGGCGGATCTTTGCACGGACCATGGCGGAGATTACCATCCGCGCGGTCCACGCCCGCAATCCCTTCTTCGCCGATGCCCGCCGCGTCGACCTGTTCAACCGCTATTTCGACCTGATGACGGTGCAGAAGAGCGTGCCGAGCCTCGTCATCGGCGGCTTCACCATCCTGCTGCAATCGGTGGTGGGTCTGGTGGTGACGAGCTTCTACCACCCGTTCTTCCTCGGCTTCAACGTCATCCTGATCGCGCTGGTGTGGCTGATCTGGCAGCTCTGGTCGCCCGGCGCGATCCGCTCGGCGGTGGCGCTCAGCCATGCCAAGCACGATGCGGCGCGCTGGCTGGAGGGGCTGGGCACCTCCAACGGCTTCTACAAGTCGAGCCGCCATCTCGACTTCGCGATGGACGGTTCGGAGACGATGACCGCCGCCTATGTCGCCGCGCATCGCCGTCACTTCCGCTTCAGCTTCACCCAGACCTGCGCCTATCTGCTGCTCTACGCCACCGCCAGCGCGGCGCTGCTCGCGATGGGTGGCTGGCTGATCCTGCAGGGGCAGCTCTCGATCGGCCAGCTGGTCGCAGCCGAGCTGATCCTGTCGGGCGTGTTCTACGGCCTCGGCCAGCTCGGCACCTATCTCGATGCCTTCTACGACATGGTCGCGGCGGCCGAGGAAGTGTCGCTGCTCTACGCCATCCCGCACGAGACCCATAGCCGCAGCAGCGAAGCGCCGGGCAATGGCGAGGTACGGCTGCGCGAGGTGGAGGCCGGCGACGCCCGCATCGACCTGACCATCCCGGCGGCCAGCCAGCTGGTCGTGGTGGGCGCGCCGACGATGGACAGCCGGCTCGCCATGCTGCTCAAGCGCAACCTGCAGCCCGATCGCGGGCTGGTGATGGTGGGCGGCGTCGATCTGGAGGCGCTCGACGTCTATCGCCTGCGCTCGGACGTGATCGTGCTCGACCGCCCGACCATCGTCGAGATCAGCATCCGCGACTATCTGGGGCTGGCCGGGGCCGGCATCCCGGCGGGCAAGGTGCTCGACGCCCTTGCGCTGGTCGGGCTCGACGCCCGCATCGGCCAGTTGCCGGAGGGCATGGATACTCCGCTCGCCGCCTCGGGCTATCCGCTGTCGATCGGCGAGCTGATGGCGCTCAAGCTCGCCAATGCGCTGCTCGCGCGGCCGCGCGTGCTGCTGCTCGGCCCGCTCTACGATCTGATCCCTCCAACACGATTGACCGCCGCGCTCGATGCGCTGCGCGACGCAGGAACCACCGTGCTCCTCTTTACCGGTCGCCCCGAGGCGATCCGCCGCGATGGCTATCTCTGGCTGGGCAAGACCAGCCAGGCACGTTTCGAAACACTCGAAGCGCTCCGCGCCACCCTCACTGCGCAGGAGGCAGGCAATGCCCTTCAGGCCTGACCATATCGGCCATTTCCCGACGCTGGCCGGCATGCGCCCGCCGCGCATCGCCCGCGTCATCGCCTGGATGATCGTGATCGCCATCGCGCTGCTCGGCGTCACCATGGTCTATGTGCCCTGGGTGCAGACCGCGGCGGGGCGGGGACAGGTGGTCGCGCTCGATCCGCACGATCGCGTCCAGTCCGTCACCGCGCTGGTGCCCGGCCGGGTCGAGCGATGGTTCGTCACCGACGGCCAGGCGGTGAAGAAGGGCGACCCGATCGCCAAGATTTCCGATAACGATCCCGAGCTGCTCGCGCGCCTCGCCGCCGAGCGCGATCAGGTCCATGCCGAGATCGCCTCGCTCGAAAGCGCCCGTGCCGTCGCCTCGATCGACGTCAACCGCGCCCGCACGCTGTTCAACGAAGGGCTGGCGGCGCGGCGCGACTATGAACAGGCGCAGATCCGCGTCGCCGATCAGGGCGCCAAGCTCGCGGAATCGCGGGCCAAGCTCAACCGGATCGAAGTCTCGCTCAACCGCCAGGCGGTGCAGATCGTCCGTGCACCGCGCGACGGTCGTATCCAGACGCTGAACGCCGCCGCCGGCGCGACGCTGGTCAGCGCCGGCACCGAGCTGGCGACGCTCGCGCCCGAAGGCGGCACCGAGCGCGTGGTCGAGCTGATGGTCGACGGGCGCGACATCGCGCTGGTCCGCCCCGGCCGCCGCGTGCGGCTGGAGTTCGAAGGCTGGCCCGCGATCCAGCTGAGCGGCTGGCCGTCCATGGCCTGGGGGCTGTTCGACGGGCGGGTGCGCTCGGTCGATCCCTCGGCGATGCCCGACGGGCTGTTCCGCGTGCTGATCGAGCCGATGCCCGGCACGCTCGCCTGGCCGGGCGACCGCTTCGTCCGCCTCGGCGCCAAGGTGCGCGGCTGGGTGCAGGGCGAGACGGTGCCGGTCGGCTATGAACTCTGGCGCCAGCTCAACGACTTCCCGCTCGAATTCGGCACCGCCGCCAACAAGGCGGAGGAAAAGAGCATGGACGTCTACAAGAAGAAAAAGAAATGATCCGGCTGCTGCTCTCCCTCGGTGCCTTGGCGTTCGCGGTGCCCGCTGCCGCACAGGGGCCGCTGACTCTGGACCAGGTGCTGCGCTCCTCGGCGCAGAACGCGCCGCAGATCATCGAGGCGCTGGCCAAGCAGCGTCAGGCCGAGGGCAAGGCGCTGAGCGCCGAGGGCGCGTTCGACGTGGTGTTCGACGTCGACGCCCAGACGCGCCCCTTCGGCTATTATGACGGCTCGGTGGCCGAGGCGAAGGCCAGCCGCGCCTTGGACAACAACGGCGGCGGGCTCTACGCTGGGTACCGCGTCTCGCGTGGGCGTTTCCCGGTCTATGAGGACAAGGCCTACACCAACCAGCTCGGCGAGTTCAAAGTCGGGGCAGTCTTCTCGCTGCTGCGCGACCGGGTGACCGACGAGCGGCGCACCAAGCTGCGGCTCGCCGACCAGGATGTCGACGTCGCCCGGCTGGAGCGCGAGATGGTGGCGATCGGGGTGCAGCGCCGCGCCATGGGCGCCTATCAGGCCTGGGCGATCGCGGGGCTGCGCCTCAAGGCCTATCGCGACCTGCTGGCGCTGTCCGAAAAGCGGCGCTCGCAGCTGGCGCGACAGGTGCAGCTGGGCGCGCGTTCGCAGATCCTGATCACCGAGAACGACCAGAATCTCGCCCGCAGGCGATCGCTGGTGGCGCAGGCCGAGCAGAAGCTGGCGGAAACCGCCAACGCGCTGTCCTTCTTCTGGCGCGACGCCAATGGCGTGCCCCTGGTCCCGGCGACCGAGCAGCTGCCCGACGCGCTGCCCGAACTGGCGATCGCGCCCCGCAAGGCCGGCCCGATCCTCCGGCCCGACCTGAAGACGGTGCTGGTGCGCATCGACCAGTCGCTGGCGCGGCTCAATCTGGCCGAGAACGACCTGAAACCGCGGCTCGACGCGCGCGCGGAACTGGGCAAGGATGTCGGCGCAATCGGGCTTGGCGGCCCGTCGCGCACCCCGGCCGAGGCAATCGTCGGCGTCAAATTCTCGGTGCCGCTCGAACGGCGCAGCGCCCGCGGCCGCATCGCCGAGGCCAAGGCGGAGATCGACGGCCTGCGCACCCGCCACCGAATGCTGGAGGAGCAGATCGCGATCGAAGTGAAGGGCATCGCGATCAACATCGAGGGGGCCGACAAGGTCGCCGACCTCGCGTCGCAGGAAGCCGACCTGGCGGGCAAGATGGCGTCGGCCGAGCAGCGCCGCTTCGATATGGGCGCCAGCGACTTCTTCCTGATCAACCAGCGCGAGGAAAGCGCGACCGACGCGCGGTTGCGCGCGCTGGATGCACGCTACCAGGCGCTGGTGGCGCGTGCCGACCTGGCCGCGGCTACCGCGGACCGCAGCGTGCTGGGGCTATGATCCACCGCGCGCCTCCATTCGATAACCGATCAAGATAGGAGATTTCCGCGAAGCGTCTGCAATGTCGCGTGCTGCGAGGGCGGCACGGAACCAGTCGGCGTCATAGCCCCGATCGGCCAACAGCGCTTTCACCCTGGACAAGGCATCGATCATCAGCGCCGCGCCCTTATAGTCGCTCATCTGCCCTTCGCTGAGCAGCATGACCAGTGGCGGCCCTTGCCATCGCAGACGGCGCGAAGCTTGGAGTTCAGGCCGGTCGGGGAACAGCCCCTTTTTGAGCAGACTGGCTGCCGTCCGGTGCGCCTTGAGATGGATGGCGTCGATCATCAACTGATCCGGCTTGCCACCCTCGGCCGACAGTGCCCCGAAAATCCTGTTGAACACGCCCATACGGCTCCAGCGGATGAACCGGTTGTAGATCGTCTTCGGCGGCCCGTACTCAGCAGGCGCATTGCGCCACCGCAGACCATTGCGGATCACGAAGATGATCCCGCTGATAATCCGGCGGTCATCGACCCGGGGCATCCCGTGCGACAGCGGGAAATGTGGCTCGATCCGGCGCATCTGCGCCTCCGACAGCCAAATCAAATCACTCATGGCAGCGCCTCCTCGCGCCGCCCAGTGAATCAATCGATCAGGCCGTTCGCAAGCAATTTAATAGGTCCTGAGCCTAGGTCGATGACGTACCTGGGTTTGGAACAATCGAGTGGGAATGATCACGCGTCCGGCATGGTCTGGCAGCGGCAAGCACGTAATCTGGATGGCACGATTGATGGCATGCGAACTGCCGAGAAGGTAGAGCGAGCTGACCAACGCAGAGTGGAGCGAGATCAACTTCAGCGAGGTGCTCTGGACCATCCCCGAGGAGCATATGAAGCGGCGAAACTCACGCCTTGGTGTCCCTGTCGCGGCAGGCGCTGATATCTTCATCGCTGAAAATCTTTGCTGGCGGATCGGAGTGCGTCCTCTTGTCGCGGTACGATTTGGACCTGCCGATGAGCAGCCCGGAGCGCAGCCATGTGCTGACGCTGACCTTTCGACGCAGAAGAAAGGCAAACCACTGGCCAAGCCCAGCCCGCATGATCTGCGGCGCACTGCGAGCACGCTCTTGCATGAAGCGGGGCACGACACCGACTATTTGTTGATAAATCATTGAAGCTTCCTACTTCATTACTGAACCCGGCGAGTTACGTTGACAATACCAACGGCGTATGGCAAATTTATAAAGACTCGGTGATATTGTGCAAAGTCGCGTTCGGTCGCCTCACAATAAACAATCGCTTGCGTACACGAACCTTGCGTTTGCGGGTGTAGCGCACTTCCTAATCTAAGAAATCAGTCGTCATAAGGCGACGGAGGTTTTTTTGTGCGACCATCTAACGAGGTGAATGATTGCACGGGGAGGGGCGCCGCGGCGACGGCTACCCAGCAGGTGCTGCCTTGATTCTTCCGAATATGCGATCGGTCGATTGGCGCGGCGATCTGCGGTTCGACGTGATCGTGCGCAGTGTCGGCAGCGCTTCGCCAAACATTGCAGCTGCCATCGCCGCGGGCCTCGGTTTACCTGTCGAAGCGGTTGTTGCGTCGATCTATCGTGCCCCGTCGCCGCTTGCGCGCGCACTTCCTCGATCTGCTGCCGACGCAATGTGCGCGCTGCTTTGCGAGTTGGGCCTCGTCGTCGATGTCGACGTTTCCCCCACCGCGTTGGAACCCGCCGTCACGCTCGATGTCGCAGCCGAGATTGCCGATCCCGCGCTTACCGAGGCAGCCGGACTGGCAATCGCCGACTTTCTTGGCGTGTCTGTCGATGAAGCGATGGAATTGCTGATGACGCCGCCGGGCATCGTGCTGGGCAATGTCAGTCCCGTCACCGTCGCAGCGTTCGAGGCGCGGCTTCCGCAGGGTGCGCTGGAGCTGACCACTGCCGATCCGCTGACATCGCGATATGCGTTGTTCGCGGGCGACTTGCCGCCCAGCGAACGCGCGGCTGTCGCGTCGATGCTGCCCGGAGTCGTCCTTGCCGACGATACCAGCCTGGTGGTGATGGACCTGAGCCATGGCGATGCCGACCGGATCTGGCGGCGACTGGCCCGGAATCCAGGCGTACGGGTCTTCAATCAGGCGTTCCTGCGGTACGACGTGCAACTCGATGCCGCGGACAGCGACGATCCCGGTGTCGCCGCAGCGCTCGAGGAACTCGCCGGGATCCCGCTAGACGATTGCGATTCCGTGTTGGCCTTGGCCCCGGTCACCATCGAGAATGGCGTCCGCCATGCCGATGTCGAAACGCGTCTCAAGGCCTATGCCGCGCGGGGCATATCCGTCACGGCACGGCTGGCGAGCTTCGTCGAGCATGTACTCGTCGTCGAATCGGCCCCGCCGCCGGCCCTGGCGCTCGTCGGCGCGTCGGGCACCGCGGTACTGCCGCTCCAATTGCCACCGCTCAGTCTGCCACGTGCCCGGTTGCTGCGCGCGCGGCTGGAACAGGCCGGCGCCGACGTGCTCCAGTACGATGCGCCGCCGGCGCGCGCCGCATGATTCCCATGCCCGCCTCGACACGGATCGGCGCGCATCAGGTCCATATCGGCATCGCTGAAGCGGGCAAGATGCTGGCGATCAAAGGCCGGCATAAGGAAGCGCTGGAACGCTACCGGGAAGCGCTGCGGCTGGCGCAATCGGCGCAGGCGCCCGACGTCTTTGGTCGGCATTATCTGCAATGCGTACTTGAAAGCCTTGAGAAACTCGGCGACTTTGTGCGTGTCGTCGATCTCGCGACTCAGGCCGCCGATGCGGTGGGGCAGCGGGACACGCCGTTTCATCGCCGCGACCGGGCCTCCTTGCTGGAGCGTGCCGCGGTGGCGCGCCTGCGGCTCGACGAGCGCGATGCCGCGCGAGACGGATTTGCCGAAGCGTTGGCGCTGGCCGGGCGCGAGGGGCAGCCGCTGTCGGCGATGCTGCTCGACTGGATAAATCGAGGGTTGCAAATCACCCCGGTCCGCATCGCCGAGGCGCAGCGCAAGCATGGCTATTGGGCGGTGCGCGCCGAAACGGTCGATCCCGTCCGCGCGAGCCGCGCGCTAACGATTCCCGATTCCGGAAGCGAGGAGCCTCTCCGTGGCCGATAAGAATCCTATCGAAACCATGACGCCGGGGCAGGTGCTGACCGACGCCAGCGTGTCCGAATTCATCAAGGCGATGGGACTGAGCATCGCCGAAGCACAAAAAGCGCTCGACCTGAATTCCATCGCGCAGATGGAAGAATATGCCAAGCCGCGGCCGGGCCTCGGCAATCCAGGCGGTAAATCGCTGATGCAACTCGGGCTCTCGCCGCCATTTTACCATTACCAGCATGCAGACCTGACGGTGTCGTTGCAGCTGACGATGAAGATCGGGGATAGCGAGGCGCTGGGCGTCAACGTGACGGGAGAGATTGGCAACAAGGGGAGCGGAGCGGGTGGGGCGGCCAGTGCGCGCACGGCGCAGATCACGATGAAGAGTCTGCCTGCCAGCATTACTGTCGATGGCACCAAGCTCGACGCGGCGGGCCCTGACATCGACACCGCCGCGCAGGCTCTGGCAGACAAGCTGCGCGCGCCTGCCGGCAAGTTCGAGCAGGCGTTCGTCTCCAGCAAGGATAGCAAGGTCAAGGCAGAGCTCGATCCCGCGTCCGCGAAGAACCCGTTGCTGGCGGAAAATGCGGTCGTCTTCCTGCCCACCGCTGCATCGAGCACGGGCATCATCCGGATCACCAACACGCCCGCGGCCAAGGAAACGTTCCAGCTTGCGCCGAGCGTCTCGACCGAGGTCACTCCCGAATCGAGCCGCCTGCTCTATGCACGCAAGGTCGCGAAGCAGATCGACGATCTCGCGGACTTCAAGGCGCGGCTTGCGTTCGATCCCAACCCGAACGGCACGATCGATTCACAGAGCGATTTCCAGCCCTTCATCTTTGCGCTGTTCGATACGGACAAGGACGTCATCAAGAACGATGCCGCCATTGCGCTGCGCGACGGCGCAAGGATCATCAAGGAAAGCGGGCAATCGGTCGATGTCGTGGGCTATGCCGATACCCAGGGCAAGAACGATCACAATCTCGATCTGGCCAAGCGCCGCGCCACCAACGTCGCCGAATTCCTGAAGAAGAACGGCGTCGGTGCCGACAAGATCAAGTCGGTGAAGCACTTCGGCGAGGAGCCTTGGAGCAAGACCCCGAATCCAGACAATAACCAGCATTTTCGTCGCGCCGAGGTGCATTTCGACGGCAACAAGGATCTGCTGATCATCGTCGAAAACCAGGGCTCGGTGCAGCTGCAGGCGACGCCCACCCCCGATAAGACCGGCGGGGGCGACGGCAATGGCTTCATCATTGTCAAGAAGTTCGACGCAGCGCCGGTCGACGGCAAGAAGGTGTTGCTGGGCGATGCCAAAACGCCGGTCGACATCAAGGGCGATGCGGTCAACACGGCGGACGACAAGTTCGCCGCCGACACGCCGGAAGCCAGTGCGTTCAACCTTGCCAAATCGATCAACGACAGCAGCGCGACGCATGGCACACGCGCAACGCGAAAGGGATCGGTCGTCCTGCTCGCCAGCGTCAACGACGCCGTGACCATCGATCTGGTGACCCTCTCGACCGACTCGATCAAGCTGGCCGCCGATGGCGGCGCGACGATCTCCAAGCCGCTGAGCGACATCGCGACGGGCAAGCCGGCCGCGGACGGATCGGGGAGCGGCAAGATCACGTTCGCGGTCGGGGCGACGGTCGACTACCGCACGAGCCGCCAGTTCGAACAATCGGCCAACGGCAACAGTTCGATCAGCGCGCGGCTGGTCGCTATCCCTGCCCCCGTCGAATTTCTGCAGGAGATCAAGAAATTCCTGGCACCTGAAACACCTGCTCCGGCACCGGCACCGGCGCCATGAGCGTCGTCCCTTCCGTCACGCGCGAACTGGTTTCCGCGCCCCTGCCGCAGATCATCGAACGGCTGGGTATCGCCGTGGCCGATGCCCAGCATGCACTCGACGAAAACAGCGTCAAGACAGCGGCCGCGCTGGCCACCAGCCAGGTCGAGATCGGCGGGGATAACTACAATCTCCTCGCGCTCGGCTTCTCCCCGGCCTTTTATGCATTCACCGAGGCGACGGTCGAAGCGAAGCTGAGCTTTTCCATGACCGAAACAACCGAGCTGGGGGTCACGGCCGGGGCACGGGTCGGCGTCAATGCCGGCATCGTCATGGTCGCGGCTTCGGTCAGCGTCTCGTACGCCAGAAAATTTTCCGTCACCGCGGAAGGAACGAGCTCGATCGCCGCGCGCCTCGTCTCGCTGCCTGTCCCGGGCGAACTTGAAAAGGTTCTGCGCAAGTTGAGCGAGCGCCCGCCCGTCCCTGTCACTCCGTAACGCAAAGGAGACTGCAACATGGCAATCGGCCAGGAATTGCTGAACGTCCCGATGGGCGACATGATTCGCCAGATGGCGTTCGCCATTGCGGAGGGCCAGGTTCAGCTCGACGCAAGCTCGATCGAAGTCGCCGAGATGATGGGCGGCCTCAAGGTGGTTCAGGACGAGAACGGCAAGCAGTCGTTCGACGACAGCCGGATCTTCTTCGGCTACGAGCTGATGACGGTGAAGGAGGCGCAAGCCTATATCGCCGCGGACGAAGCGATGACCGGCGGTGACAAGACGGCGCTGAACGAGCTGGTCTCCGCCCAGACGCCGACGACCGGCACCCCGGAGGAAAAGGCCGCAGCGCTGATCCGGGTGCCGACGCGGCTGTCGATGCTCGAACTGGGCTTCTCGCCCACCTTCTATCAGTTCGTCGACACGATCATCGAGGTGAAGATCGCGATCAAGATTACCCGCGAATACCAGTCGACCAGGTCGCAATCGTCCAAGGATACGCGCACCCGCAATTTCAGTTCGGGAGGGGGGGTCTTCCGGGCGATTTTCGGCGGCGACAGCTCGAACGGCAGCCGGGTTGCGACCAGTCAGGTCGACGCCACCTATTCGAGCAAATACAGCTATTCGGCAGAGGGATCGAGCCTTTTGCGGACTAAGCTGGTGCCGTTGCCTCCGCCGGCTATCCTTGAGGAACGCATCCGCCGCACCCTCGACGAAGATATCGAGCGCCGTCGCAAGAAGCTCGATCTCCAGCTCAATCCGCCGAAATAGGGAGCGTCGCAATGACTGTCGGTACCGAACTGCTCGCCGTTCCGTTCCCCCAGATGATTCAGCGCCTCGGGGTCGGCGTGGCCGAGGCGCAGTTGCAAATGGACCTCGTAAGCCTTCGTATCGCCCGGCTGATGGCAGGCTATGACGAGGACGAGGACGACCAGAAGGACGGCGATGGTGTGAAGTCGCCGCGCTATCTCGTAAAATTCGGCGACGGCCAGAGCTACAGCCTGCTGGAGCTTGGGTTCACGCCGACCTTCTACCAGTTCGTCGACACGGTCATTGAACTGAAGATGTCGATCTCGATGTCGAGCGAGACCAAGAGCGAGTTCAAAAAGTCCACGCTCAGCGCGAAGGCAAGCGGCTATGCTGTCCCGTTTGCGGCCGGCGGATCGGTATCCTCGACGTCGGTCAGCGCGAGTTTCGCCGCGAAGTACCAATATAGCGCGGAAGGATCGAGCTTGATGCGCACCAAGCTGGTGCCGGTTCCGCCGCCCGCGGTGCTCGAGGCCCGGATCCGCGCCCTGCTCGCGGCGCGGACGCCGCCGGCGCCATGACGCTATCGGCACCTTGGCGCGACGCGCTGAAACGTGCGGGCGCTGCCTCACGGGCCGGCGCGGCGGCGTTGCAGCCACAGCCTGCCTCCGCGATCGCCCCCAATGCCGCCTCGATCGATCCGACGACGGTATCGCCGCACCTTGCCGCGCTCCTCAAGGAGCGCGAACAGCTGCAAGCGAAGATGGCCGCGCTGACCGGCGCGGTCGACGGCGTTGGCACGTCCGATCCGCGTTATGCCGTTGCAGGAATGGCGGAAAGGCGGGCGGATTTCCAGCGCTGGGCCGACGCGCGCGACGCACGTCGCAGCCTGGTGAAACGCGACATCGGGCGCCCGCGACCGGCGGGGGCACAACCCGACGCGGACAAGCCGGCAGGGATCGATTCGGTCGCCGGGCGAATGATGGCGCCCAGAGCGAAGGCCCTGCACGTGGCGCCGGCGCTGCGGCCCACACCGGGAGAAACGGCAGGCGGTGGCGGAACGCCGCTCGACGCGCAGGCCTTTGCCGAAGCGCGCGACGCCGCGCGCGCGCTCTTCGCACCGCCCGGGGAAACGTCGCGCCCGAGCAACGATCGTAGCGGGCTGCTCGATCGTGCGATCGACCGCTGGGCTGAAATGCGCGACAAGTCGCGGATGGCGGAGACCGCGCTGGGCAAGGCGCGGCGGGCAATTCCCGACGATTGGCAGCGCCGCGCCAAGGCGGCGATTCCGGCGCTGTCCGAGCCGAAGGGCTATGCCGAGCGCACACGGGAATTGTTAACGGTAGCCGTCGGGTCGATCGATCAACTCACCGAACTGGCGGACAAGATGCGCGACGTTCGCGAGTTGAAGGCGGCGGACGAAGCGCATGACGACGCGCGGCGCGAACGCGCGCTCGCCAAGCTCCAAGCCAAACGACGGGAAGAGGTCTGATGCCTGCGGACAGCCGGTTCGTCGGTAATTCGATCGAGGAATTGCTCGTTGCGCTGGCAGAAGGGCTGCGCGAGGCGCAGAGCGCGCTCGACAGCGGCCAGCAAGTCGATGCGAGCGGACGTCCCGTCGCCGGCTATCACTTGCCGTTCCTCGATTTCACGATCAACGTGAATATGTCGACCCAGACCGATAGCGGTGGCAGACCCATCGCATTGATGTTCCAGGCCGCACCGCCGCAGAGTTCCACGACGACGGCAATCCAGAGCAACATCACCGGCCGTCTGGTCGCGATACCGCCAGGCAATGGATTGCCGGTACCCAACATCGTGGTGACAACAGGCGTCAATATCGGTGGTGAGGCCGCAATCACGGTAAAGGCAACGAATTCCGCCGGGGAATTGCTGGTCAATCAGGCCATCGAGATCAATATCGACGATGCTGCCTCTGCGCACCTGTCCGCCGGCAGGGGGCGCGATGATTTCAGCCGCGCAGCCGGGACGCGGTTGAAGGACGGCCTGTTGTCCACCGGGCCGGACGGGATCGCGACCACGCGGCTGATCATCGGCAAGGATCAGAGGCCGGGGATCGTGGCGCTCGTTGCCAATATCGGACCATACACCGCGCGCGGTGCTGTGCCGCTGGAGATGCTGGGATGACCGCGATCAGCTGGTTTGCCCGTATCGTCACGTCCGACGGCAATCCGCTCATCGGCCAGATTGTGCAGTTGCAATTGTTCGACATGAAGTCCGGCTGGCGCAGCATCGCCGACGCAACGACTGCGAGCGACGGGAGCGTCAAGGGCCGTGCCGACGACGGGATGGCGGACGCGAAGCTCGCGCCGATGCTTCGCTTGGTCGACGTGGAGGCGGCGTCGGCAGTGCTCGGCGGCGTCCCGCAGCTGACGGCGTCGGCAAACGAGGGCACGCTGACCGCCGACTTCGGCGAGATCGTGCGCATCGAACAGCAGGCGCATTTCCAACTTGGCCATGTCGCGCCGAAACGCCTAGGTCGTGACACCGCGACGATCGGCGGCGTTGCGATCCCCGCCGCGGCGCGCGTCGCCGTCGGTGCAAGGCTTGCCGGCGTCGACGGCGATACGGTCGGGGCGGCAACGGCAGCGACTGCCGCGACGAGGATCGACGCCGACGCCCTAGTGACCCGCGCCACCGTCGCCGAGCGGCTGGCGACCGAGCGCGAGCGCGATCTGGCGGCACTCCGGGGCGAGCGCGACGATGTCATCGCGCGCCTGGCGGACTCAGAAAACCAGCTGGCGGCGCTGCGCGCCGCGGCGGCCGCCGGCGCGGCCGGCAAATCGACCGATACGATCGGCCTCGCCAGCAGCGTGATCAGCATCGGCGATTTTGCCACACAGGTGGGTCGCGAAATCGACGGCGCGCAGATTGCCCTGCGCACCCGCGGATTCTCGCTGGGGACGATTTCCGTGAACGCCCGTGCGTTAGTCGATCAGGGTGGCAAGGGGATCACGTTCCCCGGGCAAGAAGATTTGAAGACCGTCGGTGGCGGGCTCACGGATATTGGACTCCAGTTCAATCCCAGCCCGGTTACCGAGACGAGCGGCGTCCAGATTCCCGATATTCGCCAATTGACCGAGAGCGCGGCGCGTCGGGTGCTGGCGTCGGTCGGCCTGGCCCTCGACGCCCATCACGGACCGCCGCAGATCAACCCCGATTGTGCCGAGGGCCAGGCGATGCTGCAGGCGCCCAAGGCTGGTGATTCGGCTGCGCGGGGATCGACGGTGATGGCGATCTTCGCGCGCAGCACGACGTGAGACGGATGGAGACGTCGGGATGAATGACACGTTGAGAGAGGTATTCAGCGACGGCTTTGCCGCGCCGCTCGGCGAAGTGATTGCAGCCGTCGGGCGGGGCGTGGCCGATGCGCAGGCCGCGCTCGACCGTGCCTCGCTGGAGGCGACGCTGGAAGTCTATCACGACGAAGGAACGGCCGCGGCCACGCTGCTGCGCGACATCGGCTATCGCCCGACCTTCTACGTACTTCCCGAAACGACGTGCGAAGTGCAGGTGTCGATGCGGGTGGGGGGCAGCAATGGCGTCGACGGTGCCGCCAACGCGGCGCCGGGCTCTCCCGCCTCGATGCGATCGCGTCCCTACGTCACCCCGGTCGATGCCGGTTTTGCCAACCGCTTCGGCTATCAGGCGTCGGCGAGCGCCAAGCTGACCTTCAAGATCGTGCCCGTGCCACCGCCATCTGCACTCGACGACAATCGACCGGTGCCCGATCTGATCGGCAGGACCGGGGGCGATGCCGACGCAGCACTGGCCAGTCTGGGACTGTTCGCTGCCTTCCGGGCGGCAGGCGACAAGCCGGTCGCCCGGGAGGAGGCACTGAAGATGAACGTTAGGGCGCAGGATTCGCCTCCGCTGGCGCTGATCGCGATCGGGGGGACGGTCACGCTGACGGTGGCGTAGCGTGCGTTCGGCACCGAACCGGAAGCGGCGGGAAATCGCCAAACGGGTCCTTAGTCTATGCCGGGCCCAAATACTTCGGGAAGTGGTCATGTGGTGGCGCGAACCGCACGAACCAGCGATTCAAGAAGGTCGATTAGCACCGCGATCAGCATGCCGCTGAACACAGCGCGAGACGTGATCACCGAGTCGGAGCTTGCACCCATCGTCGTGATGCTTTGGCGGTCGAACGCCAGACAGGCGATAATGCCGCCGAGTGCCGCACCGGCCAATCCGATCAGCAGTGCTTCGCCCAACAGTGCAATGAGGACCGATGACCAGAAGAAGCCTATGGCACCGGTGTTCGACAGGGCTGGTTTGCGCCAGCCGAAGGGCGCGTTTCAGCAATAGCCGTCGCTTACATCAAAGACGCTGAATGCCTGATCTGGTCGGAAACGGCGGAAGCGCACAGGGCAGAGGCGCTAGTCCAGGGTCGGGACTCGTTGATAATCGCCAGAGTATGACGTCGGCAGGCGGGTGATGGCGGAAAAGAAGGCGGTAGGGCAGCGATCGTAGCGGGTTGCGACGCGGCGCCAGCCCCTGAGGCGACCGAACATGATCTCGATGCGGCTTCGTCGCCGATAGCGCCGCTTGTCGTATCTGATCGACTCGTTGCGGGATCGCTGGCCCGGGATGCAGGGCTGAATGCCTTTGGCTTGCAGAGCATCCCTGAACCTTTCGGCGTCGTAGCCGCGGTCGCCGAGCAGCCACTGCGCCTTGGGCATGTCGTCGAGCAGCGCTGCCACTCCGGTGTAGTCGCTGACCTGGCCGGCAGTCATGAAAAAGTTCAGGGCTGGCCGTTCGCGTCGGCAACGGCGTGGAGCTTGGTGTTCATGCCGCCCTTGGTGCGCCCAATCAGGCGACCGAGACCCCCCTTTTTACCCGCAGGCTTGAGGCCGTGCGGTGCGCATTCAGGTAAGTCGCGTCGATCATGACCGTCGTCGGGCTGATCCCATAGCGACCGGCGAGCACCCTTACGCTCTCTTCACTCCGCTGTATCGCTCGACGCACTGCCTCCGTCGTTCGGGTAGAACCTGGCCCATAGCTCCTCCCGCTCTGCATGCTGGTCAATCGTACCACCACGCTGTGGGATCAACACCTCGTAAAGATGCGGCGCCGTGTCCGGCACGGCTCCGCCCACAGCATATCGATCCGCTATCCCGTGATCTCCTTCGCGATCTGTCGTACCGTTTCCTTGATCACTCCGCCGCGCCCGGCATCCCCCTTGAGCATCGACGACAGGAAACCCTTGGCTTGGGCAAGGGTTAGGTGGGGCGGGAAGGGGGCGATGTCGGGATCGGTCTTCACCTCCAGCACCATCGGCCGATCGGCGCGCAGCGCTGCGTCCCAGGCATCGCCCAGCGCTTCCGGCGTGTCGACATGGATGCCGTGCAGCCCGATCAACTCGGCAAAGCGGGCATAGGGCACGTCGGGGATGTCCTGCGTGGTCGGGAAGCGCGGATTGCCCTCCATCACCCGCTGCTCCCAGGTGACTTCGTTGAGATCCTGGTTGTTGAACACGCAGACGATGAAGCGCGGATCGGCCCAGCGCTGCCAATATTTGGCGACGGTGATCAGCTCGGCCATGTTGTTCATCTGCATCGCGCCGTCGCCGACCAGCGCCACCACCGGCCGATCGGGATGGGCGAACTTGGCGCCGATCGCATAGGGCACCGCCGCCCCCATCGAGGCAAGCCCGCCCGAGAGCGAGGCGCGCTGCCCCGCCTTCACACGATAGTCGCGGGCATACCAGTTGGCGCAGGAGCCGGAATCCGAGGTGACGATAGCGTTGGCCGGCAGCCGCGGCGACATTTCCCAGACGACCCGCTGCGGGTTGACCGGGTTCGCCTCGGCCATCGCCCGCGCCTCGATCGTCTTCCACCATTTGGTGACTTCATGGACGATCCCCTCCTGCCAGCTGCGATCCTCCTTGCGCTTGAGGAGGGGCAGCAGCGCGTTGAGCGTCTCGGCCGCGCCGCCGTGCAGGTTGCATTCGACGGGGTACCGCAGACCGAGCATCGCCGGATCGATGTCGATCTGTACCGCGCGGGCCTGGCCTTCCTTGGGCAGGAACTCGGCCCAGGGGAAACCGGTGCCGATCATCAGCAGCGTGTCGCAGCCCGCCATCATGTCCGAAGACGGCTTGGTGCCGAGCAGGCCGATCGCGCCGGTGACGAAGGGCAGGTCGTCGGCCAGCACGTCCTTGCCGAGCAACGCCTTGGCCACGCCCGCGCCGAGCCGCTCGGCGATCTCGATCACCTGCACCTCAGCGCCGCGCGCGCCCGCGCCGATCAGGATCGCGACCCTCTGGCCGGAATCGAGGATTTCCGCCGCCTGCGCCAGTGCACTCGCCGGCGGAACCACCTGCGGGTGGACATAGCCGGGGCCCGATCGCGTGAAGCCGTGCTGGAGCGGCGGGTCCTGATAGGGCTCGTCCTGCACGTCCTTGGGCAGGATGATCGCGGTCACGTCGCGGTTGGCGATGGCAATGCGGATCGCGCGATCGGTCACGTGGCGGAGTTGGGCCGGCGCGGAGACCTCCTGCACATAGCCGCATACGTCGGCGAACAGCCGATCGAGGTTCAGCTCCTGCTGGTAATTGGCGCCGCGGATCGTGGTCTCGGCCTGGCCGGCGATGGCGAGCAACGGGACATGGTCGAGCTTGGCATCGTACATGCCGGTAATGAGATGCGTCGCGCCGGGTCCGCCGGTGGAGAGGCAGACGCCCAGCTCGCCGGTGAACTTGGCGTGCGCGGCGGCCATGAAGGCGGCCATTTCCTCGTGGCGGACCTGGATGAACTCGATGCCCTCGGCCTCCGCCCGCTGCAGCGCGCCGAGCACGCCGTTGATGCCGTCGCCCGAATAGCCATAGATCCGCGTCACGCCCCAGGCCTTGAGCCGCGCCACGAAAAAGTCGCTCGTCTGTTTCGCCATCTGCCGTCTCCTGAAGTCATTGGGGTAACCGACGGGGAAGGGGATGGTTCAGGGTTCGCATCCCCGCCACTGCAGTCGCGCTTGAAGTGAGACGGTGCCAGCGCACCTGAAACCATCGTCATTCCCGCCAAGGCGGGAATCCATTCGCCTGTGCGTCCGGGGAAAGAACTGTGGCACCAGCGCCAATGGATCCCCGCCTCCGCAGGGATGACGGTGCATTTCTGTCTGACGCGACGGCGCTTTCTGGGAGGGGAGGATCGGGATGGTCCCGCCGTCAGGGTTGCAGGGGCGGGGCAAAGCCGGGTACCTGCTTGCCCATCTATCCCTTTGAGATTCCATATGTCGCCCAGCCAGCGCAGCCGAAAGCCCTCGCGTCCCCTCTATGCGGCCCTCGCCGCCCTGCTGGTGCTGCCGTTCGGCGCCGACGCGGTCCTGCCGCTCGGCACGGCGACCTGGGCGGGCTATATCCTGCCGACGGTGATCGCCTACACGGCCGGGCGACCGGTGGTGCCGCTGATCGTCGCGGCACTGGCGACCTTGCTCAACTTCGCCGGATTCACGCTGGCGCCGCCGGGCGTCGATCCGCAGGTGGTGCTGGTCAACCGCATCCTGGGCTCGGCGATCCTCTGGATACTGGCGGGCATCGGCTTCGCCTTCGTGCGCAACCGGCTGGCGATCCGGCGCGAGGAATGGCTGCAATCGGGGCAGGTCGGCCTCGCCAAGGCCGTCGCCGGCGAGCTGCCGCTCGACGAGCTCGCCACCGCCGCGCTGCGCTTCCTCGCCGACTATAGCGGTGGGCAGGCGGGCGCCATCTTCGTGCGCGACCCCAGCGGCGCGGGCTTCCGCCGCCGCGGTACCTACGCCGTGCCGGCCGACGCACCGCTGCCCGAATGGGTGAAGTCGGGCGAGGGGCTGCTGGGCCAGGCGATCGCCGATCGCCGCCAGTTCGTGCTGGAGCAGGTACCGGAGGGCTATCTCTATTACGGATCGGGCCTCGGCCAGGCGCAGCCGCGCACGCTGGTAATCGGTGTCACCGAGGCGGACGGCGAGATCAACGGCGTGCTCGAACTCGGCTTCCCCGGCGCGGTCGACCCGCAGGTGCAGGCGCTGCTGGAGCGGATCGGCGGCCAGCTGGGCGTCTCGATCCGCTCGGGCAAGTACCGCGCCCGGCTGCGCGCGCTGCTCGAAGAGACGCAGAAGCAGGCCGAGGAGCTGCAGGTGCAGAGCGAGGAGCTGCGCACCAACAATGACGAGCTGGAGACCCAGAGCCGTCAGCTGCAGGACACCGCCGCCCGGCTGGAGGCACAGCAGTCCGCACTCGAGCAGAGCAATGCCGAGCTGGAGGCGCAGACCCGCGCGCTGGAATTGCAGCGCGATGAACTTGCCCGCGCCCAGGGCGCGCTGGAGCAGCAGGCTGCCGACCTGGAGCAAGCGAGCCGCTACAAGTCCGAATTCCTCGCCAATATGAGCCATGAGCTGCGCACCCCGCTCAACTCGCTGCTTATCATGGCGCGGCTGCTGGCGGAGAACCGTGCGGGCAATCTCAGCGCGGACCAGGTCCGCCACGCCGAGACGATTGAGACCTCGGGCAACGACCTGCTGACGCTGATCAACGACATCCTCGACATCTCGAAGATCGAGGCGGGCAAGCTGGAACTGCAGCCCCGCCGCGTCCGCATCGCGCCGGTGCTCGACAAGCTCAAGGCGGTATTCGGGGCTTCCGCCACCGCGAAGGGGCTGGAGTTCCGCATCGAGCAGGCGGCGGGCGCGCCGGGCGAGATCGAGACCGATCCGCAGCGGCTGGAGCAGGTGCTCAAGAACTTCCTGTCCAACGCGATCAAGTTCACGGACAAGGGCGAGGTGTCGCTCGGTGTCTCGCGGCGGCCCGATGGGCGGATCGCGTTCACGGTGCGCGACACCGGTGTCGGCATTCCCTCCGAGCAGCAGCAGGTGATCTTCGAGGCGTTCCGCCAGGCCGATGGCACCGTGAGCCGCAAATATGGCGGCACCGGGCTCGGCCTGTCGATCTCGCGCGAGCTGGCGCGGCTGCTCGGCGGCGAGGTGGCGGTCGAGAGCATGCCGGGCGAGGGCAGCGCCTTCGCGCTGATCCTGCCCGAGGCCTATGATCCCGCGCTGGTCCAGGCAGCGGCCCCGCTGCCGAGCCCCAGTCCGGCGCCGGTCAAGCCACAGCCCTCCAATCCCAAGCCGGGCCGCCGCCGCAGTGCCGAGCCCTGCGAGGACGATCGCGAGAAACTGTCGGGCGATTCCCGCGTGATCCTGATCGTCGAGGACGATCCCGTGTTCGCGCGCATCCTGTGCGACATCGCGCACGACCTGGGTTTCCAGTGCCTGATCGCCGGCACCGCCGACGAGGGCGCGCTGCTCGCGCGGCAATATGTGCCCAACGCGGTGATCCTCGACATGAACCTGCCGGACCATACCGGCCTGTCGGTGCTCGACCGGATCAAGCGCGACGTGCGCACCCGGCATATCCCGGTGCACGTCGTCTCGGTCGACGACGACAGCCAGGCGGCGCTGTCGAGCGGCGCGGTCGGCTATCTGTTCAAGCCGGTGAAGCGCGAGCAGCTGGTCGACATGCTGGAGGGCCTCGAGGCCAGGATGTCGCAGCGCATGCGCCGCGTGCTGGTGGTGGAGGACGACGCGCAGCAGGCGGAAAGCGTCAAGGCGCTGCTCGCCTCGCGCGAGGTGGAGACGGTCCAGGCCCATTCGGCCGCCCAGACCTTCGAACGCCTTGGCCAGGAGACGTTCGACTGCATGGTGCTCGATCTCAACCTGCCCGACGCCTCGGGCCTCGACCTGCTCGACCGGCTGAGCGAGGACGACAGTGTGGGGTTCCCGCCGGTGATCGTCTATACCGGCCGTGACCTCAGCCAGGACGAAGAGCTGCGGCTCCGCAAATATTCCAAGTCGATCATCGTCAAGGGCGCCAAGTCGCCCGAGCGGCTGCTCGACGAGGTGACCTTGTTCCTCCACCAGGTCGTCTCGGAGCTGCCCGAGCCGCAGCAGGCGCTGATCGCCAAGGCGCTGGGCCGCGACGCGGCGCTCGAAGGCCGATCGATCCTGGTCGTCGAGGACGACATCCGGAACGTTTATGCGCTCACGAGCATTTTCGAGCCCCATGGAGTCAAGGTTCGCATCGCCCGCAACGGCCGAGAGGCGCTGCATGCGCTCGACGAATCCGCGCGCCATCTCACCGATCGGGTCGATCTCGTGCTGATGGACGTGATGATGCCGGAGATGGACGGCCTCACCGCCACGCGCGAGATCCGCAAGCAGCCCTGGGGCAAGACGCTGCCGATCCTGATGCTCACCGCCAAGGCGATGGCGCGCGACCAGCAGGAATGCCTCGACGCCGGCGCGAACGATTATCTCGCCAAGCCGCTCGATATCGACAAGCTGCTCAGCCTGGTGCGGGTGTGGATGCCGCGGTGATCGATGACCTCGTTCCGGCGCATGCGGAGATCGAGCTGGACCTGCTGCTCGAGGCGATCTGGCGGCAGTATCACTACGACTTTCGAGGCTATTCGCGCAGCTCGCTGCACAAGCGGATGGAGCGGGCGTGCCAGCGCTTCGGCTGCGAAGGGTTCTCGCAGCTCCAGCACCGGCTGCTGCGCGAGCCGACGGTGTTCGCCGAGCTGATGGGCTTCCTCACCATCCAGGTGAGCGAGATGTTTCGCGATCCCGGCTATTTCCGCGCGCTGCGCGAGAAGGTGGTGCCGCATCTGCGCACTTGGCCCTCGCTCAAGGTATGGATCGCGGGCTGCGCCAATGGCGAGGAATTCTACTCGCTCGCCATCCTCTTCCGCGAGGAGGGCCTGGAGGACCGGACGATCTTCTATTGTACCGATATCAGCCCGGCGGCGCTGGCCAAGGCCGAGGCGGGCATTTTCGATTTAGGGCGGATTCCGCAATTTACCGAGAATCACCGGCACTCCGGCGGCCATAGTTCGCTTTCCGATTACTATATGGCGGCCTATGGTGGCGCGGTGTTCGACAAGAGCCTCCGTGCCCGCGCCGTATTCGCGGAACACAGCCTCGCCACCGACCAGGTGTTTGCCGAGGCACATCTCGTGTCGAGCCGCAACGTGCTGATCTATTTCGATCGCGACTTGCAGGATCGCGCGCTGGGACTGTTTGGGGACACGCTGGTGCGCGGCGGATTCCTCGGGCTCGGCGCGCGCGAGACGCTGCGTTTCTCGCGCCATACCGACGCCTTCGCCGATTTCGATGCGGGCGAGCGCCTCTACCGGCGCACCAATGCCGGCCTGCGGACGATGGCCGATGCGTGATCCGGTGAAGGTCCTTGCCGTCGACGACGTGCCCGAAAACCTGATCGCGCTGGAGGCATTGCTCGCGCAGGAGGGGCTGGAACTGCTCACCGCCGCCTCGGGAATGGAGGCGCTGGAGCTGCTGCTGGTGCACGATGTCGCCTTGGCGCTGCTCGACGTGCAGATGCCGGGGATGGACGGGTTCGAGCTCGCCGAACTGATGCGCGGTACCGAGCGGACCCGCCGCGTGCCGATCATCTTCCTCACCGCGGTCGCCACCGACGAGCGCCGCCGTTTCCGCGGCTACGAAACCGGGGCGGTGGACTATCTGCTCAAGCCGGTCGATCCGCAGATCGTCCGCAACAAGGTCGAGATCTTCGTGGAGCTGGCGGCGCAGCGACAGGAGATCGCCCGCCAGCGGGACCGCCATGCCGCCGCACTCGCCCGGCTGAAGGCACACCGGGACAATTCCCCGCTCGCCATCGTCGAGTTCGATGCCGAGCAGCGGATCATCGCCTGGTCGGCGGGAGCCGAGCGGATGTTCGGCTGGCGGGTGGTGGAAGTCTCCGGCTTGCGCCCGTCCGAGCTCGAATGGCTCGATGCCGAGCATGCCGCGCGGTTCGATGCGATGATCCGCGGGATGATCGCCGGCGAGCATGTCCGCGACATGCGGCCCTTGTGCATGCGGACGGCTGTAGGCGTGATGCTCGACTGCGAAGTCTATGGGTCGGCGCTGTTGGGGCCGGATGGGTCCTTGCTGTCGGTAAACACCCAGATTCTAGATGTCACCGATCGGGTACGTGCCGAGGAGACGCAGCGGCTGCTGATCGGCGAGCTCAACCACCGAGTAAAGAACACGCTCGCCTCGGTGCAGGCGATCGCCACGCAGACGCTGCGCCATTCCTCCGGCCCCTCGGACTTCGCCCCGACCTTCATCGGGCGGATCCATTCGCTGGCGCGCGCGCATTCGCTGCTCAGCAGCAGCACCTGGCAGGGCGCGAGCCTGCAGGAGCTAATCGAAGGCCAGCTGCAGACCGGCACGATCGATCCGGAACGGTTCGACACCGGTGGACCGATGGTTGAACTGGCGCCCGAGCCCGCGTTGCATCTGGCGCTCGTTCTGCATGAACTGGCTACCAACGCGCACAAATATGGCGCGCTGTCGGTGCCCGAGGGACGGGTGGGGCTCCACTGGGGCGTCCGGAACGGGATGCTCGAGCTTGACTGGCAAGAAAGCGGTGGACCGGCCGCGACACCGCCCACACGGCGCGGCTTCGGCACCGCGCTGATAGAGCGCAGCCTGAAAGCCGAGGGCGGTAGTGCCGTGCCGAGCTATGGCGAGGGAGGCGTCGCCTGGAAGCTCTCGATCCCCTATGCCAGCGCGGTTCGGCTTCGCGAGGAGCCGCGCGCGGCGCGCAAGGCGATCCCGGTGTTGCCGGCAGGCGGCGGCGCGGCGCTGGTCGGCAAGCGGGTGCTGATCGTCGAGGACGAGCCGCTGGTCGCGCTCGAACTCGCGACGATTCTGGGCGATGCCGGCATGGTGGTGGCGGGTGTCGTCGCCACTTCGGCCGATGCGATGGCGGCGATCACCAAGACGCCCGTCGATGCCGTGCTGCTCGACGGCAACCTCCAGGGCGCGCTGGTCGACGATGTGGCGGCGGCGCTGGTCGCGCGCGACATCCCGTTCCTGTTCGTCAGCGGCTACGGCCGCGATCACCTGCCGATCGGGCTAGACTCGGTCACCGTGATCGAGAAGCCGTTCGATGCCCGCACGATCGCCGCGGCGCTCCACCAGTTGCTGGTGCGCACGCCCGTGCGCGACTCAGCCTAGGCCGAATCACGAACGATCAGTTCGGGCAGCATCGCCACCGAGCCGACATTCTGCCCGGCGATTCGTGCCAGCAGCAGCTCCACGAGAAGATTCGCGCCATAGACGACGTCCTGGCGGATCGTGGTGAGCGCGGGCGTGGTGTAGCCGGCGAGAAGGATGTCGTCATAGCCGATGACCGCAACGTCCTCCGGTACGCGCAAGCCGCGCTCGGCCAGTGCGCGCATCGCGCTCATAGCGATCACGTCGGAGGCGGCGAGGATGCCGTCCGGCGCCGGATTGGCAGCGAGATAGGCGGCCATCTCGCGATAGGCGTCTTCCATCGTGAGATGGATCGGCACCACGGTGTCGGTCACCCCAGCGGCTTCGGCGACGGCACTGTGGAAGCCCTTGTACCGATCGGAAAATTCGGGCGCTCCGGCATTGCCGAGAAAGGCGAGGCGTTTGCACCCGCGCGTGATCAGGTGGCGCGCGGCAAGTTCCCCACCGGTGACATTGTCAGTACCGACCGTGATCTGGTTCGAGCCCAGTCGCGCGGCGCCCCACACCACCATGCGCTGATAGCTGCCCGCCACCCGCTCGATCGCCTCCAACTGATCCGACTGACCGATCAGGATGATGCCGTCGACGCGGCCGGAGGCAATGATGTCGTCGAGCCAGCGCGGCCCCTGCGGCACCACGCGCGACAGGAACAGGTCGTAGCCGCGCTTGGTCAGCGCATCCGCAAGTCCGCCCAGCAGCCCCATGAAGAACGGATCGGACAGCGCCTGATCGACTTCGTGGCCCAGCGGTACCACTACGCCGATCGCGCCGGTACGCTGCTTGCGCAGCGCACTGGCGGTCTGGTTGAGGCGAAAGCCGTGTTCTTGGGCGAGCGCAACGATGCGCTCGCGGGTACCTCGCGCGACTCTAGGATGATTGGAAAGCGCCCTTGAGGCAGTCGAAACCGACACGCCTGCGATTTTCGCCAGCTCGACCAAGCCCACTGACTTCAACTGTCCCGCCCCCCAACGCGTTGTTCTGTCAGCGCTGACAGTATCGCGTCCTAATCGATTTGGGAAACCTTAACATTGGTATAGGGCGGTTCGGACCAACCATCGCTGCCGTTTTCGATCCTTCCGGCGAGCCGACGACGGTAACCGGGGACAGCCGGATCGGTGAGGACAAGGTCGTACCAGCCACCGGTAACCGTTAGCGCTACCTTGGTTTCTTCTGATACGATCGGCTTGAGCTGGGGGTGGCGGGGCCATTCCGAAATGATCCCAGCGGGCGCCTCGATCCGCAGCGAGGGGGCGGTGCCGCGGCGCTGCTGCCAGCGCACCGCACCGGCATGGGCAGGCCCTTGGCCGGCGAAATGGCGATGAAAACCGTTCGGACCGAGCAGCCAGAGATCGTAGCGGCCTTCCGAGTCGAGCGGCCATTCGGCTTCGATCGCGCCACCCTGCTTGAGCGTGTAGCGGCGCGGCACCGCATCGAGCTGGAGCCGATCATAGACATGCACCACCGCCGGCACGCCAGTGCATTCGAAGCGCAGCACGATCTTGCTCGAATCGAGCCCGGCTTCGCTCACCTCCAGCGCATAGGGCAGGGCGCGCGCGCGGCGGATGCCCGGCTCCTGCGCGGGTGCCTGGCCGGCGGCGACCGGCGCGCTGGGCTCCGGCTGGCTGCGAAGCGCGGCGGCGCGGGTGGCGAGGTCGCGTGGATCGGGCAGCACCGGCCCGATCTTGCGGTTGGGGCTGCGGAAGTCGAACGCGCTGGTCAGGTCGCCGCAGACCGCCCGTCTCCACGCGGAGATATTGGGCTCCTGCACCCCGAACCGCGCCTCCAGGAAACGGATTACCGAGGTGTGGTCAAAGACTTGCGAGTTCACCCAGCCGCCGCGGCTCCAGGGCGAGACGACATAGCAGGGCACGCGCGGGCCGAGGCCATAGGGCCGTCCGATCAGCTCGGGCCGCTCGGATTTCTCGTCGGCGACGCTGGGGATCTGGTGATAGTCGTTGGACGTGTCGACCTGCGAGGCGCCGAGGAAGCCGCCGACCACCGCCGGATCGCGCGACGGCGGCCCGGGCGGCGGGACATGGTCGAAAAAGCCGTCATTCTCGTCGAAATTGACGATCAGCACGGTGCGTGCCCACACCTCCGGATTGGCGGTCAGCGCGTCGATCACCGCGGCGGTATAGGCCGCGCCCTGGGCCGGGCTGGAGGGGGCGGGGTGCTCGCTGCCCTTGGCGTCGGCGATGATCCACGAGACCTGGGGCAGCTTGTTCGCCAGCACGTCGGCGCGGAGCTGGTCGAGCCCGTGGGTGGTCAGCGCGCGATCGTAGAGCGGCGAGCCCGGCTGCGCCTCGCGATAGGCGGCGAAACCGACCAGGGGGTTGTCGGTGAAATTGTCCGCCATGTCCTGGTAGATGCGCCAGTCGATCCCGGCCGCCTGGAGCCGCTCCGGATAGGTGGTCCAGCGATAGGAGTCGGGGTGGCCGCCCTTGGTCGCGAGCTCGTCGTGCGAATTGCCGATCGACGGGCCGCCCATCATCCCGCTGGGATCGTTGGTGCCGGTCCACAGGAACAGGCGGTTGGTGTTGGTGCCGGTATGGACCGCGCAGTGATAGGCGTCGCAAATCGTGAAGCTCTCGGCGAGGGCGAACTGGAACTCCAGGTCCTCGCGGGTGAAATAGCCCATCGCGCGATCGGTCTTGGCGGCGGCCCAGCGCTGCATCCGGCCCTGATCCCAGGCGGCCTGCGCATCGGGCCAGCTGTGCGGCGTGCTCGCCACCCGCATCAGCTCGAAATGCTCCTTGGTGGAGAGATGGAAGGGCGCGACCAGCCGGCCGTCGGCGGCTTCCTGGGCGAACACGCTGCGGCCGCCCGGCAGCGGCACCGTCAGCGGATCACCAAAGCCGCGCACGCCCTTCATCGTGCCGAAATAATGGTCGAAGCTGCGGTTCTCCTGCATCAGGATCACGACATGCGCGACATCGGCAATGGTGCCGCTGCGGACGTCCGCCGGGATCGCCGCCGCCCGTGCGATCGATGCAGGCAGCGCCGATGCCACCGCCGCCTGCGCGCCCGCTGCCAGGAACCGCCGCCGCGTCGTGCCCCCGTTCGTCATCGTGCCCCCAACTCCCATGTCACCAAAACAATACCTGCAGGCGGGTGCAGCAGCGGGATGACGAATTGATGACGGTTTTCAGACACTCGGCAGGAAAAGATCGTCAAGTGCCCGATCGTGCGTGTCGGTCTCATAGCCATGTGCCGCGCGCCATTCCGCGTCGAAGCAGGTCGAGCCATAGCGGCGGCCATCGTCGCACAGCAGGGTGACGATCGAGCCTGTCTGGCCGGCGGCACGCATCTCGCGGATCAGCGTCGCGCAGGCCCAGATATTGGTGCCGGTCGAGACGCCGCAGGGGCGGCCGAGCACGCGGCTGATCCGCAGTGCAGCCGCCAGGCTCGCCGCGTCGGGGACGGCGATCATCCGGTCGATCACGTCGGGCAGGAAGGAGGGCTCGAGCTGGAGCCGGCCTATGCCCTCGACGCAGGACGGCGCGCCGTCGACGGTGGTGATGCTGCGGTCCACATAATGGCGGTGGAACACCGAGGCCTCGGGATCGGCGACGCAGAGCCGTGTCTCCAGGCGGTGATAGCGCAGATAGCGGCCGATCGTCGCCGAAGTGCCGCCGGTCCCCGCGCCGCAGACGATATGGGTAGGGATGGGATGGGCTTCCTGCGCCATCTGCTCGAAGATCGACTGGGCGATATTGTTGTTGCCGCGCCAGTCGGTTGCGCGCTCGGCATAGGTGAACTGGTCCATGAAATGGCCGCCCAGTTCGGTGGCGAGCCGCTGCGCCTCCGTGCGGACCGAGCGCGGATCGGCGACCTCGTGGCAACGGCCGCCATGGAACTCGATCGCCTCGATCTTCTCGGGCGACGTACCGCGCGGCAGCACCGCGACGAAGGGCAGCCCGATCATCCTGGCGAAATAAGCTTCGGAAACCGCGGTCGACCCGCTCGATGCCTCGACGATGGTCGTCTGCGGCCCGATCCAGCCGTTGCACAGTGCGTAAAGGAACAGCGAGCGGCCCAGCCGGTGCTTGAGGCTGCCGGTCGGGTGACTCGATTCGTCCTTGAGGTACAAGGTGATGCCCGGTGCGCCCGGCAGCTCGACGCGGACCAGATGGGTGTCGGCCGAGCGGTTGAACTCGGCATCGATGGTGCGGACGGCGTCATCCACCCAGGCGCGGTCGCAGCGGGTGGGGCGGGGCAGGGCAGCGTCGGTCATGGCGCCCGCCTTTAGCCCCCCGATTGCGGGTGCGTCGACTCCGGAAGCGCCGCTTGTCCTGCGTTGTCGTGATCTGCGCGAACGCGGCGGGGTGGCGAACGGGTGTAGCGTCGGCGGCCGAGCAACGGAGTGCCGCCCATGCCAAGTCCCGATGATCGCAGTTATTTCCAGCGCCGCGCCCGTGCCGAGCTGGCCATCGCCTCCACCTGCGAGGACAATGCCGCCGCGCTCGCGCATTTCCGGCTGGCCGACGAATATGAGCGGCGGGTGCGCGCCATGGCCGCGCGCATGCCCGTCGCTGCAGCAACGTCGTCCCGCGGGTCCTGATCTAACCCGCGAGCAGCGCCTTGCGGAAGGCCGAAATCGCCGCTTCCGGCATCGGGCGTGCCCGCGCCCCGTTCGTTGCAGCACTCTGGCGGAGACGCACCGTGCCCCCCCGCCATTCGAGGATGCCGTCGCGCCGCATCGCCTGGAGCGTGCGGTTCACATGGACGCTGGTGAGGCCCAGCGCATCGGCCAGCATCTCCTGGGTGAGCGGCATCGGGAAGCTCTCGGGCCCCGCAGCGCCGGCCAGGAGCAGGCGCTCGTGCATTTCGGACAGCCAGTCCTGGATGCGTTCATAGGCGCTCATCCGGCCGAGCCGGGCGATCTGGCGTAGAAGATAGATCTCGTCGAGTGCGGCGCTCGCCGCATAGGCTTCGCGCGGGCCTTCGTCTTCGGGCGCAGGGGCGGAGCACAGCACCGCATCGCAGAGGGCCGTGATCGTGCTGGGGGCTACCGGCTGGAAGGTTCCGGCGTCCTGGATCACGTCGCCTGGCAGGAGGAAGCTGAGGATCTGGCGGCGGCCGTCGCTGAACAACTGCACGCGACCCAGCCAGCCGTCGAGGACGAGCAGCGGCCCCGGCGTTCGCTGCCCCGCCAGGATCAGGTCGCGGGTGGCGCGGATCCGCTGGGGAAACTCCGCCGCCTGCCGGAGCACACGACGCTCAGCATCGCTGAGCGACGCAAGCGAGCCTAACCGGCTGGATGCAAATGCGTCCGCCGCGTGGGGTGGAGTTGTCAGCATGATCCCAAGGCAACGCGCTGGGTGCGTGCGAAGTTCAGAATAAACAGCCTAACAAGGATCAGTACATCAATGCTTGTGCCGGAATCGTGAAGCTGCATTCAGCTCCGCCAGGAAGTAAGCGGAAACTGGAATGGATTCCGGAATAGGAAGCGAAGATGGTCTCGATCAGTTTTCTTCCGAAACCAGAGCGTGGGTGATCTGCCGGGGCCAGGATGGCAACGCCACGCTCCCTCCACTCGACCTCGACGCCCAGCGTAGTGTGCTTCCAGGCTATCTGGAGGGATTGACGCGCGCCGGCGCCACCTAGTGCGCCGAACTTGATCGCGTTGGTGGTGAGTTCGTGGAAAACGAGCGTCAGCAGACGCGCAGCCGCCGGGCGAAGCAGCACGCCGGGTCCCGTGATGGAAATGCCCGGCACGCCGCCGAACTGGAAGGCCCGCAGCGCGTCGCGCACCAGCAGTTCCAGGTCGGCGCCATTGCTCGTGGCGCCGATCGCCGCAGCGTGCCGCACGGCATCGTTGCGACCGGCCTGGTGCGCGCGCGCATCCTCGGCGAAAGTCTCGGTAGAGGGAAGCTCAGCATGTTGGCCGTTCACCAGCGCGCGCAGCTTGGTCAGAACCGCTTCCGGCGTGCAGGCCGGAGAAAGGGCGATTGCCGGTGCGTCGTCGCTGAGACCGGACTGAACGCCCCCATGGGCAACTGCAGGGCGTGTATTGGGCTGCGTCACCCGGGACCGTTCCTCTCGCCGACGGGATGGTTCGCGCCGGTGCCGCGTCCCGAGGGCGCGCGGCAGGGCGGAATGCGGCATCACATGCGTACGCCGCTAGCTGGCGAAAGGAACTACGGCCTTAAGGGCAGGGTGGATGCACGCTTAACATGGAACCCGTTGCTTTTTATTCGGCCGCGACTTCGAGGGACGTCGTTTGCGGAAGGGGGACGTTCATCGCCTGCGCAAACCAGGTACAGGTGCGCTCCAGCCCCTCGGCAAGCGGGACTCGCGGCTCCCATCCGAGCAGCGCACGCGCACGTGCAATGTCGGGCTTGCGCCGGCGTGGATCGTCCGTCGGGAGCGGATGATACGCAATAGCAACATTGCTGCCCGTGAACACCGCGACCGCCTCGGCTAACGCCTCTACCGTAATTTCATGAGGATTCCCGAGGTTTATTGGCTCCATACCGGTGATATCACTATTCATTAGCAGGCGTAGGCCCCGCACCAGGTCCGAGACATAGCAGAAGCTGCGCGTCTGGCTGCCGTCGCCGTAGAGCGTCAGCGGCTTGCCGGAGAGTGCCTGTACGATCAGGTTCGACACCACTCGACCATCGTCGAAGTGCATGTGCGGGCCATAGGTGTTGAAGATCCGCGCAACGCGGACTTCCGCGCGTCCGCTGCGGCAGAAATCATAGGTCAGCGCCTCGGCGGCGCGCTTGCCTTCGTCGTAGCAGGCGCGCGGTCCGGTGCAGCTTACCCAGCCACGATAGTCTTCGCGCTGGGGGTGCATCTCGGGATCGCCATAGACCTCGGAGGTGGAAGTGAGCAGAAACCGGGCGCCCGCCTCCGATGCGAGTCGCAGCAGGCGATCGGTACCAACCACATTGGTAAGCATCGTATGCTCGGGATCCACCTGATACTGCGGCGGCGAGGCGGCGCAGGCGAGGTTGTAGATCTGCTTGAAGCGATGCGCGCGTTCCAGGATGGTTGCCGGCAGTTCGTCGACAATGTCGCCGCGGACGAACTCGAAGCCCGGCCGCCCCTCCAGCCCGCGCAGGTTGGACAGGTTCGAGGTCTGGAGATTGTCGAGGCAGACCACCTGCTCGCCGCGGTCGAGTAATTCGGCGCAGAGGTGCGAGCCGATGAAGCCGGCACCCCCGGCGACCAGGATCAGCGACTTCTCTGTATCGTTCGTCATCGGGGCATTCCTCTCCCGGCGCGTGCCGTGGGGTCGCGCGCTGGTTTCGTTGAGATGGGCTTCGAGTTCGGCGGCGCGGTGTGCGGCGTCATGGCCTTCGAACAGCCGCCGCCGCGCGGCGGTGCCGATCGCCTCCGCATCGCGGTGGAACGCTGCGATGGCGTCTTCGGTCGTGTCGGCGAGCAGAATCTCGTCGCCGGGGACGAACAGGCTTTCGATGCCTTCCCAGCGGTCCGACAGGATCGGGGTGCCGCAGGCCGCCGCTTCGAACAGCCGCACCGAGGGCGACCAGCCGGCCGCGATCATGTCGGCGCGGGTGACGTTCAGGGTCATCCGCGAGGCGGAATAGAAGCCCGGATGCTCCGCCGGGGGCAGATGCTCGATCCGCTCGACATTGGCCGGCCAGTCGATGCTGTCGGGATATTGCGGGCCCGCGACGGCGAAGCGCCTCTCCGGGCAGCGACGGGCTGGTTCGAGCAGCAGTTTCTCCAGCGTCGGCTGGCGATCGGGGCTGTAGGTGCCGAGATAGGTGAGATGCCAGCGCTTCGGCACGTCGAGCGGGCGATAGGCGTCGGTATCCACCGAGCAGTATAGCGCGCGGGCGGCAGGGCTGCCGAACTCGCGCTCGATCCGGTCGAGCGTGGGGCCGCCGGTGAAGCTGAGATACACGTCATAGCCGGGGACCAGCGCCGGGGTGAGATACTCGAACGCGCCGCGCGCCAGCTTGGCGAGGGTGACCGGCGTGTCGATGTCGTAGAAGGCCGTGACGCCCTTCGCGGTACCTTGTACGAACTGGCCGACTTCCACGCCATCCGGCACATAGGAGCCGACGATCACCGCGTCGGCGTTGGCGATCGCCTCCCGCCAGATGTCTAGATCGGCGAGCGTACGGTAATATTCCAGCCGGCAGAAGTCCGGATCGACGAGATCGCGGTGTGCGCCGGCGTACCACGGCACCTCGCGCTCCAGGAACAGGATGTCATGTCCCCGCGCGGAGAATGCGCGAAGCAGCGCCCGGAAGGTGGTGGCATGGCCGTTGCCCCAGGAGGAGCCGAGGCTGAGGCCGAGGACGATCAGCTTCATGCGGCTTTCCTTTCGCGGGGCTGGTGCGACTTGAGGATCGCATCGACCTGCGCACCCCGGAGGTCGTAGCTGTGTTCGGCGAGCACCCGGGCCTTTGCCGCCGCGCCGATCGCGCGGGCGCGCTCGGGGGTGAGCATGGCGAGATGCTCGGCCACGTCCTGGCCGTCGCGGGCGACGAGCACTTCCGTGTCGGGCTGCAGGAACAGCGCGATGCCTTCCCAGGCGTCGGTGATCAGGCAGGCAGCGGCGCCGGCGGCTTCGAACACGCGCGTGGCCGGGGAGAAGCCGATCGCCGCCATCGAATCGCGCGCAACGTTGAGCACTGCCTGGGGCGTGCAGTTGAACGCATTATGGTCGGCGGTGCCGACATGGCCAATCGCGCGGACGTTCGCCGGTAAACCCTTGTCGTGCCAACCATTGCCGCCGAGCAGAAAGTGGCGATCGGGCGCCAGCGATGCTGCGCGGAGAAAGAACTCCTCGATCCGCGCCTCGCGATCGGGAAGTCGGTTGGCGAGCAGCCCGAGATCGGCGATGAAACGCGGATCGGCCGGGGCGGGGTGGTGCGTCTCGGGATCGAGCGCGTTGTAGACCGGGATGCATGCGCGCGCGCCCATCGTGGTATAGGCGTCGATCACCGGCGGGCCGCCGCCATAGGTGAGCACCAGGTCGATCTCCGGCAGCATGGCACGGACGGGGTGGGCAGGATCACCGCGCATCTCGTCGAGCGTCGCGGCGGCATCGACGTCCCAGAAGATGCGGAGCGCCTCCGGGCGCGGTGCGGTGCGCATCGCCTCGATCAGCTCGCGATCGAACACGCCTACGCCGCTTGCCTTCACCACCACATCGGCATGCCGCGCCTCGGCCAGCACGCTGCGCAGGCCCTCGTCGGTGGCGGGATAGACCACGACCTTGGCCCAGGACGGCGGATCGATGTCGCGGTGCTGCTGGCGCTCGAAGGCGTCGGGCTCGTAGAAGGTGATGTCATAGCCGCGCGCGGCCAGCGCCTTGAGAATGCCGCGATAATAGGTCGCGGCGCCGTTCCAGTACGAAGAGAGCAGGCTGGATCCGTAGAATGCGATCTTCATGCGGCGTCCTTGGCAAGTTGAGGGCGGGCTAGGCCGGCGACGATGGCGAGCAGTTCGTCCACCCGGTGCGCGCAGCTGTGGCGGGTCCCGATCGTCTCGATGCCGTGGGCGACCAGCGCGGCGCGGAGATCGGTGTCTTCGCGAAGCGCGATGAGGTGGCGGGTCATCTCGGCGCCGTCTCGCGCGACCAGATAGTCGGTCCCCGGCCGGAACAGGCCTTCCGCATCGTCCCAGGGAGCGGAGACGAGCGGGATGCCGCAGGCCAGCGCCTCGAACACGCGGATCGTCGGGATGCCGGGCAGGATCGTCGCATAATAGCGCCGGGGCACATGCACCGTCGCAAGATGCCGGGCGAAAATCTCCGGGGCGCGGGCATTGGGCGCCCAGCCATGATAGCGTGCGCCGTGGCGGGCGAGTATCGCCTTGGCCTCGTCCGGATAGCGAACACCGTAGATGTCGAGCGGCAGGCGGGCCGTGGCGGCGGGTTGGAACAGGAAGCGCTCCAGTTCCTCGGTCCGCTCGCCATCGCCCCAGTTTCCGATCCAGACCAGGCCATCGCGCGCGCCCTCACGCGCGGGCGGCTGGAAGCGGCGCAGATCGGCGGCTTCGTGCCATGTCCAGACGCGGTTGCCCCAGCCCCAGCCGCGATACACCTCGGCCAACGTCTCCCCGAAGGCGAGCACGCCGTCATAGTCGTTGAGGTCATAGGCCTGCATCGCCGCGGGCTCGCTGACCGCGCGGTGGTGGGTGTCGTGGAAGAGCAGGGTGAAACTGCCGCCCATCGCGCGGGCATGGCCGATCCGGGAAACCAGCTTGGGATCATTCCACTCGTGGACAATCACCAGATCGGCGTCGCCGATCATCTCGGCAGGCGTGCACATCGGCGTGTAGCTGTGGGAATGCAGCTCCGGATAGGCGCAGTGATACGGCGCCAGACCTTCCCGACCATGATCGGCGAGCAGGTTCGTGAGGCTCCAGGCGTCTTCGGGCTCCCAGACCTTCACGTCATGGCCGCGGGCGATCAGCTCGCTGAGTACGCCGCGAAGGAAGTGCGCGTTGCCATGGTTCCAGCACGAGGTGAGCGAATGGGTGAAATAGACGATCTTCATGCCGCGACCTTTCCGGCGGGCGCGCGCTCGGAAACGAGCTGGCGGTAGAGGGGGAGCATGGCGTCGGCCATGCGGGCAGGCGTGTAGCGGCGGGCGCGCTCGGCGGCGGCGTCGCCCAGATGGCGGCGCAGCGCGAGATCGCCGATCAACTGCTCGATGGCTGCGTGGTAGGCGGCGGGGTCGCGCGGCGGGACGAAGGTGGCGGCGCCGTCCCAGAGTTCGCGGAATACCGGGATGTCGCCCAGCACCAGCGCGCATCCGGCGGCCGCTGCTTCCAGCACGGCAAGCCCGAAGGGCTCGAAACAGGCGGCGGAGACGAAGATCGGGCGCGCGGCGAGCCGCTTGGCGAGCGCCGCTCTGTCCAACTGGCCGAGCAGATGCAGGTTTTCCAGCTGCACCGTCTCGCCGTGCGGGCCGGTCGCGGCGCCCGCGGCATGGAAGGGGACGGAGAGCTGCCCCGCCACTGCGTCCAGCAGTTCGGCACCCTTCACCGAATCCCACAGCCGGCCGACGGTCAGCACGCAGTCCTGCGCCGGTTCGTGCTTGGGCGTCACCAAGGGTGCGCGGCCGTTGTGCACCACGGTGGGCTGCACCGGCAGGCTGTAATAGTCCCGCACGACCTGGGCATAGCCGGCGGAGGGGGCGACCACCCGATCTGCGGCGCGCAGGCCCTGTTCGGTCAGTGCCCGGTGCCAGGCGAAGCTCGGGTCGAGCGGCACGCCGGGCCGGCCATGCTGCCACCAGGTGGAGACGCAACCATGCGTCACCGCCAACATCGGCACGCCCGGAACCGCCGACGCAGCAAGCGTGGGCATGTTGAGCTGGACGACGTCGACGCCGTGCAGCCGGGCCAATCGGCCGATCTCGACGCCTGCTGCAAGCACGGGAGCCGGGCCATCGCTCAACCAGTCGAGCGGCAGACCCGTTTCGATGAACGTCGCTCCGGGAATAGCGTGCGCTTCCGCCCGCTGCGCGTCGCTGGGCGCCGGCCCGAGCTGGACCAGCACCGTTTTCACGCCGCGTTCGGCCAGCGCCCCGGCAAGGTCGATGCTGTACTGCCACACGCCGCCGACGGTGTCGGTGGTCAGCAGCAGTCGCAGCGGCGCGGCCATGGTCACAGTGCAGCCGCCGCCATGCGCTCGCGCTGGGCCGGGCGGCCGATCGTCAGGCCGCGCTCTTCGCCGAGCCAGCGGGCGAGGGCGGTCACGCCGTCCTGCCATCCGGTGGGCGCGCCCAGCCCAAGGGCGGCTCGCGCCTTGCTGGTATCCGCGACGAAATAGCGCTGGTCGCCCGCGCGCCAATCGTCGAAATGCAGGTCGAGCGGGCGGCCGGTGATCGTCTCGACATGCGCCAGCAGCGTCCGCAGGCTCACCGCATTGGCGGGACCGCCGCCGAGGTTGAAGGCCTGGCCCGAGACCCGGTCGATCTGTCGCCATGCGGCGACATAGGCGTCCACGGCGTCCGACACGTCGAGAATGTCGCGCACCTGGTGGCCGTCGCCGTACAGCGTGATCGGTGCGCCTTCGAGGGCGCGGATCAGGAAATGCGCGACCCAGCCCTGGTCCTCGGTGCCCATCTGGCGCTGGCCATAGATGCAGCTCATCCGCAGCACCGCGGTCGGCAGACCGTAGCTGCGGGCGTAGTCGAGCACATATTGGTCGGCCGCACCCTTGGAACAGCCATAGGGCGTGTGGAAATCGAGCGGCCGCGCCTCGCCGATGCCGCTCTCGTGCACTTGGCGGTCGACGGGCTGGTAGCCGTTGTCCCCAAGCTCGAAGTCGAGATCCGCTAGGTCGCCATAGACCTTGTTGGTCGAGGCGAAGATCACCGGTGGCGGAGTGTCGGCCGTGCGGGCCGCTTCGAGCAGCGCGAAGGTGGAGGCGATGTTGACCTCGAAATCGGCGGTTGGATCGGTGAGGCTGGTCGTCACCGCGACCTGCGCGGCGAAATGGAACACCGCGCGCGCCGAGCGTACCGCCTCGACGAGCTTGGTCGTCTCGCGGATGTCGGCGATTTCGGCACTGATACGGTCGCCGTGGCGCGCCTGCAGCCAGGCAAGGTTTCGCTCGACACCGGGGCGGCGCAGTGCGTCGTAGATCAGCACCGCCTCGCCCTGGCGCGCCAGCCGGTCGGCGAGGTTCGATCCGATGAACCCGGCGCCGCCGGTGATCAGGATCGGCCGTGCGTCGCCGCCGTTCATGCGACCAGGCCCCGCTTTTCGAGCTCGGCGCGCGCCTGGCCCACCCGGTCCTCGGCGGTCTGCTGCTGCACCCAGTCGGCGAGTTCGGCGAGGCCGGCCTCGAAATCCTGCCGCGCCTCGAAGCCGAGCTTCTCGCGCGCCAGGCTGGTGTCGCAGAAACAGTGGCGGATATCGCCGACGCGCGTCTTGCCGACGATCTCCGGCGCGGCGTCGTTGCGCCCCATCGCGCGGGCGAGCGCCTCGGCGACCTGGGTCACCGAGCGATCGTTTCCGGAGCCGATGTTGAAGGTCTGGCCGGCGGCCTGGGGCAGGGTGAGCGCGTCGGCGAAGGCGCGGGCGACGTCGCTGACATGGACGAAGTCGCGGCGCTGCTCGCCATCCTCGAAGATCATCGGGCGCTGGCCGTTGAGCAGTCGCGAGGCGAAGATCGCCAGCACGCCGGTATAGGGGTTGGACAGCGCCTGGCCGGGGCCATAGACGTTGAACAGGCGCAGACACGCCGTCTCGATGCCATAGGGCGCCCCCATGATGTGGGTGGTGCGCTCCTGGACATATTTGTTGAGCGCGTAGATCGAGGCGAGGCTGGGCCGCTTCCATTCGGGCGTGGCGACCGGCTCGAGCGGGCGGCCCTGTCCGTCGAGCGGATTCCACTGCTGCTGGCCGTCGCGGACGATGCCGCGCTCGGCATTCTCGACGAGGGTGCCGTCGGCATCGCGATATAGGCCTTCGCCATAGATGCTCATCGACGACGCAGTGACCACGCGGCGGACGGGGGTGTCGATCAGCCGCTCGAACAGCACCGCGGTGCCGACATCGTTGGTGGAGGTGTAGCGCTCGACTTCGTACATCGACTGGCCGACGCCGACTTCGGCGGCGAGGTGGATCACGCTGTCGACACCCTGCAGCGCGCGGGCAACAGCATCGCCATCGCGCACGTCGGCGCGGATCAGCTCGACTTCAGAGTCCAGTGCCTCCGGGCGTTCGCGGTCGCCATGGACCTGCTCCAGCATCGAATCCAGCACGCGGACCTGGTGCCCTCTGCGCAGCAGTTCGGCCGAAACCTGACACCCGATGAATCCCGCGCCGCCCGTTACGAGCACCTTTTCCGCCATGTCGATGCTTTCCTGCCTTTAAACTAATCTAGGTAAGTCGTGACAGAATGATGACTTGCTAGAGAAACCATCCGCCGATGCAACAAACAGCTTCTTCTTCATCTTTGTTCCCGATGATCGTGACGTAACAACTATATTTAACATGTTGAATATACGAAGATGATTTAGGTTAATTGGAACCATTACGATGAGGCAGTTGTTACGCTAGCATCTAAGTTGATGCTGATAGGCTGCAAACCTGCTGATGACTGCAAAGGTACATTTGATCCGGCACGGCGCACATGACGATGTTGGTCAGGTGTTGAGCGGCCGCAGCGCGCGCTCGCCGCTGTCTGCGGCCGGACATGCGCAGGCGCAGTGGCTGGCCACGCATTTCGCGCGCGAGAGTCCGATCGCCGCCATTCATTGCAGCCCCCGCGAGCGCACGCGAGCCACCGCCGAGATCATCGGCGGCCGGATCGGCGTGCGGGCACAGGTGGTGGAGGCGCTCGACGAGGTGGATTTCGGTGCCTGGACCGGCCGCAGCTTCGACGAACTGGAGCGCGATGCCGAATGGCGCGAATGGAACCGCCAGCGCTCTGCCGTCCGCCCGCCCAACGGGGAGAAGATGGCGGAAGCGACCGAACGCGCCGTCGGTCATCTCGACGCGCTGGTAGACCGCGGCTGGAACGGGACGCTGCTCTGCGTCAGCCACTGCGACATCATTCGGGGGGTGATCGCCCATTATCTCGGGCTGGGCCTCGATCGCCTGCTCGCCTTCGACGTGGACCCCGGCTCGGTCAGCACGCTGCTGATCGGCAATTGGGGGGCGCGTCTGCTCAAGCTCAACGGGGGACAGGAATGAAGAACCTTGCAGCCGCGCGGTGCACGCCGGTGGACGATCTGCGCGCGCGGATCGATGCACTGGGGCCATGGTTCCAGAACATCCGCATCCAGGGCGTCGAGACCGCGCCGGACCATTTCCTCGGCGACTATCCCGCCTTCAAGTTCGCCCGCTTCGCCGATGCGCTGCCGGAAGATCTCGAAGGGCGCTCGGTACTCGATATCGGCTGCAATGCGGGCTTCTATGCCTTCGAGATGAAGCGACGCGGCGCGGGTGAGGTACTCGGCATCGACAGCGACGAACGCTATCTGGCGCAGGCACGGTTCGCGGCCGAGGCGCTGGGCTATGACGACGTCCGCTTCGAGAACCGCTCGGTCTACGACGTGGCCGCGCTCGGCCGGCGATTCGATATCGTCATCTTCATGGGCGTGCTCTACCATCTGCGCCACCCGCTGCTGGCGTTGGACCTGATCCGCGAGCACGTCGCGGGCGAGTTCATGCTGTTCCAGACGATGCAGCAGGGATCGGACAGCGTTGCGCAAGTGCCGGAGGATCATCCCTTCCACATGCCCGGCACCTTCGATCCACCGGGCTATTTCAATGATCCCGGTTACCCCAAGCTGCACTTCATCGAGCGCCAGTTCGCGCATGATTGGACCAACTGGTGGGCGCCGAACGCCGCGGCCAGCCAGGCGATGCTGCGCGCGGCGGGCTTCACGATCGAGGCGAACCCGGAATCCGAAGTCTATTGGTGCCGCGTCGCCGACGTGCCCTATGCGGAATACGGCCCCGCTGCAGTCTATCCGGCGAAGGGAGGTGCCGCATGATCGAAGCGGCGATGCTCTGGAACGAGCCCAACAACAAGTCGCATTGGGACCCGGCGATCGACCCCGACTGGTCGATGTTCGCGCAGCATGTGATCGCGGCGGGCAACGCGATCCGCGCGGTGAACCCCACGCTGCCGCGCGTGCTCGGCGGCATGTCGCCGATCGACCCGCACTGGCTGCGGCGGATGGAGGCGCATGGCGCGCTCGAGGCGGTTGATGTGGTCGCCGTCCACGGCTTCCCGCTCGACTGGAACCTGTGGCCGCTCTCCGCCTGGCCCGACAAGATCGCCGAGATCCAGGCGGTCACCGACAAGCCCGTCTGGGTGACCGAGGTCGGCGTCAGCTCGTTCGGCGCCGAGGAAGTGCAGGCATTCGGCCTGCGCCGCACGGCGGAGCTTCTGCGCGGGAAGGCGGAACGGGTCTTCTGGTACTCGCTGTTTGACCTGCCGACCAGCTGGGGCGCCGAGACCCGCCACCGCGAGGCGGAAGGTTCCTCCTATTACCGTCACTTCTATCTCGGCCTGATCCGCGAGGACGGCACGCCCAAGCCTGCGCTCGACGTCTATGCCGAGCATGCCGCCGACATCGGGCTGATGCAGTGGTTCCACTTCCACGATCACCGGCTTGACGAGGCGGTGGCGTGGATGAAGCGGCTGGGTACCCGCCGCATCCGCACCGGGCTCAGCTGGGCGGACAGCTTCCGCGAGAATGCGGTCGACTGGTTCGATCGGCAGATGGAGGCGCTGGCGGACTTCGACGTCACCGTCACCTTCTGCTTCACCCCCGAGCATCTCGGCATCGCGCCGCACCACACCAGCCCGGCACGCGATCCGCAGGCGTTCGCCGATTTCTGCGCCTGGATGATCGATCGCTATGCCGGCACCGCCACCGTGTCGGCGCCGGTCACCCCCCTGGCGCTGGCGACCAGCCAGCCCGAGCTCAACCCCTTGCTGTTCAACCGCGACGAGCGTCTCGCCGCCGAGAGGAGGTCCGCCTGATGCTGTCCCCAGATCGCCATGCCATCAATGTCGCGCTTGTGGGCGTGGGCAACTGTGCCAGCTCGCTGGTGCAAGGCATCGAGCATTACCGCGCCGGCGCCAACGACATGGTCGGGCTGATGCATGCCGAGCTGGGCGGTTATGCCCCCAGCGACATCCGGGTGGTCGCTGCCTGGGACGTGGACAGCCGCAAGGTGGGGCAGGACGTCGCCGAGGCGATCTTCGCCAAGCCCAACTGCACCGTGGTGTTCTGCGACGAGGTTCGGCACACCGGCGCCAAGGTGCGGATGGGCAGGGTGCTGGACGGCGTCGCCGATCACATGGCGAATTATGCGCCGGACCGTACCTTCCTGCTGGGCGACGGTGCGGAACCGAGCAAGGGCGAGATCGTCCAGGCGCTGCGCGAGACGAACACGCACGTTCTTATGAACTATCTCCCGGTAGGCTCGCAGGCGGCGACCGAATTCTACGCCGAATGCGCGCTCGAAGCCGGGGTGGCGTTCGTCAACAACATCCCCGTCTTCATCGCCAGCAACCCCGAATGGGCGGCGCGGTTCGAGGCGGCGGGGGTCCCGATCATCGGCGACGACATCAAGGCGCAGCTCGGCGCGACCATCGTCCACCGCGTGCTGACCGACCTGTTCCGCAAGCGCGGCGTCAAGCTGGAGCGGACCTACCAGCTCAACACCGGCGGCAACACCGACTTCCTCAACATGCTCAACCGTTCGCGGCTGGCGTCCAAGAAGGAATCGAAGACCGAGGCGGTGCAGTCGGTCGCCGAGGTGCGGCTGGAAGACGAGAACATCCATGTCGGCCCGAGCGACTATGTCGCGTGGCAGAACGACAACAAGATCTGCTTCCTGCGAATGGAAGGCCAGATGTTCGGCGGCGTACCGATGAACCTCGAACTCCGCCTGTCGGTGGAGGACAGCCCGAACAGCGCCGGCGTGGCGATCGACATGATCCGCTGCGCCAAGCTGGCGCAGGACCGCGGGCTGGGCGGGGCGATCCTTCCGGCGGCGGCATGGTTCTGCAAGCACCCGCCCGAGCAGATGCCGGACGATGATGCGTATGCGGCGGTGGAAGCGTTCATCGCGGGGGAGTGAGGGTGGAAGCCTTGCAAATTCCTCCCCGGAACGGGGAGGGGGACCGCGCTGCGCAGCAGCGTGGTGGAGGGGCCGCCGCGCTAGCGGCGGGTTGCCCGGTGGGTTCAGCCGAACCGCGCCTGCGGCGCGGCCCCTCCACCATCCGCTGCGCGGATGGTCCCCCTCCCCGTGCCGGGGAGGACTTTAGGGGCTCACTCGATCCCCTTTTCCTTCCGGCTCTCGTCGAGCGCGTCGAGTACCTGGACCGGCTGCACATCGGCATGGACTTCCACAAAAGCCGGATCGCCCGCCGAAATGTCGAGCTTCTCCGCGATCCGCGCCACCAGGCCCGCAAGCTTGGTCAGCTCATGCTCGGCGAGCAGGTTGACGTGCAGGTCCAGGTCCGCCCGGCGATCGGCGACTGCCGCCATGCGGTTCTGGCTGATCAGCACGAAGGTCGAGAGGAAGATCGCCTCCACCGACGCGACCATCGCCAGCGCGACGAAGGTGGGATCGAAGCGCGGCAGTACGGGCAGCACCCCCAGATTCACCGAAATCCAGACCCCGAAGAGGATAAGATGCAGCACCACGAACGTCATCGATCCCGTGAAGCGGGTGATCCGATCCGCCACCTTGTCACTGAGCGGTGCGCGCTCGGCATCCTCGCGCTGCCGCGCCGTGAGGTCTTCGATGTTCTGGCGGAGCGTGGCGCCCATGCCCTGGCGTGGTTCGATCATCACGCTCCAACAGAACGTAATATCAATTGGTTGCAGGGAGAGGGCGCATGATGCGCGCGGCGATCCTCGAAGGGCCGGAGCAGTTCCGGATCGAAACCGCGACGCTGCCCGCGCCCGGCCCGGGCGAGGTGCGGATCCGGCTGGAAGGCTGCGGCGTGTGCGCCTCCAATGTCGAGCCGTGGCAGGGCCAGCCCTGGAGCCAGTTCCCCGGCGATCCCGGCGGTCTCGGCCATGAAGGCTGGGGCGAGATCGACGCGGTGGGGGAGGGCGTGGAAGGGCTGATGCCGGGTGACCGGGTCGCCTCGCTCTCCTTCCGCAGCTTTGCCGATTACGACGTGGCGCCGGCCGACATGGTGGTGAAGCTGCCCGACAGCCTTTCCGGCCAGCCCTTTCCCGGCGAGCCCTTGGGCTGCGCGTTCAACATCTTCCGTCGCAGCGACATCCGCGCAGGGCAGACCGTGGCGATCATCGGCATCGGCTTTCTCGGCGCGGTGCTGACCAAGCTGGCCAGCGATGCGGGCGCGCGGGTGATCGCGATTTCGCGGCGGCAGGAATCGCTCGATCTCGCCAAGCGCTACGGGGCGGCCGAGACGATCCCGATGCACGATCACTACGCAATCATCGATGCGGTGAAGGCCCTGACCGGGGACGCGATGTGCGCGCGGGTGATCGAGGCGGTCGGCAAGCAATGGCCGCTGGATCTGGCGGGCGAGCTGGTCGGCTTCGGCGGCAAGCTGGTCGTCGCGGGCTACCACCAGGATGGGCCGCGCCAGGTCAACATGCAGGGCTGGAACTGGAAGGGCATCGACGTGATCAACGCGCACGAACGCGACCCCGCTATACAGATGCAGGGCCTGCGCGAGGCGGTGGATGCGGTGGCGACTGGACGGCTCGACCCTGCGCCGCTCTATACGCATCGCTATGCGCTGGAGGAACTGGGCGAGGCGCTGGCGGCAACCCGCGACAAGCCCGAGCATTTCGTCAAGGCGCTGGTGATGTTCCGATGAGGCCGCGCGTAGGATTCCTCGGCACCGGCTGGATCGGTCGCCACCGGATGGAGGCGATCCTCGCCACCGGTGCGATCGAGGCGGCCGCCTTCGCCGATCCGTCGCGAGAATGCGCCGAGCAGGCGCGGGCGCTGGCACCGAACGCGCGGGCGGTCGACGGGCTGGAGGCGATGCTGGAGCTCGGCCTCGACGGCATCGTCATCGCCACGCCCAGCGCGCTGCACGCGGAGCAGAGCATCCGCGCCTTGGAAGCAGGCGCGGCAGTGTTCTGCCAGAAGCCGCTGGGCCGCACCGCCGACGAAGTGGACGCCGTGATCGCGGCTGCGCGAACCGCCGACCGCCTCCTGGGCGTCGATCTCTCCTATCGGCATACCGAGGGCATGCGCGCGATCGCCAAGCTGGTGCAGGGCGGGGCGCTCGGCCATGTCTTCGCGGTCGATCTGGTGTTCCACAACGCTTATGGGCCGGACAAGCCGTGGTTCTACGATCCGGCGCAGTCGGGCGGCGGCTGCGTGATCGATCTGGGCGTGCATCTGGTAGACCTGGCGCTGTGGACGCTGGGCTTTCCGGCGGTGGACGGGGTGTCGGCGTCGCTGCGTGCACAGGGGCAGCCGCTCGGCGCGATGCAGGTAGAGGACTATGCCACCGCCGCGTTCCGGGCGGGCGACACCGATGTGCGGCTCGCCTGCTCGTGGCGGGTGCATGCGGGAACCGACGCGGAGATCTCGGCGGTGTTCTACGGCACCGAGGGCGGGGCGGCGCTGCGGAATGTCGGCGGCAGCTTCTACGATTTCGTCGCGGAGCGATTTACCGGCACCTCCAAGACGGTGCTGGCGAGCCCGCCGGATGCATGGGGCGGCCGGGCGGCTGCAGCCTGGGCGGAGCAACTGGCACGTTCGCCGCGCTTCGATCCGGAGGCCGCGCATTTGGCGCGCTCGGCCGAGGTGTTGGATCGGATCTACGGGCGGTAAGGCCATTCCCTCCCCACGCGGGAGGGGGACTATTGGTCCACCGTCCGCCGCGCGCCGAGCTGCGCCTAACCCACGTTACTTTCAACAATTCTTGCAACCCGTGCCGCTGCCGGTGGTTACCTTCTGCACCTCCCAACTGCAGGAGACTGGATCATGGGCACCCCGCCGAACGATCCCGAGGCGCGCGACGAACAGCGCGACCCCGGCTCGACCGAGACCAACCCCGCCGCCATCTCGACCCCGGCACCCGCCGAGGGCGACGACGATCTTCCCCCGAAGCTGCCCGGTTCGCCGCAGGGCTGAACCGCCAACGGAGGCATTATGGCCGACACGATGAACCGCGCGTCGAAGGACGACGCGCCGCTGAGTACTGCCAACAAGGAATCGCAGGCGATCGACGAGGCGACTGACGGCCTGATCGTCCAGCGCGGCGACAAGCTCGTCGCGCGTGCGGTGACGATCAATCGCCCGCGTGCCGAACTCTACGCCTTCTGGCGTGATTTCAGCAACCTGCCGCCGATCCTCGACAATGTCGTGCGCATCGACGTGCTCGATCGCGAGCGTAGTCACTGGGTGGTGAAGGCTCCCGCCGGCGGCACGGTCGAATGGGACTCCCGCATCACCGAGGATCGCGAAGGCGAACTGATCGCCTGGGCCTCGGAAGATGGCGCCGACATCCCCAATAGCGGCCGCATCGAGTTCCGCGATGCCGGCGCGCGGGGCACCGTGGTCGTCGCGACGATCAACTATGCCCAGCCGGGCGGGACGATCGGCCGCGTGATCTCGCGCATCTTCCAGCGCGAGCCGAAGATGCAGGCGCAGCGCGACCTGCGCCGCTTCAAGCAACTCATGGAAACCGGCGAGATCGCAACCTCGTCCCGCACCCAGCAACAGCTCGAGGAGGAGCGGAACTGATGCGCGCACTCACCTGGCACGGCAAGCACGACGTCCGCGTGGACTCGGTCCCCGATCCCGAGATCCTCAACCCGCGCGACGCGATCATCAAGATCACCTCGACTGCGATCTGCGGATCGGACCTCCACCTTTATGACGGCTATATACCGACGATGATGGCCGGCGACATCCTCGGCCATGAGTTCATGGGCGAGGTGGTCGAAACCGGCGCGCGCTCGACGCTCAAGAAGGGGCAGCGCGTGGTGGTGCCGTTCACCATTGCCTGCGGCTCCTGCTACCATTGCGGCAAGCACCAATATTCGGGCTGCGAGAACGGGCTGCCCGCGGACAACCAGGACATCGGCCAGGAGCTGTACGGCCAGCCGATGGCTGGGCTGTTCGGGTACAGCCACCTGACCGGCGGCTATGCAGGCGGCCAGGCGGAATATGTCCGCGTGCCGTTCAGCGACGTCGGCCCGATCGTGATTCCGGACGGGATCGAGGACGAGAAGGTGCTGTTCCTGTCGGACATCCTGCCCACCGGCTGGATGGCGGCGGAAAATGCCGAAATCGAACCCGGCGACATCGTCGCGGTCTGGGGCTGCGGTCCGGTCGGCCTGTTCGCGGTACAGTCGGCGTTCCTGATGGGGGCCGAGCGCGTGATCGCGATCGACCATTTCCCCCGCCGCCTCGAACTCGCCCGCCGCTTCGGCGCCGAGACGATCAACTTCGAGGAAACCGACACCGCCGCCGCGCTGTTCGAGATGACCGGCGGCATCGGCCCCGATGCGGTGATCGACAGCGTCGGCCTGGAGGCGCACGGCTTCTTCGTCGACAACGTGCTCGACCAGATCAAGAAGTCGACCTTCCTCGGCACCGATCGCATCCACTCGATCCGCCAGGCGATCCTCGCCTGTCGCAAGGGCGGTCGCGTCTCGATGCCGGCCGTCTATGGCGGTTTCGTCGACAAGTTTCCGCTCGGCGCGCTGATGGAGAAGGGGCTGACACTCAAGACCGGCCAGACCCATGTCCAGCATTACATGCCCGCGCTGCTCAACGCGATCATGGAAGGGAAGATCGATACCACCTTCCTGATCAGCCACACGCTGCCGCTCGAGCAGGCCCCGCAGGGGTACAAGATGTTCCATGACAACCAGAACGAAGTGACCAAGGTCGTGCTGAAGCCCGGCATGGCGCTCGCGGCCGAATAAGGAGGCAAGGCAATATGGCGAACAAATTTGCGATCGTGACCGGTGCCTCGAGCGGCATCGGCCTGGAACTGGCGCGGCTCGCGGCACGCGACGGCTATGACCTTCTGGTGGTGGCGGATACCCCGCTTGTCGATGCCGCAGCGGCGCTGAAGGACGAGGGCGTCGACGTGCAGTCGGTCGAAACCGACCTGTCGACCATCGAGGGCGTCGACCGGCTGCTGGCGGCCGCCGGCGGGCGGCGGGTGGACCTGCTCTGCGCCAATGCCGGCCATGGGCTGGGCGGCGGCTTCCTCGATCAGGACGTTTCCGAATGGCGACACGTGATCGACACCAACATCACCGGCACCGTCTATCTGCTGCAGAAGGTGCTGCGCCAGATGCGCGACGCAGGCGAAGGCAAGGTGCTGATCACCGGCTCGATCGCGGGCTGGATCCCGGGCAGCTTCCAAGCGGTGTATAACGGCTCCAAGGCGTTCGTGGACAATTTCGCCGCGGCGATCCGCAACGAGCTCAAGGAGGTGAAGGGCATCACCATCACCACCTTGCTGCCGGGACCGGTCGAGACCGAGTTCTTCGAGCGTGCCGGCATGATGGACACCAAGGTCGGCCAGAGCGAGAGCAAGTCCGATCCGGCCGATGTCGCCAAGGACGGCTGGACGGCGTTGATGAAGGGGACGGACAACATCGTTTCCGGCCTGTCCAACAAGCTGCAGGTCGCCGGCGCCGGCGTGCTGCCGCAATCGGTGACCGCCGAGCAGCACCGCAAGATCGCCGAGCCCGGCAGCGGCGAATGACTGAGGCGGCCGGGCAGTTGCCAGCCCGGCCCCGATAATGCCATGGCATCCCGCTCAGGATGGGAGAGGGGTGCCATGCGTCTCAGGTCGCTGTTGTTCGTGCCGGGCGATCGGCCGGAGCGCTTCGCCAAGGCGGCGGCGAGCGGTGCCGATGCGCTGATCCTCGACCTCGAGGATTCGGTGGTGGCGGACCGGAAGGACTTCGCCCGTGATGCCATCGCTGAATGGCTCGCCGAGGCGGCCGACACACCCTGCTTCGTTCGGGTTAATCCGCTCGGGACCCCCGCGATCGTCGACGACCTCGCCGCCATCGCCGGGAGCCGCCCGGCGGGGCTGGTACTCCCCAAGGCAGACGGCGCTGCGGCCATCCGCACGCTGGTGGCACTGGTCGCCCAGGCAGGCGCCGCGTGCCCGCCGATCCTCCCCATCGCCACCGAAACGCCCGCCGCGCTGTTCCACCTCGGCAGCTATGGCGAAGTCGCGGCGCATCTCGCCGGGCTCACCTGGGGCGCGGAGGATCTGCCGGCGGCAATCGGTGCCGCCAGCGCGCGGGAGGAGGATGGCGGCTATACCGCGCCCTTCGCGATGGTGCGCGCGCTGGCGCTGTTCGCCGCCCATGCCGCGGGAGCCGCGGCGATCGAGACGGTCTATCCCGACATTGCCGATATCGACGGGCTTTCTGCCTATGTCGCGCGCGGCCGCCGCGACGGATTCACCGGCATGCTCGCGATTCACCCGGCGCAGATCGAGCCGATCAACCGTGGATTTACCCCGAGCGAGGCCGAAATCGCTGCGGCGGAGGAAATCGTACAGGCATTTCGTGCCCATCCCGAGGCGGGGGCGCTGCGGCTGAACGGCCGGATGATCGACCGCCCGCATCTCGAACAGGCGCGCCGTTTGTTAGCGCGCGCGGAATAGCGCTGCCCGCCCCGCAGCCGCCGATGTAACCCGTTTCAGTCCGACAGCTTGTTGCGCTGCAATGAAGCTTGCAAGTTTGTTGCACGGGTGAAAGCTAATTACGGGCTGTAACATCGAAAACACACCGGCGGACAAAATCAAACCTGTCGGACAGCTTCGTGTTTCAAACATTGACAATGTTGCAACCGATGGTAGCGATACCGCGGTAGCGAAAGCATCGGGGCGTTCGCAACAAAAACGGTTTCCGACGAACAAAGTCGGCAGAGGAGGGGACATGAAGAGCGTATCGCGTTCGACTATATGGTCGCGCTCGGCTTCCATGATGGCAGTGGCTGCCTGCATGGTCTTGCCAACGATTGCACAAGCACAGACCGACAACGTTGCCAACGCTGCGGTGCCGCAAGAAAGCGGGCAGGGCGAAGAAATCGTCGTGACCGGTATTCGTGCGTCGCTGGAACGGGCAATCGCGATCAAGCGCGAGTCTCCGGGTATCGTCGACGCGATTTCGGCGGAAGACATCGGCAAGTTCCCGGATACCAACCTGGCGGAATCGCTGCAGCGCGTGCCCGGCGTGTCGATCAACCGTACCAACGGCGAAGGTTCGCTCGTCACGGTCCGCGGTTTCGGTCCCAACTTCAATCTGGTGACGCTGAACGGGCGTCAGCTCGCCGCGGCCAATGTCGCGGTGGTCGGTGGTGACCAGAATTCGGACGGTGCGCAGGGGACCACCCGCTCGTTCGACTTCTCCAATCTGGCCACCGAGGGCGTTCGCACGCTCGAAGTGTACAAGACCGGTCGCGCAGCGGTTCCCTCGGGCGGCATCGGCGCGACGATCAACGTCGTCACGCGGCGTCCGCTCGACAACGGTACTGCCGGCTTGAGCGGCAGTGTCGGGGCGAAGGCGGTGTACGACACCAGCGTCGACGGCTGCCTCGATTGCGGTTCGAAGGTAACGCCGGAATTCTCGGGCGTGCTCAGCTGGAGCGATCCCGAGCAGCGGCTCGGCTTCAACCTGTTCGGCAGCTATCAGAAGCGTAACTTCACATCGATTTCGGCCACGTCGAACGACTGGAACATCATCCCGTACAGCACCTTCCTGACCGGCGGCTTCGCGCGCAGCGGCGGTGCGTGCACGGGCGCGGCGACGCCGACCTGCACGGTCGTGAAGAACGCGCCGACCAATCCGAACCAACTCGTCGCGATCCCCAACGACAGCCGCTATCACTATGCCGAGGGCAGCCGTGAGCGCATCAACGGGCAGGCGACGGTGCAGTTCAAGCCCACCGACACGCTGACGCTGACCGCCGACGCGCTCTATGCGCAGAACAAGCAGCGCGAAGAGCGCTCCGACGTCTCGAACTGGTTCAGCCGCCCGTTCGACGAGGTGACCTTCGACGGCAACACCACCGTCGCCACCGCGACCTATCTCCACGAGACGCTGGGCGGCCAGAAGGACGAAGGCTTCGAGGCGCAGTCGCGCGCGCAGAAGAGCAAGATCGAGGATTACGGCCTCAACGCGAAGTGGGAAATCTCGCCCACCTTCTCGCTGAACCTCGACGGCCACATCAGCTCGGCTTCCAGCCGCCCGGACAACCCCAATGGCGTCAGCTCGACGCTGATGGGCATGGGCGCGAACGTCGTCGCGGCGCATTCGGTCACCTATCTGTCGGGCATCCCGCAGCAGGACATCACGCTGGGCGCCAGCGCGCCGCTCGACATCAACGATGTCGGCTCGTCGATCGGACGGACGCGCAGCTCGATCCAGAACCAGAAGGTCAAGGAAGTCCGCGCCGATTTCGGCTGGGACCTGGGCGAGGGCAGCCGCTTCGACTTCGGCGGCAACTTCCGCAAGGTCGAAACCACGCAGACCTACACCGAGACGCAGCAGACGCTGGGTGACTGGGGCCTCGCCAACCCGGGCGACGTGCAGCGCCAGGCGCCGGGCGCGCTCCAGGCCTTCTGTCTGGTCTGCAAGTTCGAGCATTACAACCCCGGCTCGGATCCGGACTCGCGGCTTGCCTTCCGAGGCAACGGCGCGGCGATCTACTCGATCATGTCGCCTTATTATGCCAGCCGCGGCAACGCGGTCGCGGTGAACAGCCGCAACGACAACCGCGTCAACGAAGAGATCTGGGCAGCCTATGGCCAGCTGACCTGGAAGGGCGAGATCGGCAACGCGCCAGCGCGCCTCGTCGGTGGCCTGCGCTACGAACACACCAAGTCGCACACGACCTCGCTGACCGCGGTTCCGGCCGGGATCGAGTGGGATTCGGACAACGACTTCACCGTGGTCCTGTCCAACCAGGGGCAGTATCTGAGCGACGGCGGCAGCTACGACAACATCCTGCCGCAGGTCGACTTCCAGGTGGAACTGCAGCGGAACCTGCTCGCCCGCCTGTCGTACAGCAAGACCATCGCGCGGCCGAACTACAACAACCTCTACACCTCGGTCACCGTCGGCGGCCCGCCGCGCCCCAGCATCAACGGCGGCATCCCGACCGGCAATACCGGCAACGCCCGGCTGCGCCCGCTGATCTCGGACAATTTCGACGCGTCGCTGGAATGGTATTTCAAGCCGGACAGCTATGTTTCCGCGTCGTTCTTCGACAAGCGCGTGCGGAACTTCATCGGCAACGGCCAGTATACCTCGCCCTTGTTCGGCCTGCGGGATCCGACGTCGGCGGTGGCCGGCAGCCGTTCGGGTGCGGCGCGCGATGCGTTGCAGGGGATCGGTGCGGACACCAGCGACGTCAATCTCTACGTGATGACCTCGCTGATCCAGTCCACCGGCTCGACCGCCGCGGCCGTCCAGCAGTTCAACGCCAACTACAACGCCACCGCGCGTGCGCTGGACGAGGCCTTCATCCAGTCGATCAACAACGGCCCACGGATCCAGGCCAACGGTACCGACGCGCTCTGGCAGTTCCAGGTCACCCAGCCGATCAACAATCGGGATGCGGAGATCTACGGCGTCGAACTGGCCGGCCAGTACTTCCTCGGCACCACCGGCTTCGGCGTGGCGGCACAGTACACGCTGGTGCGCGGCAATATCGGCTTCAACATCGGTGCCGATCCGTCGCAGGACCAGTTCGCGCTGGTCGGCCTCAGCGATACCGCCAGCGGCACGCTGATCTACGACAAGAACGGCATCTCGGCCCGTCTCGCCTATAACTGGCGCGGCAAGTCGCTGTCGGGCGTCAACCGCCAGGGCTCGCGCAACCCCGAGTTCACGGCGCCGTTCGGCCAGCTGGACATGAACATCAGCTACGAGATCACGCCGCAGATCGCGATCACCTTCGAAGGCATCAACCTGACTGAGGAGAGCGTGCGGACCTACGCGCGTGACGAGAAGCAGCTGTGGTTCGCGCAGGAGCTCGATCGCCGCTTCCTGCTGGGCGCTCGCTTCAAGTTCTGAGCTACCGCGCATCCGCGCGAGTGGAGAGGGAGGGTCGCTGCCCCGCGCAGCGGCCCTTTCCTTTATCCGCGCGGCATGCCGATGGTTGAGAGGGCCGAGGCTTTGCGCCATGGTCCCGCCGAACCGGGCCCGACGTCCGGCAACATGGATGCTAATCGAATGACGAACCCGGTCGCGCTGGACAATGTGCTCCACCAGGACCTGCGCGTCGCCTTCCGCTACGGCGCGGAATTTGGCGATGTCGCCAATCAGATCCTCATTTTCCCCACCGAGTTCGAGGCGGTGCAGCGCGAATTCCCAATCCTGTTCCGCGACGCGGAAGGCGAGGGGCTGCAGGCGGTGGCGCTCACCGGCTTCGACCTGGACGAGAACCTGTTCTTCGACGGCGAACGCTGGACGAGCCGCTACATCCCCGCGCTCCAGCAGCGCGGACCTTTCTCGATCGGCATCCCCGGCGACGGCGCCGATCCGGAGGAGGGGCCCACGGTGCATGTCGACATGGACGATCCGCGGGTGGGCACCGAGGCCGGCGAGCTGCTGTTCCTGCCCCAGGGCGGCGCGACCCGTTATCTGGAGCATGTCTCGCGCGTGCTGGGACGGATCCATGCGGGCCTGGGCGCCGCGGCACCGGTCTATGCGCTGTTCCAGGAACTGGGGCTGCTCGAGGCCAATGTGATCGAAGTGACCTTGCACGACGAGCAGCGCTACCGGATCGATGGCTTCCAGATGCTGTCGCACGAGCGGCTGGAGGCGCTGGACGGCGCCGCGATCGAGCGGCTGCACCGCGCCAATGTGCTGGGGCTGGCCTATCTGGTGGCGTCGTCGCTCGGCAACATCAGCGCGCTGATCGAGCGCAAGAACGCAGGCGCCGGCCGGTGAACGTGCTCGCCGGTGTCGCGCCCGCCGTACGGGTGATCGACGGTGTGGCGCCCGACGCCATTCCGTTCGACCAGCTGATGGAAGCGCAGCAGCCGGTGATCCTGAAGGCGATCGCCGCCGACTGGCCGCTGGTGCGCGCCGGCCGCGCCTCGACCGATGCAGCGATGGACCTGCTGCAGCGCTTCGACGCCGGTCGCCCGGTGGTGACTTTTACCGGCGCCCCCGAGATCCACGGGCGGTTCTTCTACGACGAGACCGTCACCGGCCTGAACTTCACCGGCCGCCGCGAGCCGCTGACGCCGCTGCTCGACGCAATGCGCGCGCGGATTGGCGACGCGCACGCGCCGAGCGTCTATGTCGGTTCCACCGATCTCGACGAATATCTGCCGGGCTTCCGGGCGGAGAACGACCTCGTACTCGATCACCCGATGTTCGCCCGGCATCTGGCGAGCATCTGGATCGGCAACCGCACCACCGCGACCTGCCATTACGATATGTCGCACAATCTGGCGGTGTGCGCGGTGGGGCGCCGGCGCTTCACCCTGTTCCCGCCCGACCAGATCGCCAACCTCTATCCCGGCCCGCTCGAACCGACGCCGGGCGGGCAGGTGGTCAGCATGGTCGACTTCGCCGCGCCCGATTTCGATCGTCACCCCGGCTTCCGCGCGGCGATGGCGACGGCGCAGGTGGCCGAGATGGAGGCGGGTGACCTGCTCTTCTATCCCGCCATGTGGTGGCACCATGTCGAGGCGCTGGCGCCGTTCAACGTGCTGGTGAACTATTGGTGGAACACCAGTCCCGCCTGGCTCGATACGCCCCAGCTCACCTTGCTCCACGGACTGCTCAGCCTGCGCGATCGCCCGGCATCCGAAAAGCAGGCCTGGAAGGCGTTGTTCGACTATTACGTGTTCGGCGACCCCGAGCGCCCGGCTGAACATCTGCCGGAGGCGGCGCGGGGTCCGCTGGCGCCGATCGACGCGATGGCCGCCCGTCGGCTGCGTGCCCAACTTCTCCACCGACTGAATCGCTGAGGTTCATTCGTACCTGCGCAAATGGTCGACGGAATCCGGCGGCCTGCCGCGTAATGGTTAATTTTTCCGCCAAGCCGATCGTTTGCCTAGACAAATCGACGGAACCCGTTGCGCGCGCGCCCTGTTCGGGGACTGCCATGATGCGGGCATGATCCATGCGGCCGCTCCTGGCGTGTTGTACCCTGTTCAGGAGGATTTGCGGATGATTAAAGGCGCTTTGAGCGCGGCGGCCCTGGTTGCGGGCCTGTCGCTTACCCCGGTCGCGGCACAGGCCGCCACCGTCATCGGCGGTGCGACCGCCATCGATCTCACCGCGACCAGCACCTTCAATTCGCTCGGCTACAAGGTCGCGACCTACGGCACCGCGAGCGCCTTCAAGATCGGCAACGACCTCGTCGCCGCGTTCCTCATCACCGGCGGCTCACGCAACGACACGACCGGTGCGACGATCATCGACCATGCCGGTTCGGGCCTGAAATTCTCGCTGGGCGGCAACACGCTCAGCATCGGCAATTTCCAGATCGATACGGCAGCCGGCCTGGTCCGCGGCAGCGCCACGGCCAATGGCTTCACCCTCGGCGACAACCTGTCGCTGTTCAACCTCGGCACCGGCTCGGTGCTGACGCTGACCAACGAAGCGGCGGCCGCGTTCCAGACGACGCTGGGCACTGCCGGTCTCGCCGGCGCCACCATCGGCACGGCGACCCCGGTCGCGGTATTCGGCCCGAGCGGCGTGCCGGAGCCGGCCAGCTGGGGCTTGATGATTGCGGGCGTGGGCTTTGTCGGCGCGTCGCTGCGCCGTCGTGCTCGCAGCGCGGCGCGCCTCGCCGCCGCCTGAGCGTCAAAGCGGACATGGAAACGGCCGGGAGATCGCTCTCCCGGCCGTTTTCTTTTGTCCGGCGTGCGCAGCTTAGAAGCTTGCCCAGTCGTCCGCGTCGGCCCCGGCCATCGCGGCAGCGGGAAGGGGCTTCACCGGCGAGACATAGCCACCGCCGTTGCTGCGCGGCGCTTGGCGCTTGGGCTGCGGCTGTGGCTGCGCCGCCTGTCGGACGGGCGCCGCATGCTGCCCGCCCACTTCGAACTGGTGCGCGGAATCGCTGAGGCTGGTGACCTCGGCATTAAGGTTGCGCGCGGCGGCGGAGGTCTGCTCCACCATCGCGGCGTTCTGCTGCGTGCTGTGGTCCATCGTCTGCACCGCCGCGGCGATCTGGGAGATTGCAGTGGCCTGCGCCTGATTGTCGGTCGCCATCGCGCTGACCAGCTGGTGGACCTCGGCGGTCGCGGTCGAGATGGTGTCGAGCGCGCCTTCCACCTGCTGGACGGTCTGCACCGCCTCGACGATGTCCTTCTGCGTCGCGCTCAGCTGGTCGCGGGCGCGGCTGGCTTCCTCCTCCGAGCGCATCGCCAGCTGCGAGACGAGATCGGCGACCACCGCGAAGCCGCGGCCTGCCTCGCCGGCACGCCCCGCTTCCACCGCGGCGTTCATCGCGAGAACGCGGGTCTGGAAGGCGATCTTGTCCAGGCCCTCGATCACGCTGTCGATGCCCTTGGCGCCTTCGGAGACGCGGGTCATCGCCTGCACCGCGGTGTCGGTGATTGCGCGGCCATCGTTGACGGTCTGGATCGCGCCGTTGGTGCGCTGGACGGTGGTGTCGGCGGCGCGGGCGGTGGCCTTGAGCCGCTGGTCCATCTGGGTGACCGCCGCGGCGGTCTGCTCCAGGCTGGCGGCATTGGCTTCGGTGCGCTTGGCCAGGTCTTCCGAGGCCATCGCGATCTCGCTCGATCCGGTGCGGATCGTCGTGGCGCTGTCGAGCACCTGGGCGATCAGCGCGCGCAGATTGGCGACGGCGCGGTTGAAATTGGACTTCACCGGCTCGAATTCCGGCGCCACCGCGATGTCGATCGTGGCGGTGAGGTTGCCGTGCGACAATGCGTCCAGCTGGCTGTCGAGCGCTTCGAGCAGGCGGGCCTGTTCTGCATCGGCGGCGGCCTTGGCCTGCTGGGTCGACTGGAGGCCGATGGCATTCTCGCGGAATACCTCGACGGTGCGGGCCATGGTGCCCAGTTCGTCGCCGCGATCGGTGCCCGGCACGGTGCGACGGAGGTCGCCCCCGGCAACGGCCTGCATCGCGGACTGCAGCGCGTTGAGCGGATCGGTGATGCCGACGCGCGCGACGAGATAGCCGGTGCCCATCGCCACGAGCAGCGAGACCACGTTGATTACGACGAGCGTCCACACGGTCGATTCGCCGGCGGCCTGCAGCTTGTGCGACGTCTCGGCTGCGACCTTCATCCGGTCGTTGTTGAAGGCGAGGAGATGTTGCGAGATGGTCTGGATTTCGGGGTCCACCTCGCGCAGCAGCGCCAGCGCGGCGGCGTCTTCGTTGCGCAGGCCGTGCTGGATGGCGGCCTGGGTCCTGTCCTGCAGCGTCTCGATCTTGGCGCGAACTTCGTCGAGCACCGGCTTGGCGGACGGGTCTTCCCGTTCGATCTGGCCCAGCAGCGCCTTGGCCTGGGTGTAATTGTCCTTTTCCTCGCCCTCGGTTTCGCGCGCCATCGTGCTGTTGCCGTCATAGGCGACGGCGCGATAGCCGGCATAGGCCATCGCCTCGAGCAGGCGGTTGAGCCGGGCGGTGTGGGTGGTGCTGGGCAGCTTGCCCAGCGTGAGTTCGGAATAATCGCGGTTGGCGCGATTGAGGCTGCTGGCGCTGATCGCGCTGACGACCAGCGTCACCAGGCTGATCAAGGCGATCACCGCCAGGATTTTGACGGGCACGCGCACGCGCGCGAGTAACTGTTTCATCCCTAGAATCCCCAATGCACCGGCGTTGGATGCACCGGTGGCAAGTACCCCATTATAGAATCCGCGCGCTGCGCCGTGGTGCTTCTGGCGCCATAAATGTGGTCGATAACACGCTGGCGCCTCGCGGGACTTCGGAAGCGTGGGCGCGACCGATCGGTGCGATTGGCGCCGGATTTCCGCCGCATCGCCTATAATGCGGAGCGAGGCGCCGCGACGGCGTCGGGGGAAGGTATGCGCGTGGTACGACTGGCTCTGGTGATGATCGCCCGGAACGAGGCGCGCGCAATCGCGCGGGCGCTCGATAGCGCGCGTCCCCATGTCGATCGCATGATCGTGCTCGATACCGGCTCGACCGACGACACGGTGGCGATCGCCGAGCGCTGCGGCGCGAGGGTCCACACATTCGTCTGGCGCGACGATTTCGCCGCCGCCCGCAACGCCGCGCTCGACCATGCCGACGCGGACTGGAACCTGGTGCTCGACGCCGATGAGTGGCTCGAGGGCGGATTCGAGGCACTTTTGCCCGCGGCGCTGCCTACCGGGCGCAAGGCGCCGGCCGCGTTCATCGGCTGCGCGCGGCTGCGCAACGAGGGGGACGCCGGCACCGTTGCCCGACGGTTTCTGCCGAGGATCCTGCCGCGCGGGGTGCGCTATGCCGGACGGATCCACGAACAGCCGGTGTCGCCGCTGCCGCTGGTGCCGGGTGCGCTGCGCATCGGGCATGACGGCTATGCCGAGGCGCAGCTTGCCGCCAAGCAGGGCCGCAACCTCGCGCTGCTGCAGGTGGCGCTCGCCGAGGCGCCCGAGGATTGCTATCTCTGGTACCAGCTTGGGCGGGAGCATCTCGTCCGCGGCGAGGTCGAGGCGGCGGTCGAACCGCTGCAGAGGGCCTATCGCCTGACCGCGCCCGATGCGGCCTATCGCCACGCCGTGGTGCTTTCCAATATCCGCGCGCTGAAGGAAGCGGGCCGGCTCCACGATGCGCTGGCGCTGGTCGATGCCGAGCAGGCCGCCTGGTCGACCTCGCCCGATTTCTATTTCGCCGTCGCCGACCTCTATCTCGAATGGGCGAGCCGTGCGCCGGAACTCGCGATCGACGAGCTGCTGCCGGTGGTGGAGGGCGCGTGGCTTCGCTGCCTGGAGATCGGCGAACAACCCTTGCTCGACGGGTCCGTGGTCGGGTGCGGCAGCTATCTCGCGGCCGGCAACCTGGCGATGTTCTACGAGCGTCTGGGGATAGTGGACGAGGCCGAGCGCTATGCCGCGCTGGAACGCGAGTTGCTCGCTGCGGCCTGATCCATCCAGCCGGCGCGCGGCGGTCCTCGGGCGCCTCAGCGTCGTTGATCGCTCACGCTGATACCGGTATCAGAGCGGCCCGTCGAAAGGATCGGCGCGACGCAGGGAATCGAAGCGATGGCGAAGCAAGCGGCAGTCGAGCAAATCGCCCAGGCCTTCGTAGCCGCACGCCGCGCCCGACAAGGCTTCGCCGACTATCCGGGTCCGCTGCCGGAGACGCTCGGCGACGGCTACGCCATCCAGACCCGCGCCATCCAACTGTTCGATCAGCCGATCGCGGGATGGAAGGTCGGTCGCGTGCCCGAGGCGCTGGTAGCGCGGCACGGCGTGAACCGCCTGTCGGGCCCGATCTTCGCCGACAGCGTGGTGTGGGCGAAGCCAGGCGAAACGCCGGAAATGCCCGTGTTCCGCAACGGCTTCGGCGCGACGGAAGCGGAGTATCTGCTCCGGCTCGGCGCGCTGCCCGACAGTTTCGACCGCGCCTGGACCAACGAGGCGGTGCTGCCGTTCATCGACGATATCCGAGTGGGCATCGAGATCGCCGGTTCGCCCTTCGAGGGCATCAACCGCCACGGCCCCGCCGTCACCATTTCGGACTTCGGCAACAACAACGGCCTGTTGATCGGATACCGTATATCTTCTGGAGAGGATTTCCTTCACTGGCCAGTGTCGCTAACGATCGACGGGGAGGTCGCTGGAACCGGCACTGCGAGCGCCATGCTCGACGGACCGATCGGAGCGGTGCGCTTCCTGTTCGAACGCGCGCGCCAAGGGCTGCCCCTGGCGGAAGGCCAGTGGCTATCGACCGGCGCCGTCACCGGCGTCCACCCGGTACGGCCGGGGCAGAAAGTCGAGGCGCGATTCGGGCCGGAGCTGTGCGTGCAATGCTCGATCGGGATCGCCTGATCCCGGGACGGCGGAGTGGGATTGGAGAGTTGATGGCGAGCAAGGGCGAAGCCGCGGTAAGCGGCGCCGTGGAACGGGTGGGGCGGTATCGCTGGGTGATTTGCGGGCTGCTGTTCGCGGCCACCATCATCAATTACATCGATCGCCAGATGATCGGCGTGCTCAAGCCCACGCTGATGGCCGACCTGCACTGGACCGAGCAAGACTTTGCCGGGGTCATCATCTGGTTCCAGTTCGCCTATGCCGTCGGCTATATCCTGTTCGGCAAGATCGTCGACCAGGTCGGCGCGCGCGTCGGCTACACCATCGCCTTCGTCGTCTGGCAGGTGGCGCACATCTTCCACGGTGCGGCCCATAACATCACCCAGTTCGCCATCGCCCGCTTCGCGCTGGGCATCGGCGAGTCCGGCAACTTCCCGGCCGGCATCAAGGCGGTGACCGAGTGGTTCCCGGCCAAGGAGCGCGCCTTCGCGATCGGCGTGTTCAATGCCGGCGCGAACATCGGCGCGGTGCTCACCCCGCTGGTCATCCCGTATATGGTGATCGCCTGGGGCTGGCGCTCGGCCTTCGTCATCACCGGCGTGGTCAGCTTCGTCTGGCTGATCGCCTGGTGGCTGCTCTACCGCAGCCCGCGCGAGCACCCCAAGGTGACCGAGGGCGAACTCGCCTGGATCGAGCAGGACCCCGCCGACAAGGTGCAGAAGCTCGGCTATGGCTCGGTCCTCATGAAGCGCGAAACCTGGGCGTACGCGCTCGGCAAGTTCTTCATCGATCCGGTGTGGTGGTTCTTCCTGTTCTGGCTGCCGGGCTATCTGTTCGAGCGCTATCAGCTCGATCTCAAGACCTTCGGCCTGCCGCTCGCGGCGATCTATCTCGTGTCGGACATGGGTAGTGTGGCCGGCGGCTGGCTCTCCTCGCGGCTGATGCGCGCGGGCTACACCGCCAATGTCGCGCGCAAGCTGACGATGCTGGTCTGCGCCTTCGCGGTGCTGCCGGTGCTGTTCGCGGAATCGCTCACCAGCGTGTGGATGGCAGTCGCCGTGATCGGCATCGCGACGGCGGCGCACCAGGCCTTCTCCGCCAACCTCTATGCGCTGCCCGCGGACATGTTTCCGCGCGGCGCGGTGGGTTCGGTGATCGGCATCGGCGGCACCGTGGGGGCAGTGGGCGGCATCCTGATGTCCTTCTATGCCGGCGAAGTGCTGGCGCGGATCGGCAGCTACTGGCCGCTCTTCGCGGTGGCCGGCAGCGCCTATTTCGTCGCGCTCGCCTGCGTGCATTTCCTGTCGCCGCGGCTCGCTCGCGTCGACATGGGCGCCTGATTTTTCTCTGACCTGTCCGGAGTCTCCGATGGCCAAGCCGCTCAAGCTCGATCCCGACCGGCTGTTGCCGGCCGAGGACCGCACCCGCGCGATCGCGCGCGAACTGTATCGTGAAGTCGCCGAGCTGCCGATCATCAGCCCGCACGGCCATACCGATGCGAGCTGGTTCTCGACCAACGCCAACTGGTCGAACGCGACCGAGCTGCTGCTCTCGCCCGACCATTATATCTACCGCATGCTCTATTCGCAGGGCGTGTCGCTCGACGCGCTGTGCGTGCCGAGCAAGGCCGGCATGCCCGCCACCGATCCCCGCGCGGCCTGGCGCACCTTTGCCGAGCATCTCTACCTGTTCCGCGGTACCCCCTCGGCGATGTGGCTGGGCCATGTGTTCGGCGAGGTGTTCGGCTTCGACGTCGCGCTCGACGGCGAGACGGCCGATTTCTACTACGACACGATCAACGCCAAGCTGGCGAGCGACGACTTCCGCCCCCGCGCGCTGTTCGATCGCTTCAACATCGAGTTCCTCGCCACCACCGAGGGTCCGCAGGACGACCTCTCGGCGCACCATGCCGTGCAGGCATCAGGCTGGCCGGGCCGCGTCGTCACCACCTATCGCCCCGATGCGGTGATCGATGTCGAGCACGAGCAGTTCCACGGCGCGCTCAAGATCTTCGCCGAGAAGACGGGTGAGGATGTGTATAGCTGGGACGGCTATCTCGCCGCGCACGCCAAGCGTCGCACCGACTTCCGCGCCGCTGGGGCCACCGCAACCGATCATGGCCACCCAACCGCGCGCACCGCGAACCTGAGCAAGGCCGAGGCCGCCGCGCTGTTCGCCAAGATCCTCGGCAGCGACTGGACTCCGGCCGATGCCGAGCTGTTCCGCGCGCAGATGCTCACCGAAATGGCGGCGATGAGCGTCGAGGACGGGATGGTGATGCAGATCCACCCGGGCAGCTTCCGCAACCATAATGGCGGCCTGTTCGCCAGCCATGGCCGCGACAAGGGTGCCGACATCCCGATGGCGACGGAGTATGTCCACGGCCTCAAGCCGCTGCTCGATCGCTTCGGCACCTCGACCGCGCTGTCGATCATCCTCTTCACGCTCGACGAGACGGTCTATTCGCGCGAGCTGGCGCCGCTGGCGGGTCATTATCCGTGCCTCAAGCTGGGCCCGGCCTGGTGGTTCCATGACAGCCCCGAAGGCATGCGCCGCTTCCGTGAGCAGGTGACCGAGACGGCGGGCTTCTACAACACCGTCGGCTTCAACGACGACACCCGCGCCTTCCTCTCGATTCCGGCGCGCCACGATGTCGCGCGGCGGATCGACTGCGGCTTCCTGGCGCAGCTGGTCGCCGAGGGGCGACTGCTCGACTGGGAAGCGGCGGAACTGGCGTTCGAACTCACCAACGGGCTTGTACGCAAGGCCTACAAGCTCGATAGAGCCTGATAGACACCGGTGGCATAAGCGCCGCCCGAGGGAGACAGAGGATGTTCGACCGCACCTATTACGCCACGCACCCGGACATGATGGCGTGCGTGAGCAATGAGGAACTGCGCGACCGCTATCTGATCTCCGGGCTGTTCCGGGAAGGCGA
>NZ_JAATJB010000015.1 GCF_011927635.1 Sphingomonas trueperi
TCAATCGGTCGGCGTGGCAATATGAGCCGCTTCGCGGGAAGGACGATGCTGTCCGCGAGCGGATGCGCGAGCTCGCGAACGAGCGTCGTCGGTTCGGCTACCGTCGGCTGGCGATACTGCTGCGACGTGAGGGCAAGGGCATGAACCTGAAGAAGGTGTACCGGCTGTATCGCGAGGAGCGGCTAACGGTGCGCAAGCGTGGCGGCCGCAAGCGGGCGCTCGGCACGCGGGCACCGATGGCGATTCCCCAAGAACCCAACCAGCGCTGGTCACTCGACTTCGTGTCGGACGCGTTGGCCTGCGGCCGGCGGTTCCGCATGCTGAACGTCATCGACGATTACAGCCGGGAATGTCTGGCCTGTATCGTCGACACGTCGCTGTCGGGCCGGCGGGTCGTTCGTGAACTAAGCGCTATCGCCGAACGTCGCGGGCTGCCGTGCATGGTGGTCAGCGACAACGGTACCGAATTGACCAGTCACGCCGTCCTTGCCTGGTGCCAGGACACCGGGGTCGAGTGGCATTACATCGCGCCGGGCAAGCCGCAGCAGAACGGCTTCGTCGAAAGCTTTAATGGTCGCTTGCGCGACGAGTGCCTGAACGAGCACCTGTTCCCATCGCTGGCCGCAGCAAGACGGATCATCGAGGCATGGCGGACGGACTACAACACCGTGCGTCCACACAGCAGCCTTGGCGGATTGGCACCCGCCGAGTTTACGAGCCGCCCCCGCCAAGGGCATAGGGACACCGAAGCTAACTTATCGGCGGCCTGAAAACGGGGAGCAGGTCAACCCGTTCCGGCATTCAATACTCCATTTTCACATTGCCGTTCGGGTAATTTCCGACCGGCTTCTGCGCTATATCGCCAGTGGATGTGTTTGCGGCCGATGTGGCGGCGTACTTTACCATAATCAACCGGCTGAACATGCGGTGCGATACTGTGCAGCCCGCGACGCGCTGGGTGTCGCGGGTACGGCAACGTCGGTCATTTGGTGAGATTGCGATCCAGGAAGCTCCGGATCAGCGGCGCCATCATGTCCAGCCGGTCTTCCAGCGCGAAATGCCCCGAATCAAGAATGTGGATCTCTGCCTTGGGGATATCCCGAAGATAGGGATGCGCGCCTTCCTCTGGAAAGATCTTGTCGTTCTTGCCCCAGACGATCAGCGTCGGTGGCCGGCGCGTGCGGAAGAATTCCTGGAATTGCGGATATAGCGGCACGTTCGAGCCATAATCGCCGAGCATGTCGAGCTGGACGTCGCGGTTGCCGGGGCGATCGAGCAGCGCCTGATCGTGCACCCAGTTGTCCGGGCTGATCCGGGATACGTCGCCCATGCCGTCGGTATATTGGAACCTGGTAATGTCGAACGTGACGAGATTGTTCAGCGCGTCGCGGTTCTTCTGCGAACGGTCGCGCCAATAGACCTTGATCGGATCCCAGAAGGGCGATTGCAGCCCCTCGTCATAGGCGTTGCCGTTCTGGACGATCAGGCCGCTCACCCGCTCCGGGTGCTTGAGCGCGAGCCGGTAGCCGATCGGCGCGCCGTAATCCATCACGTACATGGTGTAGCGCTTGGCGCCGAGCTGGGTCACCAGCTTGTCGACGATATCCGCCTGGTTGGCGAAGGTGTAGGCAAACTTGGTGTGATCGGGCGCGTCGCTCTGGCCGTATCCCGGATAGTCTGGCGCGATCACGCGATATTTGCCCGCGAGCAGCGGGATCAGGTTGCGGAACATGTGCGACGAGGTGGGGAAGCCGTGCAGCAGCAGGACCACCGGGCCGTCGGCAGGGCCGGCCTCGCGGTAGAACACCTTCACCCCGTCGACCGTGACGGTGCGATAGTGGATCACCGGGACGCTGATGCTCGGCGCAGGCGGCTGGGGCGCGGCTTCGGGGAAGGCGAATGCCGCGGGAGCGGCAGCGATCGTAGCGGCGGCAAGCGCCCCCCTAATCAGAAGTTGTTTCATGTTTAGTCTCCTTGCGAGTTAGAAGTGCGCGTCGGCTCCCGCAAGAAGTAGCCAGGTCGAGCGTAAGCTGGTGTCGCTTGTGGTAAAATTCCGTGAAGCGTGATGCCGGAAGCTTGGCGCGCAATCGCCCGGGTGCCGCATCGTTGAACCCGAATATACGAGGATTTACTTGTGTCTTGCCGATGGGGGGCGAAGGTGGGAGCTAGCCCGGCAGCGCCGCGGCGTTCCGACATGAGGTATCGATGCAGCGTCCGTCCGAGCATCTTGAGACGTCCGTCCACCGGATCGAGGCGGCCGGGGTATCCATATTCTACCGAGCGGCCGGCGATCCCCGAAATCCGGTGATCCTGCTGCTGCACGGCTTTCCGAGCTCGTCGCATCAGTTCCGCGCGTTCATGCCCCGCCTGGCCGATCGGTTCCATGTGATTGCGCCGGACCTGCCCGGTTTCGGCTTCACCGAAGTACCCGACGACTTCGTGTACAGCTTCGACAGCCTCGCGGAGACGATCGGTGCCTTTTGCGACGTGCTCGGCCTGAGGCAGTACGCGCTGTACCTGTTCGATTACGGCGCGCCGGTTGGGTTCCGCCTCGCCCCGCAGCGGCCGGACGCGATCCGCGCGATCGTGTCGCAGAACGGCAACGCCTATGAAGAAGGCATGAGCGAAGGCTGGGCGCCGACCCGCGCCTATTGGGCAGATCCTTCGCCTGCCAACCGCGACGCGATGCGGAGCATGTTCACACTGGAGACCACGCGCTGGCAATATACCCACGGCGCGCCGGATCCGGCCCGGGTCGCCCCCGAAGGCTATTGGCTCGATGCCGCGCTGCTGGCGCGCCCGGGCCAGGACCAGATCCAGCTGGACCTGATCGCCGATTATGCGCGCAATGTCGCGTTGTACCCGCGCATCCATACCTATCTGCGCGAGCGGCAGCCACCCTTGCTGGCGGTGTGGGGGGCGAATGACCCGTTCTTCCTGCCCGCGGGTGCGAAGGCCTTTCGGCGCGACCTGCCCGAAGCCGAGGTGCACCTGCTCGATGCAGGTCATTTCGCGCTGGAGACGCACGCAGGCGTGATCGCCGATCATATGTGCGACTTTCTCCAGCGCCATCTGCGCTAGGGAGCTGCGTCACATCCGACGATAAGAGGAGAGACGATGCAAGCAGACAGCGAGGTTCGGAACAACCTGAACGCAAGCCGCTACGAACTGGCCACCGCCAAGGGAATCGCCTTTTCGGAGTATCGGCGTCACGACGACGTCGTCGTTTTCACCCACACGGTCGTACCCAAGGCACTCGAAGGGCAGGGGATCGCCAGCCGCCTGATCGCCGGGGCGCTGGCGGACGTCCGCGCGCAGCGATTGCGGATCGCGTCGCGCTGTCCATTCGTCAGCGCCTATCTGCAGCGCCATCCCGAAGCGCGGGATCTTCTGGCCGAGTCCTCGCCTGTCTAGTCGATGGTGATGTGGCGGGAGGCGGCGAGCCGCCGCCACAGCCGGGCGTTGAACAGACGCGGCAGCCTGTCCCGCCACGCCGACCACCGCGATCCGCCGCGACGGGCATAGGCGACATGCGCCGGGATCGTGAGCACCAGCTCCGTTCCGCCGACTGCAAGCGCGCGAATGGCGAGGGTGCCGCGGAGTTTCCTCGCGCGTTCGTGCATCCCTTGCAGCCCATAGTGTCCTGCCTTCCCCCCGCGCTCGAGGATCGCCGCAGGGATCCCTGCACCGTCGTCGGAAAGCCGGATCGTGAGAGGTCGGGCAAAACGGATCTCGATGCGCAACTGGGTCGCCTTCGCGTGCTGGCGGACATTCGCAATCGCTTCGCCGGCGATGCGCACAATTTCGTCCAGCGCAACCGGGGCGAGTGGGCGGGTATCCCCTATCGCCTGGATCCGGACACCCGTTGCAGGATCGAAGCCCTGTTCGGCCACGATCTCGGCGAGGATCTCCACGATACCCTCAGGATCGAGCTGGGTGCGCAGGTCGCGCACGCGGTCGCGCCCCTCCGATATCGCCCGGTCGGCACGGTTCAGGGCGCTCTCCAGCCTGGCGCGTTCCGGCGCATCTCGGGGCAAATCCTCCACCGCCACCTGCACATGCAGCGTGAGGGTCTGGACCGATTGCAGCAGCGTGTCGTGCAGCTCGCGGGCGATGCGTTCGCGCTCGCCCATCCGTTCGGCCATGCGCGCGCGAATGCGGTGGGCGGCTGCACGCAGACGAAGGCGGTAGAGCAGCCCCAGTATCAGCAGCGCGGCCAAGCCGCAGAGCAGCCGGAAGGTCCAACTCTGGACGAAGGTGGGCGGGATCGTGAACGCCAGGGTCGCGCCCTGCCGGTTCCAAACGCCGTCCTCGTTCGCCGCCATCAGGCGGAAACGATAGCTGCCCGGCGTGAGCCCGGTATAGAAGGCCTCGCGCCGCGTGCCCGCGTCCACCCAGCCGTCGTCGATTCCCTCCAGCTGGTAGCGGAATTGCACGCGCGAAGGCACGGCCAGGCTTGTCGCGGTATAGGCGATCTGGAGGTTTGAAGTGCCCTTCGGCAGCAGAATAGGCGCCTCACCCAAATAGGAGCGTCCTCCAGATGTCAGCGACTTGATGATCACCGGCGGTGGCAGCCGATTGAAGAACAGCTGTGTCGGGTCGATCCAGGCGACACCGACCCTGGTGAGAAACCAGAGGCGTCCATCCTCAGCTTCGAAGGCTGTCTGCGACCAGGAGTCCTGCTGGGCCACGCCGGGCATGCCATCGTCGCGATCGAACACACGCGCCTTGATCGGACGGGTGGCATGCGCGAACGCCACCTCGAGGTCCGACCGAGCGACCTTGACCACACCGCGGGCGGTGTTGAGCCAAAGGTCACCCGAGGCGGTTTCGACAATCCCGGCGGTCCGGCTCAGGAAGGGATGTACATCGGATCGCAGGGTAACGAAGCGCCTGCCGTCGAACCGCGCCAGACCGAAATCGCCCCCCGCATAGACATGGTTTCCCCGGACGGCGATGACCACGACCGTACCCAGCGCCAGATCCTTGCGCGCAGAGAATCCACGCCGCCTCGTCCCCTCGATCAGCTCGATACGGTCCCCTTCGGCGATCCAGGTACGGCCGGCGCCGTCGCGCAGGATCTGCGTCGGCGGATTGCCTGTCGTCGCGAGCAGCGGCTCGGGCACCCACCTATCACCCTTCCGGCAAAAAGCGCCGTTGGCCGACGAGACGCAGATCCGGCCGGGCCTTTCCTCAACGAGCGCAAATGGCGTCGGTCGGCGCCAGGGCAGCGGCACATCGCGCACGCTCGTGCCCGACCAGATGCCAAGCGTCCGATCGGTGCCGATCCAGACGCGTGCGAGCGCATCGGTGTGCAGGATCAGCGGGCGCCTGGGAAGCCGGGCCAGCTTCCGCGCGACACGCCCCGGACTTGCAAGAAACAGCGCCTCGTTGGTCGTCACGAACATCGCGCCTGCTGGACCCGGCGCAATCCGGAAGCCGTTGCGCGAGTCGGTCGGCAGCCCGAGGGCCACCACCGCGCTGGTCTCTCGAAATTGATCGAGTCCGAGATTGGTCCCCACCCAGATATTGCCTTCGCGGTCCTTCAGGATGGGATTGGCGAGGTTGGAGGTAAGGCCGCGCTCCAAACCGAACCGTTCGCGCAGGCCGTTGGGGAGAAGCGCGCCGTCGACCCAGTCAAGACCGAGACGAAAGACACCGCCGCTGCCATAGGTGCCCCAAAGTCCGTCGCGTCGATCGAAGAATATGCTTTCCGCGCGGGGATTGGCCGTCATCGGCGGCTGCACCCATGTCTGGGGCGCGCCGGCTGCGGATCCTGCAATGCGCTGGAGGCCGGGGCGGGTGCCCGTGCTCAGCCAGATCGCGCCATCGGGTGCCTGGCGCAACTGCGGTCTCTCTGATGCGGAAGCCGACACCCGCGCGAAGCGCGCGGCGCCGGGACGCAGCACCGCCAACTCGCCGCCCACGGCGATCCATACGGACCCGTCCATGCCGGCCACAACACTGGTCGCGGCACCTGCGGCCACGCCGTGGCGGCGGTCCAGCACCTCCCATCTGCCCCCGCGGAAGCGCGCAACGCCGCCGCGATTGTCTTCGCCGAAGACCGCCCAGATCACCCCTGCGCGGTCTTCGGCCAGTGCCAGCACTGGAACCGACGAGATACCAAGGTCGAACGTAGCCAGATGCCCGGCGCGGAGCCGCGCTACCGCCCCGGATGCAAAGCCGATCCAGAGATCCCCGGTGCGGGTGGCGAGCAGAGAGTTTACGTTGAGCGAAGGGAGATGCTCTCCCTGCATCGGACGGAATCTCTCGAAGCGCGCGCCGTCGAAGCGATACAGCCCGCTCCCCGTGCCCAGCCAGAGATAGCCGTCGCGCGATTGGGCGAGTGCCCAGATCTCCGGTGGGGCGCCATCGCGTACCGTCCAGGCGGTATGCCGCAGTTGCTGTAGACTGCGCGGTGCGCCCGCTGCGCAGGCGTCGCCGGTGCTCCACAGCGGGGCCAGCATGGCCAGGACCCAGTATTTCGCAGCGCATGGCATGCGCTGTATCTCGTCGAAAGCGGCCCTCGTGTCACGGGGCGCGACGGCGCGCTGCCGTGTCGATCACCCAAATGGGTGAAGCGGGGAGACCCGGGGGTAGGGTGCCGCTGGAACGCCATCGGCATAGTCTCCGGGGCACCACCCCGTCGCGCTGGCGCAGAGCGTCAGGTCCGTCGGAAACGGTGCAACCAGGAGGTCGTCACCATGCCGTCAACTTCTCTGTCGGTGCCCGCACCGTTACCGGCCTATCAGGCGCCCCTGGTGCGGGCGATCGAGCGGTGCTTCCGCTTCGGCCCCTTCGTTCTGAAGCCCGGCCGGCAACTGCTGCTCAAGCATGGCGTGCCGGTCAAGATTGGCGCCCGCGCGCTCGACATTCTCACCGTGCTTGCCGAGCGGCCGGGGGAGGTCGTCAGCAAGCGCGAACTGCGCGCCCGCACCTGGCCCGACACCTTCGTCGGTGACGGCAATCTCAAGGTGCATGTCGCCAGCCTGCGCAAGGTGCTGGGCGAGGTGGTGGAGGCGCCGAGCTACATCGCCACCGTCACCGGCCGCGGCTATCGCTTCATCGCCGACGTGCAGGACTGAGCGCAGCTCGCGGCGCGTCAGCGGTGAAAGAAGCCGCGCCGGATTGCGACCGTGACGGCATGGGTGCGATCATCCACGCCCAGCTTCGCGAAGATGTTCTTGAGGTGCGACTTGATCGTGTCCGGCGAGACATCGAGGTTGCGGGCGATCTGCTTGTTGGGATGTCCCTCGGCGACCATGCCGAGAATTGCCATCTCGCGGTCGGTCAGCGGTTCGTCGAGGGCATGTTCGGCCACGGCGTGGCTGATCTCCGCGCTCATCGCGCGACGGCCGGCATCGACGGCGCGGATCGCGTCCAGCAACTCGGTGCGCAGGCAGCTCTTCAGCAGATAGCCTGCCGCGCCGGCACGGATTGCGCGGACCGCCTGCGCGTCTCCCGAATAGGTGGTGAGCACCAGGATCCGCGCCTTGGGGCACAGTTCCAGGATCGCGCCGATCGCATCGACGCCGTCCATATCGGGCATCTGGAGGTCCATCAGCGTCACGTCCGGCGCGAGCGCGCGGAACATGGCAACGGCCTCGGCGCCGTTCGCCGCTTCGCCGGCAATCTCCATGTCAGGCTGGCGTGCGACCAGAGCGGCCACGCCATCGCGGACCGTTGCGTGATCGTCGACCGTCAGCACCCGTATCGTCACGCTTCCTTGATCCCCTGGTGGCGCTCCTCCCATCCCCGGATGTCGCCACCTTCCCTGATGTCCCCAATAGCGCAGCCTAGCTCTGCCGCATCTCATTTTCCACGCCCCGCCCGCGGCCGGCGCGCGAGCGCAGCTCCTATCCACCAAGATGTCTGCGGTGTCTGCCGGACGATGCCTGTACTTAACCGCATCTTACCGCAGCTGACCAGAGCGTCGCGCCGATGTCGCGTACAACCCCGCATGTACTTTCGACCGAACCCTTCCAGGCCGCTGCCGGGGCGCAGAGGCAAACCTACAGGACTATGCTCATGCCCACGTCGCTTGCCTCCAAATCCAGCGTTCTTGCCAGCGGCGGCGGTACCATGCTGATGGACCCCGCCGATACGGTGATCCTGCTGCTCGATCACCAGTCGGGTCTGTTCCAGACGGTGAAGGACATTCCCGTGGCCGATCTCCGCCGCAACGTCGAGATGATCGCCCGGCTGGCGACCTTGCTGGAGATTCCGGTCATCACCACCGCTTCCGAACCGGCCGGGTCCAACGGGCCGCTGATGCCGGAAATTGCCTTGCATGCCCCGCATGCCGTCTATGTGCCGCGCAAGGGCGAGGTGAACGCCTGGGACAATGACGATTTCGTCGCGACGGTCCGCCATACCGGGCGCAAGACGCTGGTTATGGCAGGCGTGTGGACCAGCGTGTGCGTGATGTTCCCGGCGCTCGACGCACGGGCGGCGGGGTTCGAGGTCTATGCGGTGCTCGACGCGTCGGGCGATCCGAGCGAGATGGTCTCGCAGATTTCGCTCGCACGCTTCGTCCAGGGCGGCGTGAAGCCGACCTCGACCAATGCGCTGCTCTCGGAACTCCACCGTACTTGGGCGCGTCCCGAAGCCGCCGAGCTGGCCACGCTCTACGGTCTGGCCGCGCCGAATTATGCGGCGGTGATCGAGAGTTATGTGCGTGCCCAGCAGGCGGCGCGAGACGCGATCGCATAGGTAAGCGGACGAGGGAGGGCGCTGTGCCATACGGCTTCATGGACGTGGCCCGCACGCCGGGCGTGGCTGCCGTACAGGCGGAAATGGGGGCGGATGACGTTTGGACATCGTTCAAAGGCCACCGCGCCTTCGATCACTTCACCGCCGACGAAGCTACGTTCCTCGCGCAACGCGACAGTTTCTACATCGCGTCGGTATCGGAAACCGGCTGGCCCTATGTGCAGCATCGCGGCGGGCCACCCGGCTTCCTGAAAATGCTCGATCCGCAGACGCTCGCTTTCGCCGATTACCGGGGCAATCGGCAATATATCAGTACCGGCAATTTCCGGGCGAATGATCGGGCGTGCCTGATCCTGATGGATTATGCCCGGCGCGCCCGGCTGAAGATGTACGTGCATGTCGAGACGCTTGCACCTGCTGCCGATCCGGCGATGGCGGAGCGCGTGACCGATCCCGGGTATCGGGCGTCTGTCGAGCGGATCTTCCGCTTGCGGCTGGTCGCCTTCGACTGGAACTGCCCGCAGCATATCGTGCCGCGATTCAGCGAGCGCGAGATCGCGACAGCAGTTCAGCCACTGCACGACCGGCTGGCAGCGCTGGAGCGGGAAAATGCCGAACTGCGCCGCCAACTGGCCGGACGTGATTGATCCCGCGTCAAATCGTCCTTCGGGAAGGTACCCTTCCTCTGACGAACTGCGCTTGAAGGAGTTGGACCATGTCCGCGAGCGCCTTCCCCGTAATTCCTGAAGAGATTACCCTTTCGGTCGGCCAGGTGTCGATTTTCGTCCGCAGCTGGCGTCCTTCTTCGTCTCCGCGCGCGATCGTTACGATTTGCCATGGGTTCAATGCACATGGTGGCCACTATCAGTGGGTTGCAGAGCAACTCGTGGCGGCGGGCTTGGTCGTCTATGCGCTGGACCTGCGCGGACGCGGCCGATCGAGCGGGCCGCGCTTCATCGTCGAGCGCTTCGACGACTATGTTGCGGACATCGCTGCTATGATCGCGCTTGCCCGACGACGCGATCAGGATCTGCCGTTGTACCTGCTAGGGCATAGCGCAGGTGGCGTGGCAGCCTGCCTCTACGCGATCGAGCACCCGTTCGGTCTGCAGGGGCTGATTTGCGAAAGCTTCGCCTTCCGGCTGCCTGCGCCCGGCTTTGCGTTGGCCTGTCTCAAGCTGTTCAGCCGCTTCGCACCCCGAGCCCGCGTGCTCAGGCTCAAAAACGAGGATTTTTCGCGCGATCCCGGTCGAGTGGGCTTCCTGAATACCGATCCTTTGATTGCCAGGGAGACGCAGCCCGCCGTCACGGTGGCGGCACTGATTCGGGCGGGGGAACGACTCAAACGCGAATTTTCGCAATTAACCACGCCGGTTTTGATCCTCCACGGAACCGCTGACCGGGCGACGCGACCTGATGGTAGCCAGCTATTCCATGAGGCCGCAGCATCAAAAGATAAGAGGCTGGGCTTCTACGAAGGCGGGTTTCACGACCTTCTGGCAGATTTCGGAAAAGAGACGGTCCTCGGAGATATAGCGTTGTGGATCGAGGAGCGCCTGCCAACTGCCTCCGCCAAAACGTGAGCAACGAATGCCCAGACCCGCTCAAGGCCTTGTCCGCCTTGGAGGTATTTGGAAACCGGCTGAATGGCTACCGGCATGTTGGGCGTCCTAGAACAATCCGTGAAAGTCCGCCGATTTCCAGCTACGGTTTTGCAGTAAATTTGCAGTAAGTTGCACGCTCGTGCAGCCGTTCAGCAGCTAAGCCTTTGAAAAGGCTGGTGACCCCTACGGGACTCGAACCCGTGTTTTCGCCGTGAGAGGGCGACGTCCTAGACCGCTAGACGAAGGGGCCATTGCTTGGCGGAGGCGGCCAATTACGTTCCGGGGCCGGCGCCGTCAAGCGATGTTTTTACACTTTTCTCAGCCCGCCACCGGCAGGCGCAGGCTGCCGTCCGGCTCGTACGCGACTTCGCTGTACGCCGTCACCGCGTCGAGCGGCAGCGGGCCGTAGATGTGGGGGAAGAGCTGGCCGCCGCGCGAGGGTTCCCAGCGCACCGTGTCGCCCAGTGCGGCCAGATCCACCGCAGCGAGCCACAGATCCGCTTGGCCCGCGAAATGCTTCTCCAGCGTCTCCTGCGCCTGCTCGGCGGTGGAGAGGTGGATATAGCCGTCAGCCAAGTCGATCGGCGCGCCCAGGAAGACACGTTCGTGCTCGAGCGTGTCCATCTGGTCCTGCGTCAGGATTTTGTAGGCGGTGAGGGGCATGTCGACCATGGCTCAGGCCTCGCCGCCGTCGGCGAGGTCTTCGCCCGGCACCGCATCCGGCGTCGCTTCGCCTGTCACGGCGCCGTCGCCCAGGTTCATCTCGGCTTCGTCCTCGCTCTCCTCGATGCGTGCCGCCGAGACAACATGCTCGTTCGCCGCGACGTTGAACAGCCGCACGCCCGCCGAGTTCCGGCCGATCACGCGCAGATCGCCGAGCGACATGCGGATCATCTTGGCCTGATCGGTGACCAGCATCAGCTGATGCCCCTTGGTCGCCGGGAAGCTCGCCACCACCGGCCCGTTGCGGCCGATATTGTCGATGTTGGTGATGCCCTGGCCGCCGCGCCCGGTGCGGCGATACTCATAGGCCGAGCTGAGCTTGCCATAGCCATTGGCGCAGACGGTGAGGATGAACTGCTCGCGCGCCTTCATCTCCTCGTACTTCTCGGGCGCAAGCTCGCACTCGCCCTCGCGCTCGCCCTTCCAGGGGGCGAAGCGGAGATAGGTGTCGCGCTCTTCCTGGCTGGCGCCCGAGCGATGCAGGATCGACAGCGACATCACCTGGTCGCCATCGGCCAGCCGCATGCCGCGCACGCCGGTGGAGGCGCGGCTCTGGAAGGCGCGGACATCCTCGCCCGGGAAGCGGATTGCCTTGCCGGCGCGGGTGGCCAGCAGCACGTCGTCGCCTTCGCCCAGCAGCGCGACGCCGATCAGGCGGTCGTCCTCGTCCTCGCCTTCGAACTTCATCGCGATCTTGCCGTTCGAGGGCACGTTGGTGAACAGGTCCATGCTGTTCCGGCGAACGTTGCCCTTGGCGGTGGCGAACATCACGTGGAGGTTCGCCCACTCGTCCTCGTCCTCCGGCAGCGGGAGCACGGTGGAGATGGTCTCGCCATTGGCGAGCGGCAGCAGGTTAATCATCGGCCGGCCGCGGGTGGCGGGGCCGCCCTCGGGCAGGCGCCACACCTTCATGCGGTAGACGCGGCCGAGGGTGGAGAAGAACAGCACCGGGGTGTGCGTCGAGGTGACGAACAATTCGGTGATCGCGTCCTCGTCCTTGGTCGCCATGCCGGCGCGGCCCTTGCCGCCGCGCGCCTGGGCGCGGAAGGCATCGAGCGGGGTGCGCTTGATATAGCCCTGGACGGTCACGGTCACGACCATGTCCTCGCGCTCGATCAGGTCCTCGTCGTCGATGCCGTCGGCGGCAGCGGCGATCTCGGTCTTGCGCGGCGTGGCATAGGTGTCGCGGATCAGCACCAGCTCGCCGCGCAGCACTTCATACAACTTCGCACGATTGCCGAGGATCTCGAGCAGTTCGGCGATCGAATCGGCGAGTTCCTTGAGCTCGTCGCCGATCTCGTCGCGGCCGAGCGCGGTGAGGCGGTGGAGGCGCAGGTCGAGGATCGCGCGGACCTGGGTGTCGGACAGGCGATAGCTGTCGCCGGTCACCTCGGTGTCCACCGCCTCGACGAGGCGGATATAGGGTGCGATCTCGGCGATCGGCCATTCGCGGGCGAGCAGTGCTTCGCGCGCGGCCGCCGGGCTGGACGAACCGCGGATGATCTTCACCATCTCGTCGAGGTTGCTGACCGCGATCACCAGGCCGAGCAAGATGTGCGCACGGTCGCGCGCCTTGGCCAGCTCGAACTTCGAGCGGCGGGTGATGACCTCCTCGCGAAACTTGACGAAGGCCTCGATGATGTCGCGCAGGTTGAGCAGTTCCGGGCGGCCGCCGCGGATCGCGAGCATGTTGGCCGGGAAGCTCGATTGCGCCGGCGTGTTCCGCCAGATCTGGTTGAGCACCACCTCGGGCGTCGCGTCGCGGCGCAGGTCGATGACGATGCGCACGCCCTCGCGCGAGCTTTCGTCGCGAATGTCGGAGACGCCTTCGATCCGCTTTTCCTTGGCGGCCTCGGCGATCTTCTCGACCAGCGCGTTCTTGCCCTGCTGGTAGGGGATTTCGGTGAGCACGATCGAGCGGCGCTCGCCGCGCTGTTCGAACTCGTGGCGCGAGCGCACCAGGATCGAACCGCGGCCGGTCTGATAGGCCGAGCGGCAGCCCGAGCGGCCGAGGATCACGGCGCCGGTCGGAAAGTCGGGGCCCGGCACCAGCTCCATCAGCTCTTCGAGCGTGACCGCGCCGTTATCGATATAGGCGAGGCAGGCGTTGATCACTTCGCCGAGATTGTGCGGCGGAATGTTGGTCGCCATGCCGACGGCGATGCCGCCCGCGCCGTTGACCAGCAGGTTCGGGAAGCGGGCAGGGAGGACCGACGGCTCGCTTTCCGAGCCGTCATAGTTCGGCACGAAGTCGACCGTGTCCTTCTCGATATCGTCGAGCAGCGCCGTCGCCACGCGGGCGAGGCGCGCTTCGGTGTAGCGCATCGCGGCGGGCGGATCGGGGTCCATCGAGCCGAAATTGCCTTGGCCATCGATTAGCGGCACGCGCATCGCCCAGTCCTGCGCCATGCGGGCCATCGCGTCGTAGATCGAGCTGTCGCCGTGCGGGTGATATTTACCCATCACGTCACCGACCAGGCGGGCGGACTTGCGGTAGGGCCGTCCGGCGACATAGCCGCCTTCCTGGGCGGCATAGAGGATGCGGCGGTGGACGGGCTTCAGGCCGTCGCGAACGTCAGGCAGGGCGCGCGCCACGATCACGCTCATCGCGTAATCGAGGTACGAGGTCTTCATCTCGTCGACGATCGAGATCGGGGTAATGTCGGAAGGGTCGGCGAGCAGGGTCTCGTCGGTCAATGCAACAGACTTTCGGGTTTTTGTTACGCTGCGATGGCTCTAGCCGTCCGCATGCCTCCTGCCAACCCCGCGCCCGCGCGTACGTGCGCGCGTGGGGAGCATGGGAGCCAAGTCGGGGGCTAAACGTTTCCGCACCGCAATGGCGCTTATTCAATCGTGGTTCAGCGTGCTTCTCGCACGGCAAGCGCGCTTGAATGGTGTACAGGGCGCCTTTAGAGGATGACGTGACGCCGCCTGGCCGACGAGGAGAGTTTCACATGAAGGTTGTTTCGAAGCTTGCGCTGACTGCCATGCTTGCGCTGGGTTCCACCGCGCTGGTGTCGACGCCGGCGCTGGCCCAGAAGGACAAGAAGGGCGCCGCCGCGAAGGAAGATCCCAACGCGCTGAAGGTGGGCGATGCCTTCCGCAAGGCCGCCCAGCCGGCGATGGACGCCGTGCAGGCCAAGAACTGGGCCGCCGCCGCCCCGGCGCTCGATGCGCTGGACCAGGTCGCCCAGAACGACGACGAGAAATATTACGCCGCCTATCTGCGCACCCGCGTGCAGATCGGCCAGAACGACATGGCCGGCCTGACCAAGACGCTGCCGATCCTGATCGCCAGCCCGCGCACGCCGGCGAACGAGCTGCCGATCTACAAGCGCCAATATTACACGATTGTCGGCAACCAGGCGCTGAACGAGAAGAAGTATCCGGAAGCGATCGACAACCTGACCAAGGCGCGCGAAGCCGGCAACAACGACTTCGACATCTCGATCGCGCTCGCCAACGCCTATGCGGCGACCGGCAAGCCGAACGAGTCCGTCGCCGAAGTCGATCGCGCGATCCAGGCAGTGAAGGCCACCGGCCAGAAGCCGCCGGTTGCCTGGTACCAGTTCGCGATCCCGCGCGTCTATGCCACCGGCAACCGCGCTGCGACGGCGGAGTGGATGAAGAAGATGATTGCCGACTATCCGACCAAGCAGAACTGGCGCTGGGGCGTGCTGGTGATGCGCGGCAGCGCGGACCAGTCGGGCGGCCGTCTCACCTCGGCGCAGCGCATCGATCTCTATCGCCTGCTCCGCACCACCAAGGTGCTGGCCGACCAGAACGACTATCTCGACTATGCCGAATCGGTGAACGCCGTCGGTCTTCCCTGGGAAGCCGTGGCGGTGATCGACGAGGGCCGTGCCGCAGGCAAGCTCCCGGCCGGCAACGCCGAAATTACTCGCGTGTACACCTCGGCGCAGACCAAGTCGAAGTCGGAAGGCTCGCTCACCCCGCTGATCAAGCAGTCGCAGGCGGCTGCCAACGGCAAGATGGCGGCGCAGACCGGCGACGCCTTCCTGGCCTCGGGCGACTATGCCAAGGCCGTCGAGCTGTACGACATGGCGCTGCAGAAGGGCGGCGTCGCCACCGACGACGTCAACCTGCACCGCGGCATCGCGCTGTACAATCTCGGCCGCAAGGACGAGGCGCGTACCGGCTTCGGCCAGGTGAAGGCTGCCCCGGCGGTCGACCTCGCCGCGCTGTGGATGGTGGCACTGGACTTGCCGGCGCTCTCCTGATCGCGTCGGCAGCTGCCAAAAGGAAAGGGGCGGTCCTTTGGGACCGCCCCTTTTTTGTCCTTCAGACGTCGCTGGATCGACAGGTCAGCCCTTGAACTCCGGCACCGGCACGCCGGGCAGCGCCTTGGCGGTGCGGATGGTGAGCGACGTCTTGACGTGCTCGACATTGGGGGCAGTGGTCAGCCGCGTCGTAAGGATGGTCTGGAAGCTCTGCAGGTCGGGCGCGACGATCTTCAGGATGAAGTCGATCTCGCCGTTGAGCATGTGGCACTCGCGCACTTCGGGGATTTCGGCGACCAGCTGCTCGAAGGCGCGAAGATCGCTTTCGGCTTGACTTTTCAGGCTCACCATCGCGAAGACGGTGAGGTTATAGCCAAGCGCGCTCGGATCGAGCGCGGCATGGTATCCCTTGATCGCACCTTCCTGTTCCAGCGCGCGGACGCGGCGCAGGCAGGGCGGGGCGGTGAGCCCGACCCTTTCGGCAAGCTCGACATTGGTCATGCGGCCATTTTCCTGGAGTAATCCGAGGATCCGGACGTCGATCTCGTCGAATCGCATTTTTTTCTGGGGCTCCTGCGTGGGTTCGTTTCTTATCGCTGCTTCCTAGCATAATAAAATTACGCTTCAACGCAATTGTCCCACATTGCGACGTGCCGAAATGGACTGTTTCCTCCGCAGGTTGCATCGCGGTATGAGCACATGGTGAGTGATTGGACCTTGGGGGGACGACGGCGTTGCCGCTGCGCTTTGACGATACGCTGGAGACGGTGCTGGCCGGTGACCTGCACTCGGCCACCGGCGCGCCGCTCGCGTGGCGCCAGCTGGTCGATCTGCTCGGCCGTGGTCGGGTGCCCGCCGAGCCCCGCGCGCTCGAGGCGCTCAATTCGATCCGCGACACGGTGCCGCTGACCGTGCGTGCCGCGAGCGCGCGCGCGCTGGAAGGCGCCCGGCCGCCGGCCGATCTGATACGGCTGCTCGCGATCGACGAACTCAGCGTGGCGGTGCCCGTCCTGCGCGAGGCGAGCATGTCCGAGCAGGAATGGATCGCGCTGCTGCCGGCGCTGGCGCCCGGTGCGCGACATGTCCTGCGCAACCGCCGCGACCTGCCGCCGGGCGTCATGCGCGCACTCGAAAGCTTTGGTCCCGTCGACTTCGTGCTGGCGGACCAGAGCGCGGATACCCGGCGCGCGCCGGAGGACGCCGAACCCGAGGGCCTCTTTGCCGTCGCGGATCTGGTCGCGCGCATCGAGGCCTATCACCGCGATCGCGACGCGGCCAAGGCGGCGGTCGCCGGCAGCGAGCGGGCCCGCAATTTCCGCTTCGAGACCGACGCGGCGGGCGTGGTGCGATGGGTGGAAGGCGTCAGCCGTCCGCCGGTGATCGGCCTGTCGCTCGACCTCCAGGGGCTGGCCCGCGGCAGCCGGCTCGACGGCGTCGCGGCGGGGGCCTTTCGGCGGCGTGCCGGCTTCACCAATGCCCGGCTGACGATCGAGGGCGAATCGGATGCGGCGGGGGACTGGCTGCTCTCGGCGCTGCCGGCGTTCGAACCGATCACCGGCCGCTTCACCGGTTATCGCGGCACCGCGCGGCGCCCGCGCGCCGACGAAAGGGCCGAGCCCGTCCGTGCGCCGCTGGAAGCCGATGCGCTCCGCCAGATCGTCCACGAACTGCGTACGCCGACCAATGCGATCGCCGGCTTTGCCGAGATGATCGAGACCCAGATGCTGGGCCCGGTGCCCGAACCCTACCGCGATCGCGCTGCGGTGATCCGCGCCCAGGCGCGCGAATTGCTCGGCGCCATCGATGATCTCGATCTCGCCGCGCGGATCGAGAGCGCGGCGCTGTCGCTGGGCGAGGGGCGGGTGCCGCTGCGCCCGATGCTCGCCGCCATCGTCGCCGATCTGGGCGAGTTGCTGGCGCTGCGCGGCTCGGCGATCCTGCTGCCCGAGGAGGACATGGCCGTCTCGGGCGATCGCCGCGCGGTCGAGCGTCTGCTGGCGCGGCTGCTGGCGACTTTGGTGTCTGCCACGACGCAGGGCGAGCGGCTGCAGCTCCGCTTCGCGCAGGACGGCGAGCAGCATGTCGCGATAATGATCGCGCGGCCGCGCGCGCTCGGCCATTATCCGGGCGAAGCCGTGCTCGGCATCGACGACGAGCAGGACGAGGATGGCACGCTGCTCGGCACCGGCTTCGCCTTGCGACTGGCGCGCAACCTGGCGCGGGAGCTGGGCGGCGGTCTGATGATTGCTCCCGACCTGCTTACCCTTCGTCTCCCTGCTGCGACGCGTGCTGCTCGTGAGCAGGCGCAGCAGAGCTGAACCGCGGCGTTCGCGCACCTTGGGCTTGCAGCCGGGTGCGGGGCTCCGCTAGGGCGGACGGACGCTGGGGGGCCTGTAGCTCAATGGTTAGAGCTGGCCGCTCATAACGGCTAGGTTGCGGGTTCGAGTCCTGCCGGGCCCACCAGCAGCCCGCGTAACGTGTTGTAATTGCACGTTATTTGCGGAATTTTTGTCTAACCCAAGGGTGAGGGTTAGACAAATCGGCGGTCACTCTTTGACCGAATACAGCCCATCGATCTGGTGAATCGCGCCCTCGGCAAGCGCCTGCTGGTTGGCCGCCTCGGTATAGGTCCGCACCTGGCTGGAGCTTTTCCACCCGCCGACAGACATGATCTGTTCGTCGGTGAGTCGGCTTTCGGCCATGCGCCGCGCGATCGCCTTGCGCAGGCCGTGCGCCGTGCATTTCGGCAAACCGGCTTCGTCGCACCACTCGCGCATTTTGTTGCCGAAGCCGTCCTTCGTGTACGGCTTGCCGAATTCGGTCACCAGATAGGTGGCGATGCCGACGCTGGGCATGGCATCGATCGCGCGGCGCAGATCCGACGCGACCGGCATCCAGATCTCGCCGCCGGTCTTCGCCGCCTGATAGTTGATCCTCCCGTTGACGATGTGCTTCGGCCCAAACATGCGCGCGTCGCCGCGGCGCTGGCCGGTCCATAGGATGATCTCCAGCGCCAGCCGGGCCTTGGTGCCCAGCTTGTGCTTCGCCTGGTAGGTGGCGATGTCTTCCTCGGTCCAGGTGTAGAACCCCTGCAGGCGTTCCTTCCCGACCTTCTCCGCGTCGGCGACCGGGTTCGAGCTGATCCACTCCAGCTTCTTCGCGTAGGCGAACAGCCGCAGCAGCTCCTTGCGCAGCTTCACGGCCGCGACCTGGCCGCCGATGGTGCGGCCGTTTTCCAGCTTCTTCTTCTCCGTCCGCGTCATCAGGATCGCTTCGATGTGCTCGAACCGGAAGTCGGTGACGCGATCGTTGCCGAACTCTTCGCGGAAGCTCTCGATCAGCCACCGCCGGCGGACGCGCGTTTCTGGCGTGCCCTTCGCCGCGAAGTCGGCGGAACGATAGTAGCGCGTGCAGAGATCGTGGACGCTGCCCGGCGCGTGGCGGGTTTCCATTTGCGTCGGCGCGCCTGCCAGCAGCGCCTTGTATTCCGCCTCAAAGCCGGGCTGATCGGGCAGGGTCTTCATGTAGACCGGGGCAAAGCCGGTCTTCCGGAAGCGCGCGCGCAGCTTGCCGTGCCGATCGGGGGCAACCGTGACGTTCTTGTAGCGCGTCTTCATCGGCCCTTCAGCAGCCTATCGAGAGGGTTGGGCGTAGCCTCGACGATCGTCATCGGATCGTCGCTGGCATCGATCACCATATTGCCGTTCACGTCAATGCCGACTCGCACGCGCGCAAAGCCGGCCTCGCGCGCGCCGGACAGGGCGCGCTTGATGTCCGTCTTGGTGAAGCGGGCGGGGGCAGTCATCGCGTGTCGAGTCCCAGGCGGTGGCGGTGAATCATGTATTCGGCCCATTCCATGCGGCCGGCGGCGCGATCTTCGTCGCGATATTCCTGGATCAATGCCCGGTGGCGGCTGCTGGCCTTGCGGCCGATCTCGCGTTCCTCGGGCTTGCCGCGCGAACCATCGCGCGTGACTCGGGCGACGATCGAGAAGGGTGTCAGCACGCGGCCGCGAGCGGTCGCCCGGTTGTTCCAATCGGCATTGTGCTGGCTGCTGCAGAAGAGCTGGTTGGCACGGTTCGGCTCGAACACCTTGCGGCACTCGGGGCACTCGCGCGGCGGCCACCCGCCCGCCTGTTGCCCAGGCATGCGATTGCTGACGCGCTGAGAGCACGCTTGTAACAAGGGTGGGGCGGGCGGCTTAGGCATCGCCCTGCGCGTCCGCGGGGAACATACTTCGCACCTCTGCGGGAATCAGCGGCAGAAGGATGTCGATATGCTCTTGGCACATCTTCCGCTGGGCGGGGCCTGGGGCCGCACTCCGCATGCCGCGAAGCGCCACCAGCGTGAACATGCACGCTGCCGCAAGCCGCTGGTTCTCCGGGAACGTCTCCACTGCGGCCAAGATCTTGGCGCGGCTCTCGGAGTCTGCTCCGGTTTCATAGCGTGCGGGGCGAACAGCAGTGCGGATGGCCGGAACGTTGGTCATTCTGCCCTCCGACGAACAGTCTTTGCGTCCTTCCGATCGGCCCCCTCGCAAAGCACGGTCCAAGGCGGAATTCTGCCACGAGCATCATAGATGTGCAGGCCGGGCTGGGCGGCCTCAAGGAATAGGCGCTCGCCTTTCCCCTCCACCGTAACCCACGCCTCATGCACCCAGACCGATTCGCCAACCCAATCGTCGGGAGCTTTCCAGTAGCCGCGATTGAACAGGATGGTCCCATCACGCCGCACCGTCCGCACCCCGCCGAGCGTGTAACCGTCGGGTGCTTTGATGTCGTTCTCGCGCTTCATGCTTCCGTCCCAACGTGTTTCGCTAAGGTCGCGAGGTTGGCGAGCGAGCGGATCTCGCCCATGCGGAGGTACAGCGGGAAGACCTTGTCGTCGGGGATGCGATCGTCTTTGATGCCGCTCGGCATGACGGCCTTCACCGCGTCTGCCAGCGCCTCCCGCGCGGCATCGCCGTTGCTATCATCGGTTGGGGTAAGAGCGTCCCCGTAACTGCTTAGAAACTCGCCATCCCACCAGATTACGCCGATGCCGCCGCATTCTCGACAACCGCCGCCGGGCTGGCATTGAAACCGCGCATCGTAAGGATAATCCTTGGTCGAGACGCACCCCTCGCAAGATTCCTGACATCCGCTGCACGCAGTCCAGCAACCGCCATCCTCTTCAATCACCTCGGCGATCCGGGCCTTTTCCCGTTCCGTGTCTCCGGTGGCCGCAGCGGCCGATTGCAGCCGGTGCCGCGCCAGCATCTGCAGCGCGCCGTCGGTCGATGGCAGGGTATCGGCCTGCACGCGGGCATATTCGACGGTGTGGCCGGCGGAGATCAGGCCTCCGAACAGCGCTTCGCGGTCGACGGTATCGATCATCACCGGCTGGAACGGGTTCGGCACAACCGTGCCCTTGGTTGCCATCGGCATTAGAACAGTCCTTCCTGCTTCGACTGGGGCTTGGTGACGGCGGCGCGGGGGACCGGCGCCGCCGTCTGTCGCGTGGGTGCGCGCTCCGCGCTGCGGGTCACATGGCGGCCTCCCTCGGTTGAAACGGCATCTTCTCCGCTCGGGCGCGGCCAGCGGCGGCGCGCCTCTTGATTGACGGAGTGCAGGAACAGGATGTGCGGACGATCGGCGCCGGGCCACCACGGGAAGTGGTGGTCGATCAGCGCCTGGACGCGGGCGAGCTGCTCCGCGTTCACTTCGTCCGGCGCACGGGCGGCGCGCTGGGTGAGCATGTCGCGGATGCCCGCGAGATCCTGGCGGATCTCCGCATGGCTGGCCTGCAGCTCGGGCTCGGGCTGGTGATCGACGATCGCGCGCCACATGGCGGCGAGGGCGCCGGAGACGCGCGCCCGATCGGCCGCCGGGGCGGCTCGCTCGGTGTCGCCTTTCTCCGCCAGCTGGTCGGCATGGCGCTGGCGCGCGGCGTGGATGCGCCCGGCCTCTGCCGCGAGTGCAGGCCAGTCGCGAGCGACGTAGTCGGTGCGGTTCATGCTGCCAGCCTCATTTCGGGAGCGGCCGGTGGGTTCGCAGCGACCAGAGCGCGGGCGACAGGTGGGCAAACGCTGTTGCCGATGGCGCTGATCTGCTGGGCGATCGGTAAGCGGCCGAACTTCATCTTGCCGCCCTTGGTCCGATACAAGCATTCCGGATCGAGGACGTACGTCTCCGGGAAGCCTTGGGCGCGCGCCAGCTCGCGTGGCTTCAGCATCCGCAGGCCGATGTCGACGATTACATAGGTCCGCGCGTCGATCGTCACCGTGACAACGGCGAAGCGTGCCTTGGTGGTGATCGTGTCGAGCGGTCGATCGACCGGCTGGATCTGCGCGGCCTCCGACTCGCCGTCGGTGCCGTAGTATTTGACCAGGAACGCGGCGACGCGGGTGGCGCGTTCCAGCTGCTCTGGCGGCAGCGCATCGGCCTCCACCATCACCGTCTCGACGACGCGCTGGTTCGCACCCTTCCCGAGGATCGTGGAGAGCGGTTTCCGAGCATCCCGGCCGATCGCGCCGGTGTTCGCCTGCTCCAAGTGAGCGGCGATGACGGAATGATGGTTGCCGCCGGCAGTGGCGGTCTTCAGCGGCTTCTGCGGATCAGCGCGGCCACCGTTCGTATTGCTGGTGTAGAAGCTGGACAGGAAGGCGCTGACGACGCCGAGCGGCACCGCACCGGCTGGGCGGGCTGGTTCCCCATTCGCCGTGATGGTCGGCAGTGGGTCGTTCGCTGCGGCGCCGACAGACCCGGTGCGGAACTTGGTGACATGCGGTGCGAGTTGCACGTCGACCAGCGAGAACTCGCCGCCGTTGGCCGTGGTAATGGTCGGGAGCGGCTTCGACACGGCATTGGTGCGCGGGCTGCTCTGGGTATGCGTCACCGGGACGATGAACGGCTCGGCCGCATTCACGACATAGCGCATGACGCCCGCGGCAATGCGGCGCTTCGTTGCGTCCGCGAGATCCTTCTGTCGATCGAAGATCGAGGGGCAGCGAATGGACCAGTCGATGCACTCGGCGGCGGTGCGATACGGCAGCAGTCGACCGCTGCGGACACCCGCCGAACCTGGCGAGCCGTGGGTGGGCTTCGGCCACACGATCGGCATGCCGTCGCGGCGCATGATCATGTAGAGGCGGTTGCGGGTGGTTGGGGCGCCGAAGTCGCAAGCCGGGATCATCTTCCACGCGACGCAATAGCCTAGCGCGCGGATGGCCCGGACGAACCGCTTGAACTCGCGGCCTTCCTGGCCGGGGATCGGGCGGCCTTCTTCGTCGAGCGGCGCCGCGTACTGGAATTCCTCGACGTTCTCTAGGAAGGCGACACTTGGCTGAACGTCGCGCATCCATGCCACGACTTCCCAGCATAGTGCGCGGATGCTCCGGTCCTTGACCGGGCCGCCCTTGGCGCGGCTGAATTCCTTGCAGTCGGGCGAGAACCAGGCGCCGGATACCGGCCGCATGCGGGTGGCGTGCAGCGGCCACAGCGACTTGATGTCCTGGCAGAAGTGTTCCGTTTGCGGGTGGTTCGCTTTGTGGATCGCGATCGCGGTAGGGCTGTGGTTCACCGCGATATCGACCGGGCGCCCGATAGCCTGCTCGATCCCCGTGCTGGCACCGCCGCCGCCGGCAAAGCCGTCGATGAACAGGCCAGACCAGGCGAGGCTGGCAGCAATGAAACCGGTGCGCGGCGTCAATTTGCTTCACCATCGTCGAGTAGCGCGTCGACCAGGTCGTCGTCGGCCACGGTCGCCAGAAGTAGCCGGATCAGGGCATTGACGGACAGGCTTCGCCTTGCCGCATGCGGACGCAGGGCGCGCAGCACGTCATTGTCGGCGCACACGGTGTGCTGTTTCGCAGTTGAGGGCGCGGCTTGTCGGATCGGCCGTTCGGTTCCACGCTTCCGGGCTGCGCTCGCTTCGAGAGCCGAGACTGACTTAACGTCGATCCCGATCTTCCGCGCGATCTGCGCTGCTGTCATCCCCTCGGTGCGCAGATGCTCGATCGCCGCCGTGCGGGTGGGGAAGCCCAAAGTTGGCTTCGGACTGCTCATATCCAATCCTCCAGGTAGCGGGCGAGGGCGCCGAGCAGCTGGCCGCGCATATCGTCGAGGGGTTCGCCGCTGGCGACGCTGGCCTCGATCGCCAGCTTCGTGGCGTCGGCCAGCTTCTCGATTGCTTCCTGATCGAACGGCGTGTGGACGTTCAGCGGGCCTTCGGTGGCGGCGAGCATGATGTCGGCAAGCGCCGTGGCGGCCTGGGATGCGGCCGCCAACGCAAGGCGACGGAAGTCGGGGGTGTCTGCAACGTCCGTCATTCTGCGGCCTCCAGATCGGACCGGTCGCCCTGCTGGGCGGCGATGCGGGAATAGGTGCGGGCGGCCTTGGCGGCCGGGCCGTTGGCCTCGGTCGGTCGGACGGGGCCGAGGGCCTTCAGGATGTGTTCGCTGGCGATCTTCGCCATGCGCGTCAGGCGGCGGCGGCGCGCGCCGAGGTAGCCCTTGCGAAGGATCTGCGGCACCAGCGCCCAGCAATCCGCGCAGAGCAGGTGGCGCAGCTCGCGCGCGCCGCTGCAGCCCCTGCGCTTGCAGGTGTAGCGGCGGGCGGTCACTGCGCGGGGCTCCAGGCGATGGCGAGCAGGATCATCCCGCCCACTGAGAGCGCCAGCATGGCCAGCATGGCGAAGCCGAGCGCGCGGCTGCTGCCGCTGGCCTCGGGCGCGAAGCGGCGATCGTCACGGCGCATCAGAACGGCGTCCCGGCGATGCCGAGCATGACGATCATGCCAACGATGATCCCCGCGAGCAGGGGCAGGGAAACCGGGTGTTCGTCCGCCAGATCAGCAGCGCGGCGGGGGAGCGATGGCGCGAACGGTTCGCGCGCATCAGCTTCTAGGTGGACGCGGGTCCATCGGGGATCGGGCATTGTCGCCTCCATGTCTGATGGCGGCGATCAATGAGGTAGATAAAACTAACAGTCAACAGAAATGTTAGACAAAACTACCAGTGCAAGCGACACCACCCGGTTCTAGGCTGAGCGTCAAGGGGCTAGAGGGGGTAAAGATGGCGGCGTACTGCTCGGACTGCGGAGAAAAGCTGCCGGAGGGCGCAAGGTTCTGCAGCCACTGTGGTGTTCCGGTTTCTGCGCTTGTGCCGTCCGGCGCCGCGGTCGGCGAGGCTGGGCTGGTGCCGGAGGAGGTGGATGCACCGTCGGCCGAAGCCGATCAGGTGGCGCCCACGGTCCCCGATCGTGAGCCTGAGCGCGATACGCTGACGCCGATCATGTTTGGAGGCGTCGGCATTGTGATGGTGGGTTTGCTGATCGCGGCGCTTGGTTCGAGCATATCGGCCAATCAGAATGAGATCGCGAATAGCCAAGACATTCTCGCGGTGGATGCAGCGGCACCCATCGAGAATGCCGCAGACTCGGCTGCTGCCGCCTCGCCGGCTCGGGCTTGGCAGTATTCGTCCAGTGAGGACAACATCAGCGGGAAGCAGATCCTTACCGCGAGTGTCCAAAGCAGCAACGAGATACAGCAGGGCTTTCCCTATGGTGAAAGCGGCCTGACTGCCACGATCCGGCGGCACCCTCGTTGGGGTCGCGACGTGTACTTCACCCTTGGAAGCGGCCAGTTGGTGTGCGGCGTGATGGATAGTTGCTACGCCCTCGTCCGCTTCGACGATGGTCCTGCGCGCCGTGTGAGCCTTGCCGAGCCTTCCGACCATAGCTCCGGCACCCTCTTTGCGTCGGGCTCGTTGGCGGCGTCGATGCTGAAGGCGAAGAAGATGGTGGTGGAGATCGAGGTGTACCAAGCGGGGCGGCCGCAGTTCTCGTTCGATACGGCGGGCTTGGATGCAAAGAGAGCTGGGCTCTAATTAAGTGTCTGGTTCAAGATGGGTGGGGGGGACATATGCAGCAGGAACAATTTACCTGGGTAATCAAGGTAAGCGATCTTGCTATCATCATAGCTACGCTCGTTGGTCCTATCCTGGCGGTGCAGGCTCAAAAGTGGCTCGAACGTAATAGGGCTATAAAGGACCGCCAGAACTATGTTTTTCGCGTGCTGATGGCTACGAGAGCGGCGAGGTTGTCATCGGCACACGTCGAGGCGTTGAATAGCGTGCCCGTGGATTTCTACGGCAGAAGCAAGAAGTTGAAGGCAATCAGAGATGATTGGCAAATCTACCTCGCGTCTCTTGAAAACAAGGGTGCTGGAGGCGAAGCGGCAGCAGCTATTGCGCTGGCGAGACAGGGGTGTTTTCTCGATTTGCTTCAAAAAATGTCGTCGTATCTGGGTTACGACTTCAATAGGGCTGAATTGGAAAATGGCCTATACTATCCAGAAGGGCATGCGGCCATTGAGAGCGATCAAGAGCTAATTCGAAGGGGTGTCGCTGCAATCATAAAGGGCGAAATCGCGATACCGATGGCGGTAAAAGAGTTCCCTGCCACTATGGACGACGCAACCATCGCTAACCAACAAGCCCTCGCGAAACTGCTAATGGAGTGGCTTGACGGGCAACGGGCGGTGAGAATCGAGCAGTGATCTTGAATTGCGCTACTAGTAGCGAGCGCCCTTGACCTTGTGCATCGCCGCCACGCGGGCAATCTCGACCCGGAACATGGTGGGTGGATTGTACTGCCGCAGTTCGACGTATTCTGAACTGCGGCGTACTAATTCCTTGACCAGCACCATCTTTACGCCCTGGTCCTGGTCGGTGCCGCCGCGCAGCTGGACGATCACCGTGTCGCCAATGCCCACACCCTCGCGCGGGCTGACCCATACTTCGTGACCAGGCTTCAGCGCCGGCACCATCGATTCACCAACGATCCGCAGCGCGTAGGCCTGCGGGTCTTTCGCGAGGAAATCCGGGCGGCTGACATAGTCGAGGACCTGACCGTAATAGAGTTCGGTCAGTTCGATATGCTCTTCCACAGAGCCGAAATCGCCTCCGATGGCGCTGCCCACTAGCGGCACCGGCGGGAGAGGTTCGTCGCCGAATATGGCCATCCGGGTATCGCGCGAGCCGCGGGCGATGCCGACCACTTCGGAAAGAACGAATTCGCTATCAGTCTGCTTTGCATGCTCCAACGACCGTTCGTAATCGGCCCGCGTTGCCGAGATGGCGGACAGCAGGGCGTCCACAACGTCCTGGCTCGGGTTGCCGTGCTTCTCCAGCCCGTTGAAATAATTCCGCGCCAAGCCCGCGTCGGTTGCCCATCGGCCAAGCGCGAGGCCGTCCGGCTTCAGCGCCATGAGCGCGCGGTAGACTGGGGGTTTCGGTTCGGCCATCGTGTTAGGCGTATCGAACAACGCCAATGAGACGGCAACGCTAGTTTGATCTAACATTGTCGCTTGACTGTTAGATACAAATACCGCATCCGATGCGGCCATGCATGTTCCGACCCATGAAGAGGTGCTTCGCACCATCGATGCGTTCCTGGAGCGCCACCCGAAGATCGGAGAGTCGCGTTTCGGTCGCGACGCAACAGGCGAGCCTGGGCTGCTCGGCCGTCTGCGCGCCGGCTCCACGCCCACGCTGAAAGTGCTGAACCGCATCAAGTCGTACATGGACGATAGGGACGCGACGCTTGGTGTGGGTGGGGCTGACCATGGCGCCCGTGATACTTCGCAGGCGCAGCATGCGTCATCCGGAACCGAAACGAATATTTCCGCGCCGTCGGGCGCACTGAGTTCTGTAGTCGGCCTCCCGGGCTCAGCTACGACTGCAGCCGAAGGGGAGGGGGCATGCTCCCTCCCCGGAGGGCTCGCCGCATGAAGCCCGAGCGCCTCGCGCTGAAGCGCGCCTTTGCCGACACGATAAAGGGCGTCGGCGGCCTGGAAGCGGCGGCGGAGTTCTGCCGCGTCGGCAAGTCCGTGCTGGGCGATGCGCAGAACCCGAATTGCCCGGATCGCTGGCCGCCGCTGGATGTCATCGCCGATCTGGAGCCGCTCGCCCGCGATCGCGACGGCTGGCCGCACGTCACCCGCGCGCTCTGCCGGGAAATGGGCGGCTCCTTCGTGCCGCACCCTGCGGGCGTGGCGGCGGGCGGCGACCTGATGCTGCGCGCGGGCGAGCTAGTGAAGGAAGCGTCCGATGTCGTGACCTCGCTGGCCCGCGCGCTCGCCGACAAGAAATTCGACACGAAGGAGCGCCGCGAGGTGCGCGCCGAGATCAATCAACTCGTCGAGCTGGCCGTCGGCATGGCCGCGCTGGTCGACGCATCGGGAGAACAGAATTGACCCTCATGCATCTGGCGGCCGTCGTGCCCAGCCGCGGCGCCCACAAGCTGGCGTGGATCATCGGCACCTCCGGCGATCCGGTCGACGATATCGAGCGGTTCGGCCAGGCCGTGGGCGGCGTGGCGATGTTCGATCGCGTGCTGTCCGGTGAGGTGGTGCCTTGCGCCGTCATGGCCGCCGAGATCCAGCTGTGGAGCATGGGCCTGATCCAGCGCCAGGACTGGCGCCGCCCGGCCTATCGCTGGTGGGGCGATCGTCCCATCGGGTGGTTCAACCCTCGGGTTCCCGCTGCGGCCTGATCATGGCGGGGGGGATCAACACCAATTCAGTTACCGGCGCGCGGCCCTCGGGTCGCACTGAAGACGCGCGCCCTGGCGAGCCGAGCCGTTTCCCCACCCCCCCGGCGGCTCGGCTCGCCTCAACCGATCAACGAGACGCCCATGCTTGATGCTGCCGGCATCACCGAATGGGTGCGCAATGCAAAGGCGGGCGACATGGCCGTATACGCGCGGGGCGAGACGATTTCACGGCCGGTGGCCGAGTTGGCCCGCCGCTTCCACGAACAGGGTCTGGTGGATCTGACGCGGCGCCGCGATGGCGGCGGCTGGCAGTTCCTGATCCAGCGCCGATCGGCGACGTACCGCGCGGGCCGTCAGGTGCGGCGGGTGCATCCGCGCTCCAGCGCCGAAAACGCGATCCTGCGCATGATCCGCGACGCGATCCGGCTGAAGCAGCCGTGCCCGACCAATGCCGAGTTCGCCGAGGGCGCGGGACTGAGCGGCGCGATCGCCGCCAGCTACCGCCTGCGCAAGCTGGTGCGCGACGGGAAGGTGGAGCTGGTCGACCATGGTCCGTTCGAGAGGCGCGTGGCGGTGCTGGTTGGCACCGACAAGCGCACGGTGCGGGCGCCGCTCTGATGGCGGACCAGGTCGATGATGCGAGCGAGATCGAGCAGGCGCACATCGACCGTGCGCTGGCCGAGGTGCGCCGGGAGCCCTTCGAAGCTTGGGTGTCCGGCAAATGCGAAGAATGCGGTGACGAGACGCTGAGGCTGGTGGAGGGCAAATGCGCGCCCTGCCGCGAGCCTTGGCCGCCCCTGCCGCGTCGATACTGAGCGGAGGAAACCCCATGATCGAGATTGAAACGCGCAAGTTCGTGGCGGCGATGGAAATCGCCGGATCGGTGGTGCAGCGGGGGACGAGCATCGAAGTGCTTCGCCAACTGCGGCTGCATGCCAATGGCCTGCTCTCGATCAGCGCGACGGATCTGGACATGGGGTGCGAGGTTCGGCTGCCGTATAGCGGCGCACCGGCCAGCCCCTTTCTGCTGCCGGAGCCCGCGCGGATCCGCAAGGCGGTGGCGCATTCCGGCGGCGATTCGGTGCGCGTGGTGCCCGGCGAGGATGGTGCCGTCTCGGTAGAGGCGGGGCCGCTCGCGCTTGCCGCCAAGGGTGTGCCCGCCGGGGACTTCCCGACGCATGGGCTGGAGGCGCTTGCGCGGGAGGATCTGCGGTGCGTGCTGGGCTCGGCGGAAATCGCGGCGATCGGGCGGGTGGCGCGGGCAATGTCTGCCGAGGAAACCCGCTATTACCTGAACGGTATCTTCCTGCATGCGCTGGACGATTGGACGGTACGGGCGGTTGCGACGGACGGCCACCGGCTGTTCTGGGCGAACCTGAAGATTCCCGGCGCGATGATGGCGCGGGACCGCTTCACGGGCGTTATCCTGCCGCGCGGCCTGATCAACCTGGTGCTGCGCCGGTTCAAGCGCGCCGAGGAAGTCGCGCTGGTGGTGGGTGTGCCGCTGCCCTTCAACGCGGTGGAGGTTGCCGAGGGCACCGCGCCGGCCAGGGGGATCAACCCGCGCGTGGCGCTGGCGGCGAACCTGGGCGACCTGCTGGTTTCGTTCCGCAGTAAGACGATCGACGGCACCTTCCCCGATTACACGCGGGTGATCCCGGAAGCGCACGAATACCGGGTGGTACTGGATATCGCGACGCTGCGACGGGCCTTGCTCTCGCTAGTAGCCAGCAGCGCGGCCAAGCGGCCCGACGTGACGATCCGCCACGAAGGTGGGGAATTACGCTGCTCGATCGCTACCGATTGGGGCGGCAAGGACAGCCGCGCGTGCGCAAGCGTGGTGATGCTGGAATGCCTGGGGCTGCCCGAAGGCTATCAGATCGCCTTCAATGGCCGGTATCTGCTCGACTGCCTCAATTCCTGCCGCGGCGCGCGGGCGATCTTCGGCCTGAATGGCGGGATGGCCCCGGCCTCGATCGCGGGGGACGAGGATGCGGGCGATTTCGGCATGGTCGTGATGCCGGTGCGCACCTGATCGGGAGAGCGGGGCGGACACCCTGTGCCCTTGCGCCCCGCTGGGCGGCGTCTCCCAAAGCCCGGCACCCCAACCAGAACAGCCCGAACCCTACGGGAGGAATCCGTGTCGCCACCTTCTGCCAGCCTTGCCGATCTGGATGCCATCCGGCGCCGGCACTCGCTTTCGGGCCTGATTGGCAAGAAGGTGAAGCTGCGGCGCAGCTCGGGCGGGTTCAAGGGGCTTTGCCCCTTCCACAAAGAGCGGACGCCCAGCTTCCATGTGAGCGACGCGAGCGGCACCTATCATTGCTATGGCTGCGGCGCGCATGGCGACCTGTTCCGCTGGGTGCAGGATTCGGAAGGCGTCGATTTCAAGGAAGCAGTCCGCCGGCTGAGCGACGGCGATCCGATCCAGGCCGATGCGGCGCTCCCGCAGCGCGCCGGGCCGCTGCGGGAGGATTCGGGGGTCGTAGCTTCGGTGGAGGTGGCGCGGTGGCTGTGGCGCACCTCGCTGCCGGCGCTGGGCTCGATCGTGGAGCGCTACCTGGTGGCGCGGGGGTTGGAACTTGGCGGCATCCGGCAGTTCCGCATGCTCTCCGCGCTGCGCTTTCATCCTCGGGCGGCGGTGGTGCCGTGGCGCGTCGGCGCGGCCGAGGGCGACGTGCGCAAGCGGGCGCCTGCGATGTTGGGCCTGATCGTGGATCGCGACGGCGAGCCGATGGGGGTGCATGCCACCTATCTGCGGCAGGACGGCAGCGACAAGATAGAGCGCAAGATGTGGGGCGGGCTGCAGCGCGGCGCGGTGTGGCTGCAGGGGTGCCCCGGTGACATGCCCGGCGGGCGGATCGCGGTGGGCGAAGGCATCGAAACGGTTTGGAGCTGGGTGCAGCGCAACCAGTGGGACGGCGCCGCCGCCGCGGCGCTGAGCCTGGACAATCTGCAGGGCGGCATCGTGCGCAAGGATGGCGTGTGGCCCCTGTGGAACATCCGCGCCGAGCTGGGCCGTCCGCCGTTCCTGATCCAGGGCGCGGCCGAGGCGGTGGTGCTGGTGGACGCGGACATGAAGCCGCTGGCTGATCAGAAGCTGCAGTATCGCCGCGGCGCCAAGTGGGTGCGCGGGACTATCGAGCAGGCCGAGCGCGCGCAGATCTGCGCGACGGCGGCGGTGCAGCACTGGCGGCATGCCGGCGCCGGCCTGGTGCGCGCCGAACGCCCGCCGATGGGGATGGATTTCAACGACATGGTGAGGGCTGCGCAATGACGTACCTGCGCAAGGAAGTGATCGGGCGGGCGACGCTGTACCTGGGGGATGCGCGCGAGATTGTGCCTACGCTTGGCTTGGTGTCCGACATCATGATGGACCCGCCCTATGAGGCGATCATGCACGAGAGCAAATCGGGCATGAAAGGGCTAGTGCGGCCCGATGGCTCGCATCATTGGAAGCCGCTAGACTTCGACCCGATCGACGCAATCCGCGACGAAGTGGTTTCGTGGGGCGCCCAGTGCGAGGGTTGGTTCATCGCCTTCTGCACGTCGGAAGGCGTGGCGCGGTGGGCGGATGCGATCAACGCCAGCCCGATGAAGTACAAGCGGGCCTGTGTCTGGATCAAGCCGGACTCGACGCCGCAGATGAACGGGCAAGGGCCTGCGCAGGGCGCTGAGCATTTCGTTTGTGCCTGGGCGGGCAAGGGGCACGCCCGATGGAATGCTGGCGGCAAGCGTGGGGTCTACACGCATTTAGTGAATGGTCCAGAGCGCACCGGGGCGCATCCGACTGAAAAGCCGCGTCGCCTTATGAGCGAGCTGGTTGCAGACTTTACGCAACCCGGAGCGACCATCCTGGACCCGTTCATGGGTAGTGGAACGACAGGCGTCGCCGCTGTTATGGCAGGGCGCAGCTTCATCGGGATTGATTTGAACCCGACCTATTTCGCCCTCGCCTGCAAGCGCATCGAGGATGCCCAGCGGCAGTATGGCCTGTTCGAAGGTGTCGCGGCATGAGCGGGGACCGGCTGCGGCTGTTCGTAGAGCGCATCGAACGGCTGATCGAGGAACGCGCCGGCATCAGCGACGATATCCGCGACGTGTACGCCGAGGCCAAGGCCGAAGGCTATGACACCAAGACGATCCGGCAGGTGATCGCGCGGCGGGCAATGGAGCCTCACCACCGCGCCGAGGCTGAAGAGCTGCTCGCCACCTATGAGGCGGCGCTAGGGATGGAGGATGCCGAGGCGCGGGAGGCGATCACCGCGCTGCGCCCAGATGCCGCTGCGCTCGCGCTTGACCTGCTGACTGCGGAAATCGTCGCGCTGGAGGATAGCAACCAGGCGTCGGCGCTGGTGGAGCATGTTCTGTTCCTGCTGGATCTGCGCGCCGAAATCGCGCTGCTGCGGGCGCAGGAATCGGCGCGGAAGAAGCTCGCCAAAGAGGAGGGTTTCGACGCCAAGCAACTCGCCCTTGTGGTTCGCTGGTTCGAGAAGGTGGCGAAGCATGGCGAGGAAGCCATGCGCGCCGGGGAAGCCACGTTCGGGCTCTACCGTGGCACGGTCGAAGTGCACCAAGCGCAGACCAGCATGACGACAGAGCGCGATCGCGCGCTTTTCGAGAAGTTCGCCGGTGAAGATCGGCAGCAACAGAAACAATCGGCCCGCCGCAAGCGCGTCAGCTCCGCGCTGATGCTCGCGCGCGCCGTGAATATCGACGGGAAGGGAAAGCGCCATGGCGGCTAAGACGGGGTTTGAAGTGCAGGTAGTAGATCCATGGGCGCTGGCGTGGAAGGAATTGAACGATCAGGGGAATGCTGACCGGCTTGTCGCGCATGCGCAGGGCCTGCTGATCTATGTCCGAAGCTGGGGGTGGTTGGCCTATGAAGACGGGCATTGGTCGCGCGACGACGGGGAGCGGCTTGCCCGGCTGAAGGCCATGGACGTGGCGCGCGGCATTCGCGCGGAGATGGAGGAGCTGGAGGCGCGCTTGGACCGTCGGCCGCTGCCGGACGGCATGACCGAGGAGTTCCTGGAAGGGCGGATCGAGGCGCTTTCGAAGCACGCGACCAAGTCCGGTGACAGCTCCCGCACCAAGGCGATGTTGGAGCAGGCGGCCAATCTGGACGTGCTGAACCGCCGCGAGGAAGAATTCGACGCAGATCCGCTGGCGCTGAACGCCCGCAACTGCACGTTGCGCTTCCGGCAAGGCTCGGACGGGTGGGAGGTGCACGATGCGCCCCACGACCCGGTTGACCTGCTGACGCGCCAGTGCGCGGCCGAGTGGCGGCCCGACGCGAAGAACGACATGTGGCTGAAGCACATGGAGACCGTGCTGCCGGACAAGGAAGTGCGGTGGTTTTTCCAGAAGCTGATCGGATACTGCGCCACCGGCCTGAACGTCGAGCAGATCTTCGTCATCCTGCAGGGTAAGGGCGGTGACGGCAAATCCACCGCAATGAACGCGATCCGCATCGTCCTGGGCAGCTACGGCGTGTCGGGTAAGGTGCAGACCTTCCTTGACGGGCCCGACACCGATGCCGGCGGCGCGACGCCCGAGCTGGTGCGGTTCGTGGGCGACACGCGACTGATCTCGATCCAAGAGCCCAAGCGCGGCAAGGCCATGGCGGAAGAGCGGGTGAAGCAGTTCACGGGCGGATCTCCGGTGCCTTACCGCCCGCTATACGGCGCGGAGAGCGAGTTCGAGCCCCGCGGCAAGGTGGTGATGGAGGCGAACAAGCGTCCCCGCATCAGCGGCGACGACGACGGGATCTGGCGGCGCATCATCATCATGCTGTGGCGGCACCAGTTCAAAGGCGGCGCGATCGTGAAAGGGATGCACGAACGCATCCTGAAAGACGATCCTGGCGGCGCCTCGGGCGTGCTGAACTGGATCATTGCCGGAGTCATCGGATACCTCAACGATGGCTTGGAACAGCCGCCCGAGGTGGTCGACGCGATCGAGGAGTATCGGCGCTCCGCCAACCCTTTCTCCGAATGGGCCCACGCGAAGCTCGACATGAGCGACCCGCTGGCGCGTGAGCTGTCGGCCGACCTGTACACTTCGTACAAAGAATGGTGCGAGGCGGAGGGGTTGAGCGACAACGAGGTGATGAATTCCACCCGTTTCGGGCGCGCTCTGGGCGATCTCCAGATCATCATGTGCGGCAAGGACAGCAAGGGCAAGAAGCTGCGCCGTGGCGCTCGCCTGCGCCGCACGAATGACCTTCCGGCGGGCAGTTCCGAGCCCATTGGCGACGGCGGTGACGAGGGCGAGCCGCTCTAACAACGGACAGTTCACGGACAGTTGGCCCATACTGTCCGTGATTTTCGGGGGCGCGGCGCGGGTTGGAACGCGGGCCGAGTGTGCTAGGAGGGATAAGTCGATGCAAGCATTACTCAAACCGTCCGTCTGTCCGTTAACTGTCCGTAGCTGAGGGCGGCAGAAAAGCGTGAGTTACGGACAGTACAGACAGTACGGACTGTTTAGTTCCTAAGCTCTCCATATGTGCGCCCATGCATGCGCGATATCCCTGCATCCGTCTGTCTGTCCGTTCCTAAAAATCAAAGAGGGTAATATGCTTTCTTCTACTTTCTCCAACGCAGCAAAGGCACGGAACGGCGAGCTTGGCGGCGACCTGGGCTGGACGTTCGAGGCGGTGCAAGAGCGGTTGGTGGAGGCGTGGGCCTTCCTCGCCCGCTTGCCGGATCGCGAGGCGGGGTGGCTTCGGGTGCAGGCCACATGGCCCGACGTGCGCCGACATCACGCATTCGGTGACTACGGCGACATGGATGTGGACGCTCGCCCTCGGCTCCCTGGCCTCTCGTCTGACGAGGTGGGGCGGATGGAGGAAGCGCTGAGTTGGTTGCAGCATGTGCCCGAGCGCGACCGCAAGCTGGTGGGTTTGGCGCTGGCCCAGCTGCAGCGCATCGCACGGCCAGAGTGGGTGTGGATTGCGCGACGGTTGGGCAGCGTGGCGGAGCCCGACGCCTACCGCATGCGCTATGGCCGCGCGATCACCCGCATCTGTCGCGCGCTGAACACCGCAGAAAACCGAGGGTAGAGGCGCGCAAGGGGTAGAATGTGATGTCGAGCAAATATCAGTTGTTCGCCTGGAGCCCCATTCCGGCTATCCAGCTGATAGCCTTGGGGCATTCGCATGCGGGGCAGGGGCGGCGTCGCCTCGACCGACAGGCGGCATACCTGCAGGGGCGCGCAGCATCGACCGGATTTCCCCCGATGGCGCAACATTCTTTCAACGCGATGCCTGAAAGCAGCGAAGCGGCGCAACATCGTTGCGCGGCACGCGCGGTCGGGCGGCGGGGGGTGGGGGTGGCTTGGGTCCTTCCCCGGCATCCTCGCTATGCGGGGGCCAAAGGCTCGGCGCGTGCGAGTGTCGTGTATTTTCTGTCGGCTTCCTCTTGTTCTTTCGGTTTGGGTCCGTCCGATGCTCGGTAACCTGGCTGATCTCGCGGCAACGGGGCTGGCGTCCGAGCCGACGATCCGGAAGTGGATCGCCGCGCAGCCGGATCAGGCCTGGATCAGGAAGCGCGGTTCGAACGGCGACGCGTACGAAATCGATATCCCCGCGGCGATCGCCGCATGGCAGGCCGAGGAAGCGCGGAAGACCGAGGAAGCGCGGAAGCGTGCCGAGGATCTGCGCCAGCTCGGCCTGGACCTCGGCGTTGGTGTGACTGCCCAGCCCATGGCCGGGTTCTCGATCGCCGAGCGGAAGCAGCTGCTCGAAGAAGAGGTGATCGCCACGAAGCTGGCGGAGAAGCGCCGGGAGCTGGTGCCATTCGTGGAAGTGGTCGGCGCGATCGGCGACATTCTCAGCCGCTTCCAGCAGCGACAGGCCACCTTCACGGCCCGCCTTGCAAAGAAAATCGATCTCACCCGCGACCAACTGACTGCGATCGAACGGCTGATGCACGACGATCAGCAGCAGCTGGCCACGATGATGGAAAACTGGAGCAACGAATTTGGCGACGGCGCCCATGATCCCGCCGCCGCGCTGGGTGATTCCGCCCTTTCCAACTAGGGGCGACATCCTGCGACGCGCGGCGCCCAGCTACCGCCCGCGCGACAAGCTCAACCTGCTTCAATGGTCGATCCGCCATCGCGGCTATGACCCGGATACACTGCCCTGGCAGAACGAACTGCGCCTGGCCCTGTCGGACCCGGTCACGTCCGAAATCGGCATCATCAAGCCGGCGCAATGCGGCGCCACGACGATCGGCGTCGACTGGCTGGGCTGGATCGTCGAGAGCGACCCGTCGGATACGTTGGTTTGCCAGCCTGATCGGCTGATGGCCGAGAAGTTCGTCAAGGGCCGCCTCGATCCCATGATCGCCGGCACGTCTGCGGTGCAGACCAAGCTTCGGCCCGCCGACAATGCGAATAATCAGTGGATCAAGCTCTTCCACGGCATGATGCTGACCACGGTGTGGCCGGTAGCCTCGCAGTTCACGCAGCTGTCGATCCGGTTCGGCTGGCTCGACGACTACGACCAGTATGACGATAATATCGGCGAGACTGGCGGCGAAGGCGGGCAGGGCAGCGGCATTGCGCTGCTCGATGGCCGCTTCATCAGCCACGAAGGCCGCGAGAAGAAGTACATCAGCAGCTCGCCAGCGAAGGACGAGAAGAGCGGCATCGAAGCGTTCGTCGCTGACGGTACCGATGAACGGATCTGGCCGGAGTGCCCGCACTGCGGTGAGCGCTGGGAAATCGACTTCCTGCGCGATCTGCGCTTCGACACCGGCGGCACCGCCGACCAGGCCGAGGCCACTGCACACGTCGTCTGCCCGACAAACGGCTGCATCCTGGAGCCGAGCGATCGCCGCAAGCTGCATGAAAGCTGCGGACGACTGCCGAACCATGGGTTCGTGCAGGCGAACCATGGCGTTTCGAAGCGCCGCCGCACTTTTCGGGTGGACGGCCTGATGGCGCTGCCCAGCTGGCCGACGCTGGCCCGCAAGTGGCGCGACGCCCAGATCGCATGGGAGGTGCGGCAGGATGAAAGCGCGCTGCGCACCGTGATCAACACGCAGGGCGGCAAGAACTATCGTTCGAAGCATTCGGGCGAGAAGCCGGTCGAGACCGACACGCTCAAGCTCCGCCGCGAGCAGGGCCTGCACCTGGGCGTGATGCCCCGCGGCGCGAAGGTGTGGGTGATCCTGACCGACACACAGGCCAACCGGCTGGAGCATATGGCGCTCGCCTTCGGCGAGGGGCTCGAAAGTTGGATCGTCGATCGGTGGTCGACGGACGTGCTGGAAGACGGGATCACGTCGCTCGCGCCGTTCAGCCACCCGGAACACGCGCGGGTGATGCTGCCGCTCTGGGATCGAGTATATCCGCTTGCCGACGGCTCCGGCATGTCGCCGCCGCCTCTCACCGTCCAGCTGGACGTGGGCGGGGGCGGCGCCAAGGGTGAGGGCGCTGCCGAGTTCGCCAAGGCGGTGTGGGAGATGGCACGGGCGGCGGGCATCGCAAAGAACCGTATTACCCTCACCAAGGGTGGCAACAGCATGACGGGCGAGCTGATGCCGCGGGCTCGCTTCGCCGAACAGAAGCGGCGCGGCGGCGCCAAGCGCACTTCGGCTGAGCTATGGTTGCCGAATGTGCATCGGATCAAGGGTGTTATCGACGCCCGCCTTCGCCGTTCCGAACCCGGTCCGGGCTATATCCACCTGCCCGGCGGCAAGACCGGGGGTGGCCCGCTGAAGGCTGGGCAAGACGAAGGCGCGACGGGCCGCCTGCTCGACCATCACGTCGAGGAGATCACGGCCGAGGAGCTGAAGAAGGGCAAGTGGGAGAAGGTCCGGCCTCGCAACGAGACCTGGGATCTTCTGGTCTACGGCTACGCCACCCTTCTGCGGCCGCCGTTCGCACAAGCTCGCACGCACATGCGGTGGGTGCCGAGGGATTATCGCGTGCCGGATCAGGCTGCGCTGCCGCTGGGGGCCGATCCGGCACCCACAGCGCCAGCAGTGGCGAAACCCGCTCTGACGAAGCCTTCGCCGCCGCCGTTGCCGACAAAACCCAAGGCACCGCAGGTGCCCGCCTCGAAACGCAACCCCGTCAATCGCTTCACGAAGCGTAGCGGGAACTGGATCGGAAAACGCTGATGGCCTGGACGCAAGAGGATCTCGACGCGGTCGATACCGCGCTCAAGAGCAACGTGCGCAAGGTGACGTTCGCCGACGGCCGCTCGACCGAATATCAAAACTCGGGCGAGCTGCTGAGCGTGCGCAACACCATCAAGGCCGAGTTGGATCAGGCCGCCGTGCGTGGGAGCCGTCGCACCCGGTCTGTGGTGCTTCGGACGTTGCGCCGATGAATTGGTTCGAGCGCTCCATCGCGGCGATCGCGCCGGGTGTGGCGGCTCGCCGCGCCATGGCCCGCGTCCGCGTCCAGGAACTGACGGCTATCGAGCGCCATCAGGGCCGCCGCACGCGCGCCAGCGCTGCCAACTTCGACATCAATACCGGCGATCCGAACGACGCGCGGCCGCGCCGCACGCTCGATCGGGCAACCGTCATCCGCCTCGCGTCGCAGAACCCCTACGGCAAGAAGGCGCTGAACGCGCTGGTCAACAACGCCGTAGGCTGGGGCATCACCGGCACGCCCAAGGGGCCGAAGGCGCTGGCCCAGCTCTGGCTCGATTGGGTGGAAGTCAGCGACTTCCGCGGTAGGCTGAACTTCTACGGCCAGCAGGAACTGGGCGTGCGAACGATGTTCCGCCAGGGCGAGGTGTTCATCCTGCGCCGGTGGGTGCGGGATGCAGCAGTGCTGCCGTTTCGCATCCAGCTGGTGGACGGCGGGATGCTCGCCACGGAGAAGTTCGGCGACAATATCGAGGACGGCATCCAGTACGACGAAGACGGCAACGTCGCCGGCTACTGGTTCCACCCGGCACGGGCGCGATATCGCGGCTTCAAGCCGCCCGTGTTCTTCGCGGCCGAGGACGTGATCCACCTCTTCGTCGAAGAGGATATCGGGCAGAAGCGCGGCATATCGGTGTTCGAGCCGGTGGTGAAGCGGCTCGACGATATCGATGAGACGCTCGATGCCGATCTCGTCCGCCGGAAGATCGACGCCTGTTTCGCCGGCTTCCGCACGCTGAGCGCGGAGGCCGACGAGCGGCCACTCGGCGAGCGGGAGGAGCGGGAGGGCGGCCTGCCGCCGATCGACAATATCGAGCCTGGCATGGTGTTCACGCTCGAACAGGGCGAGGACATCAAGTTCAGCGATCCCAAGCCGGTGGGCGGCGTAGGCGATGCGGTGAAGATCAACCTGCTCGCCGCGGCCGCCGGCATGTCGGTCACCTACGAACAGATGACCGGTGACCTGTCGAACGTGAACTTCTCGTCCTACCGGGCTGGCGCGCTGGAATTCGACACCTTCATGTCGCGCTTCCAGTGGAACACGCTCATTCCGGTGGCGCTCAATCGCGTCTGGGATTGGTTCTGCCAGGCCGCCTACGAGTTCGGCCGCACCGGCAAGCGCTCCTATCCGATCCGCTGGGCGCCCCCGCCGCGCAAGTCGATCGATCGCAAGGGCGATGCCGAGGCCGATATCCTCGAAATGCAGGCCGGTCTGGAAAACCGGCGCAGCCTGCTCGCCTCCCGCGGGCTCGACCATGATGTGTTCATGGACGAGACCGCTGCCGACCTGAAAAATCAGCAGGGCAAGGGCCTGTACTACAAGGGCGATCCCTTCAGCTCAGCCCAGAACGCCGCGGCCAGCGCGGATGCCGGTTCCACGGCCGCCTAGCAAGGAGACCATCATGAGCAAGTCCGAACCGGCGCCGCAGGGCGCCGCCGACGAGCCGCGTCCGGAAGGCCGCGTCGTCACCACCCCGCTGCCACCAGCAAAGCGGGGCAAAAAGGCGCTGCTGGTCGGCGCGGCCGCCGCAGCGATCGCGGGGCTGCTGACCCGAAACGCGCCCGAGCAGGGCGATCTGCAGGAGCGCCGCCAACCGCAGGCGAACGGGCGTGGCACACGCGATTTGTCCCTCACGCCGGAGAGCTACGACGCCACCGCGCGCACCGTCGAAGCCGTCCTTTCGGCCGGGACGGCCGTGCGGCGCTTCTATTTCACCGAAGAGCTGGAGATCAGCGACGCGGCGATCGATCTCGGTCGCGTCGGCGCGGGCATCTGTCCGCTGCTGGACACGCATAATCAAGGCAGGCTGGGCGACGTCCTGGGCCGCATCACCAACGTGCGGATCGAGGGCGGGCAGCTGATCGGCACGCTCGAGTTCGCCGACACGGACGCGGGCCGCGCGATTGAGGCGCGTGTCGCCTCCGGCGAGCTGCGCGCGATCTCGATCGGATATCGCGTCACCAAGTGGCAGATCACCGCCACCGACGAAAATGACCACGAGACCTGGCGCGCCGTCGCCTGGGAGCTGCTGGAAGCCAGCCTCGTGCCCGTTCCCGCCGATCCGAACGCCGTGGTTCGGTCTGCATCCGGGACTCCGCAACACGGCACCACCCAAGAGGAAGATGATATGCGACGCAACCTCCCCGGCGGCGCGGCTGCGGCCGCTCCTTCTGCCGCAGCTCCCGCCGCGCCAGCAGCTCCCGCGCCCGTTGGCGACCAGGGCGGCGCAGCGCGCGCCGAACCGCCCAGCGGCAGCGTGCGGATCACCGCCCGCCAGATCCGCGAACGCTGCGCGCGCTCGACCGATCTCGGCAGCGACTTCGCGCTCGACCTGATCGGGCGCAATGAGGAGAACCCGCTGAGTGAGGCTGAGTTCGAGCGTGCGATCAGCGATCGCCTGCTCGGCCAGCGCGAGCAGCCGCGCATCGACGTGCGCGTCGGCGCGGCCGGCACTGACAGCGAGGACTATCGCCGCGCGGTGGAAGTCGCCGTCACCCTGCGCGCCGATCCCAGTGCGCGTTTCGACCCGGCCGACGTCGAGCGGGCCCGTGAACTGCGTGGCCTGACCCTGATGGAGATGTCGCGCGACTATCTGCAGCGCACCGGCATCTCCACCGCCGGCATGGGCCGCCTTGACATTGCCGGCGCCGCGCTCGGCCTGCGCTATGGTGCCCACACCACCAGCGACTTCGCCAACGCGCTCTCCAGCGCCACCGGCAAGCGCGTGCGGCAGGCCTACCTTGCCGCGCCGCAGACCTTCGGCCCGCTGGTCATGACCGGCACGCTGCCGGACTTCAAGCCGACCAACATCATCGGCCTGGGTGATGCGCCGCAGCTGCTGCTGGTGCAGGAGAATGCCGAGTTCACCTATGGCGCGATGGCCGACACTGGCATGTCCTACCGCCTGCAGACCTATGGCCGCATCATCGCGATCACCCGGCAGGCTATCATTAACGATGACAAGCGCCTGTTCGCCCGCGTGCCGGACAAGTTCGGCTACAAGGCCCGCGATCTCGAAAGTGATCTGGTCTGGGGGCTGGTGCTGAGCAATCCGACCATGGGCGACGGCTTCGCGCTGTTCTCCGCGCAGCACGGCAATCTCGGCACCGCTGCCGACATCAACGTGGACTCGGTCACCGCGGGCCGCACTGCGATGGGCCAGCAGAAGAGCGTCGAGGGCGGCTTCATCATCGTGCGCCCCGCCTATCTGGTGGTCGGGCCGCTGATGGAGACGAAAGCGGAGCAGTTCCTGACTGCAGTTGCCGCGACGCAGACCGCGAACGTCAACCCGTTTGTCGGCTCGCTGCAGCTGATCGTCGAGCCGCGGATCACGGACAAGAGCTGGTACCTGTTCGCCGACAAGGCCGCGATCGACACGATCGAGCTGTCGCACCTGGAAGGCCAGGAAGACGTGTTCATCGAAACGCAGCCCGGCTTCGACGTGGACGGCGTCAAGACCAAGGCTCGCCTCGATGTCGGCGCCGCGATCGTCGACTATCGCGGCATGTACAAGAACCCGGGGCTCTGATCCCGGCGCGCTAAGGAGTGCCCCCAATGAAGCTTATCCTGTTGCTCGCGCCGGCAGTCATTGCCGGCGCCATTCGCTATCCCGTCGAAGGCCCGATCCCCGTCGCCGACGACGACTATGCCGACCAGCTGATCGGTGAAGGCAAGGCGGAGACCGCTGAGCTGGAAACCGATAGCGAGGATCTCGACGCTATGACGGTGCCGGAGCTGAAGCAGCTCGCGGCCGCCGAGGAAATCGATCTCGGCGAGGCCACCAAGAAGGCTGAGATCCTCACCAAGATCCGCGAGGCGCGCATCGCGCGCGCCGATCGCCCGCAGGAGTAATCCCCGATGAAGAACTTCGTGCAGAACGGTGACAACATCACCGGTGTCGCGCCCTATGCCGTCGCGAGCGGCCAGGGCTACCTCGACGGCGCCGAATTCGCGGTCGCGTCGGCCGACGCGGCATCCGGCGCCCCGGTGGTCGGCGTCGTTCGCGGCGTGTTCACGCTGCCCAAGGCGGCGGTGGCGATCGCCCGCAAGACGGTGGTCTATTGGGACAACAGCGCCCGAGTGGTCACCAATGTGGCGACGAATAACACCAAGATCGGCATTTCCATGGGCGCCGCCACCTCCGGCGCCGCCTCGGTCGACGTGCGGCTCGTTCCCGTCATCTGAACCCATGTTCCTCCCAGCCTGGGCGGGCGGCGATGCCTCGGCGCGCCGCCCGCGCCTTTTTGGAGACCAATATGTCCGTCATTCACCTTCATGGCCCGGCAAGGGCCAACGATGGATCGTTCATCGACGCGGGCACCGACGTGACGATCGGCGACAAGCCGAAGCAGATCGCCGCCGATCGCGCGAGCGAGCTCGTTAAGGCCCACACCGCCAAGCGCGGCGCCGGCGTACCGGCGCCGACCAGCTCCGATGCCTGATCCCTGGCAGCAGGCGGCGGCCGATATCCGCGCCGCCTCGCCGGATACCGTGCTGTACACCGGGGGCGGCCTCGCAAAGCCGACCGAGCTTCGCGTCATCTGGACCGATGCCCCCGGCGATCCATTCCAAGGCCCCGGCAACACCACGCGGACCATTACAGCGGAGATCGCCTGCGCTGATCTCCCCAACAGGCCAATCCGCTCGGATCGCTTGGCGCGGGGCGGCCTCACCTGGCAGCCGAACCAGGTCAGCTACGACGACAATGTCGACGCTTGGCTGATCGTCCTGGAGAAGGTGGCATGACGGCCCGCCGCGCTGAGGTCGTTGCGGAGATCGAGCGCCGGCTACGCTTGGTGCCCGGCATCGCCGAGGTGGAGGTAATGCCTTCCGCCGATCCCATGGCCTTCCCGGCATTTCACCTGTTCGACGACGGCCATGACCCGATCGAGGCGCAGGCGTCCGCCACCACGATGGAGTTTACGCCTCGCGTGGAAGCCTATTTCGAGCGTGACGGGGGCGCTGAGACCTATGCGCAGCTGAATGCCTTCTACGCCGCCGCTGTCTTCGCCGTGATGGGCGAAGACGATCAGCTCGGCGGCCTGGTCGAGACGATCGACGAAGGCCGTATGACGATCGGCGTCGCGTCGCTCGCGTCGGCCTCGCGCATGTATTTCGCACTCGAATTGCCCATCACCTTCGCCGCCCGTCGCGGCGATCCAAGCCAGCCCGCCTAAAGGAGGCACCCAACATGTCCGATCCTACGCAGCGCTCGGCGTTCATCGCCGTGGGCATCCGACTCATGGCCGACGACAACGACACCGCGCTTCCCGACCCGGCGACCGACTTCATCGGCATCGAACTGGACGGCATCACGCGCGGGTCTCCCTTCACCACGGAACAGTCGAATGAAGCGACCGGCTCGCTGGTCTCGGGCGCGGCGCAGGTGATCGGCCAGGCTGCCAGCTTTGCCTTCACCTCGCGCATTCGCGGCGCGGGGCCGGGGGTGGTGTACACCTCCACCGTCAAGCCGCCGCTCCATGCGGCGCTCTCGGCCTGCGGCAAGCGCGCCCAGTTCCAGGCAGCGGTCGCGGCCGCCGCGCTCACCGCCGGCAGCGCCACCAGCGCCACGCTCGCCAATGGCGCGCCCGCGACCGCAGGCGCGCTGGTCGGCATGCCGCTGATCCTGAGCGGGGGCACGGCGAACAACGGCCGCCTGCCGATGGTGACCGGCTACAGTGCGGGCCGGGTCGCCACCCTGTCCGAGACCTTCGACACGCCGCTGACGACGGGCGAGAGCGCGGCGATCCCGGCGAACTGGACCTATTCGGGCACCACGCCCGCCGACGCGACCGCCAAGGCGACCGACCAGCCCCTGGCGGTGATCGCCTTCTATCGCGACGGCGTGTTGTTCAAGTACACGCATTGTCGTGGCGTGGTGAACCTCAACGGCCGCTCCGCCCGCCCCGGCTTCGCCGCCTTCAGCTTCGCCGGCATCTTCGCCGGCAAGACGGACGCCGCGGTGCCCAGCCTCGCCGCGCTGAAGCAGCACGCGCCGCCGAACCTCGCGCGCGGTACCGACGCCTCGAACGTGGCGATCTTCAACCGCAAGCCGGTCTCGATCTCCACCTGGTCCTTCAATGATGGCGCCAACGTCACGTCGAGCGAGGACCCGAACACCAATATCGGCTTCGGCGCGGGCGAGATTGGCCAGCGCACCCCGGTGCTGACGATCGACCCGCTCGCCACGCTGGTCGCAAATCGCGACGTGCTGGCGCAGATCTCCACCGGCGCGCTGGTGCCGGCGTCGTTCCGCTACGGTACGCAGGCGGGGAACCGCTGGGCGCTCACCATCCCCGTCGCGCAGGTGACGGGCGAGAGCGACACGCAGCGCGACAACCTGGTCGGCGAGCAGATCACCGCGCAGGCGATCAGCCAGGGCAAGGATGCCTATCTGCGCGACACCGACAGCATCCTCTGCTTCTACTGATCGGGGCACCCATGATCGTCACCACCACCACCGAAACCGTGCCCTACACCCATCCCTGGGTGCAGAAGGTCGACGGCGCGCCTGTTTTCCACCTGCGCGCCGGCTCCACGATCGAGCGCGGGCAGATGACCGCGCTGCTCGACGGCCCGCTGCAGGCCGCCAAGGTCTGGAGCCACCAGCTGCGCGAGGCCCAGCTGAAGGGCATCGATGCGCTGTTCGCCGAAGAACCTGAATATGACCGGCTGGTCGCGATCTTCTCGGCTGAGGGCGAGGAAGCCGAGCAGCTGAGCGACGATGACAAGAAGCTCGCCAAGGCCGTGGACCCGCTGCTCGTGAAGCACTGGCCGGCCTATGCCGACCTCGTCGCCCAGATGGAGCGCCGTCGTACGCTGGTGCCCATCGTGGCGCTCACCCGCTACTGCACGGGCTGGGAAAACGTCCGCGACGAAAATGGCGCGGTGATCCCGTTTGAGGCGGACAAAAACGGCCATGTCGCCGATCGTGCGCTTCGCCGGCTGCAGGAGGTGGATCTGCTGTTTGCCGGCTCCCGAGCCTTCAGCCTGCAGTTCGGCGGAGGAGAGGAAAAAAACTTCGAGCGGCCGTCTTCGTCCGAAGACGGCCCGAAGACTTCGAAGTCGGCCTCACCGCGGGCGAAGGGTGGGAGATCGAAGGCACGCGGTGGAAGGAAAACCCCCGCATAGTCCTGCCAGGCTGGATCTGGGCTGTCGTCGATCTCTACTTCCAGTGCCGGCGGTTCGCCTCGCCGCTGACGGGGCGGGTGCTGCCATGCCCCGGCAGCGTCGGTGAACAGCCGGCGGCGCTGATGGACGCGTTCCTGCTCCTAGAATTGATGGAGAAGCCGGCCGATGGCTGACGGCGCCGATCTCATCATCGACGGCAAAGCACTGGATGCCGCCGCCGACAGGTTGATCCGCGGCTATCTGTCGGCCGGAACGAAGGCGGTCTCGGGCACTGCCCGCAACCTGGAGAAGCGGCTTGAAGACGCAACGCAGGCGGCTGTCCCCGGCAAGCTGTGGCGGGCCTGGCAGTCGAGCGCTTTCCCGCGGTCCGGCCCGGCGAGGAACCCAACCGCCACGGTCTGGCTGAAGGGGCGCGCTGATGGCCGCACCGGCGGCGCGGTGAGCTTCTGGACGCAGCCCGGCGAAATCCGGGGCAAGCGAGGGCAATATCTCGCCGTGCCGCTTCCTTCGGCGGGCTCGCGCGGCCGCGGGCGCGATCTCACTCCCGGAGAGTGGGAGCGCCGGACAGGCCAGAAGCTTCAATTCATCTACCGCGCCGGCAACTATTCGCTGCTGGTCGCGACCGGCGGCACGACGAACGCCCGGACTGGCGGCTTCCGCCAGCTTACCGGCGGACGCCAACGGGCAGGCCGGGGCGGGGCCAATCCGCTGCAAAGCTCGGTCGTGCCGATCTTCGTCCTCGTCCCGGTGGTGCGCTTCCGCAACGCCTTCGCAATCGAACCGATCGTCAACGCCGCCGATGGCGAGCTGGCGCGCGAATTGTTCAACGCAATCCGCGGCCTCTCGCTGCGCTGATCTGCTCGCAACTGGAAAGGTAGCCCATGGCACAGACGGACATCGTGGCCCGCCTGCAGTTGAAGGCTGAGCAGTTCTCGTCCGAGACTGGTCAGCGTTTCGCCGAGCTGAAGACCCGCGCGCGTTCGGCTGCGGCCGACATCCGCAGCGAATTCAACGGTGCGTTCGCGGAGGTGCAGCGCACGGCCCAGACCGCACTGCAGCTGCCGCGCACCACGGGCGGCGGCCTCGATCTGTCGCGCGATATTGCCCAGCTTCGCGCGCAGGAAGCGGCAGCGCAGAACACGGCGCAGGCCCAGCGAGAGCTGGCAGCGGCTGCCACGGCCGTGGCGGCGCGCGGCGGCGAGTCGGCAGCCTCCCAGCGCCTGGTCGCCGACGCGGCCATGGTGGCGGAGCGGGCCTCGGTCCAAGAGGCCGCAGCGATCCGCGCCAAGATCACCGCCTATGAAGAGCTGCAGGCCGAGCTTGCCCAGACCGTCAGCAAGACGCGCCAGCTGACGGCGGAAGAGCAGAACCTGGTCGATGCCGCAAAGCGTAGCGGCGCGGGGTTCACCAACATCGGCCAGCAGTTGGGCGACTTCACGGTGCAGGTGGTTTCGGGCCAGAGCGCCGTCGTCGCATTCGCGCAGCAGTTTCCGCAGGCCACCTTCGCGTTGTCGACTATGGAAGGCCGTGCCGGCGCGCTCGGACGCGCTCTCACCGGCCCCATGGGAACCGCCTTCACGATCGCGCTGATCGCCGCGACCCCGTTTGTCGCCAAGTTGTTCGAGAGCGCGGATGCGGCCGACGAGAGCGCGAAGAAGCTGCAGCAGGCGACCAGCGCTGCCGACTCGTTCGGCGCGGCGCAGCAGTTGCTCGGCTCGATCATCGATCTCACCACTGGCAAGCTGAAGACCCAAAACGAGGTTCTGATCCAGTCGATCAAGCTGCAGGCGCAGGCAAACCTGCTCGCGGCAAACAAGAAGATCGACGATCTCACCGGCGCGAACGACAAGGCTCTGGTGGCGGCCGCGCCGGGAACGGCTGGGCAGTTCGGCGTCGGCGCCGGCAGTGTCGATGCGGCAGCTCGCGCCAGCGTCGATGCCCGGCGACAACAGGCCGTGCAGGCGCAGATCTTCGCGAAGCTGCAGGCTGCAGTCGCCAACAATCAGTTGGCCACCACAAATCCATCTCTCTACGCGAAACAGGTTGGCGGCGACCTGACGATCGCGCTGGGGCAACTCGACCAGCTGGCCGTCAATGGAAGGATCGCCGGGCAGTCGCTGGTCGACGTGAAGGCCAAATTCAACGATCTGGCGAAGACGGCCACCGACAAGGCCGCCGCGCTGCAGGTGATTTCGGTTGCCGAGGGCGGGGCGATCCCTGAAGAGCTGAAGCCCTACCAGCGAGATCCCAAGCCGAAGAAGCCTCGGACGCCGAGAAAGCCCCGCGACTTCTCCCGCTCCGATGACGCTGCCGAGCAGGCGATTACCGCCATCAATGCCGAGTGGGACGATCAACCCCGCCTGATCGATCGCGCCCGAATCGCGACGCTGAAGCTGGACAACCTGACCGAGCAGCTGAGCAAGCGGAAGCTGACGCCCGAGGTGCAGAAGCTGCTCGGCCTGATCGATCAGGCGCGCGAGTCGATCAGGAACGGCATGGATCGTCCGTTCCGCGAATTCGTGGAAGCGCAGCAGGAAAGCCTGGAAGTCGGCCGCCTGGTGCTGGCCGGCAGGGATGCCGATGCCGAGGCGCTGCAGAACATCCTGCGCCTGCAGCAGCAGATGGGGCCGCTGAACGAAGCGCAGGTGCAGACGGCCTATCGGCTCGCGCAGCAGCACCAGGCCATCAATCGCCTGCTGGAGGATCAGCGCCGGATCGTCGGCATCTACGAGAATGCGTGGGGCGGGGTTCTCGATCAGGTCGACGGCGTGTTCGCCAAGATCCAGGGCAATGCCGGCGGCATCGTCGGGGTGGTGCAAAAGCTGCAGCGGGATCTGCTGAGCAACGCGCTGTTCGGCGGCATCGATCGCGAGATCGAGGACTATATCCGCAAGATGACGGGCAAGCAGACGCCCGCCGAGATCCTGCAGGATCAGGCCAAGGGTGCCGCCGTGGTTCTGCGGGACACGGTGAACGACTTCGTCGACGCACTCTCGGATGCCACGCTGCGCATTCGTGGGTATGATCCCCAAGCGGCGCGCGCGGCGGCATCTGTGGCGTCCCCGGCCATCGCCCAATATTTTGGCGGCGGGGGCTATAGCGCGAACGACAATGAAATCGTCGTCACCGGCAAGGCCAGTGCAGGCGAAGCCCTCGGCCTGGTGCGCTCCAGCAAGGTGCTCGAACTGGCGATCGACGGTTGGGCCAAGCGGATGGAAAAGCTTGGCATCACGGTGCCGGAGACCATCACCAAGGGCCTGAAGGGCAACCTAGGTACGATCTTGGAAGGCGCCGCCTTCGGGGGCATCGGCGGCTCGGTCTTCTCGGCGCTCGGCGGCGGCAAGGCCGACAAGACGGCCAGCGGCATCGGCGGCGTCCTCGGCGAATATGGTGGCAAGGAACTGGGCAAGACGATCACGAAGGAGATCGGTGGCTCGCTGGGCAAGACGCTGGGCGGCTTCGCGGGGCCGCTCGGCGCGATTGCGGGCGGCATCATGGGCAACGTCGTCGGCGGCCTGTTCCAGAAGACCGAGCGCGGCTCGGCCCAGATCACCAGCGTCGACCAGGCCGCCGTTGTCAACGGCAACTATTCGGCGGTGCAGTCCGATCTTGGCGGCCTCGCCACCAACGTTCAGACCGGCATCCGGCAGATTGCCGACGCGCTGGGCGGCGACCTGGGCACCTTCGCGGTCAGCATCAACAAGTACAAGGATAGCTACCGCGTCGACCCTTCGGGCGGCACCAGCGTGGGCGGCAAGTACGGCAACAAGGACGGCGTCCTGAAGTTCGACGGCGACCCCGAGGGTGCCGTGCGGGCGGCGATCGCGAACGCCCTGGCCGATGGCGCGATCAAGGGCATCAGCGATGCCTCGCAGCGAATCCTCGCCAGCGGCAAGGATCTTGAGACGGCAATCAGCAAGGCCGTGCTGATCGAGGCGATCCCCAAGAACCTGAAGAAGATGCTCGACCCGGTGGGGGCCGCGATCGACGATCTGAACCGCGAGTGGAAGAAGACCGTGGCGGCGCTGAAGGAAGGCGGTGCCTCGACCGAGCAGATGGCGCAGGCGCAGCAGCTCTATAACCTGCAGCTGGATCAGGTGAAGAACAGCACCGCTGCCGCCAGCGCGACGCTGCGCGATTTCCAGGACAGCCTGAAGATCGGCAGCGCCTCGCCCTATTCGCTCCGCGACCAGGAAGCGGCGGCGCTGGCGAAGCTGCAGCCGTTCCTCGACCAGATCGCGCAGGGCAAGAGCATCGACCAGAGCGCCTATCAGGCGGCGGCGAACAGCGCGATCGACATCGAGCGCCAGATCTACGGGTCCACGAAGCAGTTCTTCGACTTCCTCGACCAGATCCAGAGCGCCACCAACAAGGCGATCAGCTCTATCGACAATGCCGTCCCCGTCTCGCCCGCGGTGGAGAACCCCTTCGCCAGCGCAACCGCGACCAGCACGGCCGATACGGCGAAGAACACCGCCACCACCAACGCGCTGCTCGAACAGCTCTCCACCCTGACGGCGCAGACCAACCAGATCCTCGCCCAGCTGGGCGGCGGGGGAGGCGGGGGCAGCAGCAGCTTCCTCTCGGCCAACCGCAACTTCGTACAGAGGTAATCATGCCTGCAATCGATGCAGATATCGGTGCCGCGTCGCGCGACGTGGTGACGGCGACGTGGAGCGATGCCGCGATCGCCGCGCGTCACCCGTCCGCCCGCGACGGCACCGTCGAGGCGGCACCCGGCTATTTCGATAGCCTCGCCGACGCGCAGGCCGTCGCCAACCAGCGCGGCGCGCTGATCGGCGCCGAGCGGCGGCGGTTCGCGGTGGTGGCTGATGATGTGCTTGCCTTCAATCCGGCGCTGGGCCTTCCGCAGGCGCGCGTGATCGATCCCGAGCAGTCGCTCGACGCAACGCTGCTGGCCGCGCGAATCGAGGTGGATTTCGAGCAGGAACGCACCAGCCTGGAGGTGTTCGGCTGATGGCAAACGCACTTTTCGTAAAGCCACTGCCGTTCACCGCCACCAGTGCGGCCACAGGCTTGGGCGATCCGAACTATCTGGGCAACGACTATGCGGGCATCGTCTGGCGTAGCACCGCCACGGCCGCGCCGTCCGTCAAGCTCGACCTTGGCGCCGATCAGGTGATCGATACCGTGATGCTGTTCGGCATCGCGTCCAGCGCCGACTTGGCGGGAGCCACGGTGCAGATCTACGGGGCGACGACGGCCGAGGGGCCAACGCGAGCGCGCGGCGATGGTGGGCGGCCGCTGCTCGCTGGCTCGATCATGCCGCAAATCCGCGGCGGCGTGGCGTTCCTGCCATTGCCCGTTGGCTGGCCCCCCCTCCGGTACCTTGAAATTGCGCTGTCGAACGGCGGCGCTTGGCTGCAGCTCGCGCGGGCGGTGGTGGGCGACAAGTTTGAGCCGGCGATCGGCTTCGAATACGGCCTGCAGCTGGGCGTCCGCGATCTGGGCTCGGCCGATGTGTCAGCGCGCGGCGTACTGCTGCGGCGGCGGGCGAAGAAACTGCGCACCGTGTCGCTCAACTTCCCGACGTTGACGAAATTCGAGGCGGAGCGCACCGCGCTGGAGCTGCTCGACTATGCCGGCAACACCGATTGCCTGGCGCTCTGCATCAACCCGGCGGCCGAGCCCGAGCGGCAGGAACGCTGCTGGTTCGGCCCGCTGGTCGGCGACCTGGGCACCACCTGGGCGACGGCCAGGGGCTTCGAATGGCGCGCCAACCTGCTGGGGCTGATGTGATGACGATGTGGGCGCAGATCGATGCCTATGATCCGGTGGCCGGCGCCCCGGTGGTGCTGCGCGCCGCCAGCGTCGACGATCCCGCCGTCTGCATGGCGGCGGGCGGCCCCTGGTGGCCCATGCTCGCGAAGCTGCCGGTGCTGCGCTACGATCTGTTCGACGGCGCCTTCGGCGGCGAGATCTCGGCGCCAACGGGCACGATCGAGCTGCAGGCCGAAGCATGGCCTAACCTTGGTCGCTATGCCCTCGCCGATGCGCGGGTGCAGCTGTGGACCGACATCAGCAGCGATCCGATCTTCGACGGCCGCGCCACCGCGCAGCCGCAGCTGCTCGACGGCCGCGCGCAGCTCGCCATCCGCGTCGACGACGGCTGGCTCGATAAGCCGCTGCTCGCCACCTATGCGGGCACGACGGGGGTGGAAGGACCTGCGAGCCTGAAGGGCCAGCCCAAGCCGCTGGCGCTGGGCGCGCCGCGCTACGTCGCCGGCAAGCTGATCGACAGCGTCAACAACGTCTTCCAGGTCTCGGCCTATGGCGCCGTGCAGGCGTTCGAGGCCGCGCTGGAGCGGCTCGCGCGGTTCGAGGGGGCGCTGGCCGACTATCCCAACTATGCCGCCCTGGTCGCGGCAACGGTGCCCGCCGGCACCTGGGCGACGTGCAAGGCGCAGGGCCTGGCCCGCTTCGGCGCGCCGCCGAACGGGCAGGTAAGCTTCCTGATGCAGGGCGACGCGTCCGGGCCGAACGGCTGGGCACGCAAGCCGGGCCAGCTGATCCGGCGCCTGGCGCTGCTCTCGGGCGGCGCGGGCAAGATCGACGACGCCTCGCTCGACGCGCTCGACGCGGCGCGGCCCTACAACCTGTCGCTCTATCTCGATCAGCAGACGACGGCGCGGCAGCTGATCCAGGCAATCGCTGCCAGCGTCAACGCGGTGGCGGGTGTCAGCTGGGCGGGCAAGCTGTTCGTGGTGCCGGTGGGCCTCGGCGCGGCGTCGCTGACGCTGGCGGCCGACGGATCGGCGCTGCCGCCGGTGCGCAGCGTGGAGCAGATGGAGGTCTCGGCCCCGTTCTCCAAGGTGGCGATGGCCGCGGCGCGCGCCTGGACCGTGCATGCGCTGGCCGACATCGCCTTCGCCGATCCGCTGATCGACATGGGGCCGTACGACCCCGCCGTCACCTATCGCGCAGGCAACATCGTCCAGTTCGAGGGCTCCAGCTATCGCTACAGCAGCGCGACGCCCAGCGCCGGCAATGCACCCCCGAACACCGCCTATTGGGCCGTGCTGGCCGCGCAGGGCGTCCCTGGGGAGCCGGGCCCGCCGGGCAAGGCGCTGACGATCACCAGCGATCGCCAGATGATCACCTATTCCAGTGCCGGCTTGCCGGTGCCCGAGGGGCAGACGGTGACCTTCACCGCGAACAAGCAGAACACGGCGGCGACGGTCTACTGGTCGCTGGCGGATGGCGCGGGCAACCCGGTCTCGATCACCTATCTATCGGGCGCAACCGGCGACAGCGTGCAGATGACCGAGGCGGCCTTTGCGGCGGCGCGGGGCACCACGAAGAGCGTGATCGTCACGGCGACGTTGACGGACGGCGCCACGCTCACTTCCAAGGCGCAGGTGGCCGCCGTGCAGGACGGCGCGGCCAGTCCCTCGGCAACGGCGCTGCGGCTGACGACTCGCTCGATCCAGATCCAGGCATTCGCCGACGGAACGGTGAAGGGGCTGGAGAAGGCCAACGGCCAGCTGAGCGTGTGGAACGGCGACGCCAACATCACCGCCGCCGCAACGCTTTCGGCGGTGGCGGAGGGCTGCACCGGTACCATCAACACCGCCGCCGATACGCCGGTCTCCGGCAAGCCCAAGGGCTATTACCAGATCACCGGCATGTCGGCGGACGATGGCACGCTGACGCTGACCGCGGTGGTGGGCGGCGTGACCCTTTCCGAGGTGGTCTCGATCTCGAAGCTGCGCGGGGGCTACGAGATCATCAAGGCGCCCAATCCGCTGCCGACCGATCACCTGTTCGAGGGGCGGATGGTTTTCCTCGAACTCGACGGCAAGCTCTGGCGCTTCCACGATGGCGCATGGACCAGCGCAGTGCCCGCGGCCGACCTGGTCGGCACGGTGGCATCGTCTCAGCTGGGCATCGGTGTTGGTGGAAACCAGCTGATCGGTGCGGTGCCAGGGACGAACCCGCGCAACTATATGCGGTTCGCCTACAACCCTGACGGTGTGCAGTATTACGACGTAGTCACCGGTGGCCTCACCACCGGCGGGCAGGGCGTGCTCCAATCTCTAAACTTCGGGTACGACCCCGGCCCTGACTACTCGCTTCCGGATGGCTCCACTTTCATGGTGTACCAGCCCAACAGTCAGACGGGTGCTGCGCACTTCTCTGACATTCGCATGGCCAGGATGAAGAACCAGAACGGCGACCTGGACGAGATGTGGCCTATTGAAGAGGGTAAGACTTACGAGTTTAGTCTCTGGGCGTGTGCCTATGGCTGTCGTCTCGCTGTTCTCATCGTGTGGTTCGATGGTGACGGAAACGCTCTCTCGGAGACCCCAACCGGCGACCCTGTGGCGAACTCCTACGCCCTTGTGGAACCTGACGAAGTTCCGGGTCGGACCACGCTCGGGGGCTACAAGCGCATCTATAACCGAGGCAAGGCTCCGGTCGGAGCGCGACAGGCGATGCTGGTGTTCCGAAAGGCGCACACTACTCCAAACGCTTCCGGAACTAGCCGCCTCTTCGGTGCGCGACCCATGTTCGCCGAGACCGCCGAGAACGCGACGGAGATGCTCCCGTACAGCGTGCCAGCCTATGGCTTCCTGAGGGCCGAAAACCTCATCGCGCGTTCGATCGTTGGCGAAAAGGTCGCCTTCCAAACGCTCATCGGCGACCACATGCAGATCGGCTCGATCGATGCTGCCCGCCTCGCGGTGACCGAGCTTTCGGCGATCACGGCGCGGATCGGCCTCTTGCGCACTGCAAGCGCTGGCAAGCGGGCGGAGTTCAGAAATGACGGCGTGGCGGTGTTCAACAGCTCGAACGTCAACACCTTCTTCGCGGGTGAATATTGATGCCCGGCGGCTTCATCCAGCGCTCCGCCTCTGGCGCAGTGATGTTCGATTCGGCCATCGACAGCGCGGGCAAGGCGCTCGGGGAGTTCACCGTGGGAGCAGGGGCCGGCTCCCTCACCGATGGTCGCTTGCTTGCCGGAAAGGGCTTCGTGTTCCCGAAGACGCCCTACCAGTTCGGCACCACCCGCACCTTCACCTTCTCCGGGGCAACACTGAGCTGGGACGCGCAGACCATCGCGGGGCCGACTGCCTACATCTATGCCGTCGGGAAGGCCAACAACCCGGCTTATGTGTCGACCCATGTGCCCGGTACCGCCGGGTTCTTCGCCCGTGACGACAACGGCAATTTCATGCTGGACGAGACCTTCTTCACCTATCACTTCCTCGCGAAGGTCACCGCCAGCGTCGCGGTCGGGAACAATGTTCCGATCGTGGTGCCGTTTCCCTACAATAACTTGCCGCCCTACGCGATCAGGAGCGACGTGTACGTCACGCCGCTTTCATCCTCGGTCAACTCCGGCGGCCAGAATGTTCTCGTGGTGCGGGCGTTCGGCACGGGCACGGTCGAGATCTACTTCTTCGGCAAGGTGCCCTCTCTCGGCTCCGGCGGCGGGATGCGCTGGTGGAGCAATTCGGGCGAGCTGATGGGCGACACCAGCATCCCGATGCTCAATATCGTCGACACGCTGCCTTTCTCCGGCAGCCTGTGGGGTGGCCCCGATCGCTATCTGGCCGGCGCGCGTGCGGGGCGGCGCTATGCCGTCATGATGCATTCCCCTGGGCGGCACTATCAGGTTTTTCAGGGTTCAGGTGGGCAGACCGGCGGTGGCACCACGCGGATCTCGGTCGCGGCGGGGCGGGTCATCACCTCCGGCGACCAGGACTTCCCTTCCGTGGCCGAGCAGCTTCTGCAGGAGGTAACCTCTGGGGGCGCCGCGCAGAACCTGTTCGTCGACGGCTCTTTCTCTCTCATCGATGTGACAGGAATGTAGGCATGTTCATCCGCGAAATGGTGGCGCCGAACGGTGCGGCCACCCGCTTTCATCGCGCAATCCGCTTCGAGGTGCGCCCTGATGCCACGCATGCGGTGGTGCAAAGCTATCACCTTGCGGACATGCAACTCGTGTCCTGGGAAGACGTGTACACGATCCCGCTGCTGGTGCGCATCACCAGCCTGCAGGATGTCGAGCAGATCCTGACCGCGCCTGGTGCCCCGTTCGACGGCGGAACGGTGATCGACCCGATGGCGGGAGATCTGCAGCTCGCGAAGGCCCGTGCCTGGGCGGCGGTGAAGGCGGCACGCGATCGAGCGGCGGACGGCGGCTGCGATTCCGCGCTGGGACGCGTCGACACCACGGATCGCAGTCGCATCCTGATATCGGGCACGGTTCAGATGGCGCAGATCGACAAGGCGGCCGGCAGGCCATTCTCTGTCGATTGGACGATGGCCGACAACAGCCCAGTGGCGCACGATGCCGACGCCATCATCGCGCTTGGTGTCGCCGTGGGTATGCACACCGCCGCCTGCTGGGATCGGGCGCAGCAACTGCGCGGCGAGATCGAGGCGGCCGAGACGGTGGAAGAAGTCGCGGCGATCGACATCGCCACCGGTTGGCCGGGGGCGCCGGCATGACAATCACGATAAAGGGGGCAGGGCCAATGACACCGGGTTTCGAGGCCTTGCTGGCGAAGTTCCTGGCGAAATACGGCTGGATCTTGATCGGCATCACGTTCGGCTTTGCGGCGAAATATGCGCTGCTGATCAAGCGGGGCGTGCCGGTGAAGGCACGGCTGGTGTTCGCGGATCTGCTGCTGCTGCCGATGGTGGCGCTGATCGCCTACTGGATGGCCACGCGCGCCGGCTTCGAAGCGGAGGCCTCCGCGCTCTTCTCCGCCTTCTGCGCGGTCGGCGCCGATCGCCTGGTGAAGCTGCTGACCGATCGCTTCCTGCAGCGCGTCGACAGCGAGGCCGAGCTGGTCGCCAATCAGATGCTCGGCCGTGCGCGGACCGTGGTGGCGAACGAGCTGGCGGCGGAATCAATCATCGAGGCGCATGCCGATGGGCGGGCGCCGAAGGAATATGCGGCGCTGAAGCCGCACCCGCAGGCGCCGAAGAAGAACGCCTGATCTTCCTCTAATCCGGAGAATATCGATGGATCTGACGACGCTTCGGCGGCGGCTGGCGGAGCTTGGCCAGCGGCCCGGGGCTGATGGCGCGCCGTTTGGCGCGGCCGATCGCTCCGCCATCCTGACGGCGCTGACCGACGGCCCCGATTACAAGCTGGGCGACGACGACGTTGCCGACGCGGCCGACCAGATAAAGGTGGAGCCCGCCGCGATCTGGGCGGTGTGGGACGTGGAGGGTAGCGCCGCGCCCTTCATCGACGGGCGGCCCACAATCCTGTTCGAGCCGCATCGGTTCAGCCGGGCCACCGGCCATCGCTACGACGTAAGCCACCCCACAATTTCGTCGCGGAAGTGGAACCGCAAGCTATACCCGGCCAAGCAGGTGGGGCGCTGGACGCAGCTGCTGGACGCGGTGGCGCTGGATGTCGACGCGGGCTTCGCCTCGGCCAGCTATGGCGGCTTCCAGATCCTCGGCGAGAATTTCGAGGTCTGCGGCGCCACGTCGCCTTGGTCCTTCGCCTGGCAGCAGGCCCAGACCGAGGCCGACCAGCTCGCCGCCTTCCTCAAATTCGTCCAGGGCAATGGCCTGGTCGGCGCGCTACGTCGGCACGATTGGGCCGCGTTCGCCAAGGGCTACAACGGCACCGCCTATCGCGAGAACCGCTATGACGAACGCCTCGCGGCAGCCTTCGTGAAGCGGGGTGGCGCGTGAACTCCCGCGAACAGCTGATCGCCTATCTGGCGACGCTGGTGGCGCTGGTGGTGGTGCTGCTGGGCGCGATGATCATCGCGGCGCTGTCGAACGGCATCATCGGCAAAATGGAGGCCTTCGGCCTGGGCACCGTCACCGGCGGCCTGATCGGCCTGATGCGCCTTCCGTCCGCGCGGCCGCTGGAGCCCGCCGGCACTCCCTCCGATCCCGTCAGCACCAAGGATGTCACGCCATGACGTTGCCCAGCCTCCGAACCATTCTGATCATCCTCGGCATCTTGGCCGCGCTCGGCCTAGCGCTGTTCGTGCGCGGCTGCAGCGGATCCGAGACCCGCGTCAAGCTCGCGAACGGGCAGGGTGCCGCCGCGACCGAAAGCGCGCGGGATACCGTGCTGACAATCGGCAACCAGACCGCCGCCGAAGGCCACATCGACGACATCACCAAGGAGAACGAGCATGAAATACGTGCAGCGCCTGGCGCGAATGCTCCCGTTGATCCCGCTGCTCGCGACGCAGGCCTGCGGGCTCTTTGCAAGCGGGCGTCCTATCGTAGCGACCCAAAGTGCCTGCAGTTCGCTGCTCCCCGATGAATGGCTGTCGGGCGTGGTCGGCGCGCCGCTGCCGACCGGTGACGTACTGGCCGACTGGCAGGTGTTTGCCGACGCGCAGACCGGCCAGCTCGACAAGGCGAACGATCGCTATCGCGCGGCGATCGGCATCGTCGGCCGCTGCGAAGCGCGCGACGCGGCTGCGGTGAAGCGGGCCAGCCGCAGCTTCCTCGGGCTCTAATTTCCCGCTCCCGCCACTTCCACGACAAGAAAAGGGTCTCGACCGATGAAAACCATCCTGCTCTGGGACCAGCGGTTCCCGGATCGTCCGCCACACCGAATGTCGGTGAACGACACCTTCGCCTCGGCCGCCGTACGCTCCGGCTTCGCGGCGCCGGTCGACCCGGCCGATTTTGCTACGCTGAACGTCGGTGGCCCGCTCGATCCCGGCACGCCGACCGAGATCGCGTTGGAAGACGGTGTATCGAAGCGGATGCGGCGAATTGCGGTGCCGGCGAGCGTGGCGGCGATCGCGATCTCGTTGGGCGTGGGCGCGAGCATTGGGAAGCCAATCAGTGCGACGCCGTTGCCGACGTTGACCCTGACGCCCACCAGCGCCTCGATCCCTGCGAACACGGCAGCCGGCTATCAGCTGTTCGCGATCGGCAACGTACCTGCGGGTGTGACGCCTACGATCAGTCCGAACGACGGCCGCTTCGTGATCAGCGGGAGCGCCGGCACCGGCTGGGTCGCCGTTGTCGGTCTGAGCGCGCTTAGTGCCGGATCGGTCGACATCGCCGTTTCTGCAGCCGGCGCCAATGGAGCCTCCTTCGCGCTCACCGTCACGGCAGCGTCATCGGTGACTTTTCAATTCCCTGCGGTTCAAGCCAAAATGGCGGCTGGCCAGCGATCGCAAATTGCGATCGTCGGGGACAGCGCAGTTGCGGGCTGGGGCGGCGGCGTCGACAGCGGCACGGGGGCTGCCAGCCAATCGACCGCGGGTAATGCTCCGGGCAACTATCTCCGCAACAAGTCTTGGCCTGCCCAGCTCAAGGATATGCTGATCGCTCGCGGCGTTCCATGCCGACACGACGCGTTCTTCACCTCGCAGCCCGACTCGAGCGTGGCGAACATGCAGGCCGCAAATCCGAATATCGTTATCGGTACCGGCTGGACGCTGACCAACTATAGCCTTAGCGGCTCGATGTTGAACTGTCCGAACACGGTCACCACGCCGATTACGTTCACCCCTGAAATCGCGGCCGACTCCTTCGACATCATCCATTCGGCAACGGCGGGCCTGGGGATCATCGTGGTCCAGGACGAAGATGGCCTCAACGTCCAGATCAACGAGGGCACCAACAGCGGCGCTCAGGTTGTCACGGCGAGCGGCAACGGCATGAAGCGGACCACCATCACGCGCCCCGTCGCCTCGACGAAGCCGATCACCATCACCCGCGTTTCTGGCGGCCAGGTCTTTCTGGTTGGCATCATTCCCTACAACTCGACGTCGCCCTGCCTTGAGATCCTCAACCTCGGCTGGCCTGGCGCCAAGGCGTTCGGCACCAACGGGACCGGCCACTGGAATATCTATTCCGATCCGTCGACCATGACCGCGGCGACGCCGTACAATGCACTCGGCGCGCTCAACTCGGATGCCTATATCATCGAGCTGGGCACGAACGACGCCAACCAGGCCGTGACCGCGACGGACTTCCAGACCGCGATGACCAACATCGCCACCAAGCTGAAGGGCCAGGCTGGCGGGAATGGCGCCAACGTGGCGCTGGTCAAATGCCGAGTTGCCATGACCGGCGGCTACAATATGTCGTCGGAAATGCTCGCGGTGATAGACACTGTCACGGCGAACCTAAGCCTGGCGCCGGTGATCAACTACAATGTGATCCCGTTCGTCACCACCGATCGGTTCGACGGCACGCACCTCTCAGCGCAAGGCTACGCCAAGGAAGCGACTGTCGCGCGCCAGAGCATGATCGGCTCGTAATGGCCACCCAGACCGAGCAATGGGTTGCCGACTGGCTCTCCCCGTTCCTGCAGTCGATCAAGGCGATGGTGTCGTTTCCGGACACGCCTCGCCTCGTCTGCCTCGTCTTGCAGACGGGGCACATCGTTTTCCACCGCGACGGCTTATTCTCGGTATCCGATCCCGACGAGCCACAGGAGAAGACGGCGCAGAAGCTGCATGGGTTGATCGCCGTCACCGCGCAGTTCGACCCGCCGCCGGCCCAATAATGGCACTCTGCGATCGGTGCCGGTGCCAGGTCGAAAGCGTGCATGAATGGGGCCCGTGGCGGGTGGAAGGGGCGTATAGCACCGCTCCGACCATCTACTTCCGTTCCCACTATGTGCATGCGCGCGGACGGTGCGCGGTGCTGCTGGCCCTCCTGATCCAGCGGAAAGGCAAGCTGCCGGTGTCGAGCGTGGAGTCCATGGCGCCGGTTCGAGAGGGGACCTGCTCGAACGTCGGCATCCAGCTCGCCTATCGGGTGCGAAAGCTGGTGCGCGAGGCCACCGGTGGCGCTTGGCGCCTTACAGCAGTGATCGATGGCTTATACTTGCTCGAACAAGCTAAAGGGGCCTAGCAAGCGTCACTATCAAGACACAACGGCCGAAGATCGGCGCTTGCGGCATCGCGAGGCTATAGCTTAGAAGCTAACCCTAGAAGAGTCCTGCTGACACAGGCAGGAGTCTTTCCTTCAAGGGGGGCGAAGGGCGACATGAGCGTTGAAAGTGAGATTGTGCGTCCTGCACAGTCGGTCGGGGGGCGATACAAGACGCTCGATGCAATCCGGGGAATGGCCGCGCTAGCAGTCGCTGCCTACCATCTCGGCCAGAGGGACGTGCAATTCATCCCGGGGGGCTATCTCGCGGTCGATTTGTTCTTCATCCTCAGCGGATTCGTCATCGCCCTAAATTATGAAGGCAAGCTCACCAATGGGTTGAGCTTTGCTGACTTCTTCTGGCAGAGAATTTTGCGGCTCTATCCGATTTATTTCGTAGGGCTTGTGCTCGGCTGCCTGAGGCAGGTTGGTGGCGTCTTGCTGCATCTCCCCCATAGCCTGGGGATGGGGGAAGTCGCTTTTGCCGCGCTGTGCGCGTTATTCATGCTGCCCGCCCCACCGATGGGACCTGGGCCTTATGAGCTTTTCCCGCTGAATATCCCCAGCTGGTCCCTATTCTTCGAGTTCGCGGTGAACGTCCTGTTCGCGCTGGTCTTGGTGCGCCTGCGGACCCGGCATCTGCTGATTATTTCCGCTGCCGCGCTGGCATGGCTGGCACCGCAGATCGCTTCGCCGGAGTTCTTCAACGTCGGCTGGTCTTGGCAGCATTTCGATCTTGGTTTGGCCCGCACGCTGTTCGCCTTCCCGGTGGGGATGGTGCTCTGGCGGCGGATGCGCCTTTCCGATCGAAGGGTCTCCTGGATCTCGCTGGCGGTGGTGGGGCTCGTGTTGGTGTTGATGATGGCCCCCGTTGGCAATCATCGGCGGCCGATGTTCGAACTCCTCACCGTCTTGGCGATCTTTCCTTTGATCGTGTGGTTCGGCGTCCACTACGAGCTTCCGGCAAAGGTGGCTCCGCTTTTCAGCTATCTTGGCGACATCTCCTACGCGGTCTACGCGATCCACTTTCCGTTAGTGGTTGTGTTCGTGATGCTGGGCAAGCGTCTGCATCTCCATGGCCTCGTAACCACGGGTCTGTTCGTGCTGTCGGTCGGTTTATTGGCCAGCGCGGTGGTCCACTGGTTCGACACACCAGTCCGGCGCATGCTGCGAGGGTTCGTCGCGGGACGAGCGGGGACGCGATCGACAGCCACGGCTTGATGGGGAGCTGCCAGCGAACAGCGGCCGCCTTGGAAGATAGCTGCCCTCGACTCCTGCGAATGTTCTCTCCATGTTCCGCGAATGCGAGTCGCCAGAGACCGAGCCATCTTCCATGCGCTGTGCGTGGTGGACGAGGCGCAGGAGCGCGCCAGAACCGGAGCTGTGCCGCCAACGGCGGGGCTCCGGCTGGCGCTAGCGTTCCTGCATCTCTGCGGAGCGGAGCGGAGCTGGATCGAGCAGTTCTGGAAAGCAGCGGTCGGGCGGTCGGAGACGGGGCAGGGTGCCACCGCGTTCGGCCGCAGCCAGGAGATGACAGCGGCCGTGAACGCGATCACGCGTGCGGTGGGCGTCGAGAGATCCTCGGCGTTCTTGGACGCTCTGCGTGACGCGCGCCGCAGCTAGCGTTGCGGCGCGGCGGCTACTTTTCCGCCGAGCTTTTCGCGCGCCGCTTCGGCGAGGAAACGAGATCGATTGCTGGCGACGCGATCGATCCGCGCGAGCAACTGATCCTCGATCGTGATTTGAACTCGAACGGCGCGGCCCGGGCGCTCGCCTGCAACCAGAAGCCTTGCGACCTCGACGCTACCCTCCTCTGGATGGATGGCATCGATCGCGGACGGCTCGGGAATCGGGTCGCCGAATTCGGACATGACGGACAGGTGCCCCTCAAGCGCCTCTTGCGCGCCTTCGGCGGCTTCCTGGGCAGTGCTGCCGGCGGAAACGCAGCCCGGCAGGTCCGGGAAGTACACGCCGAACCCCTCCGAGTCTTTTTCGATGATCGCAGGATAGTAGACGGTTGCCATAATCATTCCCTTCTCGGGCAGATGGTGTGTGCCGCTCACTTATTGAGCGGCACACCAGTTTGCTTCGTGATGCTGTTGAGCGTGCCCTTGGGCAGGTGGCTCTTCGGGTGGGGAACCGTTGCCAAGCCGGGCTTTGTCGGGTGGCGGAAGTGCTTGTGGCTTCCGGTCTGGCGGACTTCGTACCACCCGTCTGCTTCGATCAGTTTTATCACTTCCCGGCTTTTCATCTCGGCTCCCTCGCTATGTGTATTCTATACACACACAGCCGCCGCGACGCAAGCATCTATACACACGATATACAGCTATCAGCGTATTTTTCCGCTCGAAAGGTTAGCCAAATTCGGCGAGGCCCAGAGGTGATCCGCGCAAAATTCCGGTAGGGTGGACACGCTAAACGGTTGATAATGAACGATTGCCGCTATCCTGCCGGGCCCACCAGTGTGTTGCTTGGTATCGAGCGTGCGAGGCCTTGTGTCCGCAGCCCGGACGCTCTAAGCGCGGCGGTCCGTCGGGGAGTAGCGCAGTCTGGTAGCGCATCTGGTTTGGGACCAGAGGGTCGCAGGTTCGAATCCTGTCTCCCCGACCATGACATGCGCGGCGTTCCGGCTGCTTCCGCTCCTGTCCTTCTTTCCGCCGGTAGAGCAGGTGCGAGCCGCGGCTGACGGATTCTCTACCTCCGCTATTGGCCGTCGGCGGCGCCGAGGGCGGCTGGCGGACCGTCCACCCGGCACGATCGCACCAGCCTTGCAGAAAAAAATCCCCGCTGAACGATATGGGAAGGTGGTGAGGATTTGTCGGACAGGGTTGTTGTCCGGCCAGGGAAAGCTGTTGGGGATCAGGGCGATTTCATTGCACTGACGCAGATTCGACCTGCTCACTCGGCAGTTCTGGCGAACCGTTTGGCGCTGTCTTTCATCGCGCGTGTGAAATTCATCAAGCGCATGCAGGCGGCGTGCGCCGTCAGTGTCGGGGGCTGCAAATCTACCCATGGTGGCGACATATACCGGCCTGTTGCAGTGCGGCATTCGTGCTCATTGGATTTGCAGAATACGCCTCAAGCCAGGCTTTTCGTCTGTAATTGTTGTGCTGCAAAGCGAAACGCTTTGGTTGACATTCGCGTAAACCTATTGGGGTTCTTGCTGTGGTGCGCGAATGCAGCGGGGAATGGCAAGCAAGGAATGTAGCTGTAACGAATCATTACTTTCCTCGCGGCGCGCCTTCAGTCGCTTCCGGGCATATTCTCCGCACAAATGTGTATCGCTATCCCGGGAACCAAATGGTTAAGAAGTGGTTAACTCACACGGTTGCATGCACGATGTGCTCGGCCCGCGTTTTCTTCGTGCATATACTTCGGATATGTGAAGTGTAATGCGGTTTTATGCGTTAATAGTGCGGCCGCAGGCGAAGCACAATTGAGTATAGAATACCTTCACGATAATGAAGATATAGTATGTGCGGTCGCCAGAGCGCCAGAATTCGCTGAAAATGCAATATGAAACGGGTTTTGTGCCGTGCTTGTCGTGCAGAAATTGGACAGGCTCGACAGTTTGTCTTCCATTAATTACGCTGCAGCGCACATTATCATTGACGAAGAGCGCTTTTCCGTTGAGTAGGGCGCTGCCGGCAATCCGTCGGCGTGTTAACCATTAGGGGGTTTTATGCGCACTCGTGTTCTCACCCTGCTGGCTGCTGCGACCGTCGCGGTTGCAGCCCCGGCCACCGCTTCGGCGGCGACCATCATCGGCGGTTTCTCGGCTGGTCTGGTCAATGTTACGAGCAGCACCGCAGCAATCGGTGCCGACACCACGTTCAGCAACGGCGGCAGCGCCGTGCTGGGTTCGAGCGGCGACCTGTCGTCGGTCGCTCTCTTCACGTCGTTCCTCACCTCGTCGGTCACCGCGACCTCGGGTGCGGCGGTCACGTTCAATGCCGTGTTCGGTTCGTTCGCCGGCACGGTGGCGAAGGTCACCACCGGCACGAACTTCGTGACGATCTACACGCTCGGCGACTTCACCCCGACCGCCGCGTCGGGCTACGACAAGGGCAAGGCCTCGGTGGCCTTCACCTTCAACCAGGCCGGTGGCGCTGGTTCGGACATCTCGGGCAGCTTCAGCTTCGCCTCGCCGCCGAGCCCGATCCCCGAGCCCGCTACCTGGGGCATGATGATCGCGGGCGCCGGCATGGCCGGTGCTGCCGTGCGTCGTCGTCGCGCCAGCGCGAAGGTTGCTGCGGCCTAATCGGCTTTCGCACCTGCACATGGAAAGGGCGGTGCCGGCAACGGTGCCGCCCTTTCTGCATGGCGTGAGCGGAGCGCGTGGATCGGAGACAATCCCCTTGCCGCGGGGGACACGTCGCGCGGCGCGTTGTTGCGCGGCCTGGGCGAACGTCGTCCGCGCCGCTGCGCCGCCGGCTTCGCTGCTCGATCTGCCGGTGTCCCCGGGAAAACGTTTCTGATCGGATCGATCCGGTGCTCGGGCCAGGCGACGGCGATGTGCGGAAGGTGACCTTACCCGTCTTCCGCCCCCTAGCGAGCGGATGACCATTGCCAGCCCCTATTCAGGCGGTCGGAGAAAGCCTCGTCCTGCAGCCGCTCTTCGGCGTCATCCGGCCGCGGCGGGGAGTCAACCGCGGCGCTGGCGTATCATCAGCAACCCGCCCATGCCCACGCCGCCGGCGGCAAGCGCCAGGGCACCATAGCTGCCGGCATACCCCATCGGTGCCGGGCCCGACCGCTTCTGGTTGTGACCGACCCTCGCCGGCACGAAGCCGTGTGCGGTCAGCGCGAAGCTGTCGAGATCGAGGCCCATTTGCGCAGCGCCCTTGCGCGCGGCGTCGCCGATCGCGCGCATGCGCTCGGGATTCTGCTTCGCCTGTTCAACCGCGCCATCCAACAATGCGCTCTGCACCCACAGCGCTTCGGCGAGTTCCTGCTTCTGTGCGTCCGACGCACCCGCAATCTCTCCGGTCGCGCCGATCGCGCTGGCGGCCTGACGGCGAACGGCGGCGAGCGTTGCACGATTGGGCGTGTCGTTGTCGCCGTGCGCGGCCTCCCAGGCGGTGATCCACCACAGCGCATATGCGTCGGCGATATTGTCGATCCGGAGTCCCTGGGGCGCGACGAGCGCGCCGATCTTCTCGATGAAATCACCCTGCGCGAACAGCTTTTGCAAATCGTCGGCGCCGCGCGGGTCGGCCGCGCGAGTCTTGCTGACGAAGCGGGCAAGATTGGCCATGCGCCGTGCCTTTGACGGTGCATAGCGGTGCATGCCCGGGTCCGCCGCGATCCGCGCGTGCGCCTGCGGTGCCCTGGCGTCGTTCGAAAAGCGATCGGCATGATCCTGCAGTGCGATCCGCGGCCCCTCGTAGAGCATCGGGCTGATCATCTGGGCCTGCGCCACGCCGGGCAGGGCGACGAATGCCAGGCCGAGGGAAATGAGCAACCGCGATGCCATCGATACCTCCCACACATGCCGGACGGATCGTTGCCCGACAGCCGGCAGAATAAAAAACGAGCCGGACGAAGTCGATGCTTCGCCCGGCCCTTTGCGATGAAATGCCGCGTTTCCTAGCCCTTGCGAGCCATGGTCGACAGGCCTTCGCCGATCGTCTTGACCATGTTGGTCGTCGACTGCATCAGGTAGCTGAATTCCTGGGTGGCGACCTGCAGGTCGGTCATCGTCTTGGTCGACTTGTTGCTCTTCGACTGGGAATCGTAGGTCTGCGCCAGCGATTGCATTTCGTCGATCTTCGCATCCATCGACTGTGCCATCACCTCAGCAATCGCACGCAGCCAGTTGCCGCTGCCGACCCGGCCTTCGCGCGAGCTCTCGGTCTTGGCGCGGTCGCTGCCCTCGCGCGACGCGGCGAAGAGGTTCTCGGCGATGTTGTCGGCCTGCTGGCTCATCTCGCGCGCCATCGCGCCCTGCTCCGTCGGCGACAAAAGGCCGTAGCCGACCGTGCTGACCGCATCGGCGATGCTGCCGGGCGCCCCGCCGACGGCGGCGCTGAAGGTGCTCTTGGCGATGTCGATCATCCCCTGCGGCAGGCCCAGCTTTTCGCCGAGCTGCTGGAGTACCTGCTGGCCGATCGCCGCGCCCAGCGTGCGCACCGCGAGCGATGCCCAGCCCGCCGGGCCCATCGCCAGGGACGCCAGACTGATCGGATTGACCAGAGACCGCGTAAGACCGCTCAGGAGACCCATGGATCGTTCCTTTCCATCCAGATATCGCGCTCCCCCTCGGGAGCCAGGCCGCCGACACCGTGTCGCCGGTACGAGCGCAAATTGCCCCGGATCGGCGCCGCACGCGCTCCACGATTCGTTTAGCCGGGCTCAACGAATCGTGGAGGGGTGCGATCATTCGAGCGGCAGGAAGAGCAGTCCCGCCAGGCTGTTGAGTTCGCGAACGCCGTCGAGATCGAGCTTGCGGATCGCGTTGTTCATGTGCGTGCGCACGGTGTTCTCGGTCATGTTGAGCAAGGTGCCGATATCGCCGTTCGCGCGGCCCCAGCCGAGGAAGCGGAGCACTGCCGCCTCGTTGCGGGTCAGCGTCTGCAGCCCGGCCAGATGGAGCAGCGGCACCCGCCAGCCGGGCACGGTGAACGCGCCGATGCGGATCTCGCGGGTGGCGGCGCCGCGGCGCGCCTCTGCTTCGCGCAACTCGGCGATCAGCTGGGCGAGCTGCTCGGCATCGCTTGGCGGCGAGGGCGCGCGGAGGGCGGTGGCGCTGGTCATTGGGGCTTGGCCGTTCGCTGGAGGACGCCGCCCGCAATCTCCTCGCGCGTGCCGAGATCGGCGAGGATCGCCTGGGCGAGCAGCGGCAGGGTGAGGATGACGACGAAGGTGGCGGCGGCGGCCTTGATCGGCATCGCCATCGAGAAGACGTTGAACGACTGGGCGAAGCGGTTGAGGAACCCCATCGCCAGGTCGATCACGTAGAGCACGGTCAGTACCGGCGCCGCGAACAGGAAGGCGAGGGCGAACAGCCGCCCGAATTCGCCCTCGAAGAACATCAGCGCGCGCGCATCGAGCTGCAGCGCGCCGGGGCCGAGCGGCCAGATCAGGTAGCTGCCCATCACCGTGCCGACGAGCAGGGTGAGCCCGCCCGCGGTGACGAACACCACCTCCGCAAAGCGGCTGAGCAGGATGCCGGTGAGCGAGCTGGTGTTGCCGCTCAAGGGATCGACGAGTTGTCCGATCGTCGCACCCACCTTGGTGTCGATGATTTCGCCCGCCGCGCCCATCGCCCAGAGCACGGTGCCGAAGAAGAAGCCGATCGCGCCCCCGGCGGCGGCTTCCTTGAGCAGCATCTTGAGCCAGCCCATCGCGGAGAGGGCGTTCGGGTGAAAGTCCGGCTGCATCTGCAGCGCGACCAGCCCGAAGGTGACGATGATGCTGTTGCGCACCGTCCCCGGCATTACCTCGCGCGAGAAGACCGGCACGAACACGAAGGCGAAGGCGAAGCGCGCCGAGGCGACCGCGACCACCAGCAACTGGTCGAGCCACGGCATCGCCGCGAACAGCGGCACGCCGACGCCGGGCGGCACCGCCTCGATCATCGTCCGACCGCCGCGAGGCCGGAGAAGATCGAATCGGCATAGCCGTACAGCGTGCCCGCCATCAGGCTGGCGGTGACGAAGATGCTGATCACGATCGCGAAGAACTTCAGCGTATATTGCAGCGTCTGTTCCTGCAGCTGGGTCGCCGCCTGCACGATCGCGACGAGCAGCCCCACCAGCGACGCCGCGATGATCGGCGGCGCCGAGAGCAGCAGCACCAGCCACAGCCCCTGCGTGGTGACGGCGACCAGGTCGTCGCTCATGACATTTTCTCCGCGCGGTGCCGGCCCGCTCCCCCACCCGGCCACCCATAGGATACTGGCGTTGGGTGGCCGGGTGGGGGAGCGGGCCGGCACCGGACCTGCGCCCTTGGCGCAGCAGGAAGCACCCCCTTACGCATAAGAGAGCACCAGGCCGTGGCTCAGCTTCACCCAGCCGTCGACCAGCACGAACAGGAGGATCTTGAACGGCAGCGAGATGGTGACGGGGGACAGCATCATCATGCCCATCGCCAGGAGGATGTTGGCGATCACCATGTCGATGACGAGGAAGGGCAGGAAGATCAGGAAGCCGATCTGGAAGGCGAGCTTGAGCTCCTTCACCACGAAGGCGGGGATGACGATCACGAAATCGGTGTCGCGCAGGCTGCTGACCTTGCCGGGATCGCCGATCCGCTGCTGGGTGCGCAGGAAGAAGGCCCGCTCGCGCGGATCGCTGTGCTTGACGAGGAACTCGCGCAACGGCTCCTTGGCGCGATCGGCGGTGGCGAAGATGTCGCCGGTGCTCTCGATCGGGTTTTCGGCCTGCGCCGGGGGATCGCCGGGCATGGTGGGGGTGGCTGGGCCCTGGACGGCGGCGGCCGCCTGCATCTTCTCCAGCGTCGGGTACATCACGAACACGCTGAGGATCAGCGCCAGCCCGTTGAGCACGAGGTTGGGCGGCACCTGCTGCAGCCCCAGCGCGTTGCGCACCAGGCTCAGCACCACGGCGATCTTGGTGAAGCTGGTCACCATGACCGCGAAGAACGGCGCAAGCGCGATCAGGACGACCGTGATCAGCGCCGAGCCGGGGGTGAACTGGGCGAGGTTCACGCCGCCACCTCCACCGGCTGCTGGACCGTGCCCTCGGCGAGATCTTCGCGCGCCTCGATCAGCACCGCGAAACGATCGCCGAGCTGGACCAGCTCGCCGCGGGCAATCGGGCTGCCGGCGACCAGCAGCTCTACCGCCATCCCTTCGGAGACGGGGCCGAGCGGCAGCGCCAGGCCCGGGCGCAGATCGGCGAGCGCCGCGGCGCTGACCCGCTGCGCGGGCAGGCGGAGGGTGAGGGGCACGGCGAAATCGCGGGGGGAGGGGGCAGCGTCGCTGGATTCCATGGGCGCTCCGTCGGGATGCGGGGTGAAACTGCCGGCGGCGAGGTCGAACTGACCGGCCTGCCGGAAATGCGGGGCTTCGAGCGTGGCGCGGGGGCGGGCGCCGATCAGCACGAGATCGCCGGGGGCGAGGTCACCCGCTTCGGCGATGCCGAGCCGGGGACCCTGTACCAGCAGCAGTGCAAGAACCGGCAGGCGCGATGCCAGCGGCGTGAGCGCATCCGCCTCGGCAAGCCAGTTTGCCGCATGCGGATGGTCGCAGGGGAGGAGCAGCGCGGCTTTCTGGTCCTCTCGGCGCAGCGCGAAGTGGAGCATGGCCTCTTCCGAGGCGCTGCGGAGGTCTTCCGGCTCCAGCTGCAAGCCCAGCACCTGCTCCAGCGCGAGCAGCATCGGTTCGGCATCGTCCAGCGCGGCGGCGGCTTCGGCGATCCGTTCGGGATGGAGCACGGCCCCGCCGGGGCGGAACTGGCTGCCATCGGCGCAGCGAAACCAGCTGCCGCGCGGCGGCGCCGCGACGATCTCGACCGCGAACCCGGCATGATCGAGCAGTCGCGCGACGGCAGCGGCCAGCGCGTCGCGCGCCGGATCGACCCGTGGCAGGTCGAGCGCATCGAGGCGGAGCATGGTCGCCATCAGAAGCGCACCGGCGCGGCAACCGGCTTGGCCGGCGCCTGCCCCTCGGGCCAGCGGGCAAGCAGCGTTACCGACCCGGCGGTGACGCCGACCAGCATCGTCTCGCCGCGTGCCTCGATCAGCACCACCCGTTCGCGCTGGCCGAGCTGCATCGAGCGGAGGAAGCGGATCGGCGCGTCGCTTTCGCCATTGGCGGCGACGCCCAGCTGGCGATCCCGCAGCTTCTTCAGCAGCCAGATCACCCCCCAGGCCATGCCCAATACCAGGGCAAGCGCCACGACGGTGGCGAGGATCGAGGAAAAGACGGCTCCGATTCCCATGATGCGATTCGTTCTCCGGTCTGGTCAGCGTTGGGGCGCGGCGAGGCGCGGGGCGGCGGTATCCATGTCGTGCTGCATCGGGCCGTCGCCGCTCTTCGCCTTGGCGGCCCAGAGGATCACCGCGGCGATCGCGTCGAACATGTCCTCGGGCACGATCTCGCCGATCTCGCCGCGTGCCCACAAGCTGCGAGCGGCGGCGACGTTGCGGACGATCGGCACGCGGGCTTCCTCCGCCTCGGCGCGCATCGCGGCGGCGAGCTCGCCCATGCCCTTGGCGGCGATCACCGGCACCGGGCACGTCGCCTCGTCATAGTTGAGCGCGATGGCGATCTGGGTGGGGTTCACCAGCAGTGCGGCGGCGCCCCGCGTGGCACCGATATTGTTCTGGTTCGCCCATTCCTGGTGCATGTCGCGGCGGAGTGCGCGGACCTGGGGATCGCCTTCGCTCTCCTTGTGCTCCTGCTTGATGTCGCGGCGGCTCATCTTCATCTTCTTGATGAAGCTGTGCTTCGAATAGATCCGGTCGGCGACCGCGACGAACAGGAAGACCGCGACCACCATCGCCAGCATCTGCAGCGTCAGCGAATAGGTGAGCCCGATCGTGCTCAGCGCGGCACCTTCGCGCGATTCGTCGATCGGCGAGGTTGCGGCGAGCCGGATCAGCTGGCCCGAACTGGACAGCGCGCTCTGATAGACGAGATAGCCGATCGCGCAGATCAGCCCGGCCTTCACCAGCGTCTTGGCAAGTTCAAACAGGCCGTCCTTGCCGAACATTCGCTTCAGGCCCTCCACCGGATTGAGCTTCTCCAGCCCGAACTTCATCTTCTCGGTCGTCATCATCGGACCGACCTGGAGGAACTCGGCGAAGGTGCCGATCAGTGCGGCAGGGACCAGCGTGGCGAAGGTGAGGCGCAGCAGCGTCCACGCCGCATCCCAGCCGATCGCCGGGGCGGTCTGCTCGAACGAGCCGGTCGCCGCCTGCGCCACCACATCGGTGGCGAGGCGCGCGAGCTCCCTCGCGGCATAGCCCGAGACCCCGACGACCAGCAGCAACCAGGCGAGCGTAAGAAGTCCGGTGGCCAAATCCTTGGACTTGGCGACGTCACCCTTCTTGCGTGCATCTTGCAACCGCTTCGGCGTCGGGAGCTCGCTCTTGTCGGCGCTATCCTTGCCTTGGCTCATGAAGTTGAACTCTTGCTGCCGGACAGTGCGACCATAGTCGCGAAGTGTCCGGACAGGTCGAGCAGGTCGACACATTGTCTGCCCGTGGGGCGGGGCAGCAACATCGTTAAAATCCTGTAACCGGTTCCCGGATGCAACAGGCAAAATCTGTGCCGGATGCAAAATGGATAGGTTAAGTTATTGATATTGAACGATGTTCGGCGAGTCGAATCGCGGTGGGTGGTTGCTCATCGGCGATCAGTTGTGTTGACACGAGTGTCAACAAAACTTGAATTTGAAAAGGTTCCGCATCTCATCGACATAATGTCTCCGTTCGTCGCGCCGTAACACTGCGAAATATTTCTGAATATCGACTTGAAATTGTAAGAAAATCGCGACAGCCTATAGGTGTTCCTGGACGGGCAGGCCGGGAATTGTGGGGCATCGTGCTGAGACAACTGTTGGCCAAGAGCGCCATCGGCTGGGGAGCGATGCAATGTGTAGAGTAGTTCTTAGCGTTTCCTCGCTGGCCCTGTGCGGTGCGGCGATGATTATTCCGGAAGCGGCATGGTCGCGGGACAAGACCCCGCCGCCGCCGCCCTGTGCGCTGACCGTCACGTTGCGGGTGGCGGATGCGGCGTCCCTGGCGGGGATCCAGTCCCTCCAGGGCTGCAGCAACATCCTTGTCGCGCCGGGTACTCCGGCCGAAATGCCGAAGGATGTGCGGATCGCGCCGGAGGCCGAGGAGGGTTCCTCGGGCGATCGCGCCGCGTCGTTCCAGCTGGTCTCGGGCAAGAAGCACCGCGCGGCGGAGCCGGCACCCGCCGCCACGCTGCGGGTCGCGGCGATCGCGCCGCTCCGCCAGGAGCCCGCGTCGCGGACGGCGGCGTCGGACGCGGCGATCCTCGCGATGCGGCCGCTATCCTATGCGACGCGCTATGATGCGATGATCCAACGGGTCGCGGCGCGCCGGCGGGTGGATCCGCTGCTGCTGCACGCGGTGATCGACCAGGAATCGCACTATCGTGCCGATGCCCGCAGCCCGGTCGGCGCGCACGGCCTGATGCAGCTAATGCCGGGCACGGCGCGGATGCTCAACGTCTCGGCATCCAATGCCGAGGCCAATGTCGATGGCGGCGCGAGGCTGCTGCGCCAACTGCACGGCCGCTTCAACGATTTCAACCTTACGCTCGCCGCCTATAATGCGGGCGAGGGCGCGGTGCGGCGCTACGGCAACCGCATCCCGCCCTACCCCGAAACCCAGTCCTATGTGGCCGGCGTACTGGGCCGGTACAGCCGGCTGCTCGCCGAACAGGCCGCGCGGGCCCGCTGAACATGGCCCCAGCCCTGATCCTGCGCGGCCTGCGCCGCATGCCCCTGCGCGTGGCGGACATGCTGCTGGTCGGCAGCGTCGTCACCGTCGTGCTGCTGATGATCGTGCCGATGCCGCCGCTGGCGCTCGACGCGTTCATCGCGACCAACATGACGGTGGGCATCCTGCTGCTGCTCAGCTGCATGTACGTCACCAAGCCGCTGGATTTCTCGACCTTCCCGACGGTCCTGCTGCTTTCCACGCTGTTCCGGCTGGCGATCAGCATCTCGACGACGCGAATGATCCTCACCCATGTCGATGGCGGCGAGATCATCCAGCAGTTCGGCCAGATGGTCGCGGGCGGCAATCTCGTGGTCGGGCTGGTGGTGTTCCTGATCATCACCATCGTCCAGTTCATCGTCATCTCGAAGGGCGCCGAGCGTGTCGCCGAAGTCGCCGCGCGGTTCAGCCTCGATGCGATGCCGGGCAAGCAGCTGTCGATCGACAGCGACCTGCGCTCGGGCATCCTCACCAAGGACGAGGCGCGCGAGAAGCGCCGCACGCTGGAGATGGAGAGCAAGCTCCACGGCAGCCTCGACGGCGCGATGAAGTTCGTGAAGGGCGATGCGATCGCCTCGGTGATCATCGTGCTCGTCAATCTGCTCGGCGGGCTGGCCGTGGGCATGCTCTACCACGGCATGTCGGCGGGCGAGGCGGCGACGACCTTCTCGATCTTGACGATCGGCGACGGGCTGGTCGCGCAGGTGCCGGCGCTGTTCTCGGCGATGGCGGCGGGCATGCTCGTCACGCGCACCACCGACGAGGAGCGGGACAGCGACCTGGGCCCCGCGATCGCGCGGCAGATCACCGGCAAGCCGCACGTGCTGATGATCGCCGGCGGGCTGGCGATGCTGCTCGGGCTGGTGCCGGGCTTCCCGACGCTGATCTTCTTCACGCTGGCGAGTGCGCTCCTGCTCGGCGGGGCCTTCCTCCACCCGACCTCGGGCGCCTGGCTGCGGGCACGGCTGGGGCTGGCAACGAGCGAGACGGCGGTCGCGACCGGCGAGACGCTGATCCCCGCGCAGGCGCTGCCGGTGGTCGATCCGCTGCGGCTCGCCGTCGGCCTGCCGCCGCAGCATCCTGCCTTTGCGGCACTGGCGGAACGGCTGCGCGACGCCGCGGCGGCACTCCAGACGCGCACCGGCATCGCCATTCCCGACCTACGCGTCGTTCCCGACGCCCGGCTGAACGAAGGCGAGTGGCTGCTCAGCGCCCACGACGCCCCGCTCGGCGGCGGCGCCAGCGACGCGGGCGCGCTGCCTGACGTGGCGGCGGAGCGCGTGGCGCAGCTGCTCGAGCGCAATCTCGGCCTGTTCCTCGGGCTGCAGGAGGTGACCGATCACCTCAACCGGCTCGGCGAGACGCACCCGGAAGTCGTCAAGGAAGCGGTGCGCGCGGTGCCCACCGGCCGGATCGGCGAAGTGCTGCGCCTGCTCGCCGAGGAAAGTGTGCCCCTGCGCAACTTCCGCGACGCGATCGAGGCAATCGGCGAGGTCGGCCAATATGAGCGCGAAGCCGTGCCGATGGCCGAGCGGGTGCGCGTCGCGATGCGCCGCCACCTGATCGCGCCGCTCTGCGAGGCCGGCCGCCTCCGCGTGCTGATCGTCGGCGCCGATCTGGAGGAGACGATCCGCCAGACCGTCACCCCCGCCGACGGCCAGATGCGCCTCGCGATCAACCCGCACCAGATGCGCGCGCTGATCGCGCTGCTCTCCACCCAGGTCGCCACCAGCGGCGCGCGGGCGATCCTCACCGCGCAGGATCTCCGCCGGCCGCTCCGCCTGCTGATCGCGGGCGATCTGTTCGAGGTTCCGGTGATCAGTTTCAACGAGCTCAACCCGGCCGTGCCGCTCGACATCGTCGGCGAAATCAACGCCGCCCCGGAAAGCCTGACCAACCAGATGTCGGACGAGGTTTCCCTATGATCCGCGCTCAGCACTTCCTTGCCCTGCTTGCCTGTACCGCATTGCTGCCTGTTGCCGCATCCGCCGAGACGCCGCCCATGGGGCAGAAGCGGATCACGCTCACCGCGCGCAACCAGCGGGTCGATGTCGCCGTGGTCGATCTGTTCGGCCAGGCCGGGGTCAAGGCGAAGGTGAGCTCGGCGGTGACCGGCAAGGTCAACGGCGTGTTCGTCGGCACGCCGCGCCAGGTGTGGACCCAGCTCGCCAAGGCCTTCAACCTCGTCGCTTACTATGACGGCGCGGTGGTGCGGGTCTATTCGGCGGCGGAAGTTACCTCGCGCAGCTTCAACGCCGCCGATCCCGAGGCGGTAGTGCGCGACGCGCAGAAGCTGCGGATTCTCGACGACGCCAATCGCGTCTCCGCAGCGAGCAATTCAGTGAGCGCCACCGGCGTGCCGGCGTTCCTCGATCGCGTCGCGCAACTGGCGGGTACCGCAGGCAACCCGGCGGTGATCCCGGCCTCCGCCACATCCTCCAACGCACCCATCGTCTCGCCGCTGCTCGGCCCCGCCGCGCTGGAGACGGTGACCAGTTCGCCGCTTCGCTCCAAGGTGCTGAGCGGCGCCACGACGCGCTCGCCCTATGAGGTGCGGATCTTCTACCTCCGCTATGCGCGCGCCGACGACACGATCCAGAAGAGCTTTGACCGCACCATTACCATCCCCGGCGTCGGATCGATCCTGCGCGGGATGATGGGGGACGGGCGGCCGAGCGCGACGGTTTCGACCAGCGGCAATTTCGATGTCCAGCGCCAGTCGCTGCCGCGGCTGGGCGGGCGCGGCCTCAACGCCGTGCCGCCCGACGAGGCGCAGCGCAGCTTCGACCAGCAGGGCACGCCGGGGCTCGATACCGTCGTCGTCCGCGAGGCGGCGGTGCGGGATATCAACGGCCCGCGCGTCGAGGTCGATCCCAGCAACAACGCCGTGCTGATCCGCGACCGGCCCGAATCGATGACCGTCTACGAGGACATCGTCCGCGCACTCGACGTCGAGCCGCGCGGCGTGGAGATCGAGGCGACGATCCTCGAGCTCGATACCAGCAAGCTCAAGGAACTGGGGCTCGATTTCGGCTTCAGGACCGGCGGGCTGGGCGCGCTGTTCGGCGGCAATGCGACCAACCCGGCCAACAACTTCTCCAGCGGCAATGTCGGTGCGGCATATCTGACCGGCGGCCTGGACCTGTTCGCCGCGCGCATCACCGCGCTGGAGAAGACCGGTGCGCTGCGGGTGATCTCGCGGCCGCGGCTGAGCACGCTCAACAACATCCCCGCCGTGTTCAACAACCAGGTGCAATATTATGTCCGCGTCGCCGGCGACCGGCAGGTGGACCTGTTCCCGGTCACCGCGGGCATGGTGATGCGGGTCTACCCGTCGATCCTCTACGACGGCGGCGAGCTGCGCACCCGGATGGCGATCGAGATCCTCGACGGCTCGCCCACCGGGCTGGTGGTCGACGGCATCCCGGCGGTGAAGCAGAGCAGCATCAACACCAGCGCGGTGGTGAAGCAGGGCGAGAGCCTGCTGATCGGCGGCATGACGGTCGAGACCTCCTACGACTACAAGTCGAAGGTGCCGGTCGCGGGCGACGTGCCGATCCTCGGCCAGGCCTTCCGCAAGCGCAAGAAGGGCGACCAGCATTTCGAGCGCATCTTCCTGATCACCCCCCGCGTCGTCTCGCGCCGCGAGCAGCAGGCGGCGGCGGTGCAGCCTGCGACGGCGACCAACCCGATCCCGATAGAGCAGATCCAGGCCGCCGCCGATCACCACCAGAAGCGCCGCCGGAGGGCCCGCCGGTGAACGCGCCCTTCGCCCCGGTAAAGCCCGGCACGATGGTGCTGCGGGTGCTGAACGGTCGCCTCTCGGGCGCCGAGCACCGGCTGCACCGGGGCAAGTTCGTCCGCGTAGGGCATGGGTTCGAGCATGATATCGTGCTGCGCGATCCCTCCGTGCGCGGCGTGTCGCTCGAGCTCGACCTGGCCGACGGCATGGCCTGCGTCCGCGTGGCGGCGGGGCAGGTGACCCTTCTCGGCCGACCGGTCGGAGCGGGCGAGCAGGCATCGCTGCCGCCCTTCGTGCCGATGCTGGTCGGCGCGGTGGCCGTCGCGATCGGCGCGCCGGAGGACCCGCGCTGGGAGGACGCCATCCGGCTTGCGCCGATGGTTGCGCCAGCCGCTGCCGATGCACCCGTATTGTCGCCGCAGCGCGCCGCGCTCCCCGAGCGGGTGGCGACCCGGCTCTACCCGATGCGCGGCGCGCTGGCGCTGGACCGATACTGGCCCGCCTATGCCGCGGCCGTGGCGGCCTTGCTGCTGCTCCTGCTGTTCGCGCCGCCCGCCGTCCGCTGGGTGGCGCGCGAGCTGCACGACAGCGCCGGCGAACAGACGATGCTCGCCGCCGCCGGCTTCCGCGACCTCGAGGTGGAGGAAACCCGCAACGGCACGATCGTCCGCGGGATCGTCAAGGACGACGCCGCGCTCGCCCGGTTGCGCCAAATCGTCGCCGAGCGGATTGGCCCGGCCACGCTCGATGTAGAGACGATGGACGGCCTCGCCGCCGCCGCCACCGATCTGCTGCGCGCACAAGGGGTCGATGCTGAAGCGATTCCCCGCCGCGGCAACGCACTGATGGTGAAGGCTGAATTCCTCCCCGCCGATCGCCAGGCCGATCTCGCGCGGCTGATCAAGGAGGACGTGCCCGGCATCACCCGCGTCGACTTCGCCACCGACGGCAAGCGCGGCGACCGCGACCTGCAATATTTCTTCTCGGGTGCCGAATACGGCCTCGCCACCTTCGTCGACGGCGACCCCGGCTACCTCACCACCGCCGACGGTACCCGCTGGTTCGCCGGCGCCACGGTGCCGACCGGCCACCGCATCGTCGCCATCGGCAACGGCCGCGCCAGCTTCGAGCGCGACGGCCGGATCGAAGAACTCGTCCTGGGACCCAGCACGCCGCCGTCCCCGGCACCCTCCACCACCTCTGGCGGCGACACCAACGGAGTGACCACCCAATGACCAACCCGATCAACAGCGCCGTCCTCGGCACGATCGCCTCGCTCGGCAACATGGGCACCACCGAGAGCCGCACCGGCAAGGGCAACTGGTTCGAGGCGTTCGGCGAAGCCTGGGGCAAGGCACTCGACACCCAGGCCGATGCGATCACCGCCCAGTCCGACGTGGTGAGCCAGGGCGGCGACAAGCCTTCCGACATCACCCAGCTAACCACCGAATCGATGCGGATGAGCTTCATGGCGAACAGCTCGCACAGCTCGATCGACAGCGTCTCCAAGGCGCTCGAAACCATGGCGCGGAAGAACTGACGATGAGCATCGATGCGATCGGCGCGCTGGTCGCGCCGGCCGGGGGGCAGGGCACGAGCGGCGTGTCGCGCGCCTTCGAACTGCTCGCCCCCGGCGGCCAGGGCGGCGGTGCCACCACGCCGCAGTTCGACGCGCGCTTCCAGGCGGCGCTGGAGAAGATGGGCGGGGTGCAGGGCACCGTCGCCGCCGGTCGGATCCCGCCGGCGATGAAGGGCATGTTCAACGCGCTCGACCAGGTGAACGTCCAGGCCCGCGCCGTCTCGCGCTATGCCGAGGCCGCCGAGGCCAGCGGCGGCCAGCTGACCCCGGGCGAGATGGTGCAGCTCAACATGAAATGCTCCGAGTTCATGTTCCAGGCGCAGCTTACCTCCAACATCGCCAACCGGAGTTCGGACGGCGTGCAACAGCTGTTCAAGCAGCAATGAGCGGCCGCGCCCCCGCGCGCCGCTGGCAGGCGCGGATCGCCGCGCCGCTGCTGGTGATCGCCGCCTTCGGGCTGGCCGGCTGCAGCCGGCAGGAAGTCTATGGCAAGCTCACCGAACCGGCCGCCAACGAGATGATCGCCGTGCTCAACCAGGCCGGCATCACCGCGACCAAGGTGGCGGGGGAGAAGGACCAGTGGAGCATCGCCGTCGACCAGGCCGATTTCGCCCGCGCGGTGGAGACGCTGCGCGCCCACGGCCTGCCGCACGAGGACTATGACTCGCTCGGCTCGGTGTTCAAGAAGGAGGGCTTCACCTCCACCCCGCTGGAGGAGCGGGCGCGGCTGATCTACGGCCTCTCGCAGGAGCTGAGCCGGACGATCAGCGCCATCGACGGCGTCGTGCAGGCGCGCGTGCACCTGACCATGCCCGAGGCCGACCCGCTCTCCCGCGAAGCCAAGCCCTCGGCTGCGTCGGTGTTCGTGAAATATCGCACCGGCTTCGACCTGCGCAGCCAGACCGGGGCGATCAAGTCGCTGGTCACCAATTCGATCGACGGGCTGACCTATGACCGCGTCTCGGTGGTGATGGTGCCCGCCCAGGCCGCGCCGGTGCTGTCGGAGAGCGAGGGCATGGTGTCGGTCTCGACGCTGATGCGCGGGGGCATCGGTGTGGTCGCACTGATCGTGCTGGCGATCGCGGGACGCGGGCTGTGGCGGATGCGGAAACCCCGGACCAGCCTGCCGGATACGGTGCAGCGGTGAATCGGGAGACGCGGGCCGCCAAGCTGGCGCTGCTTGCCCGCCATTGCGGGCAGGGCCGCGGCGCGCGCTTTGCCCGCCGGGCGAGCGGGCAGCCGCCGGTAAGCTTTGGCGACCTCGCCAAGCTGCCCGACTGGCTCGACGCGCCCGAGGCGCAGCGGGCGCGGATCGCCGCGGCGGCCGGGCTGCTGCGCCTTCGCCGGGCGATCGATACCGAGCTTTCGGGCCCACGCTTGGCGGCGCTGGCGGCGGCGGTGGGCGAACCATTGTTCGACGCGGTCTGCGAAGCCGAGGTGCCGGAGATCGTCAGCGCGGAGAAGCTGCCGTCACCGGAGCGCGTGCTCGCCGTCGGCACGCAGTTGCTGGAGGCCGCCCTGCCGCTCGCCTTGCAGGACCAGTTCCCCGGTGCGCGTGACGATGCCGCGGCGCGCGGCCTGCTGGCGCGCGCCCATGCCATCGCGGAGAGCCTCGCATGACCTATCATCTCGTCCAGGCCGACGATTCCGCGCTGCTGTTCAGCGAGCGGGCGGTGATCAAGCGCGGCGAGCGCCAGTCCTTCGCCGCTGCGGTGGCGTTGCTGGGCGCGGTGCGCGAGGCGCAGGCGCGGGCGGTGCAGGCTGCGAATGCTGCGCGGGAAGAGGCGTACAGCACTGCGCTGGACGGCGCGCGGGCCGAGATCGACTCCTTGCTCGCCGGCGAAATTGCACGGTTTTCCAGAGCTATTGATTTGGAAGAGCAGACGCGTCGTGCCGAGATCGCCGAGGCGGCGCTGGCGGCGGTGCGTGCCGTGCTCGGCGAACTCGACAACGCGACGCTGGTGCCCGCGCTGGTCGCCCGCGCGCTCGACCGCCTGCAGCCGCAGGGCGCGGTGATCGTCGCCGTGGCGCCGGACTTGGCGGACAAGGTTGCGGAGCGGCTGGAGGCGCTGACCGAAGTCAGCATCCTGCCCGACCCTGCACTCGGCGCGCACGATTGTGCGATCCGCACCGAACAGGGGCAGGTGATCGCCAGCCTGTCCGTCCAGCTCGAGACGCTTGCCAAGCGCTGGGGGGTGGCATGAGTGATCCGCTGGCGCTGTTGCGCGCGCTCGATGCGGCACCGATGTTCGAGCAGCACGGCCGCATCGTCGGCGCGCTCGGCACCACCCTGCGCGTCACCGGCGTGCGCGCGCGGATCGGCGAGAATTGCGAGATCGTCGACGCCGAGACCGGCTTCTCGCTCTGGGCCGAGGTCATCGGCCTCGCCGATGGCGGCGCGATCCTCACCCCGCTGGGCGACCTGCGCGGCTTGTCGATGCACAGCGACGTGATCCTGCGCAGCGGCGAGGATCGCGCGCCCTATGGTGCCGACATGCTCGGCCGCGTGCTCGATGCCCGGCTCCAGCCGCTCGATGGCTTGGGCGGCGTGCGTCGCGGCACCGACCGGCCGATTCATGGCGAGGCGCCCAACCCGATGCACCGCCGCCCGATCGACGCGGCGATGGAAACCGGCATCCGCGCCATCGACGGGCTGATGCCGATCGGCATCGGCCAGCGCGTCGGCATTTTCGCCAGCGCCGGCGTCGGCAAGTCGACCCTGCTCGCCAACCTGGCGCGTAACGCCCAGTGCGATGCGATCGTCATCGCGCTGATCGGCGAGCGCGGTCGGGAGGTGCGCGAGTTCATCGAGGAGATCTTGGGTGCCGAGGGGCTCGCTCGCTCGGTGGTAATCGTCGCCACCTCGGACCGTCCGGCGATGGAGCGGGTGCGCGCTGCGCATGTCGCCACCGCCATCGCCGAGGGTCTGCGCGACGAAGGACGGCATGTGTTGCTGCTGATGGACAGCGTCACCCGCTTCGCCCGCGCGCTCCGCGAGATCGGGTTGGCGGCGGGCGAGCCGGCGGTGCGGCGCGGCTTCCCGCCCTCGGTCTTCGCCGAGCTGCCGCGGCTGTTCGAGCGCAGCGGAACGGCCGCCGAGGGCGCGATCACCGCGCTCTACACCGTGCTGCTGGAGGACGAGGAGGGCGATCCGATCGGCGAGGAAGTGCGCTCGCTGCTCGACGGGCATATCGTGCTGTCCCGCAAGCTCGCCTCGAGCGGCCATTATCCGGCGATCGACGTGCTGGGCAGCCTCTCGCGCCTGTTCCCGCGCCTCGCCACCGTGGCGCAGCAGCGCGCGGCGCATGGGCTGCGCGCGATGCTGGCCAAGCTCGACGAGATCGAGCTGCTGGTCCAGATCGGCGAATATCAGCCCGGCCGCGATCCGCTGGCCGATCGCGCGCTGGCCGAGCGCCAGGCGATCGCCGCCTATCTGCGCCAGTCCGGTAGCGAACGCACCGCGCTGGGCGAGAGCATCGCCCGGCTGCGCACCTTCGAGGAGATGGACCATGTCCGCTGACAACCGCGCGCCGGTGCTGGCGCGTATCGCCCAGATGCGCGAGCAGCGCCTGACCCGCGCGCTGATCGAGGCGCGCGAGGCCGCCGCGCAGGCGCATGCGGCGGCCAGCGCTGCCGAAGCCGCGCGCGCCGCGGCGGAACGCGCGCGCGGCGATGCCCGGCTGCTGTTCCAGGCGAGCCCGGCTTGCCCGCAGACGCGGCTCTGGCTCGACCGGCGGGTGGCCGAGGAGATCGGCGCGGCGGCCCGTGCCAGCGACCAGCGCGCGCGGCACGAACTTGCGGTCGATGCCCAGGGCGCCGCCGGACGCGCGCTCGATCAACACCGCGCTCGCAGCGAGAGCGTCGCCGCGCATCACCAGACCCTCCGCCGTGCCGAGCAGCGCCGGGCCGAGGATCGCGTCGATTCCGAGGCCGCTGCCTTTCTCCTGTCGCGGGGCTGGGCATGAACGGCGCTCCGACCAGCGGTTCGGTCCAGGGCAAGCCTGCACCGACCCCCCGCGACGCACCGGCCAAGGGTGAGTCCGAAGCCGCACCCAAGCAGCGCAAGGCCTTCGCCGACGCGCTCTCCCGGCACGCCGGCAAGCGTTCGGCGAAGGATCCCGGCATGGAAAAGGCCGACGGATTGGCGGCGATGATCGCGCCGCGCGACTTCGCCGCGCTTGCCGTGGCGGCGCGGCCCTCGGCGGCAGGCACCGTTGATCCCGCCCAGCGTGCCCAGCTCGACCGGATCGCCGCCGCCATCGCCGAGGTGAGCAAGACCGCGCAGCCCGAGGTACATCTGTCGCTGCCGCTCGGCAGCTACAAGGTGGAAGGCGCGGTGCTGGGCCATGACCTGGCGGGGCAGGTCAATGTGCTGCTGATTCCCTCCGCTGCAGTGCCGCCTGCAGTGGCCGCGCAGTGGAGCGAGCAGCTGCACGAGCGATTGCTGCGCCGCGAGGTCCGCGTCGGCAAGGTGGGCGTGCAGGGAAGGGCAATGCCGGTGGCGGCGCGGCGCTGAGGCCGCGTCGCTCAGCGGCCGACCCGCGTCGGATCTTCGCGCAGCTGGAAGAGGGCGGAGTCGATCGTTGCGATGACCTTGTCGCTATCGCTCATGCCGGGCCGACCATCGGGATCGAGCGGCGCATTGCCGAGACCGGAAAGCCGATCGAGCACGTCGCTGGTGGGGCTGGCCGCGACCAGCGACGCGACTTCGCTGGTGAAGTCGTGCAGCGCTCGCGACAGCCGCCCTGCATCGGCCGGGCCAGCATTCAGCGTTGCGGCGAGATCGCGTGCGACGCCTTCGATGCCATAGGCGTCCCCAGCCTGCAGCGGCGACCGGTCGCCCTGCGCGAGACCCAATGCGCGGGTCACGGTACCGGCGACGCGGTTGGCGAGTGTCGTCATCGCCTGGCCGGCAAGCGCGCCTGGCGTGGTTCCGGTCTGGCCGACAGCACTGATCGCGTTGAACCGCGGGCCGCCGATGCCAACGGGCTGGGTCATGACCGAATCTCGTCCGTCGAAAGCAACATGCCAGCCTGGATAGCGGCTTGGGCAGCTCGGCGCGCTCCACGAATCGCTTAGGCGATGTTCCGGAGGGGAGCGCGCCCATCTCCTGCTGGTGGCATCAGCGCTTCGCAGAGCGTATCCGCTCCAGCACCGTCGGCGCGACGGTCATCCCCGCGTGTGCCATCTCGGCCGTCGGCCACGCGCCGCTCGCCACCTGCGCCTTGACCATCGCACGGTCGGGCGGGGGCCAGCCCAGGCCGGCGTTGCGCGCACGCTCCAGCAGGCGGGCGCGGGCGGCGCGCATCTCGGGACTGGTGAAGATCAACGGCGGTTCGAGCAGTGCGTGCGCGGCCATGCTGCCGTCGTCGGCGACGCTCCACAGCGTACCGCCCCTGTCCACCAGCAACTCGGCGATCTCCGCCTGTTCGGCATCCATCGCCCTGCGGACGGGATCGATACCGAAGCGGTCGGTCCAGCGCGGATCGGCGCCGTGGCGGAGCAAGGTCATCACCCCGCCGAGATGGCCGAAGCTGATCGCGCTGCGCATCGGATCCTCGCCGCCCCGGGCTTGCGGATCGGGCGAGGCACCGGCGGCGAGCAGTTGCTCGGCCATGGTGGGGGCGTCCGCCAGGATGGCGAGCGACAGCGCGTTGCCGCGCTTTACCCCGTCCTTGGGCATGCCTGCGGCGAACAGCATCGTCGCCGCGTCAGCGTCGCAGCGCGCCACGGCCAAGGTGAGCAGATCGCCATATTGGCCGGCGGGCGGCTGCGGAACTTTCGGGTCGTCGAGCACTGCGGTGGTGATCAGCCGCGGGTCGCGCGCCAGCATCGCGCGTGCATCGTCGACACGCCCGTCGAAGATCGCCTCGGCGACCGCGCGGCCGGAGGCGCCGTTGTTTAGATGCGCAAGGACGCGAATACGGTCGGGCAGCACCACCGAGGCGCGCTTGGTATAGCAACTGGGCGCGGCGGCCATGCATCCTCCGATCGGGGCGGTCGCCAGCATCAGCGCGGCGAGGATGCGGATGCGGCGGTTCACAAGGCCATGCTGTAGGGAGTGGGGGAGCCCCGGGTCAATGTGCGCCCAGGCTGCTTTGCACCCAGTCCATCTGGTGCCGGGCCACCGGCGTGTCCTGATACCAAGGCTGGCCGGCGGGCTGCTTGGCGTCGAGCGGGATGCGCGTGCCATAGGCTTCGGGCGCGTCGGCAAAGATCGCGCTGGGGATGCCGCCGAGGATCGCTCCGACAATCCGGTCGCCGCCATCCTGGATCGCCGAGAGGATCTCGCCGCGGACATAGAAGGCCGCGATCCTGGGGGCAGGCGCATCGCCGCGGATCGCGCCGGCCTGGTGGATCGTCGCGTCGCTGAGCCCGGCGGCATTGAAGGTCTGCGCGTCGCGTCCGCTCGCCAGCGCCGCCGCCGAGGCGAGACCGCCGCCCAGCGAATGGCCGGTGATCGTCACCTGCGCCTCCGGATGGCGCCCGATCGCCTTCGCGATCATCAGCGCGCGGGTATATTGATCGGAAGGCAAGCCTACTCCCTGTTGGGCATTGGCCTTCCAGTCGCTGCCGCCGGTGGTGCCGCGAAAGCTCACGACATAATTGGGGCCACCATCGCCCTCCGCCACATAGACGCGGGCGCGGAAGCTGCTCTGCGGCGAGGTCAGGTCCTCCGCGCGGAGGCCGAGTTGTGCCAGGTCGTCGCTGCTCGCGACGCGGTAGCCGGCGGGTGGGGCAGGAGTGTCGTTGTAAACGTCCGCCGCCATCGCCGCGAGGTCGATGGTGGAAGGTCCGCCGGTCCGTTCGGCCGCGAGCTGTGGGGCTTCGCTGCGAACGAACTGGACCGGCGGCGTGAGCTGCTGCCAGGCAAGCAGCTCGCGCGGGGGCAGGTGACGGGCCTGGAAATCGTCGTTCGCGGCGCGCTGCCGCGACGTCGAGATCGCCGAAGAGGACCCGATGCCGGTGGGTCGCGAGAGCTGGTCAGCTGCCGACATCATGTTCGTGGTTCCCCGTCGAAGGCCGTCGCGTGCCTCGATGCCATCGCCGGCACGGTTCGTCGCTAGACGATTCGTTTAGGCGGCCTACGCGATCCGGCGATGCCGCAGCGGGGCAGGGCATGGGACGCAGTAGCCTACCAACGGGCTCGCACCCAATCGCCTTTCTCAGGAGCATGGACATGACGACGATCTCGACCGCCGCCTCGACTCCGTTCGCCGCCGCGCAACTGGCGCTGGCCGGCGGCGTGCTCGCCCAGCAGTTCAACCCGCTCGGCGCCAGCGCCTATGCCAGCGCGATGCTGCCGTCGCTGCTGTCGATCCAGCTGGGCACGATGGCGGGCGCCGGGCAGCTCCAGCCCCAGGCGGGCTTCACCGCCCAGGCCACCGGCCAGAGTACCGCGCGCGTCGACCTGGGCGACGGCTATCACCTCGCCATCGACGAGCGGAACAGCGAAATGACGATCGTCAACGAGAAGACCGGCCAGAGCACCCGCGTGTGGGGCGATCCGCATGTCGACGTGAACGGCAAGCACCAGTTCGACTTCTACGGCACGACGACGTTCGAACTCGACAACGGCACCAAGATCACGGTCAATACCGAGCAGGCCAAGGGCAATCCCAACGTCTATTTCGCCAGCCAGGTGGTGGTGACGCGCGGCGCCAATGCGGTGGTGATCGACGGCATCAGCCAGCAGCAGCTGGGCGATCTGGCGGTCAGCGTCTCGACCAACGGCTATGCGCTGGATGCCGCCCATCGCGACGGCTTCACCGTGCTCGAGTCGTCGGGCGGCTGGCAGACCGAGCTGGGCGAGACGGTAACGCAGGCCGATGCCGACCTGACCAGGCCGGGCCAGATGTACGGGCCCGACAGCGACATGCCGAGCCTTTCCGAACTGGGCAGCGCGATCGGCGGTTTCCTGCTGTTCGGCAGCCTGTTGGGGGCGGCGTTCGATATCAACGCGTCTTTCCGAGCCGCCAGCTCGAACATGGATCGCGCGGCGCTTCCCACGCCAATCTGGCCCTATGCCTGACAGGGCAGGCGATGGGCGATGCTAGAGCGTTTTTACCATGGGTGAAGACGCTCTAGATGTTTGGTTGCCGCATTTTCCGAGCCGTTCGCCGTACACGGTCAACTTGAAAATGCGCTGGCTGATTTCCCGAAGCGAGTGCCGCCGCATCCGCCGGCGCCATGAGCCTCGCCGGCAAGACGGGGGAAGCCGCCCGCCGCAAGGGAGAGGCCCCCGGGGAAACGATCCCCGAGGGCCCTTCGTTTGCGTGGCAATATAGGGCGGATCAGCCGTCGACGTTGCGCCGGAAGGTCTCTGGCAGGAAGATCAACCCGAACACCAGCGTCGCCGCCGCCACCACCACGGGATACCAGAAGCCGTGATAGATGTTGCCGTTGGCGGCGACCATCGCGAAGCCGATCGCCGGCAGCAGCCCACCCAGCCAGCCATTGCCGATATGATAGGGCAGCGACATCGAGGTGTAGCGGATGCGGCTGGGGAACAGCTCCACCAGCATCGCCGCGATCGGTCCATAGACCATGGTGACCAGCAGCACGAGGTAGAAGAGCAGCGCCACGACCAGCGGCTTGTTCATCGCCGCGGGATCGGCCTTGGTCGGATAGCCGACCTTGGCGAGCTCGCCGGTGACGGCGGGCTTGGCCGGATCGCTGCCCTTGGCGGGCACGGCGGGGGCGCCGACGACTTGGGCGGTGAAGGCGGCGATCGCCTTCTTGCGCGCGTCGCCGCTTACCTGGCGCGGATCGGGCGCGGTAAACTGCTTGCCGCCGATGGTGATGGTGGCGAGCGTGCCGGGCGCCGCCTTCACATTCTCATAGTTCACGCCGGCCTTGGCGAGCGCGTTCTTGACGATGTCGCAGCTGGTCGTGTCGAACTTGTTCTGGCCGACGGGATCGAACTGCGACGAGCATTCGCCCGGATCGGCGGTGACGGTGACCGGGGCCGAGGCCAGCGCGCGGGCCAGCGCCGGATTGGCTGCGTTGGTCAGCGCGTGGAACACCGGGAACAGGGTCAGCGTCGCCAGCGCGCAGCCGGTGAGGATGATCGGCTTGCGGCCGATCTTGTCGGACAGCCAGCCGAAGAACAGGAAGAAGGGGGTTCCCAGCAGCAGCGCGGTGATCGTGAGCATGTTGGCGGTGAGCCCGTCGACCTTCAGCATCTTTTCGAGGAAGAACAGCGCGTAGAGTTGGCCGGTGTACCAGATCACCGCCTGGCCGGCGATCGCGCCGAAAAAGGCGATGAGCACGATCCGCAGGTTCTTCCACTGGCCGAAGGCTTCGGTAAGCGGCGCCTTGGAGGCGGTGCCTTCGGCCTTCATCTTCTTGAACACCGGGGATTCGTGCAGCTTCAGGCGAAGCCATAGGCCGACGGCGAGGAACAGGCCGGAGAGCAGATAGGGTACGCGCCAGCCCCAGGCCTTGAACGCTTCCTCGCCCACGCCGGTGACCGGCGAGCGGACGGTGATGACGATCAGCAGCGCCATGGCGAGGCCCGCGGTGGCGGTGATCTGGATCCAGCTGGTGTAGAAGCCGCGCTTCCCCTCCGGTGCATGCTCGGCGACATAGGTGGCGGCCCCGCCATATTCGCCGCCCAGTGCCAGGCCCTGGAACATGCGCAGCACCACCAGCAGGATCGGTGCCGCGACGCCGGCCGTCTTGTAGGTGGGCAGGCAGCCGACCAGGAAGGTGGAAAGCCCCATCACCAGCAGCGTGATGATGAAGGTGTAGCGCCGCCCGACCATGTCGCCGATCCGCCCGAACACCAGCGCGCCGAACGGCCGCACGATGAAGCCGGCGGCGAACACCAGCAGCGCCATGATGAACGAGGTGGTGGGGTTGAGCCCGGTGAGGAACTGCGCGGCGATGATCGTCGTCAGCAGCCCGTAGAGATAGAAATCATACCATTCGAACACCGTGCCGAGCGAACTGGCGGTGATCACCAGTTTCTCGCTTCGGGTCGCCTCGTGATGCCGTGGCAAGGCATCGTCAACGCTGGTTGCCATCGCATTCTCTCCTCGTTCGGCGGGTCCGTGCCGCCCGTTGTTCGGACGGTTCGGTTCAGAACCCGTATTTTGCGGCGAACTCTACACGCTCCAGGCGCCCCTTCTGCCCGGAAACCAGCTCGCGTTCGCCGTGGCGGAATTCGATGCCGAGATCGACATTCTTGACCGGCGAAGTGAACAGGTTCCCTGCGATGCTGAAGGCACGCTTGTTGTACGCGGCGATACTGGCAAGCGGCAGCGCGCTTGCATAGTCGACCTGTTGGAAAGATCCGATCAGGTTCGCGCGCCACTGGGCGGCCAGCGGCACCCGTACCGCCACCAGCCCGGCCAGCACCTTCACATGCTTCAGCCGGCCGGTCGCCGGCATGAGGACGGCATCGGGCGCGAAGTTCAGCCCGACATAGCGGCTGATATCCCGGCCATAGGTGACCATCGCGCGCAGATCGGCCGATTTGGCGGCGTTGAGCCAGAGCTTGCCGGCGGCGGACACGCCATAGCCGGCCTGAGTGCGGCCGGTGCCGCTCGCTTCCAACCGGACCTGGCGCATCAGCCCTGCCAGCGACAACTCACCACGACTTGAGATGAGGTTTAGCCGCGCGGTGGCGTCGGGCAGATGATCGGTACCGTTCTCGACCAGCGCGGGGCCGTCGAGCGTGGCGGTCGCGCTTTCCGGATTTTCCACCGCCACGCTGAGCGTCACAGCCTTGGAGAGCGGCGCCGCGTAGCGGATCTGGGGCTGGCGGGCGAAGACGGTGCCCTCGGTCGCGCCGACATAATCGGTGCTTTCGGGCAGCGCGCCGACATATTGGAAGTTGGTCCATTCCTGGCCGATCAGCAGGCGATCGACCTGCAGCCAGGCGCGGCGCAGCGCCAGCGTATAGCCATTGGTGGTGCGCTGCGATCCACCGCCGCTGATCGCCGGGGCGGCGTTGGAATCCACCTGGAAGTCGGTTTCGACATAACCCAGTACGCGGTGCCCGGCGACGGTGGAGGCGAGGTTGACCGCGAGCTGGGTCTGCTTGGCGCCGAAATCGGTATCGGTCGTGCCCTCCGCACTGCCCACCGGGATGGTCTGCGGCAGGTAGAAGTCGCGGCCGAGCGAGTTGGTGGCGACTGCGCCATTGGCGAAATGGCTGCTCGCGGCGACCAGCTTGACGAAGCCGGTGAGCTTGATGGTGGTATTGCCGCTGCGCATGCCCTCCGGCGCGGGCTTTGCCTCCAGCGCGGCGAGCTTGGCGGCGGTGGCCTCGCTTCTGGTCACTGCCGCCTGGGCGGCTTCGGCGAGCTGTGCTGCCCGCGCGGCGCTGGCGGCGCCTTCGGCATCGGTCTGGGCGCGGCTCGCCTGGAGTGCGGTGCGCAGTTCGGCCAGTTCGGCCTCCATTTTCGCGAGCCGCGCTTCGAGCGCCGCCTCGCGCGCGCTGGGCCCGGCACGGCGCTGTGCCTGCGCGGCCATCGGGGACAGGAGCGCGGTTGCGCCCAACAGCGCCGCCACGAAGGCGGCTTTCGATCCAGCCATCTTACTCTCCTGGAACATTCGTTTTTTTCTGGGCCTGACTGTCCCGCAATCGAGACGTCGCCGACAGAAGGACCATGGTCGGGGGAGGGGCGACGATGGTCGGGGGTCCGGCTGCGCCCGGCGGGCGCTATGCAGCGGAAAAGCGCGGCGACCCACGACCCGCCGCCCGCACGCGAAGGAGAGCGCCATGTCCGAAGCCATCCACCCCGTGCCCGAAGCCTGGGCGAAGAACGCGCTGATCAATGCCGATCGCTATGCCGAGCTCTACCGTCAGTCGGTGGAGGATCCGGACGGCTTCTGGCGGCAGGAGGCGCAGCGGCTCGACTGGCTCACCCCCTTCACGCGGGTGCAGCGGACCAGCTTCGACGAGGCCGATTTCGGCATTCGCTGGTTCGAGGACGGCGCGCTCAACATCGCCGCCAACTGCCTCGACCGGCACCTCGCGGTGCGCGGCGATGCGATCGCGATCCTGTGGGAAAGCGACGATCCGAGCGAGCCCGAGCGGCGGATCAGCTACCGCCAGCTCCACGCCGAGGTGTGCCGCTTCGCCAACCTGCTCAAGGCGCGCGGCGTGGGGCGCGGCGACCGGGTGACGCTGTACCTGCCGATGGTGCCCGAAGCAGCCGTCGCGATGCTCGCCTGCGCGCGGATCGGCGCGATCCACTCGATCGTCTTCGCCGGCTTCTCGCCCGACGCGCTGGCCGGGCGCATCCTCGATTGCGGCTCGCGGCTGGTGGTGACCGCCGACGAGGGGCTGCGCGGCGGGCGGCGGGTGCCGCTCAAGGCCAATGTCGACGAGGCGCTGACCCATTGCCGCGATGTCGACAGCGTCATCGTGCTTCGCCGCACCGGCGCGGACGTCGCCATGCAGGCCGGTCGCGACGTCGACTGGCACGAAGGCGTCGCGTCTCAGCCTGCGGAGTGCCCGCCCGAAGCGATGAACGCCGAGGATCCGCTGTTCATCCTCTACACCTCGGGTTCCACCGGCAAGCCCAAGGGGGTGCTGCACACCACCGGCGGCTATGCGGTGTGGGCGTCGATGACCCACCAATATGTGTTCGATTATCGCCCGGGGCAGATCTTCTGGTGCGCGGCCGATATCGGCTGGGTCACCGGGCACAGCTATGTCGTCTACGGCCCGCTGATCAACGGCGCGACCACGGTGATGTTCGAAGGCGTGCCCAACTGGCCCGATCCCTCGCGCTTCTGGCAGGTGGTCGACAAGTTCGGGGTGGAGATCTTCTACGGCGCGCCCACGGCGCTGCGCGCGCTGATGCGGGAAGGCGATCACTGGGTGCAGAAGACCCGCCGGTCGTCGCTCCGGCTGCTCGGTTCGGTCGGCGAGCCGATCAACCCGGAGGCGTGGGAATGGTATCACCGGGTCGTCGGCGAGGGGCGCTGCCCGATCGTCGACACTTGGTGGCAGACCGAGACCGGCGCGGCGATGATCACTCCGCTGCCCGGGGCGACCGATCTCAAGCCCGGATCGGCGAGCAAGCCGATGTTCGGCGTCGCCCCGCAGCTGGTCGATAGCGAGGGCAAGGTACTGGAAGGCGCGACCGAAGGCTGCCTGGTGCTCACCCAGAGCTGGCCGGGCCAGATGCGCGGGGTGTGGGGCGATCCGGAGCGCTTCTTCCAGACCTATTTCACGACGTTTCCCGGCAAATATTTCACCGGCGACGGCTGCCGCCGCGACGCCGACGGCTATTACTGGATCACCGGCCGCATCGACGATGTGATCAACGTCTCCGGCCACCGCATGGGAACCGCCGAGATCGAGAGCGCGCTGGTGGCGCACGAGGCGGTTGCCGAGGCGGCGGTGGTCGGAATGCCGCACGCGATCAAGGGGCAGGGCATCTATGCCTATGTCACGACCAATGCCGAAGTGGAACCCGACGAAGCGCTGCGCCGCGCGCTGGTGCAATGGGTGCGGCACGAGATCGGGCCGATCGCCACGCCCGACGTGATCCAGTTCGCGCCCGGCCTGCCCAAGACGCGGAGCGGCAAGATCATGCGGCGCATTCTTCGCAAGATCGCGGAGAACGAAACCTCGAACCTAGGGGATATTTCTACCTTGGCGGACCCGTCGGTGGTCGCCACCTTGATCGCCGACCGTCCGCAGCTCGCGGAGGCATGAACCGGAGGGGAATGTGGCCGCCGCCATCCTGATCGCCGACGATCACCCGCTGTTCCGTCAGGCGCTCGGCCTCGCGGTCGCCCGGGTGCGGCCGGAGGCGCGGGTGGTGGAGGCCGGCACGCTCGCCGCCGCCGCGCGCGCGGTCGAAGACGTGCAGGGGGCGGGCGACGCGCTGGACCTGATCCTGCTCGACCTGAAGATGCCAGGCGCCGTCGGCTATTCGGGGATCGCGCTGCTCCATGCCGAACGCCCCGGCGTGCCGATCCTGGTCGTCTCCAGCGCCGAGGGTGCGGCGGCGGCCGAGGAGGCGCGGGCGTTCGGCGCGGTGGGCTTCCTGCGTAAGGACAGCGATCTCGCCGCGATCGAGGCGGCGATCGCCAGGGCGCTGCACGGGCGGGCGCCGCCCGTCGAGCGTGCGCCGGACGATGCCGAGCTGGCGCCGGTCCGCGAAACGGTGGCCAGGCTGACCCCCACCGAACTGAAGGTGCTGCTCGCGGTGCTCGACGGTCAGCTCAACAAGCAGATCGCGCATGGGCTGGGCATCAGCGAAGCGACGGTGAAGGCGCACATGACGGTGATCATGCGCAAGCTCGACGTGCGCAACCGCACCCAGGCCGCGCTGGTCGCCCGCTCGCTAGGGCTGGACCTGTGCCACTGACACGCGATCGAGGAAGCGGCGCAGGGCCTCCGGGTCGATCGGCTTGGCATAGAGGCTGACATTGGCGGCGGCTGCTTGCGCCGTCAGCGCCGCGCCGCTTTCGGCGGTGACCAGCGCCGCCGGCAATCCCGGGCGCGTCTCTCGCAGCGCTGCGATCAGCGCCAGCCCGTCCAGGCTGTCCTCGCCCAGCCGCAGATCGGCGATCACCGCATCGAAGGGGCCCGGCGCCGCCAGCGCCGTCGCGCTATCCTGCGCGGCCACGGGCACATGCCCCAGCTGGCGCAGCAGCGTCACGCTTGCCTCGACGATGGCGGGATCGTCGTCGACCACCAGCAGCCGCAGCGATCGGCCCGAGGATGCCGGTGGCGCTGCGGTTGTGGCCACCGGCGCCGGCGCGGCATGGGCAGGCAGGCGCAGGCTAAACCGGCTGCCCCGCCCTGGCACCGAGCGGACCTCGATCGTGCCGCCGAGCAGCCGGGCGATGCGCGCGACCAGCGCCAGCCCCAGCCCCTGGCCCTCGACATCGACCGCGCCCAGCCGGGTGAACTCGCCGAAGATCGTGTCGAGCTGCGCCTCCGGAATGCCGACGCCGCTATCGACCACGTCGATCCGCCAGTCGCTCCCACGCCGCCGCACCCCGATCAGCACGCCACCTTTGGCGGTATAGCGCACGGCGTTGACCAGCAGGTTCTGGATCACCGAGCGCACCAGCCCGGAATCGCTGTGGATCGCGCCGGGCAGAGGGCCGATCCGCAGCTTCAGCCCCTTCGCCTCGGCCATCGGCCGCAGCTCCTCGGCAAGCTCGGTGAGCAAGGGGGCGAGGGCGATCGACTCAAGGGTCGGCTGCACGCCGCCGGCATCGAGCTTGCTGATGTCGAGCAGCGCGCGCAGCAGCTCCTCGGCGCCGCGGATCGAGCCGTCGAGCCGGGCGAGGATCGGCCGCATCGTCGGCGCGATGTCGCGCTCCAGCGCCGCCGCGAACAGCCGGGCGGCGTGGAGCGGCTGGAGCAGGTCATGACTTGCGGCGGCGAGGAAGCGGGTCTTGTCGCGATCCGCCTCGGCGAGCCGGCGATTGGCCTCGGAGAGCTCGTGAGTCCGCGCCTCGACGCGATCCTCCAGCGCCTCCAGCGTCTCGCGCAGCGCGGCGCGGGCGCGGGCTTCGCTGGTCACGTCGGTAAAGCTCATGACATAGCCGCCGCCGGGCATCGGCCCGCCCACCGTCTTGATCACCCGCCCGTCGGCGCGGGTCCGCTCGAAGCTGTGCTCGAGCCCGCGGCGGAGATGTTCGAGCCGTTTCTCGACATGGAAATCGGCCCCGCCCGGTCCGAAATCGCCGCGCCGGGCATTATGGCGGATGAGGTCGGCGACCGGCGTGCCCACGCGCACCATCCCCTCGGGATAGTCGAACAGCTCGAGATAACGGCTGTTCCAGGCGACGAGGTGGAGATCGGCATCGACGACGCTGACTCCGGCGTCCATATTCTCGAAGGTTGCGGCGAGCAGCGCGCGCGAGAAGCGCAGCGACTGGCCGCCTTCGTCGAGCAGGCGGGTGACCTGGTCGAGCCGCATCGTGCCCCCGGAGAGCGCCGAGGCGATCAGTGCGCGGGCGGACGAGGCACCGATCACCCGGGCGATCAACGCCTGCGCGCGCCGGGCGGCCTTGGCGTCGATCCGCTGGTCGCTCTCCTCGGCGAATTCGGCCAGCGCGCGTTCCTCCCCGACGAAGCTGGCGGTCAGCCGGCGCAGCTCGGCGATCGTGGTGATCCGGCGCTGGTCGCGGAGGAAGCGGGGCAGGGCAGGCGGCCCCATCCTTCGGGCGGCAAGCACCGCGAAGGCGAGCAGGTTGCCGCCCAGGCTCCACAGCGCGCCGTGCACCAGCGGCGAGAGCCCCTGCACGCCGAGCAGCGCCAACGGATCGAGCAGGGTGCCGGCCAGCGCGTCGAGCACCGCCTGGGGCAGCACCGGCGGCAGAGCCAGCGTATAGAGCCACAACAGCATGCCGGTCCCCAGGCTGGCGCGGGCGGCGAGCGGATCATTGTCCCGCCGAAGCGCGGCGAGGATCAGGTGCGGGGTATATTGGGCGGTCGCTGCAAACGCGATGAGCCCGATCGAAGCGAGCGAGTTGCGCGCCGAGATCGCCAGCCCCCAGCCCAGTGCTGCCAGCATCACCGCCGCGATCGAGGCGCGCCGCACCGCCAGCATCCGCCGCCCGATCCGTCCGGCGCCGTCCGGCAGTCCGCGCCGGAGCATGCTGGGGAAGATCAGGTCGTTCGAGACCATGGTGGCGAGCGCATTGGCCTCCACCACCGCCATCGAGGCGGCGGCGCTGATCCCGCCGACCAGCGCGATGCTGAGCACCAGCGGCGATCCGATGGCGGCGGGCAGCGCCAGCACATAGACGTCGGGGGTGGTCGCCGGCGGCAGGATCGTCAGCCCTGCCAGCGCGATCGGCAGCACTAGAACCGCCATCAGCGCGATATAGGCTGCGAAACCGAAGCGTGCGCGCACTAGGTCTCCGGGACCGCGCGCCTCGACCAGCCCCATGTAGAATTGGCGCGGCAGCCCGATGATCGCCAGCGCGGCGATCAGCCCGATCACCAGCGTGTCGATCGAAAGATGCTCGGCGCGGAACAGCGCGGCGAAGCGCGCCACCCCGGCAAGCGCGCGCTGCTCGCCCTGGCGGAGGATCACGTGCACCGCGAGCAACGTCACCGCCAGCAGCGCGAGCAGCTTCACCAGCGAATCGAGCCCGATCGCGTAGAGCAATCCCTCGCTCCGCCCGGCCAGCTCGAAGCGGCGGGCGCCGTAGAGGATGGCGAAGAGTGCGAACAGCGCGGCGGCCGCGATCATCACCGGCTGCTCCAGGGCGACGCCCGATCCGATGCGCAGCGCGATGCCGATCGAGCGCAGCTGCAAGGCGATATAGGGCACCGAGCCGAGCAGCGCGATCACCGTCACCAGCCGGGCGACCATGATGTCGCTGCCGAAGCGCGCGGCGATGAAATCGGAAACGGTGGTCGCCCGCTCGGCGGACACGGCCTCGCCCAGCCGCTGGAAGAAGCCGGGTGCGAACAGCAGCGCCAGGACAGGGGCGGCATAGATCGGCAGATAGTTCCAACCGTCGCGACCCACGCTGCCCACCGCGCCGTAGAAGGTCCAGCTCGAACAATAGACGCCGAGCGCCAGCGTATAGGCCGCGGTGCGGAGCGGCGATCGGGCGGCGATGGCCGCGCGCCGCTCGGCGATCGCTGCCACGCAGAACAGCGCGAGCACCAGCCCCAACGCCAGCAGGGCGGCAGCCTCCGCGCCGATCATGCTGTGCCTCTCCTCCTCCCGCGCGTCTCGGGCGCGGCCGTTCCGGATTGAGCGTGCAAGCTTGCATGTTCCGAATGTCGCGTCGAGCCCGCTGACGATCGAATGCGCTGCGCCGGTGGGTGCCATTCCCGCACGAGCTCGGCTGCTCGGCGCCGAGGGCATGCTTGTGAGGACGGCAACACTGGCGCGCCTATGTGCGGGCCGGTGCCGCGAAATGCGCCTGGGCGCATTTCCAAACAGGCGCTTGGGTCATGGAAAAATCACTATCGTGAAAGCATCGTCGAAGGCTCCCATCTCAAAGCGGTTGGTCTCCGACGGACGTCGGCAACATTCCGGGAATGGATGGGCTTCAGGCCTCTGCTGCGTTTCTCGGCAAAGGACTTCGGCTTCGTCTTTCCTCAAACCCTTTCGAGCATCAATGCGATCCCCTGGCCCACGCCGACGCACATGAACGCCATGGCGTAGCGGCCGCCGGTGCGGTGCAGTTCCTCGACGGCGGTCATCACGATCCGTGCGCCGGACATGCCGAGCGGATGGCCGAGCGCGATCGCGCCGCCGTTGCGGTTGACGCGGGGGTCGTCCGGGCGAATGCCGAGCGTGCGCAACGTGGCGATCGCCTGGCTGGCAAAGGCCTCGTTGAGCTCGATCACGTCGAGCTGGTCGAGCGGGACGCCCGTCAGGCGGCACAGCTTGCGCGCCGCCTCGATGGGGCCGACACCCATGATGCGCGGCGCGATCCCCGTCGCTGCCATGCCCAGCACCCGGGCGCGAGGGCTGAGCCCGTGCGCGTGCGCCGCCGCCTCGCTGGCGAGCAGCATCGCCGCCGCGCCGTCGTTGAGACCCGAGGCATTGCCGGCAGTGACCGTGCCGTCCGGCCGGACGACCGGCTTCAGCCGGGCGAGCGCCTCCAGGCTGGTGGCCCGCGGATGCTCGTCCTGCGCGAAGAGGATCGGCTCGCCCTTGGGCTGGGGCACCGCGACCGGCACGATCTCCACCGCGAGGCGACCGCTGGCGATCGCCGCCGCGGTCTTTGCCTGGCTGGCGAGCGCGAAGGCGTCCTGGTCTTCGCGCTTCACCTGCCAGTGGTCGGCGACGTTCTCGCCGGTCTGCGGCATCGTGTCGACGCCGTAGCCGGCACGCAGCAGCGGGTTGACGAAGCGCCAGCCGAGCGTGGTGTCCTCGATCTTCTGGGCGCGATCGAAGGAGCTCGCGGCCTTGCCGAGCACATAGGGCGCACGGGTCATGCTCTCGACGCCGCCGGCAATCACCAGCTGGGCATCGCCGGCGCGGATCGCCTGGGCCGCGATGCCGACTGCGTTGAGCCCCGATCCGCAGAGCCGGTTGACGGTCACCCCGGGCACCGCCTCGGGCAGGCCGGAGAGCAGCACCGCCATGCGCGCGACGTTGCGATTGTCCTCGCCCGCCTGGTTGGCGCAGCCGAGCAGCACGTCGTCGACCGCTTCCCAATCGACCCGGCCGTTGCGTTCGGCGAGCGCGCGGAGCGGGATGGCGGCGAGATCGTCGGCGCGGATCGTCGACAGCGCGCCGTTGAGCTTGCCGATCGGGGTGCGGATGGCGTCGCAGACAAAGGCGTGGCGCATTACGGGTCCTGGCTGGAGGGCGTGGCGGACGGGGTATACGGCATGCGGCTCGTCGATCGCGATCGCGCGGTCAGCGCTGCTTCTTCGCGGTGGTCGCGGTGAAATCGGGGTCCTTGTTCGCCACCCAGTCGACGAACTTCCGGACGTTGGGATTCGCCAGCAGCGCCTCGACATCGTTGCCGTGGCGCTGCAGTTCGGCGTTGGTGAAGTTGGCGATCAGCGTCTGCTGGCAGATCGCATGCATCGGCACGACATCGCGCCCGCCGCGGCTCTTCGGCACCGGATGGTGCCAGACGGTCGTCTTGCCCATAGGCCGTCCGCACAGCCAGCACTGCAAAGCTGCTTCGGGCGGTTCCTCCACACGAAGCAGCTCGCCATAGGGGTCTTTCTTCGACTGTCTGCGGTTCATGGGCAACGGTCCTACCCGCTTTGGCGACCCGCCGCTACAGGCCGCGCAGCGCCGCGCTCTGGTCGAGCACCGCGCCGCCCGCAGGTCGACGCCGAGCACCGACACGGTGATGCTGTCGCCGACCTCGAGGCCCAGCGCGGCCGCCGGATCGTCTTCCAGCGCGACGGGTAGCAGCGTGGGCCGAGAGCAAGAGCGCAGCTTGCAAGCCCCGCCCGAGCGCGTGCCGGCACCGGGCGCGGCACGCGAACCCGGCGAGGCTCATTCGGTCTTGAGGTTCGGATATTTGATGCCGAGCTGGTCGAGATAGGTCGGGTACTTCTTGGGATCATAGTAGAACGGCTTCATCTTGGGCCGCAGGCGCTCCATCAGTTCCTGGTTGAGGTGGATGGCGGGCTGATCGGTGGGGGCGACCACCGGGTCATATTTCTGGTCCTTGAGCTGCACGTCGCGAAAATAGGCCTTGGCGTCGGCGAGCAGCTTGGGATCGGTCATCAGGTCGAGCACGGTCAGCGATACCGCCTTGGCGCCGGCAACCGCGCCCTTGTGCGCGATCGGCGTCGCCATCGCGATCGCTGAGAGAACGTTATGGCCGATCATGCTGGGAATGTTCGACGGGAAGCGGATGGTGATCGTCGGCACCGTCCACATGATGTCGCCGATATCGTCCGACCCGCCGCCCAGCGAGCGCTCGCGGGTCTCCGGCGTGGAGAGCGGGCCGATCTCGGTCGGCAGCGGCTTCAGCGTGCGCCCGTTCGCCTGCTGCACGGCCTTGGCGAAGGCCTGGTCGTCGGCGGTCCAGGCCGGCATGCCGATCGCCTTGATGTTGGCATAGGCCGCCTCGGCCATCGGCTTGTTGGCGAAATTGGGCGCGGCATAGCCGAGCAGATGGCGTTCGACGGTGGTGCCGGTGGCCTTGGCCGCGGCCTCCGAAATCTCGTTGCCGAGATTGTACAGATTGCGGACGCTGTCGAAATTCTGCTCGCGGAAATAATACCAGACCGAGGCGAGGTCCGGCACGATGTTCGGCTGCCCGCCGCCATTGGTGATCACATAGTGCGAACGCTGGGTGACGGGGAGATGCTCGCGGCGGAAGTTCCACGCCGTGTCCATGATCTCGACGCCGTCGAGCGCGCTGCGCCCCTCCCAGGGCATCCCGGCGGCGTGGGCGGTCTTGCCGTGGAAGGTATATTCCACCGATACCAGCGCGTTGTTGCCGAGATTGCCGTATGCCGTGCCGAAATCGCTGCTGACATGGGTGAAGATCGTCGCGTCGACATCCTTGAACAGCCCGGCCTTGACGTAGAAGGCCTTGGCGCCGAGCAGTTCCTCGGCGACGCCGGGCCACAGCATCAGCCGGCCGGAAATGTGGTTCTTTTCCATCACCGCCTTGGTGGCGATCGCCGCGGCGATGATCAGCGGCATGCCGGCATTATGCCCCTCGCCATGGCCGGGTGCGCCCGGCACCAGCGGCTTGAGCGTCGGCGAGCCCGGCACCTGCGAGAGGCCGAGCAGGCAGTCGACGTCGCTGCCTAGTGCGATCAGCGGCCCGCCGGTGCCCCAGGTCGCGGTCCAGGCCGTGGGCATGCCGGCGACGCCCTTGGTGATCGTGAAGCCGTTCTTGGCCAGGATGCCGGTCAGATACTCCATCGTTTGATATTCCTGGAAACCCGGCTCGGCGAAGCTGAACACCGAATCCACCATCTCCTGCACCAGCTTGGCATGGCCATCGATGTTGGCGACGGCATCGGCCTTCATCTGGGCGAGCTTGGGATCGGCGACCGCTGCCTGCGGGGCCGGCGGACCGGCGGGGCGGGGCGCGGCGACCGCGATCTGGGTGAGGGTGGTGCTCGCGATCAGCGCGGTCGCGAGGGTGCGGGACAAGAGGGTCATGGCCAGTCTCTCCTGGGGGTAAGGAAGCGGGAGCCGGGCGCGCGCGATCGGCGACGCCCGGCGACGTCAGAAGTGGAAGCGCACGCCCAGCCGGTAGACCCGGCCGAGCACGTCGTAGAGGTTGCGGTTGGTCTGCGGATAGGCCGGGGTGTTGTTGCCGGTGGGCCCGTTGCCGACGAGCACCGGGTCGGTATCGAACAGGTTGCGGATCGACAGGAAGCCCTGGAAGTTCACCCGCCCGACCGCGAACTCGCGATTGGCCTGCAGGTCGAAATAGATCGCGCCGGCGATGCGATTGGTGTTGACCGTCCGGTTGGCGACGGTCGAGACCGGGCAGTCGGTGGAGCAGACGACATAGCTGTTGTCGTACACCCCGCTGCTCACGCCGCGGCCGACCAGCTGGAAGGTCCAGCGATCCACGTCGTACCCCGCCGAGAAGCGATAGCTCCAGTCGGGCAGGCTGCCCGAATTCTGCCCCGCCGCCTCGGTGGGCACGTCGATGCCGTTGTTGGTGTAGAGGCTGAGGTTGCGCGTCACCAGCGCGCGCAGCGTCGCCTTGCCGGCACCCAGATTGCGGCGATAGCTCAGCTCGAAGTCGATGCCCTTGGAGAGGATCGAGACGAAGTTGGTCGGCTTCAGCTCGATATTGGTGATCGCGAGCCCCGCACCCGTCGCGCCGCGCCCGCCGGTGGTAGTGATCGCCGCGCAGGCCGCGGCATTGGCCTGCTCATAGCATTGGGTGACCAGCGTCTGCGCGGTGATCGTGTTGATCGCGCCGCCCAGCTTGATCCGGTAAAAGTCGACCGAGGCCGCTAGACCGGGCACGAAGCTGGGGGTGAACACCGCGCCCACGCCCAGCGTCTTGGCGATCTCGGGATTCAGCGCGGGGTTGCCGATCGTCGCCTCAAGGAACTGGTCGGTCCGCTGGGCGCCATTGGCCAGCGGCACGTTGACCGTGTTGGTGCGGCCGGTGGCGGCGGCGAACAGCTCGCCCAGATTGGGTGCGCGGATGTCGCGCGAATAGGTGGCGCGCAGCTTGATGTCCGGGATCGGCTGCCAGGTGGCCCCGGCCTTCCAGGTGGTGACGCTGCCCGAGGTGGAATAGTCGGTCACGCGCAGCGCGCCGTTGAAGTCGGCGCCCTTGAACAGCGGCACCAGCGTCTCGGCATAGGCTTCCTTGACCGTATAATGGCCGAAGCTGGGCAGGTAATTGCCGTAGATCCAGGTGGGCGTGGAGACGCCGTTGACCAGGCTCGGCTGGAACAGCGGGTCGACATAGCCCGACACTGCCTCGCGCCGCCATTCCCCGCCGAAAGCGAGCGAGATCGGCCCCGCCCATAGGTCGACCAGGTTGTTGGTCGAGAAGTTGAGTGCTGCCACGTCCTGCTTGAGCGTCTGGTACCGCAGCGGCTGCTGGCCGTCGTAGAAGATATAGTCGAGCGCCGCCTGGCTGACGCCGCCGACGCCGATCCGGTTGATCGGCACGCAGCCATTGCTCGGACTGGTCAGCGTCGAGCGGCAGACGATCGTGCCCGCGGCGATGCCGGCGCTGTTGCCGGCGGGGGCGACCACCGCGTCGGTCGCCAGCGCGAGGCGAGTGACGTTCCAGGCGTTGGTCAGCAGCTCCTGCGTCTTGGTGACGCCCTTCTGGTAATAGCCGCTCCACGCCCAGTCGATCGGCCCGACGACGAACTTGCCGCTGCCGCCGAGCACATAGCGATAGACTTCGCGGCTATTGTCGCTGCCCTGCGGCGGGATGCCGGCATTGCTGGTGCCGATCGCGATGGTGGAGATCCGGCTCGCCGCCGCGACCGAGGCGTTATAGGCGCTCACCTGGTTGAGGAAGGACTGCGGCAGATAGGCGTTGACCAGCCCGCCATTGGCGGCGGTGGGCGCGACCTGGATGGTCACGCCGGTCGAGGGCGTCTGCTGATAATAGCTCTGGCCCTGATAGCGGCTGTACGCGACCTGGGCGTAGAGCTCGATCGCGTCGGAAAAGGCGTAGCTCGCCCGCCCGAAGCCGCTGCCGCGCGTCTCGGCGGGGAGCAGGGTGGCGCTGCCGAGATGGCCCTGACGAGTCAGCTTATAGTCGCCGCCCACCATCCACTGGCCGTTGACCTGGCCGAAGGCGAGTGTTCCGGTGGTTGCCTTGCCGGTGGCCGGATCGATCGTGCCGAAATAGGTGCCGCGGAACGGGCCGGTGCTGATCAGGCCGCCAGGGGTGAACTGGCTGGTGCCGATGCCCCCCTGGATCAGGCGCGCCGGATAGCAGATCGTCGCGGCGTTGCTGTCGCTGCAGGCCGCCGCCGAATAGGCGGGGTTGTCGATCTGGAAGAAGCCGGCATCGTTCCAGTCGCGGTCGATCGACTGGATGCCATATTGCTTGAAATATTCGCCGCTGGCGAGGAGGTGGCCCTTGCCCCCGGCGAACGGCGTGCCTGCGGTGAGCGACACCTTGTGGTTCGGGCCGTCGCCATAGGTGGTGATGCCATATTCATAGTCGCCCGAGACGCCCTTGAATTCCTTGTCGAGGATGAAGTTGACCACGCCCGAGACCGCGTCCGAGCCATAGGCCGAGGAGGCGCCGCCGGTGACGACCTCGACGCGCTTGATCAGCGCCTGGGGGAAGGTGTTGACGTCGACCACGCCGTTGGTCGCCGAGGCGACCGAGCGCTGGCCGTCGAACAGGACCAGCGTGCGATTGGCGCCGAGCGCGCGCAGATTGACCGAGGCGATGCCCGCCAGACCGTTGCTCAGCGAGCCGTTGGAATTCGCCGCCGTCGATCCGCCGCGCACCGCGGGCAGCGTGTTGACGAGATCAGCGATGTTGGCCGGCGCCTCGGTCTGGATCTCCTTGCTGCTGATCACGCTGACCGGGGTCGGCGCGCTGTACCCGTCGCGTTCGATACGCGTGCCGGTGACGACGATGTCGCCGCCCGGATCGGCGATCGGTTCGCCGGTGAGCGGATCGACCGGGATCTCCGGCTTGCCGCCCGGCGTGTTGGTGGTCTGCCCTTCGGCCGGCGCCGACTTGTCGGGGCCGCGCGCCTCGATCTGTGCGAAGGCCGATCCCGACCAGGCGAGGCAAAGGATCAGCGCGCCCGGCGCGACCGCGGCGAAGCGGACGCGGCGCTGGATGCTGGACGGACGCGCGGATGCGCGGCCGATGCGACTCTCGTGCATGTTGTGAACCCCCGTGGTGACGTGGCGTCTCTCCCGCGTGGTTGGTTCGTCCTGCCTCGGGTGCGTTCCGTCGTTGCGTCGCCCCTATTATGCGATGCAGTGTAGCGAAAGCGCATCTTCGCTTCCCGGCAAAGAATGCAGCCGGGAGCCGGCTGCTTGATGGAATCGAACGTAAATTGGGCGGCAAGCGCCCGATTTGTGCGCAGCAACCCTTTGCATTGAAGCTTAGTGTCAGGGGTGGCGAATGGAGTCGAGCACTACCGGCGCCACGATCCGCCGCTCCACCGATCGCATCAGGAAGCTGCTGCGGATGCGCGCGACATGCGGCAGAGTCGACAGCTCGCGCCGGTAGACGCGGTCATAATCCTCGAACGAGCGGACATGGATCATCATGATGAAGTCCGTCTCGCCCGAGACGAAGCTGCAGAACGACATCGAAGGACAGCGTACCACTGCCGATTCGAACTCGTTCAACGCCTGCTCCGCCTGCGAGCTGAGCTCGATCGAGACCAGCACGTCGATGCCATAGCCCAAGGCCGCCATGTTGAGTTCGGCGGTATAGCCCCGGATCACGCCGCGATCCTCGAGGATCTTGCGCCGCCGCGCGGTTGCCGTGCTCGACAGATGGACGCGTTCGCCCAGCGCCACATCCGAACTGCGGCCGTCGTACACGAGGTGGTTGAGGATGCGGAGATCGGTACCGTCGAGATCGCTGGTGGTGGAATTGTTCATCTGGCGCCCCTTCCGTTGAACAAATCGATCAATCTGCTGTGAAAAGTTGTGCATATTTGTTGGGATGCACAACGGCTTCTGCGGTTAGGATGCGGCGGCGCAGCACCACAATGGGGAGATCGGGCATGCGGGGGCGGGTAAGCGGAAGGGCGATGGCGATTTGGCTGGCGGCGAGTGCCGCCGCGCTGCCGGCGCAGGCGCAGGAAGCGCCGCTGCTGCCGGTGAAAGCGGTGCCGGCGGAGGGCCGCATCCTGTTCACGCTGCCCCGCCCGGACGCCGATGGCGTCGCCGGCCGCTTCCTTTATGCGACGACGATGCGCAGCGGGCTGGGCTCGGCCAATCTGCGCATCGATCGCGGCATGGTCGGCCCCGAACAGATCCTCGCCTTTCGCCGCATCGGCAAGAAGGTGGCGGTGACCTTCGAGAACTGGCGCTTCCGCGCGACCGGCGATGCCGCGGTGGCCGAGGGTGAACCGCGCCGGGTTTGCCGGAGGCTCCAACTCCTGAGAAGGTGGAGCCTGTATGAGCAAGACGACGAACAAGTTTTCTCCTGAGGTCCGCGAG
>NZ_JAATJB010000016.1 GCF_011927635.1 Sphingomonas trueperi
TCATCTGGGCGATGGCGGGCGAGAACCAGGATTATACCGACATGCAGGTGCTGGATATCTGCCAGCTGGCCTGACCCCTTAACTCCCCCTCCCGCGCGCGGGAGGGGGCTGGGGGGTGGGCCCCCGGCCTTCGCGCGCGATGCAATCCTTGGATAGCGGGGGCCCACCCCCCGACCCCCTCCCGCAGGGGGAGAGGGACATGCCATGACCAACCCCTTCGATCTCAGCGGCCGAGTGGCCGTCGTCACCGGCGCGAACACCGGCATCGGGCAGGCGATTGCCGTCGCGCTGGCGGCGGCGGGAGCGGATGTCGCCTGTGTCGGCCGCACCCCTGCCGAGGAAACGGTAGCCAAGATCGTCGCGCTCGGCCGCCGGGCGCAGATCGTCTCCGCCGACCTGTCGACGATCGCGCCAATAGGGCAGGTGGTCGACGAGACACTCTCGCGGCTCGGGCGGCTGGATATCCTGGTCAACAATGCGGGCATCATCCGCCGCGCCGACGCCGTTGATTTCACCGAGGCGGACTGGGATGCGGTGATCGACACCAATCTCAAATCGGTGTTTTTCCTCAGCCAGGCAGCGGGGCGGCACATGATCGCGCAAGGCAAGGGGCGGATCATCAACATCGCGTCGATGCTCACCTTCCAGGGCGGCATCCGGGTGCCGAGCTATACCGCGTCCAAGGCGGGAGTCGGTGGGCTCACCAAGCTGCTTGCCAATGAATGGGCGCGACACGGGGTAACGGTCAACGCGATCGCACCGGGCTATATCGCTACCAACAACACCGCCGCGCTGCAGGCGGATGCGGCGCGCAACACCGCGATCCTCGACCGGATACCGGCGGCGCGTTGGGGGGCGCCGGAAGATCTCGGCGGCGCTGCGGTGTTCCTTGCCTCCGATGCGGCGGCCTATGTGCAGGGGCATATCCTTGCGGTTGACGGCGGATGGCTCGCGCGGTGAGCCAGGGCTGGACGCGGCGCGGCGCGCTCGGGGCGGGGGCGGCGCTGGTCGCCGCGGCGGCCGCGCGCGCAGCCCCGGACGGTGTGGTCCGCACTGCCGCGGGCGACTTCGTCGGTACCGGCTCCAGCGGGGTGCGAGCGTTTCGCGGCATCCGATATGGCACCGCCCCGCGCTTTCGCGCGCCTGTCGCCTTCGCCGCTCCGGGGCAGACGATCGCTGCCGACAAGTTCGGCCCGGTCTGCCCGCAGCGCGGTCCTTATGGCCCGCAGGACGAAGACTGCCTCTATCTCAACATCTGGACCACCGAAGCGGACAGTCGGGCGCGCAAGCCGGTGATGCTGTACGTCCATGGCGGCGCCTATTCGAACGGCAGCGTCACCGATCCGCTCAACGACGGCGAGGCGCTGGCCGCGCGGGGCGACGTGGTGGTGGTCACCGTCAACCACCGGCTCAATGCGCTCGGCTATCTCTATCTTGCGCGGCTAGATCCGCGCTTTCCCGATAGCGGCAATGCGGGGCAGCTGGACCTGATCCTGGCGCTGCGCTGGGTGCGCGCCAACATCGCCGCGTTCGGCGGCGACCCGCAGCGGGTGATGGTGTTCGGCCAGTCCGGGGGCGGGGCCAAGATCGCGACGATGCTGGGCATGCCGGCCGCGCAGGGGCTGTTCCACCGCGCCGCGACGATGAGCGGCCAGCAGGTGACCGCCTCGGGCCCGCTCAACGCCACCGCACGGGCGCGCGCCTATCTGGCAGGGCTGAAGCTTTCGGAGCGGGACCTTTCCCCGCTGCTCGACCTGCCGGTGGCGCGGCTCGTGGAGGGGCTGGACACCACGGACCCGATCCTGGGCGGCGGCCTGTATTTCGGACCGGTGCTCGACATGAAGTGGCTCACGCGTCATCCGTTCTGGCCGGACGCCAATCCTTTGGGCAACGCCATCCCGATGATCCTGGGCAATGTCCGCGACGAAACCAGGGCGTTCCTTTCGCCGGATTCGGAGAAGGTGCGCGGCCTCGACTGGGACAATCTCGCCGCGCGCATGGCGCCCGAGCTGAAGATCGACATCCTACCCGAATGGGTGGTGGCGCAATATCGCGCGCATTTTCCGGACTGGTCGCCCACCGAGATATTCTATGCCGCCACCACCGCGGGCCGCAGCTGGCGCGGCCAGGTGATCGAGGCCGAGGCGCGAGCCGCCGCTGGTGCGCCTACCTTCGTCTACCAGGTCGACTTCACCTCGCGCACCGATCCGCGGCGCGGCGCCTTCCACACGATGGACATTCCGCTGGTGTTCGGGACCCTCGCCGCAAAGGGCTCGCAAACCGGCACGGCGGCCGACGCGCGGGCGGCCAGTGCGGCGATGCAGGAACGCTTCGTCGCCTTCGCCCGGGCCGGCGATCCCAATGCTGCGGGCATGCCGCGCTGGCCACGCTACGACCTCGCAACCCGCGCGACGATGATGTTCGACACGCACAGCCATATCGAGAACGATCCGCGTCGCTGGCAGCGCGAGCTGTTCGCGCGCGTCCCCTATATCCAGCCGGGTACCTGACCGGCGACCAAAGGCGGGAACGCCCGGACGGCTGACCGCATCGCGGGCGCGTGCCCGCGGTGCGATCCGGCGTGTTCACAACGCTCCGGTCGGCGACGAAAAACACTGCATCCGCCACGCGAAACGCCTGTTGACACCGGTTACCATCGCGCGCAGAAAAGGCACGGGAACAGCGGGCGAAGACCCGTGGACCCCGGGGAGGATCGAACAGACGCGCGGACATCGCGTGCAGGACCCTTCCCACGGATCGGACGACGGCAGCGTGCAGGCGCGCGCAGCCGCTTTCAGAACGGACTGTCCCGCGGGGACGAAGGGAGAGAGAGATGGCTGAGGGGTTCTCGGTGCCGGGACAGGCACGCATGCAGCACTTGCGGGGCGTTTCGGCAGGCGCACTGATCCTGGCGCTGGCCGCGCCGCTGGCGGCCGCGGCGCAGGTGGCGTCGGATGGCTCGCAGACGGTGCCGTCGACCGGAATCGACGCCGGGCAGGCGGAAAATCAGGAAATCATCGTCACCGGCTTTCGCCGCTCGCTCGATGCGGCGCTGAACGTCAAACGCGATTCGGTGGCGGCGGTCGATGCGATCGTGGCGGAAGACATTGCCAAGTTCCCCGACCAGAATCTGGCGGAATCGCTGCAGCGCATCCCGGGCATCTCGATCCAGCGCGATGCGGGCGAGGGCAGGGCGATCACCGTGCGCGGTCTCGGCGCGCAGTTCACCCGGGTTCGCGTCAACGGCATGGAGACGGTGGCGACCTCGACCGACGGCGCCAGCGCGAACCGCGATCGCGCCTTCGATTTCAACGTGTTCGCCTCCGAGCTGTTCACCTCGATCGTCGTCCACAAGACCGCGGAGGCGTCGCTGGACGAGGGCTCGCTCGGCGCCGTGGTCGACCTCAACACCGGCAATCCATTGGCGGGCAAGACCGGCCTCACCGCGGTTGGTTCGGCGCAGGCCAGCTACAATGATCTCTCCAAGAATGTGCGGCCGCGGCTTGCCGGCCTGCTCTCCTGGAAGAACGCCGCCGGCACCTTCGGCGCGTCGGTTTCGGCGGCGTACAGCAAGACCAACAATCTCGAGCTGGGCAACAACACGGTGCGCTGGGCGCAGGCGCGCTTCGACTCGGTGAACGGTACGCCCTGCTTCTACAACAGCGCGACCGGCACGACGCCGGTGCGCAACAGCGGCGGCACCTATCGCTCCAGCGCGGCGTGCAACGAGGCGGCGCTGGCCTTCCACCCGCGCATCCCGCGCTATGGCGAGGTGGGGCACGATCGCGAGCGGCTGGGCATCACCGGCAGTGTCCAGTTCGCGCCGACGGACCGCACCAAGATCTCGATCGACGGGCTCTATTCGCGCTTCAAGGAGACGCGCGAGGAGAAATGGGGCGAGGTGCTGCTGCGCTCGAACGAGCGCTCGATCGACCTGCTCAACCCGACCTATGACACCAAGGGCAACATGGTGTCGGCCACGCTCAACGACGCCTGGGTCCGCACCGAGCATTATCTGCGCAAGTCGCAGACGGAATTCTATCAGATCGGCGGCAGCTGGGACCAGGACGTCACCGACACGCTCCGCTTCACCCTGCTCGGCGGCATTTCGAAATCGGATGCGAGCATCCCGGTCGAGACCACCTTCGTCTTCGACAACCGCACCGCGCAGAACTACAGCTACGACTATTCCAACATGTGGCAGCCGAAGCTGACCTTCGGCACCAGCGTGACCGATCCGGCGAACTTCCAGCTGGCCGAGATCCGCGATCGCCCCTCGAACGTCACCAACAAGTTCCGCACCGCGCAATTGCGCACCGAATGGGACGTGACCGACGGGTTTCAGGTCAAGGCAGGCGGTGTCTATCGCCGCTTCTCCTTCGACTCCGTCGCCTATACCCGCGATGCCGTGGTGTGCCCGACCAAAGCCGCCGCCGCGCGCGACGCGGTGCTGGGCAACGTGACCTGCTCGGCATCGAGCCAGGTCTTCGCGCCGGGCGCCATCTATGGCTTCCCGGTAGCGGGGCTGGGCGAGACGTTCAACCTCGGCAATGCCGGCCAGCCGTCCGGCACGACCAGCACCTTCCTCATCCCCAATATCGACGCCTCGGCGAAGTATACCGGCCTCTACGATCGCCCGCTGGCGATCGATCCGGGCAACATCCGCAACGTGGTCGAGGCTGCAAAGGGCGGCTATCTCGAATTCGATGTGAAGGGCGATCTGTTCGGGCTTCGCTACGCCGCCAATGCCGGCATGCGCTACGTGCGAACCGACCAGACCTCCACCGGTCTCAACAACGGCGTGGCGGTCACGGTGCGGCGCAACTATGACGACTGGCTGCCGGCGATCAACGTTGCGCTGTTCCCGACCGAGCAGGTGATCCTGCGCGGCGCCGTTTCCAAGGTGATGACCCGGCCGACGCTCGGCAATCTCACTCCCGGCGGCTCGGTCGACGGCTTCAACTATCGCATCAACTTCGGCAACCCGCAGCTCGATCCGTTCCGCGCGACCTCCTATGACATCGCCGCCGAATGGTATTTCGCGCCGCAATCGATCGTCTCGGTCGCGCTGTTCAAGAAGAATGTGGAGAGCTTCCCCGTTTCGGTGACCACCTCGGGCAGCTACGCTTCGACCGGCCTGCCGCTGTCGATCATCCCGCCAAGCTCGCCTGCAGCGTCGAACCCAGAGGGGCAGATCTGGCAGATCAGCACGATCACCAACGGGACCGGCGCGTCGCTGAAGGGCATGGAAGTCTCGTTCCAGACCGCCTTCCGCTTCCTGCCGGGCTTCCTCAAGAATTTCGGCATGATCGCCAACGCGACCTTCATCGATTCGGATGCGGCATATACGCAGAGCGGGCCGGCGATCGCACCCGGCGGCGCGCTGGTCGCGGTAACGCGGACCGAGACGCTCTACGGGCTGTCGAAGCGCGCCTATAACGGCACGCTTTACTATGAGGACCAGAAGTTCAGCGCGCGCGGTTCGGTGAGCTATCGCGGGCCGTATATCGATGGCGGCTCCGGCACCGGCAACATCTTCGAGGGGTATAACTCGTCGCTCAACGTCGATGCCTCGATCCGCTACAAGATCACGCCGAACGTCGAGGTGTCGCTGGAAGGCACGAACCTCACCGACGACTATCGCGATCGCTACACCGATCTCGATGCCAACCGGAACTATGAATATAACCACTTCGGTCGCACGATCCTGATCGGTGCGCGCTTTAAGATGTGAGCAGCGCGAAAGGGGAGGAGGCGATGGGTATCGATCGCAGACGGGCGCTGCTCGGAACGCTCGCCCTCGGCATCGGCGGGGCCGCTGCAGCGCAGACCTCGCCGCCTGCGGTGGCCGGCCAGCGGGTGCCGGGTCGCCCCGACCCGCGCGAGACGATCGACCTTTGGCCGGACGGTGCGCCGGGACTTCCCGCCGCGCCGCCGGTCGAGACGGTCGACGAGCGGAGCAAGGATCTGCAGCTTGCCGACCGTGCCGTCCATGGGGTCACCCACCCGAGGCTCGTCGTGTTCCGGCCGGAGCGGCCCAACGGTACGGCGGTGCTCATCTTTCCCGGCGGCGGCTATCGCTGGGTGGTGGTCGACAAGGAAGGCTATGAGACGGGCCGCTGGCTGGCGGCGCGCGGCTATACCGCCTTCGTCTTGTTCTACCGGCTGCCGGGCGAGGGCTGGGGCGCGGGCCCGGACGTGGCGCTTTCGGATGCGCAGCGGGCGATACGGGTGCTCCGATCGCGCGCCGGGCAATATGGCATCCGGCCCAACAGGATGGTCGCGATGGGCTTCTCGGCGGGCGGTCATCTTTGCGGCGATCTCGCGACCCGCTTCGATGCCCCCACCTATGCCGCGATCGATGCGGCGGACCGCCTCTCTGCGCGCCCCGACGGCGCGGCGCTGCTCTATGCGGTCCAGTCGATGACGCTGCCGACAGCGCACCCGGGTTCGCGCATGCAACTGCTGGGTGCGCATGCCGACCGGGCGCTGGAACGCGCCCACAGCCCCGCATGGAACGTCACGGCGCGGACGCCGCCCTGCTTCCTGCTCCATGCCGAGGACGATGCGAGCGTGCCGGTGGAAAACACGCTGGAGATGCGCGCGGCGTTGCGGACGGCCGGCGTGCTCGCCGAGACGCACCTGTTCCCCGAGGGCGGGCATGGCTTCGGGCTCCGCCTGGCCGCCGGAAAGCCCGTGGCCGTCTGGCCCGAGCTGTTCCGGCGCTGGGCCGAGGCGCGCGGGCTCGCGTGATGCGGATCGGCCGACGAGATTTGCTGGCGGGCGCGGTGGCCGGGGCGGGGGCGCCCGCGCTCGCGCGAGCGGCTGGCCCCGAACGCGACTCGCCATGGGCATGCGGCTTCGACGGTCAGCGCAAGCCCGATCTGGGCGACGGGCGCTTCCTCAACCCGCTGCTCGCCGGCGATCATCCCGATCCTGCCATCCTGAAGGACGGCGCCGACTATTACATGACCTTTTCCAGCTTCGACAGCTATCCGGGGCTGACGATCTGGCACAGCCGCGATCTGGTGAACTGGCAGCCGCGTGCGTCCGCGCTCACCCGGAACATAGGCTCGGTATGGGCAGTCAGCCTCGAGAAGCATGGCGGCCGCTATTTCCTCTACGTGCCGGTCAAAGCCTCACCCAACACGATCTACGTGCTCTGGGCCGACCATATCGACGGCCCGTGGAGCGACCCGATCGACCTCGGGCTGCACGCGCATATCGATCCGTGCCATGCGGTCGGCGAGGATGGGTCACGCTGGCTGTTCCTGTCTGGCGGCGATCGCGTGCGACTGGCGGCGGACGGGCTGTCGGTCGCCGGCCCGGTCGAGCATGTCTATGATCCCTGGCGCTATCCCGAGGAATGGGACGTCGAGAGCTTCTCGCCCGAAGGCCCCAAGATCGTGCGCCGGGGCGGCTGGTTCTACATGATCACGGCGGTTGGCGGCACCGCAGGACCACCCACCGGGCACATGGTGATCGTCGCCCGCGCCCGATCGATCCACGGGCCTTGGGAGAATGATCCCGGCAATCCTGTCGTACGCACCCGCGACGAGACGGAGCGCTGGTGGTGCCGCGGCCATGCCAGTCTTGTCGAGGCGCCGGACGGATCCTGGTGGTCGGTCTATCACGGCTATGAGAACGGCTTCTGGACGCTCGGGCGGCAGGCGCTGCTCGATCCCGTCCGCTGGACCGCCGATGGCTGGTTCCGCATGACCGGCGGCGACCTTTCCGCCCCCATCGCCAAGCCTCGCGGTGGGAGCGCGGTACCCCATGGGCAACCGCTTTCCGACCGCTTCGAGACATTGGCGTTGGGGCGGAAATGGAACTTCTTCCGGCCGGCGGCAGACGAGGCCGATCGCGTGCGTGTCTCCGGCGGCGTTCTCGAACTCGCCGGCCGCGGCAGCGCGCCCCGGGACTCCGCGCCGTTGCTGCTCACTGCGGGGGATCAGGCGTACCAGTTCGAATGCACGATCGAGATCGATGCGGGCGCCACCGCCGGACTGCTGCTGTTCTATGACGATCGGCTCTATTGCGGGCTGGGCTTCGACGCGGAACGGTTCGTCACGCATCAATATGGGGCGGAGCGCGGTCGTCCGCCCAACCCGCATGGCCGCATGTTGCGGATGCGGGTCGTGAACCGCCGTCACATCGTCTCGCTCTGGACGCGCGGCGAGGAAGGGCAAGGCTGGCGGCGCTTCGATCGCGGCATGGAGGTGTCCGGCTATCATCACAATGTGCGCGGCGGCTTCCTGATGCTGCGCCCGGGTTTATATTGCGCCGGCTCGGGACGCGCGCGCTTTCGGGACTTTCGCTTCGAGGCGCTGCTGGATGTGCCTGAGCATTAGAGCAGGATGACGTGATGTTAACCCGCCGTGACGGGCCCGCCGCTTCGCGGTGGCCCTGCGCCGTCCGCGGCGATCGGAGGATCCGTCCCCAGCCTGTGCCTCTCCGTGGAGCGGCACGATCTCGCTTGCTCAGCCCCGTGCCGAGACGATCTTCGGCAAGCGCTTGATGGGTTCGACGGTGATGCGGCGGAACCAGGTCTCCGCACCTTCGGATTGCAGCTGGATCCGGCCATGGGTCAGCGGCGTGCGCTTGCCGTCGGCGCCGATCACGGCCAGGTCGCGCGCCTCGGCGACCGGCACGCCGTTGACGACGTGCACCGCGCGATCGCCCAGCACGTACAGGTCGAGCACGTTCCATTCGCCTTCCGGCTTCTCGGCGTCGACCGCGGCCTCGACGTTCCAGGTCGGGGTGCCGTTGATCATGTCGACCATGCGCCCATCGAGGCGGAAGCGCAGATGCGGCGCGATCAGCGCGTCGTCGAAGGCGACATTGGTGTGGGCGCGGAGCGCCTTGCCCACCATCACCAGCATGCCGGTCGAGCCCTTCATGATCTCGAACTCCACGGAGGGCTGCCAGGTGCCGAACACCTCGCCCGGGCGGCCATGGGTATGATAGAGCAGGCCGTTGTTCGGCGGCAGCGTCGCGCGCGGTGCCCAGCGCTTGGGACCCCATTTGAACTCGAGCCGCAGGTGATAGTCGCGCAGGTCGGCGCGGTGCACCAGGCTGCCCCAGGTCTCGCCCTTCACCCAGATCGCCGGCTCGCCATCGACGGTGCGCACCGCGAAGTCGCCGCTGGTGTCCCGCAACGTGCCGATCGGAGTCGCGACCGGATCGCCCTTGTAGGTGATGCCGGGGTCCGCATAGCCCAGCCAAGGCTGCCAGCCGTCCAGCGACTTGCCGTCGAACAGCCGGATGCGCGCGCCCGCCGGCCTGGGCAGATCGACCAGCATGAGTCGCTGCGGCGCGGCGTTGGTCGGGCCGGCGAGGGCGCGGGCGAGGTCCTTGGAGTCCTGGCCGCCGGCCGCCAATGGCAGCGAAAGCAGAAGGGCGAGCGTACGGAGCATCATGGACATCCTTCGTCGGCGAGGTGAATCGATGGCGTGTCGAGCGTAGCGCCGATCGGCATCAGCGTGCCAGCGGTTCCAGCCGCAGCAACAGCACGTCGTTTGTCTGCAGCGCGATCGGCACGCTGAGCGTGCCGGACTGCGGCACGGTTACCGTCTCGTCCCGTTCGGGCAGGTCGCGGGTCAGGCGCTGGAGCGCGGCGACCTGCGTGCCGGTCAGCGCCTTCGGCATGCCGAGGTCGATATAGGCCGAGAACGCGTCATTGTGGCGGTAGCCGGTCCGGAACAGGCGTAGCGTGTACGTGCCGGGGCGCAGATGGGCCAGCCGCACCGTCGCAGGCGGCGCCGCCCTGGCGGGAACGCGCTTGCCGTAGAAGGAGCGATTGCTCACCGGCTGGTCGGGTTGGTGCCAGTCCCACAGCACCACCGCCAGCTTCGCGCCGTCGACGGCGGCAATGCTGTGCGGGTCGCCGGTCGGCATCTCGCGCCCGCGCAGCGCGTCGAGATATTTGTAGGCGAACCAGGCGGGCTTGCGGATGCCCTGCGGGTTCATCAGCCCGAAGCCGCCCTCGAACGGCGCGGTCGGCGGGCCGGGTTCCTCGAACAGGTCGCTGAAGGTCCAGTAGCTCATGCCCTGGACGAGGCCCTGCACCGCCTTGAGCTTGGTGAGGATGTACGCCGCGCTCACATAGGAATCATGGACCAGGTCGCGGGGCGTGTAGCTGGTGCTCCACTCGGTGAAATAGAGCGGCAGGTCGGGCGTGGGCGAGGCGTCGATCTGACGGCGGACGTTGCGCACGTCGCCGACGATCGCGTCGGGGGAGGGGGAGAGCTTGGTGTCCTGCTTGCCCTGTTCGTCGAGAAAGCCGCCCTCGACGCCGTAGGTGTGCGTCGTCACGAAGTCGACCGGCGTGCCCCGCTTGTGCATGTCGGCGAGGAATTCGGGCACCCAGGCCGCGCCTGCCGTCGACGGGCCGCCGACGCGCAGCGCGGGGTCCACTGCCTTGATCGCACGGGCGCTGGCGTCGTACAGGTCGAAATAGGCCTTCTGGTCGGCCTTTTCCCAGAAGCCGTCGAGATTGGGCTCGTTCCACACCTCGAAGAACCAGCTGCGCACCTCGTCGCGGCCATAGCGTGCCTGCGCGTGGCGAACGAAGGCGACGAGCAGGTCGCGCCATGCCCCCAGCTCCGGGTGCGAGGTGTTGCCCTTCCAGTAGAAGATCGAATTGTCCGAGGTCTTCAGCGCCTCGGGCGTGAAACCGAGTTCGACGAACGGCTTCACCCCGCGGGCGAGCAGCTTGTCGTACAGCGCGTCGATGCCGGTCCAGTCATAGGTGATGGCGCCGTTCTTGCGCTGCACCGTCCTCAGCACATCGTGGAAGATCGCGTGGAAGCGGACGTAGCGGAAGCCGAGCTCGTCATGCGCAGTCTTGAGCTGGGCCATGGCATCGTCGCGGCGCAGCGTACCCGGATAGTCGGAGCCGATCGACAGGTCGAAAAACCGATCGATCGGCGCCTTGGCGGTGGCGACGTCGACGCGGACCGTGCGCGGCGCCGTCTGTGCGCGCAGGGGGGCGCCGGTGAGCCCCAGCAGCAGTCCGGCGGCGGCGGTGATCCGGTGCAGTCGCTTCAAGAGATCGTCTCCCCCTTCGGATATCGGCATTGGATTCGCGGCTCTCGCGCCGCATCCGCGCGGCAGGTTCGAGCGACGAAATGGTCGTGCGCGGGCAGGCGCGGCAGCGCCGCCAGCAGTGCCGCGCGGCGCGCGGCGAACATCTTCTCCACCGCCTGAAGCGGCGGGCGGTCGGCGGCGGGATCATGGCCGCGCGGCATGCGGCCCTGGCCGAGCAGCACCGCCACCCAGCTCGCCTCGGCATGCGATTCGAGATCGTGGAGCGGGACCCGCCCCATCGCGTCCCACAGCGCGAGCTTGTGGGCGAGGCTGTCGGGCAGCGCCATCGCCGCCATGTCGCGCCAGAACGGCTCGGGGCGGCGGCTGCTGCAGTAATGCGCGATCAGGAAGTCGCGGATCCGCGCATATTCGCCGATCGTCTGGCGATTATATTCGGCAACGATGGCGGGATCGGTGGGCCCCTGGCTCGGCATCAGCTCGGCGAGGCGGCCGAGGCCGGTCTGGACCAATTGGAGGCTGGTGGACTCGAGCGGCTCCATGAACCCCGCGGCCAGCCCGATCGCGACGACATTGTGCGCCCAGAACCGCTCGCGGCGCCCGGTGGTGAACCGCAGCGGGCGCGGATCGCCGATCGCATCGCCGTCGAGGTTCGCCGCGAGCCGTGCTGCGGCCTCGTCATCGGAAAGATGGGCGCTGCTATAGACCAGCCCGTTGCCGGTGCGGTGCTGGAGCGGGATCCGCCACTGCCAGCCCACGGTATGGGCGGTGGCGCGGGTGAAGGGTGTGAACCGGCCGGCGCGGGTGCAGCCTTGCGCCAGCGCGCGGTCCGCCGGCAGCCAGCGCGACCAGTCGACGAAGGGCGTGCCGAGCGCTTCGCCCAGCAGGCGGCTGGCAAAGCCGGTGCAGTCGATGAACAGGTCGGCCGCGATCGCGCGGTCGCCGTCGAGCCGGAGCGTCGCGAGGTCCCCGGTTCCGGGATCGCGCTCGACCCCGAGGATGCGGCCTTCGACCCGGACGACCCTGCGGGCCTCCGCATAGCTGCGCAGCAGCCGTGCGTAGAGGCCGGCGTCGAAATGATAGGCATAGCGATATTCGCCTGCCTCGCCCCGCAGCGCCTCGGGAGGCGCGAAACGGTCCTCGGCGGCGGCGCAGGCGGGCATCGACCATGCGTCGATGGGGTCGGCGATGCGCCCGGCTTCGCGCACGCGGTGCCAGTGGTGGTGCGGGGCGACGCCCTCGATCGGCGGACCGAAATCGGCGAATCCATGGAAGTGGCGATTGCCGGCCTCGCCCCAGCCGACGAACTCGATGCCGAGCTTGAAGCTGCCCTGCGTGGCCGCGACGAAGTCGGGCTCGTCCAGGCCGAGCAGCCGGTTGAAGTCGCGCAGGATCGGAACGGTCGCCTCGCCGACGCCGATCGTGCCGATCGCTTCGGACTCGATGAGCGTGATCCGCGTCTCCGGCGCCGGTCGCAGCCGTGCGAACAGCGCCGCCGCCATCCAGCCGGCACTGCCGCCGCCCGCGATCAGAATGTGCTGCGCCATCGCGGCACCCTCTCGATTCTCGTGATTGGTGCGGCCGAGCCTAGGCGCGATCCGCCGTCGATAAAATCCGCCCCCGAAACCCATGCGGGTCCGGGGGCGAGGCAGAGGAAGCTTAGAAGACCGAGCGGAACAGGAAGGCGAAGCGCCGGTCGGTGTCGGTCCAGCTGTAGCGCGGCTTCAGGCTGGGATCGCCCACGTCCAGGAAGGTGCGCGAGTTGAGCAGGTTATAGCCCTGCACGCCGATCTTGATGTGCTTGTTGAGCGAGTAGAGGATCGAGGCGTCAAGCTGGCCATAGCTCTCCGACCAGACCGGGTAGTTGAGGTTCGCGGCCGACGTGGTCAGCAGATAGTGCGAGCGCCAGTTATACGCCGCACGCGCCGAGACGCCGTACTTCTCGTACACCAGCGCCGCATTGTACGAGGTCCGCGACAGGCCCTCCAGCGGCAGGCTGAGCCCGGCGTTGGTGGTCTGGTTGGAGTCGAACACGTTGACCGCGGTATTCTTGCCGCCCGACGAATCGACGAAGGTGAAGTTGCCGCTGAAGCCGAGGCCGCCGAGCGCACCCGGCAGCATGTCGAAGAACTGGGTATAGCCGAGCTCGAAACCCTTGATCTTGCCCTTCGATCCGTTGGTCTGCTGGGTCACGTCGAAGGTCAACGTCTGGCCGTTCGAGGTGAAGGTCTGCTGCGTCGCGCCGGCGAAGATGTAGTTCGAGATGTCCTTGTAGAATCCGGCCAGCGTGATGCTGTTCGAACGCCCGAAGTAATATTCGAGGCTGAGGTCGAACTGGTTCGAGCGGGTCGGCTTCAGGTTCGGATTGCCGGCGCTGCCCGTGAAGCCGGTGAGGTTGCCGTTGCTGCCGACGCCGGTGGCGATGCCCGTCACCGAATCGAAGTTGAAGCCCAGCTGCACATAGGGGTTGAGCTGCATGAAGGTCGGGCGGACGATCGCCTTGGCCGCGGCGAAGCGCAGCTGGAGATTGTCCTTGAGGAAGAAGCGCAGGTTCAGGCTGGGCAGGACGTCGGTATACGAGCCGCTGCCTGCCGTCGCCTGCGTGATCGTGCCGCCGGCGAAGCGGAACGCCGCCGCATAATTGGCGCAATCGGTGGCGTTCACCGTCTGGCCGGCGCGCGGGCCGGTGGTGATCGGCGTGCCGACGACGCACAGATTGGGCGACGAAGTGGGCGCGGCGATCGAGATCGGCGTGCCGCTCGCCTCGTTCTCCGTGCGGATCACGCGGACGCCGATATTGCCGTCGAACTTGCCGATCGCGCTCTGGTCCATGCCGAAGCGCAGCAGGGCATAGCCGGCGTAGGTCCGCTCGATCTGGTTGTTGATGCCGCCCGGCGTCGTCGTGTAGTCGTCGCTCAGCGGCTTCCAGCCGGTGGGCTGGCCGTTCGCATCGAGCATCTCGGTGCTCTTGAGGTAGCTGTAGGCATTGGCCGTGCCGTTCTGGACGAGGCTGGCCGCCGGGAACCAAAAGCCGGCGCCCGGCTGGGGTACCTTGCCGCGGAAGAAGTTGTTGTAGTTGATCAGCGACGTCTGGTTGGGCAGGCCGGCGTTCTGCGTGCCGCCGGCGCGGCCGGTCTGGTTGAGGAAGACCGGGCTGCTCTGATCCCAATACTGCGCCGAGAGCATCGCCCAGTTATAGGTGCTCTGCCGGGTGGTGGCGTTGCGATCGGTGAAGCGGCCGCCGACGCGGAACGACTTCAGGACGTCGCTGTCGGTGAAGGTGTACTCCACGTCGGCGCGGCTCGCCCATTCATGCGCTTCGTTGTTCTCGATGTGGTCCATCGCCGCAGCCCACCAATAGTCGTTCTTGTTGGTAAGCGACTGGGCGCTGTTGGTAGGCGAGAACGTCATCGAGGGATCGTCGCCGCTGAAGTCGAAGGCGATCGTCGTCGGGATGCTGGCGCCGGTGAACGCCGTCATGCTGTACACCTTGGCGGTGGACTTGATGTACTGCAGGTCCGCGCTGACCGACCAGTTCTCGTTCGGCGTCCAGCGCAGGTTGCCCGAGAAGTCCTGGGTCTTCTTGTCCTGGCTGCCCGCGCGGGTGTCGAGGTTGAGGTTGCGGTTGGCGATGGTGCCCGACTGCAGCTCGCGGTTCGGCCCGAACTGGTAGCTGCTGTTGTCGGACGAGGGCGTGTCATAGTCGCCCACCGCATATTCGATGTCGTGCGGGGTCGCCTTGGAGATCAGCGCCTCGAAGGTCAGCTGCAGCGTGTCGCTGGGCTTCCACTGGAACGAGCCGTCGAATGCGGTGCGCTTCTGCTGCCAGTCGATGCGGCGGAAGCCCATGCCGGCGGGGATGTAGACGTTCGTACCGGCGGCGAGGCCGTCCTGCGGCGCGCTCAGCGTGCCGCGGTCATAGCGGCCGGCAGTAATGCTGTCGGTGCGGTTGCCGATGTTGTTGATCGAATAGCTGAGCAGCAGGCCCATTTCGCCCAGCGGGGTCTGCCAGCGGCCGCTGGCCAGCGCGTTGCCCGACCAGAAGGTCTTCTTGCGCAGATCGGCATAGTTTGCGTCGCCGGACAGCGCGAAAACATAGCCCGGCGCGTCGAACGGCTTGCGGGTGCGGAGATTGACGATGCCGCCGATGCCGCCTTCGACCAGCTCGGCCGAGGGATTCTTGTAGACGTCGACGCCGACCAGCAGGTCCGACGACACGTCCTCGAACGACAGGCCGCGGCCGTTGTTCGCCGAGAAGACGTCGCGGCCGTTGAGCTCCGAACGGACCCAGGACAGGCCGCGGATGAACACGCCGCCGCCTTCCGACGACAGGCGCGCCGGATCGCGATTCTCGTTGGTACGCTGGAGCGTGACGCCGGGGACGCGCTGCAGCGCTTCGGAGACCGAGCGGTCGGGCAGGGCGCCGATGTCCTGCGCGGTGATCGAATCGACCACCTGTTCGGCGTCGCGCTTGCGGTTGCGCGCGCTCTGCAGTGAGGCGCGGATGCCGGTGACGACGATTTCCTGGGCGCCGTCCCCAGCGGTCGCGTCCTGGGTCGCGGCTTCGCTGCCCTGGGGGGCCGCGGCGGCGGTCTGGGCGAGCGCGGTGCCCGACAGGCCGAGCAATGACAGCGTTGCCAGTGACGCGCCGGCGCGCAGCGCTGTGGTCAACGACGAAACATGGATAGGTGAAAAGCGGTTGATCATGAGTCCCCTCCCTGAGCGCCTGTCGGCGCCGATCGCAGATGGTTTGGCGGCAGCATGAAATGGCATGGCCGCGCGACGGTGCCGGTGTGGTCCCGGCATCCCGATGTTCGCGCTACCATCTGCTCCGATTTATCGCAACAATAATGTGAAACAAGGGTTTACCCATGAAAGCTGTTCACGTTAACAGTGTTGGTTTCCCGCCAAATCAGCGGCTTGTGCGTGGGGGACGGAGCGCAATGCGGATGGCCTTCGCCGCTACTGGCGCCATGCGGGCATAGCCGTCGGGCAGGGGGTGAATGCCGTCGCGCGTATAGGCGGCGCGCATCCTGCCGGTATCGTCCGCGAGCACGGCATCATAGTCGGCAAACGCGAAATGCCGTTTGGCGGCGAGGGCGCGGAGGGCGGCGTTGATTCGGCGGAGCTCGGCAGGCTTGCGCTCCTTCACGACGGCGCGCGCGGCATCGCCATAGTCGTTTACCGGGAGGATCGAGCACAGCACCACGGCGATGCCATGCGCCGTGGCGATATCGGCCATCGCCTCGACATTGGCGACGATCGAGTCGACGGTCTCGATCTGGAGAAAACCGGTCACGTCGTTGACGCCGCCGAGGATCACCACCGCACGTGGATGCAGCGCGACGACGTCCTGCTCGAATCGTACCAGCATCTGCGCGGTCACCTGGCTGCCGATGCCGCGATTGACATAGGGCTTGCCCGGGAAGCTGCGGGCCAGATCCCATCCGTCGGTGATCGAATCGCCGATGAACACGACGCGTTCCTCGCCTCGCTTCGGCGGGGGCAGCGCGGCGTTGGCGGCGGCGTAGAGGTAGCGTTCGCCGAAATCCTGCAGCATGCTCGGCGCAAGTTTGGCGCGGAACGGGCCGAGCCACGGACCCCATTCGCGACGATCGTCGACGGTGCGTCGTTCAGGACTGGAGCGATAGGGTTGCTGCGGATCGGCAGCGCCGGCCACCAGCAGGGCGAGCAAAGGTGCGACGACACGGATCATGCCGCAGGCGATCCCGCCAACGAAGGAAAACGAGCAAGTCTCTGCACCATAGCGATATTCCTCCTGATGTGCATGAATTCACGCGGGCACCGATTACGATCCCAGCAATTTATCAGTAAAAGTAAATTTCAATACGGCGGTTCCCTTCTGCAACTGGTAGCGCTAACCTGTTGGTGTGCGATCGTAAAAACAGCCTGTTGGTTCGCTGCGGGAGGGGAGAGGAATGGGGCATTCCATGTCGTTCGGCATGTTCGCGGGGCTCGCGGTGCTGGTCGCGCCGCTGCCCGCGGTGGCCCACCCGCAGCTCCCCTATCGCTGGACCAATGTGACGGTGGGCGCCGGCGGCTATGCGCCGGGCATCGTGTTCAGCCCGGCGGAGCGCGGCCTCGCCTATCTGCGTACCGACATGGGCGGCGCGTACCGCTGGGATGCCGCGGCGAAGCGCTGGCTGCCGCTGCAGGATGGCAACGTTGTCTCAAGCTATATGGGGATCGAGAGCATCGCCCCCGATCCGCGCGATCCCGCGGTGGTGACCATGGCGGCGGGCATGGGCGCCAACGCGCCGGCGGCGATCCTGCGATCGGCGGATCGCGGTGCAAGCTGGTCGATAACGCCGGTGCCCTTCGCGATGGGCGGCAACGAGGCCGGGCGCGGGCTGGGCGAGCGGCTGGCGGTGGATCCCAATCGCACGACTACCTTGTTCTTCGGCTCCCGGCATGACGGACTGTGGCGCAGCGACGATGCGGGTGCGCACTGGACCAAGCTCGCCACCTTTCCGGTGGCGGGGCTGGGCAAGCCCGCGCCGCGCCAGACCCATGGCGGCGTGGCGTTCGTGCTGTTCGACCCCGCCAGCGGCACGCCCGGCAGAGGTTCGCGGCGGATCTGGGCGGGGATCGCCGATCCGGGCGCCGTGCACCTCTATCGTTCCGAGGATGGCGGCGCGCGCTGGCGGGCTGTCGCGGGGCCGGGGCCGGAGATGCTGGCGGTCAAGGCGGCAATCGCGGCGGACGGCACGCTTTATGTCGGCTATGCCACCGGCATCGGCCAGAGCGATGCGCTGGACGGGGCGGTGTGGCGCTTCACGCCCGATGGCAAGGGTCAGGATGTCACGCCGCCGGATCACCGCGAGGGAGGTGTCCTGGGTGTCGCGGTTGCCGCGTCGGTGCCGGGTACCGTGGCGATCAGCACGCTGGATCGCTACAAGCTCGGCGACACGCTGTGGCTGTCGCCGGACGGCGGTGCGCATTGGGACGATCTCGGCCCGCGCAGCCGGCGCGACGTCAGCGCATCGCCCTTCCTGCTCCACGAGGGCAAGGGCGCGGATTTCGGCCATTGGATCACCGGCCTCGCGATCGATCCCTTCGATGCCGGGCACGTCGCCTATACGACCGGGGCGACGGTCTATGCGACCGGCGCGGCGGGGCAGGCCCGTGTCGACTGGGCGCCCTGGGTGCGCGGCATCGAGCAGACCGCGATCATCACGCTCACCTCGCCGACCGGCGGCGCGCATCTGGTCTCGGGCTTCGGCGACCTCGCCGGGTTCGTCCATGACGATTTCGCGGCCTCGCCGCAGCCGAGCTTCGCCAACCCCTATCTCTCCAACACCAACACGCTGGACTATGCCGGCCGCAAGCCGAGCGTGATCGTGCGCAGCGGCAGCCTCTATGCCAATCGCCCGCGCGAAGCCTCGCTCGGCCGCTCCGAGGATGGCGGGCGCAGCTGGGTGCCGGTGAAGCTGCCGGCGATGGGCAACCCGCCGGCCCGCGCCGACCTGAACGGCGAGGCGGCGATCAGCGTCTCCGCCGATGGCGGCACGATGCTGGTGGCAACGCCCGAGCCGCTGCGCACCCGCGACGGCGGCAAGACCTGGCTGCGCGTGCAAGGGCTGCCGGGCAGCACCCGCGCGACGGCGGACAAGGTCGATCCGGCGCGCTTCTATGCGGTGAGCGACCGTCATGTGCTGGGCTCGCGAGACGGCGGGGCGCATTTCGTGCCGCTTGCCGGCCAGGGGCTGCCCGCGGATCTTTCGGCGGCGCGCATCCGCAACCGCGAGCAGCAGTCCACCCTGGTCGCCTCGCCCTTTGCCGCGGGCGAGCTGTGGCTGAAGCTGGGCGGGCAGCTGTGGCGGAGCACCGATGGCGGCGCCTCGTTCCAGCCGGCGAGCGGCACGCTGCAGGTGGAGCTGTTCGGCCTGGGCAAGGGGTGGGGGCGGATACCCGGCCTCTATGCGGTGGGCACGCTGGACGGGCTGCGCGCGGTGTGGCGCTCGGACGATCTGGGGAAACATTGGCAGCGGATCAACGATGACGGGCACCAATGGGGCCTGCGCTTCCGCGTGATTTCGGGCGACCCGCGCGTCGTCGGCCGGGTATATCTCGGCACCGACGGGCGCGGGCTGTTCTATGGCGATCCGGCAGAGGAGGGGGAATGAGGAACTATTTTGCAAGCGGCATCGCACTGGCGGCGCTCCTCGCCGGCACCGCCACGGCGCAGACCGCGACGCCGGTGCCGCATATCGAGAGCAGGAACGGCCGCCATGCGCTGATTGTCGACGGCGCGCCGTTCCTGATGCTGGGGGCGCAGGTCAACAACTCCAGCAACTATGCCGAGCCGCTGGCTACCGCCTGGCCCGTCCTCGATCGGATGCACGCCAACACGGTGGAAGTGCCGATCGCCTGGCAGCAGGTGGAGCCGCGCGAAGGCCAGTTCGACCTCAGCTTCCTCCAGACGCTGCTCGACCAGGCCCGCGCGCACGACAAGCGCGTGGTGCTGCTGTGGTTCGGCACCTGGAAGAACACGAGCTACAGCTACACGCCCGACTGGGTGAAGCTCGATTCGAAGCGCTTCCCGCGGATGAAGACGCGCGACGGCAAGGATCACGGCGTGCTCAGCGCGCACGGCGCCGAGACGCTGAAGGCGGACATGCGGGCCTTCGTGAAGGTGATGGAGTATCTGCGCGACCATGATCCGCAGAACACGGTCATCCTGGTCCAGCCGGAGAACGAGACCGGCAGCTACCGCAACCCGCGCGACTATTCGGCCGAGGGCAATCGGCTGTTCGCGCAGGCCATCCCTGCGGAACTCGCGAAGAAGACGGGCAAGCGCGGCACCTGGGCGCAGGCGTTCGGCACGCAGGCCGATCGCGCATTCAACAGCTGGTATGTCGCGCGCTACGTCAACGCGATCGCGGCGGCGGGCAAGGCGGTGAAGCCGCTGCCGATGTACGTCAACGCAGCACTCGCCGGCCCCTCCAACGTGCCCGATCCCGATGGCGTAGCGAGCGGCGGCCCGCAGCAGGACGTGCTCGACATCTGGAAGGCGGCCGCGCCCGCGCTCGATTTCGCCGCGCCCGACCTGTACGATCGCAGCAGCGCCAACGTCTCGCTCTATCTCGAGAAATATGCGCGGGCGGACAATGCGCTGATGGTGCCGGAGATCGGCAATGCGCGCGACTTCGCCCGCTTCTTCTACGAGGCGCTGGGGCACGGCGCGATCGGCTTCGCTCCGTTCGGCATGGATGCAACCGGCTATTTCAACTTTCCGCTCGGCGCACGCGCGCTCGATGCGGCGACGATGGACGCCTTCGCGCTGCCCTATGGCATGCTGCAGGGGATCGCGCGTGACTGGGCGCGGATCGCCTTCACCCGCCCGACCTGGGGCGTCGCCAAGCCCGATGACGACAAGCCGCGCAGCACCACGCTGGGGGGCTGGCAGATCACCGCTAGCTGGGGCGAATGGCAGTTCGGCATGAAGGAATGGACCTTCCTCAAGTCCGATCCGGCGCCTTGGGGCGCGGAGAAGATCGGCGGCGTCGCGGTCGCGCAGCTCTCCGACAACGAGTTCCTGGTGGTGGGCGACCATGTCCGCGTCACCTTCTCGGCAGCGGAGGGCAGCGCCCCCAACGGCATCATGCTGCGCGCCGAGGAAGGGACTTTCGTCGACGGCACATGGCGGACGACGCGCGTGTGGAACGGCGACCAGGCCGATTACGGGCTCAACCTGATCGATCGGCCGCAGGTTCTGAAGATCACCATGGGCCGCTATCGTTGAGCGGCAGAAATAGAAGAAACGCAGGAGGTTTGGGCATGAAGAGGGTTTGGATCGCGGCGCTGCTGGCTGGCAGCGCGATGGCGTCGGCGCAGGCCGCGCAGGAAAACGGCTATAGCCGCACCGAGGGCGGCGTGGTCGTCACGCCCACCGGCGGTGCTGCCGCCAAGGTGGAAGTGACCGTCCATGGCGACGGCATCTTCCATGTCATCGCAACGCCCAAGGGCGTCGACACCGGCACGCTCGCGCCCAGCCTGATGGCGCCCAATCCGCCGGCCGCCGGCGCGTTCGAGGTGAGCAGCGCGAACGGCCATGTGCTGGTCAAGGCCAAGCGCGCCACCGCCGATATCGAGCTCGCCACCGGCCGCGTCCGCTTTACCGATGCCAAGGGCCGCGAGCTGCTCGCCGAATCCGGCCAGGCCGCGTTCAAGCCGGTCACCGTCGAGGGCAAGCCGTTCGTCGCGGTCAGCCAGCAGTTCAACCGCGGCACCGACGAGGGGCTGTACGGGCTGGGCCAGCACCAGAACGCCCAGATGAACTATAATGGCGAGGACGTCGAACTCGCCCAGCACAACATGGACATCGCGGTGCCGTTCGTCGTCTCGACGCGCAGCTACGGCCTGCTCTGGGACAATGCGAGCATCAGCCGCTTCGGCAACCCCAAGCCCTACACGCTGGTCGGCGAGGGGCTGAAGGTCACCAGCGGCGGCAAGCCCGGCTGGAAGGCCGAATATTTCCTCGACGGCAAGCCCGCGGTCACCCGCCAGGAAGCGACGATCAACTACCAGTATATCAAGGACCAGAAGAACTGGCCCGAGGCGGCCAAGGCGCAGACCGTCGCCGCGACGGGCGGGCAGAACACCGCGGGCAACGCGGTGCAGAAGCAGACCGTGGTGTGGACCGGCGACGTCCAGCCCGAGGTGACCGGCACCCACAAGTTCCAGCTCTATGGCTCGAGCTATTACAAGGTCTATGCCGGGGGCAAGCTGGTGCTCGATCGCTGGCGGCAGAACTGGAACCCCTGGTACGCCAATTTCGACCTGCCGATGGTCAAGGGCAAGCCGGTCCAGATCCGCATCGAGTGGGAGCCCAACGCCGGCTATATGGCGCTGCTCCACAATGATCCGCTGCCCGCGCCGGACCGGCATTCGGTGTGGTTCACCAGCGAAGTGGGCCAGGCCAAGAACTATTGGTTCGTGCCCGCCGACAATCTCGACGGCGTGATCGCCGGCTATCGCCAGCTCACCGGCAAGGCCGAGATGATGCCGAAGTGGGTGTACGGCTTCTGGCAGTCGCGCCAGCGCTACGACACCGCCGCCGAGGTGACCGGGGTGGTCGACAAGTACCGCTCGCTCAACATCCCGCTCGACAATATCGTGCTCGACTGGCGCTACTGGCGTGACGACGACTGGGGCAGCCACAAGTTCGATCCGACCCGCTTCGCCGACCCCAAGGCGATGATCGACAAGGTGCACGACCAGCACGCGAACTTCATGATATCGGTCTGGCCGAAATTCTATCCGACCACCGATACCTACAAGGAGCTGAACGCGGCGGGCGCGGTCTATCAGGGCAATCTCCGCCAGGGGAACAGGGACTGGGTCGGCCCGGGCTATGCCAACACCTTCTACGATCCCTATTCGGCCGAGGGTCGCCGCATCTTTTGGCGCCAAGTCCAGGAGCGCCTCGGCGTGCTCGGCACCGACGCCTGGTGGGCCGATGCCAGCGAGCCCGACATGCACTCGAACCTGTCGATCGAGGAGCGGATCGACACCATGGGGCCCACCGCGATCGGTCCGGCCGAGCAGTATTTCAACAGCTACCCGCTGATGAACGCGCGCGCCTTCTTCGAGGGCTGGCGCAGCTTCAAGCCCGATGTGCGGCCGTTCCTGCTCACCCGCTCGGGCTTCGGCGGGCTGCAGCGCTACGGCGCGGCAATCTGGTCGGGCGACGTGGCGACCCGCTGGTATGATCTGCGCGCGCAGATCTCGGCCGGCGTCAACGCCTCGATGTCGGGCATTCCCAACTGGACGCACGACATTGGCGGCTTCGCGGTGGAGCCGCGCTTCGAGACCAAGAACCCGAAGCCGGAAGACCTCGCCGAATGGCGCGAGCTCAACCTGCGCTGGTTCCAGTTCGGTGCGTTCAGCCCGCTGTTCCGCAGTCACGGCGAGTTCCCGTACCGCGAGATCTACGAGATTTCGCCCGAAGGCTCGCCGATGCGCGCCTCGATGGTCTGGTACGATCAGCTCCGCTACCGCCTGATGCCGTACATCTACACGCTGGGCGCCGACACCTATATGAAGGACGGCAGCATCATGCGGGGCATGGCGATGGACTTCCCGTCCGATGCCAAGGCGCGCACCATCGACGACCAGTATCTGTTCGGCGACGCCTTCCTCGTCGCTCCGGTCACCGCGTACAAGGCACGCAGCCGCACCGTCTACTTCCCCGGTACGGGCACCTGGTACGACTTCGCTACCGCCAAGACCTATCGCGGCGGCACCGTCGCCGGGATCGCCGCACCGGCGGAGCGCATGCCGCTGTTCGTCAAGGCGGGCGCGATCGTGCCGATGGGCCCGGTGACGCAATATGTCGACCAGCAGCGCGATGCGCCGCTGACCATCACCGTCTATACCGGCGCCAACGGCCAGTTCTCGCTCTACGAGGATGACGGCCGCAGCGAGCAGTACAAGTCGGGCGCGTTCAGCCGCATCCCGCTCACCTATGACGACAAGGCGGGCACGCTGACCATCGGCGCGCGCGAGGGCAAGGGCTGGGCAGGCATGCCGGCTGCCCGCAGCTTCCGCGTGAAGTGGGTCAGCGCCGGCAAGTCGGTCACAGACGATAACGGCTTCGATACCGAGGTTCGGTACGACGGCGGTGCGCTGGTGGTGAAGCGGGGCGGATAGGATCGCCGCGCCGCGGTCGCGCCGTGCAGCGCCGGCGGGGCACATGCCCTGCCGGCGCCCGCGTGCGTGCCGGCCCCGGCGCAGGCTGGGCGGCGAGCATCGCGACGAAGGCAGCGTCCTCCGTAATGCCGGGCGGCCGACCGGCTATACCAGCAGGCGACCGCCATATAGCATGGCGACGATCCCGCAGCAGAGCAGCAGCCCAAGGCGCCATGCCCGGGCGTGCTGCGCCATCGACGCCCGGTTCCAGGCCGCGGCGCCGGCAACCGCCAGGATCGTGCCCGTCACCCAGAACGATGGTAGCGGCGCGGTCGGCACGAAGAACGCCAGGATCGCGGTGAGCGCGAGGATCACCGGTTGGCCCCAGCAGACGGCCATCCATATCCTCTCCCATGCCGGCGCCGGGCGGCCACGGTCGCGACGGCGGGCAAGCCAGATCGTCACGCCGCTGGAGGTAACCGCGCAGAGCGCCAGTCCGAGCAGGCCATAGGCCAGCCGTATGGGGAATCCGCCGAACCAGCCGAAATGCAGCTGACCGATTCCGCCCAGCAATGTGGTACCGAGTGCGAGGTCGCGAGGATGCTCCTCGTGAAGCAACTGCCCCTTGCCATCGAACTGAACCTCGTCCTGCGACACGAGTTGTCTGGCGCCGCGTCCATGCACGGTGATGCGCATGTCGGCCCGCCCGGGACGTGCGACCGCCAGGCTCTCGATGGCGGCGCTGGGCATCCTTGCCTGTGCGCGGGCGATCAGGCCCGCGACGTCCGGCAGCGCGGCCGCGCGCGCATCGACCGGCGGCGGCGGATCGATGAACAGCGCGTATACTTGGCGCGTATCCCCCCGGTAGAGCAGCAGCGAGAGTACGGCGACGATGAGCGTGCTCAGTCCCAGCAGCGCGCCGGTGAGCGCGAGGGTGAAATGGAAGGGCAGTGCCCATATGCCGAGCCGGTTGTGCAGATCGGCTTCCTGCAGGCGGCGCGAGCCCCCCAAGCGCAGGTGAAATGCGTCGCGGATCACGCGCGGATGCGCAAGTATGCCGGATACGAGCGACGAGAGCAGTGCCACGCCGGTGAGCCCGACGAGGAAGCCGCCCCAGGTTCGCGGCAGATGGAGGCAGATGTGGAGATACAGCAGAAAGTCTGTCCAGGCGGCGTCCAGCGAGGACAGGCTGCCGTCTTCCGCAACCGCCCAGTTGCGATCGAATTTGCCCTTGTAGGCGACGAGGGTCGCGCCTTCGCGTGCCGCGCTGGGCAGTGTGAGGTTGAGCGAGACGTCGCTGGGCACTTGCTTTGCTGCCGCCGCCAGCGCGCGCGCCGCAGCGTCGGGCGCGAGTCTGGTCGCGACCGGGGTGCCCGGCAGCTCCAACCGCTGCAGATCGGGCGCGAACACGGCGATCGTGCCGGTGAGACATACCAGATAGATGATCGCGGCGAAGGCGAGCCCCAGCACCGAATGGCTGCTGAGCACCGCGCGCACCGTTTCGGCCGAGATCGGCCAGCGCCACTGCTTCTTGCGGGTGTTGCTCATGCCCCAGCTCCCAGGATCATGCCGCCGACCAAGGCCAGGCCGAAGCCGGCAAGGATGGTGCCCATAAGCACCGCGGTGGCGCGGAGCAGCCGGCGGTCGGCAAGCGTCCACGTCATCGCGAGGCCCCACAATACCGGCATCAGCATTCCCCCGATGACGATGCGGGTGCGTGGATCGCCGGGCACATAGACGGTCACGGAAAAGGCAACCGCCATCGCGGCCAGCATTCCCAGCGGCCCGGCCAGCAGCGCCCGCAATACGCCGCGCCAAAGCCTTCCGGGTTCGTCCAGCGGCTCCGCAGAGGCATCGCCGATCCGTTCCCGCGCACCATTGCGCCGGACGCGCCCTTCAAAAACGATCAGCAGCGCGCCGATCGCCTCCAGCACGAGCGCGAGCGCCACGCCCTTGACCGGCCCAATGCTCCACGCCGCAGCGAGGACCAGAGCGACCAGCAAGGTCCATCCGCTCCACAGCAAAGACGGCACCGCGCCGGTGCGATGGCGCCAGGACCGGCGCAGCAACCAGGCTCCCGCCGCGCCGCCTGCCACCAGCAGAAGGGGGAACATGCTCGTCACCAGTGGATGCCCGCGCCGAGGCCGAAGGTCTGCGGATCTCCCAGGATCGCCTGGTGGTTCTCGGCATAGTCATATTGCTTGTACTTGGCGTTGAGCAGGTTGCGTACGAAGACGAACAGCTCCCATTTGCCGGTTGCATAGCCGAGCCGGCCGTTCACCACCGTGCGGGGCGACACCCGGTAGTTGTCGCTGTTCCGCCCCACGATGGTGAACACGGAGGTGCGATAGTTCGCGTTCACATTGGCCGAGAAGCCACCCGCAAACCGTGCATTGGCTCCCGCTGCCAGCGTCCAGCGCGGCGCAAAGGGAAACTCGGTGCCGGTGAGATCGACCGTGCTGGTGGCGCCGGTCGGCAGCTGGAACCGGTCGAATTTCGTCCGGGTGTGGCCGGCCGAGGCATAGACGTCCACCGCGCTGCCCAGCCGTGCATTGGCTTCCACTTCGAACCCATACAGGTGTGAGCCGGCGGCATTGACCGTATTATAGTCATAGGCATTGCGCCCGAAAAAGGCCGTCACCTGCTGATCCCGCCACGACATATAGAAGATGTTGGCGTTGATCGTCAGCGTGCCGTCCAGCCATTTGGAGCGCAGCGAGCCTTCATAGTTCCAGCTATATTCGGGATCATAGGCCACCAGCTCGGCGCGTGCAGGATTTTGGCTCGACCCGCCCGATCGATAGGCGCGCTGCACGGTGAAGGCGGTGGTCAGGTCCGGCGTCCAGGCCATGCTGACACCCATCTTCGGCAGGAAAGCGTCGAAGCTGCGACTGTTCGACGCCAGCGGCGAGGATGCATCGTCAACGAGGCCGACCACGCCCTGGTTAATGAGGCGGATAACGGGCGCGAACGCTGCGCCGAGAAAGTTCGCATCGGGAAGCGTGCCGTTGAACGCGGCTACCGTCTCGGCCGTGTAGCGGTTGCGCTCGTGATCGAACCGGAAGCCGCCGATGAGAGACAGGCGATCGGTAAGTCCGAAGCGGGCGTCGCCGAACAGTGCCATCGTCTCGATCCGCTCCGGCTGGACCGCATCGTAGCGCACGGGAATCACCGCGAGCTGTCCGGCATAGGCGGTGGAAAGCATCTGCGCCTGTGCCGCCGAGGCGCCATTGGCGCGCAACAGCGAGGCGATGGTGCCGGTGGGCGTTTCGATGTTGACGCGACTATGCTGGTCGAGCTGGCCGGTGCGGCGATAGTACCAGGCGCCCAGCAGCCCGCGCAGCCGCTCGCCATCATAGTTCAGCCGCAGCTCCTGCGTCAGCGTCCGGTAGAGATAGCGATTGTCGACCGCTTGGATGTCCTGCGGCGTGCCGTCGGTATCGACCTGCGACCTCGTCTGCGAGCGGTTCCAGGACGTGATGCTGGAGAGCTGCAGCCGCTTCGCCAGGGGGTAGCGCAGCTGGAACACGGCGATGTCGCTGGCGATGTTGCCACGGCTCGCCTGGTCGCTCGTGGAGACGCGATGATCGTAGAAGTCAGGCTGGTCGGTTCGGGCATATTCGTAGAGGTAGCCGCCCTCGCGGCGAACGCGATTGTAGCTGGCGATCGCTTCCAGGCCGGGCAGGGCGCGCGGCGTCCACCGCAGCTTGGCCCGCAGGTTGAGCGATTGCAGCGCGTCGTCATAGCCGCCACGGGTGATGTTGCGGATGATGCCGCGGTCCGCGCGTCGTTCGGCGGACAGGCGGAAGCCGAGTTCGTCGCGCACAAGCGGGCCGCCGAGCGCGGCCGAGAAGGTGCGATCGGAATGCTCGGTCCACAAGACGCGTGCATCGCCGGTCCAAGAGGTCAGCGACGGATCCTTCGTCGTGATCACCACGCCGCCAGCCAGTGCGTTGAGGCCCTGGATGGTCGACTGGGGGCCACGCAGCACTTCAACCTGTTGCACGTCCCACAGGTCGGTGGGGCCGCCGTACAAGGCGGAGCGCGGAATCGGCGCGCCGTCCACATAGACGCTGGCCGCGTCGGCCTGCCCGCCAGCGCCAGCACCCGTATTGCTGATCCCGCGAATGGTGAACCCGGTAGAGCCGTAGGTTTCCGAGAGGTTGGCCGTACGGTTGTATACGTCCTGAATCGAAATCAGCACCTCGCGTCGCATGCGCTCGGGCGTCGTGACCGATATGCTGGTCGGCGTATCCTGCAGCGCGCGCGCCGATTTCTCTCCGGTGACGATGATCTCGTCGCCCACCTCGGTTGCCGGCGTATCCGTCTGCTGCGCGTGCGCGGGAAACGCGAGCGCCGCAGCGGCGACGCTGGAAAGTAACAGACCGATCTTTGTCATATGTCCCCCTCTTTCGGGAGCGCATTGCAAATGAGATAATGCGAGTCAATCGCATTTGATCGAAGGAGGGCGCGCGAGCGCCATGGCGATGCCGGCTGTCCGTCGTCAGAACATGTGGCGCAGATCGCAGCGTAAATTACCGGAGAGCGGGTTTCGTCCGCGACGAGTTCCTCCTTTGCGTACGACGCCGATCCGAAGGCGCCGGACTGGTCGCGGTCCAACCGGCTGCGATGGCCGGTGAAATGCCCAAGCTCGTGCAGCGCCGTCCGGTACCAGTTCACCGGATCATGAAATGCAACCTGTGGCGGTACCTGCACAAAATCCTGCGACGGCGAATGATAGGCCTCGCTCCCGCCGATCCGGAAACCCGCGCCGCTGGCCGCGATCACCCGATCCGCTTCGGCAATCGCCAAAACGGGATCGGGCAGAACCGGAATGCTGGTCATCGCCTCGGGCACGCCGTCGCACTGGTCGACGTTGAAGACGGTGAACCGCTTCAGAAAGGCAATCGTCCGCGCCTCCGGGTCTTCGCCCTGCGTCCTCTCGGCCTCGTCCTTCGGAGTGAAGCGATCCGCATAGCAGACCACCGTGCTCTTTTCGCCGCGCCGGACATGGCCGCCTGCTGCTTCCGCCTGCCGATAGGTCAGCCAGCGCTGACCAGCATAGCCGCCATCGATCGCCGCCGCCCACAGGATCAGCACGTTGATCCCTGAATAGGACCGGCCAGACACTGCGTTGCTCGGCATGGTACATGGGCACCGCGTGGCATCCTAGGGCTCCACCCATGGCAACCGGCCTTGCTCCAGCTCCGTGATGATCCGGGCCGTCACCTCGCCATAGAGGCTCTGACGCGCGTTGCTCTGCATCTCCTCTGCTCCTTCCTAAAACCGCCATCGACCGGCGCCGGGGTGGCGGGGGGCGGCAGGAGCGGACCGACAGCCCCGCCGGACACAGGCGGGGCGCACCCGGAGGGCAGAAACGAAGGTGGATGACCCGGCAGCAAGGCTGCCGGGTTGCGCCGCGCCGAGGCGGGGCTACAGGACCGTGACGCCCCCCGCCACCATGACGCCGAAGGCACGACGCCGCCGCGCCACCGGCGCGGCGACCGCCAGAGGCATGGCCCCCATGCCGACCGGGCCGCTAAGCGGACCGGCCCCACGTCATGCGATCGTCACGGCAAAGCCGACGAGACGCCGCAAGGCGGCTCGGCTGGAGCGGCCAAGCGGAAGTAGAGCGCGGTCAGGCTGGAACAGCCTGAGACGCCACGTCATCCGCCTGAAAATATTCTCGCGTAGTTTTGGAACGGCAGCGGACGAATAGGAACGTCTAGGAACAAACTGCCGTAGAACCGCCAAATCTGACGCTGTTGACGACCGCGATCGTCACCCCAACTCTGTCTCCGACAAGCACAAAAGGACCCCGCAAGACAAAGGAGACTGACCCATGCTGCAACAGCAACCTGACCGATTCCTCCGCCTCCAGGGGGTCCTGCGCCGCACCAGCCTCTCCCGCGCGACGCTCTACCGGAAGATCCAGAAGGGGACCTTCCCCAAGCAGGTTCGCATCGCGACCCGCTGCGCCGGCTGGCGGGAGTCCGCGGTCAACGAGTGGATGCACAATCCCATCTTCTACCACGTAGACGATGTACGCTGATGCCGGCCGTACACTGACGCCGCCCATCAATGCCGGCGAGATTGTGCAGGGCAGCAGGGGCGGGAAGACGACACCCGATCCGGCCGCTCTAGACGTAGATTTTTATCGTAGACCGTCTGCCCAGCTTCTGCACGACCTCTATACCAAACCTCCTCAAAGCTGGCGTCAGGTATAGTCGTTCGGACTTTTGACGAGCGCATTTACCAACACCTGCCGCTCGCGTTGCGCAAAAGCTATGGCAGCGAGTTGCGCGCATTTTCCGCTTGGAGTGGGACGGGCAGATGCCCCTTCATCGATCCTTCGATTGTCAGCGGCACACACCAGCGGCGAACGAGCACCAACCAGCTTTCGCAAGTTGCGGCAGCTAGTACCTTATTGGGGCACGCCTACGGCCGAGCGCCGCGCGCTGCAGGCGTCGAAATGTGGGACATTGGGCATGGCTTGGCGCAGGACAATCCGCAGCGTGGCGCAGGCCGTCACGAACGGCTGTCATCCTTTTGATCGCCTCATCAATTTCATTGGCTTTTGCGGTGAGCAGGGCCCGGTCGACTGCTACCTCGCTACCGGAACCAAGCATCTGACCGATAGACGTCAGGGACAAGCCAGCCATTTGCCCAAGAGCGATGAGCGACAGTCGATTCATGACGTTTTCATCGAAGGTGCGCCGCAATCCGCGCCGGCCGAGTGAATCGATGAGGCCTAGTTCCTCGTAATAGCGCAACGTCGACGCTGGCATGCCACTGCGGCGCGCAAGCTCCGCGATGTCGATCAGGGCCATACTTGACCTCAAGTTGACTTGAAGTGGCACAATGCCGCGAATCATCAACGGTAGCAAGGAGGAGGCGATGGAACAGCGTAAGGGGAGCGAACTGGCTTGGGACGGGCGGCGGGGGAATGCGTGGGTCGACCTTCAGCCAATGCTGGATCGGCTCTTCTTTCCTTTGGAGCAGATCCTAGCGGACGCGGCGGTGACGCAATCTCCGCGAAACGTGCTGGACGTCGGCTGTGGCACAGGCGCTACGACCCTCGCCATAGCCAGAAGGCTTGCGCCGTTGGGAACGTGTTGCGGCGTCGACATCTCGGAAGCAATGTTGGATCACGCTCGCCACAGGGCTATGGCTGAAAGCGCGAAGAACGCGCGGTTCCTTGCTGGTGACGCCCAGCGCTATCGCTTTGAGACCGGATCGTTCGACGCGGTAGTTTCGCGCTTCGGTGTCATGTTCTTTGATGACCCAGAGGCCGCCTTTGCGAATATCGGAAACGCAGTTGCCCCTGGCGGCAGACTAACATCGCTTGTGTGGCGGAGTCGGGAGGAAAACCCTTTCATGACCGCGGCGGAGCGTGCCGCAGCTCCCCTACTCGGATGGGGCGCTCCGGTCGATCCTCATGAACCGGGCCAATTCGCCTGGTCAGATCCAGATCGGGTCGCCAGGTTGCTGAGGGCCGCGGGTTGGCACAGCGTAGACGTTGTTTCACTGGACGTTCGCTGCCGCATGACGGAAGCGGATCTTCATCGTTACGCTCGCTGCTTGGGCCCAGTTGGGATGATCCTGCCCAGCCTCGAGAGCAGCCTACGAGACAGAGTCTTGGCTGTATTGGACGCCGCGTTCGTCGAGTTCCTGATCGATGGTGCGGTTCAATTCGATGCCGCCTGCTGGATGGTTAGCGCACAAGCTGGAAGCAGGCCCTGCTAGCTGTTGCATCGCGCGGCCCGGTCCACCTCTGTCACGTCAATTGATCGCCTCTCGCACCCGGTGCCCAATTTTACCCTGGACACCACCTAGCGGCGCCTCTGGTACCCGTTCCGCAGCGTCTGCTTCTAGAAGCACCTGTAGCGATGGGCTGCTCGCTGCTCACCGCAGCCCTGTAGCAGTGACAGGTGATGATCTCCGAGGGATCGATATGAGAGGAACGTTCACAACCACTGACATAAAATGCGGATCACAACGCTTTATTCCCGTCTTCTCACGAAGTCCGGCGGCAATGATGTTTGGATTCTAAACTGTCGCTTCTCAAATTGCGTATGTGAGTTGGGAAAATACTTATGGTCCAAGGGGAAGGATCGTCAACCAAGCCTCTATAGGCTCTGCAAACCTCACCATATCGAAACGGGTGCGAAAGGAGAGTGGCATGGAACGGTTCAGGGCTGAGGCGCCGATAAGGCAGAAGCTGCAGATCGCATTTGGCACGATGATCGGGCTGATGGCGTTGCTCGAGTTCCTGTCCTTCTTCATAGCGGGGTGGGTCCGCCTTGGCGTCGATCTGACGCTGTTCATCCTGGCGACGCATCTCGCGATGAAGTTCCGAGCCGCGATCGCCGACCCTTATGTGGAAACCGTCGTGCGCATGGAAGGTCTAGCTGCCGGCGATCTCAGCAGCGCTATTGCCTTCACGCATTACAAAGATTGCGTGGGGCGCATGACAAAGGCGATGCTTACCTTCCGCGATGCCGCGGTCGAACAGCAGCAGCAGGCGATCGAACAAGCCGATGTGGTAAAGGAGCTTGGTGAGCACCTCCGTCGCGTGCGGTCGGGAGATTTAACAGCCAAGATCGATCACCCCTTTCCCTCCGATTACGCTTCGCTGCGAGATGATTTCAATTTGACGCTGGAAGGTCTGAAGGAACTGATCGGAGCAGTTTCTCTTAGTGCCACCACCATCGAGAGTGGCGCCAACGAGATTGCAACGGCTTCTGAAGATTTGGCGCGGCGAACGGAGGCGAACGCCGCGAATTTGGAAGAAACCACCGCGGCAATCACCCAAATGGACAGCCGCCTGAAGCAAACGGCTGCTGCGGCGGCCAAGACGGTTTCGCGTGCGGATGCTGCGATCTCGACGGTCGCAGATGGGCGAGTTATCGCCGATGATGCGGTGTCGGCCATGGGGAGAGTCTCGGATAGCGCGAAGGGAATCGACAGCGTCATCGAAGGTTTGGACAAGATCGCTTTCCAAACGCGCGTCCTCGCCATGAACGCTGCTGTCGAAGCTGGTCGCGCAGGCGAAGCCGGACGCGGCTTTGCTGTCGTCGCTGATCTCGTGTCCGCTCTTGCGATGCGCGCGGAGGAGGAAGCCGGACGGGCTCGTGATCAGCTTACCACCACACAATCCGAGATTCTATCTGCCGTGGAAATGGTGCGTAAGGTCGACGGCGCGTTTGTTGGAATCTCGAATGACGTTGGCGAGGTGCATGACCTCCTTGGCAACATCGCTAAAGACAACAACGCGCAGGCGAACGCTGTTAGCGAGATCAGCGAAACGGTCAACGCGATGGATCAAACGACGCAGCAGAATGCAGCGATGGTCGAGCAGACATCTGCCGCGGCGCGCAATCTCGCAAGCGAAGTGATGCAACTGACCCAAGCTGCTTCGCATTTCAATATCGGTCAGCCATCAGAGCGGGGCGCAGTCCGTTCCGGCTGGAACAAGCCGGAGGCTTACGCGCAGCAGAAGCCCGTGCGCTCGAACACATCCTCTTCCGGCGCTGGGGAGTGGAGCTCGTTTTGAGCTGCGCACCATGATGAAGCCGGAGGATTGAGGATCGGCAGCGGAGGCAAGCTTGTTGCCGATTTCTCCGTCGTCAACCTGCGCGAAACTAGCTATGAGAATGTTATGGCAGCTCAGCACGAAGACTCGGTGGCGGAGGTGTTGCACTCGTCCTCGAGTGCCGCGAGATCTTTCGTCGCGGCAAGCTGGTGTCGATCGGGCCTCAAGCATGGTCTGGACGCGGGTGCCGCGCGAGCATCCGATCTGGTATCGGGCTGCGATCTCACGCAGCGGCGGCAGCGTCATGGCCTGATGCTCGAGGTCGCGCGCCCTCTGCTCGACCAGCTGTTTCAGATCGTCGCAGTCACCGGTTGCGCCGTCATGCTATCGGACAATGAAGGCGTCATCCTCGAAGCGCGGAGCAGCGCGGGTGATCGGGAGATGTTCGACAAGGTCGGGCTGACGCCGGGTGGCGTCTGGAGCGAGAGCCGCGAAGGCACCAACGGGATCGGGACCTGCCTCGTGGAAGGTCGGCCGATCACGATCCACCGCGATGAGCATTTCGCCAGTCGGAACATCGGCATCAGCTGCATGGATGCTCCGGTTCGAGACGCGGCGGGACAGTTGGTAGGAGCGCTCGATATCTCCAATTGCCGCGACGATCACACGATGGCGATGGGCTCTCTGATCCAGAAGATCGTTCAGGACGCCGCGCGGCGGATCGAAAGCGGCATCTTTCGTCGATACTTCGAAGGTCATCGCATCATCGATGCAAACCTTCCCGGGGGCGATTCGGCTTTGCTGGCAGTCGATCGCGACGATCTGGTTATCGGCGCCACGCACGCCGCGCGCCATCGCTTTCATCTTACCGATGCATGCCTGACCGGGTGTCGAAGCGCTGCCGACATCCTCGGTGGCGGCGAGGCCGCATCCTTTCGCGACTCGGAACGCGCGGTATTGCGACGCGCTTTGGCGCAGGCGGATGGAAACGCAACGCGTGCCGCCAGGGCTCTCGGGATCGGACGCGCCACGCTCTATCGACGGATGGAGAAGGTCGGTTTGACGCGCGATTGACACGAGGTGCCGTCAAGCTGTCTCGACAGCGAGACAGTGCCGCCCCCCTTCGCGCTGCTCCCTCTTTTCAGCGCCGCTGTTTCACGAAACCATCCTCTTCAAGACCGGGAGCATCCGGCAACGTGAGAGGATAAACGATGGACATGCGAACCAATCCGGCGGCTTCCATGAGCGCGCCCTTCGCAGAGAAGTACGACAACTTCATCGACGGCAAGTGGATGGCGCCCAAGGACGGGCGGTATTTCGACAATATCTCGCCCGTCACCGGCAAGCCCGTTGGCAAGGTTGCGCGCAGTCAGGCGGCCGACATCGAAGCCGCACTCGATGCAGCCCATGCCGCCAAGGACGCCTGGGGCCGCACCAGTGCCGGCGAGCGCGCGCTGATCCTGAATCGCATCGCCGACCGGATGGAAGAAAATCTCTTCAAGCTCGCGGTCGCGGAAACCTGGGACAATGGTAAGCCGCTGCGCGAGACGGTGGCGGCCGACATCCCGCTGGCAATCGATCATTTCCGCTATTTCGCTGGCTGCATCCGTGCGCAGGAAGGCGGCATTTCGGAAATCGACCAGGATACGGTCGCCTATCATTTGCACGAACCGCTGGGCGTTGTCGGCCAGATCATCCCGTGGAACTTCCCCATCCTGATGGCGGTGTGGAAGCTTGCGCCGGCACTGGCCGCAGGCAACTGCGTGGTGTTGAAGCCTGCCGAGCAGACTCCGGCCTCGATCATGGTGCTGTTGGAGATGATCGGCGACCTGCTGCCCGCCGGCGTGCTGAACGTGGTCAACGGTTTCGGCGTGGAAGCGGGCAAGCCGCTCGCCAGCAGCAGCCGCATCGCCAAGATCGCTTTCACCGGGGAGACGACCACCGGCCGTCTCATCATGCAATACGCCAGCGAGAACCTCATCCCGGTCACGCTCGAGCTGGGCGGCAAGAGCCCCAACATATTCTTTGAGGATGTGTGCCGCGACGACGATGACTATCTCGACAAGGCGATCGAAGGCTTCGTGATGTTCGCGCTCAACCAGGGCGAGGTCTGCACATGCCCCAGCCGCGCGCTGGTGCATGAACGCATCTACGATCGCTTCATGGAACGCGCGATCGCCCGTGTACAGGCAATCAAGGCCGGCAACCCGCTCTACATGGAAACCATGATCGGCGCGCAGGCCTCGTCCGAACAGCAGCAGAAGATCCTGTCCTATATCGACATCGGCAAGCAGGAGGGCGCCGAACTGTTGACCGGTGGCGAGGCCGCGCGGTTCGACGGCGAAATCGCGGGCGGCTACTACGTCAAGCCGACCGTGTTCCGGGGCAACAACCGGATGCGCATCTTCCAGGAGGAGATCTTCGGCCCCGTACTCGCCGTGACCACCTTCAAGGATCATGAAGAGGCGCTGCAGATCGCCAACGACACGCTCTACGGCCTGGGGGCGGGGGTGTGGAGCCGTGATGCGAACACGTGCTACCGCTTCGGCCGCGCGATCCGGGCAGGGCGCGTGTGGACCAATTGCTACCACGCCTATCCCGCCCATGCCGCATTCGGTGGCTACAAACAGTCCGGCATAGGGCGCGAAAACCATCGCATGATGCTCGATCACTATCAGCAGACCAAGAACATGCTGGTCAGCTACAGCCCGAAGAGACTCGGCTTTTTCTGAGGCGGGCCGCGGAGCGGTGCGGTGCGGTGAATCCTCGCCGCGCCGTGCCCAAAAGAGAATCCAGGAGAGACATCATGACGAAGACCATGAAAGCCGCCGTCGTGCGCGCCTTCGGCGAACCCCTGCGGATCGAGGAGGTGCCGGTGCCCGAAGTCGGGCCAGGCATGATCCAGGTGGCGATCCAGGCATCGGGCGTGTGCCACACCGATCTGCATGCGGCGGAGGGGGATTGGCCAGTCAAGCCCAACCCGCCCTTCATCCCCGGGCATGAAGGCGTGGGCTTCGTGTCCGCGGTGGGGCAGGGGGTAACTCATGTGAAGGAAGGCGATCGGGTCGGTGTGCCCTGGCTCTACACCGCCTGTGGCCATTGCACCCACTGCTTGGGCGGATGGGAGACGCTTTGCGAAAGCCAGCGCAACACGGGCTACTCGGTCAATGGCGGGTTCGCCGACTATGTCCTGGCCGACCCCAATTACGTCGGTCACCTGCCCGACAATATCGGGTTCAACGAGATTGCGCCGGTACTGTGCGCGGGCGTCACCGTCTACAAAGGGCTGAAGATGACCGACACCAAGCCGGGCGATGCCGTGGTCATCTCCGGCATCGGCGGTCTGGGCCACATGGCCGTGCAATATGCGGTCGCGATGGGGTTGGACGTGGTCGCCGTGGACGTGGACGACGCCAAGCTTGCGCTTGCACGCGAACTCGGCGCCAAGGAGACCGTCAACGCGCGGACCGAAAAGGACCCCGCCGCCGCGGTAAAGCGAATGACCGGCGGCGGCGCGCGCGGCGTGCTGGTCACGGCGGTGAGCGAGAAGGCCTTTGAGCAGGCCGTCGGCATGGTCGGGCGTGGCGGCACCGTCGCGCTCAACGGACTTCCGCCGGGCGACTTCCCGCTCAACATTTTCGGCATGGTGCTGAACGGCATCACCGTGCGCGGTTCCATCGTCGGCACGCGACTGGACCTACAGGAATCGCTCGATTTCGCCGGTGACGGCAAGGTGAAGGCGACCATCTCCACCGCCAAACTGGACGATATCAATTCGGTGTTCGAGCGGATGCGCAAGGGACAGATCAACGGGCGCGTCGTGCTCGACCTGACGCAATGATGCCGAGCCGTGCGCCGATGGGCGGGGCGGTCCTTTCACAGGCTCGCCCTGTCCACCGCGTGCTTGCCACGGAAGCAGCCGCGATGCTGCTGGCCGAAATCGCTGCACGCCACGGTCCGGTGCTGATCCACCAGTCCGGCGGGTGCTGTGACGGCTCCAGTCCCATGGTCTATCCGCGCAGCGAGTTCCGCCTCGGCGGCGCGGACGTGCTGCTGGGCACGATCGACACCACCCCGGTCTATATCGGGGCGGGGCAGTTCGCGGCATGGAAGCACACGCAACTGATCCTGGACGTGGTGGAGGGGCGGGGCGGCATGTTCAGCCTCGACAACGGGACGGGCCGGCGCTTCCTCGTGCGGAGCCGCGCCTACGACGAAGGGGAAATCGCCATGCTGCACCGGGCAGATCGGCTTCGCGCGATGCAGGCAGCGCACGGTCGGGATGCGGACGGCTTCTGGCTTGCGGAGGCGCGCCGCCTCGACTGGAGCGTCTTCCCGACCAAGGCGGACGAGAGCAGCTTCGACAAGCGCGATTTCGGCATACGCTGGTTTGCCGATGGCGAACTGAACGTGTCGGTCAACTGCCTCGACCGCCATCTGATGACGCGCGGCGATCAGCAGGCGATCGTGTTCGAGGGTGACGAGCCGGGTGAAGGGCGTAGTTTGACCTATCGCGCGTTGCATCGCGAGGTCTGTCGCTTCGCCAATGTCCTGAAAGCGAACGGCATCGCCAAGGGGGACCGCGTAGCCCTGTACATGCCGATGGTGCCGGAGGCGGCGATCGCCATGCTCGCCTGCGCACGGATCGGCGCGGTCCATTCGGTGGTGTTCGGCGGGTTTTCGCCCGAAAGCCTGGCCGACCGGATCATCGACTGCGGCGCGACTCTCGTTGTCACCGCCGATGAGGGAACCCGCGGCGGCAAGCGGATTCCGCTCAAGGACAATGTCGACTGCGCGCTGGAACGTGCAAGCGGGGTTCGCTCGGTCATCGTCATGCGGCGGACCGGTGGCCCGGTGTCGATGCGGGAGGGGCGCGACATTTGGTGGGAGAAGGCTTGCGCCGCCGCCCCCGACGATTGCGCGCCCGAGACGATGAATGCCGAAGATCCACTCTTCATCCTGTACACTTCCGGCTCGACCGGCAAACCGAAGGGCGTGCTCCATACCACCGGGGGCTATTTGCTGTGGTCCACGCTGACGTATGACCTGCTGTTCGGACCGGAGCACGGCCGGGACGTGTCCGACGACCTGTTCTGGTGTACCGCGGACATTGGCTGGATCACCGGGCATAGCTATGTCGTCTATGGCCCGCTCTCAAACGGCGCGCGGACGGTCATGTTCGATGGCGTGCCGAACTACCCGGATCCGGGCCGATTGTGGGAAACGAGCGCGCGCCTGGGCGTGACGATCTTCTACACCGCACCGACGGCGATCCGCGCGCTCATGCGCGAGGGCGACCGATGGGTGACGCCCCACGATCTGTCGTCGATCCGCCTGCTCGGAACGGTGGGGGAGCCGATCAACCCCGAAGCATGGGACTGGTATCACGAGAGGATCGGTCGGGGAGAATGTCCGATCGTCGATACCTGGTGGCAGACCGAAACGGGTGGGGCGCTGATCGCTCCCGTGCCGGGCGCGACGGCAACCAAGCCGGGCAGCGCGACGTTTCCCCTGCCCGGGGTCAGCCCCGAGCTGGTCGATGGCGAAGGCCATGCGCTGGCCGGCGCGGCCGAGGGCAATCTGGTCCTCACCCGCAGCTGGCCGGGCCAGATGCGCACCGTCTTCGGCGATCACGAACGGTTTTTCCAAACCTATTTCAGCACCTTCCCGGGCACCTATTTCACCGGCGACGGGGCGCGCCGCGACGCAGATGGCTATTTCTGGATCACCGGTCGGGTCGATGACGTCATCAACGTCTCCGGGCACCGCATGGGAACCGCGGAAGTGGAGAGCGCGCTGGACATGCACGAACTGGTGAGTGAGGCCGCCGTCGTAGGCATGCCGCACGACGTTAAGGGGCAGGGAATTTATGCCTTCGTGATGCTGAATGCAGGGGAGGAGGGAAGCGAGGCGCTACGGGGGGAACTGCGGACCCTGGTGCGCAAGGAAATCGGACCTATAGCCACACCGGATGTAATCCAGTTCGTCCCAGGGCTTCCAAAGACCCGATCGGGTAAGATCATGCGGCGCATATTGCGCAAACTGGCAGAAGGTCAGGCTGATCAGATCGGCGATATCTCTACGCTGGCGGACCCAACGGTGGTGCAGCAACTGCGAGAGGGCATGAACGAACCAGCCGGACGGTGACACCGGCATTGCAACTGCTCCCGGAGGCATCGTCGCGTCAGCGCTCGATAGAAGTATCGCCAAAGAACCACGCTCTGATTTGCTTGGCCGGATGCACGGTTTGACGAAGGCCGCCGGTCAGTCACCAGAAAACGCCAAGGTGGAACCTTCCAAGGCTGACGGCTGATCGGCGCAGCTGTCGGGTTCGGTCCATTGCGGCGGAGCGTGGCACGATCCGCGTGACGTGCTCCGCGGCGCCACCTTCACTCTTCGGCTTCCGGTTGGATAGATTGAGCGCCCGAGTTGTGGCCAAGCCAAGCTCATCATCTGGACTCTCTCTGAGAAATAATTGCCAAGATACAGAGTTCGCGCGGAAAATTACCTCCGTGTATTAGTGCACCGCAATGCCTTCATTTGGATAGAAAATCAATATCCAACGCGTTGTCTCAAATGCGAGACGCATTCATCCCGAGATTTCGTTCACAGAAAATTCCTTCCACCCCATGTGCCTACAAGAGAAGGGAGGGGTTTCCGCCGGTACGTGCCAATTTACGGGCCTGGAAGGATGTCACTAATGAACGTGATAAGATATCTGAATAGAATGACCTCGCTACAGCGTAAGATTGCTTTGATAGCAGGTTTTTTCCTGACAATGACAGTAATGATCCTCGTGCTCGCAAGCGCGTTCTTTGCTTGGAACTCGCATGCATTCGTCGGTCGGGAGGTCGGCACCATTGTGAGCGCCCAAGCGAAGGACATGCTGCAGAACCGCGCTGCGGTAGAGGCGCAGGGTATCAAAGGCGCCCTCGACGTCGCATTCGATGCCGCGCGCACGGACGCGCACAGCTTTTCGGTGCTCGCAGAACGCACCGCGCCTGGCGAACGCCGCGCGCAGTTCAATGCATTGCTGCGTCATGTGCTTGAACAGAATCCGAGCTTAAACGGCACCTATTCGGCTTGGGAGCCCAATGCGATCGACGGCAACGATGCCGGTTTTGCCAACAATCACGCGGCCGGATCGGACAGCACCGGCCGTTTCCTCGCCTATTGGACGCGTGGCGCGAACGGCAATGTCGCGATCCAGCCCCTCGTCGAATATGACAGCGCCGAACGCCATCCGAACGGGCTGGTGAAGGGCGGCTGGTACCTCGGCCCCAAGGCCAATGGCGAGGAAAGCATCCTCGGCCCGCTGCCCTACATCGTGCAGGGCAAGCAGGTGTTCCTGGCCACTATGTCGGTGCCGATCACCGTGCATGGCCGCTTCGTGGGCGTCTCCGGCACCGATTATGATCTCGATTTTCTCCAGAAGGTGGCGAGCAAGACCAACGCGTCGCTATTCTCGGGCAAGGGCGTGGTGCTGATCGTCAACAATACCGGGCTGATCGCGGCCAACAGCGCCGCGCCCGAGACGATCGGCAAGGCCGCCGCCAGCGCCGATCCGCACTGGGCGCAACTCGCCGACATCGTCAAGACCGGCGAGGCGCGGGTGATCGACGATCCCAAGCAGGCGAATATCGACGTTTATTCGCCGATCACGCTCGGCCGCAGCAAGACGCCCTGGTCCGTGGTGATCTCGGTCCCGCGCGCGCTGGTGATGGCGCAGGCGGAAACGCTCAGCGGCTCGCTCAGCGCCAAGGCGATCACCAGCATGGTGCTGCAGCTGCTGATCGGCATCGGCGTCGCGGTGGGCGCGGTGTTCGCGATTGGCCTGGCCGCCAAGCGTATCGCGACGCCGATCAGCCAGTGCGCCCAGTTCGCCAACGGCATCGCCAAGGAGCAGCTGGACCAGAATCTGGCGATCCACCAGGCGGACGAAGTGGGCACGCTGGCCGAGGCGCTGCGCAAGATGCAGGAGGACATCAAGGCCAATCTCGCCCGGCGGGTGGACGAGCAGGCCAAGACCGAGTTCGTCGTCGAGACGGTTTCCACCAGCCTGGGCGGCCTTTCCAAGGGCGACCTCACCGTCGATATCGCCCAGGCCTTTCCGAGCGAATATGAGGGGCTGAAGCAGAACTTCAACACCGCGCTCGCTAGCCTCCGCGACCTGATCGGCGCGGTGGGCGAAAGCACCGAGACGATCCGCACCGGATCGCAGGAAATCGCCCAGGCCTCCGAGGACCTTGCCCGCCGTACCGAAAGTAATGCGGCGAGCCTGGAGGAAACCAGCGCCGCGCTGGTGCAGATCGACGGGCGGTTGCGCGCTGGTGCAAGCGCCTCCGACCAGACGCTGAAACGCGCGGACCAGGCGATCCTGACGGTGCAGGGCGGCCGCTCAACTGCCGACGAAGCAATGCAGGCGATGGGACGGGTGAGCAGCAGCGCCGAGGGCATAGACAATGTGATCGAGGGGCTCGACAAGATCGCGTTCCAGACTCGCGTGCTGGCGATGAACGCAGCGGTGGAGGCCGGGCGAGCTGGCGATGCCGGCCGCGGCTTCGCGGTGGTCGCCGATCTCGTCTCGGCGCTGGCGATGCGGGCGGAAGAGGAGGCTCGGATCGCGCGCGACCAGCTGACCGCGACCCAGACCGACATAACTGCGGCGGTGCAGGCAGTGCGCCGGGTGGATACCGCGCTTGTCGACATCGCTCAAGACGTAGAGTCGGTGCACGGCCTGCTCGGCACAATGGCGGAGGACAGCCGAGCGCAATCCGCAGCAATGACGGAGATTAGCGCCGCACTCGGCGCAATGGACCAAGCGACGCAGCAGAATGCGGCGATGGTGGAGCAGACCTCTGCGGCGGCACGCAATCTATCGATCGAAGTGACATCGTTGAGCGCACAGGCGGCGACGTTTACCGTGGACAGGGTTGGGACGAACCTCCGATCGTTTCAGCGCGACGTACACGTGCGAGGGGCGCGGCCCGATCGCGCGCGGTCATTCGCCTGAGGCTTATGCCAGACCGTAGGGGCCCGGGATTGCTCCCGGCCCTTCTTTTGGACACACTCCGCGGACAGCAGGTAGTCCGAGACTTGATTCATCTGGCTCGAGTGCTTCCGTGCGTTCGGCCTGGGGATGAAAAATTATCACGGCTGCCGGCATCCGGTCTTGAGTATCCAGAGCCGGGAATCGGAAGGACCGCTCATGGTAACGGAAAACATGTTGCTGGGCGGCCGAGAGGGGCCGGTTCGGAGAGAGGTGGCTCGGGGAATCTGAACAGCGGGGATAAGTGGATTGCCGATCGGAGAGCGGCCATGCTGGCCGCAAGGAGAAGGCAAGATGAGCAAGCGACCCCGGCGGAACCACAACCCTGCGTTCAAGGCGAAAGTGGCACTTGCAGCGGTGAAGGGCGAGAAGACGCTGGCCGAGCTGGCACAGCAATATGACGTGCACCCTAACCTCATCAACCAGCGGCGTGCACGGCTGTTGGAGGGTGCGGCTGACGTGTTCGGGTCGGAGCCGGTCGCGGCAGAGGCGGCAGTCGACGTGACGGTACTGCACGCTAAGATCGGCGAACTGACGCTGGCGAATGATTTTTGGCCGGTGCGCTCGGTAAGGCAGGTCTGTTGCCGAGCGCAAAGCGATGATCGACCGTGGTCATGCGCTGCCGCTGACGGCTCAGGCGGGCAGCTCGGGATCAGCCGGGGCAGCATCTACTATAAGCCGCGGGCGGTATCCGCAGCCGACCTGGCGATCATGCGACGGATCGACGAGTTGCACCTGCTCTACCCGTTTGCCGGCAGCCGGATGCTGCGCGATCTGCTTCGGCAGGAGGGCGTTGCGGCGGGGCGGCTCCACGTGGTGAAGCGGATGGGGCTGGAGGCGCTCTACCGGTGCCCGAACACGTCGAAGCCGGCACCCGAGCACAAGGTCTATCCCTATCTGCTGCGCAATGTGGCGGTGATCCGGCCCAACCAGGTCTGGGCAACCGACATTACCTATGTGCCGATGGCACGCGGCTTCGTCTACCTCGTCGCCATCGTCGACTGGTTCAGCCGGCGGGTGCTGGCGTGGCGGGTATCGATCTCGCTCGATGCAGCGTTCTGCATCGAGGCGCTGGAGGAGGCGCTGGCGCGCCATGGCAAGCCGGCAATCTTCAACAGCGATCAGGGTTCGCAGTTCACCAGCTCCGCGTTCACCGCCGTCTTGCACCGCGAGAAGATCGCCATCAGCATGGACGGAAAGGGGCGCTGGCCTGACAATGTGTTCGTGGAGCGCCTCTGGCGCTCGGTGAAATACGAGGAGGTTTACCTCAACGCCTATGCCTCCGTCCCCGAGGCTCGCGCCGGCATCGGCCACTATCTCGGCTTCTACAATGCCGTCAGACCGCACTCCGCGCTTGGCGGCCGCACGCCTGACCAGATATACCTCGGCCAGCCGCTACTCGCAGCGGCATGAACAACCAGCGGTGGTCCACTTATCCAAGCCGCGAGCATGTGCAGACAAACCGAGCCACCTCTGTCACTCCCAGTGGCAGTGCGACGAAGGCGGGCCAAGCATTTATCCGTTCATGGTAAGCGTACGCCGAAGGCCGCGGCGTAGTGGGATCAAGCGAAGATTTCGCGCTAAACAGCGCGCCCGTGCCACGGGAGCAGTTCGTCGAGGCGGCTGTTAGAGCCCTCGGCGATGCGGGCGAGGACGTCGACGAACCATGCGTGCGGGTCGACATGGTTTTCCTGCCCCTTTTCTTCGAAACCGGCCTTTCCTGAGCACACAAGGATGGTCGCGTATGGGGGTGCAGATATGTTTCGCTAGGAATGAGCGCTTTGGGCCGAACTCCCCATTTAAGGAAGGCCGCTCGAATGGCGGAAATGTCCCGGTCCCAGTCATGAGCGGACTGGCCGCTCATAGGCGAGTTGCTTTTCCAATTGAACGACATGGATGGGCGCATAGCCGATCGGCAGCTGTCAAAATTAGGAGTGAGCAGTTCGATGTAAGCCGACGTACGCGCGGTCGTGCCGGAATGGCGGCAGGTGGTCGCCAGCTGCCGGGAGCGAGCCCATTGGCGATGGCCCGCGACTGCATCGAAGAAAGGTGGAAAGGTTGAGCTTTCGGTGCGAATCAGACGCTCGCCAGCGCTTCACCAAGTTCGGATGCAAACGCCACTGGCCCTAGAACAATCCGTGAAGTCCGCCGATTTCCAGCTACGGTTTTGCAGTAAATTTGCAGTAAATTGCACGTTTGTGCAACTATTCGGCAGCTAAGCGATTGAAATCGCTGGTGACCCCTAAGGTTGCCGAGAAACGTATGTATCTATCTGTAGAAAAAGTATAATATTCTTATGGAGTTGCTTGATGCCATCAAAAGTACCATCATCATTCATATCATGTTCTGCCATCCGATGGGGCAGGGAGGGAGCCCAAAGGTTGGGCGGGACACAGGCCTGCACGCCTGACCTACTTGCCCCGGCTGCCCAGGTCGGCCCGTATCGCAGGGTACTCCGAGGGCGGCAGGTCTACCATCTTGGGCGCAGTGCGCATCCTGCGATGGCCAGCAGCAGGATGCCGACAAGATGCCAAGCGGCGGTTCGGTGTGAATCGGTGGCGGGTAGTGTGCGCATCGAATTTGCGGTCGTCAGCTCATAACCGGAGATCCGGTTTCCGGCGGCAAGGCGCCCCATTGCAGTCATGCCTCGGCCCGGCCCCCTGCCTGGCGAGCCGTTCCGCAGGCTCTGCGCGTTTGAGGTTTGGGAAACCTTTGATCCCCGTTGCAGCACCGCTGGACGGTCCAGCCGTTCGAGTTTCTCGCGGGTCGCGGCGTCCGCGTGCCAGTCGCCGCGATCGATTGCGTTCAGCATCGTCCGGATAAGGTTGATTCGCGCCGCCGGATTGTTGCGCGCGAAGAACCGGTCCAGGCGGGGTGGTTTGCACTTCCATGACCGACTCAAACCTCGACAGCCGCCGGGACCTCCACCGGTGTGCAATGGCTTGCCTCTGCGACTATCCGGCAGTATTTGCGAATCGATCGCAGGAGTCGCGGGCGCTTACCTCCCAGGCAGATAACCAGGGGCATCAATAGCGACATATGGTGGTAGGCTTGTCCCAACAGTCCGAGACCCTGCAACTCTTTCTTTCCTACCGATCCGAACTTCTGCGGCAGGCGAATCGTATCACGCGCGATCGCGCGCAGGCCGAGGATGTGCTTCAAGAAGCATGGCTGCGCTTTCGTGCCGCTCTTGCCGAGCGCCAGATGGATGAACCGCTCGGCTATCTCTCGCGGATCGTGCGCAACTTAGCGCTCGACAGCGCACGCCGCAGCGGTCTGGAGAGTCGGCTTTTCCAAACTGAAGGCGACGCGGATCCGCTGCAGGTGCCGAGCGAAACGCCATCGCAGGAAGCCGCCGTCATCTCCGGATTCGAGTTGCGCGCCGTGGAGAATGCGCTGGCGCGGATGCCCGAACGCATGCGGGCCGCGGTCCGGATGCACCGGATCGAGGGCATCAAGCTCAAGGACATCGCGAAGCAACTCGGGATATCGGTGACAAGCGCCCATGGCTTGGTCGCCGAGGGCGTTACCCGCTGCCGCGCAGCGCTCCGCGACAGGCAATAGGTGGTGGCGCCTGTCACCCACTCGAAAAAACCGACATCCGGATCGTCGAGCAGGTAAGAACCCTTCGATCGTGCGACGGGCGATTGGCCGCGGGCAATGAGGACGAGCTAATGGACAGCCGCAAGGAGGGCGAAGCACGGGAGGGCGACGCCATCGAGCAGGCCCGTGCCTACCGCGAGGCAACAGACTGGCTCATTCGTCTCGACGAGGAACCGGAATCGCCCGCGTTGCGGATCGCCTTCGCAGCGTGGCTCGCAGCCAGTCCCGCCAACGCGCAGGCCTGGGGCGATACCGCGCACGCGTCGGATGTCCTCTCGCTCGCGTTCGCGCCGTCTCCCAGGGTCGTACCAATCGAGCACGCTCTCGATCGCCGGCGCCAGCGGCACCGTCTCGTCCGAGGCCTGTTTGCGGGCGGCGCGGTGGCCGCCGCCGCGTGCATTCTGCTCTGGGCCGGACCAAGCCTCCTCACCAATTTGCGCGCCGACCATGTTGCGCCGACCGGCGAGGTGCGGACAATCCACCTCGCCGATGGCACGCTGGTCAAGCTGGCGCCGGGCGGTGCGCTGGCGGTCGACTATTCGGACGGGCAGCGCCATGTGCGACTGCTGCGCGGCAAGGCTTTTTTCGACGTCGTGCATGACCGGTCCCGGCCTTTCCGGATGGGCGCATCGGGCGCCACCGTCACTGTTCTGGGGACTGCCTTCGAGGTGCAGGCCCGGGAGGATGGCGTGGGCGTGGCGGTACGGCGGGGGAGGGTGCGTGTCGCCTGCGCTACTGCGGCACCCGACGCGATCCTGTCGGTCGGCCAATCGGCTGACATGGCGTGCGACGCCGGCAAGGCGCTGCGCGCCGATACCCCGCCCGAGCGGATCGCGAGCTGGATCGATGGCCAATATGTTGCGACTGACCGTCCGATCCGTGACGTCGTCGATGCGCTGCGGCCCTGGTACCGTGGGATCATCGTCGCGCGCGGCGAAGGCCTGGAGACGCGGCGCGTCACCGGCGTCTATGATCTCCGCCACCCCCAGGAGGCCCTCGCCGCGCTTGCTGCCGCCCATATGGTGCGCGTGACGCAGGTTACGCCCTGGATCACCATCGTCACCTCGGACTGAGCCCCAAGCCTCCTCGAAAAAAACTCCGAAAAAACCTGAAGCCGATCCGTTGACTAAACAGAGGAATGCAAATGACTCGCATTTGCATTCCTCATAGGCAGAAGGATAGGGGTCAGCTTGGTGGTTTCCGGGGGTTCGTGGGCGCGGTCAAGGCGCCGGTCGATTATGGGGAGCGTCCTTCTGGCAGGCGCGGCGACGACCCTGTCGCCGGCTGCCGCCATGGGGCAGGCGCAGGTCGAGACACCGTCGCGCAGCTTCGACATCCCGGCGACGTCGTTGGCCGACGCGCTAGCAAGTTTCGGGCAGCAGTCGGGTCTCCAGATCAGTGTCGATGCCGCCATCGTGCGCGGCCTAAGCTCGCCCGGCGTGCGCGGCCGGCTTTCGATCGCCGAAGCGCTGCAGCGGCTGCTCGCGGGCAGTGGGTGCAGCTGGCATCTGTCGGGCAATCTCGTCACGCTCGAGCGCATTCAGGCCGCCGACGGCGGCGATGGACAGCAGTCCCCAATCGTCACCGAAGCGCTCAAGATCGAAGGCGCCGCCGGCGCGCAGGATACGGGCGCGGAGCGCGATGCCCGGCGGCACGACGCGGTTTTCGACCGCGACCTCTCTTCGGCATTCGCCGGCAAGGACGAGGTCGAGCGCTACAAGGGTGTCAACCCGGCCGACATTCTCAAGGGCATGGTCAACGTGTTCAGCGGCGACTCCCGCAACAGCGGTGCGCTCGATCCGAGCATTCGCGGCATTCAGGGCCCCGGCCGCGTGCCGGTCATCATCGACGGCACCGAACAGGCGCTGACGGTGTGGCGCGGCTATAACGGCGCCAGCAACCGCAACTATATCGATCCCAGCCTGATCGCCGGCGTCGAGGTGCTGAAGGGGCCGGTCTCGGCGCGCGGCGTCAACGCCTCGACCGGCGGCGCGGTGGTGATCAACACGCTCGACGTGGCCGACATCCTCAAGCCGGGGCGGAAACTCGGCATCGAGCTGCACCTTGAGGGCGGCAACAATGCGGTGTCGCCGCAGCTGCCGACCCTGCGCACCGGGCAGGACTATCGGACCATTGCGGGTTTCCCCGGCAGTCCGGGCACGCCGGGCCTGCCCAACTTTCCCTATAACGATCCCACCGTCCGCGTGCCGATCCACAAGGCGGCCGACAATGACGCCTTCTCGATGGGCGACAAGGCGGTGCGGCTCGCGGCGGCCGGGCGCCTCGGCGATTTCGACCTGATCGCCGCCTATGCCTATCGTCAGCGCGGCAACTATTATTCGGGCGAAAACGGCGCGGGCTATTATCAGCAATCCGGGCTCGAGCTGGCGCCGGACACCTATGTCCGGCTGCTGGGGCTGAACTACAAGCCCGGTGAAGAGGTGCCCAACACCTCCAGCGAAATGGAGTCCTGGCTGGCCAAGGGCACCTGGCACATCGCCGCCGACCAATATCTCCAGCTGGGCTTCCGCGACAGCAAGTCGACCTATGGCGAGATCATCCCCTCGCGGATCATCTCTACCTCGACCTCCACCTTCGGCAACATCCAATGGCCGCTGAGCAAGGTCCACGCCCAGGCCTATAATGCTGAGTACAAGTGGCAGCCGGACAGCAAATGGATCGACCTGAAGGCTAGCCTGTGGGGGACGCACACCGTCAGCGACACCTATAGCGCCGGCGGCTTCCCCAACGCCGCTTCCACGGTCGATCCCATCCTCATCAACACGGCGCTGGGCAACAGCCACAATGATCGCATCGGCTTTACCGCCAGCAATCAGGTGGAGCTCAGCCGCCGCCTCGACGTGATGCTCGAGGGGAGCTGGCAGCACGAGAAGCTCAGCTCGGAGGACCAGTATAGCGACGCGATCGCTAATGGCTGGCGGCAATATCCCCGGGCCGGGCGGCGCGAGGAATATCGCCTCCATCTGCGCGGCGACTGGCGCCCGACCAGCTTCCTGAAGCTCAATGCCGGCGTTACCTATTCGGGCTATTGGGCCCATGACGATTTCCTCGACGACCTGCTGCAGATCCGCGGCGGTTCCATCGGGCAGTCGGTCATCTCGGGCTACAATGCGAGCTATCAGACTACCGAGACGGGGGCGGCGGCGTACGAGGCCTGGCTGCGAACCCAGTTCACCAATCAGAACATCATCCAGCGTCGACTGGCGGCCTATATCGCCAATCCGGTGCCGTTCACCGTCACCCACAATGCCGTCTGGTCGCCCGATGCGCAGGGCGATTTCCGGCGCGCCGACAATCCTTGCATCAACGGCTTGCTGACTGCGATGTCCAATTATGTCGCGGGTTCGTGCGCGATGACGCCGGTCATGACAGACGCCGCCGTGACGCAGTCCGCCGACAAGCGCGCCCACGACTGGGCGCCGAACGCCTCGGCCACCGTCTATTTCAGCGTCGCGAGCAGGGCCTATCTCCGCTACGCCGAGGCGTATCGATTCCCCAGCATCTTCGAGAGCACGATCGGCTTCTCGGCGTCGCTCAACCCGACCCAGGTGCTGAAGCCCGAGCATATGTATGCGATCGAGGCGGGGTTCGTGCAGGATCTGAAGAGGGTCTTCGGCCTCAACGACGCCGACCAGCGCGCCGATATCAAGCTCACCTGGTATAACAACCTCACTAGGGACGTGATCGAGCGCTCGACGCAGCTCCTGTTCTTCAATCTCGACCGGCAGGAGATCCAGGGTCTCGAGCTGCAGGCCCGCTATGACAATGGCCGGTTCTTCACCGAACTGGGCGCGGCGCACATGACGAAGAACAAGGTGTGCGACGAAAGCTTCGCCATCGAGCAGGATCCGGTGCAGGGCCGCGTTCCCAACTGCGTCAAATACGGCTTCGTCTCGAGCTACCTGCTCACCCAGGCGACGCCCGAGGACCAGATCAACTGGAGCCTGGGCGGACGCTTCCTCCGGAAGCGGCTGGAGGTCGGCAGCCGCCTGACCTGGTACAGCGGCTACGATAATCCGCAGCTCGACGCGTTCATCAGCGGCCCGGTCGCCGATCGCATCAGCGGCTATGGTCTCAACGTCCCCTATAGCTGGGGCGAGATCCTGACCGTCGACGCCTATGTGAAGTTTCGGCTCAATGATCGCTACTCGGCCGAGCTGGTCGCGACCAACCTCAACGACCGCTATTATCTCGACCCGCTGTCGCGGTCCCTCATGCCGGCCCCAGGCCGGACAGTCCGGCTCAGCCTCACGGGCCGGTTCTGATGACGGAGATTCAGGGCCGCCGCCCATCCCGACAAACCCTGCAAGACCTGTGGGATGGCGACGCGCCCTGGAAGAAGGCGCCTGAAGGTTCAGGCGCTCCAACTGCAGGAGCACTATCATGAAGATCGTACATCGCAAGGCGCTTGCGGCCGCCGCCGTCGCATCGCTTGCCTGGTGCAGCGCTGCCAATGCGCAGATCGTCGGGGTATCGACCGACACGAGCAAGGTCGTGGTCGGCACCAGCACGGTCAATGGCGGTCCGCACGCCTCGGGCCGTCCGGGCATCGCCGTCCCGTCGACGGGCCTCGGCCGCCTCGTCGACTTCCAGGGCCTCCAGTCCTCGGTAAGCGTCGACGCCAACGCGGTCTCGACCGTAAACGCGCCATCGGACGCACCATCGAACCACAGCAGCCTGGGCGTGTTCCACTTCGCCAAGGTCGGCACCGCCAACCTCTATTTCGGCGAATGGGCGCAGACGTCGAGCGTCGGCGACGGCACGCACACCGTCTATTATGCCGGTGACAGCGCCGGTACGACCGTACCCACCAGTGGCACGGCAACCTACTCGGTCAAGGGCATCAGCGATTATGCGAACAAGGGCCTGCTGACCGGCACGTTCACCGCGAATTTCGGCGCGGCGACGCTCACCGGCAGCATCGCCAATGCCGGCACCGGCTTCGGCGTGAACATTGGTACCGCCGACATCGATGGCACCAACATCATCGGTGGCGGCGACGCGACCGCAACCCAGTCCGGGGTGCAGGTTGCCTCGGGAGGCCAGGTCAGCGGCCGCTTCTACGGCAGCAACGCCGCGGCGCTTGCTGGCGTCGTCGCGTTCGGTAGCCGCCAGTATGACACGGCCTTCGGTGGCACCAAGAACTGACCTTCCCCGTCGGTTCCGCCATTCGGGCGAGGGGATCTTCGGATCCCCTCGTTTCCCTTCGCTTGCAACGAGCGTTCCTTCGACCGCCAACGGAAAGCCTTTCGGCCGTGCAGCGCGTACCTTCGCTTCTTCGACAGCGCCTTGCCGGTGCGCTGCTCGTGACTAGTGCGGCCATCGCGGCGGGAGGAACTGCCCGCGCCCAGACCATCGGTGGTGACGACACGCGCCTGCGCCTCGACCAGAGCATTGATCGACGCTCCGACGCTGCCGAGCTACAGCTGCTGGAAGGTGTCGAGGATCTCGGCACCGGACCGACAACGATTAGCATCGACGGGCGAACCTACACAGTCGCTCGCAATGCCAGCGAAATGGGGGAGGCGCTCTATATCGCGGTGGCACGGCGGCAATGGGCCGACGCGCGCCGGTTTCTCAAGGCCTATCTGGCTCTGCCCGAGCGCGATCGCATGCTGGTCTTCTATGCCGAGGGCGCGCTGGCGCGGCAGGCCCGGGATCTCGCCTCTGCGGAGCGCTACTACCGCGCGTTGCTGGCACTTCAGCCCGATTTTCTGCCCGGTCTGCTCGAACTGGCCCGTGTCCTGTTCGAAAACCGCAAGGATGGGGCAGCACTCGCCGAGTTCCGACAAGCCCAGGCCATGCTAGAATCGCAGGGCGACAAGGCCGCCGGCATCCGCCAAACGGTCGATACCTTCGTAAAGGTGCTGCGGCGGCGGAGCGCATGGCAGGGATCTCTCGCGATCGGCCCGGGCTACAGCAGCAATCTCAACCAGAGTTCGGCGAGCTATGCCTGCCTCCTAAAGGGCGACGATGGCACGTGCCTGATCGATCGCAAGGTGCCCGACGCGATCCAAGCTGCCGGTATCAACTTCGAAGGCATGCTCAGCCGCCGCGTGCCGATCGGCGGCAATGGCGGGATCGCCGGCCGCGCCCTGCTCTATGGCGATATCTATCCAGGGAACGTCAGCTATAGTCAGGCAACGCTCTCCACCCAGATCGGCTATGACCACCAATCGGCGCGCGGTAGCTTCGCCCTGGCCCCCACCTTCGACATCGGAAGCCTGGGATCGGCGACGCTTTATACCGCCTGGGGCGTGCGGGGCGAGGCGGTGGTCAACGCGAACGACCATACGGCGCTCCGCATCGAGCTGAGCCGCAAGATTCTCGACTATCGGCTGCCGGCATATCGCAATTTCGACGGTGCCCAGACGGAAGCCTATCTAACCGGCTGGTATGGCGTGTCGCGTGGCCTGTCACTGTTCGGCGGACCCGATTTCGTCGACAAGACGGCGAGCAATGCCGCCAATGCCTATCGGCAACTCGGCTTCCGTCTCGGCATGAACAAGTCCTTCGGCAAGGCCGTTGGTCTGCTTATCTTCACGTCGCTCCGCTGGCGCGACTACCGCGCGTACAGCGAACTCCTCGAGGCGAAGCGCCACGATCGCGAGCAGAACATCGTCGCGATCGTCAAGCTGCCAGCGCTGCGCTTCGCAGGGCTGACCCCGAACTTCCTCGTCCAGCGAAACCGGGTCGAGAGCAATGTCGACTGGCTCTACTCCTACAAGCGCACCACCGCCGCACTGAGGCTTGAATATGCCTTCTAACCCTCGCCCGTCGCGGCTTGGCCGCGCGCCGCTGTTGCTCGACCCGCGCTGTTTCCACCCGTCGCTGGCAACCGTCGAGGTGGCGTGGCAGCGGTCCCGCTACGAAGTACCGCCTGCCTGCCGCGGGCTCGGTGTCTCCGGCACGGCTTTTGTCTTCGGTGCCGTGCTCGCGATCCTCGCCTGGGTACCCCAAGCACCGTTGGTTCCAGTCGCGCCATCGTCGCGAATGGCCGTCACGTTTGAACTCGCCCCAATGGCTGCCGCACCACCCGCGCCGCCGGTCGAGGTAGCTCCGGGCCCGCGCCAACAGGAACGGGAAGCCGCCAGCGTCAGCCGGTCGGTAACCCCGCAGCAGCAGCGCGTGTTGACGCCGGTGCCTAGCGAACTGCCTGCTGCGGCAGCGGTTTCAGCAGAAGAGGCATCGAGCCCGACGCGGCGTGTCGATCAGACCACCGCGCCGCCGGTGATCGCGAACCAGGCTTCGACCGCCGCCGCGCACGTAAACAGCGCGTCGAACGCGCAGGCTGCGCTCGCCAATTGGGAGAGCGAATTACTCGGGCATCTCAAGCGGTTCCTGCGGTATCCGCGCCCCTCGCAGAGTGCCCGCGAGGAAGGAATCGCACAGGTGACGATCACCGTGGACCGCCAGGGCCATGTGCTCGGCGCCCGTATCGCGCGCGGCAGCGGCTATCCGATGCTCGACAGCGAAGCGGCGGCGATGACCCGTCGGGGATCGCCGGTGCCGCCACCCACCGCCGACATTCCCGGAGACCCGGTGATGGTCACGATTCCCATCCTGTTCTCGCTCCGACACTGACACCTCCTCTAAAGAAAGGGCGTTGCATGACCACCACCATCCTAAACAATCCCGCGGCGGCCGAGTTGAGCCGCGCGAAGCGGTTGAAGGCCGCCACCAGTCCGGTCCACGCAACGCTGGATCATCGGATCATGGCGGCAGAGCCGTTTCGGGATCGCGATCGGTACGGCCGCTTTCTGCACATGCAGTATCGGTTCCACCGCGACATCGATGCGCTTTACCAGCACCCGGTGCTCGATGCCCTGCTGCCGGATCTTGCGGGTCGCCGCCGGCTTCAAGCCATCGCCCGGGATCTTGATCATCTGGCGATACCGATCCCCGATCATAATGAAGCCCCGGCCTTTGGGTCCGCACCGATCGACCTGCCGACCGCCTTCGGTTGGCTCTACGTGGCCGAAGGGTCAAATCTCGGCGCGGCCTTCCTCTACAAGGCGGCCGCAGCATTGGGATTGGATGCCAGCCACGGCGCGCGGCATCTTGCCGGCCATCCGGACGGCCGCGCGCAGCATTGGCGGGAGTTCACCGCCGCCCTCGACACGCTCGATCTTTCGGAAGAGGAGGATGCGCGCGTAATCGCTGGAGCGCGGGCCGCGTTTTCCCGAGTCCACGAACTCGCCGGAGCTACCTTTGGCTGAGCCGCGTCATCGCCGAGTTGTCGCCCATCTGTCGCGGGGGCCTGGGCGGCAATCGGCTTCTTGTTCGTGACGCTGGGTTTCATCGGCGCGCTGCTTCCGCTGATGCCCACCACGATTTTCCTGATCCTGGTGACGGGCTGCTTCGCGCGCTCCTCGCGGAGGCTGGAGGCGTGGCTGCTCCGCCATCCGCGGTTCGGGCCGACGCTCCGTGCTTGGCGGGAAGACGGCGCGATCGGCGCCCGCGCCAAGGGCATGGCGTGCGCAGGCATTGTGCTAGGCTATGCGCTGTTCTGGTGGGGCGCGCGGCCGACGCTCCTGCTCGACCTTGTCGTCGGTCTTGGATTGGTGGAGTGCGCGGCATTCATCATCAGCCGACCGGCGCCACGCAGGCCGTAGGATCGGTAAGTACCCAGTGCTGTGGCCCCGACAGGTAGCCGCGCACCTTCAAGAATCACCTAGCCACGGAACGGCAGCGCCAGATCATGTATGGGGCATCCTTCAATGAGCAAGGGGCGCGAGCGCAAGGTCCGCAGAAGCGGGCATGCTGCCATCGTAGGTCCGCGGGGCGCCTGCCCCGGCCGCCAAGGCAATGGGGCCTGTTCGGCTCAGGAATTGGGCACGATCGATAAAGCGATGCCAGCCGCGATACAGGCTGCACCTAAAGCGAGTGCTGCCCGCGAACTTTTCGATAGCGCCAGCACGAGCAGGATGCCCATAACGCTCGCAATACCCAGCATGGCGACCGTCCCCAGCGCAACGCCGTAGCGCGTCGACGCTCGCGTCCAGGCGAGCACCAGCAGGAGGATAGCCGCCCGGCGCCATCGCATCCGCCAGAAAGGGGCGGACCATGGCGCGCTCAACGCGTGCTTCCGGGTGGAGAAGGCAAGCGCGGCAAGGCCCGCATAGGATAGTGCGACGACATCAACCGGCATGGGCGAGGGCATTCTGCGCTTCGGCACGACGCGTGGGAGATGCCGATACCGTTCGCCTCGCCTTTCCCGTCTTGCGGGCGGCGAAGAAGAGAAGGGCGGCCAGCGCAAGGCACGCCAAGTCGAAGGATGCGAACAGGCGGTCGCCCGCCGCCAGCGCGTGCGGCAGGCCCCGATCGGTCGTCAGGGCGTTCACCACCGGCATTGCTGCCCAGGCAGTGCCTGCGATGGCGAAGGACTCGCGCCATGCCCGCCAGGCCGGGCGCAGGCATCCGAGCAGGGCGAGGCCAAACCAAGTGTAGAACATTGCGGCGACCTCCAGGTCGGCGCGTCCCGGAAGGTCGGCGGGAAGTAGCCGGTTGGCGAGGAGATAGGCGGCCATGCCTGCGGGCAGGCATGCGATCACCGCGACATTGAGCCGCTCGACCAGCCTTTGCCCCCATACGCCGCTGCGCGCCTCGACCCGCTTCCTGCTCCACAAGACCAGCCCGGTGCCGACCATTGCCGCACCGCTCGCGCCCAGCAGGAAATAGATCCAGCGCAGGCCGGTATCGGCGAACCAGCCCAGATGCAGCCCCAGCAGCACCGCCGCCGTTCGCGCTGCGGGACCGGGGGGCGGGGAGGATGCGATCGTGTGGCCGTCGACGCCGGAGAAGGTGATCGCACCGCCCCGCGCGCTCAGCCGGTCGGTGGCGGTGCGGAACAGGGTGATGCGGGCGTTCGCGTCATTGGGGTTGGTCACCACGATCTGCGCTGGCGGGCTGCCGTCCCAGGCCCGGGTCGCGGTTGCCACCAGCGGCGCGACCGGAGTGAGCGGCGCGGGGGTACCGCTGCGGGGCGCCTCGGGCGCGGCGCCGACCGCCTCGCTCGCGAACAGGGCGGGCTTGGCGTAATTGGCGACGATCGGCCAGGGCATGTACATCACCATCAGCGTGACCAGCCCGGTATAGGTGATCATCGCGTGAAACGGCAGTGCGACGACCGCCGATACGTTGTGCGCGTCCAGCCAGCTGCGCTGCCCCTTGCCCCAGCGCAGCGTGAAGAAGTCGACGAAGATGCGCTTGTGGGTGATCACGCCCGAGAGGATCGCGCCGAGCATGCACATCGCGCAGGCGCCCGCGAGCCAGCGCCCCCAGGGATGCGGCAGCTGCAACTGGAAATGAAAGCGGTAGAAATGTTCGCCGCCGCGGGTGTCGCGGGCGTGGAGCGGTGTGCCCTGCACCGGATCCAGTCGCACCTCGCGGCGCGGGGGGCGCTTGGCGCGGGGCTTGGCTTTGACGACATCGCCGTCGCGGACGAAGACACGGGTCGCGATCGTCCGCTGGTCCGGCAGGTACAAGGTCCATCGCGCGGCCTGCGGGGCGGTGCGCTGGAGATAGGCGAACGCGCTGCCTGCCGCGACCGGCGGTGTCGCCGGCGTCGCGCGCACCTCTGGTTGCATCCAGCGCGTGATTTCCGGCCGGAAATAGCTGGCGGTGCCGGTGAGGAACATCGCGAACAGGATCCAGCCGGCGATCAGGCCCATCCAGCCATGGATCCGGGCCATGGATTGGCGGAACGACGGCGTCCTCATGGCCGCACGCCCAGCAGGAAGAGCGCGGCGGTGCAGGCTGCCGCTAGGCCCCAGACCAATGCCATCGCCCGACCCGGGCTGCGTGTATGAAACGCCCATAGTGCCAGCGCTGCATAGACGGGGAAGGAAGCCAGCATCGCCCACAAGGTCGCTTCGACGCGGGGCAGGGGAAGGATGCGCGCGGCGAGGGCGCAGCCTGCGGCCGCCGCCGCATAACCGCCGATCGCCGCCGTGACGCCCCGGCCGGCCAGCGCCATGCTTCCCCGTGGAGGGCGTGTCCTGTCATGTTCGTCGTGCATCCACGCTTGCTCCCCGCATCGCTTGCCATCGCCGCGGAACGTCATTAACCGCAACTGCGAATCGGTATCAATAACAAAACGGGGAACCCTCATGCGCATTTCGGCCAGCCGCCTTCGCGGCCGCCTCTCTCTGCTCGCACTCACCGCTGCCGCGCTCACCTCCCCGGTCGGCGTGCTGGCGCGCACCGCTGCGGACGAAACCAAGGAGGAGGATGCGCAGCAGCGTGCGGGCGAAGCGATCGTCGTCACCGGGGTGGCAGCGAAGGGCACGGCTTCCGGCACCAAGACCGATACGCCGCTGATCGAGACGCCGCAGACGATCACGGTGATCACCGAAGAAGAGCTGACCCTGCGCAACGCGCTGTCGATCAACCAGGCGCTCGGCTATGTCGCAGGCGTCGCCGTCAACCAGCGTGGCGGCACCGTCAGCCGGTACGACCAGCTGCTGCTGCGCGGCTTCACGCCGGGCGTCTTCCTCGACGGGATGCGCCTGCTCGCCGGTCCCTATTCGATGCCGCAAACCGACTTCAACCGCATCGACCGGATCGATATCGTCAAGGGGCCGGCATCGGTGCTCTATGGCAATTCCACACCGGGGGGGCTGGTGAACCTGACCAGCAAGACACCAGAGGCGTCGGCATTCGGGCGCGTCGAGCTGCAGGCGGGCAATTATGGCGCGCTGCGCGCCGTGGCCGACGTGAACCAGCCCCTGACCAAGGATGGCAAGCTGCTGTTCCGTCTAGTCGGCGGCTGGCAGAAAGCCGATGGGTTCACGCGCTACACGGAGAGCGAGCGCTACCATGTCAGCCCCTCGCTGACCTTCGCGCCCGATGCCGCGACGAGCCTGACGCTGATTGCCGCCTATCAGCATGCGCCCAGCGGCGGCGGCTATTCCGGGGTGCCGGCGTATGGCGCGGCGCTGCCCAGCCCGGCAGGCGCATTGCCGCTTCACGTCAATACCGGCGATCCGAACTACGAGCGCTACAATCACAAGCAGAAGGCCATCACCGCGCTGTTCCGGCACGATTTCGACGCGCATCTGACCTTTCGTTCGAACCTGCGCTACCAGAATAACACGCTCAGCTATCGCCAGCTCTATGTGGCGGGCTTCGCCACCACCGGCACGGGCGCCAGCCGCAACACCGATTTCACCACCCTGATCCGCGGCGGCGGCGGCGCCGACGAGGATTTCGACACGCTGACGATGGACAACCAGCTGAATGCGAAGTTCGCCACCGGACCGCTGCGGCACAATGTACTGGCCGGCATCGACTATCAGTTCATCTCCGGCGAGAATTTCCAGCAGTTCAACACCGGCCAGACCAGCAATCCGCTGACCAGCATTCCCAATCTCGATCCGTATCGGCCGGTCTATGGCGGCACCCTGCCGACGCTGGACCTGACCCAGCTTTCGTCCGGCTACGTCAATACCTACAGCAAGCGCGACCAGGTGGGCGTCTATCTGCAGGACCAGGTGGCGATCGGCCGTCTGCAACTGATCGCCAGCGGCCGTTGGGACTGGTACGAGCAGGCGACGATCAACAAGAAGCTGGCGGCCAACAACCTGACGCGTCTTTCGCAGACGGCGTTCACGATGCGGCTGGGTGCGCTGTACGAGCTGGCCGACGGCCTCTCGCCCTATGTCAGCTATTCGGAATCGTTCGAGCCGCAGACCGGCACCACCTATCTGGGCGTGCCGTTCGATCCCGTGACCGGCAAGATGATCGAAGGCGGCGTGAAGTGGCAGCCGCGCGGCACCAACGCGCTGCTGACGCTGTCGGTCTACGACCTGCGGCGGCAGAAGGTGCCGGTCACCGACCCGCGGGCCGGGACGGCCGGCATTCCCGCCAATGCGCAGATCCAGATCGGCGAGGTGCGGGTGCGCGGCGTGGAAGTGGAGGGCCGGGGCGAACTGGCGCGCGGGCTCGATCTGATCCTCGCCGCCAGCTACACCGATGCAATCATCACCCAGGGCGCGCCGGCCGTCGCGGCCACCGCCACCAACAGCGGTACGCCCACGACCACCGGCACGCGCCAGCTCGGCACGCCGGAATGGCAGGCGTCGAGCTTCCTTTCCTATGATTTCGGCAAGGGCGGACGTTCGGGACCGCTGGGCGGGCTCACGATCGGCGGCGGCGTGCGCGCTGTCGGCGGATCGGACGGCACCACGACCTATCTGGTGCGCAACGGCGTCACCACCTTTCAGCGGTTCACGACCGAGGATTTCACGCTGGTCGATGCGCTGCTCGGCTACGACCTCGGCTTTGCCGCATCGCGCCTGCGGGGGTGGAGTCTGGCGGTCAACGCCGCGAACCTGCTGGACAAGCGCTACATCAGCGCCTGTCCCTTCTCGAATTCCTGCTATTTCGGGGCGTCGCGCACGGTCACCGGATCGGTTCGGCTGCGCTGGTGAGCGCTGCCGGTTCCCCGACCTGCGCAGGCGGGGGCGGGACCCGCCTGATCGGGATTGAGCGGGGTGCCTCGAATATCATCGCTCTCGACGCATTGGTTGTGCGATGAGGAACGACGTGAAGACCTTAGCGAGGCGAAGGCGGGACCTGCCGCCCGCTTCTGGCTGGAAGCTGCATTCGCGGAACACGACCAGAATGTCGGGTAGTTAAGGTCATCTCGGCGTGACCGCGCTCGCACGCCGCTGGTGCGGCGCCGAGTCGGTATGCCGTCTCGGCCCTTCGGGTTTTGATCGCGGACGCGGAGCCGATCCGGCGGATCAGCGGTCGGCAGGTGCCGGCAGCGGAACGCGGGTGCGGTGCGCGAGCTGGCGCACGCCTTCGGCGACACCAGGGCGCGCGGGTTGTTGGTGCACGCGTGGCACACTTGCCCGGGCGGGAGGCACGGGCGGCGGCTGGCGCACGTGCTGGCGCGCGCACGCTGCCCGCGCGGCCCGCCCGGTTGCAAGAGTGCGGTTCTTGGCCGGGCGCGGGTGGCCCCCGGCAGCGCGGTTGCGCTGACAGGATGGTCGCCGCGCTGGGCGCGGCGGCGTTGTGCAGCCGGCACGCGGACGGGCGGGGGGGAGCGTCGCTTCCCTGTAGTCCTGCCGCGACATGCCGCAAGCCGGGCGGTGCCCGACTCCTCCACGCTGTTTCGGCCCTGCGGGTGCAGCCTGCCTCCCTCGGCAGGACTGTCGGTTCGCTCCTGCCGCTCCCCCCGCCCTTCCGGCGCCGGTTGCGGTGTTTTGGAAGGAGCAAGGATCATGGGTGTTGGACACGAGAACCGGGCGAGCCTCTATGCCGAGGTGACTGGACGGGTGATTGCCGAGCTGGAGCAGGGGCGGCTGCCCTGGGTGCAGCCTCGGGATGCTGCGGCGTGTGGCTGTGCGATGCCGGCCAATGCCGCGACCGGGCGGCGCTATTCGGGGATCAATGTGCTGATCCTCTGGGCGGCGGTGATCGAGGGGCGGCATGTCTCGCAGCGGTGGCTGACCTTTCGACAGGCGCAGGCGGCGGGGGGAAGCGTGCGGCGCGGCGAGCGGGGAACGACGATCTGCTATGCGGATCGCTTTACCCCGAAGGACGAGGCCGAGCGGGCCCGTGACGAGGATCGCGAGGCGCGGCAGCTGGTCTTTCTGAAGCGGTTCACCGTGTTCAATGTCGACCAGTGCGAAGGCTTGTCCGAGTGGCTGACGGTGACGAAGCAGCGCGCGCCGGTGGCGGAAGCCGACCGCATTCCGGCCGCGCATGCACTGATGGAAGCGTGTGGGGCCGATATCCGGATTGGAAGCGGCGAGGCCTATTATACTCCGGCGGGAGACTATGTCGCAGTGCCGCGCAGCTCGCCTTCTACGACCGCATCAATTGGTATCGCACCGTGCTGCACGAGCTGGGGCACTGGACCGGGCATGGCTCCCGCCTTGACCGCGACCAGTCAGGGGCTTTTGGCAGCGCCGCCTATAGCCGGGAGGAGCTGGTCGCCGAAGTGGCAAGCGCCTTCACTTGCGCGTCGCTGGCGATCCGGCCGACCGTGCGGCACGCCGATTATGTCGGCAGCTGGCTGGCGGTGTTGCGCGAGGATGAAAAGGCGATCTTCCGGGCGGCGAGCGCTGCCAGCAAGGCGGCGGACTTTCTGCTTAGCTTCGTCTCGGACGAGGAGGTGGGGCAATGATGCGCTGGCTTCGTCTGCGGCGGATGCGCCGCGCCTTTCGTGCACTGCCCGAGCGCGATCAGGCAATCTTCGGATCGGTTAGGTCGACGATTTGGACTACGTCGAAACGGCCAGGCGGCATGGCTGCACGGTAGCGGAGGTGGAAGAGACCATCACCCGCGTGCTGATCGCGCTCGGTCGAGCAGAGCGGGGCGAACAGCCATGAGCGATGCGACACCTCGCCCGAGAAGTCGGGCGAGGTGTACGCCGCGGCATCAGCGCGTTAGGATCGATCCATGAGGACCAGCCTCGACCATCTGCCCCCAGCCAAGCAACGCGAGCTGGAGCGTGTCGTCCAGATCCTGTTCGAGGAGTTTGGCGACGCGATCGCCATCGCCACGTCGGACTGGAAGAAGCCGGCGCGCATCTGAAGGTCCTTCTCTACGGCAGCTATGCGCGCGGCGGCTGGGTCGACGAGCCACATACCGCCAAGGGCTATCAGTCGGACTTCGATCTGCTCGTGATCGTCAACAGCCCGAAGTTGACCGACCGAGTGGATTTCTGGGCAACCGCAGAGGATCGACTCAACCGTGAACTCGGGATCACCAAGACGCTGCGCACGCCGGTGAATTTCATCGTGCACACCATGCAGGAAGTGAGCGATGGGCTGGCGCATGGCCGCTATTTCTTCATGGACGTCGCCCGCGACGGCATCGCGCTGTACGAGAGCGAACCCACCGAGCTGCACCAGCCGAAGCCGAAGACCCCACCCCAGGCGCTCGCAACGGCCAGGGAATATTTCGACGAGTGGTTTCCCTCTGCGATGAAGCCTTTCGAGATTGCCGGATTGGACCTGTCAAAAGGCTTCTTGAAAGCCCGGCAGCGGCCCGGATGGCCGAACAGGGCCTAACCTCCGAGCGGCTGGAAGAGCATCACCAGATCACGCGCGCCAACGGCGAGAAGCTGCTTGCCAACCCTGCGCTCGCGCTGGATGCAATTACCCGCACCCAGGCGACCTTCACCACGCGAGATCTGGTGATGTTCGTGCATCGCCACAGCGAAGGGAAGGAGCAGTTCGACCACGTGATGGCGGCAGTGCGCGCGTCACCTGAACTGGTGAAGCTGGGGAAGGATGGACGCGGCGAAGAACGCTTCACCAGCCGTGAGATGATCGAGACAGAAGCGCGGCTGGAGTGCGCGACCGTGAAGCTCGATGCCCGTCGTGGGCATGGCGTGGACGAGCAGCGTCGCAAACTGGCTCTGGTGCGCGCGGAAATACGCGGGCTCGTTCTGTCGAGCGAGCAGCGCAGTGCGTTTGATCATGTCACCAGCGGCAGGGATCTGGGCGTGGTGGTCGGATATGCCGGTACCGGCAAATCGGCGATTCTCGGCGTCGCCCGCGAAGCATGGGAGAGCGCCGGCTATCAGATGCAGGGACTGGCGCTGTCCGGCATCGCTGCCGAGAATCTCGAAAGCGGTTCGGGCATCGCGTTGCGCACCATCGCCAGCATCGAGCATCAATGGGGGCAGGGGCGCGAACTGCTGACCGACCGGTCGATCCTCGTCATCGACGAAGCGGGCCTGATCGGCACCCGCCAGATGGAGCGGGTGATCGCCCAAGCCGAGAAGCGCCGCGCCAAGGTGGTGCTGGTCGGCGACCCCGAGCAGCTTCAGGCGATTGAATCAGGTGCGGCGTTCCGTTCGGTCGCCGAGCGGCATGTTGCGATCAAGATCACCGACATTCGCCGGCAGCGCGAAGACTGGCAGCGACTGGCGACGCGCCAGCTCGCCACCGGCCGCATCGCCGAGGCGCTGGATGCCTATGGCCAGGCCGGCATGGTCGTCGACTTGGACACGCGAGTCGAGGCGCGATCGGCGCTGATCGATCGTTGGGATCGCGAGCGGATCGCCGATCCGGCGACATCGCGCATGATTCTCACCCACACCAACCAGGAATGCGATGAACTGAATGCACTTGCCCGGGATGTGATGAGGCGCAGTGGGGCATTAGATACTGATATTGCGGTCGAAACCACCCGCGGAGAACGCTTGTTTGGGGCCGGTGACAGGGTCATGTTCCTGCGCAACGAACGCAGCCTGGGTGTGAAGAATGGCAGTCTCGGCACCATCGAACAGGTCGATCACGCCCGCATGGCCGTGCGGCTCGACGATGGCCGCCAGGTCGCCTTCGACCACAAGAATTACGGCGACATCACCCATGGCTATGCCGCTACGATCCATAAGGCGCAGGGCGTCACCGTTGACCGCGTCCATGTGTTGGCGACGCCGGGGCTCGACCGGCACGCTGCCTATGTCGCGCTGTCCCGGCACCGCGATGCGGTGGAGCTCCATTATGGCCGTGACGACTTCGCCGACCAGGGCAAGCTGGCCCGCGCCCTGTCGCGTGACCGGCCGAAGGACAATGCGCTCGACTATGATGCTGCTGCCGACCGCTTCGCTTCGCGGCGCGGCGTCGAGCGGTCGCGCATCCTCGATACGCTTGCCGAAGAGCCACTCGCCGAACCCGAGCGCAGCGCGCCTGCACCTGCCCGGCGGCAGGGCATGTTCGACGGGTTGCGGCTGTCCATCCCCGAGCCCGAACGGGTCCAAACCAAGCTGCGCTTCGATGGGCTCAAACTGTCGGTGTCAGCGGCAGCGCCGGAGGTGTCCGCTACCCGGAAGCTGGAGCGGGCGGTCGAAGGCTACGCACGTGCCGTGCAGGATGCAGGCCGTATGACCGGGCAGGGACGTGCGCCGCTCGAAGTTCAGAAGGCGGCGCTTGCGCGCAGCGCTGAGGTTATCAACGCGCTGTATTCCCACGGCGCACACGATCTCGATATGGCGTTCGAGCGGACGCCGGGTCTGGTCAGCGAAGCGGCCAATGATCGCACCGCAAACGCGATTCGCCAGATGCAGCTGGAGGCGGAGGTGCGCGCCAATCCCGAGCTGCGCGCGGACCGGTTTGTTCAAGCCTGGCAGCAGCTTCAGGCGCGTCGGGGCAAGCTCAGCGGATGGGAGAATGAAGAGAAGCGCGCCGGTGTCGAAAGCGCCATGCGATCGATGGCGAAGGGGCTGGAGAAAGACCCGGCGCTAGGCGCCGCGCTCAGCCGCCGGGGCAGCGAGCTGATCGGCCTACAATGGTCGCCGGAATGGTCGCCGGGCAGCCGCGATGGCGGTGTCGGTCGGGCGCTTGGCGATGATGCCCGCACCCGTTCGATCATCCGTCAGCTCACCTTCTCGATCGATCGCGACCGAGGCCTTGGGATTGGAATGTAGCCATGGGTATCCACGAACCTCCCGTAGAAGCAGACCAGACCGTCCAGGCGTTCAACGACATGTCACGCAAGCTGGGGGGGTGACTGCTGCGGTCGACGGCTTTGCCGCGCGGCAGCAAGAATTGCATGCGCGTGACTATGGACCAGACCTGGAGAAGATCCGCGACGGCTACGATAAGGTGTGCGGTGCAATCAACATCCTAGCCAAGCGCCCGGCGATGACGTTGACACCCCAGGATGTCGCGAAGCAGATCGAGGCAGCTGGCACGCAGTGGCGTGCGGACGGTCATCGGGCGTGGACCGCCGCCAGCCATGCCCTTGCTGGCACAGTCCAGGAATTGAAGGGGATGGTTGCGTCGGCGCATTCCGCGGAGACCCAGCAGCTTTGGATCGCGGGGGCAGCCGTTTTAGCACTAGTGGTAGGCTTCGCTTCCGGCACTTTCGTTCCATCGCTAGTCGCTCAACTCGCGCCCGAGAGCTGGCATTGGCCAGAGGAGCGGGCCGCCGCATTGCTCAGGCGCACGCCTTGGGACGCGGGCATGCGGCTTTTAGAGATTGCTGACCCGCAGGAGGCGCAAGCGCTGGCCGATGCGGTGCGACTTTCGAAGGACAATGCAGATGTGCTTGCGACGTGCCGGAAACGGTCCGAGCAGCTCAATACCCCAGTGAAGTGCTCAATCTCGAATATGCCCGTGGCGAACGGCCATTCATAAAACTGTCCCTCCGGGGAAGCTAACCACGATAGACTTGAAGGGCTGGCTTTGGGACAAACCCGCCGTTCGCGCTTGGCAACGTCGCCGTCCGCTCGTGACGAAAGCCGCCGTGCCATTTGAACGTGATAGCACAGAGCGGGCAGCTCTCGCATGTCCGCTTCGCCAACTGATGCTACCACGGGCCGATCGGGGCGAGCGGTTAGCCAGGGAATGTGACGCGGGGGCGAAGTGGGGTCTGCAACAGCGTGCGCGGCGGGAGCGGCCTTGGTCGTGCCGCCCCCGCTGACGAGAATTCAGCCGAACGAGACCTTGGTAGCCCGGCGCCGATAGCGCGCGGTGCCGCCGATCACCGCGAAGCCGCCGACCAGCAGCGCCCAGTTCGCCGGCTCCGGCACAGGGCTGGCGGTGGTGAAGCGGAAGCTGGCGTCGCACGCCGAGGGCATGTTGCGGCAGGTCAGGTCGTTGACCTTGGTCTGCAGGAGATAGCCCGGCGCATAGCCTTCGCCGTTGCCGAACGCCAAGGTGACGTTGCTGCTGCCGCTCAGCACCGCGGTGTAATCGGTGTTGGCGGTGACGCCCAGCGTGCCGATCGCCAGGTCGGTGAAGCTGCCGACGCCGCGGAAGACCAGATCCGACAGCGCATATTGCTGGGTGAAGAGCGCGGTGGCGGGGAGCGCGGCGTTCGGGGCGATCGCGCCTGCGTACAGCGACAGGGTAACGGTGCCGGTGGTGGTGCGCGTCGAGGAACCGAAGCGGAAGCCGAGCCCGGTCAGGTAGGACTGGGTCGGCCGGAAGACCTGGCCGATCGTGTCCGGCTGGAGCACCGACGAGAGCGTCACCGTGGTGCTCGCGTTCGCGTTGACGGTGGTGGTGACCGGGTTTGCGGTCACGATTGTGGCAGCCTGCGCCTGGGATACGCAAACGGTCGCCAGCAGGAGCGGCAAGGCCAGGTAACGGTTCATCAACACATGTTCCCCTATGTTCGAATATCGTGTCCGAGTGGCACGGGCATGTTGCAGAATCGCGACGATTTGCCAGCAATCTTGGGGAGTTGCGCGACCTGGCCGCCGGACGACCGCGATCCGACGTGCCGATTCGCGACGTTTTTTCGCTGTGAACGCGATCGGTTGCTCGGCTTCTGCCCGCCGGTGAGCGTCACCCGAGGGCGCCGCCACCCTTCCGAATCTTTTCACTGTGATTTCATCCACATGTCACAACCCATGGTTAGCGAATTCCTAACGATGGCAGGATGATGGCGCCGTTTGCGCTCGTCCTCCGCTGCTTCGTCAACGGATCGACAGGGGAAATTGCGTGAGCGCGACATATTGGAAACTGATCGACGGCGACCTGGTGCAGGACTGGTCGAACACCGGCCTGCTCGATACCAATGACAACTGGGACAAGGTGCCGAGCATCGTCGGTTTTCGCGGCGATACGCTGACCGGCGCCACCGGTACCGACCCGCGCACCATCACCACGAGCAGCACCGTGGTGGACGTGAACGTCAACCAGACCAATCCGCTGACCTTCAACACCGGCGGCGTCACCGAATTCCAGCTCAGCAATCCGGTCGTCGCGCTGACCGGCTCCGGCACCGCGACTGCGCCGTACCTGGCGCTCTATCTCGACGCGACCGGCCGCAGCGACGTGACGCTGTCGTTCCTGCTGCGCGACCTGGAGACCGGCCCGGACAATTCGGTCCAGCAGGTCGCGGTGCAGTACCGCCTCAACGATTCGAGCACGTGGACGAACGTGCCGGGCGGCTATGTCGCCGATGCCACCGCCGGGCCGAGCAGCGCCAACCCGCTGCTCGAGACGCCGGTCAGCGTGACGCTGCCGTCGGACGCGAATAACGCCGCGACGCTGCAGGTGCGCATCATGACCACCAACGCCGTCGGCAACGACGAATGGGTAGGCATCGATGACATCCGCGTGAGCAGCGGCGGCGGGGTGGCCGCTCCGGGCACGCTGAGCATCGCTGACGCCTCGACCACCGAGGGTGACAGCGGCGCACACCTGATCACGTTCACCGTCGCGCGCGTCGGTGGGGCCACCGGCGCGATCGACGCCACCTACACGGTGACGCTGCCGGGCGGCTATGGTGGCGCCGACGCTAGCGATTTCGGCGCGTTCACGCTCACCGGCAAGGTCCAGTTCGCCAACGGCCAGAGCACGGCGACCATCTCGCTGCCGGTGCTGGGCGATCGCCAGCCCGAGCCGAACGAGACGTTCAGCATCTCGCTGTCCAATCCCACGGGCGGCGCGACGATCGACCGCGCGACCGCGACCGGCACGATCCTCAACGACGACATCCTGCCGCTGTCGATCGGCCAGATCCAGGGCGAGGGCCATCGTTCGGCCTATGAGGGGCAGAAGGTCGTCACCAGCGGCATCGTCACCGCGGTGGACAGCAATGGCTTCTATCTGCAGGATCTGGGCGACGGCAATGCCCGCACCAGCAATGCGGTTTTCGTCTTCACCAGCACCGCGCCCGACGTGTTCGTCGGCGATGCGGTCGCGGTGCAGGCGACGGTCAGCGAATATCGCGCCGGCACCGGCGGCCTGACGATCACCGAGCTGACCGCGCCGTCGATCGAACTGCTCGGCTATGGCTATGACCTTCCCGAGGCGGTGCTGATCGGCAAGGGCGGCCTGACGCCGCCGAGCACGGTGATTGATGATGACGGGCTGACGAGCTACGATCCGACGACCGACGGGATCGACTTCTGGGAATCGCTGGAAGGCATGCGGGTGACGATCGATAACCCGCTGGTCGTCTCCAACACCACTGCCGACAGCTACGCTGAGACCGATGTCGTCGCCTCGCGGGGCGAGGGCGCTACCGGGATCAACGATCGCGGCGGCATCACCACCTCGAAGGGCGATTTTAACCCCGAGAAGATCCAGCTGCAGGGCGACAGCGCGATCTTCGACGGGTTCAACGCCAATTACTCGATCGGGGACCAACTGAGCAGCGTCACCGGCGTCGTCAACTATGCTGCGGCAAAGTATGAAGTGATCGTCACCGAAGCGGTGACCGTCACCAAGGACGTCACCCTGGCCAAGGAAGTGACGGCGCTTTCCGGCGATGCCGCGCACCTGTCGCTGGCAACCTACAATGTCGAGAATCTGGACGCGTCCGACAACAAATATGACGTGCTGGCCAGCAATATCGTCTACAATTTGCGCGCGCCGGACATCATCGCGCTGCAGGAGATCCAGGACGCCGACGGAGCGGGCAACGGCAGGGACCTGTCGGGCGTGAAGACCGCGCAGGGCCTGATCGACGCGATCAACAAGATCAGCGGTGCGAACTACGCCTATGTCGAGGTCGCGCCGGAGACCGCCAATTCCACCGGCGGCGAGCCCAACGGCAACATCCGCAACGGCTATCTCTACAACACCGATCGCGTTTCCTATGTCGACGGCAGCGCCGAACTGATCACCGGGGCGGCGTACAACAACAGCCGCAAGCCGCTGGTCGCGCAGTTCGAATTCAACGGCGAGACGGTCACCGCGATCAACGTCCACTTCACTTCGCGCGGCGGCAGCGATCCGCTGTGGGGCGCCACCCAGCCGCCGGCCGACGCGGGCGACGCGTCGCGCACCGCGCAGGCGGCGGGCGTGAAGGCCTATATCAACGAGCATCTGGCGGACGATCCGGCCATGAACATCGCCGTGCTCGGCGACTGGAACGGTTTCGCCTGGGAAGATGCGCAGACCCAGCTGACCGATCCGGCCAAGGGCGGCATGCTGACCGACCTGGCGACCGCGCTGCTGCCGAGCGAGGAGCGTTACAGCTATCTGTTCGACGGCAATGCCCAGCAGCTCGATCACATCCTCGTCACCGGCGGGCTGCTGGCCAACGCCCAATATGACGCGGTGCACATCAACTCGCAGTTCAGCGGCGATCGCCCGACCGACCACGACCCGCAGCTGGCGCTGTTCGACTTCGGTTCGGCCAAGGCCCAGGCCCTGTCGATGGTCGCGGCGAGCGACTCGGGTCTCGCCAACGACGCGACGCAGACCATGGCGTGGAGCGGATCGGACGCCGGCTTCCTGGATGCGCATCACTCGTCGCATGCATTGCTGATGGCCGATCACGTGCTGTACGTCTAAGCACGGTCGCCGCCCGGAGTGGTTCCGGGCGGCGGCTCCGGCAAGACGAAAAGAATGGCGATGACGAAGATGACCGCGACGGGGCCGCAGCGCCCGTTCGCACCGATGCGCGACGCGGTGGCGCTGTGCCGCCGGCATCTGCTCGCCGCCGCCGGGTTCAGCGCGCTGGTCAACATCCTGTACATCGTGCCGACGCTGTACATGCTGCAGGTCTATGACCGGGTCGTGCCCACCCAGGGCGTCCAGACGCTGGCCTTCCTCACCCTAGTGCTCGTCTTCGCGCTCGCCTGCCTGTCGCTGCTCGACCGTATTCGCAGCCGGCTGCTCACCCGCGCGGGGGTGGTGCTGAACGCCGCGCTGGCCCCGGCAGTGCTCGATGCGACGATCGGGCGTCCCGAACTGCAGGTGGCGCGATCCGCGGTGCGCGAACTGGACGCGCTGCGCGCGGTGCTCGGCGGGCCGGCGATGCTGGCGCTGTTCGACGCGCCCTGGATGCCGATCTATGTCGGCGTGTGTTTCCTGGTCCACCCGCTGATCGGCTCGATGGCGCTGGCGGGCGGCCTGCTGCTCGCGGCGATCGCGTGGCGCAACGAGCGGGCGACGCGCACCGGCATGGACCATGCGCAGGAGGTTGCGGCTCAGACCTATGCCGCGCAGGACGCCATGCTGGCCGCGGCGGACAGCGTGCGCGCGCTGGGGATGCGCCGCGCGCTGGTCGCCCGGCAGCTGCGCAAGCGCGAGACGATGCTCGCGCTGCAGACCGAAAGCGGCTTTCACGCCGGCAGCTATTTCACCGCGACCAAGTTCGTGCGCCTCGCCCTGCAATCGCTGGCGCTGGGGCTCGGTGCCTGGCTGGCGGTGCACAACATGATCTCCGGCGGAGCGATCTTCGCCTCCTCGTTCCTGATCGCCCGCGCGCTGGCGCCGATCGAGCTGCTGATCGGCAGCTGGAAGACGCTGGCCCAGGCGCGCGGCGGCTATCGCGATCTCGACCGGTTGCTCGCCACCGCGATCAGCCGACCCGAGCCCACCCGGCTGCCGGCACCGCGGGGCGCGCTGGCGGTGGAGGGCGTGACGGTCCTCAACGCGGCGCGCGACGGCATGGTCCTCAACGGCGTATCGTTCGCGGTCGCACCCGGTGAGGTCGTCGCGATCGTCGGGCCCTCCGGATCGGGCAAGTCGACGCTGATGCGCGCGATCGTCGGCGCGATGCCGGCGGATCGCGGCGCCGTGCGCATCGACTCGGCCGAGCTCGGCGACTGGGATCCGGAGCGGCTGGCGCGCCATATCGGCTATCTTCCGCAGGATTCGGCGCTGTTCGAAGGCACGATCAAGGAAAACATCGCCCGGTTCGAAGGTGAGCTGGATACGGCCTCCGAGGCGATCGACACCGCCGCGGTCGCGGCCGCCGAACTGGTCGGCGCGCGCGACCTGATCCTGCGGCTGCCCGACGGCTTCGACCATCGCCTCGCGCTCGGCGGGCGCGGCGTCTCCGCCGGGCAGGCCCAGCGAATCGCGCTCGCGCGGGCGGTCTATGGCGATCCGGCGCTCTATGTGCTCGACGAGCCCAACGCGCATCTCGACTCCGAGGGCGACGCCGCGCTCAACGCCGCGATCACGCGGCTGAAGGCGGCGGGGAAGACGATCCTGGTGGTCTCGCACAAGCTGGGCGTGTTGCCGGTTGTGGACAAGATGCTGGTGCTGCGTGACGGCCGGGTGGAGCTGTTCGGCCCGCGCGACGAGGTGCTGGCGAAGATCGCGCCGCCCAATGTCCGGCGGATGGTGCCGGCGGCGCAGGGAGGATCGGCGGCATGAGCGGTGCGGTGATCCTCGCGGCCGACACGCCGCTGCCGGTGGCGCAGCAAGTCGGCGATCCGCGCGGCGACATCCGCATCGGGCTGGTCATCGCCGGGCTGTTCTTCGTGCTGTTTCTCGGCTGGGCGGCGTTCGCGCGGCTTGATGCGGCGGCGACGGCGACGGGCGTGCTCGAAGTCTCCGGCCAGCGGCAGAGCGTCCAGCATCGCGACGGCGGCGTGGTGGGCGAGATCCTCGTGCGCGAGGGGCAGCGGGTGGTGCGGGGCCAGTTGCTGGTCCGCCTCGCCGCGGCCGACGTGCTGGCGCAGGAGCGTGTGCTTTCCGGCCAGGCGGTCGGATTGCTCGCGCAGCGGGCGCGGCTGCAGGCGGAGCAGCTGGGGCAGAGCCGGGTGGCGGCGCCGACCGAATTCGCCGAGCTGCAGGGGAGGGATCGCGAGGCCGCGGCGCTCGCTCTGCGCCTGCAGCAGAGCGAGCTGGACGCGCGGCGGGCGACGCTGACCGCGCAGCGCGGTGCGCTCGGACAGCGCGCCGCCCAGTCGGCCGCGCAGGGCCGTGGCTATGGCACGCAGGTCGTTTCCGCCGAGGAGCAGTTGCGCCTCGTCGACGAGCAGCTGACCGCGATGCGCCCGCTGGTCGAGCGTGGCTTCGTCTCGCGGACCCGGATGCGCGAACTGGAGCGGGTGCGCGCCGAGCTGATCGGCCAGCGTGGACAATATACGGCCAGCGTCGCCCAGACCCGCGAAGCGTCGCGCGAGAGCGAGCTGACCGCGCTGCAGGCGGAGCAGACCTTCCACGAGCGTACCGCTGCGGATCTGCGCGACGTCGATATCCGGCTGGGCGAGGTGCTGCCGAAATGGACGGCGGCGCGAGACCAGCTCGCCCGCACCGAGATCCGCGCGCCGGCGACGGGCGCGGTACTGGGTCTTTCGGTATTCACGCCCGGCGGCGTCATCGCGCCAGGGCAGAAGTTGATGGACATCGTGCCCGAACGCGCTCCGCTGCGCATCCAGGCGCGGGTCGCGGTCGACGATGCCGACGATCTTCGGGTCGGCCAGGCGACGCTGGTCAAGTTCCCCAGCCTTCACGAACGGGACCTGCCCAACCTGAAGGGCACGCTGACCCGGCTTTCGGCCGATTCGCTGATCGACGAGAAAAGCGGGGCCAGCTACTTCACCGGCGAGGTGCTCGTGCCGCCCGAACAGATCGACCTGCTACGCAAGGTACGCGGGCGGGATTTCGCACTCCGGGCGGGCATGCCGGCGCAGATCCTGATCCCGCTGCGTAAGCGGACCGCCCTCGATTATGCGCTGGAGCCGCTGGTCGGCAGCTTTTGGACGTCGCTGCGGGAACATTGAGGTAAGGGGCGGGGAAGGTGGCGCTCTTCCGTCGACCCGATCTGAACAATCGGCGGCTTTCAGAACCTGCCGCATAGCTAACGAATAACTGACGTGGGGAGCACTGCTGAAAGGCCGATCCCGGCGTAAGCTGACAATCCCGCCACTGAACCTCAACGGCGTATTCTGGTCGACACCTGCCGACGCAAACGAACGCGGCATTTTGGGACGAAGCCTTCATTGGGAATGACGACAGCAAACGACGGGTTTAGTCCGTGATGGCCGTTGACCTGCTCCCCAGAAATCATGCCATTGGTAAGTTAGCTCGTCAGATGGAGACGAGTGATGCGGCGAAGCCGATTTACCGAGGATCAGATCATT
>NZ_JAATJB010000017.1 GCF_011927635.1 Sphingomonas trueperi
CCGCGACGGGTGATCCTTCTCGTGTTCCAGCACCATCCGCACCGCGCGCGTGCGAACCTCAGGCGAGAACTTGTTCGTCGTCTTGCTCGTCATAGGCCCTTCCTCTCAGGAGTTGGGGCCTCCGACAAACCCGGCGCGGTTCAGTCGCTTATGTCCCCTTCTTTCCGCTCGGCGGCTTCAGCCCATTGCAATCGGCGGCACTGTCCGACGTTGCAGCCGCGCTCGACGCGACGCCGATGCAGGTGGCGCTTGCCTGGCTGCTCCAGCGATCGCCTAACATCCTGCTTATACCGGGCACGTCGTCGGTGGCGCATCTCCACGAAAATTTGGCCGCGGCCTCGCTAGAGCTCCCTGCCGACGCCGTGACCCGCCTCGACGCGATCGACGGGTGATCAGGCCGACCGATTGGCGAGCACCGCGTCGAGCAATCCCGGGAAGCGGCGATCGAACTCGGATCGCCGCAGGGTATTGATCATCTCGCGCCCCGCCTGGGTCGTCTCGATGAGCCCCGCTGCGCGGAGCAGCTTGAGGTGATTGGACAAGGTGCTTTTGGGGATGGCTTCGCAGGGCGCGGCATCCGAACAGCGCAACCGTTCGGCGGCCGCCAGCCGCGCGACCATCTCCAGCCGATTGGGATCGGCCAAGGCGTGCAGCGCCAGCTCGAGCGGAACGTCTTCCAGCCTTGGATGAGTGAAACGGGCCATGGAACCGATATAGGGTTTTCCAATCAATTTAATAGTTCGGGAATGTTGAACCGTTGAACTGGCGCGCCATATCCCGGCTGCCGACAGCGCACGACGCCGTGATCGCGGGCCACATCTTATGGAGTATTTACATGTCACTTCAGGACAAAAAGGCACTTGTCACCGGCGGATCGCGCGGGATCGGTGCGGCGATCGCCAAGCGGCTGGCAGCCGACGGCGCGGCGGTTGCGATCACCTATGCCGGCAACAAGGCGGCGGCGGACGCCACCGTGGCGGCGATCGAAAGCGCTGGTGGCACCGCCTTCGCCTTCCAGGCCAATGCCGGGGATCCGAGCTCGCAGCGCGGCGGTATCGAACAGGCGGCCGCGGCGCTGGGTGGGATCGACATTCTCGTCCACAATGCGGGCGTGGCGGAGTTCTCGCCCGTCGCCGACGACACCGACGAAACCTATGATCGCCAATTCGCCGTCAACGTGAAGGGCCTGCATGTCGGCACGCGCGCGGCGCTGCCGCACCTTCGCGACGGCGGGCGGATCATCCTGATCGGCAGCATCTCGGGCGAGATGGCCTTCCCCGCGACCACGGTCTATAGCGCAACCAAAGCAGCGGTTGCGGCACTGGCTCGCGGCTGGGCGAAGGACCTCGCGGCCCGCAACATCCTGGTCAATACCGTTCAGCCGGGGCCGATCGATACCGACATGAACCCGGCCGACAGCGAGTTTGCGGGGCAGGTCCTGGGCGCCATCCCGCTCGGGCGCTATGGCAAAGTCGAGGAGATCGCGGGTGCGGTCGCGTTCCTCGCCGGACCGGACGCCAGCTACATCACCGGCACGACGCTCAACATCGATGGCGGCGCGACGGCGTAAGACGACGCCTCCGCCGGTCAGGGCTGGTCGTCTAGATAGGCGGCCAGCTCTTCCGGCGTTCCGTTGGGGAAAGCCTCGCGCAGCACGTCGAGAAACGCTGACACTCTGGCGCTTAGCAGGCGGCGCGATGGGTATAGCGCCCACAAGGCGATGTCCGAACCCGTCACATCGCCCCACCATGTCAGCCGCTTCGCGGCAATATCGCGGCTGACCAACGATAGCGGCAGCCGCGCCGCCCCGCCCCCTGCCCGGACCGCATCCCGGATCATCACCAACGACGACAGCCGCAGCACCGGATCGATCGCGATCTCGCGGGCGCCGTCCGTGCCCGAGACCGTCCAGTTCCACGCCGGATCATCGCCGCGGACCACAGCGGGAACCGCGCCGCCTTCCGGCAGCGACAATTGCGCGCTCGTCACCACCACCAGCCGATCGTGCAGGAACGGCCGACCGACCAGCGCATCGTCGGCAGCCGGATCGACGCGGATCACCAGATCATAGCCCTCCTCGATCATGTCCACCGCGCGATCGTCGGCGGTGACCTCCAGCCGGACCTCGGGGTATCGCCGCGCGAAACCCGCTGCCAGCCGCCCCATCGCCGTCTGCGAGAAGAGCAGCGGCGCGCTGATCCGCAGCCGCCCCCGCACGCGCGCGCTGCCCTGCGCGATGGCGGCGGTCGTCTCCTCCAGCTCGGCCAGCAGCGCGCCGGCGCGCTCGAACAATGCCCGCCCCTCCTCGGTCAGCTTGAGGTCGCGTTGCCCCCGCTCCAAAAGCCGAAGATCGAGCGTCGCCTCCAAATTGGAGACGCGGCGGGAGAGCGTCGCCTTGGGTCTGCGGGTGGCCCGCGCCGCTTTGCCGAAGCCGCCATGGCGCGCGACCAGCGTGAAATCGGCAAGAGCAAGAAGATCCATCATGTTCCACCAGTGAGACGGTTCGTCCAGAATACGCGTCTATTTGCGCACTCATGGATCACGCATCTTTGTCGGGTCAGCAAGACCCAAGGAGAAATTCCATGACCATTCTCGTAACCGGTGCCACTGGCCGTGTCGGCCGCCAGGTCGTCGACCAGCTCATTGCCCGCGATGCCAATGTCCGCGTTCTCACCCGCGACCCTACCAAGACCACCTTTCCGGCCGGCGTCGAGGTCGCGCAGGGCGACCTGCTGGACATCGATGCCATGCGCGCCGCGTTCGCGGGCGTCCGCACGCTGTTCCTCCTGAACGCGGTGACGGGCGACGAATTCACCCAGGCGCTCATCACGCTCAATCTTGCCCGCGAGGCCGGGGTGGACCGGATCGTCTACCTGTCGGTCTTCGACGCCGACGGGGCGGTCAACGTTCCGCACTTCGCGGTTAAGTCGGGCGCCGAGCGGATGCTGGCGGCGATGGATTTCGGCGCGACGATCCTGCGGCCGACCTATTTCATCGACAACGAAGCGATGGTGAAGGACGTCATCCTCCAACACGGCGTCTACCCGATGCCGATCGGCAGCAAGGGCGTCACCATGGTGGATACCCGCGACATTGCGGAGGTCGCCGCGCTCGAACTGCTGCGCCGCGACCGCGCGCCCGAGAAGCTGCCGATCGAGACGATCAACTTGGTCGGTCCCGAGACGCTCACGGGCGAAAGCGTCGCGGCGATCTGGTCCGACGTGCTGGGCCGTCCAGTCGTCTATGGCGGTGATGACCCCAACGGGTTCGAGCAGAATATGGCGACCTTCCTGCCGCGCTGGACCGCCTATGAAATGCGCCTGATGGCGGAGCGCTATGTCAGCGACGGCATGATCCCGGACGATGGGGATCGCGAACGCCTGACCGCGATGCTCGGCCGCCCGCTGCATGGCTATCGGGAAACCGCTGCGACGTTGGCGGGCGCCTGAATAACACTGGGAGATGCCAGTCCCGGATCGCGTATCCGGCGACTGGCACGCTTCGGCAGTTCGCTGTCCGTCGGGGGCGGAGGCCTTCGGCGTCCAAGACATCCCGCAGGTGTGCGCCTAAGCCGCTGCAAATCGTTCGCCACCACTGCATTGTGCCTGTTGAGCGGCAGCATTTGGCAGAAGCTGTCGCTGGAAGCACGGGTGGCGGACGACGCAAGCTGGTCGGCAGCTGACGAACGATCGTGGGACATCTCCGACGGTCGTAGTTGCCCAACCCGATCGCGTTTGTGCTTCGAACCCGATTTACGAAAAGGGGAGTGGGGCCTGACCCCTGGGGCTCAATTTTTGCTGCAGTGCGGTAAGTACTTATTTTAAGAATCGTATTTCGATCGGTTGGTTTCCCTTCACCACGATTAGGCGGACTTCATCTGCGCTTCTTGAAGCTCGCCTTTATCACGGTGCCTCCAACCCGCAGTTGGTCGAGATAGTCCGACCACCACTGCGCCATGCGAACGCGTTCCTCCCAATGCGCGCCACGATGATATGCTGCCCGAACGCGATCCCTTTCACCATGCGCCAACGCGCGCTCGATTGCGTCAGGGTGCCAGAGGCCAGACTCGTTGAGCAGCGTGCTGGCCATCGCGCGAAAGCCATGGCTGGTCATTTCATCATGGTCGAAGCCCAGCCGTCGGAGCGCAACATTCATCGTGTTGTCAGAAATCGGACGCTGCGTGGTGTAGAGCGCGGGGAACAGATATTCGCTCGTTCGTGGAAGCGAACGCAACTCCTGCAAAAGATATATCACCTGACGCGATAGCGGCACGGCATGCGGCTGCTTCATCTTCATGCGCTCGGGCGGCACCCGCCAGACCTTGGCGACGAAGTCGATCTCGTTCCACTTAGCCTGCCGCAGTTCGCCCGGCCGGAGGAAGACGTGCGGCGCGATGCGCAGGGCATAAAGCGTTTCCGGTCGCCCTTTATAGTCCTCAATGGCCCGAAGCAGTTCCCCTACTTTCTTCGACTCGACAATAGCGGCGTGATGCTTCACGCGTGGGACGATCAGTGCGCCGCGAGAGATTTCGGCTGGATTTCGCTCGGTGCGTAACGTCGCGAAGCCGTAGCGAAACACGCGACCGGCGAAGGATCGTAGGCGAACCGCGGTCTCGTGGTGCCCCTTTCGTTCGACACGCTTCAGCGTGTCCAGCAACTCGTGCGGGGTGATCTCCGTGATCGGCCGCTTGGCGATTCCGCTCAGCAGTTCCAGAAACCAACGCGCCTTCTTCAGCGTAGCGGCGGATTTCCCCTCTCGCTCCATCTTCTCAATATATTCGCCGGCAACCAGCCCGAAGGTGGTCTTAGCCGAGTGCTCTGCCTCGAGGCGCTTCAGCCGTTTGGCCTCGACCGGGTCAAAGCCATCCGTGAGCTCAGAACGGGCCTCGTCGCGCTTCCGCCGAGCCTGTTGAAGCGTCACTTGAGGAAAGCTCCCGAGCGAAAGCTTCCGCTCGATCCCAAAAACCTTGTAGCGAAAGCGCCAAAGCAACGCCCCTGATGGCTGGACCAAGAGATAGAGGCCGTCGCCATCCGAAACCTTGAACGGGCGATCGCGGGGCTTCAGCGCACGGATTTCAAGGACGGTTAGCATGGTGGGCCACGACTCCTGCGAGGCCCGTGGTCCACCGATTCGTGGCCCACTTTTTGCGGGCCTTAGCGGAACAAAATGAGAAACCACGGGACTGTCAACAGCGATTTTATCGCAGTTTTCCGTGGATTTCTACAATGTTCTCAATATGTACTGGTGCCCCTGGCCGGACTCGAACCAGCATGCCTTTCGGCGTTCGATTTTGAGTCGAATGCGTCTACCAATTTCGCCACAGGGGCAGCGAAGGATGCGCAGGGCTAGACGAAGCTTCGCCGCGCTGCAACCCGCTTCACGTCTCCTCGCGCACCTGGGCGTGCGCCAGCAATGCGAACAGCACCGATCCGCCGAGGATGTTGCCGAACAGCGCCGGCGCCAGGAAGCCGCCCAGCACCCAGCCGAGGCTCGCCTCGCCCGCCAGCCACAGCATCCACGCCTCCACGGCGCCCGCCACGACATGCGCGAACTCGCCGAGCGAGATGAAATAGGTGCAGAACACCAGCACGAAGAATTCCTGCCGCCGCGCGCCGGGCAGCGACCACGCGATCCCCGCCATCAGGAAGCCCGCCGGCACCGCCGCGCGCACCGCATCCCAGCCGGAAAGCTCGAGCAGGCTGCGCGAGGTGTCGAGCATCGCCTTGGTGCTTGCCTCGGTTCCCACCCAGCCTTCCGTCGCGAGCCAGGCGATCAGGAACGTGCCGACGAGATTGGCCGCCAGCACCAGCCCCCAGAGCCGGCCGAGCCGTGTGACGTTGCGGAAGGTAGGGCTCGCCGCGACGGGAATCACGGCGGAGAGCGTACTTTCGGTGAACAGCTGCAGCCGGCCGAGCACGACGATCACGAAGCCCAGACAATAGCCGATGCTCGAAACCGGCAGCCGCCATTCGGTATCGGGCAGGTGACTCTCGATCAGCCCGCGCCCGAGCACCGAGGCCGCCATCGCGACGCCGGCGACCACGCCGGAGAAGAACAGCGAACTCGCCGGCCGGTCGAGTTCCTCGTCGCCCTGGCGGCGAATGACCTCGTGGATGACGCGCGAGGACGCGGCCTCGCGTTCCTGGACTTCCTCCTCCTCGTCGGGGGGAAGATCGGGCTCTTCGCCTTCGGGCGCTTCGTTTCGGGGCTGTTGCACCTGCGCTCAACGTCGATGTCGGCGGGAGGTTGCTGCCGGTCGTGCCGAAGGAGAGGAATGGCTGGAAGTGGGTGGGAAGCGGACAGTCACCTAAACCACACATCATGCATGGCGCGGAGAAAGTTGGGATCAGCGACGGGGAACCCGGACGCGGAGCCAATGACTGAATCAATGCCGCAATTGGGGCAAAGGGCGGTCCCGCTTTCATCCTCGACCCACTCTTCCACATCGCTGACCGCGAAAGTTTTTGCACAGAAGAAGCAGCCGCAAACATCGCTGCGCTCTAGATCTGTTCGGTGGTTGGTGGAATGGTGGTGAGCGGCATCGAGCGTGGTGCGTAGAAAGTCCATGAAAGCAGTGTGGGCGGCATCGGGAGCGTCCGCAACTGGGGCGGACGCTGCCGCGCTACGCAAGCCATGCGAGCAGCGCGCAGGCTATAGTGCCTGCTCCCATGATCCGCAGCCACAGCTTCCATGTCCCGCGATCCGGTCCGCCGATGGCGCCGAGATATTCCAGGATCGCCTCGATCAGCATGGCCCGCTCAACTCCGCGGCGCCTGACGGCGGTAGCTGAGCGCCTCCGCGACATGGATGCGCCCCACCCCGTCGGCACCCGCCAGATCCGCAATCGTCCGCGCCACCCGCAGCACCCTTGTATAGCCGCGTGCCGAGAGGCGCATCGCCTCCGCCGCCTGGGCCAGCAGCTTGCGCCCCGCATCGTCGGGCGTGGCGACCGCCATCAGCGGCTCGCCGTCCGCCTCGGCATTGGTGCGCACGGCCGTACCCGCATAGCGCGCCGTCTGGAGCCCCCGCGCCGCCGCCACCCGCGCCGCCACCTCGGCCGATCCCTCGGCGGGGGGCGGCAGGACGAGGTCGGCGGCGGTGACCGGCTGGACCTCGACATGCAGGTCGATGCGATCGAGCAGTGGCCCCGACACCTTCGCCTGATAATCGGCCGCACAGCGCGGCGCGCGAGCGCAGGCCAGCGCCGGGTCGCCGAGATGCCCGCAGCGGCAGGGGTTCATCGCCGCGATCAGCTGCACCCGCGCCGGAAAGGTCACATGCGCATTGGCCCGCGCAACGCTCACCACCCCGGCCTCCAGCGGCTGGCGGAGCGAATCGAGCACCGCGCGCTGAAACTCCGGCAGCTCGTCGAGGAACAGCACGCCGAGATGCGCGAGGCTCACCTCGCCCGGCTTGACCTTGAGCCCGCCGCCGGTCAGCGCCGCCATCGACGCCGAGTGATGCGGCGCGCGGAAGGGCCGGGTGCGCGTGAGCCGGCCGCCCTGCAGCGTGCCCGCCACAGAGGCGACCATAGACACTTCCAGCGCCTCGGCGGCCTCGAGCGGCGGCAGGATGCCCGGCAGACACGCCGCCATCAACGACTTGCCCGCCCCCGGCGGCCCTACGAACAAGAGATTATGCCCGCCCGCCGCGGCGATCTCGAGCGCGCGCTTGGCGGTCTCCTGCCCTTTCACCTGGGCGAGGTCCGGCCCCTGCCCCGGCGCATCGACCTCGCCCGGCACCGGGCTGGGCAGCAGCTGGTTGCCCTTGAAGTGGTTGAGCAGGCTGATCAGGTCGGGCGCGGCGAGCACCTCCACCTGCCCCGCCCAGCTCGCCTCGGGGCCCTGCGCGGCGGGGCAGACCAGCCCCTTCCCCGCCTCGGCCGCGTGCATCGCCGCGAGCAGCACCCCCGGCGACGGCGCGATCCGCCCGTCGAGCGCCAGTTCGCCGACCACGACATAGCCCGCGATCGTCTCGGCATCGACCGCGCCCATCGCCGCCAGCAGCGCCAGCGCGATCGGCAGATCGAAATGCGATCCTTCCTTGGGCAGGTCCGCGGGCGAGAGGTTGAGCACGATATGCTTGGGCGGCAGCGCGAGGCCGATCGCGGCCATCGCCGCGCGCACCCGCTCGCGGCTTTCCGCCACCGCCTTGTCGGGCAGGCCGACGACCACAAACTTGGGCAGCCCGGCGACGAGGTTGCACTGCACCTCCACCGCGCGGGCTTCCAACCCCAGATAGGCTACCGTCGAGACGCTGGCGACCAAGAGAGCCCCCTCCCCGGATTGGGAGCATAGCGGCTTCTGCACGATACGGAAGCGGTACGATCAACGGGCAGCGTATTGCACAAGCACCACACCCCTCCCATCTTCGGGGCGATGTGCTCCGAACCCGGCCTATCTCCGCATCCTGCGTTGACTCTGGCGCCACTTGCCCGTAATGGCGCTCGACACGCGGCCGCCCCTGTGGCGGCCCTTTTACGTTCTAGATACTCGAGGATGAGCGATGAAGCGGACCTTTCAGCCGAGCAACCTGGTGCGTGCGCGCCGGCACGGCTTCCGTGCACGGATGGCGACCCCGGGCGGTCGCAATGTGATCCGCGCCCGCCGCGCCCGCGGCCGCAAGAAGCTGTCGGCGTAAGCACCGACACGCCCTTGCTGAGCCTCGACCGGCTCACGCAGCGCAAGGACTATCTAGCCGCCAACGGGGGAAAGCGGGCACCGATGCCCGGTTTCGTCCTGCTGGTGCGCGAACGGAACGATGCCGATCCGTCGATGCGGATCGGCATTACCGTATCCAAGAAAGTTGGCAACGCCGTTATCCGCAATCGGATGAAGCGGCGCTTTCGCATGCTCGCGCGCGAAATCCTGCCAGAAGCGGGAATCGCCGGCGCGGACCATGTGCTGATCGGCCGGAACGGCGGAATCGAACGCCCCTATGCCGATCTGAAGGCGGAACTCGCCAAGGCGCTTCGGCGCGTGCGCCCCAAGAGCGAACCCAAGGTCGAATCATGATCGCGCGCCTGCTGATGCTGCTCGCGCGCGCCTGGCAACTGGGCCCGTCGCTGATTCTGCCGCCCACCTGCCGCTACCAGCCTTCCTGTTCGGCCTATGCAATCGAGGCGCTTCGCCGCTATGGGGCGGTGAAAGGCGGCTGGCTTGCGCTCCGGCGCATCGCGCGCTGCCATCCATGGGGCGGGCACGGCCCAGATCCCGTTCCTTGAGTTTTCCTTCCGGGGATTATCGGTGAAAGAAGAACAGAAGAACTTCATCCTCTTCGCGGCGTTCGCGGCGCTCGTGCTGCTCGGCTGGCCGATGATCAGCCACTGGTTTTTCCCGCAGCAGCCGGCCGCCCCCGCGAAGATGATCGACGGCAAGCTGCAGCCGGTGCCCAATTCGGGCGTCGATCCGGCGACCAACGCGCTCAAGACGATTCGCAGCCGCGACGCGGTGCTGGCCGATAGCCCGCGTGTGGCGATCGACACGCCCGCGCTGAAGGGCTCGATCAACCTCAAGGGCCTGCGCATCGACGATCTCGTATTGCGCGAGTACGGCCAGACCGTCGCCAAGAACGCGCCGCCGATCCGCCTGCTCTCGCCGAGCGGGGCCGAGGGCAGCTATTTCGCGCAGTTCGGCTGGCAGGGCGCAGGCGCGCCCGACGGCAACACCGTGTGGAAGGCCGATGGCGAGACGCTGACGCCCGCCTCGCCGGTCAAGCTCACCGCCACCAACAGCACCGGCCAGACCTTCACGGTCGAGCTCGGCGTCGATTCGAACTATATGTTCACCGTCCGCCAGACCGTCGCCAATCGCGGCGGCGCGCCGGTGGCCGTCATCCCCTATACGCTGATCTCGCGCGGCCAGCGCTCGACCGATACCAGCCAGTGGGCCGCGCATGTCGGCCCGGTCGCCGCGACCAACGATGCGGCGCACTATATCGACTGGAAGGACATCGAGAGCACGCCCCAGCAGTTCACCACCACCGGCGGCTGGGTCGGCTTCAGCGACCATTACTGGCTGACCGCGGCGATCCCCGACCAGCGCGGCGGGGTGACCATCCAGCAGCGCGGCACGGCGGCGCAGCAGTATCAGGCCGATGTCGCGCTCGCCCAGCCGATCGCGATCCGCCCGGGCAAGGAAGCGACCTATACCAGCCACTTCTTCGCCGGTGCCAAGGAAGTGAAGCTGCTCGACGCGTACCAGAAGCAGTATGACATCGCGAAGTTCGAGCGCGCGATCGACTGGGGCTGGTTCGAGATCATCGAGCGCCCGATCTTCACCTACCTCAGCTGGCTGTTCAAGCTGGTCGGCAATTTCGGCGTGGCGATCATCCTGCTGACGATCACCATCCGCGGCCTGCTCTTCCCGATCGCGCAGAAGCAGTTCGCCTCGATGGCGAAGATGCGTCAGGTGCAGCCCAAGATGAAGGCGATCCAGGAGCGCTACAAGGACGACAAGCAGCGCCAGCAGCAGGAGATCATGCAGCTGTACAAGGCGGAGAAGGTCAATCCCCTCGCCGGCTGCGCGCCGATGCTGCTGCAGATCCCGATCATGTTCGCGCTGTACAAGGTGCTGCTGCTGACGATCGAAATGCGCCACCAGCCCTTCGTGCTGTGGATCAAGGATCTGTCCGCGCCCGATCCGGCGACGATCCTCAACCTGTTCGGCTATCTGCACTTCACCCTGCCCAGCTTCCTCGCCATCGGCGTGGTGCCGGTGCTGCTCGGCGTGTCGATGTTCTTCCAGATGCGGATGAACCCGGCGCCGATGGACGAGATGCAGAAGCAGATGTTCGCGATCATGCCGTGGATGCTGATGTTCCTGATGGCGCCCTTCGCCGTCGGCCTGCAGCTCTACTGGATCACCTCGAACGTGCTGACCGTGCTCCAGCAGCAGTGGCTCTATGCGCGCCACCCGGAAATGAAGGTGCCCGTCGAGAAGCCGAGCACGGCCAAGGCCAAGTGACGACGGCGCACCCTTCCAACTCCTCCCCGGCACGGGGAGGGGGACCGCTCGCCGAAGGCGAGTGGTGGAGGGGCCGCGCCGCAAGGCGCGGAATGGCGCGGCACACCGGGAGCACCGCCGCCGACGCGGCGGCCCCTCCACCATTCGCTGGCGCGAATGGTCCCCCTCCCCGTTCCGGGGAGGAATTTCCCGCAGCAAGGCGTGTGAATTAAATGTCCTTCGACCCCGACCAGATCGAAGCCGCGCGCAAGCTGTTCGCCGGCCCCATCGCCTTCCTCAAGTCCGCGCCCGCGCTGGAGCATCTGCCCGCGCCGACGGTGCCGGAGGTGGCCTTCGCGGGCCGTTCGAACGTCGGCAAGTCGTCGCTGATCAACGCGCTGACCAACCGCAACAGCCTCGCCCGCACCTCGGTGACGCCCGGCCGCACGCAGGAACTCAACTTCTTCGACGTCGGCGAGCCGCTGCGCTTCCGCTTGGTCGACATGCCCGGCTATGGCTTCGCCAAGGCGCCCAAGGACATGGTCCGCAAGTGGCGCTACCTGGTGAACGACTATCTGCGCGGCCGGCAGGAGCTGAAGCGCGCGCTGGTGCTGATCGATTCGCGCCACGGCATCAAGGATGTCGATCGCGAGATCCTCGGGATGCTCGACGATGCCGCCGTCAGCTACCGCATCGTCCTCACCAAGACCGACAAGATCAAGGCGAGCGAGCTGGCCGAGGTCACCGCGCGCACGGTGGACGAGGCGCGCAAGCGCGCCGCCGCCCACCCGGAGATCCTCGCGACGTCGAGCGACAAGGGCATGGGCCTGCCCGAACTGCGCGCCGCGGTGCTCGAAGCGATCGGCTGAGCCCGGGGCATGGAGCCGCTCTTCTCCTACGGCACGCTCCAGCTCGAGCAGGTACAGCGCCGCCAGTTCGGCCGGCTGCTCGACGGCACCGACGACGTGCTCCACGGCTATGTGATCACCGAGATCCAGATCCGCGACCCCGCCGTGCTCGACGCCAGCGGCATCGAGACGCATCTCGCGCTGGTCCCCGGCGACGGCCCGCCGATTGCGGGCAAGGTCTTCCAGCTCACCCCGAAGGAGCTGGAAGCCGCCGACGTCTACGAAAGCGAGAATTATGTCCGGGTGCGGGTGCCCCTCGCCTCGGGCACCCACGCCTGGGTGTATGTAAAGGCCGAGGCCTAGGCAGGGTTGTACTTGGCGAGGAAGGCTTCCATCGCCTTGAGGAAGGTCAGCCGATCGTCGGCGCGGCTGAAGAAATGGTCGGCCTCGCGCTGTTCGAGGAACTCATAGCTCTTGCCTGCCGACTTGAGCGCGTCGGCCATCACCTTGCTCTGGTTGAACGGCACGCGCCGATCCTTCTTGCCGTGCACCAGCAACACGGGAATCGAGAAATCCTGCGCGTGGAAGTACGGCGAGACCGCGCGGAAATCCTGCGCCTTGGACTTGATATAATCCTTCACCGCGCCGCCGCCGAGGAACTGCGAGTCATAGCTGACCATCCGCTGGAGGTCGGACACGCCGGCATAGGGCACGGCGCAGCGGAACAGCCCGCCGTCGCGCTGCGCCGCCCGGAGCGCCGCATAGCCGCCATAGGAGGCGCCGACCACGCACACCCGCTTGGGATCGGCGATGCCGCGCTCGGCGAGCGCCTTCACCGCATCGTTGAGGTCGTCCTGCATCGCCAGGCCCCATTGGCCGTCGCCCTTGCGGAGGAACGCGGTGCCGAGTCCGGACGAGCCGCGGTAATTGGGCTGGATCACCGCATAGCCGCGATCGGCAAGGAACTGGGCGATGAAGTCCCAGCTCTCCTCGTCCCGCGCCTGCGGGCCGCCATGCGGCATCAGGATCAGCGGCAGGTTCTTGCCCGTGCTGCCGCGCGGCAGGGTGAGCACGGCGGGGATTTCGAGGCCGTCGCGCGCCTTGTACTGGATTGTCGTCACCGGGTGGAGACGGCGCAGCCCCAGCGTCTGGTTGTTCATCGACAGCGCCGTCATCCCGTCGTCGGCGGCGGTGTAGATGAAATAGGCGCCCGGCGCGCTCGCGTCGCCGACATGGGCGATCACCACCGAGCGATCGGCGCTGTAGCTGGTGATCTGCACGCGCGCGCCCTTCACCCGCTCGCTGAGCTTGCGCTGCAGCGCCGCCATGCCGGGATCGAACCATTCGGTGCGGGCCGCCTTCTCGGTCACTCCCACCCCCAGCAGCGTGGAGGTGCGCGGGTCGATCACCGGGCCGTCGATGTCGTAGCCGGCGACGCCGAACACCTTCTTGCCCCGTTGCATCGTCGTCAGGTCATATTCCCAGAGCGTCGAAAAGCCCGCGTCGTCGTCCTGCACCACCAGTGCCTTGCCGGGGTCCGACAGGAACAGCTTGGGCATCAGCAGGTCGTCGTTGATGCCCTTGGCGCGATCGATCACCCGGAAGCTGTCGCGCGCGCTGGGGCGATAGAGCAGCCGGCGCTGGCGCCCGTCCATCGACACGCCGACGCCCATGCGGACCGTGCCGCTGCCATCGGCATACCAGTCCATCACCCCTTCGCGGCCTTCCATCACCGGGCGGTGGCGGCCGGTGGTGACGTCGACCTCGTCCACCTTCGGCCAGAAGCCGGGTTCGTTGGTGTAGATCGAGGTCTGGGCGGACAGCAGCACCCTAGTCGAGCCGTCATGCGGCATCCACAGCACGTCGTCACCATTCTGGGCGGTGTCGCGGGTGTTGAGCGATACCAGCTTGGCCGTAGCGGCCTCGACGCTGATCGCGCGGGTGATCGGCCATTTGTCGCCTTCGACGTCCACTTCGCGGCGGACGCCGATCACCAGCCAGGCATCGTTCACCCAGCGCCACCAGTTGATGTCGATGTCGCCGGCGCCGATGACCTTGCGGTTGCCGCCGTCGAGATCCATCACCGCGAAATATTGCGCGCCGTTGATCGCGAGCTTGGCCGCGATGTGCTTGCCGTCGGGCGACAGCTCCGGGCGCTGCACCGCCGGCAGTTCGGCGAACACCGCGACATCGAGCCGCGCCGGCGCCGCGGCCTTGCCCGCATCGGCCGTCGCCTGTTGCTGCGCGCCCGCCGGAATCGCCAGCCCGCACAGCATCGCCGCCGCCGCCAGCAGCCGCCCCTTCTTCTGCATTCTTGCCCCCGGATAGCATCGATTCGCGGCCCCCGTCGCGATAGCAGGCAAGCTGCGACCGATTTCCATAACGCGCAATGGCGATGGTTGCTGTCCTCCCCGCCCAAGGCTATCCCGGGGGCATGAAGCTCATCATCGGCAACAAGGCCTATTCCTCCTGGTCCCTCCGCGGCTGGCTCGCCTGCAAGCTCTCCGGGCTCCCGTTCGAGGAGACGGTCGTGCCGATGTACGACCAGGATTGGGACAAGCGCCGCCAGGGCGCGGAGTTCGCCCCCTCCTCGGGCAAGGTGCCGATCCTGTGGGACGACGACGCGGTGGTGTGGGACAGCCTGGCGATCGTCGAATATCTCAACGACAAGACCGGCAACACCCTGTTCTGGCCGGAAGACCCCGCGGCGCGGGCGATGGCGCGGTCGATGGCGGCGGAGATGCACTCGAGCTTCACCGCGCTGCGCAGCAAGCACAGCATGAACGTGCGCCAGGTCTATCCGGCCGCGCCGGTCGATGCGGACGTGGCAGCCGATCTCGCGCGGATCATGGAGCTCTGGGCCCAGGCCCGCGCCCGCTATGGCAGCGAGGAGCCGTTCCTGTTCGGCAAATTCGGCGCGGCCGACATCATGTTCGCACCGGTGGTGACGCGGATCGTCACCTATTCGCTGCCCGTCCCCCGCTTTGCGCAGAGCTACATGCTCGCCGTGCTCCAGCATCCCTTTATGCAGGACTGGATCGCCGGGGCGCAGGAAGAGGAATGGGTTATCGAGAAGTACGAACTGCCGGTGGTGTGAAACCGTACCTAAGCCCCCCCCCTTTAGGGGAGGGGTTGGGGTGGGGCTGTGTCTCGATAGAGACCAACAGACGTTCTGGAATCCCTCCACCCCCAACCCCTCCTCCAAGGAGGAGGGGCTTAAGATCTGGACCTACTTCAACCGCTCGGTCTGGTACCGCGTGCCGTCCTTGCGGAAATAGCCTTCGGGCGTGAATACCATGTCGATGTCGGGATAGTCCCCGCTCCCGCGCGGCCCCGCCCCGATCGCCAGGAACACGGCGTCAGCGTCCGACCGGTTCTGCAGATGATGCCCATCGGCCACCCCGGCCGGGAACGCCGCGCAGTCGCCGGCACGCAGCAGCGTCTCGCCGCCATCCTCCACCAGCACCGCCTCGCCCGCCAGCATCACGACGAACTCGTCCTCCTGATCGTGCCAGTGGCGCTGCGACGACCAGGCGCCGGGCTTGAGCACGACATGGCTCACCCCCATCGCCGTCAGCCCGCTTGGCGGCGCCAGCCTGCGATACCAGCGGCCTGCCACCGGCGCGTCGAACGGTGGCGGATAGCCGGTGGCATTCGTCTGCGGGATTGTATCCAGGTCCAGCTTGGGCAATGTCGCCTCCCTTGTGTTTGGGAGGTAGTGTGCCGGACGTCGTCGAACTCACCAAGGCCCTGATCGGCGCCGAAAGCGTCACGCCCGCGCGCGGCAGCGTGTTCGACGTGCTCGAGCAGGCGCTCCTGCCCCTCGGCTTCCGCGTCGAGCGCTTCGTCGAGGGCGAGGCGCCCGACGGCCCGGTCGAGAACCTGCTCGCGGTGCGTGGGCACGGCGGCCCGCACCTCGCCTTTGCCGGCCATCTCGACGTCGTGCCGCCCGGCGAGGGCTGGACCAGCGGCGCCTTCGCCCCCGAGATCCGCGGCGACCTGCTCTATGGCCGCGGCGCCGTCGACATGAAGGGCGCGATCGCCGCATTCGTCGCCGCCGCCGCGCAGGTGCCCGCACGCGGCACCACCAGCCTGATCATCACCGGCGACGAGGAAGGCCCCGCCACCTATGGCACGCCCAAGCTGATCGAACGCATGGCCGAGCGCGGCCTCGTCCCCGATTGCTGCGTCGTCGGCGAGCCTACCTCGGCGCAGCGGCTGGGTGACACGATCAAGATCGGCCGACGCGGCTCGACGGTGATCGACATCGCGGTGATCGGCCGCCAGGGACACGTCGCCTACCCCCACCTCGCCGACAATCCGGTCCCCCGCCTCGTCCACGCGCTGGCCGAGATCGACGCGATCGTGCTGGACGAGGGCAATGCCTGGTTCCAGCCCTCCAACATCGAGGTGATCGACTTGGGCGTCGGCAACAAGGCGACCAACGTCATCCCCGCCCGCGCCGCCGCGCGCATCAGCATCCGCTTCAACGACCAGCAACGCGGCCCCGATCTGATCGACCGCATCCGCGAGGTGGTCGCCCGCCACGCCCCCCATGCCGAAGTGACCGGCCGCGTCTATGGCGAGGCGTTCCTCACCGAGCCCGGCCCGCTTTCGGAGCTGGTCAGCGGCGCGATCCGCGACGTGCTGGGGGTGGACGCCGAACTGTCGACCACCGGCGGCACCTCGGACGCGCGCTTCCTTTCGCGCGTCTGCCCGGTGGTGGAATTCGGCCTGCTCAACGCAACGATGCACAAGCTCGACGAAGCGGTGGCGCTCGCCGACCTGCGCGCGCTGACGGAGGTCTATGTGGAAATCTTGCGGCGGGTCTGACGGGTCAGGCGGTAGCGCGGCGCGGCGCCATGTCCTGCGCCCAGGCGAGGAAGTCCGCCTCGCCCATCGGCGCGCCGATCGCATAGCCCTGCAGCACGTCGCAGCCAATCACCCGCAACACCGCGGCCTGGGCCTCGCTCTCGATGCCCTCGGCCACGGCCTCGCAGCCGATTCCGTGGACGAGGCCGATCACCGCCTGCGCGACGGCGCGTGCCTCCGGATTGGTCGCGACATGCTCGATCAGGCTGCGGTCGAGCTTCACCCGGTCGATCGGCAGCCGCCGCAGCCGCGCGAGGTTCGAATAGCCGGTGCCGAAATCATCGACCGCGATCGTGGCGCCGGCCGAACGCAGCGTCGCGATCGCGCGCAGCACGTCCTCCGAGCAGTGCATCGCCAGCGTCTCGCTGATCTCCAGTTCGAGCAACCGGGCGGGCGCCTGCGCAGCCAGCATCGCCGCGCGGAGGTGGCGGAAGAAGCTGGCATGATCGATCTGACGCTGGCTGACATTGACCGCCAGCCGCTGCTCGATGCCGAGCCGGGCCCAGCGCGCGATGGTGTTCGCCACCGTCGCCACCACCCAGTCGCCGATCTCGACGATCAGCCCGGTCTCCTCGGCGCGCTGCAGGAACGAGCCCGGCAGCTTGGTGCCGTCCGGATGCTGCCAGCGCAGCAGCGCCTCGGCGCCGACGATGGCACCGCTGCTCGCCGAGACCTGCGGCTGGAAGACCAGCGCGAATTCGTCATGCTCGATGGCGGCGCGGAGTTCGGTCTCCAGCCGGGCCCGCGCGATCATCTGCGCGGCGAGGCCGTCGCTGAAGGTTTCGACCCGGCCGCGGCCCTGGGTCTTGGCCTGGTACATCGCCGCATCGGCGGCACCCATCAGCTCGTGCAGCGTCACGCCGTGATCGGGATAGAGCGCCAGCCCGACCGACGCCCCGATGCAGACCTGCTGGCCGGCAAGGTCGAACGGCTCGGACAGCGCGTCCAGCACCTTCGCGCCCACCCGCTCGCGCGCCTGGGGATCGGGCAGATCGGCGAAGAACAGGGTGAACTCGTCGCCGGCGAGGCGGCCGATCAGCGGCGTCTCGCCATGGTTGAACGCGGCGCACTGGTCGCCCACGGCGCGCAGCCGGTTGGCGACCATGCCAAGCAGCACGTCGCCTACCGCATGGCCCAACGTGTCGTTGACCGCCTTGAAGCGATCGAGATCGATGAAGAACAGCACCGCGCGTGCTTCCGCGTGCGCGTCTTCGAGCATCCGCTCGGCACTGCGACGGAAATGCGGGCGGTTGGCGAGGCCGGTCACCGTATCGAACATGGCGAGCCGGTGCACGCTCTCCAGATTACCGCGCAGCTTGAGGAACAGCTCGTCCATCGACTCGGCGAGGCGCGGGGCGCCTTGTGCGAGCGCGATCGGCAGCGGGCTTTCGAGGTCGCCCAGCGCGGCGGCATGCAACCGATCGACCGCGGCTGTGAGAGCGGCGTTGCGGCGCGGCTGGAGCAGGACCAGCACGGCGAGAACGGTGAGAACGACCAGCGGCACGGCCAGCGCGACCGCGACGCCCAGCACGTTCAGCGTCGCGCCGGCCGCCCATGCGGCACCGACGAGCAGGCAGGCTGCAAGCGCAGCCGCGCCTGCCACTCCCCTTCCCATGCCTCGCTCCCCCCAGCGCATTGCCGATCGACGCTCCAAAAGATCCCCAGCGGCACCGACAGTAGATGGCGCCGCTGTAGACTTCGCATGCATTAGTTAAGAAATTCAGGACTTCTACAAAGACCGGGGGCGCCGCAACACAATGTACAGCGCGCCTGCGCCGCCGTGGCGCGGATGCGCCTGACGTACCGCGGCAATTTTGTCCGAATGCCGCGAAGCCGCCAACCAGTCCCCCACCGCCGCCCGAATGGCGCCGCGGGCGTGCGGCCGCTCCGACTCGGGGCGCGGCGGCTTGCCGGTGACCAGCAACAACACGCGGTCACCGCGTGCGATTGCCTGGGCGAGCCCCGCATCGAGTCGATCATAGGCGGCGTGGAGATTGTGCCCGTGCAGGTCGATCGAGCTTTCCGGCGCCACCAGCCCGCGGGAGAGCCGGCGGTCCCAGCTCGCGTCGAGCGTGCGACGCTCGTGCGTGTCGGGCATCGGCGTCGAGAGGGTAATCGCCGGGCGGGCCGGCCTTGTCGGCGTGAGCTTGCCGATCGGTATGACGAGCGGCGCGCGGGCCGGCCGGGCAACGGGTTGCGGCACCGGTGCCGGTGCCGGCTCGGGCGCCAGTCGCTTGGGCGCGGTGCGGACATGGAGCGGCGTGACGCTCGCAATCACCTTCTGCCACAGCGCCGCTTCCTCGGGCGCCAGATCGCGGCGCCCGCGCCCGCTCATGGCTGAGGAATCGTAGGCTGGGGAGGTACAGGCTGCGACGTAACCGTCTGAGTTGCGTTCAGCCGGGCAAGCGTGCCCTTGGGGAGCAGCAGCCAAGCGGTACCGCGCGCGGCCATGCCACCGGCGATCGCGCGCGCATCGTCGCCCGCGCCCCAGAAGGTATCGACGCGGTTGGCGCCCTTGATCGCGCCGCCGGTATCCTGCGCCACCCACAGCCCGGTGGCATCGGTGCGGTCCATCGACAGGAACAGCGGCGCGCCGAGCGGGATGAACTTCGGGTCCGCGGCAACGCTGGTCCAGCCGGCGACAGGATAGCCCATCGCGCCGAGCGGCCCCGCGCCGTTCAGTTCCTTGAAGAAGACGAAGCTCTTGTTCTCGCGCATGATTGCGCGTCCTTCTTCCGGGTGCTCGCGCAGCCAGGCGACGATGCCCTGCATCGAGGTCTGGCCGGGGCCGAGCAGCCCGCGGTCCTTCATCAGCTTGCCGATGCCGGTATAGTCGCGACCGTTTTGCCCGGCATAGCCGATGCGCACCACCTGCCCGTCCGGCCCCTTGAGCCGGCCCGAGCCCTGCACCTGCAGGAAGAACATCTCGATCGGATCGGCCGCCCAGGCGACCACGGGGGCATGCCCTTCCAGCGCGCCCTGCTCGATCTGGGTGCGGTCGTAATAGGGGACGAACTGGCGGCCATCGACGCGGCCGCGAATCTTCTTGCCCTTCAGCGCATCGGAAAAGAGCCCGAGATCGACCTCGATCAGATTGTCGGGGACGCCGTACACGGGCACGTCATAGCCCGCGCGCCGCGTCCGCACGCCGGCGATCTCGGGCTCGTAATAACCGGTGGCGAAGGCGGCGCCATTGCCGACCTGCACCGTCTCGAACCATTGGGCGAAGAAGGGCGCGGCGTCGCCCGACCAGCTCGCCGCGGCGGCGCAGGCATTGGTCCAGTCGGTGCCGGTGGTCAGGCCCGAGGTGTCGGTCCGGCGCAGCAGCCCCGGGCAGCTGAGCTTGAACGCGGCGAGCGCGCGCTTGGCATTGTCGGAGGTGATCGGCAGGTTTTCGATCGCCGGACCGGCGACCAGCCCGGCCATCGCCGCGGTGGTCGCGCCGGTCACAACGGGTGCGGCCGGCATTGCGGGCAGCGGCGTCGCGGCGATCAGCTGGCGCGCGGGAAGATTGGCGGGCGTCTCGGGCAGCGCGGCGCCCGGGCGCGGACGCTCGGGCGCAGGTTCCGGGCGGACCGGCGCGGGCCGCGTGCCCGCCTCCGGGGGAACGATGCCGCTCGAACATGCGCCGAGCAGCCCCGCGAGCGCCAATCCCCCGATAATCCGCATAGCGCCTCTCAGGCTTCGTCAGTCTCGACCAGCTTCCAGTTCGGATCATCGCTGCGCAGCTTGCGAGCGAACGTCCAGACGTCGTGGGTGGTCACCGCATCGCTCAGCGAGCCGGCGATCACGTTGCCCTCGGCATCGCGGGTCACCGCAACGATATCGGCATCGAAGCGCACGGTGACGCGAGCCACCTTGTTCTCCACGCCGGCCTCGGAAATGGTCGCGCGCTCGATCGAGACCAGGCGGTTGTCGAGCACCTCGCCGGTCACCTTGCGATCGGCGATCGCCTGTTCGAACGCGGCGCGCACCTCGTCATCGACCAGGAAACGCAGGGTTTCCTCGTCGCCCTTCCAAAAGGCTTCGAGCACCATGCGATAGGCCGACTTGGCGCCTTCGAGGAACTTGGCGACGTCGAAGCTCGAGTCCGCCGCGACCACGGCGCGCAGGCCGGTCTCGGCACCCGAGTCGATCGTGCGATTCGCCGAGTCGCGGACCTCGGGCAGCGCCTCGATCGTCCGCGTTACGGGCGGCGCGGCGACGCGCTCCTCGGCGGGCTTGGGCAGCGGCTGCTCATGCCCGGTACGCTTGCCGAGTACCGCATACAGCCGAAGCGCCAGGAAACCGGCCACCATCGCGAACAGAATGACGTAGAACACTGGCCCTCCAAAGCCTCCGTCTCTAGTACATAGGCTTTCGTGCCGCCGGATTCAAACCGTACGATGGGCCGTACGATTGCGCCACCGGCACACGCCTGCTAGTCGCTGGCCCCGTAACGCGCCGAGGGCGCGAAATTCTCCTGCATAAAGAGGAAAGTTGGATGGCCGAGAACGACATTTACGCCGGAATCGGCGCCGAAGGCGGCGCGGACGATGCGCCCCAGGCGGGCGTGCTGTCGCAATATGTGAAGGATCTCTCCTTCGAGAATCCGAACGCACCGGCGATCTACCAGCAGCAGACCGCCCCGGCGATCGACGTGCAGTTCAACATCGGCTCGAACAAGGTCGGTGACGACGTGTACGAAGTCGCGCTGAAGATCGAAGTCCGCGCCCAGGCCGGCGAGCAGGTCGCGTTCATCGTCGACCTCACCTATGCGGGCCTGTTCGCGCTCCGCAACATTCCGCAGGAAGCGCTCGATCCGTTCCTGCTCGGCGAAGCGCCGCGCATCCTGTTCCCCTTCGCCCGCCGCGTGCTGGCCGACCAGGTCCGCGACGGCGGCTTCCCGCCGCTGATGCTGGAGCCGATCGATTTCGCCGGCATCTACATGCAGCAGCGTGCCCAGCAGGAAGGCGCGATCGGCTTCGAAGAAGCCGGCCACGCCTGATCCGGGCTGCAGCCTGAGCATGGGGGCGCGCCGCACGTCGGTGGCGCCCCCTTTTCTTTCCAGGCCCTTTCTTTCTAGGACGGCGAAATCTCGATGAAGCTTGTGCGCAGCCTGGGTTCGGTGGGCGGTCTCACGCTTGCCAGTCGCGTCCTTGCGCTGGTCCGCGATTCGCTCCAGGCGCGTTATGTCGGTGCCAATTTCGCATCCGACGCCTTCCTCGTCGCCTTCCGCCTGCCCAACATGTTCCGCGCCTTCTTCGCCGAGGGCGCGTTCGCATCGGCCTTCATCCCGATGTTCAACCAGAAGCTGGGCGTGAACGGCGAGCGCGGCGCGGCCTATGATTTCGCTGAGCGCACGCTTTCCGTCCTTTTCGTGGTCCTGCTCGCGCTGACGCTGGTCGCGCTCGCCGCCGCCTGGCCGCTCACCGCCGTGCTTTCGGGCGGGTTCGAGAAGCAGCACCCGACGGCGGAGCAGTTTGCCTTCGCGGTGCAGCTGTCGCGGATCACCATCCCCTATCTGATGCTGATCTGTCTCGCCTCGCTGCTCGGCGGCATCCTCAATTCGCTCGACAAGTTCTGGGTCAACGCCGCCGCGCCGATCCTGCTCAACATCGCGATGGTTACCGGGCTGTTCTTCTTCCACGGCACGCCGGAGGAAACCGCGCGGGTGCAGGCGATCGCGGTGCCGCTGGGCGGGCTGCTCCAGCTCGGCTGGCTGGCGGTCGCGTGCCGCGCGTCGGGCGTGTCGCTCCGCCCCCGCCTGCCCCGGATCGACGACGACGTCCGGCGGCTGATGAAGCTGATCCTGCCTGCCGCCGTGGGCGCGGGCGCGGTGCAGCTGAACCTCGTCATCTCCACCGCGCTGTCGGGCAAGCTGCTCGGCGAGGGGTCGATTTCGTACATCTATTATGCCGATCGGCTGAACCAGCTGCCGCTGGGGATGATCGGCATCGGCCTCGGCACCATCCTGCTCCCCACCGTCTCGCGGCTGCTCGGCGCGGGCAAGGAAGCAGAAGCGATGGAGACGCAGAACCGCGGCATGGAGCTGGCGCTGTTCCTCACCTTGCCCGCGATGGTCGCGCTGATCGTTTCCGCCGAACCGATCGTGCGCGGGCTGTTCCAGTACGGCCACTTCACGCCCGAGGACACGGTGAAGTGCGCCTGGGCACTGGCCGGCTTCTCGATTGGCCTGCCCTCCTACGTCCTCGTCAAGGTGCTGACCCCCGGCTTCTACGCCCGGCAGGATACCAAAACGCCGGTGCGCTTGGCGATGATCTCGGTCGCGGTGAACATCGCCGCCAATCTCGTGCTGATCCCGCTGATCGCGCATCTCGGGCCGCCGCTCGCCACCGCGCTCTCCTCCACCGTCAATGTGACGATGCTCTACCTCACGCTGCGCAAGCGCGGGCATTTCACCGTGGACGACCAACTCGCACGGCGGGTGCCGCGGCTCACGCTCGCGGCGATCCTGATGGGCGTGGCGCTCTGGGCGGGTGCCGGGCTGCTCGATCCCTGGCTGAACGGCCGGATCTGGGAGCGCTATACCGGGCTGGTGATCTTGGTCGGCGCAGGCTGCGCGATCTATGTCGCCGCCTGCTTCGCCACCCGCGCCTTCCTGCTGTCGGACCTCAAGGCACTGGTTCGCCGCCGCGCCGCGCGCTGAGCCCGGTTCCCCTCCGCCTCAAGCTGCTCTAGAGCCGCGGCGTCCTGGCAGATCGCGCGGCCGCAAGCACCCCCGCCGCCATGGACCCGCGGCCGGTCCAACGGCCGAACGGTCAACCGGGTGCGGAGTGAATATCAATGCGCGTCGTCTCGGGCATCCAGACCACCGGCAACCTTCACCTCGGCAATTATCTGGGCGCCATCAAGCAGTGGGTCGCGATGCAGGACTCCCTTGAAGAACATGGGGGCGAATGCCTGTTCTTCCTCGCCGATCTCCACGCCCTTACCGGCACCGTGACCCCGCAGGAACTCGCCAACTCGACAATCGAAATGGCCGCCACGCTGTTCGCCGCGGGGATCGACGACCGCTCGATCCTGTTCAACCAGGCGCGCGTCCCCGCCCATGCCGAGCTCTGCTGGATCCTCCAGGGCACCGCGCGGATGGGCTGGCTCAATCGCATGACCCAGTGGAAGGACAAGGCCGGCAAGAACCGCGACGGCGCCAGCGTCGGGCTGTTCACCTATCCGGTGCTCCAGGCAGCGGACATCTTGGTCTACCAGGCGACGCACGTCCCCGTCGGCGAGGACCAGAAGCAGCATCTGGAACTCACCCGCGACATCGCCACCAAGTTCAACCAGGATTTCGGCGTCGAGCTGTTCCCGCTGCCCGAGCCGCTGATCAGCAAGGCCGCGCCGCGGATCATGTCCCTGCGCGACGGCAATGCGAAGATGTCCAAGTCCGATCCCTCGGACCTCAGCCGCATCAACCTGATCGACGATAACGACACGATCGCCGCCAAATGCCGCAAGGCCAAGACCGATCCCGAGCCGCTGCCGGACTCGTTCGATGCACTCGCCGACCGCCCCGAGGCGCGCAACCTGGTGACGATCTTCGCGGCGCTGGCGGATCGCGATCCGCAATCGGTGGTGGAGGAATATGCCGGCCAGGGTTTCGGGGCATTCAAGCCGGCGCTCGCGGACCTGACGATCTCGGTGCTCGGACCCATCCGCGAGCGGCTGACCGCATTGCTGGACGATCGTGCGGAGGTGGGCGCCAAGCTCGCCAAGGGCGCGTCGCGGGCGAGTGCGCTGGCGGCGCCGACGCTGAAGGCGGCGCAGCAGGCGGTCGGGCTGCAGGTGTAACGGAGTTCTTTTGATCAACCTATAAACCGTCATTCCGGCGAAAGCCGGAATCCACTGGCCACTCCGCATCGGCTCTTGCTGAAACCTAGAGGCGAATGGATCCCGACTTTCGCCGGGATGACGGCAGGTTGTGGAAGGGCGCAGTATGCGCGATCCGTTACGTCCCCCTCCCGCCAGGGCGGGTCAGCTCAGTGCGTGAAGCTCTTCACCAGCGAGCCGGCGACCAGCGCCCAGCCATCGACCAGCACGAAGAAGATGATCTTCATCGGCAATGCGATCGTCGGCGGGGGCAGCATCATCATGCCCATCGCCATCAGCACCGCGGACACCGCCAGGTCGATCACTAGGAACGGCAGCAGTAGCAGAAAGCCGATCTCGAACGCGCGGCGCAGTTCGGAGATCATGAAGGCCGGCGCCAGCGTGGTCAGCGGCGCCTCGGCGCGCGACGCGATCTTCTTGTTGGCGAGGTCGGCGAACAGCTTGAGATCGCTGTCGCGCACCTGGCCGAGCATGAACTGACGGAAAGGCTCGGTCGTCTTCTCGAACGCCGCCACTTCGGTCAGCTTGCCCTTGGTATAGGGGTCGACCCCCTCGTTCCACGCCTTCTCGAAGGTCGGCGCCATCACGAAGAAGCTGAGGAACAGCGCAAGGCTGATGATCACCGGGTTCGGCGGCACGCCCGGTGAACCGATCCCGGTGCGCAGCAGGGAGAGCGCCACCACCATGCGGGTGAAGCTGGTCACCGTCATCAGCAGGCCTGGGGCCAGGCTGAGCACGGTCAGCATCAACACCAGCTGGATGGCCTTGGCCGAAAGCGGGCCCTCGCCGCCGATGCTGATGGTCGCGCCCTGCGCCGCCGCCTGGGCGGCGGGCGCAACGGCTTGCGCGTGCGCCGCGACCGGCAGCACGATCAGCAGTGCGGCCGCGGCAAGCAGTTTACCCATTAAGAGCCTCGCGCACGGCGCGCTTGTTCCAGCGCGTGGTATCGCGCGGGATGCGGGTACGCGAAGACGCGGTCCGGGCCTTGCGGGCGCGCGGCGCGGATTCGGCAGCGGCCTCCTGAGCCTCCTGGGCCTCCTCGCCTTCGTCGGCATCGGCGGCGGGTTCCACATCGTTCGCTGCCAGCGGCAGGCTCGCTGCAGGCTCGGCAGCCGCGACGACGGGCGCTTCCACCGGTGCTTCCACCGGCGTTTCCGGCACGACCTCGGCAGTCGGAATGGCATCCTGGCGCACCCGGTCGACCATCGCCTTGAAGTCGAGCTTGCCCGCCAGCTTGGCCACGCCGGCCTTGAGCACCGCCAGATCGTCCTCGATCTTGGTCGAGCCGTCGGCAGCCGCAGTGGCTTCCGCCACAGGTTGCGGCGGCGCGATGATGCCGGTCTCGATCGTGGCATGGCCCTCGGGGCCGATGAAGATCAGGTGCTCGCACCCGTCGCGACGGATCAGCGCGACCGAGCGCTTGGCGTCCACCGCCAGCCGCTCGACCAATTCCACCCGCTTGCGGCCCCCACCGGTCACGCGGCCCGGCAACTTCAGATCATAGCGGCGAACAACCCATAATGCCGTTGCCAGCATCCCCAGCACCAGGCCCAAAGCGCCCAGCGTACGCAGCATCGACAGAAGATCCATTAGTGGCGCGACTTCTTCACGAGTTCGGAGATTTCGAGCGACATGACCTCGCCGTCGACGAGGATGCGCCCCAGCGCGACCAGCTCGCCATTGACATAGACCATGCTGGGATCGTCCTGCCCGCAATCCAGCGGGATCATGGCCCCGCGGCTCATCTGCAGGATCTGCCGGACCGGCACTTCGGTAGAACCGAGCACCACCGACATTTCGATCATGATTCCATCGAGTACGGACATGCGTCTCCCTTTCCCCCTGACTTATAGGAACCTTTTTTCCGCCCCCGGCGCCCAGCCCGGCAAAATTTGCCTACAATGATGCCGTGGGCCGCTTTCGGGCTCGTGGAGGATCAACAATGGATTTGGATGCTTCGCTGGGCGTTTCCGCCTCGGGTCTGCGCGCGCAGTCGCTGCGGATGCGGACGATCGCGGAAAATCTCGCGAACCAGGACTCGGTCGCCGACACCCCGGGCGGCAATCCCTATCGCCGCAAGGTCGTGAGCTTCCAGGCGGCGATGGATCGCGCCACCGGTGGCACCGGCGTAAAGGTGAAGTCGATCCAGAACGATCAGTCGGATTTCGTAAAGGTCTATCAGCCCGGTCACCCGGCGGCCGACGCGCAGGGCTATGTCCTGCGCCCCAACGTCAACGGGCTGATCGAAAGCGCCGACATGAAGGCGGCGCAGCGCAGCTACGAAGCCAATCTCAACGCCATCGAAGCGGCCAAGAGCCTGACGATGCGCACCATCGATCTGCTCAAGTAAGGAATTCGGATCATGTCCATCGGAGCATTGGACGCCAGCAAGGCCTATGGCCGGGTTGCGTCGATCGGCAACACGCTCAGCAAGGCCGCAGGCGGCGATGAGATCGGCGGCGACAAGCAGTCAGGCTTTGGCGCGATGGTCGAGAACCTGGTCGGCGGCACCGCCGACAAGCTGCGCACCGCGGAGGCCGCTTCGGCCAAGCAGGTCGCCGGCAAGGGCGACCTGATCGACGTCGTCACCGCGATCGGCGCCGCCGAAACCGCGCTCGACACCATGGTCGCGGTGCGTGATCGCGTCGTCGGCGCCTATACCGACATCATGCGCATGCAGATCTGACGAAGGCACGCCGAGAGATGTCGCCCGCGCAGCTGATCAGCCTTACCGAATCCGCATTGATGCTGATTCTCACCCTCGTCGGTCCGCTGCTGCTAACGTCGCTGATCGTCGGCGTGTTCGTCGGCCTGCTCCAGGCGCTTACCCAGATCCAGGAAACCACCCTCACCTTCGTGCCCAAGCTGGTCGCGATGGGGCTGGTGTTCCTGCTGATGCTGCCCACCATCGGGCAGGCGCTTGGCCAGTTCATGGCCAAGATCAGCGACATGATCATCCACGGATGATCGTCCCCCCCGATCTCGCGCTGCAGGCCTCGGCCTTCTTCATCGTCTTCGCGCGGGTCGGGGCGGTGCTGATGCTGCTCCCTGTCTTCGGCGAAGACGCGATCCCCGGCCGCATCCGCCTGTTCATCGCCTTCGCCATGTCGTTCGCCCTGTACTGCCTGATTGGCGAGCCTGCGCGTGCCGCGGTGCAGGCCGGCGCCGTCCTCCCCGCGATCCTGGTAACCGAGCTGATCACCGGGCTCGCCATGGGGATGATCGTCAAGATCCTGTTCTTTGCGATCTCGATGGCCGGTTCGCTGGTGAGCCTCCAGATCGGCTTCTCCTCGGCGGTGATTTTCGACCCTTCGCAGTCCGGCCAGGCGCCGATCCTATCGAAGCTGGTCGGCATCGTCGCCGCGCTGATGTGCATGAGCATGCAGGTCCACCACCTCTGGCTCGGCGCGATCGTTCACAGCTACCAGACCTTCCCGATCGGCGGCATGCCCCCGATGCACGACTTCGCCGAGCTGGCGGTCGAGGCGATCGGTCGCTCGATGACGCTGGGCATCAGCCTCGCGGCCCCCTTCCTCGTCTACGGCATCGTCTTCAACGTCGCACTCGGCCTCGCCGCACGCGTCGCGCCGATGATCCAGGTCTTCTTCATCGCCCAGCCGCTCAACCTGCTGCTCGGGCTTGCGCTGGTGATCACCACCATCGGCACCATGCTCACCTTCTTCACCCAGACCATGGGTGACGTGCTGCAAAAGGGCTGGTGATGGCAGGCGGCGGCGACGAGTCGGACGACAAGACCCAGGAACCTACCGACAAGAAGCTCGAGGACGCGCGAAAACGCGGCGACGTGCCGATGGCACCCGAAATGCGCCACGCCGCGATGTTCGTCGCCGCGCTGGTGGTGATGGGCGGTCTCGGCACCTACACGATCCAGCAGTTCGGCAACCTGTTCGTCCGCCTGTGGGGCGGCGCCGACGATTTCCGGATGGAGCCCGACGGCGCGCAGAGCTTCGCGACAGGGCTGTTCGGCGCGGTCGGCACCGCGCTGGCACCGATCCTCGCGGCACTGTTCGGCTTCGCGATCCTGGGCGGCGTCCTCCAGGGTCGGCCGATGATCAGCTGGTCGCGGGTCAAGCCCAAGTGGAACAAGCTCAACCCGATGAACGGCGCCAAGCGCCTTTTCGGCAAGCAGGCGATGGTGGAGTTCTTCAAGACCTTCGCCAAGCTCTGCCTGGTCGCCGGCATCGGCGCGGCGATCGCCTGGCCGCATGCCGCGACGATCGACCGGCTGGTCGGTGCCGATCTGGTCGATACCGGCGCGGCGGCAAGCGACATCGTCCACGCGATGCTCCGCCCGATCGCGACTCTCGTCGGCGCACTCGCCCTGTTCGACTTCGTCTGGCAGCGCCGGTCGTTCATGAAGCGCATGCGGATGAGCCTTCAGGAAGTGAAGGACGAATACAAGCAGAGCGAGGGCGACCCGAAGATCAAGGCCAAGATCCGCAGCATGCAGATGCAGCGGTCGCGCAGCCGCATGATGTCCAACGTTCCCAAGGCCAGCGTGGTCATCACCAACCCGACCCATTATGCGATCGCGCTGCAATACGACCATGGCAGCATGGGCGCGCCGGTGGTGGTAGCCAAGGGCGTCGACGCGATCGCGCTCAAGATCCGCGAGATCGCCACCGAGCACAACATCCCGCTCGTCGAGAACCGCCCCCTCGCCCGCGCGCTCTACGCCAGCGCCGAACTCGACCAGCCCATCCCGGTGGAGCACTACGCCGCCGTGGCGGAAGTGATCAGCTACGTCCTGCGGATCGCGCGCGGCCTGCGCTGAGGTCGATTCCGACCAGAAATTTGATAATGCGATTGACTCGCAATACACGGCATCCCTAAAGGCTCGGCCCGATAACGAGACCCAAAGGGATTTGCCGGATCATGCACCTGTCGCTTCGCACCGCCTTGCTCACCACCGCGCTGTTCGCCCTGCCCGGCGTCGCCATCGCGGGTCCGGACGGCCATGCCGACAGCGACGACCAGCAGAGCCAAATCGTCGTCACCGGCGTCGCCACCCAGCCCTCGCGCAGCGCGACCGGCCTGACGCTTACCCCGCGCGAGACGCCGCAGTCGATCACGGTCATCGACCAAGCGCGGATCCGCGATTTCCAGCTCACCAACATCAACGACCTGCTCGACCAAACCGTCGGCATCAATGTCGAGCGCGTCGAGAGCGACCGCACCTATTACAATTCGCGCGGCTTCGACATTACCAGCTTCCAGGTTGACGGCATCGGCCTGCCGCTGCCCTATGGCATCCAGTACGGCGACCTCGACACCGCGCTGTTCGAGCGAGTGGAGGCGATCCGCGGCGCCAATGCGCTGATGACCGGCGTGGGCAACCCGTCGGCCACGATCAACTATGTCCGCAAGCGCCCGACCGACACGCTGCAGGCGACGGCCACCGCGCAGGCGGGTTCGTGGAACCGCTGGCGCGGCGAGGCCGATGTCTCGGTGCCGGTCACCGAGACGGTGGGCGTTCGTGCGATCTATGCGCATGAGCAGCGCGACAGCTATCTCGACTACAACCACGTCAACCGCAATGTGTACGGGCTGATCGCCGACTGGAAGGTGACGCCGCAGCTCACCGCCACGGTCGGCTACAGCCGCCAGGATAATGATGCCGACGGCGTGCTGTGGGGCGCGCTGCCGCTCACCTATACCGATGGCAGCCGCATTCCCTATGCGCGCTCGGCGACCACCTCGGCGCCCTGGACCTATTGGGACACCACCGACCAGCGCGCCTTTGGCGAACTCGCCTATGACCTGGGCAAGGGCTGGCAGGCCAAGGGCGTGTTCACCTATAGCAACAACAAGCAGCAGGCCCGGCTGCTGTACGCCTTCGGCGCGCCGGACAAGGCGACCGGGCTCGGCATCTCGGGCCAGGTCGGCGCCTATCCGTCCGAGACCGACCAGTATCTGGGCGACCTCACTGCCTCGGGCCCGCTCCACCTGTTCGGCCGCGAGCACCAACTGGCGTTCGGCGTCTCGACCGGCCGGCTCGACAACCGCCAGTGGCAAGGCGTCGGCAACAACTATGTTGTCTATCCCGCGGTGCCGAACCTTTCGAGCGCGGTGATCGCCGATCCCGGCACCGGGCCGATCACGCTGGAGGCCGACAGCCGCACCGAGGTCACGCGGGCGTACGGAGCCGCGCACCTCAACGTCACCGATCGGCTCAAGGCAGTGGCCGGCGGCAGCGCGACCTGGCTGAAGTCGACCGGATATTCCTATGGCGCCGACCAGTATCGCAAGAACAGCCGCGTCAGCCCCTATGCCGGGCTGACCTACGACCTGACCAAGAACGTCTCGTTCTATGCGAGCTACACCGACATTTTCAATCCGCAGGTCGAAGTAGACCGGACCGGCCGCCGGCTCGATCCGGTGACCGGCACCAGCATCGAGGGCGGGCTCAAGACCCAATGGTTCGGCGGGCGGCTCTACGCCACCGCCTCGCTGTTCCGCGCCAAGCAGAAGAACCTCGCGACCTTCGCCGGCACCTTCGGCCCCGGCGACCCCGGCCAGCCGGGCAGCAGCTACTATAGTGGCCTCGACACCACCTCGCGCGGCTTCGAGATCGAGCTGGCCGGCAAGGTGACCGACAACTGGACGATCAGCGGTGGCTATACCGGCCTCGAGATCGAGGATGATGCCGGCAAGGCGGCGCGCGTGTTCATCCCGACCAAGAGCCTCAAGCTCGCCACCACCTATGCGGTGCCCGAGCTGCGCGACCTGAAGATGGGCGCCCAGCTGCGCTGGCAGAACACGATCCGCAGCCCCGACTTCACCGTCACGCAGGGCGACTATGCCGTGCTCGACCTGATGGCGAGCATCCGCCTGGTCGATCATGTCCGCGCCGCGATCAACGTCCGCAACGTGACCGACAGCAGCTATCTGGGCAGCGTGATGTGGGGCCAGGCCTTCTATGCGCCGCCGCGCAGCGTGCTCGGCAGCATCACCTTCAGCTATTGAGGCAGGGCATGGGGGCGCATTTCCGTCGCGGCTGGGGCTATCGGGCAAACATCGCGACGCGCGCGGTGGCCGGCAGCCTCGGCGCCTATCTGGTCGCGGCGTGCTTCGCCGCGGCGGCGGCGCGCACTTTGCCCCTCCCCCGGCTCGACGCGATCGTGCCGGCGACGATGCTCGCCTTCCTAGTCGCCCCCGTGGCGACGATCTGGGCCTTTCTCGCCCCCGGACCGTTGCGCGCGCTGGGCGGCATCCTCGCCGCCGCCGCGCTGCTCGCCGGCATCGCCTGGGCGGCAGGAATGCCCGCGGCATGAGCGCGGTGCGCGACGGCGCCCGCCAAGCGATGGCGTGGCTGCATGGCTGGACCGGGCTGCTGCTCGGCTGGGTGCTGTTCGTGATGTGTCTGGGCGGCACGCTCAGCGTGTTCAAGCCCGAGATCGGCCGCTGGATGCGCCCCGAGACCATCGCCACCGCCGACCGCGCCACCGCGCTGACCGCCGCGACCGGCTGGCTTGGCAAGAACGCGCCCAATTCGTTCGGCTGGTACCTCACCCTGCCCAACGACCGGATGAACACGGTCGAGGCGACCTATGATCCCGGCACCGGTTTCGTCTATCGCGCGCTCGATCCCGTCTCCGGCGCCCCTGCCCCGCGCGAGACGCTGGGCGGCGAGTTCTTCTACCGGCTCCATTTCGAGCTGCAGCTCCCCTTCCCCTGGGGCCGGCTGCTCGCCTCGCTCGCCGCGATGGTGCTGCTGCTCGGGCTGATCACCGGGATCATCGCGCATCGCCGCATCTTCAAGGACTTCTTCACCTTCCGCCCCGCCAAGGGCCAGCGCTCCTGGCTCGACGGCCACAATGCGCTGGGCGTGCTCGCCCTGCCCTTCCATATCATGATCAGCTTCACCGGCCTGCTGACGCTCGCGACGATCAACATGCCCTGGCCGGTCACCGCCAATTACGGGCAGGACATGGCGGCGATGTTCCAGGCCTTCCAGCCCGGCCATGTCGATCGTCCGGCGGCGGGCAAGCCCGCGCCGCTCGCCCCGCTGGCCCCGATGCTGGCCGAGGCCGAGCGGCGGCTGGGCAAGCCGGTGGGTCGCATCACCGTCGAGCATCCCGGCGATACCGCGGCGGTGGTGACGATGTTCCGCGATGATGCCCGCCAGATCGCCTATGCCGCCGGCGCGGTGAGCTTCGACGGCGCGACCGGCCGCGTCCTCGCCGACTTCACCGAGAATCGCCCGGCGCTCCAGACCTATGGCGTGGCATACGGCCTCCACCTTGCCCGCTTCGCCCCGCTGGCGACGCGCTGGCTCTATTTCCTCTGCGGGGCGATGCTGACGCTGGCGGTGGCGAGCGGGATGGTGCTGTGGGTGGTAAAGCGCCGCGAGCGCGCGCCGCTCAGTCTCGGCAACCGCATCGTCGAGCGGCTCAATGCCGGCGTGCTGGCCGGCGTCCCGATCGGCTGCGTCGCCTTCCTGCTGGCGAACCGGCTGCTGCCGCTGGGGATGCCGGCGCGCGCCGAGGCGGAGGTCTCCGCGGCGCTGTGGAGCGCCGCCGCCGCGCTGCTGCTGGGCGCAGCCCTCGCGCCGAAGCGGAGCTGGCCGCTGCTCATGACCCTGCTCGCGCTCGGCTGCGCGGCAGCGGCGCTCCTCGGCGGCGCCTTTGCGGACAGCGTGCAGGCGAGCGTCACCCTCACCCTGCTTGGCGCCGCCCTGGGCTTCGGCTGGCTCGGCCTGCGCCAATGGCGCCCCCGGCCCAAACCCACCCGCCGCCGCACCCGCGAGCAGCTCGCATGATCGCCACCGGCCTGACGCTGCTCGGCATGTTCGCGCTGGCCGCCGCGATGCCCCGCCACGCGCCGGCGCTGCTGGGGGCATGGGAACGCCGCGTGCCGAGCGCCCGGTTGCGGACCGCCGGATGGGCGTTCCTGCTGGCGGCGCTGGCCGCCACCCTCGCCGCATCCGACTGGCCGACCGCGCTGGTGACCTGGGGCGGCGTGCTGCCGTTCAGCGCCGCGCTCGTCCTGCTCGGCCTGACCTATGACGTTCGCTTGGCGCGCGCCGCAGCCATGGTGGGGGCGCTCGCCATCCTGGCGGGGATGCTCCGCTAGAGATTGGCCTGTTCCTCCACCGGCAGCTCGGCATCGGGTGGATAATAGAGCGTCGCGCATTCGGCGGCGAGGCAGCCGCCCTTGATCACGATGTCGTCACGATAGGCGTCGCCGATGAAGCTCAGCGTATCGACATGCTTCGCCTCGAAATACATCGCGTGGACATCGTTGCGCCCGGCGCCATAGACCACCCGCCCGACCTTCGACCAAATCGACGCCATGGTACACATCCCGCAGGGCTGGAGCGTCGAATAGAGCGTCGCCCCGCGCAGCTCGAGCTCGCCGGTGCTCTCGCAGGCGCGGCGGATCGCCATCATCTCCGCATGGGCGGTGGCATCGGGCAGTTCATGTGTCTGGTTGCGCTCAGCCGCGAGCACCTTGCCGTCGAGCACGATCACGCAGCCGAGCGGCGAGGTCGACGGATCCGATCCCTTCGACCGCGCGACCTCGATTGCCATCCGCATCCACTGTTCGTCGTCCTGACCGGCCATGCGCATTCTCCCTGGTCAGGCAAGAACGCGCACCCGCGGATTTGGCCGCCATGTTCCAAGGGACACGCCGCGGCCCCCGCGCCCGCGCCCCCGGTGATGCCGCCGACACGCCCATGACAGCGCGCTCTGTCCTTGCTAGGTTTGCTTCGTCGCTCGCGACCGGTCCTGTTCGTATGACGTCCGCGCTCAACCGGGAGCACCTGCCATGAAACCGCAAGACCTTTTCCTGGGCGTACGGGACTTTCTGTCGCTGCTGGTGCCGGGGGTCGTGTTCCTGATCCTGTGTCCCGCACCGATCCTGCCGGCCCTGTCGAAGCCACTCCGAATAGGCTCGGGCAACCCCGATGCCACGCTTCTGGTGCTCGTCTTCCTCGCCGCAGCCCTGACGATCGGTTCGATCCTGGCAGGTCTGGCCGGCCTCCTGGACCGTCCCGTCGACAAATATGTGGGACGGCGGCTCAACCAGCAGTCCAGCCGCTGGTGCCCGAAGTCGCTGGCCGAGCAGATCGAGAAGCTGGGCGAGGTGCAGCAGATGGCAGCAGCGCTGGCCCGCCACATCAATCCGATCGCGGGTCCGTCCGGACGCGAGCTTCCATGGACGCCGCGATCCTTCTGGTGGAACTATCTGCGCTTGAACTGCCCGGTCGCCACCGCCGAACTGGACCGAATCGAGGGACTGCAGAAGCAGTTCCGCTCGTTGATCGTGGTCGCGGCGGCGGCCGCCCTGTTCGCCCTCGGGCGGTCCATCCGATGGGAAATGCTGGCGAACACGACCGGCACGCCAGCGCACATCGGCGGCGCCCTCGCCCCCCTTGCCGATGCGCTCCCCTGGTTCCTTGCGCTTGTTTCGCTGGTGACGGGCTTCTTCTGCTTCGTGGCCTATGTCGGGTATCGCGTACGCTTTGCCCGCCGCCTGTTCGAGCTGGCGATCATCCATGCCTTGCCGAAAGACACGATCGCCGCCGGAACCTCCGCATTTTTCGCAGAAGCGCCGCACCCGGCGCCGACAGCACCAGGCGCCACGTCATAACGGCCGATACAGCACCAGCGCGTCCACCAGCCCCTGCGCCGGATGCTCGAACGCTTCGGGCACCCGCCCTACCGTCGCGAAACCCAGCGCGTGCCACAGGCGCACGGCGGGCGCGTTGCTGGAGACCACGAAGTTGAACTGCATCGCGCGAAAGCCGCGTGCGCGGGCTTCGGTGAAGCTGTGCTCGGCCATCGCGCGCGCGATGCCGCGACCGCGTGCCTCGGGATGCGTCGCATAGCCGCAATTGGCAACATGCGCGCCGCCGCCCGCCTGATTGGCGCGGAGATAATAGGTGCCGAGCACCCGCCCCTCCCCTTCCGCGACGAAGCTCGCGCGATCAGGCCCCAGCCAGTACGCCAGCGCATCGTCGCGCGACATGTCGCGGTCCAGCGCATAAGTTTCGCCGGCGCGAATCACCGGCTCCAGAATCGCCCAGATCGCCGCGCCGTCTTGGCGAACGGCGGGGCGAATCACCGGGATCATCCCTCCAGGGTGCGCATCAGCGCGCGGACGGCGCCGTCGATCTCGACGTCCTTGCTGCGCAGATCCTCGATCCGCTTGACCGCATGGATTACCGTCGAGTGGTCGCGGTTGCCGAACTTGCGGCCGATCTCGGGCAGCGACCGCGTGGTCAGCCGCTTGGCGAGATACATCGCGATCTGGCGCGGGCGCGCGATCGCCACCGCGCGGCGCGCCGAAATCAGGTCGAGCTGCTTCACCTCGAAGTGGGTGGAAACCGCGCGCTGGATTTCGTCGATGGTGATGCGACGCTGGCTGGTGCGGAGCACTTCGCCGAGCACGCTGGTCGCGAAATCGATGGTGATCGACTCGTTCGACAGGCTCGCATAGGCGACGAGGCGGTTCAACGCGCCTTCGAGTTCGCGGACATTGGTGGTGATCCGCGCGGCCAGCAGGTCGGCGACCTCGGCGGGCATGTCGACTGCCGGCATGTCCTTGAGCTTGCGCTCGACGATGGCGCGGCGGAGGTCCAGCTCGGCGGGCTTGATGTCCGCCACCAGCCCGGCGCCAAGACGGCCGACGAGGCGCGGCTCGAAGCCTTCCAGCGCCTGCGGCGCGCGGTCGGCGGCGATCACCAGCCGCTTGCCGGCGCTCATGAACTCGTTGACCGTATGGAAGAATTCTTCCTGGGTCGCGTCCTTGCCGCCGATGAACTGGAGATCGTCGATCATCAGCAGGTCGACCGAGCGCAGCCGGGTCTTGAACGCCAGCGTGTCCTTGTTGCGCAGCGCCTGGACGAACTCGAACATGAAGCGTTCGCCGGTCGAGTAGATCGCGGTCGCGCCCGGATTCGCCTCGAGAAAGGCGTGGCCGATGGCGTGCATCAGGTGCGTCTTGCCCTGGCCGGTGCCGGCGTGGAGGTAGAGCGGGCTGAACATCGGCACGCCCGGCTGCGCAACGGTGCGCGCGGCGTTGAACGCGACGCGGTTTGTCGTGCTCACCACGAATCGATCGAAGGTGAAGCGCGGATCGAAGGCGGGGCGTTCGGCCGGCTCGACCAGCGTTTCCTTGCGCAGCGCGGGCGCCGGCTCGGCGCTGAGCACGCGCTGCTCGGCATCCTGCAGCGTCTCCAGCGTGACGCTGTGCACGTTCGGCAGCACCGCGCGGAATTCGAGCAGCAGCCGCTCGGCATAGTGATTTTTCACCCACTGGGTGAGGAACGGAGACGGCAGGCCCAGACGCACGGCGTGCGAATCGCTGCCCTCGATCAGGACCACCGGCTTCAGCCACTGGTCGAACAGCCGCTGGCCGGCCGAGCGGCGCAGATTGGTGCGCACATGCGCCCAAGCCTTGGCGACGTCGCGGCCTTCCTCACGTTCCAGCGGTTGAACCTGAGTCACTTTGACGCACCCTTCCTTCGCGGGAATGACGATTCCCGCGTTCCAAAACCATTGTCGATCATGAGGCTCATCGCAGCCGGTCATGCCCCCGGAGACGCGCGATGAACTCGTTGTCCCCGACCAGCATCGTGGCCGGGAGGTTCGTTGTAGGAAGCTCGAACTGAGTCGAGCAAGGGCCTCCCATGTAAACTTTCTGAAATAGTTTTGTTGACAGCCCGAACCCCTAGGAAAACCGTGGGGGCGCCGGAATTATCGAACTATTACCGATAGTTAAGATGGTAAAGCCAGAGTCACGGCAGGACGAATCGGACCGACTCGTGGATTCCCGCGATTCGCCTGCGTTGCTCAAATTTTAACCATTTTGCTGCGACGCAAACGCGAAAAACCCCGCCGGACAGAGTCCGGCAGGGCTTTTCGTTACCGAATAGTTACGGTTAAGCGAGCGCTTGAAGACGCTTGTTCAGGCGCGAGAACTTGCGCGCTGCGGTGTTCTTGTGGAGCACGCCCTTGGCGACGCCACGCGCGATTTCCGGCTGCGCAGCGGCGAGCGCTTCGGTGGCAGCGGCCTTGTCGCCGGCGGTCAGCGCAGCTTCGACCTTCTTGATGAAGGTACGGATGCGGCCGACGCGTGCACCGTTGATCTCGGCGCGGCGGTCGTTGCGACGGATGCGCTTCTTCGCTTGCGGCGTATTCGCCATTCGGTCTTGTTCCTGCTCGAAATGGGTGAGGCGCGGAAGCGAGCCCACGCCGGAAAGACGGGCCCCTTACCGGCTGCAGCGATTCGGGTCAACCTTTCAGCGCTGGCATTTGCCACAATAGAAGGTGGAGCGCCCCGAATCCACGCGGCGCTGCACTAGGCGCCCGCAGCTGCACGGCTCCCCTTCCCTACCATAGACCCGCCACTCCTTGGCGAAATAGCCGAGCTCGCCGTCCGGCCGCGCATAATCGCGCAAGGTGGAGCCGCCGGCGCGAATCGCAGCCTCCAGCACCTCGCGCACTGCCTCGACCAGCTTCTCGAGCTTTGCCCGCCCGATCAAGCCCGCCGGCTTGGTCGGCGCGATGCCGGCGAGGAACAGCGCCTCGCACACGTATATGTTGCCGAGACCGGCCACGATTCGCTGGTCAAGCAGCAGCGCCTTCACCGGCGCGATTCGGTCTTCGAAGGCTGCAACCAGATGCGCGGCGTTAAAGTCCGGCCCAAGCGGCTCCGGGCCCAGTGTCTTGAACGCCGGCCACTCGGCCAGTTCGGCAGTTGGGACCAGATCCATCGAGCCGAATCGCCGCGGGTCGTTGAGCGACAGCCGGTGCCGCGCGGTCTCGATCACGACATGGTCGTGCTTGCCGAGTTCCGAAGGATCGATCCGCCAGCGCCCGGACATGCCGAGGTGGAAGACCAAAGTGTCCTCGCGGTCCGTATATATAAGGCCGTATTTCGCCCGGCGGGACAGGCCGGTGACGGTTGCCCCGGTCAGCCGCTGGCCGAGATCGACCGGGAACGGCCGGCGCAGGTCCGCGCGGTTCAGCACCACGCGTTCGATCCGCTGCCCCTCCAGCACAGGGGCCAGGCCGCGAACGGTGGTTTCTACTTCGGGAAGCTCAGGCATCGGGGGCTACAGCTAGGAAGTGCGGGGCCGAATGTCACCTGCCCCTCAGCCCTCTTGGTTTGGCCGTCACCTGCGGCTAAGGCACCCCCATGCCCGATACCGTCTCCTTCGGTTACGAAGACGTCGCCCCTGAGGACAAGACCCGCCGCGTCGGCGAGGTGTTCTCGAATGTCGCCAGCAAATACGACCTGATGAACGACGCCATGTCGGGCGGCATGCACCGGCTGTGGAAGGACCGCTTCGTTCGCCGGGTCAAGCCGCGCGCGGGCGAGCACATCCTCGACATGGCCGGCGGCACCGGCGACATCGCCTTCCGCATGGCAGAGACGGGGGCCGCGATCACCGTGGCCGACATCAACCCGGAAATGCTCGCCGTCGGCGTCGAGCGCGCCGCCCAGCGGGGGATCGACGGACTGGTATGGACCGAGGCCAATGCCGAGACGCTGCAATTCCCCGATCGCTTCTTCGATGCCTATACGATCGCGTTCGGCATCCGGAACGTGACCGACATCCCCAAGGCGCTCCGCGAGGCGCACCGCGTGCTGAAGCGCGGCGGCCGCTTTTTCGTGCTGGAATTCTCGACCACCCAGTGGCCGGGCTTCGCCGAGATCTACGACGCCTATTCGCACAAGCTGGTCCCCAAGCTCGGCAAGCTGCTCGCGCAGGACGAGGACAGCTATCGCTACTTGATCGAATCGATCCGCCGCTTCCCCGACATGCCGAGCTTCGAGCGGATGATCGCCGAGGCCGGCTTCCAGCAGACCAAGGTCGAGCCGCTGCTCGGCGGTCTCGTCGCGATCCACAGCGGCTGGAAGATTTGATGCAAGCCCCTGTTCGATCCTCCTTCGGGAGGATCTGGGCATGACCGCCCCCGCCGTCCACCTCTGGCGCCTGCTCAAATGGGGCCGCATCCTCGCGCGTCACGGCGCGCTGCGCGGCATCGAGCGCGACGCCAACACGCCCCGTCCGGTGCGCCGCCTCGCGCGTCTCGCCCGGCTCGGCGCGCGCGTGCCTGCCGTCCCGGCCTATGCCGATGCCTTCCAGGCGATCGGCCCCGCCGCGATCAAGCTCGGCCAGACGCTCGCGACGCGCCCCGATCTCGTCGGCGAGGAAGCCGCGCACGACCTGCTTCGCCTGCAGGACGCGCTGCCCCCCGTCCCCTTCGACATCATCCGCGAGCGGATCGAGACCAGCTATGGCCGCCCGCTCTCCGCGATGTTCGCGGAAGTGGAGGAAAAACCGATCGGCGCAGCCTCGATCGCCCAGGTCCACCGTGCGGTGACCACCGACGGCCGCCGCGTCGCGGTGAAGGTGCTGCGCCCGGGCATCGAGAGCGACTTCGCCCGCGCGATCGATACCTATGAATGGGCCGCCGCCCAGCTCGAAGCCTATGGCGGCGAGGCGCGCCGCCTGCGCCCGCGCCTGGTGATCGAAAGCTTCAAGCGCTGGACCGCGCGCGAGCTCGACTTCCGCCGCGAGGCCGCCTCGGCCTCCGAACTCGCCGAAGGCATGACCGCCGAGCCGGACTTCATGGTCCCCCAGATCGACTGGCAGCGCACCACCGGCAAGGTGCTGACGCTCGAGTGGATCGACGGCATCAAGCTGAGCGATCGCGAGGCGCTGGTCCGCGCCGGGCACGACATGCCGGGCCTCGCCGGCAAGCTGATCAAGGCATTCCTCCGCCAGGCGATCGCCGAGGGCTTCTTCCACGCGGACATGCACCAGGGCAATCTCTTCGCCCTGCCCGATGGCCGCATCGCGGCGATCGACTTCGGCATCATGGGCCGGATCGACCGACGCGCGCGGGTATGGCTTGCCGAGATCCTCTACGGCCTGATCACCGGCGACTATAAGCGCGTCGCCGAAATCCATTTCGAGGCGGGCTATGTTCCCGCCCACCACAATGTCGCCGAGTTCGCCACCGCCCTGCGCGCGGTGGGCGAGCCGATGCGCGGCCTGCCGGTGAAGGAGATGTCGATCGGCGGCATGCTCGACGGCCTGTTCTCGATCACCCGCGACTTCGACATGATGACGCAGCCGCATCTGCTGCTGCTCCAGAAGACCATGGTGATGGTGGAAGGCGTCGCGCGCGGGCTCGATCCGGACATCAACCTGTGGGAAGTCTCGGCACCGTTCGTGCGCGAATGGATCCGCACCGAGCTGGGGCCCGAGGCCAAGGTCGCCGATCGGCTGATCGAGGACCTGCGCACCCTCGCCCGCCTGCCGGAGCTGGTGCGCAACATCGAGATGCGCTTCCCCGCTCCCGGCGGTGCCCCGCCCGAGCCGCCCTTGCGCGAGATCCAGGTCGTGCGCGTCGGCGGCGGCTGGCGCTATGCGCTGGTCAGCATCGTCGCCGCGCTGGCCGGGGTGGCCGGAACGCTGCTGCTGCAATGAGCGGGCGCACGCGCCGCCTCTGGACCCTCCAGCCGAGCCGCTTTGCCGTCCTGTCGCGGGGCCGCGCGCGGCTGGCGTGGCTGGCGGTGCTGTTGCTGGTGCTTGCTTCGCTGACCGCGCTGACGGTGCCCTCGCTCACCGGCGACGGCGACTCCGCTGCCGCCACCGCCGATCGGATGACCGATATCGGGCTGTACGAACGGGTCGTCGCGGCGATGAAGGGCGGCGACACCTATTATGTCGCGGCGAGCGACGCGATGCGCGCCGGCAGCTATCCGCTGCGGCCGTTCTTCACCATGCGGCTGCCCGCGCTGGCGGCGCTACAGGCGCTGCTCCCCGGCTGGGCGAGCATCGCCCTGCTGCTCGCGCTCGCCGCGCTGACCGCCTTTGCCTGGGCCTCGCGCGTCGGCGTCGCGCTGAACGGGCTGTTCCCGCGCGCGGTGATGATGATGCTCCTCGCGGTCTCGATGCTGGCCTTCTTCCAGCCGGGCCTGGTGCTGTTCCATGAGGTCTGGGCTGGCCTGCTCGTCGCGCTGTCGCTCGCGCTGCGCCGCCCCGGCCGCGCGCTGGAGGCGATCGCGCTCGGCCTCGCCGCGATGCTGATCCGCGAGACGGCGGCACTCTATGCGATCGTCATGCTGGCCTTCGCCTGGGGCGAGGGCCGGCGGCGTGAGGCGCTGGGCTGGGGCGTGGCGCTGCTGCTCTTCGCCGGGGTGCTGGCGCTGCACGCGCATGCCGTGACGGGGGTGACCGGGCCACTCGATGCCGCATCCCCGGGCTGGTCCGCGTTCAACGGGCCCGGCTTCTTCCTTCGGGCGCTGGTCACCTCGACCGCGCTTCAGGCCCTGCCGGTGATGGTCGGCGCGGTGCTGATCGTGCTGGCGCTGCTCGGCTGGGCGAGCTGGGACGAACCGCTCGGCCTGCGCATGTTCGCGCTGCTGATCGCGTACGGCGTGGTGATTGCGATCTTCGCACGGCTCGACAATTTCTACTGGGCACTGATGATAGCTCCCGCCGCGCTGCTCGGGCTGGTGTTCGTCCCCGATGCACTGGCCGACCTGTGGCACCGTGCGCTCGACAAGCGGCGGATCACAGTTACAACGATAGGCCCATGAAGCGCATCCTGCTCATCGTCGGCGGAGGCATCGCCGCCTATAAGGCGTGCGAACTGGTCCGCCTGTGCCGCAAGGCGGGGATCGGCGTCACCTGCGTGCTGACCGAGGGCGGCCAGCATTTCGTAACCCCGATGACGCTCGCCGCGCTGTCCGAGAACCAAGTCTACACCACCTTGTGGGACCTGAAGGACGAGGCGGAGATGGGCCATATCCAGCTCAGCCGCCAGGCCGATCTCGTCGTAGTAGCACCCGCCACCGCCGATCTGCTCGCACGCATGGCCGGCGGCATCGCCAGCGACCTTGCCACCACCCTGCTGCTCGCCACCGACAAGCCGGTGCTCGCAGCACCTGCGATGAACGTGCGGATGTGGAGCCACGCCGCCACCCGCCGCAACGTCGCCCAGCTCCGTGCCGACGGCGTGACCGTGCTGGAACCCGACGAGGGTCCGATGGCCTGCGGCGAATATGGCCCCGGCCGCCTGCCCGAACCCGAGGCGATCCTAGCCGCCATCCAGCAGGCGCTTTCGCCGGTCGAGCAGCGACTTGTCGGCAAGCATGTCCTCGTCGCCGCAGGCCCGACCCACGAGCCGATCGACCCGGTGCGCTACATCGCCAATCGCTCCTCGGGGAAGCAGGGCTTCGCCATTGCCGGCGCGCTGGCAGCACTGGGTGCGCGCGTGACGTTGGTGGCGGGGCCGGTGACGCTGCCTACGCCTGCGGGCGTCACCCGGATCGACGTGGAGACCGCGCGCGAGATGGCAGCAACGGTCGATGCTGCCCTGCCCGCCGATGCCGCCATCATGGTTGCCGCCGTAGCCGATTGGCGGGTTGAACCTGCTGCCCAGAAGCTCAAGAAAGGCGACGCCGCGCCGCTGCTGCATCTCGCCCAGAATCCTGATATTCTCGCCGGGGTGGCGCAAGGGTTGCGCCGGCCGCGGCTCGTGGTGGGCTTCGCGGCGGAAACCGAGCGAGTGATCGAACATGCCGTCGCGAAACGCACGCGCAAGAACGCGGACTGGATTGTCGCCAACGATGTTTCGGGCGATGTGATGGGGGGTGAAGCCAATGCCGTCCATCTCGTCACCGCCCAGGGCGTCGAAAGCTGGGAGCGCGCGTCCAAGGTCGACGTCGCCCGCCGCCTCGCCGAACGGATCGCCGATGCGCTGTGAAATGCCCCAGCACCGCAAGCCTGCGCGCCCCTTCCGCTTGCGGGAGGGCTCGGGGGAGGTACCAACGTGGCAGAAATGCGGAGAGGCTTCAGCCCCCCCCCTAACCTCTCCCGCAAGCGGAAGGGGAACGCAGGCTGCCAGATTCGTCCTGCCGGCTCTCGCCGGTTTCGCGCTGCTCGCCGGCTGCACCGCGCCCATCGCGACGACGCACACCGCCGCCAAGGTGGAGCCCGCGCTCAACCTCCACGCGCGGAACTTCGGCGCCACCGCGCCGGACACGGTGCGCACGCTGATCGTCGTCCTGCACGGTGACGGCACCCCGGAAACCCGCAGCGATCATTATCGGTTCGCCGAGGCCGCCACCCAGAGCATCCCCAACAGTGCCGCCGTCGCGCTGCTGCGGCCGGGCTATGGCGACGCCGCGGGCAACCGTTCGCCGGGCCAGGCCGGGCTAGGCTTCGGCGACGACTATACGCAGGAGCGGATCGACGCGATCGCGGAGTCGCTCGGCATCCTCCGCCGCCGCTTCGCTTCCGCGCGGCTGATCCTGGTCGGCGATTCGGGCGGTGCGGCGATCGCCGCCGACATCGCCGGCATCCGCCCCGATCTGGTCGACGCGATGGTGCTGGTCGGCTGTCCCTGCGCGCTGCCCGAGTGGCGCAAGGGTATGCAGAAGCAGCGCCACGGCGCGGCCTGGTCGACGCCGGTTGCCAGCCTCGATCCGCTCAAGACCGCGGGCGGAGTGATGCCGGGCATGCGCGCCGCGGTGCTGGTCGGCCTCGACGACAAGGTCACGCCCCCAGCGCTGTCGCGCGCTTATGCCGAGGCCCTTGCGCTTCGCGGCATCGCTACCGATCTCCGCATCGTCCCCGGACGGGGACATGATCTGCTCAACGATCCCGAAGTGCTGGCGGCAACCATCCGGCTGGCGACCGCGCTTCCCACGAAAGGCTGACCTTGCTGCCGCCGATCCGTATCGCGATCCAGCGCCTGCCCCATGGCGAGAACCTCCCTCTCCCCCGCTACGCTACCGAAGGTGCTGCGGGCATGGACGTGGTCGCCGCCGAGGACCTGACGCTTGCGCCCGGTGCGCGCCACGCCGTCGCGACCGGCTTCGCGATGGCGATCCCGGCCGGCTTTGAGGTGCAGGTCCGCCCGCGCTCGGGCATGGCGCTCAAGCACGGCATCACCTGCCTCAACACGCCGGGGACGATCGACAGCGATTATCGCGGCGAAATCAAGGTGATCCTCGCCAACCTTGGCAATGAGGACTTCCCGATTGCCCGCGGCGACCGCATCGCCCAGCTGGTCCCCGCGCCGGTCCAGCGCGCCGATCTCGACGAAGTTGCGACCCTCGACGAAACCGCACGGGGTGCCGGCGGCTTCGGCTCGACTGGGCGATGATCGCCACCTTAGCCCTCGCCGTCGCGCTCCAGGCGAACCCGCCGCGAGTGATCGACTGGCCGTCGCTCGCGCCGCTGCCCTATCGCGCCGAGCCGCAGATCACGCCGGACATGCTCGCCTTCGTGGCCAACGAAGTGACGACCCGCAAATGCCCGGTCGCAATCGGGCCGGGGCTGACGCTGAGCGTCGACGTCGCCGTGCTGGTCGACGCGCAGGACAATATCCGCACGACCGTACCGCGCGCGATCCAGTGCCCGACGGTGGAGCAATACGCCGCCGCGATGGTCGCCGGTGCCGCGCGCGGCAACCTGTTGCCGCGCCAGGCCAGCGCCGACCAATGGTACCGCACGACGGTCACCTTCACCTGGCCGAAATGACGCTCTCCGACGAGGAGCTGGAACGCTACGCCCGCCACATCATCCTGCGCGAAGTGGGTGGTGCGGGTCAGGCGAAGCTCAAGGCGGCGCGAGTGCTGGTGGTCGGCGCAGGCGGCATCGGTGCCCCGGCGATCCAGTATCTCGCCGCAGCCGGCGTCGGCACGCTGACGATCGTCGACGATGACGTGATCGATCGCTCCAATCTCCAGCGTCAGGTGCTGTTCGGCACCGACGACATCGGCTCCGGCAAGGCCGAGGCTGCTGCCGCGCGCGTCGCTGCGATCAATCCGAATGTCGCCGTGCGCGTCGAGGCGCGCCGCCTGTCCGCCGACGACGCGCCGGGGCTGGTCGCGGCACACGACGTCATTCTCGACGGCACCGACAATTTCGCCACGCGCCTCGCCGTCGCCGATGCCGCGCTTGCCGCCCGTGTGCCGCTCGTTTCCTCCGCCGTGGCCGAGTTCGAGGGCCAGCTCGGCACGTTCCGCGGCTGGGAGGCGGACAAGCCCTGCTATCGCTGCTTCGTCGGCCATGATCCCGAGCGCGAGGGTGTCAGCTGCTCCGAGCAGGGCGTACTGGGGGCACTGACCGGCATCCTCGGCAGCCTCGCCGCGCTGGAGGTGATCCGCGCGATCACGCCGTTCGGCGACGATATCGCCGGCAAGCTGCTGCTGGTCGACGCGCTCGCCCTGCGCTTCCGCACCCTCCAGCTGCCCAAGGACCCCGGTTGCCCGGCTTGCGGCACGGGAACGCTCCGGTAACGTCCACGCTCTACTGCGAGACGTTCACCGAGCAACAGGAGCCAAGATGACCGACCCGACCGCCAAGCCGCCGCGCGTGCTCGTCACCGGATCGGCCGGGTTCATCGGCTTCCACACCGCCAGCCGCCTGCTCCAGGCGGGCGCGACCGTGCTCGGCGTCGACAATTTCTCGGATTACTATGACGTCGCGCTCAAGGAAGCGCGCAACGACATGCTCTCCAACCACCTGAATTTCCGGGTGGCGCGAATCTCCATCGAGGACCAGCCTGCGCTCGCCGCCGCCTGGACCGAGTTTCAGCCCGATGTCGTGATTCACCTCGCGGCCCAGGCCGGGGTGCGCTTCAGCATCGAGCAGCCCGCCAGCTATATAGGCGCAAACCTGGTCGGCACGTTCAACCTGCTGGAACTCGCGCGCCACCATCCGGTCCGCCACTTCCTCGCCGCCTCGACCAGTTCGGTCTACGGCGCCAATACCGACATGCCCTTCGACGAGACCCAGCGCACCGCCACGCCGATGAGCCTCTACGCCGCCACCAAGGGCGCGACCGAGCTGATGGGGCACAGCTATGCGCACCTGTTCCGCACGCCGATGACCTTCTTCCGCTTCTTCACGGTCTATGGTCCCTGGGGAAGGCCGGACATGGCGCTGTTCAAGTTCACCCGCGCCATTCTCGCCGGCGAGCCGATCGACGTGTACAACAACGGCGCAATGGTGCGGGACTTCACCTTCATCGACGATCTCGCGGAATCCATTGTCCGCCTGATCGATGCCGTCCCCGGCGGCGTGCCGGTGGAGGGCGACAGCCTCTCCCCTGCCGCGCCGTTCCGCATCGTCAATATTGGCGCGGGCCGCCCGACCCCGCTGATGGACTATATCGGCGCGGCGGAGAAGGCGCTGGGCCGCACCGCGATCAAGAACTTCCTGCCGATGCAGGCTGGCGACGTGCCCGCCACCGAGGCTTCGTCGGACCTGCTCCGCCGCCTAACCGGCTACGCTCCCTCGACGACGCCGGAAGAGGGCGTGGCAGCCTTCGTGCGCTGGTATCTGGAGCATTATCGAAGCTGAAACCGCCGCCGGTGCACAAGGGCCGCTCCCGATTGGAGCGGACAAGATGACCTTCGAGTGGCCGGCGCACGGACTCAAGCTGCAGACCCGGATCGAGACGCGCGCGGCGACAATCGGCGTGATCGGCATGGGCTATGTCGGCCTGCCGCTGGCGGTGGCGTTCGGCGAGGCGGGCTGTTCGGTGCTCGGCTTCGACCTCGATCCCGAGAAGGTCGTCGCGCTCAATCGCGGCGACAGCTATATCAAGCACATCCCCGGCGGCCGCATTGCCCCCCTCGTGGCCGAGCAACGCCTCGCCGCTACCGCCGATCTCGATCGGCTGGGCGAAGTCGACGTGCTGCTGATCTGCGTACCGACGCCGCTCACCCGGCATCTCGAGCCTGACCTGAAATATGTCGAGCACACCACCCGCGCGATCGCCCATACACTGCGCAAGGGCCAGCTGGTGATCCTCGAATCGACGACCTATCCCGGCACCACCCGCGAGGTGATGCAGCCGATCCTCGAGGAGGACGGACTGCTCGCCGGCAAGGACTTCTTCCTCGCCTATTCGCCCGAGCGCGAGGATCCCGGCAACCCGACCTTCTCGACCACCAAGATCCCAAAAGTCGTCGGCGCCGACGATCCTGCCTCGGCGGGGCTGGCAATGGCGCTCTACCGCCACATCGTGCCGCAGGCGATTCAGGTCTCCTCGGCGGCGACGGCGGAAGCGGTGAAGATCACCGAGAATGTGTTCCGCGCGGTCAACATCGCGCTGGTCAACGAGCTCAAGCTGATCTTCACCGCGATGGACATCGACGTGTGGGAAGTGATCGACGCGGCCAAGTCCAAGCCGTTCGGCTTCATGCCCTTCTACCCCGGCCCGGGCCTGGGGGGACACTGCATTCCGATCGACCCCTTCTATCTCACCTGGAAGGCCCGCGAGTACAACCAGCATACCCGCTTCATCGAGCTCGCCGGCCAGATCAACGCCGGCATGCCGCAGCACGTGATCCGCGTGCTGGCGGATACGCTCGATGCCCGCTTTGGCCGGGGCCTGCGGGGCGCGCGCGTGCTGGTGCTGGGGGTGGCCTACAAGAAGAATGTCGACGACATCCGCGAGAGCCCGTCGCTCCGGCTGATGGAGTTGATTGAAGCCCGCGGCGCGACGGCCGATTTCCACGATCCGCACGTCGCCCAGATCAACGGCACCCGCGAGCACCCGACGCTCAACTACCGCTATGGCGTGGCATGGGACGAAACCGCGATCGCCGACTATGACGCGGTGCTGATCGCCACCGATCACGACGCGCTCGATTATGCGGCGCTGGCCGCCTCGGCGAAGCTGGTAATCGACACCCGCAACGCCTGCGGCAAGGCGGGCGTCACAGGCGAGAACATCGCACGCGCCTGAGGCGGTGCGCCGGACTGCCCGGCGCACCGCCCGGTGGGCTCAGCCCAGCGCCTTCTGCGCGAAGGCACGCACCGCCGGCTCGAGGTCCGGACGCGACAGTGCCACGGCGAGGTTGGCCTGGATGAAACCGGCCTTGTCGCCGCAATCATAGCGCGTGCCCTGGAAGGTCACGCCGTGGAAGGGCTGGTCGCCGATCATCCTCTGCATCGCATCGGTCAGCTGGATCTCGCCGCCGGCGCCCTTGCCCTGATTCTCCAGGATGCGCATCACTTCGGGCTGCAGGATATAGCGACCGATCACCGACAGGTTCGACGGTGCGGTGCCCGGTGCCGGCTTCTCGACCAGGCCCTTGACCTCGGTCAGCACGCCGTCCCGGCTGCCCGGCGTGATGATGCCGTAGCGGTGGGTCTGGTCGTCCGGCACTTCCTCGGCGCAGATAAGATTGCCGCCGACCTTGTTATAGGCATCGACCATCTGCTTCAGGCAGCCGGGCTGGCCAAACATGAAGTCATCGGGCAGCAGCACCGCGAAGGGCTCGTCGCCGACGATGTCGCGGGCGCACCACACGGCATGGCCGAGGCCCATCGGCTCCTGCTGGCGGACATAGGCGATGTTGCCCGGCTTCAGACGGGTGCCTTCCAGCACCTCGAGCGACTTGCCGCGCGCGGCCATCGTCGCTTCCAGCTCATAGGCGATGTCGAAATGGTCCTCGAGCGCGGACTTGCCGCGGCCGGTGACGAAGATCATCTGCTCGATACCGGCTTCCACGGCCTCGTCGACGGCGTACTGGATCAGCGGACGGTCGACGACCGGCAGCATCTCCTTCGGCATCGCCTTGGTGGCGGGCAGGAACCGGGTGCCGAGACCCGCAACCGGGAACACGGCCTTACGCAGCGGCTTGATCGTCATAACCCCCCTCGTGGTTAATTTTGGGTGCAGTGCGGCATAACCTTATACCGCGCGGGTGGCAAACGCGCGGGATACGTAATGGTTCGGTGAGGCATCTACGCTAGTTGGTGGAAATGGCACAGGTTCGCAAAAAGCTGTTCGTCGTCTTCGGCACACGCCCCGAAGCCATCAAGCTGTTTCCGGTAATTCGCGCGTTGCAGGCGTCGCCGGACTTCGAGGTCGTTACCTGCGTGACGGCACAGCATCGCGGCCTTTTGGATCAGGTACTGGCGATCGCCGGGATCACCCCGGATATCGACCTCGACCTGATGACCCCCGGCCAGTCGCTCGATGCGCTGACGGTGCGGCTGCTGACCGGCATCGGCGGCGCGCTCGATTCGATGCGGCCCGATCGGGTGATCGTGCAGGGCGACACCGCCACCGCGATGGTGGGCGCGCTGGCGGCCTATTACCGCAAGATCCCCGTCAGCCATGTCGAGGCGGGGCTGCGCTCGGGCGACATCTACCAGCCCTGGCCGGAGGAGGTGAACCGCCGGATCGTCGCGCCGATCGCCGACCAGCATTTCGCCCCCACCGAAACCGCCGCCAACGCGCTGCGCGACGAGAATGTGCCCGCCGCCACCATCCACGTCACCGGCAACACGGTGATCGACGCGCTGCTCGCGACGCGGGCACGAATCGCGGCCGAGCCCGGACTCGCTGCCGGGCTCGACCCGGTCGCCACGCGCTTTGCGGGCAAGCGGATCGTGCTGGTCACCACCCATCGCCGCGAGAATTTCGGCGAGGGCATGGCCGCGATCGCCGACGCTCTTCGCCGCATTGCAGCACGATCGGATGTCGCGATCCTTTTCCCGGTGCATCCCAACCCGAACGTCGTTGCGGTGATGGATGCAGCGCTCGGCGAACAGCCCAACATCGCGCGGATCGACCCGCTCGATTACCCCAATTTCATCCGCGCGCTGGGCATGGCCGATCTCGTGCTCAGCGATTCGGGCGGGGTGCAGGAGGAGGCGCCCGCGCTCGGCAAGCCGGTGCTGGTGATGCGCGAGACCACCGAGCGCCCCGAAGGCATCACAGCCGGCACCGCAAGGCTTGTGGGCACCGATGCCGATCGCATCGTCAAGGAAGTCTGCCGCCTGCTCGACGATCCCCAGGCCCATGCCGCCATGGCACGCGCGCACAATCCATTCGGCGACGGCCATGCCGCCGCGCGGATTGCCGACATCATCCGCGCCGGCTTTCGTGTCGGCTGAGCCGTCTTCCGATATTTTAACGCCTCTCTGCCAAGGTCGCCGCTCCTGATTTCGCGCGGAGTTTGCGATGCTTGTCACCAATGAGCCGAAGGTCGCAGTGCTCGGCCTCGGCTATATCGGGCTCCCCACCGCGGCGGTGATCGCGCGGACCGGCGCCCAGGTGCTCGGCATCGATGTCGACGCGCACGTGGTCGAGACGGTGAACTCGGGCCGGGTGCATATCGAGGAGATCGATCTCGACGGCCTTGTCTCGGGCGTGGTCGCACGCGGCAATCTCCGGGCGGCACTCGCGATCGAGCCTTCGGACGTCTTCGTCATCGCCGTGCCGACGCCGTTCGGCGCTAACCACGCGCCCGACATCGGCTATGTCCTGCAGGCGGCGACCACCATCGCCACGGTGCTCAAGGCCGGCGGCGTCGTCATCCTCGAATCCACCTCGCCGGTCGGCACCACCGAGAAGGTCGCCGAGTTGCTCGCCCAACTGCGTCCCGACCTCAAGGTGCCCGGGCACTGCAGCGGCAGCGCGGACATCGCCATCGCCTATTGCCCCGAGCGGGTGCTGCCCGGCCGCATCCTCGTCGAACTGATCGAGAATGACCGAGTGATCGGCGGCATCACGCCCCGCTGCGCGCGCAAGGCGTTGCACTTCTACCGCCGCTTCGTGCGCGGTGCGTGCGTCACCACCACCGCACGCGCGGCGGAGATGACCAAGCTGACCGAAAATGCGTTCCGCGACGTCAACATCGCCTTCGCCAACGAGCTTTCGATCCTGGCCGAGGGCATGGACGTCGACGTGTGGGAGGTGATCCGCCTCGCCAATCGCCACCCGCGCGTCAATATCCTCTCGCCAGGCCCCGGCGTGGGCGGTCACTGCATCGCGGTGGATCCCTGGTTCCTTGTCCACTCTAACCCCGCGCAGAGCCCGCTGATCCGCACCGCTCGCGAAGTGAACGACGGCAAGGTCGCGCACACGATCGCGCGCGCAGAAGCCCTGATCGCCCAGCTGCCGGGCGCGCCGATCGCCTGCCTGGGCCTCGCCTTCAAGGCGAATATCGACGATTTCCGCGAGAGCCCCGCGCTCAAGGTCGCGCAGGCGATCGCCGAGCGACACGGCCCCCGCGTCCGCATCGTCGAACCCTATGCCCACGCGCTCCCCCCTGCCCTTGCCGCCGCGGGCGCGACGCTGACCGACATCGACAGCGCGATCGAAAGCTGCCCGATCTTCATCGTGCTGGTCGACCATGACCTGTTCAAGTCGGTGCCGCTCGACGAGCGCGCGGGCAAGCTGGTCTACGACACGCGCGGCATCTGGCCGGACCAGCCCGCGCCGGAGAGCATCGCAGCCGGCCTGCGCCTCGCCGGGTGAACCGGCTCACCGCACTGTTCCGCCGCGCCGAGCCGCCGGCCTATGCGCTGCCGGCGGACACCCGCGCCTATGCGATCGGCGACGTCCATGGCCGGCGCGACTTGCTCGAGGAACTGCTCGCCCGGATCGACGCGGAGCGGGCGGCCGATCCCCGCCCCTGCGAGCACCTGGTGCTGCTCGGCGACCTGATCGATCGCGGCCCGGACTCGCGCGGCGTGCTCGATCTGCTGCTCGAACGACAAGCCGCAGACCCGAGCATGACGATCCTCGGCGGCAATCACGAAGCCATGCTCGTCGCAATGCTCGACGGCAATCTGCGCGATCTCGAAAGCTGGCTGCACTTCGGCGGCGAGGAATGCGCGGTCAGCTATGAGCTCGACCCGATCGCGCTGCTCGCCGACCCGGCAGGTGCGCCCGCACTGCTTCGCGCTGCGATTCCCGAGGCGCACGTCGCGCTGCTCCGTGCGCTGCCCGACTTGCTTCGAGTCGGCGATGTGCTTTTCGTCCATGCTGGCATTCGCCCCGGTGTCGCGCTGGACGCGCAGGACCCGCAGGACCTGCGCTGGATCCGCACCCCGTTCCTCCGCAGCACCGCCGATCACGGCGTGCTTGTCGTCCATGGCCACACCGTCGTCGGCGAACCCGACATCCATCCCAACCGAATCGCGATCGATACCGGGGCCAGCGCCACCGGCCGCCTTACGGCGCTGTGCCTCGACGGCGCAGACCGCCGCTTCCTCGCCACCGGCGCCTGATCCGAGCCGGACGTCTGCGCCAAGCCGTCATCCCGGCGAAAGCCGGGATGACGGACGGGGCGGAATGCGATTTCACCCTCCCGAAGCCCTTCGGTGCACACGAAAAAGCCCGCGAGGGTCGCTCGCGGGCTTTTCAAACCTTAGCAATCGGAAGCTGCTTACTGGGCGGGGGCTTCGCCTGCACCCTGCGGCATGCCGCCCTGCTGCTGCATCATCATCTGGCGGATGACCGCGGCAGGCACCAGTTCCTGCATGGTGACGTCGAAGATCAGCACCTGGTCGGACAGTTCGTTCTGCTGGCCGCCCTCGGCGCCATAGCCCAGCTTCGGCGGGAGCCAGAAGCGGTAATGGGCGCCCTTCTTCATCAGCTTCACGCCTTCGGTGAAGCCCGGGATCATCGGCTGGCCGATCTGAAAGCGCATCGGCGTCTTCGGCTGGAATTCCTTGCCGCTGCGCAGAACGCCGCGAATCTCGGTGACGACACCGTCCTGCTCGGCAGGATTCGCGCCGCTTCCGGCCTCGATCACCTGATACTGGAGACCCGACGGAGTGGTCTGGATGCCCGACTGGTTCTTGTGCCACGCCATGAACGCGTCGGCATCGAGATGCGACGCGGCGGGCGTGCGCGTGCCGGTCCAGGCAAGCGCAGCGGCGATGGCAGCCGCTGCCAGCACCCCCAACCAGATCCAGAGCTTGTAGCTGCCCTTGACGGGCTGGAGCGGAACGGCGGTCACCGACATGATCGGACTCCGGCGGGGAAGGCATCCCCGTTTATGTAGGAAACAGAAACGACGGCGCGCGCTGATTCAACGCGCGCCGGTCAGGCCTCAACGGGCGCTGTCGCGCTCCATGCGCTTGCGCTCCAGCTTGCGGGCGCGACGCACGGCGGCGGCACGCTCGCGCGCACGCTTCTCGCTCGGCTTCTCGTAGTGACGGCGCAGCTTCATCTCGCGATAGACGCCTTCACGCTGCAGCTTCTTCTTGAGCGCCCGCAGCGCCTGGTCGACGTTGTTGTCGCGAACGATGATTTGCATAAAGTCGTACAGCTCCGATCAAACTCAATAGCAATGGGCCGCCGAAACCATAGGTGCGGCGTCGAACGGGCCTCCTATCAGCGCCCATTCGATTCTTCAAGCAAAAGCGTGCGCGGCGCAGCAGCTTCCGTAGATTAGCGGGCCCGCTGCGCGCCAACCCGGATTACAGCAGATTGCAGTGCTGCAACCCGGTCGATAGAATCGGGTCCCAATACCCACTTCATGATGCAGTCAGCCCCCGCATTGGACCTAGAGACCCGCCTCCTGATCGTCGACGATGATCCCGGTATCCGCGAGCTCACCGCCGCCTTCCTGGCCCAGCATGGCTATGTCGTCGACACGGCCGAGGATGCGACCACGATGCGCGCGGCGATCGCCGCCAACAGCTATGCGCTGGTCGTGCTCGACCTGATGATGCCCGGCGAGGATGGTCTGTCCATTCTGCGCACGATGGACCGCCAGGCCGGCCCGGCGGTGATTCTCCATTCGGTGCTCAGCGAAGACATCGATCGGATCGTCGGCCTCGAGATGGGCGCGGACGATTATATTGCCAAGCCGGCCAACCCGCGCGAGCTGCTGGCGCGGATCCGCTCGGTACTGCGCCGGGCCGTCACCGCGCCGACTGCGACGGGTACGCTGGAGCGCAGCTATCTGCGCTTCGCCGGGTGGCGGCTCGATCCGGTGGGGCGGCAACTCTATGATCCCGAAGGCGTGCTGATCAACCTGTCGGACGGCGAGTTCCGCCTGCTGCTCGCCCTGGTAGAGCGGCCGCGCCGGGTGCTCACCCGCGACGCGCTGCTCGATTATTCGCGCGGCGCCCATGCCGAGCATTTCGATCGGGCGATCGACGTGCAGATGAGCCGGCTGCGCAAGAAACTCGCCCGCTCGGACGCGGACGAGTTGATCCGCACCATCCGTAACGAAGGCTATATGTTCATCGCCGAGGTCACCACCAAGTGATCGGACGCCCGGCGTCGATCGTGGTGCCGATGATGCTGTTCGCCATCACCTCGGCGGCGGTGGTGATGCTGGTCCAGTTCGCGGTGGTGTTTCACGGCCCGCCTCCCGGCTTCGGGCCGATCCCGATTGCCCGGGTCGCCGATGCGCTGCGCACCGGCCGCGCGCCCGTACGCATCCATGGCGAGGCGATCCACCTTTACTACGCCGACAACGAGCGTTTCGGCCGCACCGAAGAGCGCGCCTTTCCCGAGCGAGATCAGGCGATCGCCGCGCTGATCCCGGCCCCGGCGGGCAGCGTGCGCGGCTATTATGAATGGCCGACCAGCGATCCTGACCAGGACATCCATGGTAGCTTCACGATCGGGCGCCGCACCGATAGGGGCTGGCTGGTCGCCTCCGTCAGCCGCGCGCCGACGCTCGGCCGTTGGCGAGTCGCGATCCTGCAATGGATGCTGCTGACGCTGGTGATCCTGTCGCTGCTCGCCTGGGCGGCGGCGCGGCGGATCTCGCGCCCGATCCGGCGTCTGGCCGAAGCGGCGAAACGTGCCCGGCTCGGCGCCCCCGAGGCGATTCCGCTCGACGGACCGCGCGAGATCCGCGAACTCGGCCGCGCGATGGAGGCGATGCAGGTCCGCATCCTCCAGCAGGCCGAAAATCGCACCGTGATGCTGGCGGCGATGGCACACGACCTGGGCACGCCGCTCTCCCGCCTCGCCTTCTGGATCGAGCAACTGCCCGAAGCGGCCCGCGAACGCGCCGTCGCCGATATCGGCGAGATGCGCGCAATGCTCGCCGCGACGCTGCGCTTCACCCGCGACGACCGCACGCACGGCGAGATGGTGCGGCTCGACCTCGGCTCGCTGATCGACAGCCTTGCCGACGATCTCGCCGCGGCGGGTACGAACGTAACGGTGGAACCCGGCCCGCGCATGGTGCTGATCGGCGATGCGCAGGCCCTGCGGCGGCTGTTCGGCAATCTGATCGAGAATGCGATTCGCTACGGCCATGCCGCTCGAATCAGCTGGAGCGTTCGGAACGGGCATGGCGAGATCCATGTCGACGACGAAGGGCCCGGCTTCGATCTTTCGCGCGCCGAGAATCTTTTCGCGCCGTTCGTCCGCGGCGAAAGCTCGCGCAACCGCGCGACGGGGGGCACGGGCCTGGGCCTCGCCATCGTGCGCTCCATCGTCGAGCTGCACGGGGGCGAGGTGATGCTGGCCAACCGGCCCAGCGGCACGGGCGGCCGGGTGCGGGTACGGCTGCCGCTCGCAACCTGACGCAACACCTCGTTACGCTCCGACATCGCCCGGCGACGTTCCTGCGCCAGGGTTCGTGCAAGCCGCAGCCCCAACGGCGGCTCCGCATCGCGCGTACGGCTTTCCGCGCGATCGCATCTCCGCTCGCCGAGCGGCGTGCCGCCCCCTGTGCGCGCCTTTCCGGCGGGCGGAGCTTTGCTATACAGGCGGGCGATGGCCGATATATCCGATGCTCCGCTCGACCGCGGCACCCGTCTTCGCTCGATCCTCGGCGGATCGGCGGGCAACCTCGTCGAATGGTATGACTGGTATGCCTATGCGGCGCTCGCCAGCTATCTCGCCCCGCATTTCTTCGCGCCCGGCACCGCGCAAGACCTGAACGCCTGGATCGTCTTCGCGATCGGCTTCTTCATGCGGCCGATCGGCGGCTGGCTGATGGGCGTCTATGGTGACCGGCACGGCCGCAAGGCGGGGCTGAGCCTGTCGGTGACGCTGATGTGCGCGGGTTCGCTGCTGATCGCGGCGACGCCCAGCTACAGCGCGATCGGCTGGCCCGCCACCGCGGCCCTGGTGCTCGCGCGGCTGCTGCAGGGCCTGTCGCTCGGCGGCGAATATGGCGCGAGCGCGACCTATCTGTCGGAGATGGCCGGGCGGCGGCACCGCGGCTTCTTTTCCAGCTTCCAATATGTCACGCTGATCTCGGGCCAGCTCACCGCGCTGGTGGCGCTGCTCGCGCTGCAGGCGGTGCTGCCCGAGGAGAGCCTGCGCGCATGGGGCTGGCGCCTGCCCTTCGCGCTGGGCGGCGTGCTCGCGCTGCTGGTCTATTGGCTGCGCCGCCGCCTCGCCGAGACCGAGAGCTTCGCCAAGCGCGACCGCAAGGCGGCCTCGGGCGCGTTCGCGCTCTTTCGTCAGCACCCGCGCGAGGCGATGCTGGTGCTGCTGCTCACCGCCGGCGGCACCCTCGCCTTCTACGCCTACACCATCTACCCGATCACCTTCCTTAAGAAGACCGCCGGTTTCTCCGATGCCGCGGCCACGCAGGTGAATGCGGCGGCGCTGTTCGTGTTCATGCTGGTCCAGCCGCTGGCGGGCGCGCTGTCCGACCGGATCGGCCGCAAGCCGCTGATGATCGGGTTCGGGGTGCTGGGGGTGTGCTTCACCTACCCGATCTTCGTCGCGATGGAAGGCGTGCGCGACGGCGTCTCGGCCTTCTGGCTGATGACCGCCGCGCTGCTGATCGTCACCGGCTACACCGCGATCAACGCGGTGGTGAAGGCCGAGCTGTTCCCCGCGCATATCCGCACCCTCGGCGTCGCGCTGCCCTATGCGATGGCTAACGCCATCTTCGGCGGCACGGCGCCGTCGGTTGCGCTGTGGTTCAAACAGGAAGGCTGGGAGCGCGGCTTCTATTGGTACGTCACCGCGATGATCGGCATTTCGCTGATAACCTATGCGACGATGCGCGACACTGCCCGCAACAGCCGTATCGCGGAGGACTGAGGATCAGGCGAGGATCGCCCCGCCCCGCTTGGCGAGCACCCGGCCGATCGCATCGAACAGCGCGTCCATCGCCACCGGCTTGAACAGCACGTCGTCGGCGCCGGTCGCCAGGCAGCGCTCGCGCAGGTCGAGCGCGGTGTCGGCGGTGACGACGATGATCGGCAGGTCGGCCTTGGCATCGGGACGCGCGCGGATCTGGCGAATCGTCTCGAACCCGTCGGTGCCGGGCATGCGCAGATCCACCAGGATAATGTCGAAGGTCTCGTCGTCGATCCGGGCGAGGCCTTCCTCGGCCCAGGCGGCCTCGGCCATCGTCGCCCCGGCCACATCGAGCATGTCCTTCACGACGCGCCGATTCATCGGATCGTCCTCGATGAACAGGATGTTCATCGACACTGGCCCTTCTGGGCAGAAACCGGCGTTCTGGCCACGTTGTGCATGTCTCGGTGTATTATCGCCCTAAGCCGCCTGCGAGACAAGCGGGTCTTTCCCCAGTCTGTTCTTTTTCCGCGCGGACGCGGGCAGTGCCGCTGCTACCAATTCCGTTCCAGCGACCGGCTTTTCTATCACCTGTGTTAGGCCGGCGTCCAGAAATTGCGAACGTTGTTCGGCGTTCTTGCCGCTCCAAAGCAAGGTCGCGCATAGATTGGACTGTATCCTGCATAGGATAGCGATCCGCTCCACCAGATCTTGCGTTGGGGTGGCGAGTGCCGCTTCGTCAATGACCAGCGCGTCGAACTGCTCCAATTCGAGTAGCTGCAGGGCCTCATCGCGATCCCTGGCGAATCGCACGCGGTCGACTTCGGCTTCGAACAGGGTCCGCAGCATCGCCCGGGTGATCGGATTGCTCTCGAGAATCAGCACGCCGGTGCCCGCTTCGCCCGCGCCGGGAAGCGTCGCCGGTGGCTCGGCGCGCAAGAGCGGCAGGTCGAGCGTGAAGGTCGAGCCTTCGCCCGGCGTGCTCGCCACCAAGATCGCGCCGCCCAGCGCTTCGGCGAGGTTGCGACAGATGGTGAGGCCGAGGCCCGTTCCGCCATATTGGCGCGTGGTGCTGGAATCCGCCTGGCGAAAGCTCTCGAAGATTTCACCCAGCTTGTCGGCCGGGATGCCGATTCCCGTATCGGAAACGGAGATCCGCAAGCGTTCGCCGACATCGCCTTCGCCCTGCGCAACCTCTGCCGTGAGCCCGATGGCACCGGCCGCGGTAAATTTGAGCGCGTTCGACAGCAGGTTGAACAGCAACTGTCGCAGCCGGCTGGGGTCGCTGACGATCCAGCCGGGCGCGCCGTCCAACTGAACGTCGAACGCCAGCCCCTTGGCCTGCGCCGGATCGGTCCACAGCCGCGCGACTTCCTCGGCGAGCGTGCGGAAGTCCATCGGCACCGGGTCGACGCTGAGGTTGCCGCTTTCGATCTTGGCGACGTCGAGGATGTCGTCGACCAGCGCCCGCATCGTCAGCCCGGCGCCCTGCACCACTTCCAGCCGCTCGCGCACGTCGCCAGCGATGGCGTCGTCCGCGAGCATCACCTGGGTCATGCCGAGGATGCCGTTCAGCGGGGTGCGAATCTCATGGCTGGTGGTCGCCAGGAACTCGGTTTTGGCACGCAGCGCCTTTTCGAGCGCGGCATTGGTGGAGGCGAGCACGCGGTTCGCCGCACGCACCTGGTTGCGGCTACGCCGGATGGTAAACAGCCCGACGCTGAGCAGCAGGATGACGACTAGGGTGGCGAGCCCGAGCGAGAGGAACAGCACGCGCTGGAAATGCGCGGCCTTCTGCAATTGCTCGGTCTTGAGCCGCTGGATGGTGAGTTCCTGGTTCGCGTAATCGAACCGGGCCGCCATCAGCGCGGCGCTGTTGGTGGTCGCCACCTTGGCCGCCTCGTCGCTCAGGCGCTTGAGCGCTTCGAGGTGCCGCAGCGCCAGCCGATCCTCGCCGAGCTTGCGGTAGATGAGATAGGCGAAGAAGTGCGGGATCCGGAAGTCCTGAGTGGTGGTGGCGAGATCGAGACCGGCGAAGGTCTGGCCGATCAGCGCCGCCGCTCTCGACGTATCCCCCTCGTCAAAGGCCAATTTCGCCGCCGTTGCGCTTAGCAGGCGCCGTAAGCCGGCAGCATCGCTTCCGGTCGCGAGCGTGAAGGCACGCGCGAGCGTCGCCTTGGCGGCTTGCAGATCGCGCGCTTCGACCTGGCTGCGCGCCAGGTTGTCGAGAATGCGCGCCTCGAGCATGGGCTTGCCGAGCTTGCGGGCCAGCGCGATCGCCGCGCCATATTCCGCGTCCGCCTCCTGATACCGCTCCAGCAGCAGCAGCACGTTGCCGCGGCGGTTGTGCAGCGTAAGCGAAAGCAGTGGGTCGCCGCTGTAAGCAAGGGCGGCCTGCCGATAATAGCGCTCCGCCCGGTTGTGATCGGACGCCGTTGCATATAGCGAGCCGATGCTCTGCAGCGCAATCGCCTGCCGTCTCGGCTCCCGCACGTCCTCGAACACGCGATAAGCGCGCTGGAAGGCGACGAGCGCATCGGCGGACTTGTCCTGCATCAGGAACAGATTGCCCAGCGCGATCTGCAGATCGCCCTTCAGCGCGACCGGAGCCTTGATCGTCGAGACGATGCGCGCGGCACTGTCCAGCGATCGCTTGGCTGGGCCGATCTGGTCGCTGCGGAGTTGCACCTCGGCACGCAGCCACAGTGCGGTTCCCCGCACCAGCGCCTGTTCTGCAGGATCCGCACTGCGGCCGGCCATCGCATCGATCTGCTGGATCAACGGGTTCGGATCTTCGGACTGGTCGACGATGCGGTTGCGGGCCTGCTCGACCAGCGCCGCGACATTCTTGGGTAATTGCTGCGCGTGCGCGGCGCCTCCGAGCGAGGCCACGAGCAGCAATCCAGCAAAAAGGATAGGCGAGTGGCGCAGAGCGCGACAGCTCACGCGCGCGTCCACGAACTTCCGGACCGGAGAAACACCGGGCGGCTCGCCATGGTCTCGGCCAGCTGGTCCTGCTCGCCGAGATAGGAACAGAGCGCCGGGAAGGGCACGGGGCGCGAGATCAGATAGCCCTGCACAAGGTCGCAGCCCATGACGCTGAGCAGCGCAAGCGCCGCCGGCGTCTCTACGCCCTCGGCGGTGACTTCCATCTCCAGCGCGTGCGCGAGATCGATCGTCGACCGCACGATCAGCGGGTCGCGATGGCTCGAGGTGAGCTGGGTGATGAACATCTTGTCGATCTTCAGCTCCTTGGCGGGGAGCTGCTTGAGATAGGCAAGCGAGGAGAGACCCGCGCCATAATCGTCGATCGCCAGCACCACGCCGTGATCGGCGAAGCGCTGCAGGTGGCGGATGGCGCTCTCCGGATCACGGATCACCGCCGTTTCGGTGATTTCGAAGCCGAGCTTCGCCGCCGGGTTGGCGGTGATGATCTCGCAGACCTCGTCGATGAACCCCGCATTGGCGAGCAGCATGCCCGAGATGTTGAGGAACAGCGGGATATCGTGCCCCAGCGCGGCAAGCCGGCGCTGGTCGGCGATGACCTGGCGCAGCGTCCACAGCGTGAGCGGGCCGATCAGCCCAGAGTCTTCCGCAGCCGCGATGAAATCGCCGGGCATGATCAGGCCACGATCGGGGTGCTGCCAGCGGATCAGCGCCTCGGCGCTCGAAACCTGTTGCTGGCGAACATTGATCTTGGGCTGGTAGTGGAGGAACAGCTCGCCCGCCGCGATCGCGCGCGGCAAATCGGCGATGAGCGTCAGGCGATCGACCGCGTGGTCGGCCAGCGAGAGATCGATCAGCTCGAAACCGCCAGCATCCCCCGCGCGCTCCAGCGCGATTTCGGCGACCTCGAGCAACCGAAGCGTGTCGCCCTCCTCGACCCCGGCACATGCCGCACCGATCGCGAAATCCAGCCGGACTTCCGGCAGGGCATCGCGCTGATGCGCATCGAGGTCGTGGCGCAGCGACCGCAGGCGCATCGTAGCCTCTTCGCGATCCGCGGCAGCGACGTGGAATTCGATCAGGTCTCGGCCGACGCCGATCAGCTGGACGCTCGGGGCGAGGGCGACGATTCGGGCCGCCAGCGTCTCGGCGGCAAAGTGCAGACCATTTTTGCCGAGAATGCGGCGCGCTGTCTCGAAATTGGTCACGCGGCACAATGCCGACACGTTCAAGCCATGGCTCACCGAATGCCCTCCCGCCGCCTGCTCGGCCACACACCGATAAAGGACAGATTCGCGAAAAACTACTGGCTGATGCGCAAACCAGCCAAAAACCGGCATTTTTTACGACTGCATGCCGCCTGCCGCCCCCTGTCTGATCCCTGCGGACCCGCCCGGAATCGTCGGACGAGGAGGATTACGAAACACGTTTAAAGAAAAGGTAAACGAGAATTTGCGCATATGCGCAAATCTCGCCCTCCGCAGAATCCCCGATTGCGGAAAAGTAAATTTTTCATTAACGAAATGACTTGCGCGGAACAGCGCAGAAATGGGAGCCAAAAAAATGAAGTTCTTCACCCTCTTCTTCCGTGATGGCGTCACTGGCACGGACATCCGCCCGCTCTGAATTCAACCATATGGAAGCCGGCGCCGCGAGGTAGCCAGCTGACATTAACCAGGAAAAAGGCCTGCCCCCGCAGGCCTTTTTCTTTTGCGGCCAACGGCCTGACGCAATTGCTGCACTGCAGTGGGTTGCGGTCGCGGCAGGTTCGGTTAAGAGCTTTGCCGGACCGCTGGAAACAGCACTTTCGGCACAGGGGAAAATCGTGCGCATTGCGATGATCGGCACGGGCTATGTGGGCCTGGTATCTGGAGCCTGCTTCTCGGACTTCGGCCACGAAGTCATCTGCGTGGACAAGGA
>NZ_JAATJB010000018.1 GCF_011927635.1 Sphingomonas trueperi
CCGAAGCCGAAGCGAACTACTATGCTGCCGCTGAGCAGATCGTTATGGCGGCGTGACTCACATCTAATGGCCTCCGGCAAACCCGGCGCGGTTCAGTCTTTCGGCTCTAGGATTGTGATCTTAGGCTTTAGATGGATTGGCTCCGCGAGCTTGCCGCCGTCGTCGCAGAGCATGCGGCCGCGCGGAGTCGTGGTCACCTCATCCGACTAAGTTCGACTCTCAGCCGCTTGCCCGAAGTTCCTGCTCAACACCTTTGCACGGTGGCGCAGAAAGTCGAGGTGGTCGGACCAGTGCTGCATCATGCGAACGCGTTCGTCCCAATATTCGCCTCTGGTGTAGGCGCGGCGGACGGCATTGTTGTCGCAGTGCGCGAGTTGCCGCTCGACGGCGTCGGGGTGCCATAGACCCATTTCGTTGAGCAGCGTGGCCGCCATCGCGCGGAAGCCGTGGCCGGTCATTTCGTCCTGCGCATATCCCATCCGGCGGAGTGCCGCATTGATCGTGTTCTCCGACATCGGCTTTCGGACGGAGCGGAGGGATGGGAAGAGATAGCTGCTATAGTCTGCGTCGTGCTCAATCGACGCAAGGATCGCGAGGGCTTGGCGGGAGAGGGGGATCGCATGGGCTCGCCGCATCTTCGTCTTGTGCGGCGGAATGGTCCAGATCGCCCGTTGCAGGTCGAAGTCCTGCCATTCTGCGAAACGTAGCTCGCCAGGGCGGACAAAGACGTGTGGCAGGAGCCTCAGCGCCGCGAGGGTGTTGGGCTGCCCCTGGAAGCCGTCTATGGCCCTCAGAAGCTCGCCTGCGGCCTTTGGCGTGGTAACTGCGGCGCGATGTGCTGGCTTGGGCGCGATCAGCGCGCCGCGGAGGTCAGCGGCGACGTCGCGCTCGGCGCGGGCGGTCGCAATCGCGTAGCGAAATACCTGCGAACAGGTGCTGCGGAGCCGCTTTGCCGTCTCGTAACGCGCGTTGCCCTCCATCTTCCGCAGCATCAGAAGCAGTTCCTGCGCGGATATCGCAGCGATCGGGCGCTTGCCGATCGACGCGTAGATGAAACCGAGAAGCCAGCGGAGCTTCTTCATCGTGACCGGCGAACGGCCTTCCTTTTCGACCTTGGACAACCATTCGTCCGCAACCGTTTCGAAGCTGTTGGAGGCAGCGACGGTCGCCGCTACCCGATCGAGCTTGATCCGCTCGGCGGGATCTTCGCCGCGGGCCAGCACCTTCCGCGCGGCATCACATTCGGCGCGTGCTTCTGCCAGACCGGTGTCGGGCCAAACCCCGAAAGCGAGGGTCTTTTGCTTCCCATAATGTCGATAGTTCATCCGCCAATAGCGTCCGCCGGATGGGGTCACGAGCAGGTAGAGCCCGTCTCTATCGCTTAGCTTGTACGCCTTGCCGCGAATCTCTGCGGCTTTGATGGCAACCACCGACAGCGCCATGATGGTATCTCCCGTCGAAGCGACCGGCGCATGCCATCAAAAATACCATCAGCTTGCTGGTATGCAGTGGCATTCTGCCAGCTTGGATGAGAGACTTATACCACCAAAAACCGCAGAAAACAGCCAGTTATGGCATGTTCTGGCATGCCTTGGGAAGGCACTTTGGTGACCCCTACGGGAATCGAACCCGTGTTTCAGCCGTGAAAGGGCCGCGTCCTAACCGCTAGACGAAGGGGCCAACTGCTTGGCGTGGAGCGGCCGAATAGGGGGCGATTTCGCAGCCGTCAAGCACTCAATCGGCCCATGCCGCATCTTCTATGTGCATTTCTGCTGCGGGCCGGCTGCCCCAGGTGTCCACCTTCGCCCGGCCGGCCAGCCAGAGCCGGCGGTGCGAGGGGGCAGAGAGCAGCGCGTGGCCCAGTTCCGTATCGGCCTGGCGGAAGGCGACGGCCTTCAGGCTCTTCCCATCCGCTCCGGCGACGATCGCGCGGACATGGCCGCCGGTGCCGACCACATCGGCCTTGATCACGCGAACCGGGCCCGCCGCGATTCGCGGCGCGGGCCATCCCATCCCGTAGGGGCCGCCGGCCTCCATCGCCTCCACCAGCATCGGGTTCACGCCCGCCGGGCTCAGCACCGCATCGAGCAGCAGGGCCCGTTCGCCGCGCGCGATCGCGATTCGTTCGGCGAGGCGCTCCTCCAGGAACGCCGCGAGCGCTTCCACGCCCTCGGCGGCCACCGTCACGCCGCAGGCCATCGCATGCCCGCCGCCGGCGATCAGCAGCCCGGCGTCCTTGGCGGCCAGCACCGCCGCACCCAGGTCCACGCCGGGGATCGACCGGCCCGAGCCCTTGCCGATCCCGTCCTCGCCGATGGCAATCACCAGCGCGGGCCGGCCGAACTTTTCCTTCAGCCGCCCCGCGACGATGCCGATTACGCCGGGGTGCCAGCCCTCGCCGGAGACCAGCGCCACCATCCGATCACCACCGAGCAGGTACAGCGATTCGGCCGCTGCCTGAACTTCGGCTTCGATCGCGCGGCGCTCCTCGTTGAGCAGGTCGAGCTCGGCGGCGATGGCGCGCGCCTCGGCGGGATCGCGCGTGGTGAGCAGACGGACGCCGAGGTCCGACTTGCCGACGCGACCGCCCGCATTGATCCGCGGCCCCAGCGCAAAGCCGAGGTCGGTGCAGGTCGGCGCGCGGGTGAGCCGCGAGGCTTCGATCAGCGCGGCCAGCCCGATGTTCCGCCGCTGCGCAATCACCTTGAGGCCCTGGGCCACGAAGGCGCGGTTGAGCCCCTTGAGCTGCGCCACATCGGCCACGGTGCCAAGTGCCACGATGTCGAGCAGGTCGAGCAGCCGCGGCTCCTGCCGGCTCGCGAAATAGCCGCGCGTCCGCAGCGTGCGCACGAGGGCGGCGCCGAGCAGGAAGGCGACGCCCACGGCGGCGAGATGGCCGTGCTCGGCGCCCTCGGCCTCGTCGAGCCGGTTGGGATTCACCAGCGCGTGTGCGACGGGCAGGTCGGTCGCGCATTTGTGATGGTCGACCACGATCACATCGGCCTGGGCGTCGCGCGCCATTGCCAGCGCCTCGAACGCCTGCGCGCCGCAGTCGACGGTGACGATCAGCCCGTGCCCCTGCTGCTTCAGGCGCACCAGCGCCTCGCCCGAGGGGCCATAGCCTTCCATCAGGCGATCCGGGATATAGGGGGTGGCCTCCAGGCCGAGCGCGCGCAGCAGCAGGATCAGCAGCGCCGCGGAGGTGGCGCCGTCGACGTCATAGTCGCCGAAGATCGCGATCTGCTCGCGCGCTTCCACCGCGTCCGCGAGGCGTTCGGCGGCGCGGTCCATGTCGCGGAAGATCGAGGGGTCCGGCATGAAGGCGCGGATGCTGGGGGTGCGGTGACGCTCCAGATCGGCGCGGTCGACGCCGCGGGTGAGCAGCAGCTGGGTGACGAGGTCGTCGGGAGCGAAATCGGGGTCGCGTGCATCGGCGGCGAGGCCGCGCCAGCGCCAGGGCTGGCCGAGGATCGAACGGTGAACATTCAGGGCAGGGGACATGCCCCCGATGTGGCCGGGGGGTGGCCGATTGTCGAGGGGCATGCGCCGAAACCCCGCCCGGCGCGTCGGGCGGGGTGGGGGTTCGTCACGCCGCCTCAAGCATGTGCGCGAGATCGTCGTGCGCATCGCCGGTCCGACGGATGTCGAATTTCGCGATCAGGATGCCAAGCACCTCCGGCGTGAGGAACTGCGGCAGCGTCGGGCCCAGATGGATCCGGCGCAGGCCGAGATGCAGCATCGTCAGCAGCACCGCGGTCGCCTTCTGCTCGAACCAGCTGATCGCGTAATGGAGCGGCAGGTCGTTGACGCCGACGTTCAGCGCCTCGGCGACGGCGGTGGCGATGCGGATCGCCGAATAGGCATCGTTGCACTGGCCGATGTCGAGCACCCGCGGGATGCCGTTGATCGCGCCCAGATCCTCGCGGTTGAAGCGGAACTTGCCGCAGCCGAGGGTGAGGACCAAGCTGTCCTTGGGCGTCGCCATGGCGAGGTCATGGAAATAGTTGCGCCCCGGCCGCGCGCCGTCGCAGCCGCCGATCAGGAACAGGTTCTTCACCTCGCCCTTGCCGATCATGCCGAGCAGCGTGTCGGCGACCCCCATCACCGTGTTGCGGGCGAAGCCGATGGTGATCGTCTGCTCGGGCGCGTCCTCGGCGAAGCCGGGCTGGGCCAGCGCGCAGGCGACGGCGGGTGCGAAGTCATGGTCCACCAGGTGCGGCAGCCCCTTCCAGCCCACGGGTCCCGCGGTGAAGATACGGCCGCTATAGCCCTTGAGGTTGGGGTTGATCAGGCAGTTCGAGGTCATCACGATCGCGCCGGGAAAGGCATCGAAATCCCTCTGCTGGTCCTGCCATGCGCCGCCGTAATTGCCGGCGAGGTGCGGGTACTTCTTCAAGCCCGGATAGGCATTGGCGGCGAGAAGTTCGCCATGGGTATAAACGTGGATGCCGGTGCCTTCGGTCTGCTGGAGGATCGCTTCCAGGTCGCCCATGTCGTGGCCGGAGACGAGCAGGCACTTACCCGCCCTTGGCGTCATCCGCACCGCCGTCGGCTCCGGATGCCCGAAGCGGCCGGTATTGGCGGCGTCGAGCAGCTCCATCACCTTGAGGTTGAGCGCGCCGATCGCCAGCGCATGGCCGAGCAGCGCGTCGACGTCGGTTGGATCGGTGGCGAGGAAGGCGGCGATGCGATGGAACTCGGCGCTGATGGCGTCCTCCTCGAAGCCGAGCACCCGGGCATGCTCGCCATAGGCGGCGGTGCCCTTCAGGCCGTAGAGGATCAGGTTGCGCAGGCCGACGATGCTTGGCCCGTCACGATCGACGAAGCGCTGGATCGCGGCGAAGGGGGCAGCGGCGGCGAGTTCAGAGGGCGTGGTGCCGGGGTTCCACAGCGCGGGCTCGGGCAGCGCGGAAAGGTCGGCCCCGGCGGCCTCGGCCAGCAGCCGCGCCCGCTCGCGCATCGATAGCGCGCGGGCGATCAGCGGCACGAAGCGCGTGTCGTCGAAATTGACGTTGGTCAGCGTGGTGAACCAGGCGTGCGGCGTGAACGCATCCACCATGGCGTCGCGCGCGCTCTTGGCGGCGGCGCGATCGGCATAGACCGAAACGCCCTGCAGTACCCGCAGCAACACATCCTGCAGCTCCGCAACCTGCGCCGTCTTGCCGCAGGAGCCGATCTTGGCGGCACAGCCACCCTTGTTCGATTGTTCGCACTGGACGCAGTACATCGCCGGTCTCCCAATAAAGCTGAATATTGAATTCCGGTTATTGGGTATCCCGCGCGCTCACTTTGACGCTTGTCAAATATACGTAGTCTTCCGCATGCATCTGCAGAGCTTGCCAGCTAAGAAGATGTCGCATGCAATTGACCCGCCACAGTGATTACGCGCTGCGCCTGCTGATCCACTTGGGCAGCAGCGGGGAAGGGCGCGTCTCGATCGCGTCGGTGGCGGAGGAGCAGGACATTTCCGCCACGCATCTGATGAAGATCGCCAATGGTCTCGCCCATGCCGGCTATATCGAGGCGGTGCGCGGGCGCGGCGGCGGGATCCAGCTGGCGCGCGATCCGGCGGAGATCAACATCGGCGCGGTGCTCGACGTGACCGAGCCGCGCTGCGCGATGGTCGATTGTACCGGCTGCCGGTTAGTCCGCGGCTGCAACCTGCCGGGCGTGCTCGCCGAAGCACGGCGCGCCTTCATGGACGTGCTGCGGCGCTATACGCTGGCGGACGTGCTGCGCGGGCGGGCGGGCCAGCTCTGGCCGCCGCGCGCCGCCTGAAGCTCAGTCGGCGTCGACCACGCCCGAGCGATAGGTCTGGATCGGCGCCTTGATCCAGGCCTGCTCGCGAAACCATTTGGTGATGATGTACTTGGTCCCCTCGACGACGCGCATGCCCTCGTGCAGTGTGTCGTAATTGGGGCTGCCGTCGGCAAGCATGTTGTTCCAGATCACCAGCAGGCCGCGCTTGGGCTTGAAGCGGATGCCGGCGCGCGGGAACCAGGTGGCGCCGCCTTCCTCGACGGTGTTGAGATAGCCCATCGCGGTCCAGGTGCGCTGGCCGCCGGTCTCGACCATCTTGTCCCAATAGCCGCTGTCTTCGTGGAAATAGTCGCAATGCGCACGGAACTGCTGGTTGGGCGCATAACGCTGGCCCTGCATCGTCTCGGCATTTTCGACCGGGATGCCGAGCAGGGCGGCGATGCGGTTGTCGATCGCCAGCACGTCGGGCGACCAGCGATACAGGTCCGAGCTGTGGCTGGTGCGATAGTCGGGATCGTCGGTCGCGGCGAGCAGCGTGGAGGGGCGGGCGTTGCTGTCGATCAGCGCCATCAGCATGTCGCACTCGGCGTCGCTGAAGAAATCGGGATAGGTATAGACCTGCGCCAGTTCGACCTTGGCGCGGCGTACGTTCGGGTTCGCGTCCAGCCGCGCCGCGACCTCGCGGCCGATCCGTGCCCGCTCCGGGGAGGGCGATCCCTTGCTGTTGGGGTTGGTTTTGCTCACGGCGAAACTCTTTGCCGCGGGCGTCGGCGAATGCAAGCGCAAGGGGCCGGCATCGCTGCCGGCCCCCGTTTCGCTCACCAGAAGATGCCGTAGATCACGTCGACCACCTGGCCGCTGTCCACATCGACGAGCAGCGCGTCGTCATAATAGCGGACCCAGCGATACGGCCCCCAGACGTCCGGCAGCCGGTAGAAAGAGGGATCGCTGATCCAATATTGCTGCGCGAACAGGAATCTGTCGAGCCGGTAGCCCACCGAGAAGCGCCTGTATCCGTAGCTCCAGCGTGCCGGCGGATAATAGCGCGGCAGGCGGTAGAGGCTGCGGTTATAGTCGCGATAGGCCCGCCAGTCATAGCGATGGTCGCTCCGCCAGCCATTGTTCCAGATGCCGCCGTTGCCGCGCCAGCGGTCGGCGCGATCCCAGTCGCGACGATCGTTCCAGCCGCGATAGCCGTCGCGGCGGCCCCAGTCGCGGGCGCCGTTCCACTGCGGGCGGCCACGATCGTCCCAGCGGCGATCCTGCCAGGCCTGCGGGTCGCGGTTCTGCCAGTCGGGACGCTGCCCCCCACGCCAGTCGCGTCGCGGCTGGACAGGGCTTTGCGTACCCTGCGGTTGCTGGAAGGCCGGCCGGGGCTGTCCATCGGGCCGACGCCAGTCGCCGCGATCCATCGCCTGCGGCGCACCCTGTGGACGCTGCCAGCCGGGGTTGCCCTGCGGACGCTGCCAGTTGCCGCCGTTCTGGGGCTGGCCCTGGGGGCGCTGCCATCCCTGACCTCCCTGGCCGCCCTGCGGACGGAAGTTGTCGGGGCGCATCCAGCCGCCATTGCCGCGATGCTCGCCGCGCTCCTGCGCGATGGCAGCGGCGGGGACCAGCGCAGTCGCGGCTGCGATCGCCGCCAACAGCATCCTCTTCATCGAACCATTCTCCGGTGGCAGCGGCGAAGTCGCCGTGCCGATGCTGGCCGAATACGCGCCCGACGCTGAGCGGGCTCTGAATTGCACTGACAGCAGATTGAAAGCATTCAGGCGCCGTCGGCCGGGTCGCCGCGGGCAATGCGCGCGGCATCCTGGATCGCCGCGACCAGCCGCGGGTAGATGCCGCAGCGGCAGATATTGGGGATGCCCTGGCGGATGTCTTCTTCCGACGGGTTGCGATTGGTGCGGATCAGCACCGACGCCGCCATCACCATGCCGGGAATGCAATAGCCGCACTGGACGAGATTGGCGGCGAGGAAGGCCTGTTGCACCGGGTGGCTGCGATCGGGCGAGAGACCCTCGATGGTCGTGACGAAGGTGCCTTCGATCGCGCCGATCGTTTCGCGGCAGGCGAGGCGGGCGGCGCCGTCGATATCGACGGTGCAGGCGCCGCAATCGCCGGTGCCGCAGCCATATTTGGTGCCGGTGAGGTTGGAGGCGTCGCGCAAGGCCCAGAGCAAAGGCGTCTGCGGATCCATGTCATACTGGACCGGCTGGTTGTTGACGGTGAACCGAGTCATGGCGCGACCCTAGCGGGAAACGGCGGGTTTCCGAAACCGGCATTGTCGGTCGGTGCGGCACAGGCGACATTGCGAGCATGACCCTACCCGCGCTCTTCGTCCCCCATGGCGGCGGCCCGTGCTTCTTCATGGATCCGGCCGGCGGCCCACCCGATCCGATGTGGCGCCCGATGCAGGCCTATCTCGCCGGGAGTATCGCCAGCCTGCCCGAGCGGCCGCGGGCGATCCTGCTCGTCTCCGGGCATTGGGAGGAGCGCGACGTTACCGTGCATGTCGGCGACGGCCAGCCGCTGCTGTTCGACTATTACGGCTTCCCCGAGCACACCTATCATCTGCGCTGGGATGCCCCCGGCGCGCCCGAGGTGGCGCTGCGGGCCGAGGTGCTGCTCGACGCCGCCGGCTTCCCCGCCGGGGTCGAGCGCGAGCGCGGCTGGGACCACGGTGTGTTCATTCCGATGAAGGTCGCGGTGCCGGCTGCCGACATCCCGCTCGTGCAAGTGTCGCTGCGGGCCGATCTCGATCCCGCCGCGCATGTCGCGATCGGCAAGGCGCTGGCGCCGTTGCGCGACGAGGGGGTGCTGATCGTCGGCTCGGGCATGAGCTTCCACAATCTGCGCGCTCGCGGGCCGCAGGCTACGCCCTATGCCGATGCCTGGGACGACGCGCTGGTCGACGCCGCTACCGATCCCGATCCGACGCGTCGCGAAGCCAGGATCGTCGCTTGGCGAGATCTGCCCTATGCCGAATTCGCGCATCCGCGCGAGGAGCACCTCCTGCCGCTGATGGTCGCGCTCGGTGCGGGCGGTGAGGGGCCGGCGGTCTGCGACTATCGCGACCATGTGCTCGGCTGGGCGGTGAGCGGCTTCCGCTTCGGATGAGCATTTTCTAGTTGCCCGCGTGCGGGCGACGGCTCGGAAAATGCGTTTAAAGCGATCACTCGCGCCAGCTGCGATCGATCCGGTCGACCAGCCGGACCATCGCGGCGAAGTCCGCAGCGCCCGGGCCGCCGGGGACCTGCGCCATATGAACGTCGCGCTGGTGGACGGCGACGACCTCCGGCGAAATCTCGATCGGCTGGCCCATGCCCATCGTCGCGACCTGGATCTCGCAGGCGCGCTGCAGCGCCCAGTGCTTGACGAACGCCTCGGGCAGCGTGCGGCCCATGGCGAGGATACCGTGGTTGCGCAGCAGCATCACGCGCTTGTCGCCGAGATGGGCCAGCAGCCTTTCGCCTTCCTCGTCGCGCACGGTGACGCCTTCGAAGTCATGGTAGGCGATCTGGCCGATGAAGTTGCACGCGTAGAAATTGGTCGGCCGCAGCCCGCCTTCGAGCGAGGCGACCGCCATGCCGGCGGTGGTGTGGCTGTGCATGATGCAATGCGCGTCGGGCAGATGCCGGTGGAACAGCGCATGCTGGACGAAGCCCGCCCGGTTCACCGGATAGGGCGAGTCGTCCAGCTTGTTGCCGTCGATGTCGATCTTGACGAGGTTCGAGGCCTTCACCTCGCTGAAATGCAATCCGAAGGGGTTGATCAGGAAGGCACCTTCCTGGTCCGGCAGCTTCACCGTGATGTGGTTGTAGATCATCTCGGACCAGCCGAGCATGTCGAACACGCGGTAGCAGGCGGCGAGCTGCTGGCGCGCCTCCCATTCGGCGTCGCTGACCTGCGGACTGGGGGCGAGCACGGTTGCCATGGCACCTCTCCAAAATTCTATTTTCGAGCTTCGGGTATGCCATGAAGGGGGCGACGCCCGCAAGCGTCAGCGGAAGCCGTAGGGCACCGCGCGGCGGCGGTCGGGGTCGATCTCGATCACCGATCCGGCAGGCGGGAAGGCGCGCTGGTCGCAATCGAGCCGGGGGCAGATGCGGCACGAGGCGCCGATCGGCGTGGCGGCGCCGCCGGTGCGCAGCGCATCGGCATAGACGAAGTCGGCGGCGTGCGCCTCCTCGCACCCCAGCGCGACGGCATAGCGGCGGGGCGGACGGGTGAAGCTGCCCGAGGGCTTGACCAGCCCCTTGGCCATCGAGACATAGCGGGTGCCGTCGGGCATCTCGGCGAGCTGCACCAGGATGCGGTCCGGGATCGCCACCGCCTCGTGGACGATCCACAAGGGGCACGCGCCGCCGAGCGCGGCGAACTGCAGCCGCGTGGCCGAGTGCCGCTTGGTGATGTTGCCCGCCATGTCGACGCGGCAGAAGAACACCGGCAGGCCCTGCGCGCCGGGGCGCTGCAGCGTCGAGAGCCGGTGGCACGCCTGCTCGAAGCTCACCGCGAAACGCTGACGCAGGCGATCGATGTCGTGGCGCACCTCATAGGCGGCCGCGCGGAAGCGACCATAGGGCATCAGCAACGCCCCCGCGGCATAGTTGGCGAGCCCGACGCTCAGCAGCTCGCGCGCGGCGGGCGAGGCGAGCCCGGCCCGATCGATCACCAGCCGCATCTCGTTGGCGAACTCGTAGCGGACCAGCCGGTGCGCGAGCAGGAAGGCGCGGCTTTCCGGCGGCAGGGCATGGTTGAGCGCCAGCGTCCGTGCGCCCTCGTCGAAGCGACTGAGCTCGCTGCCGTCGCCCTGCGCGCCGACCACGCGGACGCCGTGCCACAGCCGCAGCCGGTCCTCGAAGGCGCGAACGACATTGTCGTCGTCGAGCGCGAGCGCGTCGGCGAGCAATTCGGCCGAGCGGTCGATCGCGTCGATGTAATTCCCCTCGGCCTGGAACCAGTCACGCACCTCTTCCCAAGGGAGTGGTGCGGCGTCGCCCGAGCCGGTGTCGAACCGGTCGTCGAGCACGCGCAGCTGCTCCTGGCTGCGGCGATAGGCGTCGTGGAGCGCGACCATCCGCCGGGCGAGCAGCGGCTGTTGCTCGATGCCGCGGCGGACATCGGCCTCGTCGATCCGGTCGGCGGGCACGCTGCTATCGGTCGCGGCGTCGATTGCACGAAGCAGGGCTGCAGTCCCGCCTTCACCATTGATCTCCGCCGCGTCGACCGGGAATTCGCGGACGAGTGCGAGCAGTACCCCGTCGGTGATCGGCCGGTCGTTGTTCTCGATCTGCGAGAGATAGGAGACCGAGATACCCAGCCGTCGGGCCATGCTCGCCTGCGGGATGTTCAGACGCCGCCGCAGGTCGCGCAAGCGGAAGCCCTCGAACAGGCGGCGGCGGGGCAAAGGTGGGAGCTGGCTGGCCATGAGTTCGCATACTCTGCAAACCTGCGCCCCGCAACTTCGCAACATTGCATTTGCGAAGCCGGCATGGCCCGGTGCACAAGCCGCGTCCACGGAGAGAATGCCGATGTCGTCGACGATCGAGGAACTGGAACACCGTCGTGCCGCTGCCCGTCTGGGTGGCGGCCAGAGGCGGATCGATGCACAGCACGCCAAGGGCAAGCTGACCGCGCGCGAGCGGCTCGAGGTGCTGCTCGACCAGGACAGCTTCGAGGAACTCGACATGTATGTCGAGCACAACTGCACCGATTTCGGCATGCAGGACCAGGTGATCCCCGGCGACGGCGTGGTCACCGGCTCGGGCACCATCAACGGCCGCCTCGTCTTCGTGTTCAGCCAGGATTTCACCGTGTTCGGCGGCTCGCTCTCGGAACGGCACGCGCAGAAGATCTGCAAGATCATGGACATGGCGATGAAGGTCGGCGCGCCCGTGATCGGCCTAAACGACAGTGGCGGCGCGCGCATCCAGGAGGGCGTGGCGTCGCTCGGCGGCTATGCCGAGGTGTTCCAGCGCAACGTGCTGGCCTCGGGCGTGGTGCCCCAGCTCAGCCTGATCATGGGGCCCTGCGCCGGCGGCGCGGTCTACAGCCCCGCGATGACGGACTTCATCTTCATGGTGAAGGATTCGTCCTACATGTTTGTCACCGGCCCGGATGTAGTGAAGACCGTTACCAACGAGATCGTCACGCAGGAGGAACTGGGTGGAGCGGTGACGCATACCACGAAGTCGGGGGTCGCTGACGTGGCCTTCGAGAACGATATCGAGGCGCTGCTCGCGGCCCGCGACTTCGTGGACTTCCTTCCCGCCTCGAACCGCGAGGCGCCGCCCGAGCGGCCCTGCGACGATCCCTGGGATCGGATCGACGAGAGCCTCGACACGATCATCCCGCCCAGTGCCAACCAGCCCTATGACATGCACGAGCTGATCCGGAAGACGCTCGATGAGGGCGAGTTCTTCGAGCTGCAGCCCGCCCATGCCGGCAACATCCTGGTCGGCTTCGGCCGGATCGAGGGGCGCACGGTCGGCGTGGTGGCGAACCAGCCGATGGTACTGGCGGGCTGTCTCGACATCAATGCATCCAAGAAAGCGGCAAGGTTCGTGCGCTTCTGCGACGCGTTCGAGATCCCGATCGTCACCTTCGTCGACGTGCCGGGCTTCCTGCCGGGCGTCGGGCAGGAGCATTCGGGGATCATCAAGCACGGCGCCAAACTGCTGTTCGCCTATGCCGAAGCGACGGTGCCCAAGATCACGGTCATCACCCGCAAGGCCTATGGCGGCGCCTATGACGTCATGGCGTCGAAGCATCTGCGCGGCGACCTCAACTATGCCTGGCCCACCGCCGAGATCGCGGTGATGGGCGCCAAGGGCGCGGTGGAGATCATCTTCCGGGGCAAGACGCCCGAGGAGATTGCCGAGCGCACCGCCGAGTATGAGGCGCGCTTCGCCAACCCGTTCGTGGCAGCGAGCAAAGGCTTTGTCGACGAGGTGATTATGCCGCACTCGACGCGCCGCCGGATTGCGCTGGGGTTGCGCAAGCTGCGCAACAAGCAGCTCGAAAACCCGTGGAAGAAGCACGACAACATCCCGCTGTGACGCGGCGCTGATCGAGGACCATGATGAAACTCGGCCGTCTCAACCATGTCGGCATTGCGACGCCGTCGATCGAAACCTCGATCGCCTTTTATCGCGACGTGATGGGCGCGGAGGTGATCCGCGAACCCTTCGAGCTGCCCGCGCAGGGGGTGAAGGTGTGCTTCGTCGATGCGCCCAACAGCCAGATCGAGCTGATCGAGCCGCTGGGGGAGGCGTCGCCGATCCACGGCTTCCTCGCCAAGAACCTGGCGGGCGGACAGCATCACCTCTGTTATGAAGTGCCCGATATCCACGAGGCCAAGGCCTGGTTCGAAGCCAAGGGCTGTAAGGTGCTCGGCGAGCCACGCATCGGGGCGCATGGTACGCCGATCTTCTTCGTCCACCCCAAGGACATGGGCGGCATCCTTACCGAGATCATGGAGACGCCGCGTGACGGGCATTGAGCAAATCGCCCTCTCCCCAACGGGGAGAGGGAAGGGGCCCGCGCGCGAAGCGCGTGGGAAGGGAGAGGGGCAGTGGATGGCCGCCGCTCCGAGCCCCTCTCCCTTCCGCACGCTTCGCGTGCTCCCTCCCTCTCCCCGGTGGGGAGAAGGATTGTGACCAAGCCCTCGCTCGACCAATGGTCCGCCGTCGCTTCCAAGGAGGTGAAGGGCAAGGACCTAACCTGGGAAACGCCGGAAGGTATCCCGGTCAAACCTCTGTACACCCAAGAGGATGTGGCGGGCATCGACCCCGGCCTGCCCGGGTTCGCGCCGTTCACGCGCGGCGTGCGTGCCTCCATGTACGCCGGTCGCCCCTGGACCATCCGCCAGTATGCCGGCTTCTCGACCGCTGAGGAGTCGAACGCCTTCTACCGCCGCAACCTCGCCGCCGGGCAGAAGGGCCTGTCGGTCGCGTTCGATCTCGCCACCCATCGTGGCTATGACAGCGATCACCCTCGCGTGGTGGGCGATGTCGGCAAGGCGGGTGTCGCGATCGACAGCGTTGAGGACATGAAGATCCTGTTCGACGGCATTCCGCTCGACCAGATGTCGGTGTCGATGACGATGAACGGCGCGGTGATCCCGGTGCTGGCCTTCTTCATCGTTGCGGGCGAGGAGCAGGGCGTTCCGCAGGACAAGCTGGAAGGCACGATCCAGAACGACATCCTCAAGGAGTTCATGGTTCGGAATACCTATATCTACCCGCCCGAACCGAGCATGCGGATCATCTCGGACATTTTCGCCTATACCAGCGCGAAGATGCCGAAATTCAACAGCATTTCCATCTCCGGCTACCATATGCAGGAAGCCGGCGCGACCCAGGTGCAGGAGCTCGCCTTCACCATCGCTGATGGCATGGAATATGTGAAGTATGGCGTCGCCTCCGGCCTCGATATCGACAAGTTCGCAGGGCGTCTGAGCTTCTTCTTCGCAATTGGTATGAACTTCTTCATGGAAGTGGCGAAGCTGCGAGCCGCCCGGGTGCTGTGGCACCGGGTGATGACCCGGCTCGGCGCGCAGGACGATCGCTCGAAGATGCTGCGCACCCATTGCCAGACCTCGGGCGTGTCGCTCACCGAGCAGGACCCGTACAACAACGTCATCCGCACCACGATCGAGGCGATGGCGGCGATGCTGGGCGGCACCCAGAGCCTCCACACCAACGCGCTCGACGAAGCGATCGCGCTGCCGACCGATTTCTCCGCCCGGATCGCCCGCAACACCCAGATCGTGCTGCAGGAAGAGACCGGGATGACCAAGGTCGTCGATCCGCTGGGCGGCAGCTATTATGTCGAGAGCCTGACCCAGAGCCTGGTCGACAAGGCCTGGGAGATCATCGAACGGGTAGAGGCCGAGGGCGGCATGGCCAAGGCGGTGGCCGCCGGCTGGCCCAAGGCGATGATCGAGGAAGCCGCGGCGGCGCGCCAGGCGCGGGTGGATCGCGGCGAGGACGTGATCGTCGGGGTCAACAAGTACCGGCTGCCGAACGAGGATCTGCTGGAAACGCTGGAGGTCGACAACGCCGCCGTGCGCGAGGCGCAGATCGCCCGCATCCAGCGGGTGAAGGCAGCGCGCGACGAGGCTGCATGCCAGGCGGCGCTCGATGCGCTGCGGGAAGGCGCGAAGGGTGGCGGCAACCTGCTGGAGCTGACGGTCGTGGCTGCCCGTGCTCGCGCGACGCTGGGCGAGATCAGCGCGGCGATGGAAGACGTTTTCGGCCGCTATGCCACCAAGCCGACACCGGTAAGGGGCGTCTATGCGGCGCCTTATGCTGACGACAGCCGTTGGGCCGAGGTGGTGCGCGGCGTCGAGGCGGTCGAACATCGACTCGGTCGCAAGCCGCGGCTGCTCGTCGCCAAGATGGGCCAGGACGGGCATGATCGCGGCGCCAACGTCATTGCCTCGGCCTTTTCGGACATGGGGTTCGAGGTAGTCAGCGGGCCATTGTTCCAGACGCCCGAGGAAACGGTGGTGCTGGCGCTGGATAGTGGCGTCGACGTGGTCGGAGCCTCTAGTCTCGCGGCAGGGCACAAGACGCTTATCCCGGAGTTGATCCGCGGCCTGCGGGAAGCCGGGCGGAACGACGTCAAGGTCATCGCGGGCGGAGTCATTCCGCCGCAGGATTATGAAATGCTGCGTGCGGCGGGGGTGCAGGGGATCTACGGCCCCGGGTCTAACGTGGTGGAATGCGCGGCGGACGTTCTGCGCCTGCTCGGCCACAACATGCCACCACTAGACGCCGGTGCCGAGTGACCAGGCTGCCCTTTTACGTGGGCGCGCGCACCCGCTATGCCGAGCGGCGTAACCGTTCACCGGAGTTGCTTGCTTGACCTTCGAATCCTCCCCCGTCCGCACCGACTGGACCCGCGACGAGATCGCTGCGCTGTTCGACCTGCCGTTCACCGAACTCGTGTTCCGTGCCGCCGAAGTCCACCGCGCCAACCATCCGGCGAACCAGGTCCAGCGCTCGACGCTGCTTTCGATCAAGACCGGCGGCTGCCCCGAGGATTGCGGCTATTGCAGCCAGTCGGCGCATGCCGATACCGGCCTCAAGGCGACCAAGCTGATGGATCCGCGCGCGGTGCTGCAGGCGGCGGCGCAGGCCAAGGACCATGGCTCGACCCGCTTCTGCATGGGCGCCGCCTGGCGCAACCCCAAGGACCGCGACATGCCCGCCATTGTCGAGATGGTGAAGGGCGTCCGCGCGATGGGCATGGAAACCTGCATGACGCTGGGCATGCTCACCGACGCGCAGGCGAAGACGCTCGCCGATGCCGGGCTCGATTACTACAACCACAATATCGATACCTCGCCCGAACGCTACGGCGAGGTCATCACCACCCGCAGCTTCGAGGAGCGGCTGGAGACGCTGGAGCATGTCCGCGAGGCGGGCATCAACGTGTGCTGCGGCGGCATCGTCGGCATGGGCGAAACGCGTGGTGATCGCGTCGGCTTCATCCACGCGCTGGCGACCCTGCCGGTGCATCCGGGCAGCGTGCCGGTCAACGCACTGGTGCCGGTGAAGGGCACGGTGTTGGGCGACATGCTGGCCGACACGCCGCTCGCCATGATCGACGATATCGAGTTCGTCCGTACGGTCGCGGTGGCGCGCATCACCATGCCGCGCTCGATGGTCCGCCTCTCGGCCGGGCGCGAGAGCATGAGCGATGCCACCCAGGCGCTGTGCTTCCTGGCGGGCGCCAATTCGATCTTCACCGGCGACAAGCTGCTGACCGCGGGCAATGCCGGCGACGACAAGGACGCGGCGCTGTTCGCGCGCCTCGGCATCACGCCGATGGCAGCGGAGTGCAAGGTAGAGCTGGAGGCGGCGGAGTAATGCTTTCCGGCTTCGTGCGATGGTCGGAGCGCCGCGCGAGCCGGGTGAGTCTCCGGTCGTCTCTCATAAGTACAATTTGGGCAATGTTGCTTGGACCCGCACTTTGGGTCCTGCTCCTGCCCTTGTTTGGCGGCGACGCTGACGCGGTCTTTTACGCATTGGTGGCTGCAATCCTACTGGCAATGGCAGGCTGCTGGTGCACCCTGTCGTTGCTTCGACGCTGGAGCAATTAGTGTTCAAGAAAATCCTCGTCGCCAACCGTGGCGAAATCGCGTGCCGGGTGATGCGGACCGCCAAGAAGATGGGCATCGCCACGGTCGCGGTCTATTCGGATGCTGATGCCCGCGCGCCGCATGTGCGGATGGCGGACGAGGCGGTGCGGCTCGGGCCCGCGCCTGCGGCGGAGAGCTATCTCCGCGCAGACCTGATCCTGCTTGCCGCCAAGGAAACCGGCGCCGACGCGATCCATCCAGGCTATGGCTTCCTGTCCGAGCGCGAGAGTTTCGCCAAGGCCTGTGCCGAGGCGGGCATCGCGTTCGTCGGGCCGCCGCCGGGGGCAATCGCGGCGATGGGCGACAAGATCGAGTCGAAGAAGCTCGCCCAGCAGGCGGGCGTGAACGTCGTTCCCGGTTTCGTCGGCGAGATCGAGGATACCGAGCATGCGGTGCGGATTGCGGGGGAGATCGGCTATCCGGTGATGATGAAGGCCTCCGCCGGCGGCGGCGGTAAGGGCATGCGGCTGGCCTATAGCGAGCAGGACGTCCGCGAAGGCTTCGAAGCGACCAAGCGCGAGGGGCTGGCGAGCTTCGGCGACGACCGCGTGTTTATCGAGAAGTTCATCGAAAGCCCGCGCCATATCGAGATCCAGGTGCTGGGCGACCAGCACGGCAACATCGTCTACCTGAACGAGCGCGAATGCTCGATCCAGCGCCGCCACCAGAAGGTGGTGGAGGAAGCGCCGTCGCCCTTCGTCACGCCGGCGATGCGCAAGGCGATGGGCGAGCAGGCGGTCGCACTGGCGCGGGCGGTGGGCTATTACAGCGCGGGCACGGTCGAGCTGATCGTATCGGGCGCCGACAAGACCGGGCAGGGCTTCTACTTCCTCGAGATGAACACCCGGCTCCAGGTGGAGCATCCGGTGACCGAGGCGATCACCGGGCTCGATCTGGTCGAGCAGATGATCCGCGTGGCCGCCGGAGAGAAGCTGGCGTTCGGCCAAGACGAGGTGAAGTTGGACGGCTGGGCGATCGAGAACCGCGTCTATGCCGAGGACCCCTATCGCGGCTTCCTGCCCAGCACCGGGCGGCTGGTGCGCTATCGGCCGCCGGCGGCGGAGCCGGCGGGGCAGGGCTATGTCCGCGTCGACGACGGCGTGACCGAAGGTTCCGAAATCAGCATGTTCTACGATCCGATGATCGCCAAGCTGATCACCTGGGCGCCGACCCGCGATGAGGCAGCGGACCTGCAAGTCCGCGCGCTCGACCGCTTCCGGATCGACGGCATCGGCCACAATATCGATTTCCTCTCGGCGATCATGCAGCACCCGCGCTTCCGCTCGGGCGAGCTCACCACCGGCTTCATCGCCGAGGAATATCCCGAGGGCTTCCACGGTGCGCCGGCGGACGAACAACTGGTGCGCCGCCTTGCCGCTGTCGCGGTGGTGCTCGACCTCGCGCGCACGGCGCGGGCGGCGGAAATCTCCGGCCAGCTCGGGGCGGTGGCGCTTTCCACCGAGCGTTCGGTGCGGATCGGCGAGCACCGCTTCGACGTGAGCGTCGATGGCTGCGACACCGGGCTGCTGGTCAACCTGTCGAGCGACACGCCGCCGCTGGAAGTCTCCTGCAATTGGCATGCGGGCGATCCGCAGCTCTTCGCGCGCATCGACGGCGAACCTTTCGCCACGTCGGTCGATCGCACGCGCACCGGCTGGAAGCTCACCGCGCACGGCGCCGCGCATCGGGTCGAGGTGCTGCCGCCGCATGTCGCGCAGTATAGCGATCACATGATCGAGAAGGTGCCGCCCGACATGAGCTGCTTCCTGCTCGCGCCGATGCCGGGGCTGCTCACCCGGCTGCATGTCCAGCCCGGCGACCGGGTCGAGGCGGGGCAGGCGCTGGCAGTGATCGAGGCGATGAAGATGGAGAACATCCTCCGCGCCGAGCGCGCCGGCACCGTCAAGCACGCGCATTTCGCACCTGGCGACAGCCTGACGGTGGACGCTGCCATCCTCGAATTCGAGTAACTTAGCGGCAATACGTCTCACATCGATACGGTGGCGTATCCAGTAACGGATTGCCCTTCTGCCGTTTCCGGGCTTGTGGCGATTGGGAAACTCGTGTCTCAATCGTGATAAGAGGGACGCTCGACGGTTCACCCCCGAGGACCGCACGCCCCCAAAGGATGGCAAGGTGCAGGAAGAGGATGGCTTCACCCGCTGGATCGAGGCGTGCGCCGCGGGCGAACTGCTCGGCATCGGTGCCGCCGCCCTCTGGTGGGTCACCGTCGATCGCTTCGATCCGGTGCCGGTCGGCCCCACCGCCGAATGGATCGTCTTCTTCGCCAAGGCGCTGAGCGGCTTGATCCAGGGATTGACGCTCGGGCTGCTCCAGGGCTGGGCGCTGCGGCGGCAATTCCCGGCACTCGATCTGCGCGCGTGGGTAGGTGCGACGACGCTGGTCGGTATCGTCGTATGGGCGATCGGCGCCTGGTACGCCGTGTTTCCGCCACTCGATGGCGATCCGCTGCTGCCGCCCGTCGAGACGCTGTTCCAGACCGCGGTTGCCGCCGCCGGCTTCGGGCTGGGGCTGGGCGTGCTGTTCGGCGCGGCGCAGGCGCTGGTGCTGTACCGTGCGGCGGGTCAAGTGCACTGGTGGGTCGCGGTGAGCGCCATCGGCTGGGGCGCCGCGCTGCCGTGCATCTATGTCGCGGCCTCGGTCGGCAGCGCCGAGCCGAGCAGCCTCGAGATCGCCATTCGCGGGCTGATCGGCGGCGTCGTCTCGGGGGTCGTGCTGGGCACGATCACCGGCCTGTCCTTCGCGGTGATGCCGGCGCGGCGCGCGGCCTGATCGCGCTCAGCCGAGGTGCGGCGCGAACAACTGTAACAGCCGCGTGTAGAGCGCCCGCTTGAACGGCACGATCAATTCCGGAAGGTCGGCAGGGTCCGACCAGCGCCAGGCACGGAACTCGGGGTGCGCCGTCGCGATGTCGATATCGCCGTCCTCGCCGAGGAAGCGCAGCAGGAACCAGCGCTGGCGCTGGCCGCGCCACTTGCCCTTCCACACCTTGCCGACCAGGTCGTCGGGCAGGTCATATTGCAGTTCCTCGGGCGCCTCGGCGATCAGCTCGGCATGATGGCGGGCGACGCCGGTCTCTTCCCACAGCTCGCGAAAGGCGGCTTCGAGCGCATCCTCGCCCGGGTCGATCCCGCCCTGTGGCATCTGCCAGGCCTCCAGCGTCGAATCGAGCCGCTGGCCGACGAACACGCGGCCGTCGCGGTTGAGCAGCATCACGCCCGCGCAGGGGCGATAGGGGAGCGAAGCGAGATCGGTCATGGCGCTTCCCTAGAGCGGCGCGGGACCTGACGGAAGGGTCGTCTTTCGAACGGGATTGCCGCTCCCTAGATTGGCCGCGTGATCCCCGTCGTCCACCACCCCGATTATGTCGCGCCGGCACCGGCGGGCAGCGCCTATCTATGGAACAAGAATGGCCTGGTCCGCGACCTGCTCCACGCCGAGGGCGCGCGCATCGCCTGGCACGCGCCCGAGGCAATGCCGCCGCGCTGGCTGGAGGCGGTGCACGATCCCGACTATGTCGCCGAAGTGCTGGAGGCGCGCGTGCCGCCGCACAAGACGCGGCGGATCGGGTTCCCCGTCACCTCCGCGGTCGCGCGTCGATCGGAGCGGGTGCCCGGCGGCACCTTCCTTGCCGCGCGGATTGCGCAGGCCGAGGGGTATGCGGCGAACAGTGCGGGCGGCAGCCACCATGCGCTGGCCGATACCGGCGCGGGCTATTGCGTGTTCAACGACCTCGCCATTGCCGCGGTGCGCCTGACCGAGGAGGGCCATGCCGCTCGCGTGCTGATCGTCGATTGCGACGTGCATCAGGGCGACGGCACCGCGGCGCTCACCGCCGGGCGATCGGACATCGCCACCTATTCGATCCATGCCGAGAAGAACTTCCCCGTACGCAAGGCACGCTCGACCCTCGACATCGGCCTGCCCGATGGGACGGGGGACGACGCCTATCTCGAAACGCTGAAATCGACATTGCTGCCACTGGTCGCTCAGTTCGACCCCGACTTGGTGCTGTACCAGGCCGGCGTCGATCCGTTCGCGGACGATCGGCTCGGGCGGCTGGGGCTGAGCGGTGCGGGGTTGGTGGCGCGCGATCGCTGGGTGGCGGAGACGATGCGACGGCGCGGCATTCCCTTCGCCAGTACCTTGGGTGGTGGCTATGGCAGCGATGCGATGGAGGTGGCGCAGCGGCATGCCACCTCGATCCTCACCCTCGGCGCTACCGCGCTCGGCGACGCTTGCAACTGCCGCAACCAAGGCGCATTTGACGCGGCATGAGCCAATATCCCGCGCTTCGCCTCCGCCGCTCCCGGGCTTCGGCCTGGAGCCGTCGCCTCCATGCCGAAACGGTACTCACTCCCGCCGACTTGATCTGGCCGGTGTTCGTGACCGAGGGGACGGAAGAGGAGCCGATCGCGGCGCTGCCGGGCGTCTCGCGCTGGAGCCTGAGCGGCATCGTCGACCGCGCCCGCGAGGCGCGAGACCTCGGCATCCCTTGCCTGGCGCTGTTCCCCAATACGCCACATGGCTTGCGCACCGAAGACGGCCGCGAGGCGGTTAACCCGGACAATCTGATGTGCCGCGCGATCCGCGCGATCAAGGACGCGGTGCCCGAAGTGGGCGTCCTGACCGACGTCGCGCTCGATCCCTATACCAGCCACGGCCACGACGGCATCGTCGACGCCGCGGGCTATGTCCTCAACGACGAGACATCGGCGGTGCTGACCGAGCAGGCGCTCGTGCAGGCGCAGGCGGGCGCCGACATCGTCGCGCCGAGCGACATGATGGACGGCCGCGTCGGCCAGATCCGCGCCGCGCTGGAAGGCGACGGGCATGTCAACGTGCAGATCATGGCCTATGCCGCCAAATATGCGAGCGCCTTTTATGGACCCTTCCGCGACGCGGTTGGCAGCCGCGGGCTGCTCAAGGGCGACAAGAAGACCTATCAGATGGACCCCGCCAATGCCGAGGAAGCGCTGCGCGAAGTAGCTCTCGACCTGGCCGAAGGTGCGGACAGCGTGATGGTAAAGCCGGGCCTGCCCTATCTCGACATCGTCACCCGCGTGAAGAGCGCGTTCGAAGTGCCTGTATTCGCCTATCAGGTCTCCGGCGAATATGCCATGATCGAGGCGGCTGCCGCGGTTGGCGCGGGCGATCGCGAGGCATTGGTGCTGGAGACGTTGATGGCGTTCAAACGGGCAGGGTGTTCCGGGGTGCTCACTTATCACGCCCCGTTGGCGGCACGGCTGCTCGGCGCGTGATCGAGACGGCGCGGCTGCTGTTGCGGCTGCCCGCGCCGCGCGATTTCGGCGCGCTCCACGCGATGTGGAGCGATCCGGACGTCATGCGCGACCTCGGGCCGGTGAAGACCCCGGCGCATAGCCGGGCAACGATCGCCCGGCATCTCGGCTATGGCCCCAGCCACGGTCTAGGCTTCCAGGTGGTCGAGCGGCGGGAGGACGGCGCGGTCCTCGGCTTTTGCGGGCTCAAGCCCGGTGCGCCCGACACGCCGATCGCCGGCGAGCTCGAGATCGGCTGGATGTTCGCGCGTGCCCATTGGGGCAAGGGCTATGCCCGCGAGGCGGCCCTGGCGACCCTCGACTGGGCCTGGTCGCACCGCAGCGAGCCCCGCGTCGTGGCGATCACCGCCGCCTGCAACCTGGCCAGCCGCGCGCTGATGGAGCGGCTCGGCATGCGCTGGTTCGCCGCTTTCGAGCATCCGGTGCAGCCGGAAGGGCATCGCTTGCGTCCCAGCGTCGCCTTCGCCATCCCCCGGCCATGATCGAGACCGAACGACTCCTGCTGCGCGGCTGGGCCGATGCCGACCGCGAACCGTTTCATGCGATGTGCACCGATCCGCGCGTGATGGCGTTCATCGGCCCGGTACAGTCGCGCGCCGAGAGCGATGCCGGGGTCGACCGGCAGATCGGCTTTCTTGACAGCCACGGCCATTGCTTCTGGGCGATCGAGCGGCGCGAGGACGGCCGTTTCCTCGGCTTTTGCGGCCTCAAGCCGGGTGCTGCCGGCACCCCCATCGACGGCGAGGTCGAGATCGGCTGGCGGCTCGCCGTCGAGCATTGGGGGCAGGGCTATGCCGGCGAGGCGGCGGAGGCGAGCCTCGCCTGGGGCTGGCGACGGCTCGACGTGCCGAGCATCGCCGCGATCACCGTGGAAGCAAATGCCCGCAGCTGGGGGCTGATGGAGCGGCTCGGCATGCAGCGCGCGCTCGATGCCGATTTCGATCATCCGGCCGCCATTCCCGAACTGCGGCGCCACCGCACGTACCGCATCGCCCGCCCGTGACGGAGGCGCAGGCCGGCGGCGCCCGCCGCGCGCTGTTCGTCGCTGCCATTCTCGGCGGATCGTTCCTGCTGTTCCTGATCCAGCCGATGGTCGCGCGGATGGCGCTGCCGCGGCTCGGCGGCGCGCCGGCGGTGTGGAATTCGGCGATGCTCGTCTACCAGGCGTTGCTGCTGGTCGGCTATGGCTATGCGCATTGGCTGGGGCGGTTCCGCGTACGGACCCAGGCAAGCGTGCATCTCGGCGTGCTCGCCTTCGCGGCGCTGTGGCTGCCCATCGGGCTGGGGACCATGCAAGTCCCCGCAGGTGCCGAGCCTGCTTTATGGGTGCCATGGCTGCTCGTCGCCGCGATTGGGCCGTTATTCCTCGCCATTTCCGCGCAAGCACCTTTGCTCCAGCGCTGGTATGCGGTGGCGAGCCATGGGCGCGACCCCTATGCGCTCTATGCCGCCTCGAACATCGGCAGCTTCGGCGGCCTGCTCGCCTATCCGCTGCTGGTCGAGCCGCTGCTGCGGCTGCGGAGCCAGAGCTGGCTGTGGACGATCGGCTATGCGCTGGTGGCGCTGCTGGTGCTCGCCTGCGCCAGCCGTCTGCCCAAGGGCGAGGCGCTGCCCGCGTCCCGCACCGATCGCTCCGCGACGGTGGCGCGGGACTGGGTGCGGTGGATCGTGCTCGCACTCGTGCCCTCGGGGCTGATGCTGGCGACGACGACCTTCCTCACCACCGATATCGTCGCGGTGCCGCTGTTGTGGGTGCTGCCGCTCGGGCTGTACCTGTTGAGCTTTCCCGTCGCCTTCCGCAGCTCGGCCTTGCTCGACGACCTGCTCGCGCGCTGCGTGCCCCTCGTGCTGCTGCTGTTTGGCGCAACGCTGGTCGCCGGGGATTCGCGGCTCGCCTATTTCAACGCGCTGATCGGCTTGGTGCTCCTGTTCGCGGTTGCGGTTGCCTGCCATGCCCGGCTCTACGCGCTGCGCCCGCCGCCCGAGCGGCTGACCGGCTTCTATCTCGCCATGGCAGTGGGCGGTGCACTGGGCGGCGTCTTCGCCGGACTGCTGGCGCCGATACTGTTCGACTGGACCTATGAATATCCGCTGCTGATCCTCGCCGCCGGACTGCTGATCCCGCAACGCGCGCTGACCGGCGAACTCGCGCAGCTGTGGGCGAGCCGCTATCGGCTGTCCGTGGGGCTGGCGCTGAGCGCCGCGGTGGTGGCGATCGTGATCGTCGCATTGCACGTGCAACTGCTTGGGCCGATCCAGATCCAGCTGGGCTTCGTCGCGGTGGCGGTGATCGGGCTGGTGACGATCGGCGCGCGCTGGCCGTTCGCCGTGGCGCTGGCGGGTGGGCTGTTCCTGTTCGGCGGCTATACCGCGATCGAGACCTCGCTCAGCGGCGCGCGGACCCGCAGCTATTTCGGCGTCTACACGGTGAGTGATCAGCCCGATCAGCGCCGCCTCGCGCACGGCACCACGGTGCATGGCGTGCAGCTTAAAGGTGCCCGGGCGGCGCGGCCTACGACCTATTATCAGGCGGGATCGGGCGTGGGGCAGGCGATGCTCGCGGCACCCGCGCTCTATGGGCCGAGCACGCGCGTCGGCGTCGTCGGGCTCGGTACCGGCACGCTCGCCTGCTATGCGCGGCCCGGCCAGGCCTGGCGCTTCTTCGAGATCGACCCTGCGGTGGTCCACCTCGCCCGCGACTCCGGCAAGTTCAGCTTCCTGCGCCTTTGCGCCCCGCAGGCGCGGATCTCCGTCGGCGACGCGCGGCTGCGGCTGAGCGAACTGCCAGCGACCAGCCTCGACCTGCTTGCGCTCGACGCCTTCTCCTCGGACGCGGTGCCGATGCACCTGATGACCGCCGAGGCCTTCGCCACCTATGGCCGCGTGCTGGCGCCAGAGGGGGTGCTGCTCGTCCATATCTCGAACCGCTTCCTCGCGCTTGCGCCGGTGGTGGCCGGGGCCGCGAAGGCCGGCGGATGGCAGGGGCTGCGGCTGGTTCATGTGCCGAGCGCGCTCGAACGGCAGGACGAAGGCGCGGTATCGGACTGGATCGCGCTCAGCCGCTCGCCGCGGGTGCTGGCAGCGTTGAAGGCGCGCGATGGCGAATGGCGTCCGCTGGTTGGCCAGCCGGGCTTCACCGGCTGGACGGACGATCACGCCTCGCTGGTACCGGTGCTGCGGCTGTTCCGCCCGGCGGGGGAGGACTAGCCGCGCCCGAGTTCGCGCGCGATCGCGACGAACTCGGCGACACTGACGGTCTCGGCTCGGCGGCTCGCGTCGATGCCGAGCGTCTCCAGTGCCGCCAGCGCGCCGGGAACCGACTTGAGGCTCTGGCGCAGCATCTTCCGGCGCTGGCCGAAGGCGGCGGCCGTCACCGCCTCCAGGATGCGGAGCTGCACGCCCTCGGGCGCCGCGCCGGGGACGATGTGCACCACCGCCGACATCACCTTGGGCGGCGGGGTGAACGCCGAGCGATGGACGTTCATCGCGATCCGCGGCGTGCTCCGCCACTGGGCGAGCACCGCCAGGCGGCCATAATGTTCGGTACCCGCCTGTGCGACGATCCGCTCGGCGACTTCCTTCTGGAACATCAGCGTCAGGCTCGCCCACCAGGGCTGCCATTCGGCCGAGAGCCAGCCGACCAGCAGCGCGGTGCCGACATTATAGGGCAGGTTGGCGACGATGTGCGGCTTGCCCGCGAACAACGCCGGTGCGTCGACCTCCAGCGCATCGCCCTCGATAACGCGGAGTTTCTCGGGGAAATAGCCGCCCAGTTCCTCCAGCGCGGGAATGCAGCGCCGGTCGCGCTCGACGGCGGTGACGCTGGCGCCCGCCTGGAGCAGCGCGCGGGTCAGGCCGCCGGGGCCTGGGCCCACCTCGAAGACCTCTGCACCGGAGAGGTCGCCGGGCACCTTGGCGATGCGGCTGAGCAGCTGACCGTCGAACAGGAAATTTTGGCCGAGCGCCTTGCTGGCACTCAGTTGGTATCTGGTGATGACGTCGCGGAGCGGGGGCAGGGCAGTCACGCGGTGGCTTCTGCCCGGCGCTGCGCCGCTTCGGTGGCCATACGAATCGCGGCGATCATCGCACCCGGATGCGCGAGATCCTGCCCGGCAATGCCGAAGGCGGTGCCATGGTCGGGCGAGGTGCGCACGATCGGCAGGCCCAGCGTCATGTTGACGCCGTCGTCGAAATGGAGCGTCTTGATCGGGATCAGCGCCTGGTCGTGATAGAGGCAGAGCGCCGCGTCATAGCCTTGGCGGGCGCGCGCGTGGAACAGCGTGTCGGCGGCGTACGGCCCGCTCGCATCGATCCCGTCGGCGCGGAGCTGTTCGATCGCCGGTGCGAGCACTTCGATTTCTTCCCGCCCGATGGCGCCGTTTTCGCCCGCATGCGGGTTGAGCCCGGCGAAGGCGAGGCGGGGGCTTGCGATGCCGAAATTGCGCTGCAGCCCGCGCGCGGTGACGCGGCCCTTGGCGACGATCAGCTCGACGCTGATCAGCGACGGCACCGCCGCCAGCGGGACGTGTACGGTGATCGGCACCACGCGCAGCGTCGGCCCGGCGAGCATCATCACGGCATTGTCGGCGGTGATGCCGCAGCGTTCGGCGACGAACTCGGTCTGGCCCGGGTGCGAGAAGCCGATCGCGTAGAGCTGCGATTTGGAGACAGGGCCCGTCACCAGCGCGCCCGCGGCCCCGGCGCTGGCGAGGCCGGTCGCCACCTCCAGCGATTGGAGCGCGATATGCGCGGTGCCGAGCGACGGTGCGCCGGGCACCACCGGACCGGTATCGCCGATCGGCAGCACCGGCAGCGCCTCGCCGAATGCCGCGAATGCCTCGCGCGGATCGCCGATCTGCGCGATCGGTCCGCGCCACACGGCGCGCACCGCTACGGGGTCGCCCACCGCGAAGAACGGCGCGAGGCGTTCGGCCCCGCGCGCTTCCCACGCCTTGGCAGTGATTTCCGGCCCGATCCCCGCCGAGTCGCCCATGGCGACGGCGAGCGGAGGCAGGAAGGCGCCTCCTGCCGTCACGTCAGCGATATTCGATCAGCGCGTCGCGGCGCAGGTCGCGCAGCATGCGCTCGGCGCGCAGGTTGACGCGCTGGTCCTCCAGCTGCTCCTGCACCTGCTCGACCGACGGCGTGTTGGCGGCGGGCGGATCGTCGCGGCCGCAGATCACCAGCACACGCACGCCGTCCTCGATCGAGCCGAAGGGCTGGGTCGCTTGGCCGACCTGCAGCGGCAGGATCAGGTTCTGCAGTGCGGGCGGCAGATCCTTGATGACGATGTTGTCGCGATCGACCACTTCGGCGCCCTCGGCCGAGGCGACCTTGCTCACGTCACCGCAGCCGCGGATCGCCTGGGTCGCCTTGGCGAAGGAGGCGGCACGGGTGCTCGCCTGGGCCTCGGTGATGCCCTTGGCGAAGGCGAGCGACAGCTGGCGGAGGCTCAGCTTGGCATCGCGCGGGTCCGAGATGCCGACCTTGTGCTTGTCCGCCAGGTATACGATCGAGAAGCCCGCCGAGAGCGGGATCGGCCCCGCGACCTGGCCCGGTTGCATTTCCTGCACCGCTTGCGCCAGCTGCTCGGGCAGCATCGCCGGCTGGATCCAGCCGAGATCGCCGCCGCGGGCGCGGGTCGAGCTCTGCGAATAGGTGCGGGCGAGATAGTCGAACGGCGTGCCCGAGCGCATCTGCTCGATCATCTTCTGCATGCCCGCGGAGACTTCCTGGGCGCGATCGGGCGTGGCGTTCTGGTAGATTTCGTAGACGTGGTATTCGTCGGTGCCCTTCTGGGCGGTGAGGCGGTCGATCATCGCCTTCACTTCGGTCTCGCCCACATTCACGTTGACGCGTTTGCGCAGCAGGCGGCTCCAGGCGAGCTCGGCCTCGATCTGGCGCTTGATCGAACGCTCGGACGAACCGATCTCGCGCAGCCAGGCGCGCATCTGCTCGGGCGTCTTCTGGAAGCGGGTGGCGACGCGGCTGAAGCTGTTCTCGATCTCGCGCGGATCGACCTTGATCTCGTTGGCCTTGGCCTCCTGGATCTCCAGCGTCTCGTCGATCAGCTGGCGGAGCATGGCGAGCTTGAGCTGCTCGCGTTCCTCGGGCTTCAGGGTCAGCTTCTGCATGCCGGTGACGAGCGCGACGCGCTGGTCCACCTCGGTGCCGGTGATCACATAGTCGTTGACGATCGCGGTGGGCTTGCGGACGTTCGGGTCGGCCTTGCCGAAAATCTCCAGCGTGCTGGGCAGATCGAGCCCGTTGCTCACGCCGGCCTGGCCATCCTGCCCCGCGGAGGTCTGGGCGATCGCCACCGTCGCCAGGGCAGCGAACCCCGCGCCGGCCAGCCACTTCGCACCCGTTCCCGCAATCCTGCCCACACCCATCATCACTTCAGAACGACCCTTATCCTCAAACGGGAAGCAGCGCTTATAGCGCAATTGTGCCTGAACCAAGGCTGAGCGCCGAATCCCCCAGACCGGGCCTTCTAGCGGCCGAGGTTCTTGAAGGCGAGGGTGAGCAGATAGGAGTTGCCGCGCTGCGCGTCACCGGTGGTCGCATAGTCGCGCCGCCAGGTGGTGCCGATGCGCAGGCAGTCGTCCTCGTAGAACAGCCCGATGCGGTGGCGGATCGGCTGGAAGCCATTGGCCAGCGACAGCGGATCTTCCTGCTTGTCGGTGAGATCGATCAGCGTCGAGCCCGACAGCGACCAGAAGCGCGCGAACTGGACGCGTGCGCCGAGACGAAGCTCCTCGCGGTCTTGGAGGTCCTCCAGCGTCGGATCGACATTGCGGTTGAGGCGGAGGTAGCCGACCGTGACATAGGTTGCGCGCGACCCGACCGACATGTCGATCTCGTTCCGGCGCACCGCCAGCCCGTCCTTGTCGAGCCGGTAGCGGTGGGTGAGGCTGACGAAATCGTGGAAGCGGATCACCGTACGGCCGACGATGTCGGACATGCGATCGGTGAGGCCGGTGCCATTGGGGAACAGCGTGGGCCGCGTGGTCAGGCGGTAGCTCTGGCCGACATTGGCCTCGACGCTGATGCCGGGCAGATAGAGCGCGTAATCGAGCCCGTAGGTGAAGCGCGTCGAATCCTCGAAGCGATCATAGCCCGCGAAGCGGTTGAGCGCGAACAGGTTGGAATCTTCGAGATCGACCGCGCGGGCGTCCTCGTTGGGAACTTCCATGTTCGCCAGGTGGGGCGCGACCACCATCTGCACGCGCGGGGTGATCCGCTGCGACCCGCCGAGGAATTCGCCGACGAAGGGCCATTTCACGTCGAGCGCGCCGGCGGCGATGCCGCGGAAGCGGAAGCCGTCCTCGCCGCGATAGCTCGCCACCGTCGTCGCGATCGTGTCGGACGTGTTGTAGACGTCGCCGCGGGTATAGGCCGTCAGGCTGACTTCCTGGCCCCAGTTGGTGAGCCGCCGGATGCTCCACTGTGCGCTGGTGAAGGCGCGCTGGGTGTCCTGCCCGCCGGTGCGGGTGAGTGCGAGGGTGTTGACCTCGAAGTCGAACTTGCCGCCGAGCAGCCCGTCGTCGAGACGGCGACGATAATCGATCTCGGGCAGCGCCACCGGCTGCAGCCCCTGGCGGTCGCCCACGCGCAGCGTCTGCACCGCCCAGGCGTTGATCACGAAATAGCTGTCGGCGTCGATCCGTTCGACGGCGAGGTTGTTGCGCAGCCGGTCGTCGCGCGAAATGTCGTAGCGGCGCAGGAAGGTGCGGTCGCTCGCGACGCGGAACGACGCGCGAACGTCCCAGTTGGTGTCGAGCTGATACCGTCCGGCCAGGTCGAGGTAGCCGCGGAAATCGTTGCGGAGCGTCGCCGGCGTCGGTGTCACGGTAAGGTCGTCGGCGCGGCGGCTATAGGTGCCGTACGCCTGCAGGCGGAAGGCGCCGAGGCTGTTGAGCTCGCGATAGTCCGCCTGCAGCATCGGCAGCGTGTCGGAAAAGACCCGCGGCGTGACGGTCAGGTCGCGATTGGGCGCGATGCTGAAGAAATAGGGAAGGGCGAGCTGAAGGCCGTTGGTGCGGCTGTAGCGCGCGTCGGGCGTCAGGAACCCCGAATCGCTCTGGCCGCCCGCCGGATGCGAAAAGGCGGGCAGCGGGATCGTCACGAACTTGAACACCGAGATGCGCGCGCCCTTGTAGCGCAGCCGGTGCTTGGCCGGGTCGTAGACGACGCGGTCGGCGGTGATCTTCCAGGACGGTTCCTTGGGGCAGCCCGAGCTGTCGGAGACCGAGCAAGGCGTGTAGGCGGCGTTCTCCACCGTGATCACGCCGCCGTCGTTGCGCGAACCGCGCGCGGCGGCGATGCGGCCGCCGGCTTCCAGCACCACCAGCATGTTGTCGACCACGCCATCCTTCAGCGTGTCGGTCAGCTCGATGCTGTCTCCGTAGGCGGCATCGCCCTCCGGGTTGGCGACGACGATGTTGCCGGTGGCCATCACCTTGCCGGTGCGGCGGTCCCAGGTGACCTTGTCGGCGCGGAGGCGGTTGCTTTCGCGGTACATGCGCACGTCACCGCTGGCCGTGACGACGTCGCTGTTCATGTCGTAGTCGAGCTGGTCGGCGGTGAACTGGACCTGCTTGGGATCGTCGGGCAGGCCATTGGCCGGCGGCGGCGCGGGCTCTGCCGGACGGTCCTGCAGATCGGCGGCGGGGAGCGTGGTGCCGGCAGCCTGATCGACGGGCAGGGGACGCGAATCGGGCGCCTGCTGGGCGCGTGCCTGCGCCGACAGGCACAGACCGAGCGCGGCCGGAAAGAACATGGCCTTGCGCTTCACGAAAACTCCCACCTGTATCGACACTCCCCGGCAACGGGCATCGACGTGCCCTATCGCAGCGATTGCGGCTCCGCAACGGGAGGCGCGTTGGCCCCAACGCACATCCGGGCTAAGGGGCCCCGCATGCAGGTCGATTTCTATCACCTTACCGTCGCGCCGCTCGATCGCGTGCTTCCGTCGATCGCCGAAAAGGTGCTGGCCAACGGCGGCCGGCTGCTGATCGTCGCCGGGGATCCGGTGCTGCGTACCCGCATCGACCAGTTGCTCTGGAGCTACCAGCCGGCGAGCTTTCTGCCGCATGCCCAGGCCGGTGGCGACTGGGACAGCGAGCAGCCGGCATTGATTGCGGAGACGGTCGCACCGGCGAACGGTGCCCGCAATGTCGCGCTGGTCGACGGCCTCTGGCGCAACGAAGCGCTGGATTTCGACCGCGCCTTCCATCTGTTCGACGAGGATAGCATCGGCGCGGCCCGTGTCGCCTGGCGCGCCCTGGGCGGCCGCGAGGGCGTCGAGCGGCGCTATTGGCGACAGGACGAAAATGGCCGCTGGGCGCAGGTCGCCTGAGCTTGCATTGAAGACGTTGCGGGACTAGGGAGCCGCCACTTCCTTCCATCACCAATTACAGGAGCCGCACGGCCATGGCCGCGACCCGGACCTTTTCGATCATCAAGCCCGATGCCACCCGCCGCAACCTGACCGGCGCCGTCACCAAGATGCTGGAAGAGGCCGGCCTGCGCGTCGTCGCCTCCAAGCGCATCCAGATGACCCGCGAGCAGGCCGAAGGCTTCTACGGCGTCCACAAGGAGCGCCCCTTCTTCAACGACCTCGTCTCGTTCATGATCTCGGGTCCGGTCGTGGTGCAGGTGCTCGAGGGCGAGAACGCCGTGCAGCGCAACCGCGACATCATGGGCGCCACCAACCCGGCGAACGCCGAACCGGGCACGATCCGCAAGGAACTGGCCGAGTCGATCGAAGCCAATTCGGTCCATGGTTCGGACTCGGAAGAGAATGCCGCGATCGAGATCGCCTTCTTCTTCAAGCCGGAAGAAATCGTCGGCTGATAGGTTGACGGTTACTCGGTAGAAAAGGGCCGCGCTTCCGACGGGAGGCGCGGCTTTTTTTGTGCTTCTTTTCTAAGCCCCTCTTCCTTGGAGGAGGGGCGGGGTGGAGGGATTTCAGAACAGGCGTTCGTCTCGGTGGGGCCTACCGCGGCAGGGTGATCGTCGCAGTCAGCCCGCCACCCTCCCGGTTCCCCAGCGCGATCGTTCCCCCGGCGTCGTTGACGATCGCCCGCGCCAGCGCCAGCCCCAGCCCGATCCCGCCGGTATCGCGGTTGCGCGACTGTTCCAGCCGGGTGAAGGGGTTGAACACCGCCTCCAGCTTGTCCGCCGGAATGCCGGGCCCGCGATCGCACACCTCGATCGTCACCCGCTCGGCCTCGGGGATCAGCCGAACCTCGGCCCCGCCGCCATACTTCACCGCATTCTCGATCAGGTTGCGCACCGCTCGGCGCATCAGCGTCGGCCGCAGGCGCATCTTGAGCCGTTCGGGCTCCTCGAAGGTCACGTCGTGGTCGAGATCGCGGAAATCCTCGACCACCGCATCGACCAGCGCGCCGAGATCGACATCGGTATTCGGCTCGCTCGGCCGACCGAGCCGCGCCAGCGACAGGATGTCGTCCAGCGTGCGGCTCATCTCGTCGACCGTGTCGGCCATCCGCGCGCGATCGTCTTCGTCCTCGACCGACTCGATCCGCACCCGCAGCGCCTGAAGCGGCGTACGCAGGTCGTGTCCGATCGCGCCGAGCATCCGGTCCTTCTCGTCGAGCATCGAAGTCACCCGTCGGCCAAGCGCATTGTAGGCGGCGATCAGCGCACGCACGTCACTCGGCCCGCGCTCGCGGATCGGGGCGGTGTCGTCGCCGGGGCGGAAGGTCCGCGCAGCCTCGGTGAGGGTGCGCAGCGGCCGCGCGATCCGTCCGCCGACCAGCAGCACCGGCACCAGCACGACGACGTAGAGGATCAGCGTCTGCGCGGCGAGCTGCCAGATCAGGTCAAATTCGGTGCGGGGCCAAGGTGTCGCGAGGGTCAGCCAGCCCTTGCCGGGCAGTTCGACCGCGACCAGCATCTCCGCCCCCATCCGCCGCAGCCGCTCGGCGCGCAGCGGGTCGAGCCTGGGGTCGCGCAGACGTTCCGGTCGGACCGGGCGCAGCGCCGCCATGATCGTACCGGCGCGCAGCCCGGCATCCTCGAGCCCGCGCCGGAGATCACGTTCAACATCGGGGCGGCGCCGAGCGATTTCGTTCGCGAACGGGTTTTCCGCATGCAGGCGTACATGGGTGCGAGGGTCGGAGAGGAAGCGCCTCTTCGCAGCCCCTGGCTGGCGCGGGGGTTCGCGCTGGAGGACGAGCAGGCGTTCGGCTGCGTCGGCCAGCCGCGTGGTAGCGGGCGCAATCACCAGAGCGAACCGCGCCTTTTGCCGCTCATGGAGCAGCAGCCCGAAATTGATCGCCTGCGCGACGAACAGCGCCGCCGCGACGAGCAGGGCGATGCGCGCGATCAGGCTGGTGGGCAGGAAGCGCCTCAAAGCCGGGTGACCTCGGCCGCCAGCGTATAGCCGCCGCCCCACACGGTCTTGATGATCGAAGGGTTCTTGGCGTCGGTCTCGATCTTCTTGCGCAATCGGCTGACCTGATTGTCGATCGCGCGATCGAACGCCGCCGCCTCGCGGCCCTGGGTGAGGTCGAGCAGTTGGTCGCGGGTGAGCACCTGGCGCGGCCGTGTGACCAGCGCGTGGAGCAGATTATATTCGCCGGTAGACAGCGGCACCGACACACCCTCGCGGTCGACCAGCGTGCGCTCGCCGGTGCGGAGCACCCAGCCGGCAAAGGCGAAGGAGCCGGTTTCGGGTGCATGCTGCTTGGCGCCGCCTGCCGACCAGCGGCGCAGCACCACCTTGATCCGGGCGGAAAGCTCGCGGGGGCTGAACGGCTTCACGACATAATCGTCGGCGCCCATCTCCAGCCCGACGATCCGGTCGGTTTCCTCGCTGCGCGCGGTGAGCAGGATCACCGGGGTCTCGCTGGTCTCGCGGATATGGCGGCACAGGCTCAGCCCGTCCTCGCCGGGCATCATGATGTCGAGCACCACCAGATCGATCGCATAGGCGTTGAGCCGCGCCCGCGCGCTTTCGGCATCGCCCGACTGGGTGACGCGGAAGCCCTGCTTGGTGAGATATTGCGCGAGCGGCTCGCGGATCGAGCGCTCGTCGTCGACGAGCAGCAGGTGGGGAACCTCGGACATGGTCACCAACGTAGCGCCTTTGGCAGCGGGGAAAAGAGCCGGGCGGGAGGGAGGAGATCCGCGAAGCGTCGCAGTGACGCGCCAGGGGAGGCGCGTCTGATCCCGACGGGGACGGGATCGGCGATGCCCGCGGCCTCCCGCCCGGCTGCTCCGGCCGGCGTCAGTTGCCGTCGGCCGGAGGAGGGGGCGGCATGTCGCCGGCGGGCGGACCCTGGCGACCACGCCAGCCGCCGCCGCGGCGCATCTGCATCATCTTCTGCGCGGCAGCCTGACGCTCGGCAGCGTCGATCTTGCCATCATGGTTGGTATCGATCCGGTCGAACATCCGGGCGGCGCGGGCCTGTTCGTCGGCGAGGGTGAGATCCTTCTTGGGCGCCATGCGGGCACCCATCCGGGCGCGCTGCTGCGTCATATAGGCCTCGCGCTCCTCGGGCGTAACCTTGCCGTCGTGATTGGCGTCCATCGCGTTGAAGCGGGTTGCGACGCCTGCGAGCATCTCGTCGCGGGTGACGATGCCGTCCTTGTTCTGGTCGGCCATCGCGAGCGGATCGTGGCGAGGGCCGCGCGGGCCGTCCTGCGGTTCCGCCTGGGCGGCAAGCGCCGAGCCCGCGAGCAGCGAGGCGCCGAGCGCGGCGAGGGTGACACGTTTCAGCATCCGGAACTCCTGGAGAAGAAGGGGATGCCGGGGGCGGGGGCAGACCCCCGGCACGCACCTTGTTTCCCCTGCCGCTGTCGCACGGGTTTGTCATCGCCCGGGCTAAAGTGTCGCAATTTGTCGTGTGCTATTCGGCGGGCGCCTGCTGGACGCGCGGTACGACCTTCCATTCGATCAGCAGCAGCGCGCTCAGGGCCAGCACCGCCGCCACCGCGAAATTGCCCCCCTGGAACCCGCGCTCCGATCCATAGGCCAAAGCCTGGCTGAGGACGAGCGGCCCGAGGATCAGCGCGACGCTGCCGAGTGCCGCCATGCCGCCCTGGAGCGCGCCCTGGCGCGACGGATCGGTCATCCGGGAGAGCAGGGCGTTGATCGACGGGAAGGCGAGGCCCTGAAAGGCGGCAAAGGGGATGATCGCGAAGACCATCCAGGTCTCCCGCGCGAAGCAATAGCCGATGAAGGCGAGGCCCCCGGCAAGCATGCCTAGCACCACGGTCCGCTCCTCGCCCCAGGCGGCGATCGCGCGACCGGTGACGAAGCTCTGCACCAGCGCCATGCAGATGCCCGAGGCGGCGAGCGAGGCGCCGATCATCCGTTCGTCCCAGCCCAGCGCGATCTCGCCGAAGAACGCCCAGGTCGCCGGATAGACCATGTGCGCGAGCTGCCAGAGGAAGGCGGCGAGCAGCAGCGGCTTGGCATTGCCCGCCTCGAACAGCGGCCGGAACGCGGCGAAGACGTGCGCGTCGCGCAGGCGGAACGGGCGTCGGCGCGCGGGCGCCATCGTCTCCGGCAGCAGGAACAGGATCCACAGCGCGTTGAGCCCGGCGAGTGCCGCCGCGGCGATAAACGGCGCGCGCGGCCCCAGGCCGGCGAGCAGGCCACCGACGGCGGGGCCGAGAATGAAGCCGATCCCGAAGGCCGCGCCCATCATGCCGAAGGTCGCGCCGCGCTTCTCCGGCGGAGCGACGTCGGCCAGCACCGCATTGGCCGGGCCGTAGACCGCGCCAGCAACACCGGCGACGATGCGGCCGACGAACAGCCAGCCGATCGTCGGCGCCGCCGCCATCAGCAGATAGTCGATCGCGAACGCCGCCATCGACGCGAGCAGCACCGGCCGCCTACCGATGCTGTCGCCCAGCGAGCCCAGGATCGGCCCGGCTAAGAACTGCGCGACCGCGAACGCCACCAGCATCCAGCCGCCGATCCGCGCGGCATCGTCGAGGTTGGTATGCGACAGCGTGACGATCAGCTTCGGAAGTACGGGCAGGATAACGCGAAGCCGATCGAATCGATCAAGACGGCGGCAAGCACGATCGGCACGGCGCGATGGTGAAAGTGCATGCGGTCCCCTCCCCGGAGGAAGCATAGCGTACCGCAATCCGGCCGCGCGCGCCACGTCGTGCGGACGAGTGCGGGAAGTGTGAGAGCCGTCAACGCCTTACTGCGCGCGGGCGAGCGTGGCGTGCGCAGGATGCCAATCCGGTTGGGCAACACTGTGCTTTCTCAGCAACGATTGCATTCAAGTGGCATTTTGCAACTTTAGTTTTGCTTGACGCCGCTGGCCACAAGGCGTGTATTCGAGCTTCGGGTATGGAGCGGAACCACAGCTCCAACCTCGGTGGAGAGGAAAGATATGCGGCTACGCCTTATGTCGGCCTGTGCAGTGCCGGCACTCGTCATGGCGCTCGCAGCGCCCGCGCTCGCGCAGGAAACACCCCAGGAACAGCAGGACGCCGCCGGGCGAGCCGTCCAGTCCGACAACGAGATCATCGTTACCGCGCAGGGTCGCGCCCAGGCGCTGGCCGACGTTCCGCTGGCGGTCTCTGCGGTCAGCGCCGAGACGCTGCAGCAGACCGGTGCCAACGACATCCGCGCGCTGAACCAGGTCGCGCCGTCGCTGCTGGTCTCCTCGACGGGCAGTGAAGCCAATGGCTCCGCGCGTATTCGAGGGATCGGTACGGTCGGCGACAATCCCGGCCTGGAAAGCTCGGTCGCGGTGTTCATCGACGGCGTCTATCGTTCTCGCTCCGGCATCGGTCTCAGCGAGCTCGGCGATCTCGAGCGGATCGAGGTGCTGCGCGGGCCGCAGGGCACGCTGTTCGGCCGCAATGCCTCGGCCGGCCTCATCAACATCGTCTCGAAGAAGCCGGAGTCGATCTTCTCGGCGGGGGCCGAGGCGACCTATGGCAATTACGAGACAATCCGCCTGCAGGGCTTCGTCAACGTGCCGCTGAGCAGCACCGTGGCGGGCCGGCTCGACGGCGTCTACATGAAGCGCGACGGTTTTTACCGCGACGTCACCAACAATCGCGACGTCAACAATCGCGATCGCTACTTCCTGCGCGGCCAGCTGCTGTTCGAACCGACCAGCGACATCCAGATCCGCGTGATCGGCGACTATACCCATCGCAACGAAGAATGCTGCGGCGCGGTCTATGTCGATTCCTCGATCAACCCCTATATTGGCAGCCTGAACAGCCCGACCGCGAACAACATCGTCCGGGTGCTGCGCGATCTTGGCCAGCCGATGGCGGCGTTCAGCAATCCGTATAGCCGCGATCTCTATGTCTCTCGGGGGCGCAGCTATGGCGGCATCACCGAGGATTGGGGCGGCTCGGTGCAGCTCGACTGGAACCTGGGCAATGTGAAGCTCACCTCGATCACTGGCTATCGCAATTATTTCTCCAGCCAGGGTGCGGACACCGATTACAGCGCGGTCGACCTGCTCTATCGCGCCCCCAATGCGGACTCCTCGCGCGCGTTCGAGACGTTCAGCCAAGAGCTCCGCCTCAACGGTACCGCGTTCAACGAGAAGCTCGACTGGCTGGTCGGCGGCTATTTCGCCAACGAGGACCTGACGCTCGTCGACAATCTCCGCTTCGGCAGCCAGTATGGGCGCTTCGCCACCTGCCGGATCGTCTCGGGCAGCGCGCTCGCCGCCCTCTACAACCCGGCAGCGGCGGGCTGCCTTGCCGCGCGGCCGGCGCTGTTCGGTGCCGCGAGCCCGCTGATCTATGCGGCGTTCGACCGGCTCGACGGAATCAACGATCGCGGCACGACGCGCGACTATTTCAAGCAGAACAGCCGCAACTGGGCGCTGTTCACCCACAATATCTTCCACGTCACCAAAGGCTTGGACCTTACCCTGGGCCTGCGCTACACCAATGAGCGCAAGCGGCTGAACGCGACCTTCGGCAACGACAACACCGCCTGCGTCGCCAACCAGACGTCGCTGCTGCCGCTCCGCTCGGTCGCCTCGCTCACCGCGACGATCGACGGCATTCTCGGCCTGTCCTGCCAGGGCAATTCCACCGCCGAGCTCAACGGCGTTGCGATCAGCGATACCCGCAAGGAGGACCAGTTCACCGGCACCGCGATCCTCTCCTACAAGCCGACCGACGACCTGCTGCTCTACGGCAGCTATTCGCGCGGCTACAAGGCGGGCGGGTTCAACCTCGACAAGTCGGCGCTCAAAGTGCCGATCCTGCCCTTCGCGGCAGTGGGCGGCGCGCAGGCGCTGACCGCCAACCTCCAGTTCGCGCCGGAAACCAACAACGCCTTCGAGATCGGGCTGAAATACTCGACCCGGAAGTTCAGCCTGAACCTTTCGGCCTTCCGTCAGCAGTTCAAGAACTTCCAGCTCAACACCTTCAACGGCACCGTTTTCCTGGTGCAGAACATCAACGGCTGCACCGCCAGCCTGGGCGGCGGCGATCGCGACCAGAGCAAGTTCAGCACCGCGACCAACTTCAACGCCGCGGCGTCCACCACCGGGGCCTGCTCGTCCTCGAACGTCAGCTACGGCGTGGTGTCGCAGGGCGTCGAGCTCGAAGCCTCGATCGTGCCGGCGCGCGACTTCCGCGTCGGACTGGGCCTGACCTATGCCGATACCCATTATCGCGACCAGCTGGTCGGCAGCGACGCCGGCGCACCGCTCGACCAGGCGCTTCGACTGCTGCCGGGGCAGCAGCTGTCCAACGCGCCGGAGATCGTCAGCACCGCATCGGTGGCCTGGACGCCGCCGCTCGGCAGCTCGGGCCTCAGCGGGCTGATCTATTTCGACGCGCGCATGACCGGCGACTTCAATACCGGCTCGGACCTGTTCCCGCAGAAGATCCAGGACGGCTTCACGCTGGTCAACGGCCGCATCGGCATCCGCGGCAAGGATGAGCGCTGGGCGATCGAGTTCTGGGGACAGAATATCTTCAACCAGAACTACACCCAGGTGGTGTTCAACTCGCCCTTCCAGGAGGGTGCCGCCACCGCGCCGTTCACCGATCCCAAATATCCGGGCGGCCGCCAGCTCTTCTCGGCCTATCTCGCCGAGCCGCGCACCTACGGTATCACGCTGCGCACCCGTTTCTGACTTTCCTGGGGAGGAAAGCACTGGGCCGGAGGCACGATCCTTCGGCCCGTTTTTTGCCCCGCACGCGGGAGAACCGTAGCTTTACTCGCAACGATTGAAATTCTTTTGCGAGAGAGGACGTCGGCGCCGAATTCCCGCATATGAGGATAGGTGTTGGAATAGAGCATCTTCGAGGGGAAAGTTGATGTCTTCGATCCGTCCGTTGCCGCAGGCCGCCGATCTTGCCGGCGTAGCCACCGTTGCGCCCGTGGGTAATGACACCAAAGCTGCTGAGGCCACGCCGGCGGCAGTGGAGCCGTCGGCGGCAGCAGCCGACCCGCGCGGCGTGCAGCTCGCGTCCGACACGGCGAATGCGCTGCTCGCAGCGCAATCCGACAAGCCTGAGACCGCCAAGCCCAAAGACGAGGCGCCGTCCGTCTAGGAGATGTTCGTGCCGGCCCTGGAGGGCTTCTCCTCGCATGAATTCGCCATGGGGATCAGCGACCCTACGCGGGTCAGCAGTTCGGCGGGATTGAACGATGCCGAGGTGTTGAAGGACGTGCGGGCACGGTTCGACGATAAGACGGCGCGCATCGGGGCGGATGTAAACAAGAACACGAGCGAATATGTCTACGCGATGATCGGCGATCTCGATACCCGCTCGATGGCGCTGGTCGCTGCCGACACCAGTGGCACCTTCTCCGACGAAGAGAAGAATCTGGCTGTCATGGCGACGCAGTGGCAGGATCACTTCCGCGCTGGCGGCTATGTCGGGTCGCCCGAACTGCATAACACCTATATCGGCATGGGGCTTTCGGCCGTTCGGCCGGAAGATCGCGCAGAGGTCATGCGCGTGTATGACGGCGAGGCGGCGAAGGATACGAGCGTGCGCAGCCAGCTAGGCCGGGCTTCCGCGCGGGTCACGCTGGGCGAGGAGCAGAGCAAGTCGGTGTTCGGCGACATTTCGGCGAGCACCAATCCGGATGACAAGATGCTGAGCCTGCTGGTCGAAGCCATGACCAAGGCGAAGGAGACCGACCCGCAGATCACCAGCAAGCTGCACGGTATCAACACCGCCGACGATCTGAAAAAGGCAGAGTGGTTCAAGCCCTATGTCGAGCGGTTCAACCAGCTGCTGGACGAGCAGGCGGCGAATTCGGTCAAGGCAGCCTGAAAGCTGCCTGGTCGTCGCGGCGCAGCTTCAGTGAAGCAGTGCCGTGTCGGATGCCGTTCCGGCCGCACCGCGCGTGGGCGAGAGCGGCGGGATCTTCGCCGCGCGCAGGATCTCGGTCGCGCGCTCCATCCCGACCGCGGGCGAGAAGAGGTGCCCCTGGCCATAGGCACATCCGATGCTGCGCAGCCGTTCTGCCTGCAGCTCGGTCTCGACCCCTTCGGCGATCACCCGCATGTCGAGCTCCTGCGCGATGTGCAGCACGCCCTCGACGATCGCGCGGCTGGCGCTGTTCTGCAGCAGCTGGTCGGTGAAGCTCTTGTCGATCTTGATGAAGTCGACCGGCATGGTCAGCAGGTGGGTGAGCGAGGCATAGCCGGTGCCGAAATCGTCGAGCGCCACCAGCAGCCCCTGGGCACGGAACCAGCGCAGCGTATCGGCGACGACGGTGTCGCCCTGGCCAAGATACACCGTCTCGGTGATCTCCAGCACCAGATGGTGCAGCGGCACGCCGTACCGCGCCAGCGTCTCTGGGATCATCTCGCGCAGCCGGGCGCCGTGGAAGTCGCTCGATGAGAAATTCATGCCGACATGCGGCGGCGCGATGCCGAGGTCGCACCAGTGGCGCAGGTCGGCGGCGACGCGTTCGAGCATGCGTGCGGTGATCGCACCGGCGACCTTGCCGTCGGTGGTTGCCTCGAAGAATTCGGCGGCGGAGACGATGCGGTCCTCGGTGCGCATTCGGCATAGCGCCTCGAAGCCGAGGATCTCGCCGGTCTTCAGGTCGAACAGCGGCTGGTAATAGGGGAGGAGTCGATTCTCGGCGAGCGCGCGCTCCACCGCATGGATCGCATCGAGCCGCCGGGCCATGCGGGTGGCGATGCCGGGCACGTAGCGGACGAAGCTGCCGCGCGCGGTTTCCTTGGCATGGTAGAGCGCGAGATCGGCATTGAGCCGCACCTGTTCGGCCGTCTCGCTTTCGCCGATCAGCGCGCCGCCGGCGGTCGCGCGGGGGACGACGTTGCGTTCGCCATCCTCGATCGGTTGGGCAAGCGCATCGAGCAGCATGCGCGCGGCTTCGGCCGGGTCGGCGAGCGCCGCTGGGCTCTGCACCAGCACCGCGAATTCGTCGCCGCCGAGGCGATAGGCGCGATCGGGGGCGGCGGCTTCGGACAGGCGCCGCGCGGCGTGGATGATCAACGCATCGCCCGCGGCATGGCCGAACGTGTCGTTGACGATCTTGAGATTGTCGAGGTCGACGAGGATCAACCCCCAGGCCCCTGGCTCGCTGCAATCCAGGTCGCTGAGCGAGGTGGTGAAGGCCGAGCGATTGGGCAGGCCGGTGAGCCCGTCGAGTTGCGCGCGACGAACGTGTTTGGCGCGCCAGATATCCTGTTCGATCGCGATCGCGCACAGGTGCAGGCAAACCTGGATGATCCGCCGTTCCATCGGCGTGGGCCCGCGCGGCACGCGATAGTAGAAGGAAACGACGCCGGTCACCTCGCCGCGGGCGTTCGTGATCGGGTTCGACCAGCAGGCGTGCAGCTCCAGCGGGCGGGTCAGGTCGAGATATTTGGCCCAGTTGGGATCGGTCTCGATATCGATGCTCGCGACCGGCTCGCCGTGATAGGCAGCGGCGCCGCACGAGCCGACCTTGGGGCCGATCATCATCCCGTCGACCGCCTCCAGATAGCGTTCCGGAAGGCTTGGGCCGGCAACGGGATGGAGCCGCCCGGCGAGATCTACCCGAAGAATCATGGAACGGACATCGGGCAGGCGCACTTCCACCTCGCGGCACAGCCGATCGGTGACCGAGGCAAGATCGGCGCCTTTGGCGACAAGCTCCAAGATGTTATTCTGAAGCGATATGTCCACGTCGCCCCCATGTGCAGGTGCGTGCACCTTGCCCGGATCGGCCTTGCCTGCGGCATAATGCATGCTTCCGTAAAAGCACGTAGCAGAAAAACGCGCGGCAGCGTAGGGGAGGCCGCATGCGCAACCAGCTCCACGCTTCCGCCTCGGGCGCCGCTGCCCGACCGAGCCGCTCCGCATGATCCGCGGTGGCATCTTCGCAGCGCTCTCGCTGCTCATCGCGGTCCCTCAGGCGAGTGACACGGCGCCGTACCTCGCCGCGGGCCAATATCCCGACGGCATGGCGATCCTGCCGCCGCCGCCGGCGCTCGACAGCCCCGGCGCTGCCCTGGACATGGCGGTGTTCCGGGCAACGCGGAAGCTGGAGGGCACCCCGCGCTGGCGGATCGCCACCGACGACGTCACCAACGATCCGCTGCGCCGCAACGCCTGCGCGATGGGGATGGTGCTCGACGTCAAGACTGCGCCGGCACTTGCCCGGCTGCTCGATCGCGCAGGCACGGGCCCGGTCGTCGGCAGGGTGAAGGCTGCCTACCAAGTGCCGCGTCCCTATCTGCGCGAGGACGGCCCGATCTGCGAGGCCAAGACCGCACATCTCGCCAGCAATGGCGACTACCCGTCGGGGCACACCGCCAATGGTTGGCTGGAAGCGCAGATCCTCGCCGAGGTGATGCCCGACAAGGCGACTGCGATCCTCGCGCGCGGCCGTGCCTATGGCGAGAGCCGGGCGATTTGCGGGTCGCACAGCAAGAGCGCGGTCGAAGCCGGCTACATGGCCGGCGCCTCGGTGTTCGCGGTGCTGCAGACCTCGCCCGCCTACCAGCGGGATCTCGCGGCGGCGCGGCAGGAAGCGGCGCGGCTGCGCACTACCGCGCCGCGCCCCGATGCACAAAGCTGTGTCGCGGAAGCGGAGGCCCTTCGCGTCCGCCCCTGGTGATCGAGGCCTGATTTCGATGTCATGAAGCTGTCGCGCAGGCCCGTCACAAGCGCGGCGCTTCATGGGGAATCGCAATGCACGGTGATGGCGCGCGCGGTGCCGCGCGGACCACGTCGGGATTTACGCTCTTCCTGGGCGGGCTCGCGGCGTTCAGCGCCTATTTCGCGATGTATGCCTTCCGCAAGCCGTTCGCCGTGGCCAGCTATGCCGATGTGGCGGGCTGGCACTTCGCCATCGACTACAAGACCGCGCTGCTGATCGCGCAGGTGGTCGGCTACGCGCTGTCCAAGCTGATCGGCGTCCGCGTCATCTCCGAATCCGGGCGGCAGGGGCGGGCGCGCATGATCCTTGCGCTCATTGGCGCGTCTTGGCTCGCACTGATCCTCTTCGCCTTGATCCCGGCGCCGTGGAACGTCGCCTGCCTGTTCTTCAACGGCCTGCCGCTGGGGCTGATCTGGGGACTGGTGTTCAGCTATGTCGAGGGGCGCCGCGTATCCGAACTGCTCGGCGCGATGCTGTGCGCGAGCTTCATCCTGTCTTCGGGCGTAGTGAAGTCGGTGGCGGCGCTGCTGATGGAGGCGGGGGTTGCGGAACAGTGGATGCCGGCGGCGACCGGACTGGCCTTCGTGCCGTTTCTGCTAACCGCGCTGTGGCAGCTGGAGCGCCTGCCGCCGCCCGACGCGTGCGACGAGGCGGAGCGCACCGTTCGCGTGCCGATGCAGGCCGCCGACCGCGCCGCGTTCCTGCGTGCACACGGCGCGACGCTGGTGCTGCTCGTGCTCGGCTATGTGCTGCTCACGGCGCTGCGGGACGTCCGCGACAATTTCGCGCGCGAGCTGTGGGCTGCGCTCGGCTATGGCGGTGAGGCGGCGATATTCTCGGCGAGCGAGCTGCCGATCGCGCTGCTCACGCTCGCGGCCCTCGCGCTGCTGATGCTGATCCGCGACAATCTGCGCGCGCTGCTGGCGATGCACGGGCTGATCTTGCTCGGCGCGCTCTGCCTGGGCGGCTCGACGCTCGCCTTCCAGGCGGGGCTGCTCGCGCCGCTGCCTTGGATGACGGTGGCGGGGGCGGGGCTCTACCTCGCCTATACCCCGTTCAACGCGATGCTGTTCGATCGCATGATCGCGACGATCGGCACCGCCGCCAATGCCGGGTTCCTGATCTATATCGCCGATGCCTCGGGCTATGTCGGCAGCGTGGCGCTGCTGCTCGTCCATGCGCTCGGCGCGCCGGAGGTGCGCTGGCTGCCCTTCTTCATTACCTGCTGCTATGCGGCCGCGCTCGCGGTGGGCGGGCTGACCATGGTGTCGGCGCTGCATTTTCTGTGTACCGGCGCGGACCGGCGGTTGATCCACCGCCCGGCTTCGCCTACCACCAGCGCCTGATCGCGCCGGTGCCCCGACGGGGGCTTAATCGGGAATGCGGTGCGGGAGCTCGCTCCCAAATCCGCGGCTGTCCCTGCAACTGTGAGCGGATAGCGCGATGCACTGGCCTCCAATCGAGGGGCAGCCACTGGGCGGAGATGCCTGGGAAGGCGTGCAGCGTGCCGGGACCCGCGAGCCAGGAGACCTGCCGGCGTCCGGTCGCTCTTGCCCTGGCCCAGGGGATGGCCGCGGCACGGTGTACTCCGTCTGAGCGGCGCATGAGCGGCTGGGGCCGTTCGCGGTTGCGTGGCCCGGTCGCTTGGCAAGCGTCCGGCCGGGATGCGCGATCGGCCGCTCGCGGTGGCCCCGGCCTGGTCGCACGACGCCGCCGGAGTGTCCTGTCTTGTCCGTTCTGCCGTTGCGTGCGCGCGTGGCCCTGCTGTTCGCATTGCTGATCGCCGCCAATCTCGCCGCCGGGGGCTGGGCCTTCGCCCTGTTCCATGCCCAGCCGCTGATGCTCGGCACTGCGCTGCTCGCCTGGGGGCTGGGGCTGCGCCATGCGGTCGATGCCGATCACATCGCCGCGATCGACAACGTCACCCGCAAGCTGATGAACGACGGCCAGCGGCCGATCGCCACCGGGCTGTGGTTCGCGATCGGGCATTCCGGGATCATCGCCATCGCCTCGGCCGGCATCGCGCTCGCGACCGGCGCTCTGGCGGGCATGGGGGCCTTCCGGGAAGTGGGCGGGGTGATCGCCACCAGCGTCTCGGCGCTGTTCCTGTTCACCATTGCCGGCATGAATCTGATTATCCTGCGATCGGTGTGGAAGACCTTCCAGCACGTCCGCGCGGGCGGCGCCTATGTCGAGGACGACCTCAACCTGCTGCTCGCCTCGCGCGGGCCGCTGTCGAAGTTGTTTGGGCCGATGTTCCGACTCGTCAGCAAGAGCTGGCACATGGCGCCGCTCGGATTCCTGTTCGGGCTGGGCTTCGACACCGCGACCGAAGTGGCGATCCTCGGCATGTCGGCGGGTCAGGCGGCGCACGGCGTCTCGCTCGGCACGCTGCTGGTGCTGCCGGCGCTGTTCGCGGCAGGGATGGCGCTGGTCGATACGCTGGACGGGGTGGTGATGCTCGGCGCCTATCAATGGGCGTTCGTCAAGCCGATCCGCAAGCTCTACTACAACGTCACCATCACGCTGATCTCCGCGCTGGTCGCGATCGTGATCGGGGGCATCGAGACGCTGGCGCTGATCGGCGACAAGATGGGCTGGACCGGCGGGGCGTTCGGGCTCGCCGCCGATCTCGGCGCGCATTTCAACGGCCTCGGCTTCGCGATCATCGGCCTGTTCGTCGCCTGCTGGCTGATCAGCTTCGCCATCTATCGCTGGCAGAGGCTGGACGAGATCGAGGTGCGGGTCTAGAGCGGTCCTAGAAGGCTTTCCAGCCTTCGATATGATCGCGCCGGTGCCCCGGACATGGGGCTTAATCGGGAATGCGGTGCGGGGAGGCTGCTCCCCAAATCCGCGGCTGTCCCTGCAACTGTGAGCGGATAGCGCGATGCACTGGCCTCCGCCGAGGGGCAGCCACTGGGCCGACACGGCCTGGGAAGGCGTGCAGCGTGCCGTGACCCGCAAGCCAGGAGACCTGCCGGCGCTACGGTCGCTCTTGCCTTGGTCCAGGGGATGGCCGCGGCACGGTCTTGCTTCCGTTCGAGCGACGAAGCTGTGCGGCTGGGGCTGCACGGTCGCGTGGTGCCGGGCGATTGTCGCGCCCGCCCGTCGTCGCGCGCCGGCCGGACATGCGTCTGGCAAGCCCCGCCGTGTGTTCGCTCGGGCGCGGGGGAAGACATGCATGACCGACCTGGCCAAGGTCCCCGTTACCATCGTCACCGGCTTTCTCGGCGCCGGCAAGACGACGCTGATCCGCCACCTGATCCAGAATGCCGAAGGGCGGCGGCTAGCGGTAGTCGTCAACGAGTTCGGCACGCTCGGCGTCGACGGCGAGATCCTGAAGTCCTGCGCGATCCCCGATTGCCCGGCCGAGAACATCGTCGAGCTGGCCAATGGCTGCATCTGCTGCACCGTCGCCGACGATTTCATCCCGACGGTGGAGCGGCTGCTGGCACTCGAGCCTCGTCCCGACCACATCCTGATCGAGACTTCGGGTCTTGCGCTCCCCAAGCCGCTGCTCAAGGCGTTCGACTGGCCGGCGATCCGCAGCCGCATCACCGTCGACGGCGTGCTGGCGCTGGCCGATGCCGAAGCGGTCGCCGAAGGCCGGTTCGCGCCCGATCTGGTGGCGCTGGAGGCGCAGCGGGCGGCCGATCCGGGAATCGACCATGAGACGCCGCTTGCCGAAGTGTTCGAGGACCAGCTCGCCTGCGCCGACATGGTGCTGCTGACCAAGGTGGATCTGGCAGGACCCGAGGGCGTCGCTGCCGCCCGCGCGGTGATCGCCGCCGAGGCGCCGCGGCCGGTGCCGGTGGTCGAGATCCGCGAAGGCGCGATCGACCCGCGCGTGATCCTGGGGCTGGGCGCCGCCGCCGAGGACGACCTCGCCGCGCGCCCCTCGCATCATGACGGCGCCGACGATCACGAGCATGAGGATTTCGACAGCACCGTCGTGACCTTCGGCGAGATCGCCGATCCGGCCGAGCTGGTCGCCCGCATCGAACAACTGGCGCGCGAGCACAAGGTGCTGCGGGTGAAGGGCTATGCGGCGGTAACGGGCAAGCCGATGCGGCTGCTGGTCCAGGCGGTCGGCAGCCGGGTGCGGCACCAGTATGACCGCCCCTGGCGTCCCGGCGAGCCGCGCGGCACCGCGCTGGTGGCGATCGCCGAGCACGACCATGTCGATCCCGCAGCGTTCCGCGCGGTGCTGGCGGGCTGAGGCACAGGGGCCATGCACGTCCTGTTCCGCGAAACGCACGGGCTGGAGGAAAATGCCGCGCCCCAGGACCTCGGGCAGGCTCCCGCGGACCTGGTGGTGCTGTCCTTTTCCGACAGCGACCTCGGCGCGTTCGCGGCGGCATGGCATGGCCATCGCGACGTGCTGCCCTCGCTGCGGCTGGCGAACCTCGCGGAGCTGATGCACCCGCTATCGGTCGACACCTATGTCGAGCGGACCTTGTCGGGCGCGAAGGCGATCCTGATCCGGCTGATCGGCGGCATGCCCTATTGGAGCTACGGCCTGCAGCAGGTGGAGACGCGGGCACGCGAACGCGGGATCGCGCTGGCGGTGTTGCCGGCGGATGGCCGTCCGGACGAACGGCTGGATGCGGCGTCGACGGTACCGGTCGAAGTCTTGCGAGACCTCGCGCGGCTCTGTGATGCGGGCGGGGCCGCGGCGGCACGCGCCGCCCTGGGCGTTTTGGCGGCGATGGCGCGGCTGCCTTCAGTCGAGCCATTGCCCTACGCCCCGCTGCCAGCGTTCGGTGTCTGGCACCCCGCGCTTGGCGCTTTTCGTCCGCCCGATCGCCAGCCCGGCGATGCGGCGTTGCGGATCCCCGAGGCATGCCCATGGCGGCGGTCGGGTAGGCCGCTGGTGTTGATCATCTTCTACCGCTCGTACCTTGCTGCGTGCGATGTGGGCCCGTTCGAGGCGCTCCACGCCGTGTTCGAGAGCGCCGGTTTCGACACGCTTTCGATCTTCGTGCCCTCGCTCAAGGCCCCGGACGCCCGCGCGCAGGTGGAGCAATGGGTGCGCGACCTCGCCCCCGCTGCTATCGTGAACGCCACCGCATTCTCGGCACGCGACGAGCACGGCCGGTCGCCGCTCGATGCTGCCGGCGTGCCGGTGTTCCAGATCGCGCTCGCTACTGCGTCACGCGAAGCCTGGGTCAGCGCCGAGCGCGGGCTGTCACCGGCGGATCTCGCGATGCACGTCGTGCTGCCCGAGCTCGACGGGCGCCTTTTCGCCGGTGTCGCCAGCTTCAAGCAGGCCGAGGCGCGCGACGAGGCGCTGGGCTTCGCGCGCACGGTGCATCGGGCCGAACCGCAGCGGATCGAGGCGATCGTCACGCGGGTCGCAGGCTGGATTGCCCTCGCGCAGAAGCCCGTAGCGCAGAAGCAAATCGGGCTCGTCCTCTCGACCTATCCCGGCAAGGCTTGGCAGCTCGCGCACGCCGTCGGCCTGGACGCGCTCGCCTCCGCCGAGGCCATCGCTGCCGATCTGGGAGAGCCGGTGGACAGCCTGGCCGAGCGGTTGCAGCGCGACACGCTGCGCTGGCCGCTCGCCGCCTATCGCGAAGCGCTGGCGACGCTGCCTCAGCCGTTGCGGGAGGCCCTCGGCGCGGCATGGGGGGAACCTGATGCCGATGCCGCGTGCCGTGACGGTCATTTCCACTTCCCCGCATTGCAAAGCGGCAAGCTGCTGATCGCGCTCCAACCGGAACGCGGGGCCCCGGCGACGCGAGAGGACAGCTACCACGATGTCGGGCGGGTGCCGCGGCATGGATATGTCGCCTTCTACCTGTGGCTGAAGGCGCAGGGCATCGACGCCATCGTCCATATCGGCGCGCATGGCACGCTCGAATGGCTGCCGGGCAAGGCGGTGGCGCTTTCCGACGCCTGCTGGCCGGAGGCGCTCACCGGCGGTCTGCCGATCCTGTACCCGTTCATCGTCAACGATCCCGGCGAAGCCGCGCAGGCCAAGCGCCGCACCGGAGCGGTCACCATAGGCCATTTGCCGCCTGCACTGAAGACCGCGGGGACCGGCGCCGGCTTTGGCCGGATCGAAGCGCTGCTTGACGAATTTTCCAACGCCGTGGGCCTCGATCCGGCGCGTCGCGATCGTCTCCAGACCACGATCCGCGACGAAGCCCGCGCGGTCGGGCTCGAGGCGGAACTGGGGCTAGACGGTGCCACCAGCAGCGCCGAGGCGATCACCCGCATCGATCGGTTCGTCTGCGACGTGAAGGAAAGCCAGTTTGGTGACGGGCTGCATGTGTTCGGTCGCGGCGCGTGCGGGAACGCGGAACGCGCCGGGCTGCTTGCGGGCCTGGCGGGCAAGCGCGTCGCAGCGGGCCCGTCCGGATCACCCTTCCGCGGGCGCACCGACGTGCTGCCGACCGGCCGCAACCTCTACACGATCGATCCGCGCGCGGTACCCAGCCGCGCCGCGCATGCGCAGGGCATCGTTCTCGCCGACGAACTGATCCGCCGCCACCTGCAGGATCATGGCGACTATCCCAATGGGCTGGTCGTCGACCTGTGGGGGTCGGCGACGATGCGCACCGCCGGCGAGGAGTTCGCGATGGCGCTGCACCTGCTCGGGGCCGCACCGATCTGGGACCCTGCCTCCGAGCGGGTGACGGGCGTCGAGATTTTGCCGATCGCGATGCTCGACCGCCCGCGGATCGACGTGACCCTGCGCGTATCGGGCCTGTTCCGCGATGCCTTCCCGACACTCCCGCAGTTGTTCGGCCAGGCCGTGCGAGCACTGGCGGCGCGTGACGAAGCACCCGAATGGAACCCGTTCGCCGGGAAGGATGCCGGTGCGCGCGTTTATGGCCCGCGTCCCGGCAGCTACGGCCTCGGCATAGGTGATGCGGTCGAGACCTATACCGAAGAGGCGCGGCATGCGGCAGGCGAGGCGTGGCTCGCCGCATCGGACCATGCGTTCGACGGGCATGAGCCCCAGGCCGATCCGGAGGGGCTGCGCGCCAGGGTCTCCGATGCGGATGTGTTCGTGCATCTGCAGGACCTGATCGAAACCGATTTGCTCCTCGCGGCCGACTATGCCGCACACGAAGCCGGGTTTGCCGCCGCCAAAGCGATGCGTGGCGGAACGGCGGCACTCTACCACCTCGACGCACGCGACCCGGCGCGCCCAGTGGCGCGGCCGCTGACCGAAGAGATCGCCCGCGTCGTCCGATCGCGCGCGGCGAACCCGGGCTGGATCGCCGGTATGCGCCGCCACGGCTTTCGCGGCGCGGCCGAGATCGCGGCGACGCTCGATCATCTCGGCGCCTTCGCGCATCTCGCAGGTGCGGTGCCGCCGCAGCTGTTCGACCTCTACCACGATGCGACGCTCGGCCAGCCCGAGGTGCTGGATTTCCTCGCCCGCGAGAACCCGGCGGCACTGGCGGCGATGGAGGCGCGGTTCGCAGCGCTGCACGCCGCTGGACTTTGGCAGACCCGTCGCAACTCCATCCTCGCATCCCTTGGCGGCGCGGCATGAGCGGCTTCCAGGTCCGTGGCTGGTGTCCCGATGCGTGGCGGCCCATGGCGGCGGGTGACGGGCTGCTGGTGCGGGTAAAGCCCCGGCTCGCGCGGCTTACCCGTTCGCAGGTGCTCGGGCTGTGCGACGCGGCGCTGACGCTTGGCAACGGCCTGATCGACCTGACCAGCCGCGGCAATCTACAGATTCGCGGCGTCACCGAAGCGCGCTGGCTCCCGCTGGTCGAGCGGTTGATTGCGCTGGACCTTGTCGATGCCGATCCGGCAAGGGAGAAACGCCGCAACCTGCTGGTCGCACCCGACTGGCAGGCGGGCGACGACACCCATCGCATCGCCGGCGATCTGCTTGCCGCGCTCGACACGCTGCCCGACCTGCCGGGCAAGATGGGGGTCGTGGTCGACGCGGGGCCCGTGCCGCTACTGGCCGATGCGCCGGGGGACTTCCGCATCGAGCGCGGCGTCGAAGGCCCTCTCCTCCTCCGCGCGGCGGGGCGCGCCAACGGGGCGCCCGTCGCAGCCGGAGATGCAGCCGACGCGCTCGTCCGGCTGGCGCATTGGTTCATCGATACCGGCGGTACCGCCGCTGGGCGCATGGCGCGCCATGTCGCGCCGCTCCCGGACTGGGCGAGCGACCGCATCGCACCCGCAGCCCCGGCCAACCCGATTGCGCCGGGCCCGCACCCGCTGGGCGCATCACTCGGCGTGCCTTTCGGACAAGTGGACGCGAGGGTGCTGGCGGACGCGTGCGCGGCATGGGCGGCAGGCGTCCGGATCACGCCGTGGCGCAGCCTCCTAGTGGAAGGTGCCGGGCTGCGCGAGGCCGCCTTCATCACCGACCCTACCGATCCGCTGCTGCGTACCGATGCCTGTGTCGGTGCGCCGGCTTGCCCGCAGGCGAGCGTCGAGACGCGAGCTCTGGCGCGCCAGCTCGCGCCGCTGGTCTCCGGCCGGCTGCACGTCTCGGGCTGTGCGAAGGGCTGCGCGCTGGCGCAGGCGGCGGACGTGGTGGCGACGGGCCGGGACGGCCGGTTCGATCTTGCCTTCGATGCTCGCGCCGGTGCGTCGTCCACCCATGCCGGTCTCAGTCCCGACGCGCTGCTTACCCTCTTCGGAACCGATTGATGCCCTATCACTACGAAACCGATGGCACCGCCATCTACCGCCAGTCCTTTGCGACGATCCGCACCGAGGCCGATCTCGCCCGCTTCTCGCCCGACGAGGAGCCCGTGGCCGTGCGCATGATCCACGCGGCCGGGATGGTCGAGCTGGCGCCCTATGTCTGCTTCTCGCCCGGCTTCGTGCAGGCGGCCCGGGCGGCACTGGCCGAGGGCGCGCCGATCCTGTGCGACGCACGGATGGTATCGGAAGGGATCACGCGCGCGCGGTTACCGGCCGACAATCGCGTGATCTGTACGCTGCACGACCCGCAGGTGCCGGCGCTCGCCCAGGAAATGGCCAATACGCGCTCGGCTGCCGCGCTGGAGCTTTGGCGGCCGCATCTGGCTGGCGCCGTGGTGGCGATCGGCAATGCACCGACCGCGTTGTTCCATCTGCTCAACATGCTCGAGGATCCGACGTGTCCGCGGCCGGCCGCGATCATCGGCTGCCCGGTGGGGTTCGTCGGCGCGGTGGAATCGAAGGCGGCGCTCTGGGCCGCCCCGCCGGTGCCGTGCTGCATCGTCGAGGGGCGGCTCGGGGGCAGCGCGATCACCGTCGCCGCGGTCAACGCACTGGCGAGCCGCGCCGAATGAGCCTGGGCACGATCCACGGCGTTGGCCTCGGCCCCGGCGCGCCCGACCTGCTCAGCGTTCGCGCCGACCGGCTGGTGCGCGACGCCCGCCATGTCGCCTATTTTCGCAAGGCGGGGCGGTCGGGCCAGGCGCGGCGGATCGCGGAGGGCATGCTCCGGCCCGACGCCATCGAGCTGCCGATGGAATATCCGGTGACGACCGAGATCCCGGTCAGCGACCCGCGCTACAATGCCTGCCTGTCCGCCTTCTACGCCGAATGCACCGCGCGGCTGCTGGCGTTGTCGCGCGCCGGAGAGGACGTGGTGGTGCTCTGCGAGGGCGACCCTTTCTTCTACGGCTCGTTCATGCACCTCCATTCCCGGCTGTCGGGCCAGGTGCCGGTGGCGGTCGTGCCGGGGATCACCGGCATGGCGGGGGCATGGAACGCGACCGGCCAGCCGATCACCTGGGGCGACGACGTGCTGACGATCGCGATGGCGACGCTGCCAGAGGCGGAACTCGTCCGCCGCATCCGCGATACCGACGCGCTGGTGGTGATGAAGATCGGCCGCAATCTCTGCAAGCTGCGCCGCGCCGTGACAGCGGCGGGGCGCGAGGCCGAGGCCTGGCTGGTCGAGCATGCGGCGATGCCGGAGCAGCGGGTAACACCGCTCGCCGAGGCGACCAGCGTCACGCCCTATTTCTCGATCCTGCTCATCCATGGCCGGGGGCGCCGCCCATGAGCGGCTGGCTGGCGATCGCCGGGCTGGGACCCGGAGACGAAGCGCTGGTGACGCCAGAGGTCACCGCAGCGCTGGCGGAAGCGACCGATGTCGTCGGCTACATCCCCTATGTCGCGCGGGTGGCGCCGCGCGCGGGGCTGACGCTGCATGCCTCGGACAATCGCGTGGAACTGGGCCGCGCGGCGCTCGCGCTCGATCTCGCGGCGCAAGGGCGGCGGGTGGTGGTCGTGTCCTCGGGCGATCCCGGGGTGTTCGCGATGGCGGCGGCGGTGTTCGAGGCGCTCGAAGCCGGGCCGGAGGCCTGGCGCGGGCTCGACATCCGCGTGCTGCCGGGGATCACCGCGATGCTGGCCGCCAGCGCGCGGGCAGGGGCGCCGCTCGGCCATGATTTCTGCGCGATCAACCTCTCGGACAATCTCAAGCCCTGGGCGCTGATCGAGAAGCGGCTGCGGCTCGCCGTCGAAGCCGATTTCGCAACGGCCTTCTACAACCCGCGCTCCAAGGCGCGGCCGCACGGCTTCGCGCGCGTGCTGGAACTGCTGCTGGAGGTCTGCGGCCCGGACCGCCCGATCCTGTTCGCCCGCGCAGTCTCCACCCCGGAGGAAGCGCTGCGGATCGTGCCCCTCGGCAGGGCTACGCCCGAGATGGCCGACATGCGCACCATGGTGATCCTGGGCTCGAGCCAGACGCGCTGGATCGAGGGTACCGCGCGGCCGATCCTCTACACCCCGCGCTCGGTGGGAGCGGGGGCATGATCCAGCCACTCCAGCACCGCCGCCGGATCGGTCACCTCGGTGCGGGGCGGCAGCGCCGGGCGGTCGATCATCAGCACCGGGATGCCGAGCGCGCGCGCGGCGACCAGCTTGGCCTCCGCACCGCTACCGCCGGCATTCTTGCAGACGACCAGATCGATACCGTGCGTCTCCAGCAGCGCCCGATCACCCTCGAACGTGAAGGGGCCGCGATCGATGATCAGCGTGTGGTGCGGAATAACCGGCCGCACCGCCGGCGCATCGATGAAGCGCAGGACATAATGGTGCTGCGGCATCGCCGCGAAGTCGGCGACGTGCATGCGGCCGAGCGCCAGCAGGATTCGGCGCGGAGCACCGGCGAGCGCAGCGACCGCTCCCTCGATATCGGCGACGCGCATCCACTGGTCCCCCGGCACCTGCGTCCAGGCGGGGCGGGTGAGCGCGAGCAACGGGACGCCCGAATTCCGCGCCGCCGCGACCGCATTGGCGCTCATCGTCGCCGCGAAAGGATGTGTCGCGTCTACCAGATGCGTCACGCGCGCCTCGCGCAGGTACGCGGCCAGTCCGTCCGCGCCGCCGAAGCCGCCCACCCGCACCGGGATCGGCTGCGCTCGCGGTGCCTCGGTACGGCCCGCATAGCTCAGCGTGGCGGTCACGCCTCGATCGGCCAGCAGCCGCGCCAGCGCGCTCGCTTCGGTGGTGCCACCCAGCAGCAGGACGTTCGGCATGGCTGATCTTCCCTGGCTCACCATCATCGGACTGGGCGAGGACGGCGCGGACGGCCTGTCCGCCGCCGCCCGCGCGGCGCTGGAAAAGGCCGAACTGGTCATCGGCGCCCCACGTCACCTCTCGTTGCTGCCGGCACTTAGGTGCGAAGCACGCGCATGGCCAGCGCCCTTTGCCGAGGGCATCCCGCTGCTCCTCGCCGAGCGCGGTCGCCGGGTGGTGGTGCTTGCCTCGGGCGACCCCTTCTGGTTCGGCGCGGGCACCAGCGTCACCCCGCATCTCGCCCGCGAAGAGTGGACCGCGCACCCGGTGCCCTCCAGCTTCGCGCTGGCGGCATCGCGGCTGGGCTGGGCGCTTCAGGATACCCTGTGCCTGGGGCTGCACGCCGCGCCGTTCGGCCTGCTGCGGCCGCATCTCGCGCCCGGCCAGCACCTGCTGGTAACGGTCCGCGACGGCGCTGCAGTGGCTTCGCTGGCAGCCTATCTGGCGGGCGAGGGGTTCGGCGCCTCGACGCTGCACGTGCTGGAGGCGCTCGGCGGTCCGCGCGAGCGGGTACGATCGGTGCGCGCCGACACGCTCGCCTGGGAGGACATCGCGCATCCCGTCTGCATCGGCATCGAGCCGGCGGGGGCGGGGGCGGTGCTGCCAGTCGCCAACGGGCGGCCCGATGGCTGGTTCGAGTCCGACGGCCAGCTCACCAAGCAGCCGGTGCGGGCGCTTACCCTGTCCGCGCTCGCACCGCGCGCAGGGGAGTTGCTGTGGGACATCGGTGCCGGCTCGGGCTCGATCGGGATCGAATGGCTGCTCGCGCATCCCGCCAATCGCGCGATCGCCGTCGAGGCCGATCCCGTGCGCGCCGAGCGTGCACGTGCCAACGCGGCTCGGCTCGGGGTGGATCGCCTGCGCGTAGTGCCGGGCCGCGCCCCGGCCGTGCTGCCGGAGGGCGTTCCCGATGCGGTCTTCATCGGGGGCGGCCTGTCGCAGGCGTTGCTGGAAGCGCTGTGGGCACGGCTACCCACCGGTGTACGGCTGGTGGCGAATGCGGTGACCCTCGAGTCCGAGGCCTTGCTCGCCACGTGGCACGGGGCCGAGGGCGGGAGCTTGTTGCGGATCGAGCTGGCCGATGCGGCACCCCTCGGCACCCGCCACGGCTGGCGATCACGCTATCCGGTCGTGCAGTGGAGCGTCACCCGATGATCGTCGCCGGCTTCGGCTATCGCAGCGGTGCTACCGCCGCGTCGCTGCGTTCGGCGCTCGCACTGGCGCAGACGGGGGCGCCGCCGGTCACCCATGTCGCGACGCTCGCCGACAAGCTGCCGCTGCTGGCGGCGCTTGGGCTGCCGACGATCGTCGTCGATGCGGTGGCGGGCGTCGCCACGCCCACCCGCTCCCCCGCCAGCCTTGCCGCGCGGGGTACCGGCAGCGTCGCCGAGGCCGCTGCGCTCGCCGCCGCCGGACCCGGCGCCCGCCTGCTCGTCACGCGACAGATTTCCCCCGATCGCATGGCGACCTGCGCCATCGCCGAAGGAGCCCCCGTATGACCGTCCATTTCATCGGCGCCGGCCCCGGCGCGCCCGACCTGCTCACCCTGCGCGGCCGCGATCTCATCGCAGCCAGCCCGGTGTGCCTCTATGCCGGATCGCTGATCCCGGAGGCGATCCTCGCGCATTGCCCGCCGGGTGCCAAGATCGTGAACACCGCGCCGATGGACCTCGACGCGATCCTGGCGGAGATCGTCGCCGCCCATGCCGCCGGCCAGGACATCGCACGACTCCATTCGGGGGACCTCTCGGTCTGGTCGGCGATGGGCGAACAGCTGCGCCGGCTGCGGGCGTTCGGCATCCCGTTCACGATCACCCCCGGCGTGCCTGCCTTCGCGGCCGCCGCCGCGACGCTCGAGGCGGAGCTGACCTTGCCCGAGCTCGGCCAGTCGCTCGTCCTCACGCGCACGCCGGGCCGGGCCAGCCGCATGCCGCCGCGCGAGAGCCTCACCAACTTCGCCGCGACCGGCGCGACGCTGGCCATCCACCTGTCGATCCACAATCTCGCGACGCTCGTCGCCGATCTGCTGCCTGCCTATGGCGCGGATTGCCCGGTCGCAGTGGTCTGGCGGGCGAGCTGGCCCGACGAGCGGATCGTCCGCGCGACGCTGGCGACGATCGAGGCAGCGGTCGCCGGAACCATGGAGCGCACCGCGCTGATCCTGGTCGGCCCGGTGCTGGCGGCGGAGGGTTTCGCCGAGAGCAGCCTCTACGCCGCCGGCTATGATCGGCGCTTCCGGCCGCAGGACGCCTCGTCGCGCTTCGCAGGCAGCGCCGAATGAGCGTGCCCGGCCTGATCATCGCCGCGCCCGCCTCGGGTACCGGCAAGACGACGGTGATGCTGGGCCTGCTCCGCGCGCTGCGCGAGGCCGGCGTTGCCGTCACGCCGTTCAAGAACGGACCCGATTACATCGACCCGGCCTTCCACCGCGTGGCGAGCGGTAGCGCCTCGTACAATCTCGACAGCTGGGCGATGGACGCGAGCCTGCTCGACGCGCTGGCAGCCGAGGCGGGCGCGTGTGACCTCGTGCTGGCCGAAGGCTCGATGGGGCTGTTCGACGGCGTCGCGCGGGCAGGAGCGAGCGGCACGGGTGCCACCGCGGATCTGGCGCGACGCTATGGCTGGCCGGTGGTGCTGGTGGTCGACGTATCGGGCCAGGCTCAGTCGGCAGCGGCGACCGCGCTGGGCTTTGCCCGGCTCGACCCGAGCGTGCCCTTCGCCGGGGTGATCCTCAACCGCGTCGCCAGCCCGCGCCATGAACGGCTGGTGCGCGCGGGGATGGAAGCGGCCGGCATACCCGTGCTAGGCGCACTCCCGCGTCGCGCCGATCTGGTCCTGCCGGAGCGGCACCTGGGGCTGGTGCAGGCCGTCGAGCATCCGGATCTCGACCGCACGATCGGCGACTATGCCGCGTTTCTCCGCGACCATGTCGACCTCGGCGCGCTTCAGGCCGCTGCGGCATCGAAATCGCATCGTACGGATACTGCGGTCGTGCTGCCGATCCCGCCCGCCCAGCGCATCGCCATCGCGCAGGATGCGGCCTTTTCCTTCCTCTACCCGCATTTGCTCGAAGGCTGGCGCCGGGCAGGGGCCGAGATGCTGCCTTTCTCGCCGCTGGCCGACGAAGCGCCCGATGCCGATGCCGACCTCGTCTGGCTTCCCGGCGGTTATCCCGAGCTTCACGCCGGCACCATCGCGGCGGCGGCGACGTTTCTCACCGGGCTACGCGCGCATGCGGAGCACCGACCGGTGCACGGCGAGTGCGGCGGCTATATGGTGCTGGGCGAGGCGCTGGTCGACAAGGCCGGCGAGACGCACCGCATGGCCGGGCTGCTTGGGCTTGTCACCAGCCATGCCCAGCGGCGGATGCACCTCGGCTACCGCCAGGCAACGCTCCGGGCGCCCGTCTCGGGGCTGCCGGCGGGTGCACGGCTGACGGGCCATGAGTTCCACTATTCGACCATCGTCTCGCAGACCGACGCGCCGCTGGCCGATGTCGCCGATGCCGAGGGCAATGCCGTCCCCGAGACCGGATCGGTCCGGGGCCCTGTCACGGGCAGCTTCTTCCACCTGATCGCGGCGGCGGCATGATCGTGCTCCAGCTGATCGGCATCGGCACCGGCAACCCGGCGCATTTGACCGGCGAGGCGATCGCCGCGCTCAACGCCGCCGACCTCATCCTCGTGCCGCGCAAGGAAAACGCTCCCGATCTCGCCGATCTGCGCGAGGCGATCTGTGCTGCGGTGCTGACGCGCCCGGTGCCGATCATCGCGTTCGACATGCCGGTGCGGGCAGGGGAGGACTATGTCCAGGCGGTCCACGCCTGGCACGATGCCATCGCGGGCGCGTGGCGCGCGGCCGCTGCCACGCATCTGCCGCGTGGGGGCAAGGTCGCGCTGCTCGTCTGGGGCGACCCGTCGCTCTACGACAGCACGCTGCGGATCGCGGCGCGGCTGCCCGACGTCAGCGTTCGCATGGTGCCCGGCATCACCAGCGTTCAGGCGCTCACCGCCGCGCACGCCATCCCGCTCAACCCGCTCGCGGGTGCGGTGACGATCACCACCGGGCGCCTGCTGCGTAGTCACGGATGGCCGCCCGAGGCGGACACGGTCGTCGTGATGCTCGACGGCGGCTGCGCATTCGAGACGCTCGATCCCGTCGGCATCACCATCTGGTGGGGCGCCTATCTGGGCATGCCCCAGCAGGCACTGGACCAGGGCCCGCTCGCCGAGGCCGGCCCGCGCATCGCCGCGACCCGCGCCGCGCTCCGCGCCCGGCAGGGCTGGATCATGGACATATACCTCCTGCGAAAGGCTCCCCAATGACCCGCGACGACGCCGCGCATGCCGAGAAGATGCGCAAGATCCAGGCCGCCCGCGCCACGATGATGGCGACCAAGAGCGAGGAGAAGGGCCTCCTGATCGTCCATACCGGCAAGGGCAAGGGCAAGAGCAGCGCGGCAATGGGCATGGTCGTCCGCGCCATCGGCCACGGCATGAAGGTGGGCGTCGTCCAGTTCATCAAGGGCGCGATGATGACCGGCGAGAAGGCGGTGTTCGATGCCTTCCCGGACCAGGTCGAGTTCAAGCCGATGGGGGAGGGCTTCACCTGGGACACGCAGGATCGTGCCCGCGACATCGCCGTCACGCGGACGGCGTGGGACGAGGTGAAGCGGATGATCGCCGATCCGGCCTACGACATGGTGCTGGCCGACGAGCTCAACATCGCGCTGCGCTACGACTATTTGCCGCTCGACGAGGTGCTGGCGGTGATCGAAGCGCGACCGCCGATGAAACACGTCATTGTCACCGGCCGCAATGCGCCCGAGGCGCTGATCGAGGCCGCCGATCTGGTCACCGAGATGACGCAGGTGAAGCACCCGTTCCGCTCGGGCGTGAAGGCGCAGAAGGGGATCGAGTTCTGACCGGCGCGCCCGCCTTCGACGCGGCGTTTCATCGCCAGTTCGACACGCTGCTGCGCTGGCGGCGCGACGTGCGACATTTCGCTGCGCGGCCGATCGCGCCGGCGGATCTGAGGGCGCTGCTCGAAGCGGCCGCGCTTGCCCCCTCGGTCGGCAATGCGCAGCCCTGGCGCTTCGTGCGGCTCCGCACCCCGGCGCTGCGCGAGGCGTTGGCGGCCCATGTCGACGCAGAGAACGCCCGCGCCGCCGCAAACTATGCGGAGCAGGGGAGGCGCGATGCCTATCGCGCGCTCAAGCTCCACGGCCTGCGCGAGGCGCCCGAGGTGCTGGCCATATTCTGCGACGAGCGTCCGGCTGCCGGGCACGGCCTCGGCATCGCGACGATGCCCGAGATGCTGCGCTATTCCTGCGTCACCGCGATACACACGCTGTGGCTCGCCGCCCGCGCACGCGGCATCGGCCTGGGCTGGGTGTCGATCCTCGATCCTGGTGCGGTGACCACGCTGCTCGACGTACCGCTGGACTGGACGCTGATCGCCTTGCTGTGCCTCGGCTATCCCGAGGCGCCTTCCGAAATCCCCGAACTCGAACGCCGTGGCTGGCAGGCGCGCGAGCTGCTCGCCGATCGGCTGTTCGAGCGCTGAACTATCAGGAGATACCGATGCTTACCCCGGTTGAAGACGGCCCCGCAATCGTCGTGTGCAACACCTGCCGCTTCAGCGCCGACGCGCGCGAAGACGGGCAGGGCCGACGCGGCGGCACCATGCTCGCGGAGGCGCTGGCGCAGGCTCGCGACGCCGATCCGCGCTATGCCGGCATCGCGATCCAGCAGATGCCGTGCCTGTTCGCGTGCAGCGAGCATTGCACCGTGCACCTGCGGGCGCCGGACAAGGTCGGCTATGTGCTGGGCCGCTTCACCCCGGATGCGGACGCCGCGCGCGCCCTCCTCGACTATGCCGTGGCCTATGCTGCCAGCGAGCACGGCAAGGTACCGTTCGCGCAATGGCCGCAGGGCGTGAAGGGCCATTTCATCGTCCGCGTGCCGCCGGCGGGGTTGGTGGTGGAGAGTTGAGGGCTGGCACCGATGGGAGGTAGCGGTGATCTGACCACCGCACCCACCGGGCATGTTGCCGCCAGTTAGAAAAGGCACATTCCGCCGCAAGATAGAAATGGCACAACGCCTTCGGCAGCGGGGGCTGCGTGGAGCCCTCCTCATAGCG
>NZ_JAATJB010000019.1 GCF_011927635.1 Sphingomonas trueperi
CTCATCCGTCAGCCAGTACAGGTCGCTCATCCACTCTCTCCTCACGGAGCCTGAATCAGATCGCGCCTCCCACATCAATGGGTCCTGACCCTAGGGACGATCAAGCAGTAAGCGAGGCCTGCCGCCGGCCCGTGCTCTACTGCGCTGGCGTGTGCCACGCCGCTCCGCGGAACCCCGTCGCCGGGTTTCCGCCCGTGCGGGTGACGATCAGACTAGGCCACAAAGGGCCGCCCTCGCGGGCAGGCGTTGCTCATGCGGGGAACCGCTCCAATGCTTGAGCGCGGTTCTCCCGCCGCCGTCCTGATCGGCCGTTGGGGCATGGCGCTGTCCCTTGTCGTCGGCGCCGTCCTGGCCGGTCGCCTCATCCGTGCTTTCCCCTACCTGCTCCCCAACCGCCTTCCCGGCCTGGTCCTCTACGAGCTGGGGCCAGCGCTGATCCTCGGGGTGGCGATCGGGGCCGCCATCGCCATCACGCACGACTTGCGCCCCGGCATCCGGGCGCGGCTCGCGCTGTTCGCGCTCGCCGCGCTGGTCGCCGGCGCCGTCACGCTGGCCGTCGAGTTTGACGCAGCCTTGCAAGGACGTTGGCTATGAGGAAGCAGCAACGGTTCGTCGCCATCGAAGGGCCGGTCTCGTATATCATCGGTTTTCACGACACGACCGACGTAAGCGTGACCCAACACACGACCCACCGCGCAGACCCCGCCGTGCCCATTTCGCATCCCGGTGATACGATCCACCGGACCGGCCTGACCCGCGCGGAGACGCATACCTTCGTGAATACCTCCCGCGAGTTCGCGATGCTGTTCGAGGTCAACGGCCACACGCTCAAGCTGTGCGCGAGCGACTATATCGCCTTGGCCGTCGGCGACCGCGTTCGTGCCGTATGCGAGCCCATTCCGGACTGCCCCATGCTGGTCCGCGACTGGCATAATCAGACGCGGGGCATCCGCTTGCGCGACCTTCCCACCCCGCTCGCCAGCGTCGCGACGGAGATCTGCTTCAGCCTGATCCTGCTCGTCATCGGCTTGGGAGCGGTCTTCCTGTCGGGCGATGACGGGGACGCGCGCACCTTCACGCTGATCGGATGCGGCCTCGTCGCCTTTGCCGCGCTATGCGCCCTATCGGCCAATCGTGGCGCAGCGCGCACCGCCCGAACCCACGCCGAACTGGATCGCCTTACACGACGATGAGGTGTGCCACGTGGCACACCTATCTGCGCGGTGCGCCGCAACCTACTTCTTGGCAGGCGCCGGAGGCGGCGGCGGCGGTGGTGGGGCGACCGGAGCCCGTGGCGCCGGAACAACGCCCGTTTGAGGCTGCGACACGCCCCCCGGCGGCAACGGCGCGCGTGGCGGCGGCGCTATCCCCCTCGATCCGCCCGATCGGGATGGCGGCGGTGCTGGCGGAGGGGCTGGCTTCTCGCTCATTGATACTGACCACGTTCGCTGTGACAAAAGAGAACAAACATAGAAGAGCGGCGGGAAATGACCATAGCGCGAACCCGTTGAGACGTTCGGACCAAGCCGCTACCGGCGGGATATCGTCGTAGAGGGCAGCTCGCCGCGCATCGACCGCCTTACGCGCCGTCGCGAAGCTCACCGTCAGGGCAAGAAGCCCCAAAACATCGATCGCCCATCCGGCAACCAAGGCATACGGCCACACCGCCTTGGCAAGCGGAACCGCGCTTCCTACAAATGACACAGAAGCGGCAAATAGCGCCGTGTGTGCAAGTGCAACAAAGCTGTCGCGTGCAGCTTCGTTTTGAGCATGGGCGGTATCCAGAGCTTGCAGCTCATGCTTAAAGTCGTCGGGCGTTCGCTGATTCATTATCGAAATAGAACCATAATGGAGGATGTTGGAAATGGCTGATAAGAAAGTGCTCTTCATCGCGTTCGCCATCGAGGATGAACGGCAGCGTGACTTCCTCAAAGGGCAGTCGCTCCATCCGCGGCAGCCATTCGAGTTTATCGATATGTCGGTGAAGGAGCCATACGACAAAGACTGGAAGGATCGTGTCCGCACGCGGATCAAGCGCTCGCATGGTGTGATCGTTCTGGTCAGCAAGAACTCGGCAGCCTCGACGGGCCAGAAGTGGGAAATCCAGTGCGCCCAGGAAGAGGGCAAGCCGATCCAAGGCATCTACGCCTATAAGGATGATCGCGCCTCGATCGCGGGCGTCAGCACCGTTGCCTGGAGCGACGCCAACATCACCAACTTCATCGATTCACTCTGAGCCGGAGGCGACGGTGCGCAAGGCCCTGATCGTCGGTATCGACCATTACGAGAAAATCGGGAACCTCAGCGGGTGCGTGAACGACGCGCACTCGGTGAAGGCCATGCTCGAGCGCCACGCCGACGGCACCGTCAACTTCGCTACACCTAAGCTCCTGACCGGCACCGGTCCCGGCGATCTGGTCGATCGCGAGGAGCTGAAGGCGGCTGTCCGCGAACTCTATGCCGACGACGCGGACATCGCCCTGTTCTACTTCGCCGGGCATGGCTTCATCGAGGACACCGGCGGCTACCTCTGCACCAGCGACAGCCGCAGCGGCGACGATGGCCTGCCGCTTTCAGACATCATGACGCTCGCTGCCAATTCCGGGGCGAAGAACAAGATCATCATCCTCGATAGCTGCCATAGTGGCGCTGCCGGGGAACGTCCCACCCATCCCGCTGCGGAAATCCGCGACGGCATGACCATCCTCACAGCGTCCACCGCCGAGCAATATGCGATGGAGGTCGAAGGGGGCGGTGCCGGCGTGTTCACCAGCCTGTTCGTCGACGCGCTCGGCGGCGCCGCCGCCAACCTGCTGGGCGACGTCACGCCGGGCAGCGTCTATGCTCATATCGACCAGTCGCTTGGGCCGTGGAAGCAGCGCCCGGTGTTCAAGACGAATGTCAAAACCTTCGTGTCGCTGCGCAAGGCGGCACCCCCGATCGCGCTGACCGATCTTCAGGCGCTGGCGAAGCATTTTCCGACCGCCACTTACCAATTCCCTCTCGATCCGGCATTTGAGCCCGAGCGGTCGGAGGAGCAGAAGAACGACCCCTCCATTCCACCGCCGGACCCGGAGAAAACCGCGATATTCGCGGTGCTCCAACGGTATGTGAGGGTCAACCTCGTGCGCCCCGTCGATGCACCGCATATGTGGCACGCAGCGATGGGCAGCAAAGCCTGCGAGCTGACTGTATTGGGCGAGCATTATCGAAGTCTGGTGGAAAGCGGGCTGATCTAACATGGCAAAGCCTCTCGCCGCTGACGCCCGTAAGACCTTGGTCGAACGCCTCGCCGCGATCGAACATGAGCGCTGGTCGCATTGGCAGCGCTACATGCACGGCAAGGCGACCAAACAGGAGGACGGCTCGTTGCTGATCCCCGCCGATCTTGTCGAACGCTGGGAAAAGCAGATTGCGACCGACTATGCCGATCTTCCCGCCGATGAGCAGGAGAGCGACAAGGAGCAGGTGGAGCGATACCTGCCCATCATTGAGGACGCCTTTCGCTCAGGGGAGTAATCAGCGTCCGTTCTTGACAACACCAGGCTCATCGCTCATATCTGTTGACGGACGCGGCTCACGGGCTGCCCCAATTCCGAGGCCCACGCTTAGCGTGGGCTTTCGCGATTCTGGGGACCTGCATGCTGTATTTCGCTTATCTCGACGAGTTTGGCCACATCGGCCCGTATGTCGCGCGCGACGATCCCGCCTACAATGACAGTCCCGTTTTCGGGCTCGGGGGCATGATCCTCCCCTACTCATCCGTGCGGCAATTCTCGACCTGGTTCTACCAGCTCAAATGCAACATGCTGGCTTGGGAGATCGGGCAAAGCGGCCAGCATCCCGCGACATGGGAGAAGAAGGGCTCGGCCCTCTTCACCAGCATGAACGTCGAGAAATACCGGCAGGTTCGCACGGCGGCCAATCGCATCCTCAACAAGATCCGCGCAAGCGGCGGGCATGTCTTCTACGTTGGCCTCGAGAAGAACCGCCCCGTCGCGGAGTTTAAGGCGCAGGCGCTTTACCTCACGGTCCTGGGCGAGGCGATGAAGCGCCTCAACCAATATGCCGATCAGAACGACGCCGATATGGTCATCGTCATGGACGAGCATCAGGATCGCGACGCCATCCTGACTCGCGCGAGCCAAGCCATGTATGGTGGCCCCTCCCCCCGGCGTCGCATCATCGAGCCGCCCTTCCAAGTCGAGAGCGAACGCTACCAGACATGCCAGTGCGCCGACTGGCTATGTGGTCTGGTCGGCCGCGTCGGCGCCTATCAGGCGCGCCCCGACGAATGGGCTGACATGGCTTGGTCGCAGACCTACTTTCAGGACCGGCTCGACGCGGCATCGGTGCGAAGCTCGATCCGCCTGCAAACGGCCGCTACCGAGGTCGAAACGGTGGAAGCCCTACCCGCCGTCGTCGATACAGGTCTCGCACAGCCTGCACCGGGCAACGACGACACGCCGGCCTGACTCCGGCGGGTCAATCCGCCGGCATATCACTCGGCCGGGTCGGACGCATCGTTCCAGCGATGAAGAGGGGTGTGCCACGTGGCACAGCTACGCCAGCAAGGAACTGGTTCCCGAGCTGGGGCCGCGTTCGTCAGCTCGACGATCCAGCCACCCGTGTACGTGGGATCTATACGCCGCTTCGCAAAGCCATTCCCGTAAGGAGGACAAATGCCCGCAGGCCCTGGAACATCTTCCTCACCGCGTGAACTCGTCACCAAGGCGTTTGACTCCGCCTTCGTGATCGCCACCATATTAGCGGCCATCTATTTTGCCGGGTGGACCTACAGACAGGCCTATTTCGGCCGTTTTGCCATCGATCCGACCAATCTTGGCGGTTCGAACATTGCAGTTGCGGTGGAGGGCCTCGGTGCCATTATCACCACAACCGGCGCGTGGCTTACAGCGATCCTGCCGCTGCTGATCGTGACGGCGCTTACTTTGATTGCCGGCAAGCTCTTCGACCGCGCCAGGGCTGCATCGCATAGGCCGCCGTTTTTTGATCCTCTGACATTGTTTATGGCTCGGGTGGGGTGCGGGACCATTGTCATCCTCATTGTGGTCGCCGCTGGCCATGTTGCAGGTACGATCCGAGCGAAAGACCGCATAGGTAACATCACCCGAGGGGAGGTGTGGATTTACCATCTCGAAGGAAAGCAGGTGTCAGGTATCACGCTGGGGCAATCCAACGACATGACATGGGTTCTCACCAAAGAGGGTGTGCGGCCCCTCAAAACGGCAGAGATCCAGCTTATAGATGGCGCTCTATTCAACAGGGTTGCTACAGAACGCTAACGTCTAGGATCAGCGTGAAGCCGGGTGCGACCCTGCAAGCACCGCTCCTTTCGCTCTCTGCGCCGACCAAGCCGCCGTACCGCCGTCTCGGCCCTATTGGGTGACGATCCTCGCGTGAAAGGTGTGCCACGTGGCACACCTGATCGAAGCGCCTAGGGCGCGGCGTAAGCCCGTTCGCGCCGCTGCCCTCCCCCGGAGGCCATCCAGCGCCGGGGAACACCAAGGGCGGCTGCCCTTTCGTTCCCGAACGACAATCGACCGCCCGTGTAATCCGCCAAGCGTGGCACTCGACGCCCTGCAGGGCGTCGGCCACGCTAGGGCGGCTCGCCCGCGCCAGCGGTAGATTCTCGCCCTCCCTCCCCATCCCGTTCCTCGCCGGAAAGGCAGAGCCGGTTGCTGTTGCGACCGGCTTTCAGCCTCAGAGGAAAGGAAGACAATCATGGGACGGATCACCGACAACCGGGCCGACATCTATCAGGAAATCACCGATCAGATGATCGCCATGATCGAGGCGGGCACCCGGCCTTGGTCGAAATCGTGGAACGGCAGCACCGCACCCACCATCCCGCTGCGCTCGACGGGGGTTCCCTATCGCGGCATCAACGTCCTGACCCTTTGGGTTGCCGCCATGACGAAGGGCTATGCTTCCCCGCATTGGCTGACCTTCAAGCAGGCGCTCGCGCTCGGCGGCTGCGTCCGCAAGGGCGAGAAGGGCTCAACCGTCGTCTATGCCAACAAGATCGAGGTGAACGCCGACAGCAAGGCACAGGAGGGCGCAGAGCGAGGCGAGGATGGCAAGCGTCAGGTGGCGTTCCTCAAGCGCTACACCGTCTTCAATGCCGAGCAGATCGACGGCATCGAGGCGAAATATCCTGCCCCCTTGCCCGTCATCACCGCGACCAATCCCGACCAGCGCGACGCCGAACTGGACACGCTCTTTGCCCGCGTGCCCGTCACCCTCAAGCACTTCGGTTCCCAGCCCTATTATCAGCCGAGCGGCGATCATGTCGTCATGCCGCAGTTTGCCGACTTCCACACCAGCGACGACTATTATTCGACCCTAGCGCACGAGCTTTGCCATGCGACGGGGCACGTTGACCGCCTTGCCCGCCCCTCCCTCATTTCCACGAAGCGCGAGGACTATGCTCGCGAGGAACTGGTCGCCGAGCTTGGGGCCGCGTTCGTCAGCGCCACCATCGGCATCAAGCTCCACGATCGCGAGGACCACGCCGCCTATCTGGCGAACTGGCTTCAAGCGCTCCGCAACGACAAGAAGTGCATCTTCACCGCCGCACGGCTCGCGCAGGACGCGTCCGACTGGCTGTTGAGCCGCATGGCGGTCGAGACAGCGCCCGAACTGGAGGCGGCGGCGTGACCGCCGCCGACGATCCCGGCCCCGACGGGGGCCGGGGCGTGGCGGCGCGCATTGTCTTTGACCCGAGCGTCGCCACGGTGAGCGAGGAGGAGTTTAACGAGCTGGTCGCGATCATGCGCGATGGCCCAAATGCGAAGCCGCTGACCCCCGAAGCGCAATGGCGGCGCGACTATCACAAGGCGATGTTCCACCGCCGCCTTGTCGGCGTACAACCCGACCTGTTCGGCGGGAAGCCGGTAACGCATATGTACAAGGCCGCCCCCGGGCCAGTCAGCGACTGGAAACCGGAACCGGTCGAGGAGAAGCTGTCCCGGATCGCGCGCGATCCCCAAGCGACGTTCGGCATCGGCCGACCGGCTCTTTCGCCGGAGGAACTGGCCGTCGTCATCGACGGCGCAGCCAATTGGCTGCGGATCGCGCAGCGGGTCCGGATTGCGGGCGCTTTCGCATCCTATGACGGGCGCGCGGAACGCCGCATCGGTCGGAAAGGCGTGATCTGGCGCTTGTGCAGCCCGGTGTTTGCAGGCCACACCTATGTTTATCTCGATCCGGCCGGCGCCGAGCGGGTAGAGAAGATCGTGATGGTGGAGCTGCGCGACGTCGAGCCGATCGATGATGCGCTGTTGGTCCCCGTCCCCTTCCACGCTTGAAGGAGCAGAAGCGAATAGTCATGAGCCCACCCCAACGCCGCCCCGCAATCCGGGCTGTCAGCTTCGAGGACGTTGGCGAGGCCATTGCCCGCCTGATCGTCGTCGCCGGGTCCGATACCGGCCAAGCCTCGCGTGCGGCCGACTTCCTGTTGGCATGGTGGGACGGCAGTGCATGGGGCCATTTTCCGGTCCTTCACCTCTGCAATTGCGATCCCGGCATCTCGGAAGACATGCTCATCGTCATGGCGCATCTGGCGGCCGAGCCGTCCGTCTATCCCGATGCTTGGGGCTACCGCGACGCGATGGCGGCGCTGGTCGAGCAGTGGCGGCCCGCATGACCCCGCTGCGCACCGCCATCGACATCATGACGGGCTTGCCCATCGATCGCGATACACGCCGCGCGCGGCTACTCGCCGCGCGCCGCAAGCCGGTCGGAAGCATCCCCCGGCGCGGCATCCTGTCCGGCCATTGGGATCGTGGCAATGTCGTCGGCGCGTTCCGGGGAGGACGCGGCAGCTTTATCGCGGACTAGCTGCGAAATCGCGCGCCGCTTCCCCGCCAAGCGAGCAAGCGGCGCGCTGGTTTGAGGTCAGGCGGTGAGGTGCTGGTAGAGGATCGTGCCGCCGATGAGGATGAGCGTCAGCCCGCCCAGCATCTCTGCATAGCGGCCGATATACCGTCCCGCGTGCTTGCCGAGCATGACGCCGATCGTGGCGACGACCGTGGTGATCCCGCCAATGATGAGGCACGCGGTCAGGATATTGACCTGCATGACCGCGAGACTGACACCCACCGCCGTTGCATCGATGCTGGTGGCGAGCGCGGTAACGACCAGTCGCCACACGCCGGTCTGAGCGCGCTGACCCGCGTCCACGTCGCTTTTCGTCGCTGCATGGATCATATGCCCGCCGACGCCGAAAAGCAGGAAGAAGGCTATCCAATGATCGACTGCCGCGATCCAAGTGCTCAGCGCCAGGCCGATCGCCCAGCCAATCGCCGGCGTGATCGCCTCGAAGAAGCCGAACACGGCGCCGACACGTAAGGCATCGCGCCAACGATTGCGCTGATTGGTCGCACCCTTCCCCACCGCCGCAGCGAAGGCGTCGACCGACAAGCTGGCGCCAAGAGCGCCGAGCGTTAGCAAACCCGTCATTGATATACGTCCAAGGGCCGTCAACCGAACGACGCAATCCACCTCCGGCCACGAGAGAGGTAGCGCATCGTTGGTCTCGCCGGGCAGATCAAAATCTGCTGCCATCGCCACGAACCGGAAGGTTCAAGGATGTTGACGATGGCCCCGCAACAGCGGGTAGCTACTCCCCAAGAGTGAGACGCCCGTATCCCCTGGGGGGCATATGTACAAGCCGAATCCGATCAACCCTGTCCGATTAGGCGATCACCAGTATTTGGATATCGCCCGGAACTGCTCCACCGCCACCTTTGTCCCCTCGCCCTCTTCGGCGTGAACCAAGCAGTGATCGATATGATCGTTGATGAGCGCGCGCTTGGCGCTGGCGATCGCGTTCTCCACCGCCTGAAGCTGCTGCGCGATATCGACGCACGGCCGTTGCTCTTCGATCATCCCGACGATGCTTTTCAGGTGCCCGGTCGCACGGTTGAGCCGCTTGATGATCGCGGGATGATTGGAATGATCGTAATGGGCCATGTCACCCTATAAGACAAACGGACGAACTTTGTCGAGCAACCCCCCGGGGGGATAGACTCTATCCCCATGGGGGGATATGGACCTGCCCGAACTTCACGTCCGATCGGTCGCGACCGCCGGGCTTGCCGGGACGCACCATGACCTCTTTCGCCGAACTCGTTCAACAGGGCAGCTCCAATCTCTGGCTGTTCATCCCGACCGCGCTGCTGCTCGGTGCGCTGCACGGGCTGGAGCCCGGCCATTCCAAGACCATGATGGCTGCGTTTATTATCGCAGTGCGTGGCACTGTTGGCCAAGCCGTCCTGCTCGGCCTGTGCGCGGCGCTTTCGCACACCGCGATCGTGTGGGGCATCGCGCTTGGCGGGCAATATCTCGGGCGCGGCATCAACACCGAAACGACCGAGCCTTACCTCCTGCTCGGCTCGGCCGTCATCGTTCTTGGCATCGGTCTATGGATGATTTGGCGCACGCGTGCCGATCAGAAGGCCGAAGCCGCGCACGATCACCACCACCATCACGGCGAGGACGAGATCCGCACGATCGACACCGGCCACGGCATGATGCGTCTGGAGATTTTCGAGGATGGCGTGCCGCCGCGCTGGCGGGCGAGCTTTGCCAAGGGTGGCTGGAAAGCGGCGGATGTTATCCTCACAACGGATCGCGGCGAAGGCCGTTCGCAGACATTCCGCTTCGTCGATCGGGGCGATTACATCGAAAGCGTCGAGGAGATCCCGGAACCGCACGCCTTCAACGCGCGCGTCTCGCTGGGCCACGGCGGCCACAGCCATGACTACGACCTCACATTCGCCGAACACGGGCACGATCACGGCCACGGGCATGATGGACTGAAGGTCACGGGCGACGATGCCTACATGAACGCGCATGAGCGCGCCCACGCCGCCGATATCAGCCGCCGGTTCGCCGATCGTCAGGTAACGACCGGCCAGATCGCGCTGTTCGGCCTGACGGGCGGGCTGATCCCCTGCCCCGCAGCCGTCACCGTCCTCCTGCTCTGCCTCCAGCTCAAGCGTCTCGCGCTCGGTGTCGTGCTGGTGAGCGCGTTCAGCGTCGGCCTTGCCGTGACGATGGTCAGCGCCGGCGTCATCGCATCGCTCAGCGTCACGCACATCCGCAAGCGCTGGTCAGGGTTCGGCGACTTCGCGCGCAAGGCGCCTTATGCGTCGGCGGGCCTGATGCTCGTGATCGCGGGCTACATGGCCTATTCCGGCTTGCAAGGCCTCAGTCGGATCGGCGCGATCTGATGCGATCGCCTTGCGTCGATCTATGTGGTTTCGATGCCCGCACCGGATGGTGCCGGGGGTGTGGCCGCACGCGCGACGAGGTCCGGCGTTGGCGTAACCTGCGACCTGGTGATGCACGCCGCGTCATGAGCGACCTGCCACACCGCTTGGCAAAGCTGACCGACCGTTCCGCAAAGGGGGGCACGTCCTGATGTCGTGTCTCGCCGCCAAGGCGCTGGTATAATGTCGAGCAGGCTGAAATAGCGTGAACGCTCGAATTGACCGGCAAGTGATTTCCTTGCCCCGTTTTTTGCGTCGGCTTACGCTGCAAATGATGGCGGTGCAGCGTTCCTCTGTTGCGATCCTAGGAGTCGTGTTGGCGCTGGCCGCTGTCCTCGGGCTTGTCGCAGTATCGGGATGGCATAGCGCCATGGTTCACGATCACGGCCCGGTTCAAGTCGCCATGGTCGATACCCATTCTGATGACGATCACGACCATGCGGTTATGATCGATCATGACGATCAGGCTCCGGCAAAGCAGGCCGACGGCGACGGGCCAGCTCACCTTCTTGCCCACGCCGCAGGCCACTGGGTTGCTTTCGATGGCGCGAGGGCTGCGCCGGTTGCGGCCATCGTCGCCGCTCGCGTGTGGTCGATATTAACTCCATCGCTCCCCAGCGGGATCGACCCATCTAAGCTTCTGCGTCCGCCTCGCGGTTGAGTCTCGCCGACGCCGCGCGCGTCGACTGACTACCCTAGAGGATCATGCACTATGAACGGCAGTTTTCGCCGGTCGCGCACCGTTGCGCTGACCGGCGCCTTTGCGGCGCTATCGCCCGTAGGTGCGGCGTGGTCGCAGACCGCACCCCCCTTTGCACAGCTTCTAAATCAGACGCGTGATGTGCCGCGCGTCCTGGCGCTAGAAGCAGACGTCGCCCGAGCACGCGGCTTGGCATTACAAGCGCGCGCCCGACCGAACCCCTCGATCAATGTCTATGCAGAGAATTTCGTGGGCGACCACGATCGCAATGCGCGCAATCAACAACAGACGACTTTCCAGGTCGATCAGCCTGTCGAACTGGGCGGCAAGCGATCCGCTCGGATCGCCGCCGGTGAAGCCGGGATCGTTGCGGCAAAGGCGCGCGATCGTGACGGCCGTCTCGTCTTTGCGACTGAGCTGGCGCGCGCTTATGCTGGTGCCGAAATCGCCGATCGTCGCATCACCATCGCCGAAGAAGAGGTTAAACAGGCGACCGATGTCTTGAGGGTTGCCCGCGCTTTGGTCGGCGCCGGCAAGGAAGCCCGTCTCCGGCAAGTGCAGGCCGAAACCGAACTGAACACGCTTCAGGCCGACCTCGAAAACGCGCGCGCTTTCAAGACGGTCGCGCTGGCACGTCTTTCGGCGCTCGCCGGTATGACCACCCCCTTCACCGGTCTTTCGGAGTCACTCCTCGATCGGCTCGATGCCAAGCCGGCTTTCGGTCCCATTGACGCGATGCAGGCGACGACGGTGCGGGTCGCGGAAGCCGAACAAGACGCCGCTGCGCGGGCGGTGACGGTGCAACAGCGCCTCGCCATTCCGAACGTCACTGCGCAGCTTGGAGTGCGTCAACTCCGCGTCGCGAGCGGCCCTGCCCTAGTCGCCGGCATATCGGTCCCGCTCCCCTTCTTCGATCGCAACCAGGGCAACATCGCGGCGGCACGCGCTGAGCTGCAAGGAGCAGAAGCGCGCGCCGCCGCGGCCCGGCTCGAAGCCGAGGCCGGGACACGCGCTGGTCTAGCGCTGGTCGAGGCAGCCGACGCTCGTGCCGCTGCCGCGCAGCGGACTTTGACAACCGCCGAAGAAGGCTACCGCCTCGCCCGCATCGCTTACGAGGCAGGTAAAAGCCCGCTGATCGAACTGCTCGCCGCACGTCAAAATCTCGGAGTCGCCCGCGGCCTCATCCTCGATGCCGCCGCAGCGCGCCTCGACGCCCGCGCCAATCTCGCCCGTCTGCAGGGCCTCACCATCACCGGAGAAGCGGTGCAATGACCGATAAAACTCGCCTCTACACCGGCGCCGCCATTGGCCTGGTCGCTGCCGCCGCGCTTGGATTCGGCGCTGCGCGCCTCACCCAATCGCCCGCCCCTGCCCCTGCTCCTACGGAGGCCGCAGCGCCAGCCAAGCCGTCGAACACGGTCGCGATGACGCAGCAGGCACTTTCGGCATCGCAGATCACTGTAGCCCCGGCGGCCTCCGGCGAGCTGGACGCCGCGATCCTTGCCTCCGCTACGGTCGAGGCGACGCCCGACGCCGAGGCGGTGCTGACCGCGCGCGCACCGGGCACGGTCAGCCGTATCATGGTCCGCATCGGCGATCTTGTGCGAGCCGGCCAGACGCTCGCTCTGGTCGAGAGCCGCGATGCTTCGCAGATCGCAGCCGATCGCTCGGCCGCGTCCGCGCGCGTCACTCTCGCCGCTCGCCAGCTCGAACGCGAACGCGGTTTGCTTGCCCAGGGCGTCACCCCCCGCGCTGACTATGAAGCCGCACAAGCCAATCTGGCGGTCGCCCAGGCCGATGCCCGGCGCGCTAGCGCCGCCGCAGGCGCTGCCCGCGTATCAGGTGACGGCCGATCGGTTGCGGTCGTCAGCCCCGTCTCGGGGCGCGTCACCAATGCTGGTGCCAATCTCGGCCAGTTCGTCGCGGCTGAAACCGAGCTGTTCCGCGTCGCCGACCCGCGCCGGCTTCAGATCACGGCTAGCGTTCCCCCCGCCGATGCAGGCCGGGTCCGAGAAGGTGACAGGGTGGAGTTGACCACCACCGATGGCCGCAAGATCGAGGGCCGCGTACGTTCGTCGACCGGCGTCGTCGATCCGCAATCGCGGACCGCGACCGTCGTCATCACGCCGACCTCTGGCGGCAGCACACTCGCCCCGGGCCAGCTTGTGCAGGCTCGTATCCTCGCCAGCGGCGGGGCCGCCAAGAGTGGCGTGATGGTGCCGCAAGACGCGGTGCAGACGCTTGGCAGCGATACCGTAGTGTTCGTCCGCACCGGCCAAGGCTTCCGCGCACAGCCGGTTCAGGTCGGCAGCCGATCAGGCGGGATGGTGGCGATCACCGGCGGCCTCGCCGCCGGCACGCAGATCGCCACCACCAACGCTTTTCTCCTCAAAGCGGAGATCGAGAAGGAGTCGGCGGAATGATCGGCCGCATCCTCTCCCTTTCGGTCCGGATGCGATGGCTTGTCGCCGTCCTGACCCTCGTCGTCATTGGCTTTGGTTTATGGCAGATCACCAAGCTGCCGATTGACGCTGTGCCCGACGTCACCAACCGACAGGTCCAGATCAGCACATTCGCCCCGACGCTTGGGCCGGTCGACATCGAAAAGCAGGTGACGTTCCCGGTGGAAACGGCGCTGGCCGGAATCCCAGGGCTTGAGATGACCCGCTCCATCTCGCGCAACGGCTTCAGCCAGGTAACGGCGGTCTTCACCGACCGCACCGACATTTACTTCGCGCGCCAGCAGGTGACGGAACGGCTCGCACAATCGCGCGACAGCCTGCCTTCCAACGCGCAGCCGATCCTAGCACCGCTCAGCACCGGGCTCGGCGAGATTTTCTTCTATTCGGTCGCCTTCCGTCACCCCGACGGCAAGGGCTTGAAGACGGTCGATGGGAAGCCGGGCTGGCAGTCGGACGGCAGCTATCTCACGCCCGAGGGCGAACGCCTGACCACCGAGCTGGCGAAGGCGGCATATCTCCGCACGGTGCAGGATTGGATCATCCGCCCACAGATGCGCGCCGTGCGCGGCGTCGCCGGGGTTGATTCCAACGGCGGCTATGTGAAGCAATATCTGATCGAGCCAAACCTGAACGCGCTCGTTAGCTATGGGCTGTCGGTGACGGAGTTGGCGGACGCGATGGAGCGGGCCAATCTCTCTGCCGGCTCCAATTACGTCCGCCGTGCCGGCGAGAGCTTCCTTGTCCGCGCCGATGCTCGCCTCAAATCGATCGATGACATTCAGGAAGCCGTCGTGGCAACCCGGAACGGCGTTCCCATCCGCGTCAAGGACGTGGGCCAGGTCGTGATCGGCGGTGCGGTCCGCACCGGATCCGGCAGTCGCATGGGATCGGAAGCGGTCATCTCGACCGTGCTGATGCTGGTGGGCGACAACAGCCGCATCGTCGCGACCGATGCCGCCGAGAAGCTGACGCAGATCAACAAGGCGCTGCCGCCCGACGTGTTCGCCGAGCCGGTCTACAACCGGTCCAAGCTGGTCAACGCGACGATCGCGACGGTCGAAAAGAACCTCACAGAAGGCGCGCTGCTCGTCATCGTCGTGCTGTTCCTGCTGCTCGGCAACATCCGCGCCGCGCTCATCACCGCTGCGGTCATCCCGATCACTATGCTGATGACGGCCGCCGGCATGAACGGGCTGGGCGTATCGGGCAACCTGATGAGCCTTGGAGCGCTCGACTTCGGGCTGATCGTCGACGGCGCCGTCATCATCGTCGAGAATGCGCTTCGCCGCCTCGCCGAGCGCCAGGAGCATGAAGGCCGGCTTCTCACCCGCGACGAGCGGATGGAGGAAACGACACTCGCGGCCAAGGAGATGGTGCGGCCGACCGTTTATGGTCAGCTCATCATCTTCCTCGTCTTCGTGCCGCTGCTCACCTTCCAGGGCGTTGAGGGCAAGACGTTCGCGCCGATGGCGATCACGTTGATGGTGGCGCTCGCCTCCGCTTTCGTCCTGTCGCTGACCTTCGTTCCCGCGATGATCGCGATCGTCGTCAAGGGCCGGGTCAGCGAGACGGAAGTGAAGCCGATCCGCTGGTTCAAGGAACGCTACGCCCCCGTGCTGGGCAGGGGCGTAGCTCGGCCGATGCCCTTCATTCTGGGCGGTGTCGGCGTGTTCGTCGCGGCAGTGCTGAGCTTTGGCTTGCTCGGCGAGGAGTTCATGCCGCAGCTCGACGAGAAGGACATAACCGTCACCAACTTCCGCGTGCCATCGGCGTCGATCGATCAGTCGACACAGATGCAGCTTCAGATCGAGAATGCATTGAAGACGCTGCCGGAGGTGGCGCTGGTCTTCTCTAAGAACGGCAACGCCGATCTCGGCACCGATCCGATGCCGCCCAATGCGTCGGATACCTATGTGATTCCAAAGCCAGAGGACGAGTGGCCGGCGGAGGTTAAGAGCAAGGAGGACATCCTTCGCCGCATCGAGGAGCGGATGAAACCGCTGATCGGCAACCGAACAGAGATTCAGCAACCGATCCAGATGCGCTTCAACGAGCTGATCGCCGGCGTTCGCGCCGACGTCGCGATCAAACTCTACGGCGATGACCTCGACGCGATGAGCGAACAGGCGCGGCGCATCGCTTCCGTCATGCGCACCATCCCGGGCGCTGGTGACGTGAGTGCCGAACAGACGTCCGGCGCGCCGACCTTCGACGTGCAGATCGATCGGCAAGCGGCGGGCCGTTATGGCCTGTCGGTTGAGGAGGTGGCGAACACGGTCTCGGCTGCGCTTGGCGGGCGCGAGGCCGGGTTGTTGTTCGAGGGAGACCGGCGGTTCGACGTCGTGGTCCGCCTCCCCGATGCGCAACGGGATGACCTTGAGACACTGGGGTCGATCCCGGTGATGCTGCCCACTGCCGAGGGTCAGGTGGCGCGCTCGATCCCGCTCAGCCAGGTCGCCCGGTTCAACTACACGCAGGGGTTGAACCAGGTTAGTCGCGAGAATGGCAAGCGGATGGTGGTCGTGCAGATCAACGTCCGCGGGCGCGATCTTGGCGGGTTCGTCGACGAAGCACAGGCGAGGATCGGCCAGATGCAGCTTCCCGCCGGCATGTATACTGAGTGGGGCGGCACCTTCGAGAGCCTGCAATCGGCTCGGTTGCGCCTGCTGATCGTCGTGCCGATCTGCTTTATCGCGATCTATGCCCTGCTCTACATGGCGCTCGGCAGCTTCGTGTCGGCGGCGATCGTGTTCTCGGCGGTGCCGATGGCGCTCGCAGGGGGCGTGTTTGCGCTGCTGCTGCGCGGTATCCCCTTCTCGATCACCGCAGCGGTCGGGTTCATAGCCCTATCGGGCGTTGCCGTCCTCAACGGCCTCGTGATGATGAGTGCGATCGGAAAGTATCGCGAAGACGGTGCGGCCGACGACGATGCGATCGTGGGCGGCGCAATGGAGCGCGTCCGTCCGGTGCTGATGACCGCGCTGGTCGCGTCTCTTGGCTTCGTGCCGATGGCGCTTGCGACCGGCACAGGAGCAGAAGTGCAACGCCCACTCGCAACGGTCGTCATCGGGGGGCTTATAACATCGACAATCCTGACCCTTCTTGTCCTGCCAGCCATCACAGCGTTGTCCATGCGATTGAGAGGCTCAAAGGCACAAGGTTCGACTGTCGGCACCACAAAGGCCCAGATTTGAGTCTACATGCGCACGTTCTGGTATCGTTGACCGGCATCAAGTTCAGTGTCGGTTCAAGTAGAAGCCCTAATATCAAATACGCCGTCGTTCGATCCTATCGTCCGATGGTAGGAGAGTAGACATGCGTAAGACATTTTGGATTGCAGCGGGGCTGCTGGCTTCGTTGGTCCCTGGTACTGCGATGGCGCAGCACCATGGTGGCCGTCATTCCACAGGTCATGGTAGCTACGGCGGACATGGACGTGTGGTCGTGTCAAATCACGGCTATGGCTATGCGCAGCCCTATTATGGTGGCGGCTATTATGCCGACTCTCCGCGATACCAGTCTCGCCACTACGTGCGCGATCGGCACTATGATCGTCATTCCCGTCCGAGGCATTACCGCCGCCATCATTGACGGCGGTAAGGCTTCGGGCCGCTACTTGCGGGTTTCGCGCCGGGCAAGCCACGCCCGCATCTCGGCGATCTCGCGCCGCTGCGTCGCCACTACTTCGGCTGCAAGCCGGCGAACAGCGGGATCGCGCCCGTACCTCAATTCTATCTCGGCCATCGCGATCGCGCCTTCATGATGGGGGATCATCGCGCGCATGAAGTCGGCGTCGGCATCACCAGTGAAGGCCACGTCCATAGCGCCATGCATCTTGGCGTTCGCGGCCCGGTAGGCTCTGGTTGCGGGCGTGTCGGCCCGCTTTCCCGCATCAGCTCCCCGGGTCACGCTCGTACCGTGTTGAGCGTGCTGTGCGCTCGCAGCAGGTGGCGTCAGTCCAGCGGCCGTTGCGACCATCAGCGCGAGCGTGCCGTTAATTCCGATCATCACGTTCCTTCTCCAGTGTAGCATCATGTCCGCGCTGGCGTCCGGCTCTGGCCGGAGGTTGCCGGCGCGCAGCCGCATCGAGCTCGGCCACGGCCTGGGCCGCGGCCTCGCAGTCGCTGCCGGTTTCCTGGCCCCGCTCGCAGCGGGTGACAACCAGCCTCGCCTCTTCCGCGTGGAAACGGAAATAGCCAGCATCCCGTGGTTTAATCAGTCCGCATCCAGTCAGAGCGATGGTCGCGACAGCGGCAATGAGCGCGCGTTCCTTGAGGTTTGTCATTCTGTTCACCCGCTCGTTGTTCATGGAAATCACAAAGCGATGCCAAAGCGCCGGAGTGCGAGAACCATCGCGATATAGAGCAGGACGGTCAGGCAGCATCCGGCGGCCAAGGCTGGCCAAAAGCCAATTCCGTGACGCAAAAGGACTGGTATCAGTAGGAATAGCGGCAGCGAGGGGAGTACGAACCAGAAGGTCGCCTGCGCATGGGCCGCCATGTTCATCGCATCAGGCCGGTCGTGCCACAGCCATATCATGCCAAGGACCGAGACGACCGGTAGCGACGCAATCAGCGCTCCGAACCCGGGATAGCGCTTCGCCACTTCCGACGCTGCCGCGATTAGTATGCCCGAGACGATGGCCTTGACTGCAAGATAGTACATAGGATGCTTCGCTTACCTTGTGGCGGTGGATCTTGATGATGCGGCCCAGCGCCACTTCCCCCCGTTGCGACGCCATGCGCGAAACCCGATGCGGTAAAGCCTCCCGATCCACTTGATGAGAATGAACGTGGTTCCTCGCGGGACCAGGCCAAGGGCACTGGCGTAGCGCGTGACGAAGACCAGCATCGAAGCTGCCGTAAGCCAAAGTCCGGCGGGAAAAACGGGAGACGAGCCATTGACATTCATCAATGGCGATCCCCGGATCGCCCGAAGGTCGCGACCCGCCAGAGATACCAAATGACGGCCAGCAAGAGCACGGCGTTGCTGACCGGTTCGATGACGCTCGCCACCTGATTATAGCGTTCGCCCAGCTCGTAGCCGGCTAGCACGAGGATCACGGTCCATATTGCCGAGCCGGCAAGCGTGGAAAGCAGGAACGGACCGAGGGGCATTCCGCTGACCCCTGCTGGCACCGAAATCAACGTCCGGACTCCCGGGACCATTCGTCCGAACAGAACCGCCCAACGGCCATAGCGGTCGAACCAGCGATCGACATGATCGATCTCGTCCGCCGTCAACGTCAGCCATCGACCGTGGCGAGAAGCAAAGCGCTTCAACCGATCGATGCCGATCCAGCGCCCGACATAGTACCATAGGATCGCTCCTGCGGCCGATCCGAGGGTGCCAGCGATAACGACCACCCACAGCGAGCCGCGCCCCTGCGCGGCCGTGTAGCCCGCAAGGGGCAGGATCACTTCCGATGGAATCGGCGGAAAGACGTTCTCGGCCAGCATCAGCAGGAAGACGCCAAAGCCGCCGAGTGCCGATAGGATCGATGTTATGATGTCGAACACAAGACAGCCTCGTCAGATGATCCAATAGAAGATGGCGCAGAACACGAGGATGAGGGCGAGGACCGATCCTACGATCGCGTTTTCCAGTCGCGGGCACTCGACGTTCCTGATCCGCGCGGCGACCTGCCAAGCGGGGCGGATCGGACACCGCCACGACCCAGCGACAATTCGATCCAATTCCGCGTCCGACAGCCCGAAGAATGCTTTGGCTTCACGGCGCGATCGACCCGCCAGCCCCATCACACGCAGCACCACATCGTCCCATGCGACATCGATCGCGCTCGGCCGATCGATCATCGGGCCGCGCGCGTCACCGCCTGCCCAAGAGGGAGGCAGCAGGCCGATGATCTGGTGAGGATTGCGCTCCAACAGCGTCGCCCAGCGCAGCAAGCGGTGTTGGCGGTCCCGCGCCGGGATAGTCCGCGCCGGCGCCCAACGTCGGGTGAGGGCTTGCACTGGATGTGTCCATCGGCTCGCCTGAGAGGTCGTCATGGACTTGCCGGAGTACAGGCGTCGCCATTGGTAGCGCGCTTGAGCGGACGAGAACAGCGCAGGGTCAGGAAGGTGGTGCAGCTCAGGATGAAGGCGATATCGTATAGGCCGTAGCCGACGGCCGCCCCGAGCGCGCCAGTCGCCCACAGGCTGGCCGCTGTTGCCGTACCCGAGGCTTTGCTACCCTTCTTCAGGATCGCGCCGCCCCCAATGAAACCGACGCCTGTAATCAGACCTTCGAGCAACCTGGCCTGCGCCGGGGACGTGCGGCCGAGGATCGCGATGCCTACCAGCACGAAGCCGCAACTGGCGATGGCAACCAACGGGAATGTGCGGATGCCTGCGCTACGGGCGTCCTTCTCGCGATCCCAGCCAACCGGAAGGGCAAGCGCGTAGGCGACGGCGAGACTGATGATATGGGTGGTTATCTCCCACCATGAGCTTTGAAACATGCCGGCCTGCCTGTTCTACGCGATCGCTCCAAATCGGAGGTTAAAAACGAATGTTGGGCCGAGCGCCTTGAAGGCGCTCGTGATTAAGGCGAGGATCGTGAACATCTGCGAACCTACCGGTGCAGACATGCGATGATGGCGGCCACGACGGCGGCGGTTTCCGCAACGTCGCGCACCCTGACCGTGTCGAGGCCGATCTCGACGGCGGGATAGTCATTTCCACCGGGGAAGATCGCATCGCCGATGAACAACATGCCGTCGAGCGGCACGCCGCTTTCGGCGCTCAGGCGCTTCAGGCCGTAGCCTTTGTCGACCCCTGCCCTCGTCACGTCGATCGATGTCGTACCGCCAAGATTGATCGAGAGGCCCGGCAGCACTGCGCGCAAGGTCGCCTGCAATGCAGTGCGTTTTTTCCGATCCCGGTCCCATCCCTCCTTTTCCTTCAGCGGCGCCGCCTGCCCCAGCCCCGAAAAGGTAATCTGGCTGCCGCGATCCTCGATCCGCTCGCCCCATATGCGTTCATCGGCGAGGCCGGCATCGGCCAGCGCCCGGTCGAAGGCCGCGCGGATCTTCGCCTTCTCCGCATCGTCGAACAGCTCGGCATAGACCACGCACCAAGCCCCATCGATGAAGCGATAGAGCTTGGTGCCGGTGGTCGGCATCAACCAGAGGCGGTCGAGCGCTGCGTCCGCAGGCAAGCGCGACGCGACCTGCTTTTCGAATTGTGGCCAGTCCCCGCCCGAGATCACCGCCACATCGGTAACGGCGAGCAACCGGGCGATGATCGCGGCCATATCCTCCGATAACGGGCGTTTGCTCTCCGCGAGCGTGCCGTCGAGGTCGAAAGCGACCAGCCACTTCATGCCGCGTTCCCCGCCGGGTCGCGGTAGGCGAGCAGCCGGAGCGCGTTGATGACGACGAGCAGTGTCGATCCCTCATGGACCGCCACCGCTGGCCCGATGCCGAGGCCGAGGATGGTGGCAGGCACGAGGAAGGCGACGACGCCCAGGCTGACGAACACGTTCTGACGGATGATGCCGCGCGTATGACGGCTCAGGCCGACCGCGAACGGCAAGTGCGCCAGGTCGTCGGCCATCAGCGCTACGTCGGCCGTCTCGAGCGCTACGTCCGACCCCGCCGCGCCCATTGCGATGCCGACCGTGGCGCTCGCCATCGCGGGCGCGTCGTTCACGCCGTCGCCGACCATCGCGACCTTGTCCTCGCCGGCAAGCTTCTTGATTGCGGCCACCTTGTCTTCGGGCATGAGGTCGCCCCACGCCTCATCGATTCCGACATCGTTGGCGATCGCTTCGGCGACCTTCTGGTGATCGCCGGAGATCATTATCATCCGCGACACACCCATCTCGTGCAGCCGGCGCAGCGCGGTCTTGGCCGCTTCGCGGGGCGTGTCCATCAGGCCGATCGCGCCTAGGTCGCGGTCTCCCTTGCGGACGACCATCGTCGTGCGGCCGTTCTCGCGCAGCTTCGCGATCGCGTCCTGCGCCCCCTGCCCCAGCGCCGGTATGCCCTCGCCCCCAAACATCTCGGCCTTGCCGATCCACACCGTCTCGCCATCCACGCTCGCGGTGACGCCACGACCGGTCAGGCTCTTGAGGTCGCCAGCGGTGGGCAACGGGCGCCCATTCAGGCGTTCGCGGCCGTCGTTGACGATCGCTTGGGCCAGCGGGTGATCGCTCAGCGCCTCGACAGCGACGGCCAGCGACAGCAGCTCGCCTTCGTCGGTGCCGTCGACGGGCACGACATCGGTGATGCGCGGGCGCCCTTCGGTCAGCGTGCCGGTCTTGTCGAAGGCGATCGCCTTCAACGAGCCGAGGTTTTCGAGCGGCGCACCGCCCTTCACCAGCACACCGCCACGTGCCGCGCGCGCGACGCCGGACAGGACCGCGCTCGGCGTCGCGATCGCGAGCGCGCAAGGGCTCGCTGCGACCAGTACCGCCATCGCGCGATAGAAGCTGTCGCGGAACGGCTCGTCGATGACCACCCAGGCGAACAGCAGCAGCACCGACAGGATCAGGACGGCGGGCACGAAGATGCGCTCGAACCGATCGGTGAAGCGCTGCGTCGGCGACTTCTGCGTCTCCGCCTCGCTCACCATCTTCACCACCTTGGCGAGCGCGGACTCGTTGGATCGGCGCGTCACCTCGATCTCGATCGCGCCGCCGCCATTGATCGTGCCGGCAAAGACGCGGCTCTCCGCCTCGACCGCATCGGGCTTGGCGCGGGCGGCTGCCGCGTCCGCGACCGGCACCTTGTCGACCGGGATGCTCTCGCCGGTCACCGGGGCTTGGTTGATCGCGCTCGTGCCCGTGATGACGAAACCATCGGCGGGAAGGCGTTCGTTTGGTCGGACGATAGCAATATCCCCGACAACCATCTCCTCGACCGGGATTTCGCTGGTCTGCCCGTCACGTCGCACGGTCGCGGTTTCGGGCGCGAGCTTCGCCAGCGCCTCGATCGCCTTCTTGGCGCGTCCCATCGCGTAATGCTCAAGCGCATGGCCAAGGCTGAACAGGAACAGCAGCAGCGCGCCTTCGGCCCATGCGCCCAGCGCAGCGGCGCCGGCGGCAGCAACCAACATCAGCGTGTCGATCTCGAACTTCTTCAGCCGAAGATTGTCGATTGCCTCGCGCAGCGTGAAGAACCCGCCGAAGAAATAGGCTGCGATGTAGCAGGCGGTCGGCAGCCAGTCCGGTGCACCGGTGGCCAGCTTCTCGATCGCGTAGCCAATTCCCAGCAGCGCGCCGCAAGCGAGCGCAAAGATCAACTCGGTGTTGGGACCAAGAAAATCGGCATGGCTATGGTCGTGACCGTCGCCAGGACCGTGTTTCTCCTCGCCCGCCCCGTGCCCACCGGGACCATGGTCATGGCCGGCATGGTCGTCGGCGGCGACCCGCTTGCCCACCCGGACCTTCAACTTGCGAAGCGCCGAACGCACCTCCTCTTCGGTGGTCTCGCGGCGGTCATATTCAACCCGGACAGACCCACTGGTACTGGCACTCGCCTGCACCACGCCCGGCAGCGCGCATAGCGCGTCACTGACGGTGCGCGCCCGACGCTCGTGGCTGATCCCCGTCACCTGCCAGATCGCATGGCCGTAGCGTTCGGTGATTTCGGCGCCCGCGGCGCGCACCATCTCGCGCAAGCGCGGCAGCGGCAGCTTGGCAGCGTCGAAATGGATGCACAGGGCCGCCGGCGTGTCGCCGTCGAGGCAGATCACATGCGCCCGCTCGACGCCTTCGCGCTTTGACAGGGTTGATACGAGACGGTCCAGGCAAGCGTCGGCCGCGTCAGGAAGGTCCGGCAACAATACTGGAATATCGAGTTCGAGCTTGTCGTTCATGACGACCTCCTTTCGCTTTTCTTGGTTTCGGCGCGCGCGTCGCGCAGGATTTCGACACCGCCCTTGATGGCGATGATGGCGGTAGCGAAGCCGACCAGAAGGTCCGGCCAGTTGGTGCCCAGCCACAGCACCAGCACGCCCGCGATCAGGATGCCGCCATTGGAAATGAAGTCATTGAAGCTGAAGGTGGTGGCGGCCCGTAGGTTAACGTCCGGATCCTTGAGCCGCTGGAGCAGCCGCAGGCAGAGGTAGTTTACGACGCCGGCGATCGCCGACATGACCATCATGGTCGGTCCGATCGGCTCGCTCCCCTGCACATAGCGTCGCCCGACATCGATCAGGATGCCGCCCGCAAAGATCAGCAGCATTACCCCCGATGCGATCGCGGCGCGCGTCTTCCACGTCTTACCGTGGGTCAGCGCGACGAGGCTGAGAGCGTAAACGGCGGTGTCGGACAGATTGTCGACGCCGTTGGCGATGAGCGCACTTGAATCGGCGAACGCGCCGGATACGAAAAAGCCCGCTGCGATTGCTGCGTTCAGCAGCAGCACGATCCAGAGCGTGCGACGCTCCTGCGTGCCCGCGTTGTCGTTGCTCGCATTCATCCCATGATCTCCTCGAGCGTCAGGAGGGCGAGGAACCCTACGAAGAACATCGAGCTGATGAGCGGGGTGTCAGGCTTCTCGTGCGCCTCAACCAGCAGCTCTTCCGTGACGAGGTAGAGCAGCGCCATCAGCCCAAAGCTCAGGAAGCCAGCGACCATTACCGGCGAGAGCGTGGCGACAGGAACGGCAGCGAGCGCGCCGATCGGCAGCAGCAGCGCCAAGGCCGAGACGATCACGATGATGCGCAGGCGCGAGCGATAGGTTTCCGCCAGCTCGTTGGTCAGTGTCAGACCCAGGAAGAGCACTTCGAGTGTCAGCGCGATCGTCAGCAGAAATCCCGCCTTCTCGCCCGCGACGAACGCAAGGCCGAGCACCAGGCCATCGACCAGGATGTCGATGCCGATCGCGGCGAGCAGCGCCATCGGCCCCTTGAAGCGGGCCTCGAAAGCCTTGAGACCCAGCATCGTTACGACGCCCGCCGCCCCGCCGATCAACGTCGCGCTGGGCGAAGCCTCATGCTTGACCTGCGGCAGGATTTCAGTCGCTGCCGCCGCGAACACGACGCCGGCAGCAAGATGCTGTAGCCCCGCCACGAGGCCAGGATTTAACTTTGTGCGGCTCGCGATGATCGCGCCGATTACGACCGCCAGCACAGGCGCAAGCGTGTAAAGCAGTGCCTGCATATCCTATGATCCCTCCGGGGTTCGGTGACAGACGTGGATTTTCCCGCGCCGCATGAAGGCGATCGCCCCGCCCGCCACGACCGCCCGTGACTGGTTGCCGCGAAATTCATCACCGGTTCGCTGGGCGCGCAGGATCTCGGTCCTGCCCTTCGGCAGCCAGGTGACGGCCATCTTCAGGCCGTCGTCGATGAAGTCGACATCGGCGCGGGTGCCGTCGTCGCAATACATGATGCGCTGCGCGATCAGCCTTGGCGTCACACGCTTGTCATGAGCCGGTTCGACAGGTTCGCTCGGAGCCGGGTTGCACGCCCCTACAATCACGCCGGTGACGAGAACGGCGCCAACGCGCGCGATCGTGAGCCCGGGCAGATGCAGCAAGGCGCGCATGCCCATCACCACAGCACCCCGTGATCAGGTGTCAGCGGCTCGGGGGCCGGAAGTCCCGCGGTTTGGAGAAGGTCGATCTCGATCGTGCGGCACATGGCCGTGAGCGGGACATCGTGGACGCTATTGGCGAACGGATCGGTCAGATCCTCGCCGATGCTCAGCACCGCGAGGAAGACGAGTCCGATCAGCGTCGATCCGATCGGCGTGGCAAGGCCCAGGGATTCGACCAGCGCGATCGGGAGCAGCACGCAGAACACACGCGTGAAGAGGTTCGGGAAGAACCGAAAGCCATTGGGCAGCGGCGTGTTCTTGATCCGCTCCATGCCGCCCTGCGCATTGGCGATGTCGATCAGGACGCGCTCCACAGTTGCCTGCTGGATCTCGGTGATCCGACCTTCCGCGAGCGCGTCAGCGTAAATGCCCGATATGTCCTCCAAGAGCGCATTGGCAGGGTTCAGGCGAGTGACCGCCATATCGGCGACCTCCGTTCCGGCGACCCGGGCAATTTCTTCATAGGGCGACTGTCGGCGAAGCTGGCAGCGCATCGAGTGCGCAAAGGCGATCTGCCTCAGGATGATGTGGTGCCGTATCTCACTGCCCTCGGGTTCCCCCTTGGTCAGGCTGCGCGTGATCCGGGCCAGACTGCGCGAGGAATTGATGAGCGCGCCCCAAAGAGTTCGCGCTTCCCACCAGCGTGCATAAGCGGCGTTGGTCCGAAACCCCATGAAGAGCGCGATGGCAGTGCCGAACAGCGCCGTCGGCAAAGGCGGTTCCTTGATCGGGGTCATCATGTGGAATGCCGTCACCGCCACGTCCCACACGAACAGGATCGTGAGGGGCTTCCAAACCTCGACAATAATCTGCGTAAATCGTGGCCTTGTGCCGACAATCATACCAATACCGCCTTAGTTATCTCCGCGATCGTCATCCGATCGGCATGTTCATGATGTCTCGATATGCAGACAGCAGCTTGTTCCGGACTTGCAGCGTCGCCTCGAACGTAATGGATGCACGGCTCTGGATGAGCGCGACGGTCGCAATGTCGGTGGTTTCGCCCCGTTCATATGCTTCGGTGACGACATCCTCCTGCTCCTGGGTCTCGTTGACCTTCGCCACCACGGCATTGAGGGTGTCGGCAAAGGTTGAGGCTGGAGCGGTCGGCGTCACGCCGGGCGGTGCCGTCGGCTGCGCCTCGCGCAAGGCGCGGCTTCGCGCGATCACTTCGGCGCGAATGGCCATCACATTCGAGATCGACGTGTCAGACATCGTTTCTCTCCCGTTGCAGTGCGACGTGTCGGAAGACAGGACGGTTCATCGGGTGCCCTCCCGTTCGCAGGTCCGCGTGCGGCCTTCGCCTTCCACGATGGTGAGCTGCGACCCCTTGAAGGTCGCGGTGGCTGTCTCGCCGACATATTGGAGGCCCTGCGCTGGCGCGGTCAGCGTCATGGGCACGGCGCTGCTGGAGCGCCGCAAATCGATCTGCAGGCCGTTGTCCTTGTAGTCGACGAACAGCGGTTCCCCGTCGGAACAGCGATAGGGATGGCGCCCCATTTCCCCGGTCGCCACGGCGCTGTCGGACGAATGGATTTGCTGCTCCGTTGGCGGGGCTGGCGGCTTGCTTTCCGTGCAAGCCGCCAGCCCGATAACGAGGATGAGGGCGGGCAGAACCCGCTTCAACGGCGTCATCGCGCCTTCCTCCTGTACCGGGAGGGGACGCGCTGACGATTGATCCCACGGGCAGGCTGACCCACCCGCCAGCGCAGATAGGTTGCGAGGCGATCGTCAGCCTCGATCATCAGGGACCGCAGGCGACGCAACATCATCGCCGCGAACGGCAAAGACAGCGCCCCGCGCAGCGTGCAGCTATGTGTTAGCCTGGTGCCACCGTCGTCCCCTGCCAGCTCGTACCGCTCTTCGAGCGTGAACAGATAAGGGATGCCGCAGGACCAAGCGAAGGCGTGCGGCTTATCGAATCGATCAATCCGTGCTGGCGTCCGAATTGGTCGGGTGATGCCCTGGATCGCGAAGGTACATTCCGTCTCGCCAAGCTGGCACGGGTTGTCGAGGAATACGAGCGGACTCCAAGCCCGACGATGATCCGGATCGGTGATCGCCGACCAGATCCGCAGTGGCCCGCCGTGAAGCATTGAGCTGGTTATGGTGCGAGGCATATCCCCATCTCCCAGAGATGAGCGGGGCGATCGCGGATCGCCCCGCTCACCCTTCAGGCCAAGTCGTTCACGAAGGTCTGACCGTGGTCGTCCCCTTCATGCTCCTCATTGTAGTGCTCGGGCTTCTCGATCACTTTCTGCCCGAACCGGGCGTAGAGCGTCGGCAGCACGAACAGCGTCAGCAGCGTTGCCGAGATCAGGCCGCCGATGACGACGGTCGCCAATGGCTTCTGCACCTCCGCGCCCGCGCCTTCGCCAAGCGCCATCGGCACGAAGCCGAGGCTGGCGACGAGCGCGGTCATGACGACGGGCCGCAGACGCTGCATTGCGCCGACATGGGCCGCCTCTTCGCGCGATAGCCCCGACCGGATCAGGTCCTGGATCGAGCTGACCATCACGAGGCCGTTGAGGACCGCGATGCCCGACAAGGCGATGAAGCCAACCGCCGCCGAGATCGAGAAGTCCATGCCCCGCAGGAACAGCAGCAGAACGCCGCCCACCAGCGCGAAGGGCACGCCGGTGAAGACGATCGCGGCATCGCGGACCGATCCCAATGCCCCGTAGAGGAGCAACAGGATCAGGATGAAGCAGGCCGGAATGACCAGCTTCAGACGTTCGCTTGCCGATTGCAGGTTCTCGAACTGGCCGCCCCATTCGAGATAGGCACCAGCGGGCAGCCGAACCTGGCTACCGATCGCCGCCTGCGCGTCCGCAACGACACTGCCGACGTCGCGACCGCGCACATTGGCTTGCACCACCACGCGACGCTTCCCGTTCTCGCGGCTGATCTGGTTGGGACCATCGACCACCTTGATGTCGGCGACGCTCGAAAGCGGCACATAGCCACCCCCCGCCAACGGCACCTGCACCTGTTCGAGAAGGCCGATGTCCGCCCGTTGCGCTTCAGAGAGCCGTATCACGACCGGAAAGCGCCGATCGCCCTCGAAGATCTGGCCCGAGGTGCGCCCGCCGATTGTCGCGGTGACGATGTCCTGCACATCTTGGGCAGTGACGCCCAGACGCGCCATTGCGTCGCGATTGACGCGAATGTCGAGCATGGGCAGGCCCGTCGTTTGCTCGACCTTCACGTCCGCTGCGCCCTGCGTCTTGCGCAGCACCGCAGCAACCTGCTCGGCCGTCCGGTTCATTTGTGTGAAGTCGTCGCCGAATACCTTCACCGCGATATCGCCGCGAACGCCGGCGATCAGCTCGTTGAAGCGCATCTGGATGGGCTGGGTGATCTCATAGGCATTGCCCGGGAACTTCGCGAGATTACCCTCGATCCGACTTACCAGCTCCTCCTTGGGAAGGTCGGGGTTCGGCCAGTCCTTCCGCGGCTTCAGGATGACGAACATGTCGGTCGCGTTCGGCGGCATCGGGTCGGCCGCCAGCTCGGCGGTGCCCGTCTTTGAATAGACGAACGCCACCTCCGGTTGCTTCGACATCATCCGTTCGATCGGCACCTGCATCGCCTGACTCTGCTGGACCGACGTTGCCGGGATGCGGAGCGACTGGATGAGCAGATCGCCTTCATCGAGCTGCGGCAGGAACACCGAGCCGAGCGTGGTGAAGGCAAGCGCCGCCACCACAAGGCTGCCGACACCCGCCCCGATCGTCAGGGTCGGGCGCTTCATCGCCCGGTCGAGACCGGGTTCGTAGCGCTTCTTCAGCCATGTGATGATGCGGCCGTCCTTCTCCTCCACCTTTTTGGACAGCCAGATCGCGATCATGGCGGGGACGAAGGTGAGCGACAGGATGAAGGCGAAGCCGAGCGCGATGATGACGGTGAGCGCCATCGGCACGAACGTCTTGCCCTCCACGCCGGTCAGCGTGAGTAGCGGCACGTAGACGAGGATGATGATCGCCTGTCCGTAGACCGAGGGCCGGATCATCTCGCGCGCGGCGGCTGCCACGGTCGCGAGCCTTTCCTTGACGCTCAGCAATCGGCCTTCATGATGCTGTTGCTCGGCAAGCCTTCGCAGCGCGTTTTCAACGATGATGACGGCGCCGTCGACGATCAGACCGAAGTCCAAAGCCCCAAGGCTCATCAGATTGGCCGAGACCCCAGCGCGCAGCATACCAAAGCCTGTCAGCATCATGGTGATCGGGATGACCAACGCCGCGATCAGGGCCGCACGGAAGTTGCCGAGCAGCAGGAAGAGCACGACGATGACCAGCACCGCGCCTTCGGACAGGTTTTTCGCGACCGTCTTGATCGTCGAATTGACCAGCTCGGTGCGGTTCAGCACCGGCTGAATTACGACGTCAGGAGGCAGCGAAGCGTTGATCGTCTTCAGTTTCTCAGCGACCGCGGTCGACACGATGCGGCTGTTCTCGCCGATCCGCATGATCGCCGTGCCGACGACGACTTCGGTACCGTTCTCCGATGCCGAACCCATGCGGATCGCCTGACCCGTCTTCACAGTCGCAACTTGTTCTACCGTGATCGGCACGCCGTTACGTGTCGCGATCACGGTCCTGGCCAACTCGCTGGCATTGCGAACGAGCGCATCCGAGCGAACAGCCAGACCTTCGCCATTGCGATTGACGAAGCCACCGCCGACGCTGGTGTTATTGCGCTCCAGCGCATTTCCCAGGTCCGTCAGCGTGATGCCGAGCGAGGCCAGCTTCTGCACGTCGGGCACGACGAGGAACTGCTTGGCGTAACCGCCAATCGAGTCGACACCGGCGAGGCCCGGTGTGGTCTTCAGAAGCGGCGTCACGATCCAGTCCTGCGCGGTGCGCAGGTAGGTCGCCTTGTCCTCTTCGGTCGTCAGTCGCTCGCCCTCTGGCGTGATGTAGCTGCCATCGGGCTGTTGGCCCGGTTCACCGGGCTTGTGCTTGTCGTCCTCGCGATGATCGAGACGAACGGTGTACATGTACACCTCGCCCAGGCCTGTCGCGATCGGACCCATTTCAGGGTTCACGCCGTCGGGCAGATTCTCTTGCACGCCCCGCAGACGCTCGCCCACCTGCTGGCGGGCGAAATAGATGTCCGTCGCGTCCGAAAAGACCGCCGTGATCTGCGCGAAGCCGTTGCGGCTCAACGAGCGCGTATATTCCAGGCCGGGGGTGCCGGCGAGCGCGGTTTCGATTGGAAACGACACCTGCTTCTCGACCAGCTCGGGCGAGAGGGCAGGCGCGCGGACGTTGATCTGGACCTGATTGTTGGTGATGTCCGGCACCGCGTCGATCGGTAGCCGGTAGAGGGAAAAGGCGCCGATGGCGGCGACGATGACGGTGAGGAGCAGGACTAGCCAGCGCTTCTCGACCGCCCAGGTTACGATACGGGCGATCATGGCTTAATCCTCGTGGCTCGCTTCGCCCTTGCCGATCTCGGCCTTGAGCGTGAAACTTCCGGTGGTGGCGATCTGTTCGTTGCCGGTCAGGCCCGACCGGACGATCACCGTGTCGCCCGACGCATCGCCGAGCTGGACCGGGGTCGCCTTGAAGCCGGTGGGCGTGCGCACGAACACGACCGACTTGCCCTCGAAACTCTGGACCGCCGTCGTCGGCACGCGGACCGCCCCGCTCCCGCCGCTGCCCGTGAGCTGCACGGCTGCCGTCACAGGCTCGCCGACCCGCCATTCGCCACCGCGATTGTCGAGGGTGGCGAGCGCAGGCACGAGCCGCGTCTGCGGATCAAGCGCCGGCGACACGAAGGTCACGCGGGCGGTCGCCTGACGGCCTGCCGCCTTCACCAGCACCGTATTGCCGGGACGCACCCGGCCCGCATCCTCGGGCTTGAGATTAAGCGCGATCGACACCTGGCTCAGGTTGGCGATGCGATAGAGTTCGGCATCCGCCGCGACCGTTTGTCCCAGCGTCACGGGGCGCGCAATGATCTGGCCCGAGATCGGCGCGGCAATGCCGAGCCGGTTGAGCCCGCCGCCGCCGACACCCGCCGCCGAAACCATGCTCTGCGCCTGCGTCAGGGCGATCCGCGCCTCCGTCGCCGCTGTGCGGGCGGCGATCAGATCCTGTTCAGGGGAGACTCTCTGCGCGAACAGCCGCTGTTCGCGCGCGAGGTTCGAATTAGCGAGCTGAAGCCGCGCCCGCGCCGCCTCGACCTCGCCCTTGATCTGCGCCGCCTCGCGGCTTTCGATGACCGCAATGGTCTGGCCGCGTCCGACCGATTGGCCGAGGTTACGGGTGAGCGCGACCACGCGTCCCGCAATTGCGGCCGAGACGACCTGCGTTCCCTGTGGGTCGCCCTCGATGATCGCGGGCAGCTCGATCGTCCCGGCCCCGCCGATGATCGGCCGTCCGACCTGGACGCCCGCTGTGGCGATCTGGTCGGCACCCAATGTGACGACGCCTTCACCGGCATGACCGCCTTCAGCACCGCCCTTTTCCGTGCCCGCTGCCGTCTCATTGGCAGCTGCGCCTTCGGCAGTTGCCTCGTTTCCGCCATCCTTGCCGCCGCAGGCAGCCAAGAGCAGGGCGAGCGACGCCGCGCCCGCGAGATAAAAGCTCTTCATCACTGATTCCCCCCATTGGGCGCACGAGCGGTCAGTCGCTCCACTTGCGCGCGGGCATTCTGGTAATTGGCAAGCGCGTCGATCGCGGCGACCCGCGTTTCGGCGAGCGTGCGTTCAGCATCGAGCAATTCGAGCTGGCCGAACTTGCCCTCGCGATAGCCGATCCGCGCGATGCGGGCGGCCTCCTGTGCAGCCGCCAGCGCCGGCCCCGACGCCGCACGAGCCGTCGTTGCGGCATTGGCCGCCTGCGCCTGCGCGTCCGTGATTGCCTGTTCGATGTCGAGCGCGGTCACGCGGCGCTGCGCATCCGCCTGGGTCCGCTGCGCGGTCGCCTGCGCAATCGCGGCGCGACCATTGTTGAACACCGGGATCGGGATCGACACGCTGAACACCGCCGCCATGTCGTTGGTCGCTTCCAGGCGGCGGATCGACGGCCCGACGTTCAGGTCAGGCACGCGATTGGCGCGCGCGAGCCGCACGCCGGCTTCGGCAATGGAGAAATCCGCGTTGGCTGCCGCCAGCGCGAGTGTGCCGGTCGTGTTGACCGGTGCCAACGGCCCATAGACGTTCACATCGGGAAGGCGATCGAGCAGCGTGTCATCGAGCAGGCCGTCGATCGGCCGTCCGATCCGACGCGCCAGATTGGCGCGGGCCGCCTCGGCCAAGCGAAGCTGCCGCTCCACATTGGCGTCGGCATTGATACGCGCGACATCCGCGCGCTGTTGCTCGAGTGGCGATGCCCGCCCTGCCTGCACGCGAACGCTCGCGGCCCGCAGCGCATCGCTGGCGATCCGGGCCTGATCGCGGGCTGTCATTACCCGGCGATCGGCCGCGACCGCTTCGACATAGAGCTGCGTTACCTGAAGCCGGACATCCGCCGCGATGATCGCGGCCTGGATCTCGGCCCGGGACAATTGCGCATTGGCGACCGCGACGCGGGCGCCGCGCTTGCCGCCTAGCTCGATCGGGATCGCAAAGCCGACCGTGGTTTCCGCGCTGCGGACCCCCCGATACGGCCCGGAGCCGATGACATTCTCGACTTGGCCTTGAACCACCGGATTGGGCCGCAAGCCGGCGACTGTGCGACCTGCACGGGCCGCGTCGATTCCAGCTGTCGCCGCTTCCGCAGCAGGGGCCGAACCGCCCGCTGCACTGACCGCTTGGTCAAGCGTGTAGACCGGCGCATCCTGCGCAACAGGCGCGGACGGTCCGACCTGCGCCTGCGCCATCGTGGCGCAAGACGCTGCGGCCAGCATGGCCGCGAGGATACGATTCATGAAAATAGGACTCCTGACGATGATCGACAGGGGCGCGCCAACGCACGCCCAAATCGGACGTCAGGCTTGGGGGGGCCTCAAATGGACCATGCCGGTGCGGCCGTCGAGCGACGCAGAGGCGGAGATTGTCGGCTTGGGCACTGTGAGGACGGGGGTATATTCCATCGTCGTGCGCGCAGGCGCGCCGACGTCGTGTCCGTGACAATAATTGTGATGATGCGGGACATTCTTGTCCGAGTCCGATGGAACCTGATCGATGTCACCGGCGGTATGGACCGTGAACTCAACGCCCGCGATGCTTCCCCCCGCCAGATCGGCGGCATGGGCCATGCCGGAGAAGCTGGTCAGGACCAGCATCAGGCATGTCAGGAAAGGCAAAAAGGCTCGCACTAGCTTGCCTCTATCACGGAAGGGTTTTCATGTCATTGCACTAATTCGAACCAAGGGTCACTGAGCCGGAACCCGAGCGGGATCGGTCGCGCCCGTTCCAGGCGAACCCGACCGCAATGGCGACCGCCATCAGGAGTTGCGCCAGCACCGATTGCCAAGTGGGAAACACGCCGAGCATCGACAGCCGTGGCACGTCCGCGAGCGGTGCGATGTTGATAAGGCCGGCTTCCTGGAGCGCGGCGACGCCTTTACCCGCCAGCACGACGGTCAGGACCGCCATGAGCCAGGAGCTATAGCGGAAGAACTGCGCGATCGGCAGCTTGCGACTGTAGCGAAGCATGGCCCAAGCGATCAGGCTGAGCAGTCCAATCGCCGACCCGGCCCCCGCGAGAAGCATCCCGTTGTCACCTTGCGCCGAAAGCGCGGCATAGAACAGGATCGTCTCGAAGACCTCGCGATAAACTACGACGAACGCCAGCCCGAACAGGAACCAGCCCGACCCGCCCGAGAGCGCCCGCGACATCTTCTCGCGAATATAGCGCTGCCACTGATCGGCCTGCGCCTTGCCGTGCATCCAAATCCCGACCGAGAGCAGCACGACCGCGGCGAACAGCGAGCCAAACCCTTCCGTCAGCTCCCGGCTCGCACCGCTGATCCCGATCGCATAGGTGGCGACCGCCCAGGTGATCCCGCCCGCGATGATCGCGCTGACCCAGCCGCCATGCACGTACCGCAGCGCCTCGCCGCGCTCGGCTTTACGCAGGAACGCGATCATGGCGACAACGATGAGCAGGGCTTCGAGCCCTTCACGCAGCAGGATCGTGAACGCGCCCAGGAACGTGGACGCTTCGGTGGCGGCATCAGGCGCGAGCGCCGCTTCCGCATCGTCGAAAAGGCCGCCCAGTACTGCGACCTTCTCCGCGAGATCATCGGGCGACGCGCCCCGGTCGATCGAGGCGCGGAACTCCCCCATCGCGCCCTCGATTCGACCCATCAGCGTCGCGTCGCGCGCGGTGAGTGTTGGCTCGATCGGCTCGAACCCATCGAGATAGGCCGACAGCGCCAGCTCTTTCGCCATGCGCGCATCGCCGCGCCGCGCAGCCGCCACGCTTTCGGCGAGTTTGGCGCGGGCGACCGCGAGCGAGCCGGGAGCCTGTTGTATCACCTGTTCGGGATGACGACGCAGGAACGCGAGCACGGCGTCAGCCTTGGCGTCGCCGATCGCCGCGCCGAGCGCGGCCGGGGTGAGCGCGACCAGGGTTTTCAGGTCCGGAATGCGCCGGCGAAGGGTCGGGTCGGATTTCCAAAGCCGCTCGCCTTCGCGCGCCTGCGCATCCGTGAAGGCGAAGCTCCCGGCTCGGAATGCTAACGCCCAGCGCTGATCGTTGGGCAGATCGGCGAAGCTCTGCATCGCGGTCCCGTCGATGCCTTGCGTCACCACCTGATAGAGCGCGAACACGCTGCGCTGGCGCGCGCGCTCGGCATCGGTGAAAGCAATCGGGGGCGTAGCGAGCTTGGCGGCGTCAGGGCCACGGCCGTTGCCCGTCATCCCGTGGCAGGACGCGCAGGATTGTCGGAACAGTGCATCGCTGGAGACGAGGTTCGGAGCCTTATCGGGCGCGAGCGGCACCGGGTAGGCGCGCAGCAGATCGGCCGCGAGCCCGTGCGCCAGTGTTGCCACCTGTTCAGTCGATCCCTTTTCCGCGATTACCGCTTGGAGGTTGGCGGCCCGCTGAATGAGGGCTTGGCGCTCCGGCTTCGCCGGCAGGCCTTGAAGCCGTGTCGAGACCGACGCGGCAAACTCATTCATTTCGGCGTATTCCGACGCGCTCTTGATCCGACCGTTCGCGACCGCGCCTCCATAATCGACGGCCATATAGTCGAGCAGCCGCCATGCGGTTTGCACGTCGCCGGGTTCGGCGAATGCCGCAGCAGGGATCAGCAGCGCAGCGAGCGCGGCGAGCAGCCGCAGCGAGAGCATTGCCCGGATCAAGGTGAGCAGACGCACTACCGCTCTCCCAGTTCGCGCCGAGCGCCAGTGACGATTTCATAAGCGGAGTGGAGGAACAGGAGGGCGATGAGGCCGGCGACGGCGAGGTCCGGCCAGGCGCTTCCTGTCCACGCCACCAGACCGGCCGCGGCGATCACCGCGACATTGGCGAGCGCGTCGTTGCGGCTGAACAGCCAGATCGCGCGAACATTGGCGTCCCCTTCCCGGAAACGCGCAAGCACCAAGGCGGACACGACATTGATCGCGAGCGCGACAACGCCGATTGTGCCCATCAGTTCGGCATCCGGCGCGGTTGCGTTCAGGGCGCGCCAAATCGCGAAACCGATTACGCCCACGCCAAGCGCACCGAGAAACAACCCCTGCGTCAGCGCGACCTTTGCCCTCGCCCGTGCGGACCAGGCAAGCGCGAGAAGACCGATAAGGCTGATCGACCCGTCCCCGAGAAAATCGAGGGAATCCGCTTTCAGCGCTTGGCTATCGGCGATGAACCCGCCGAACAGCTCGGCGACTCCGAAGCCGAGGTTGAGCACCACGACGGTCAGCAGCGCACGGCGATAGGCCGGATCGGTTTGCGCGCGCGCGGGCTCCCCGTGGCACCCGCAGCTTTCGGTAGAAGCATTCATGCGGCCTTCCTTACCACCTCCAGTCGCTGTAGAAGCAAGCGAAATGTGCGACACGTTCGCATAAGCAAGGATGGCATGATGAAGCCGGTGATGATTGGGCAGCTCGCCAGCGAGACCTCGACGAAGGTGACGACGATCCGCTTTTATGAGTCGATCGGGTTGCTCCGATCCGCCCCTCGCACGGCGTCGGGTCGCAGAACCTACGATGCCAGTGACATTGAGCGTTTGCACTTCATCCGCAACGGTCGCCGGCTTGGCTTCTCCGTCGACGAGATCCGTTCGTTGATGGGGCTGGCGCAGAACCCGGACCAGGATTGTGGTGCCGCCTCAGCTATCGCTGCTCAGCACCTCAAGGATGTGGAGGAGAGACTGGCGCAACTCGCGGTGTTGCGGGATGAGTTGGCAATGCTCAGCCAGAGCTGCACCAAGGCGCGCATGGCCGATTGTCGGATCATGAAGGCGATCGGCAAAGGCCACCCTCAAGCCGATCAATAATAATCGGCCAGCCTGAGCTCGCGCACATCACCCGAGGCCATCGTCAGCTTTACGAGGGTGCCAGCAGGCCGGGAGCGCACTTGCCAGAGCTCCCCACGCGTATAGTTCGCATCGATCGAATGGCCGTTCACCGCCACGATCCGGTCGCCGACCGCCCAGCCAGCCTTTTCCGCGGGACTGTTCGCCGCCACATGAACAACGGTGAGCGCCGTTGGTGAGGCTGCGAGGCCAAGGCCGCTACGGTCCTTCAGCATCGGCAGGCGACGACGAGGACCGAGTGGCCGGAGCCACACGAATCCGGCGGTCACGTCGAACACCACGTCGAATTGAGCGATCAGCGGTAGGCCGACATTGCCAACCGTGCTGGTGGAGAGCCAAGCTCTCATCCCGAGTGTGGGGACGTTCGAGACGCCAAGCCCTTCGATGTTGATGTTCTGGATCGTGAAAGCATCGTTGATACGCACACCATCGACGCCGCCGATCGCCGCGGTCGAGACGAGCTTCCCGTTCAACAGCCCTTGATCGCGGGCATAGGCCGACGAGAGCATCAGCGCGGCCGAGCTGCCAAGATCGATCATCAAGGGCACGGGAGACAGGCCCTCGACGGAGGCCCGGATGAACAGCTCCTGCTTGGCACCGCGTCCGAGCGCGACAGCGCGCCAGTCGGGGCCGGCGAGAAACGTGCCTGACTTGACGACCGCCATACGCCTGTTCGCGAAATCGAGCGCGATGCAGCTGCCCGTGAACATATCGGCACCGAGGAGAACGTCGATCGGTCGTCCGAAGGCCGCCGACACTGAACTCAGATCACCAACAACGGCAAAGGGTAAGCGACGGGTTTCGCGGGCGAGCTGTACGTCGATGTCGCGGACCAGCAGCACCGGGGCCTTGGCGCTCAGCCCGCTAATCATGCGCCGCTCACCATTGTTCAAGCCGAGCTTCGCCGCGAGCGCCGTGCTCATGATCGACGCGCCGCTGCCACTGTCGAGCACCGCCCGCGCCGGCACTCCGCGCACTTGTGCCGAAACAAGGAGGGTATCACCCGTGCCGACTTCCAGCGGCTCCCATTCGAGGTGAGCCGCGCCGAAGTTCCACGAGGCCGCAGACCGGGAAGTCTGTCGCGCGAGCGTTGGAGAACCGAGCACCAAGCCGGTTCCACAGGCCACCAACCGCGCCACTAATGAGCGTCGAGACATACCGATTGCTTCAACACGGGCCGTCAAAAAGCCACCTCCAGCCCCCCGTCCGCAGGAGAGCAAATTGCGGTTACATGCTCTAGCAACTGGAGGAGCAAGGGTTTTTGAAGCGCCCGAAATGCTATCCTGTTCAAATGCCCTCTCGAAAATGAGCAGTTGAGGCAGGTCAGGAACCGGTCGAATAAGACCGAAGTAGGCAATTTCGCTTGCGCGACCTTGGCGAGCAGGACCCCAGTTCACGAAGAAACGTGAAGCTATCGCCTCACCCGCAGCAGCCCGCCACAGTCCCGTTTGCTTTCGCTTCCTGGATCGGAGGGCATGGGACATCGCCAAATGAGCAGAACACGCAGCAGTCGCCAGCCAGGGGCCGCAGCACCACCGCGCAATGCCGGCAATCATAGAAGAATTGGCAGGCGTTGGTGGGCATCCTTTCGGTGGCCACCCCGCCGCATTTGGGACAGGTCAGGGTTGAGGTGAGCTGCATCAGGAAAGCGCGTTCATCAGCGGCGCTTCTAGGAGGTCCCAGGCGAACGCGATAAGCGTCAGAACCGTTCCAATCGCGAGCAGGATAGGTGTCGCGCGCGAGGGCAGCGGCATTGTGCAGGACCGGTCCCCAGCACAGGACCTCCGCCGCTGCGCGTAGGCCCACCACCCAGCAGCCAAGCCGATGAGGGAGGTCGCCGTTAGCGGCCACCGTAGTGGTATCAGCGCGGCGAAGTTGCTGGACAGGCCCGCCCCCAGGCCGAGCGCCGCGAGTGCGAGGGGCAGGACGCAGCATGACGCCGCAGCTAGAACAGCGGCTAAGCTCGCAAGCGCGCCGAGGGCGGATAGCCCCGTGTCGGCGCGACGTCGTGACGTTGGTGCGCCTAGGGGTTCACGCGGGATGGTCTCTTGGTTCATCTATCGCCTCTAGCGGGTTAGCCCGTTATGCATCCTGTAGTGACTACAGGAGCAAGCAATATATGCGCGTTGAGGAAAGCATCACGATCGGCGAGCTGTCTCGCCGGACTGGCGTGAATATCGAGACGATCCGGTACTTCGAGCGCGTTGGTGTTCTCGCAACGCCACCCCGCACAAGCGGCGGGCGGCGGGTATATGGGACCGGTCACGTCCGCGCACTTGGGTTCGTCCGTCGCGCGCGCGAACTCGGCTTCTCCCCGGCCGAGGTGCGCGCGATCCTGTCTCTTGGCGGTTCTGCGCAGGCGTCATGCAGTGAGGTCCGCGAGATCGCGGCTCACCATCTAGAGCGTGTGCGCGCTAAGATGGAGGATCTGGCGCAACTAGAAAGCCTGCTGGCTGCGACCATCGACCGTTGCGAAGGCGACGGGGCGGCGAGGTGCGCCGTGATCGACTTGCTGAACCAACATTCGACTGCGTAGATGTCGCATCGCACCCCGTACTCGCGCAAACGGTCGATAACGGAGCCGATCACCATCACCACGGCACGCGGCCCTAGCCACCTATGTGGACGTTGCGCATCACGAAGCCGCTTTTCGGAAGCGCTGGCAGCCTGGCGAAATCGATGCTCAGGTCTTGGTCCGGTACGTCATAGCGCATCGCGTTGACGAGGAGGTGTGCCGCCACCTTCATGATCGCGAGGACGATCCATTCGCCGGGACAGCGATGGCCGAGATAGTGATCGCCGCCGCCCTGCGGAATGAAGTTGAAGGAGTCTTCGTCCCAAGCCCTGAAACGCTCAGGGCGAAACTCCTGGGGGTCGGCCCAGGTCGCTGCGTCGTGATTGCTCCCATAAAGGTCTAGCACCACTTGACGCCCTTCCGGAAAGGCCATCCCCTCCCACTCGAAATCTTGGCTCGCGCGCGCCACCACAGCGGGAAAGAAGGGATAGAATCGGCGGACCTCTTGGACGAAGAGCTCGGCATAGTCCGGCTGCTGAACCAAGGCCGCCCTGATCCCTGAACAGGTTTGCAGCGCGTGGGCGACGAAGGTGATGTACACTGCGATCGCGACGGTCGGGCGAAGGACATTTACCAGTTCGACCGCTGCGACGTGCGGCGAAAGAAGATCGTCGTGCCGGTCGCGATGCCAGGCTATCGCGTAAGCCGCGGTCCCCGAGCCCGAGCCGATGCTCCCGGCCCGAATGCCTTCAATGATCCGCTTCGCCCATGCGTCGACGCGACGACGGGCCAGCCGTGACCAAAGATGCCTTGGGCTCGCCGAGCCGGCGGCGTCGAACAGCGCCCGCAGCTCGCCCGCGCGGTTGCCGGCTTCATCGTCCGGAAGAGGAACTCCCGCCCAAGCGCATACCGCTCGCGTCAGCGGCTCATGCAACTCGTCATAGAAGACGATCTCTCCTTTGCGCGTCCAGCCCGGCACCGCCCTGCGCCACTCGGCCTCGAACAATTGCGCCAGCGCCCGCACGCGCTCTGGTGTCATCAGGCCCATGAACATCTGCTTGCGGTGCCGATGGGTCTCGCCGTCCAGACCCTGAACGCCGCCTTGGCCCAGCAGTGTCTTCTGAATAGCGACCGGCATGGCACCTTCGCGCTCGAAGCGGGTCGTATCGTAGAAGATTTCGGCGGCCTTGGCCCCCTTAAGGCAGTTGGTCTTTTTCAGCAGGAAACGGGATTCAAAAGCGTTTGCGCCTAGGCGCTGGCACTGCCTGGAGATGAACCGATAGGGATCGGCGAGGAGAGAAAGGGTTTCGTCCGGGCCTTTCGTGTGTGGTGTCTTAGGCATGACCGGTCCGGTGATTGTTGGGTCTCCTTTGATTAACTCGGAGGAATATCACGGGTTGCAGGCTCACGACAGGTGACGAACGAGGACGATCAGGGCGGAGCAGGCGCGGCCGAGGCGTTCGAGGCCATGCGCGGCGAGCTGGCGCTGCGCCGTGGAGGGCTTGGCGGCCGAGCGCGGCGATCGACATACCCGACCATACCGAGACGCTTGGCGTGCTCCAGCAGAACGTGAACACGGCAGGCGAGAACGTCGCGCGCATCGGCCAATTCCTGAAAGCGGCCCCGGCGCTGGCGATGACGCCGGAGCAGATGGCGCAGCGCATCGCCGCGGCGGGCAGCGCCGCCCGGCGCGAGGATCAGGCGGCGCTCGCCAAGGCGGGCGAGGACAAGGCCCGCATCATGGCCGATCTTCGCGCCATCGCCGGGTCCGCATGGACACGCGCCGACCAGAAGAATCGGCAGCTATGGTTTGCCCTGGGTGGGGTGGCGGCCGGCATCCTCGCATGGGCGATCGTGCCGGGCCTGGTCGCGCGCGAGATCGCACCGGCGAGCTGGCAATGGCCCGAGCGCATGGCGGCGCGGACGCTCGACTTGCCCCGCTGGGAAGCCGGGCAGCGTATGATCCAGAGCGCCAGTCCCACCGCGTTCCGCGCCATCGTCGGGGCCGACAGGATCGTGACGGCCAACCGCGCGGCGATCGAGGGGTGCGGCAAAGCCGCAGCGCGAAACGCGTGAAACGGTGCGACGCACGATCACGCTCAAGTGGAGTAAAAGTTAGCCGCGCAAGTTATTCAGCCAAGCGTTCGATGATCGGACAATCAGGCCGATCATCGCCATGACAGGCTTGGGCGAGCCCGGTAAGCGAGCGGCGCATGGCGTCCAAGACGCGGACCTTGCGGCCCAGTTCGGCAGCGCGGGCTTCCGCCAGCGTCTTCACTTCCGCGCTCGACCGATCGCGATCCGACCACAGCCCCAGCAGCGTGCGGATTTCCTCGATCGGGAACCCCAGGTCGCGCGCGTTGGCGATAAATCGCAGCCGATGAACGTCAGCGTCGGCGTAGTCCCGGTAGTTCCCGCGCCGTGGCGGCGCGGGCACCAAACCAATCTTTTCATAGTGGCGGATCATGCGTTGGGAGACGCCGCTGGCGTCCGACGCCGCTCCGATGTTCACAGCTTTACCGCGTTGAGCCGCAGTGCGTTCAGGACCACGGTGAAGGACGAGAGCGCCATCGCTGCACCGGCCAGCATCGGCGACAGCAGGATACCGGCAACCGGGTAAAGCACGCCGGCCGCAACCGGCACGCCGATTCCGTTGAACAAGAACGAGAAGAACAGGTTTTGGCGGATATTTCGCATCGTCGCGCGAGCGAGCTTGCGGGCGCGCACGATCGCCGAGAGATCGCCGCGCGTGAGCGTCATGCCGGCGCTTTCGATCGCCACGTCTGTTCCCGTTCCCATCGCCAAGCCGACATCCGCGGCGGCGAGCGCCGGGGCGTCGTTGATCCCATCGCCCGCCATTGCGACCCTTGCGCCGCTCGCTTTCAGCTCGCCGATGATACGCGCCTTGTCTTCCGGCAGCAGATCGGCGCGCACGTCATCAAGACCGCCCACGGCGCGCGCGACAGCATCGGCCGTCCCACGATTGTCGCCGGTGAGCATGACGACCCGCAGGCCCTCCTTGCGAAGCGCGGCAATAGCGTCGCGCGCCGATGCGCGCACCGGATCGGCGACTGCGAGCAGACCGGCGAGCGCCCCGTCGATCGCGACGAGGATGATGCCCGCGCCTTCGCCACGGTGACGATCGGCCGCGGCGTCGACCGGCTTGAGATCAGCGCCGATCCGGCTCATTTGCACCGCATTGCCAATCACGACCGAGCGGCCGCCCACCGTGGCGCTGACACCCAGCCCGGTTTGCGAGGCAAAGTCCGCGACTGTGCCGAGCTGCAATCCTCGTTCTTTGGCGGCAACGACGATTGCGTGCGCGAGCGGATGTTCGGATTGGCCTTCGACGGCCGCGGCAAGCGCGAGCATGTCGTTCTCTCCGACCGCGCTGACCGTCTCGACCGCGATCAGCTTGGGCTTGCCTTCCGTGAGCGTACCCGTCTTGTCGATGACAAGGGTATCGACCTTTTCCAGCCCCTGTAAGGCTTCCGCGTTCTTCACCAGCACGCCGGCCTGAGCGCCGCGTCCCGTGCCGACCATGATCGACATGGGCGTGGCGAGCCCGAGCGCGCACGGGCAGGCGATCACCAGCACTGCGATGGCGTTAAGCAGGGCATGGCCCATGCGCGGCTCAGGGCCGACCAGCGACCAAGTGATGAAGGTCGCAATCGAGATCAGCACGACGAGCGGCACGAACCATCCTGAAACCCGATCGGCGACCGCCTGTATCGGGGCGCGGCTTCGCTGCGCTTCCGCGACCATGCGGACGATACGCGCGAGCATCGTGTCCGAACCAACCGCGCGGGCTTCCATCACCAGGCTGCCCGTCCCGTTGACGGTGCCCCCGGTAACGATCGCCTCGACTTCCTTGAGGACCGGCGCGGGTTCGCCGGTGAGCATGGCTTCGTCGACCGACGAACGACCCTCGACCACGACGCCATCGACCGGGATGGCTTCACCGGGGCGGACCCGCAGCCGGTCACCGGTTGCCACGTCGGCAAGCCCGACTTCTTCTTCAGAACCGTCAGGCTGCAAGCGTCGCGCCGTCTTGGGGGCGAGATCCATGAGAGCGCGGATCGCGCGCCCTGTCGCCGCCCTAGCGCGCAGTTCGAGCACTTGCCCGAGCAGCACCAGTGTCACCACGACGCCGGCCGCCTCGTAATAGACGGGAACCATGCTCCCATGCGTGCGGAAGGTCGCTGGGAAGATGCCCGGCGCGAGCGTCGCGACCACGCTATAGAGGAAGGCGGCACCTACGCCGATCGCGATCAGTGTGAACATATTGAGATGGCGGGTACGAAGCGATGTCCACCCCCGCTCGAAAAACGGCCAGCCCGCCCACAGCACGATCGGCGCGGTGAGTGCGAGCTGGACCCAAGGCGAGGCCGCAGGGCTAACCACATGCAGGCCTAACATTTCCGCGAACATCGAGACGACGAGCAGCGGGATCGTGAGCGCGCCCGCCACCCACAGTCGGCGCGTGAAGTCGACCAGCTCAGGGTTGGGAGTATCGTCGAGCGACGGTTCTTCGGGTTCGAGCGCCATGCCGCAGATTGGGCAAGTTCCCGGCCCTTCCTGGCGAATTTGCGGGTGCATCGGGCACGTCCACATCGCCCCCGGCGTCGCCATCGGCTCCGGTTTCGGCTTATCGCTCAGATAGGCGTCAGGATTGGCGACAAACTTGCTCCGGCACCCTGCGCTACAGAAATGATAGGCATGACCAGCGTGCTCGGCATGGTGTGTCGTTTTTGCGGGATCGACCGTCATGCCGCACACCGCGTCGATCACTGCTGCTGCGGCATCGTTGTCCTTACTGCCCGAGCAGCAGCCGCCCGCTTCGGTGTGATGATGTTCGTGCTCGATCTTTGCGGGAGCGGCCGAGCCGCCCCCGCAACAGGATGAGGGCGTGGAAACCGATTCAGGCGCAGGCTTCGAACAGCCGCAACGCCCGGCTTGGGAATGGTAATGAGGGTCGTTCATGGCAAGACTCCTTCGACCCGAGAGCATGTAGGGTATGACACCGTGTTAGGGTCAAGGCCCTGTCGGCACCGCTGGCGTGTATGTTGAATCTACGCGCGGGAGCGGCGTTGCCCTCATATTGCGGGGGCCAGCTCTACACCCTCGACGCCATAAGGGCCGCAGCTTAGGTCTATTACTAGCTCGCCAAACGCGGGCCGGGGGCAATCGGGGACATATGGCAGCGCAGATCGACAGTCTTTCTACTGGCACCGACCATGACGGCCTGGTGCGCCGCTTAATTGCCCGCTGGCGTGACGATCAGGGCGCGACCTATCGGAGCTGGTTTCTTTGGGACGAGCGGTTGAAGAACTTCCGATCAATCCGGCGCGGCATCACCCAGGTTGTCGGCGAGATCGAGCGCGGCACGTTCGGCGTCGCCTACCGCGGATCGTCGCTCGAAACCGTCGTCCATTCCGTCGCCGAGCAGCGGCAAATCTTCAAGGGCGCGGACCATGCGTTCCTCTGGAAGCCGAAGCTCCGCATCCCCGACATTTACGAGAGCCCCGACAATCAGCGCGCGTTCGGCCGCTTGCTCGACGCCTGTTCCTGTTGCGACACGGCCGAGGAGATCATCAGCCATATCCACGCGATCGACCGTTTGAAGATCAAGGGGCTGGGTCCGGCGGTCGCCAACCTCCTCTACTTCCTTCACCCGACGCTGGTGCCGCCCTTCAACACCGCAATCGTTAAGGGCTACAACGCGCTGACGGGGGCGAATGTGAAGCTCGGGAGCTGGGAGCATTTTCTGGCGATGCGGACCGGCATCCTCGATCTCAACGACCGCTTCCGCGAGCTGCTATCGAATGATTTAGGCGCGATCGGCGGTCTGTTGTTCGACATCGGCTCCGATCGCTATCCGGCTCCGCCCCTCGACGTGAGCGGCGCGACGCTGGCGAGCTGGGGGCAGCGGCTTGAGGCGGCGCGCGAGGAAGCGCGCACGCTCAGCAAGGCCGCTCAGCGCGAGGGCGAGAACGAGCGCACCCATACCGAAATCCAGGCATGGCTTCGCGATCTAGGGTTGGCGCTCGGCTATGACGTATGGATCGCCGCGAACGACCGCAGCCGCGCCTTCGACGGATCACCCTTGGGCGCAGGATGCCTTGAGCGCCTGCCCGACACGATCGCGACGTCGAAGGGCGCTGACTCGATCCGGCTGATCGACGTGCTGTGGCTTGAGAAGGCCGGCGATCATGTCGCCGCGGCGTTCGAGGTGGAGCATTCGACCTCGATCTATTCGGGCATCGTCAGGATGCTCGACCTGGCCTTGAGCGGTGGCGACCTTCACGCGACCGCGGGGCTGTTCCTTGTCGCGCCCGACGCGCGCGAGACGGACGTTCGCGCGCAGTTGCAGCGGCCCGCGTTCAGCCGCGTAGCCGACCTCGACATATCCTACCTGCCCTATGGCGAGCTGGAGAAGAACCGGGAGGCCATCGCGCGGTTCGGATCGGGACTGAAAGCGATCAAGGCCGTTTCCAGCAAGCTCGCCTAGCCCGCTCCGCGCAAGGGATGATCCGGAGAGCCGCGTATCCTCTAGCATGTAGAGGAGTGCTGCCGTGACGATGCCATCCCCGGCCCCCTGGCTCGACGCCGTGCTGATCGGGTGGTTCGTGCTGACCGCCCTTTCGGTCGCTTACGTCGCGTGGGATGCCTTCACCCGCAACCCCGAGCTGCGCGTGATGAAATGGGGGTGGCTGTTGGTCACGCTCTATGGTGGCCCGATCATGGCCGCGGCCTATGTCCTGTCCTGCCAGGAGCCGGCGAACGAGCGGCACGAGGATTTCGTTCGACCGCTCTGGAAGCAGGCGTTCGGCTCGGCCATCCATTGCATGGCGGGCGATGCAACCGGCGTCATCGCCGCAGCCGCGATCACCACGGCGCTCGGCCTGCCGATGTGGCAGGACGTGATCGCGGAATATGTGTTCGGCTTCGCGTTCGGACTGCTGATTTTCCAGGCGCTTTTCATGCGCGACATGGCGGGCGGTTCCTATTGGGGCGCGCTTCGCATGTCGTTCATCCCCGAATGGCTGTCGATGAATGCCGTCATGGCCGGCATGATCCCGACGATGGTGGTGTTGATGAGCCGCGACATGGCCGCGATGCACGCCAGCTCGCTCCGCTTTTGGGGCGTCATGTCGCTGGCGACACTCGTCGGGTTCGCAGTCGCCTATCCGATCAACCTTTGGCTGGTTGGCGTGCGCTTGAAGCACGGCATGGGCACGGTGCGCGCGCTGGGGCATGGCGGACACGAAGTCGGCGCGGACCGGCAATCGGCCACGCCGATGCCGGACATGGGACACGACGCAATGGCAGGGATGAGCGGCATGGCGGCCGGCGCGCGCGTGACCGGACCTCAGATCGCCGCGATGACAGTGTTGACGCTCATCATGCTTGGCGCGGGCATCATCGTTGCGACGCTGTTCGGTCGGTGGGCCATGTAACTTGCCGCGAACGACGGAGATCGCGGCAAGGGGTGATCGCGCGGCGCGCGTATCTAGGAACAGGCGGGGGCTCATACGGAGATAATGCGATGCACCAGATCGACCCCGGCATGAAGGCGTGCATGGACGCCTGCCACGAATGCCATGTGACCTGTCTTCACATGGCGATGAACCATTGCCTCGAAATGGGCGGCCAGCACGCCGCGCCCGAGCATATGAAGATCATGGCCGACTGCGCGCAAATTTGCGCGGTTGCGATCGACTTCATGGCGCGCAAGTCCGCCCACCATCAGCATATCTGCCGCGAGTGTGCCGAGATCTGCCGGGCTTGCGCAGCGAGCTGCGAGGCCCTGGGCGGCATGGAGGATTGCGTGGCAGCGTGCCGGAAGTGCGCCGATTCCTGCGATCGGATGGCGGCATAGCGGGGCTTGCGCGGGCGGTCGCCCGCCCGCGCAGCTATCTGCATATCAACGGCCCATGCTCGCGATCACAGCGAACAGCTCGGCCGTGAACTTGGTCAGGAGCTCGGTCGCTGCGCTCCCGAAAATCACCAAACATACGCCTAGCGCGATCAGCTTAGGCACGAAGCTCAGCGTCTGTTCGCTAATCGACGTCGCCGCCTGGATGATGCTGATTATCAGCCCGACGATCATCATCGGCACGAGCAGCACCACGCAGATCAGGCCGGCCACGGCCAGCATCCTCCCCGTCTCGTCGAGCAGGATCGACTGATCCATCAGGCGCGGCCCCGTGAACGGCCGGGGACCGCGAGGGCTCCCCGGCCGCGCATCACATCGCCGATGCAGGCGGCGCGAGCGTCCCGAGCCAGGCGATCAGCCCGAGAACCGCGATGACACAGGCGGTTTCGATCGCCAGACTTGTCCGCAGCGCGCCGAGGGCGCCCTTGTGATCGTCCGCTGCGATCGACCGCTCGAATGCCGGCGTGAGCCGGAAGCGGTTGAGCGAGGCGAGCCCTAGCATGGCGACGAACAGCGCCAGCTTTGCGATCAGGAGCTGACCATAGAGCGTCGCAGGAAGCGTGGCGAGGTTGCCGATCCCGACCAGCATCCAGCCGTTGACCAGGCCGGTGACGAGGATCGTGCCGACCACAACCGTCCCGATCGCGCCGAACCCGTGCAGCGCGCGGTGCGTCAGCCCCAGATGCGCCGCGTCTACGCGCGCCGCGGGTCGGGAGACGAGCAGGAGCAGCCCCAGTAGTGCGCCAACCCAAGCGCCCGAGGCGATCAGATGGAGAATGTCGACGATGAGGTGGACCCAGCCCATCACGGCTTCGTCCATCGCGCCGTGTCCGGTCCACGCCAGCGTTGCGAGTGCCACGGCCGAGCAGAGCGCGACGATGCTCAGCCAGATGCCGCGCCCGCCCGCGACCAGCGCTGCCAGCGCCGCGAGGGCCACCATGACCATGCGCAGCTTCCATGCTGCTCCGATCGCAGAGCCGGTGAGCAGCGCGCCGACTGCTTCACGGTCGATCGGCCAGGCCGGCGTTCCGGCCATTGAGGAGGCCATCAGCACGACCCAGGCGCCTGAAAACAACAGGCTCAGGCCAGCGCTGGCGATGAACCAGGGACGCAGCGCGAGCGCGTCGCCGCGCTCGCGCGCCCGCAGCCCATAAAGGCTGAATGCGGCAAGGCCGAACAGCGCAGCCAGCGTCACGTAGAGCGCGAAGCGGACGCCGATAAGCGACCAGTCCCCCATCGCCTCACTTCACCGCGAAGACGTAGGTTCCTGCGACCTTGTGGGTGTCGGTCGAGACGACATTCCACGCGACGCTATACCGACCCGATGGGAGCGGCGATTTCGGGGTGATGACGAGGGTCCGGCCATCGGACGAGAGCGCGGAGGCGCTGGCCATCTTCATGGCTGCCATGCCGGGCATCGCTGCCATCGTGAGATCGGCCTTGGAGAAGGCTGGCATCAGCTTCTCGCTGAAATGAAGTTCGATACGAGCGGGCTTCGCGACCGTCGCATTGGCGGCCGGCGATGCCGACACCAGCTTAGGATGGGCGTTCGCCGTTCCGGCGAACATGACGAGAGCGGCAGCAGCAGTCAGAACGGATAGGCGGCGCATAGGGGGCCTTTCGACAGGAGGGTTCCTGTCCTTCATTACGCGCCCCGATCGACCACCCCTCACGGATGGATTTGAGGGATGGGCGCGTCGCTTGCGTAATCCATGCTAGAGGGGTGGAGTGAACGACATGGACCTCGACGCAGTATTGATGAGGCTGGCGCAAGCACCCGTGCCCGCGAGCCTTGATGGCATGGAAGATCGCGTGCTGGCGCGGGTCGCCGCACGTCCAGCGGCGCGCGCCGGCTTAGGCGTTGGGGCAATGACGATCGCTGCGGCGCTCGTCATGGGCATCTTCGGTGCCGGTGTGCCCGCGAAGGAAGCCAGCGCGGCTTCGCTATCGCCCTTGGGGCCGGTGTCGCCGCTCGCGCCCTCCACGCTGCTCGTCGGCGTGCAATGAGCGGCCGCATCCGCCTTCTGCTTGGCATTGTCGCGTGCTTCATCGCCGCGATCATCGGTGTGTTCGTGGGGCGGGCGCTACTTCCGCCACGTGCCCAGCCCGGCTCGGAGCTGCACGACGTGCTGCATCATAAGCTGGCGCTGGACGCCAACCAGGAAGCGCGACTTGAAGTGCTGGAGCAGCGTTTCGCCGTGCAGCGGCGCGCATTCGAGCTGGAATTGCGGGCGAACAATGCCCGGCTCGCTGAAGCGATCGAGGCCGAGCATGGCAACGGGCCGCGCGTCGCCGCAGCGGTCGACCAGAGCCACGCCGTCATGGGCGAGCTCCAGAAAGCGACGCTGGCGCACATCTTCGCCATGCGCCAGCTCTTGCGGCCCAATCAGACCGGCCAGTTCGATCAGGCCGTGGTGAAGGCGCTCACCGACGACGCACGTTGAGGTTCGGCGCGTGAGCCTCGACTGGACCACGCTTACGGACGGCGAGCTGGCGACCCTCAGCATCGCCGGGCGCGAAGCCGCCTTCGCCGAGATCATGCGCCGCCATCGGCAGTCAATCTTCCGCATGGTGCGCGCGTGCGTCGGCGAGGCCGACGAGGCGCTGGACCTTCTGCAGGAGACCTTCGTCGCGGCGCATCAGGCCCTGCCCCGCTACGACGGCGATCGATCGATGCGCGCGTGGCTATCGACGATCGCGATCAACAAGTGCCGCGATTGGGGGCGCAAGCGCACCGTGCGGCGCTTTCTGGCGTTCGCCGCACCGATCGGCCCGGAAGCCGAAGCCATTGCAGACGACCAGGTGGCGATCGACGACGCGACGGGCGACCGACAGGAACTCGACCGCGTGACGCGCGCCATTGCGGGCTTGCCGACCGCATTGAAGGAATCCTTGGTGCTGCGCACGATCGAGGGGTTGAGCCAGGCTGAAACCGCGGCAGTGTTGTCGATCAGCGAAAAGGCGGTAGAAACCCGCCTCTATCGCGCGCGATCGAAGTTGCTGGAGCGATTGGGCGGGCGCTGAGGGATAGCGCCCTGAGCTGCGTATCAAGGCTAGAGGGACACTCCCGTTCGAGAGCCTTGAGGACCGTATGAGCCGCACTATCGATCGCCGCCAGATGCTTCGCGGCGCCGCCCTTGCTGGCGGTGGCATGGCGCTGACCGCCTATATGCCCGCGTGGGCGCAGCCTGTCTCGGGCGGGATCGTCAAACCGCTGCCGACCGTCTCGGGCACTGACATCGCGCTGACGATCGACAGTTTCAGACTTCCCGTCGACGGCAAGTCGACGCCCGCAATCGGCGTCAACGGCACGGTGCCGGCCCCTCTCATTCGCTTGAAGGAGGGGCAAAAGGTCCGCCTCTCCGTCACCAACAATCTCGACGAGGACAGTTCGATCCACTGGCATGGGCTGCTCGTGCCGTTCGCGATGGACGGCGTGCCCGGCATCAGCTTCCCCGGCATCAAGGCGCGCTCGACCTTCATCTACGAGTTCCCGATCATCCAGTCGGGCACCTACTGGTATCACAGCCATTCCGGCGAGCAGGAGCAGGGCGGACTTTACGGGCCGATCGTGATCGACCCGGCCGGTGCCGATCCGATCGCGTTCGACCGCGAGCATGTGATCGTGCTGTCCGACCACAGCCAGATGACCGGCGAGCAGATTTTCCGGAAGCTGAAGCAGATGGGCGGCGCCTATTTCAACTATCAGCGGCCGACCCTCGCGGGCTTGCTCGCGGGTCGGGAAATGCCGCTCAAGGACCGGATCGAGTGGGGAAAGATGCGAATGGACCCCGCCGACATCGCCGACGTCACCGGCTCGACCTATACCTTCCTGGTCAACGGCTACGGGCCGTATGACAACTGGACGGGGCTGTTCAAGCCGGGCGAGCGGGTCCGCTTGCGGATCATCAACGCCGCGGCGCAGACCAACTTCAACGTCCGCATCCCCGACCTGCCGATGACCGTCGTGCAGGCCGATGGGCAGAATGTCCGTCCGGTGAAGATCGACGAGTTCCAGATCGGCGTTGCCGAGACGTTCGACGTGATCGTGACGCCCGAGGACCGGGCCTACAGCTTCGTCTCCGAGGCTATCGATCGCTCCGGCATGGGCCGGGCGACGCTCGCCCCGCGTGAGGGGATGGTCGCCCCGGTCCCGCCGCTTCGTCCGCGCACGCTGCTGACCATGACCGATATGGGCATGGACATGGGGAGCATGGGCGGGATGCAGGGCATGTCCGGCATGAAGGACGAGAGCCCGGTCGCCACGCGCGGGCCGGACCCCACCTTGATGCAGAACGCCTCGCGCAATCTTTGGAAGCTGACGGGCTGGAAGGGGCCGACCGATCACGGGACGGTCGCGGCAGGCGCAGCGATGGCGGGCATGTCCGGCATGTCGGGCATGGACCACAGCCAGATGGGCGGCGCTGTAATGCCCGGGATGGACCATAGCCAAATGGCAGCGGGCGGTGCTGGCATGGCCGGCATGGACCATAGTGCCATGTCGGGCGGATCGGGCCAGGCTGGCGGCATGGCCGGGATGGACCACGGGTCGGGTGGCGGCATGAACATGAACATGCGCGACCCGAAGAATGCGCCGGGCGTGAAGATGGGGCCGGGCGTGCAGACCATCTCCCCGATGCCGAAGGACCGTAGCGGTGAACCGCCCCAGGGTCTGGAGGGCCTGGATCACCGCGTCCTCACCTATCGCGACCTCGTTTCGCTCGCGCCCAACCCCGACGTGCGCGCGCCGTCGCGTCAGTTCGAGATCCATCTGACCGGTAACATGGAGCGCTACATGTGGGGCTTCGACGGGCAGAAGCTGAGCGATCCCGCCGACCCCATCCCGTTCCGCAAAGGCGAGCGGGCGCGGGTGACGTTGGTCAACGATACGATGATGCCGCACCCCATCCATCTCCACGGCCATTTCTTCGAGCTGGTGACGGGGCACGGCAATCATGCGCCGCGCAAGCACACCGTCAACGTGCCGCCTGGAGGCAAGATGACCTTTGATCTGACCGCCGATGCACCCGGCGATTGGGCGTTCCACTGTCACAATCTCTACCACATGACCGCAGGCATGATGCGCGTCGTCACCGTTCGCCCGTTCGCGGGAGAGGCGGCATGAACCGGCTGACCGCGGCGCTCGCCGCCGCCACCATGCTCGGCATCGCCGGTCCTGTCGCCGCTCAGTCGATGCAGGGCATGGATCATTCGGCAATGCCGGGCATGACCATGCCGATGCCTGCGAAAAAGAAGCCGGTGGTGAAGCCCACGGCCAAAGGCAAGCCGGCCAAGACTAGGTCAGCTCCTGCGAGGCGACCATCAGCTTCGACGACGAAACGCCGCGCCGCGCCAACGGCCGGCATGAATGGTATGGATCACGGGACCATGCCGGGCATGGATCACTCGTCTATGCCCGGCATGGACCATGCGGCTCCGCAGGGCTCACAGCAGGGCATGGAAGCCATGCCGGGGATGCAGATGCCCGGAAACGGCCAAACGGTCCCTCAGGGCTCCCAGCAGCCGATGCAGGGCATGGACCATTCGGCGATGCCGGGGATGACCATGCCAGCCGACCAGCACAGCGGCCACGACATGCAGGGCATGTCGGGAATGGCCGGAATGCCAGGCATGGCGGCCGATGGGGTGCAGCAGACTGGCACCGCGCTTCCCGCAGGAAACGCCCCCGCCCCGCCCCTGCCGACCGACCATGCGGCCGACAGCGTTTACGGCGCGGACGCGATGGCGATGGGTCGCCATCACCTTCAGCAGCATCACGGCGGTCAAAACTTCAGCCAGGTGCTATTGAACCTCGCTGAGTATCAATTCCGCAACGGTCGTGACGGCTATCGCTGGGATGGCGAGGCGTGGTTCGGGGGTGACATCAACCGCCTCTTCATCAAGTCTGAGGGCGAGGGAGCCTTCCGCGAGGGCATCGAGAGCGCCGAGGTGCAGGCGCTCTATAGCCGGACCATTGGCCCTTATTTCAATCTACAAGCGGGTGTCCGCCAGGATTTGGGGCCGTCCCCGAAACGCACCTATGCGACCGTCGGGCTGGAGGGGCTGGCACCGGGCTTCTTCGAGCTAGAGGGCGCGGTATTCCTGTCCAACAAGGGCGACCTGCTAGGGCGGCTTGAGGGCTATTACGACCAGCGCATCACCCAGCGGCTGATCCTGCAACCGCGCGCCGAGCTCAATTTCGCTGCGCAGGACGTGCCGGAAAACCGGATCGGATCGGGCCTATCCAACGCCGAGCTTGGATTGCGGCTGCGTTATGAGATCCGGCGCGAGTTCGCCCCCTATGTCGGCGTGTCATGGGATCGCCGCTTCGGCGACACCGCCCGCTACGCGCGCGCCGATGGGGATCGCGCAACGTCCAAGAGCATCGTCGCCGGCGTTCGTGTCTGGTTCTGATCGATGGAGGAACAGATGGCTCAAGACGGCAGGCGCTCGATAAGGCAGCACTTCCCGAGCCTGCCGTTCGTAGGCGCCCTGGCGATCGTCCTGGCGCTGGGCGCAGCCGCGTTTATCTACCTTGGCGTGTATAACATCGCGGCCGACGAACCGCACACGCCGGCGGTCTATTCAATGCTCGAACGCCTGCGCGATCGGTCGATTGAGGCACGCGCGCGCGGCATAACACCCCCGGCCGATCTGGCATCGGCGCAGCGCGTGTCAGTCGGCGCGGGCCTTTACGGAGAAATGTGTTCCGGTTGCCATCTCGGCCCCGGCGTCGAGAAATCCGAGATGAGCCAGGGCCTCTATCCACAGGCGCCGGAACTCGCGCGCGCTCAAGATCTCACCCCCGCCCAGCAATTCTGGATCATCAAGCACGGGGTGAAGCTCAGCGCCATGCCGGCATGGGGCAAGACGCATCCCGACCCCCTAATTTGGAATATGGTCGCGTTCGTCCGCAAGCTCCCCGGCATGACGCCCGAACAGTATAAGGCACTGGTCGCGAGCGCCCCGGCCGATCACGACGAGATGATGAAGGACATGCCGGGTATGAAGTGACCCCGGCGACGAGGTTGAGGGAGGAGTGGTTCTGAAAAGCGCGAAACTGAGGCTGCATCTACTCGCGAGCCGCACGCACAAATGGCTCGCGATCATCATCGGCGCGCAGCTCCTGCTATGGTTCGCAAGCGGCGCCCTGATGAGCTTCCTGCCGATCGATCGGGTGCATGGCGATCACCTCGTTGACCGCAAAGCCGCGGCGCCCCTTCCCCGCGGCAGCACGTTCGCCCCACCATCGGCGATCGTAGGCGCAGCAGATGCGCCCATCGAGGCCATCACCTATCGCATGTGGCTTGGCCGCCCGGTCGCCGAGGTCGCGACAGCCAAGGGAACGCGCCTGTTCGACGCCGCGACGGGCCAAGCGCTGCCAGCACCAACGGCTCGTGAGGCCGAGGAGATCGCGCGTTTGGCATGGCGTGGCGGTGCTCGACCAGCGGCGAAGGTAGAGCGGATCGAGCGCGCCAGCCCCGAATATCGCGGCACGCTCCCCGCCTGGCGCGTCGCGTTCGCCGACCTCGATTCCACCCGCGTCTTTGTCGCGGCCGACACCGGTCGGATCTCGGCTGTCCGAACCGGCACTTGGCGGCTCTACGACTTCTTCTGGGGCCTTCACATCATGGATTGGACGAATCACGAGAACTTCAACACGCCCTGGCTGCTCGCCTTCGCGATCGGTGGGCTTGCGCTTTGGTTAGGGGGGGCAGTGCTTCTCTACATGCGATGGCCCAAAACGCGGCGTCGCAACATCGTGATCGAGGCATAATATACGCGGCTCAGGAGCGTAGCCCTCGGAAATAAAGTCCTGTTTCCTGACAATTTCTCGCGCGTTCTAGCACCCCGGGTGAGGGATAGCCGCCTCGCACGCGTAGAAGTCTTAGAACCCAGGGAGATCAATAATGCGCTTCGCACCAACATTCGCAGCTTTGGCGCTGCTCGCCACGCCCGCCCTCGCGCAGCAGAGCGGCGGAATGCAGGGCATGAACCACGGTCAGATGGCCGGCATGAACCACGACGACATGGCGGGCATGATGGCCGGCAATCCCTACGGCCAGGCCGAGATGGACATGCATCAGAAGATGATGGCGGCCAAGCAGGGCGACGCGGCCGAAATGTGGACGCGCAAGATGATCGAGCATCACCGAGGCGCCATCGCCATGTCGCGCGTTGCGGTGCGTGACGCGCGCGACGCCGAGACCAAGCGCATGGCGCAGATGACGATCACGAAACAGGAAAAGGATATTGCCGAGCTGCAGGCGTGGCTCAGCAAGCACGGCAAGCGCCCGCAATAAGGGAGCGCTGCCCCGCCCTGTCGATCCCCCTACCCCCCGGCAGGGCGGGGATTTCCTTTTAGGAGCTGATGATGAAGAATGGTGTTCGTGGCGCCGTCGCCGCCTTGCTAATGACCATCCCAGCGGTCGCATCGGCCGCGGCCGACATCGCCATGCACCGCGATCCGGGTTGCGGCTGTTGCGAGAAATGGGCGGCGCAGGTGCGTCAGCAGTTCGGCCGCAAGGTCCAGATCATCGACGATGATCGCCGTGAGGTGCTGCAGCGTAAGATCGGCCTGCCCGCTGACCTCGCGTCCTGCCATACCGCGATCATCGACGGCATGGCGTTTGAGGGACATGTCCCGATCGCGGACATGAAGCGCGCGCTGGCCCAGCATCCTAAAGGCGTGCGCGGCTTGGCCGTGGCCGGAATGCCGATGGGCTCACCGGGCATGGAGGTGCCCGGCATGAGAACCCAGCCCTATGACGTCATTGCGTTCGGTGCCGCTGGCCGGCGTGTCTTTGCTAGCCACGGCGCCTAAACGACAGGTTGTCTTGTGAGCGGCAAATCTTCCCCGGCGCTTCATGCCGGCACTACGGCACCCGGCAAACCACCCGTATTGACCTCGGCGTTGACAATTGGGATAGTATCCGGGTGTTGAAAGCTCGTCTTTCTCTCTTGCTTCTTGTTGGAGCGTTGCTTGGCCTTTTGGGCCAAGGAATTGCGTATGCGGCCGGCCCATCGCTCTCACCCAAGATGGCGATGAGCCATGTCACCCCATCCCGCATGGATTGCGCGGGTATGGCGACCCCGGATCCGTCATCGGAACACCCATGCAAAGGACTGACGCTGGCGTGTATCGCCCAAATGGGATGCGTTGTTCCCATGACGTTTGAGGAGCCGGCAAGAGTGCTGAAGCGCTCGATCGCATCTCAAATCGTTATCTGGCCTGCCAGCCGGGCACTTGCCGGCCTCAACGTCGCTCCCGAGCCCGAACCGCCTACCGTTTGATCGAGTCAAGCCGTGTCAGGCTGCAGCCGTTCGCCGGTTGCGGCTCTGCCGATTTTAAATCTCGATCAAATTGGAAAGTGACATGAAAACGTTCATCTTGGCGGTATTTGCCGCTAGCCTCGCCGCGTCGGCAGCGACGGCGGCCACATCTGAAAATAAAAGCAATGGTCATTGGGAGTGGCGTTCCAATTACCAGCCGGGCCCGCGGGCGCCGCTTCAAGCCCCACGTCGCGTATGGGTTACGGACGTTCCCCAGTCGAGCGCCTGCGTGTGCCCGATGATGGAACGCGGTCGCGACGCCTGCATGTCAATGAAGGGCGGCCAGTCAACTTAAGCTGGCGAGCCTGAACAGGTGCCGGGCTCCGATCAACCATTTGGAGCCCGGCCATCATTATGACATGAAGGGACTAGAGGGATGCGCGCATCCATGATGCTCGCGGTCGCCGCGCTCACGACGAGCGCCGCGCACGCGCAGACACTTACCTATGACCAAGCGCTGCGCGATGCGGTTGCCAACGCCCCGGGAGCGGTTGCCGGTCGCGCGGGGGTCAGCGCCGCCCAAGCCGATGCACGTGCGGCGGGAAGCCTTCCGGACCCCCGTGTGTCGATCGGAATCGAGAATTATCCTGTCTCTGGGCCACCCGCCTTCTCCCTATCCAGAGACGACATGACGATGGGGCGTGTCGGTTTCCAACAGGACCTACCCAACCTTGCCAAGCGTCATGCCGCGCAAGCGCAGGCACGCGCCGTGATCGCAACGGCAGAAGCATCGCAAGCGACCAAGCTCCGGGAGGTGCGATTGGGAGCGGGGCAGGCATGGATCGACCTTGCTTATGCCGAGCGTCGACTAGCTGCCCTCGACACCGTTCTGCTATTCCTTCGATCTCTCCCTTCCGCTGCGCGGGCCGCCGTGACGACCGGTTCGGTCCGCCCTGGTCAGACACTGACGACCGATCAGGAGATCGCGGCACTCGACGACCGCCGCGACGAGTTGATGGCCGCCGTTGCGCGCGCCCGCGCGATGCTGGCTCGCTGGACCGGCGTATCGGCGCCCGAGATTGCCGGCGATATGCCCGCGATCGATCTGGCTCCGGCGCGGCTGCGGGACGCGCTCAGCCTTCACTCCGACATGGTTCTCGCCGAGGCCGGTATTCAGCGCGCCCAGGCCGACGTGGATGCGGCGCGAGCGGAGAAGCGACCCGATTGGGGGGTAGAGGTAGCTTATCAACGCCGTGACCCCCGGTATGGCGACATGGTGTCGGCGGGAGTTTCGATGAGCCTGCCGCTGTTCGCTCGATCGCGTCAGAACCCGCGCATCGAAGCCCGCAAATCCGCACAGGCGCAGGCCGAGGCCGCGCGCGAAGAAACCCGGCGCACATTGGCAGCCGATCTGGAGGCCGCGCTGGCGGACCACCAAATGCATCACAGCCAATGGCAGCGCGCGCGCGACGTGCTCCTTCCGCTCGCTCGGAAGCGAGCCGATCTGGAGATAGCGAGCTACTCTGCCGGTCGCGCGAGTCTTGCGGATGCCATCGAAGCCAAGACCGCGCTCGCCGACGCCGAGCTGACCGTGCTCGACCGTGAGGCGCTCGTCGCCGCAGACTCTGTCCGCCTCACCATTACCTTCGGGAGCGCCGATCGATGAGCGACACTACCATTACCCGCGCCCGCCTTGTCACCGCGGTAAGCGCGCTGGTGCTGGTCGCAGGGGGCGTGGGCTTCGGGCTCGCGAAACTTGGCACGTCCTCGGCTGCCGATCAAACGGCATCCCCAGCCCCGCAGAAGAAGATCCTCTACTGGTATGATCCGATGATCCCGGGGGAGCGGCACGACGGCCCGGGTCTCTCGTCGATGGGGATGAAACTGATCCCCCGCTATGCCGACGAGGGCGCAGGCGGTAGCGCCGCACCGGGCGTAGCGATCGATCCGGCCAGCCTCCAGCGGCTCGGCGCGCGGATCGTCACGGTCGAACGCGGATCGTTGTCAAACTCGGCCTCGGCAACCGGCAGCATCGAGTTCAATGACCGCAACGTTGCGGTCGTGCAGGCACGCAGCGGCGGCTTCGTTCAGCGCGTCTATGCGCGCGCGCCAGGCGATGTCGTGCCGGCAGGCGCCCCGCTCGCCGATATCCTTGTGCCCGAATGGGCGGGCGCGCAGGCGGAGTATCTCGCCGTGCGCCGCACCGGGGATGCCGGGCTCACGCGGGCGGCACGAGAGCGCCTGTTGCTTCTCGGGATGCCCGCCGGATCGATTGCATCGGCGGAGTGGCGCGGCCGACCGCAAGGTGTGACGACGATCAGCACGCCCGTGGGGGGCGTCATCAAGACGCTCGGCGTCCGACAGGGGATGACGGTCGCGCAAGGACAGACACTGGCGGAGGTGAACGGCCTCGCCACCGTGTGGCTGAACGCGGCTGTCCCTGAGGCCCTCGCAGGAAACCTGCGGATCGGCACGCCCGTCATCGCCACGCTGGCGGCTTTCCCGGGCGAAAGCTTCAGGGGCCGCATCGCTGCGATCCTGCCCCAGGCCGAGGCAGCGAGCCGCACGCTCACAATCCGCGTCGAGCTCCCCAACCGTGCCGGCCGGTTGCGCCCCGGTATGTTCGCCAGCGTGGCGCTCGACCAGGGGAGCCGCGATGCACTCCTTGTTCCGAGTGAGGCCGTGATCCGGACCGGCCGGCGCACACTCGTCATGTTGGCAGGGCCGGGTGGACGCTTTCGACCCGCCGAGGTTCGCACTGGCGCAGAAGGCGGCGGCAAAACCGAGATAGTCGCCGGCCTGACCGAGGGTGAGAAGGTTGTCGCGTCGGGCCAGTTCCTGATCGACTCCGAAGCGAGCCTCGCTGGCCTCGATGCGCGTCCGATTGGTGTCGAAGCGTCACCCGCAACAAAGCCGGCCGTGAAACCCACCGCGTCGATCTACGAGACGGTCGGCAGCATCGAGGCGATCGATCGCAGTTCCGTCACCCTGTCCCATCAGCCCGTTCCGGCGATCGGCTGGCCGGCCATGACAATGACGTTCCGCGTCGCCGATCCCGCGTTGGTGCGTGGGTATCGCAAGGGTGAGCGGGTGCGGTTCGGCTTTGATCAACCCGCCGATGGTCCAACGCTGCGCCGCATGACGCGCGAGGCTGGGCGATGATTGCCGCGATCATCCGCTGGTCGGTCGCGAACCGCTTCCTCGTCGTCCTGGCGGCCATCGCGCTCGCCATGGCCGGGGTGTTCGCAATGCGTGCCACCCCCGTCGATGCGCTCCCCGACCTGTCCGACACGCAGGTCATCATCCGCACGAGCTGGCCGGGCCAAGCCCCGCAGATCGTCGAGAACCAGGTGACGTATCCGCTCACCACGACGATGCTGTCCGTGCCTGGCGCGAAAACCGTGCGCGGCTATTCGTTCTTCGGCGACAGCTACGTCTATGTCCTCTTCGAGGATGGGACCGACCTCTATTGGGCGCGCTCACGCGTGCTGGAGTATCTGAGCCAGGTGCAGGGACGGCTTCCCCAAGGCGCGCAGGCCGCGCTGGGTCCTGATGCGACGGGGGTCGGCTGGGTCTATGAATACACGCTGTTGGACCGCACCGGCCGCCGTGACCTGTCGCAGCTCCGATCCTTGCAGGACTGGTTCCTACGTTATGAACTGAAAACGCTGCCCGGCGTTGCGGAGGTGGCGAGCATCGGCGGAATGGTGAAGCAATATCAGGTGCTGCTCGACCCGACGCGGCTCGCCGCATTCGGTGTCACGCACACTCAGGCCGTCGATGCCATTCGCCGCGCCAATCAGGAGGCCGGCGGGTCCGTCCTCGAGCTGGGCGAAGCCGAATATATGGTGCGCGCGTCAGGTTACTTGCGCACCGTCGACGATTTCCGCGCGATCCCGCTCAAGGTCGCCGGTGCCGGCGTCCCCGTTACCTTGGGCGACGTCGCGTCGATCCAGATCGGCCCCGAGATGCGCCGCGGCATCGCCGAGCTGAACGGCGAAGGCGAGGTCGCGGGCGGAGTCGTCATCCTGCGTCAGGGCAAGAATGCACGGCAGACGATCGAAGCCGTCAAGGCCAAGCTCGCGGAACTGAAAGCGAGCCTTCCCCCCGGCGTCGAGATCGTCACCACCTATGACCGCTCGCAATTGATCGACCGTGGTCTGCCTTGGAAAAACTGGTCCAATTCTGAAGAGAGCCCTGCGGGGCGTGAGAATTGGAGATTGGTATGGGACGTCAGCGGTTTACGCCGG
>NZ_JAATJB010000020.1 GCF_011927635.1 Sphingomonas trueperi
TGCTCCTCGGTGAAACGGCTCTTCCTCATTCCTCTGCTCCTTCCTTGGGGCAGACTCTACATCAAAGCGAGGGAGCCAACCGGGGGCAGGTCAGGCGGGATTATGCGCGACGATTCCCGCGCCGTTGGAAACATGGCTTAGATGGTAGTCGGCTTCAAATGCGAGGCAGTCGTTGAGCTTGACCATCGCGCCCGGTCCGGCCCGCAGATAGCCGTTGAAGCCGGTGCCCCCCGGCGGAAATTGAATGCCATGCGTCCAGAGCATGTTGACCGACCCGTCGACGAACAGGCGGACCTTGTCGAGCCGTAGCAGGTCGATCCGTGCCTCCACGCCGCCATTGAACCCCAAGACATCGACATTGCGCGCCGGGGCCGTGGAGAATGGCTCGGCAGTCGACCCCTTCGCATAGGTAATCCCGCCACCGGCGCGAAGCTCGAGCGGGCCGTGCAGCGTCCAGGCGCGTTGCACCTCGAGCCTCGCCAGGCCGATGTCGCGGAAGTCGCGGTTGAAGTCGTTGCGTGGCGCATTGTACTCGCTGCGCACGACCCAGCTTCGTTCGTCGACCGAGAAGAACCCTTTCTTCTCGGCGCCGGCTGATTCCTGCGCCGCTGCGGGGGGCGACGCCGCCAGCGCAGCCAGTGCCGACGCGGCGGCCGTCCGGGCAAGGAGGGAAAAGCGGCCATTTGCCTGTGGCCGATGACGATCGATGATCCGATGCATAACACTTCTCCTGGACCCGGACAGTAGGCGGCCGGGTGCTCGGCAGGAGCACTAGGATCTGGCAGTAAGCACAACATTGCTTCGCCGTAACGGAGTGTACCCGCCGGCTCGGCGCTTACAAAAGCTTACAGAGGCACATTCCAGCGTTGCATTCGGGGGCAAGAAGAAGCGCTTTCTTCTTGCGGAGTCAGAGCACATGATCCTCGAAATCGTCATCGCCGGCGCGCGCCAGGCGGGCATGGCAGCGATGCTGCTAGCGTCGTCCGTTGCGAGTTCGCAGCCGGTGTCCGCTGCGCCGGTGCAGGTCTCCCGGCCCGCCCCGCGCGTGGTGGTCGTCGATCCTACCCGTCCCGGCTGGTGGCGTGGTCGGCCGGAATTCACCGTCTATGCCGGCCCGCGCCGAGGCTATTACTTCGCACCCGGCTATGGCTATTATCTGCCGCCGCGCGGGGTGTATGGACGCGTCTGGGTGGTGGGCGTGACCTTGCCGCCGCCGATGCGGCGCTATGTCGTCGTCGAGCCGCGCGCTTATGCGCTGCGGGTGCCGCCGGCGGGCTATCGCTGGTATTATGCGGGCGATCGCATCGTGCTTGCTGCGATCGCCACGGGCATCATCCTGGAGTCGGTGCCCGGCGGCTGGTAGCGGCGCGTTCAGCACGTCGCGCGGGGATAGTGCAGCACCACGCGGAGCCCGTGCGGCGTCGCCTGCTCGAACCGCACCGATGCCCGGTCGCGGCCGGCAAGCGCACGCACGATCGCGAGCCCCAGCCCGGCGCCGCCGGTCTCGCGGCTGCGCGAGGGGTCGAATCGCTGGAACGGCAGGCCCAGCCGCGACAGCGCCGCTGCCGGCACGCCGGGGCCGTCGTCCTCGACGGTGATCGCGACCGAAGCATCTCCCGCCGCCGCTGCCGTCACGACCACGCGGGTGCCGTGGCGCAGCCCGTTGACGATCAGATTGTCGAGCACCCGTCGCAGCGCCAGGGGGGTCGCGGCGATGGCCAGGTCGGCGGGCACCGGTGCCAGAGTCACGGCATCGCCGAGCTCGGCATGCGCTGCGACGATTTCGCCGAGCGCGGTCGCAAGTGGCACGGGCTCGGGCCGCGCCGGTGGTGCGCTGTCGCGATCGGCGAGGAACAGCGTATCGTCGATTAGCGCCGCCATCTCGTCGAGGTCGCGCACGGCGCGGTTCCGCTGCTCGCCATCGTCGATGAACTCGGCGCGCAGCCGCAGCCGCGTGAGATAGGTGCGCAGGTCATGCGCGATCGCGCCGAGCACCCGGGTGCGCTCGCCGACCAGCGCGCGAATCTGCGCTTTCATCTCGTTGAACGCGGCGGCGAGCGCGCGGATCTCCCGCGGCCCCCGCACCGGCAGGTCCGGCGCATCGAGATCGTCCGCGAATCGGCGAACGCCCCGCGACAGCTGCCCCAGCGGCCTCGTCGTCTGCCGTACCGCCAGCATCAGCGCACCGAGCAGCACCAGCGCCCCGGCCGCTCCCACTATCGCCCGGCCCTGGATATAGGCGCGCAGATCGTCCGAGGGCTGGCTGGTGAGCAGCAGGATCTCGCCGTCGCGCAACCCGATCGCCACGCGGATCGGCGCCAGGAAGCGTGCCGGTCGCGCCACATCGCCGATCCATCGGCCGATCCGCGGCCGCCGCCCGTCGACGCTGACCGCGCGGCCGTTCGCGGCGGCGCGATAGCGTGCGGCGAGCCCCTCCAGCTCGTCCGACGACCGCCAGCGTGGCGGAAGCGCGGACGCAAGCGATAGCGAATAGAGACCGCCATCGAAGGCGCCGACCAGCGCGCTCCGTTGCGCTGCCGGCGCGCGATCCAGCGCGTCGGCGATGGCGGCCGCTTCGGTGGGCTTCGGCAGACCATAGGAGCGGCCGGAATCGGACGATCGTGGCAACACCACCACCGCGATCACCAGCTGGACCAGCAGAAAGCCGATCAGCAGGATCGCCGCCAGCCGCAGCGAAAGGTTCGAGCCGATGCTCACAGCCGTTCCACCGCAAGGGTGAACTGATAGCCGCCGCCGCGCACCGTCTTGATGATGGTATCGCCGCCCGGCGCGCAGGCGAGCTTGCGGCGCAACCGGCTGAGCTGGACGTCGATTGCCCGGTCAAACGGTCCCGCGCTACGGCCGCGCGTCCAATCGAGCAGCTGGTCGCGGTTCAGCACCCGCTGCGGATGGGTGGCGAAACAATGCAGCAGGTCGAACTCGCCAGCGGTCAGTTCGATCTCACCGCCGTCCGGCGCCGCCACCGCCCGCGCGCCGACGTCGAGCGTCCATCCTCCGAAGCGATAGCGTTCGGTGGGGATCGGGGCGTGCACCCGGTGGCGCGGGCGGGTCCGGCGCAGGATCGCGCGCACGCGGGCGACCAGCTCGCGCGGGTTGAACGGCTTGGCGAGATAATCGTCCGCGCCGAGCTCGAGCCCCACGATCCGGTCGACATCGTCGCTTTTGGCGGTGACCATCAGCACGGGGATGTCCCCGGCCGCATGCAGGCGCCGGCAGAGCGAGAACCCGTCCTCGCCGGGCAGCATCACGTCGAGCACCGCGAGATCGACGCGGCGACGCTCGTTCAGCTGATCTAACTCGGCCGTCGTCCGGCATCCCACGGCTTCGAAGCCTTCGCGGTGGAGCAGGTCCACCACGAGCGCGCGGATTTCCCGGTCGTCCTCGACGACGGCGATGCAGCTGGTTTCCATGGCGTATCAATAGCGCCGCATGCGCTGCAGGTGAACGCGGCGAGGCGGCGGCGTTACACTCTGTTACCCTTCGTCACGCAGGGGTCGCAGGGGCATTACAGCCGCCCGCTAGACCCGATGCTAGCGGCGGCTTCCGTCGCCTGTGCAAGGAGTGACACGATGTACAAGCATGTTCTGGGCTTCGCCGCGCTCGCCGCGGGGCTGACGACCCTGGCCATCCCAGCCGAGGCGCAGGTGCGTCGCGGCCATGCCGTGGTCGGGAGGACCGCGTCGGGGCAGGGCTTTGCCCAGTGGCGATCGGCAACGCGCGCGCCTGGCGCGGCGACGGTCCGGCGTGGCCTGCAGTTGTCCGACGGACGCGGCTATCGGCACGAGCGGAGCCGCGACTATGGTCCGGGCCACGCTTCGGCGGATCGCAGCACCCAGTTCAACAATGGCCGTGGCGCCACCACGGCGCGCGACGCGAACTGGGGCGACGGCAGCTTCAGCGGCAGCCGCACGACCACGCTGAACAACGGCGACAGCTATCGCCGCACGACCAGCGCCACCGCCAATGGCGACGGCACAGCGAATTATTCCAGCAGCTTCACCGGCCCGCAGGGCGCGACCCGCACGGTGAGCGGCACCGTGCCCACCCGGCGCTGACTCTTTTCCCCCGCGGTCGCGTCTTCAGCCCCCTGGGCGCGGCCGCACCCACGCTTCGAGGCTTTCATCGCATGAAGACATCTCTGTTCCTTCCGATCGCCCTTCTGATGGCGAGCCCCGCACTGGCGCAGATGCAGCGCGATCCCGCTGCCGCGCTGGCCAATGCCGATGCCAATGGCGACGGCGTGACCACCCGCGAGGAGTTTCGCCAGTCGCGCGTCGCCCGGTTCGACAAGGCCGATCGCAACCATGACGGCGCGGTGAGCCATGACGATTTCAAGCGGCTGGCGCGGTTCCGGCCCGATGCCGTCGAGCGGCTGGACGCGCTGATTGCCGAGGCCGACGCCGATCACGACGGCCGGCTGACCCGCGACGAACTGGCACGGGCGCCGATGCCGATGTTCGATCGCGCCGACGCCGATCGGGACGGTAGGGTGACCCAGGCCGAACTCGCCGCGTTCAAGGCCAAGCTCGCCGCGCTGCGCGATCAGCGCTGATCGTCCCTTCCGCGGCGTTGGCGGTGATGGCATGATCGCGCGCGATCGTCATGCCCGAGCGCCGCCTTCTCCGCCTCGCCGCGATCTGGGTCCTCTGGCTTCTGGTGGCCCTGATCACCTCGGCGCAGACCTATGTCGCCGGCCTTGCCGCCGGAACGGCCCAGCCCTGGCATGTGGCGTTCGCCAACGGTGTCCTTTGGTATGCGCCCTGGGCGGTGCTGACGCCCGCGGTAGTGGCGGTGGCGCGCCGCTTCGCCGGCGAACGGCGCGTGCCGCTGCTCGCGGCGGTCCATCTGGCGGCAGGCACCTGCATCCCCGTCATGCACGCAGCGCTCTACACAATGTTGAACGCGGTGATCTACGGCAGGACGGCATGGGCCGCCTGGAGCACGGAGCTGCTGCTGCGCAAGCTGACGAGCGCTGTTCACGTGAACCTGATGATCTACGCGATTCTCGTCGGCATCGTGCTCGGCGCCCGTGCCTATCGGGCGCTGCGCGACCGCGAAGTCGCCGCGGCCCGCCTCCAGGCGCAGCTTGCCGAGGCGGAGACGGCGGCACTGCGCGCGCAGCTGCAGCCGCACTTCCTGTTCAACACGCTCAACGCCATCTCCGCCTTGGTGCCCGACGACCCGGTGACCGCGCAGCGGCTGATCGCGCGGCTCGGCGATCTGCTGCGGCTGTCGATCGACGCGCGACGCGCCGAGCAATCCCCACTCGCCGACGAGCTCGAATTCGTCGACGCCTATCTCGCCATCGAGGAGGCGCGGCTGGGCGACCGGCTCCGCGTCGTACGCCGTGTCGATCCGCAAGCGCTCGCGACCAACGTGCCGGCGCTGCTGCTCCAGCCGCTCGTCGAGAATGCGGTGCGCCACGGCATTGCGCCGATCGTCATGGGCGGCACGATCGACATCCGGGCCGCGTTGCTGGGCGATAGCGTCCAGATCGTCGTGGCGGACGATGGGGCCGGGGCGGGCGCGGTGGTGGAAGGGATCGGGCTGGGCAATGCGCGTCGGCGCCTCCGCCGGTTGTACGGCGAGCGGCAGTCGCTCGAGATCGAGAGCGCACCGGGAAACGGGTTCCGCGTGATGCTGGTGGTGCCGCGATGATCCGGACCCTGATCGTCGACGACGAACCGCTCGCGCGCCGCGCCATTCGCGCGCCGCTGGACTTGCAACCCGATGTCGAGGTGATCGGCGAGGCGGGGCATGGCGCCGCCGCAATCGCGGCGATCGAGGCTCTGCGCCCCGACCTGATCTTTCTCGACGTGCAGATGCCCGAGATGACCGGGTTCGACGTGATCGAAATGATCGGTGTCGATGCGATGCCGCTGATCGTGTTCGTGACGGCATTCGACGCCTACGCCCTCCGCGCCTTCGAGGCGGAGGCGTTCGACTATCTTCTCAAGCCCTTCGACGATCTTCGCTTTGGCCAGGTCCTCGATCGCGTCCGGCGGCAGCTTGCCGCCAAGGACGCGCATGGCGATCGGCTGCGATCGATGCTGCGGACGCTTGGCGAGGCGCCGAAGCTGGTGGTCCGCTCCCATGGCAGCGTCCGGCTGGTCCGGCTCGACGAGATCGACTGGATCGCCGCGGCCGGGGACTATGCAGAGGTGCATTGCAACGGGCGAGCGCTGCTCCTCGGCGAGTCGATGGCGGCGCTGGAGCGCAGTCTTCCGCAGGAGGCGTTCGCGCGCATCCACCGCTCGGCGATCGTGCGCCTGGACCGCGTGGCCGAGATACGTTCCGGGGCCCATGGCGACGGCGTGTTGCGGCTCGCCTGCGGTACGGAGCTGCGCTTCAGTCGACGCTACCGGCAGGCGATCGACGCCTATTTGGGGCGCTGATCCCGCCTGCCGAGGCGGCCGTCCCGCTCGCCGATGATGTGTTGCTTCCACCTATCGTTCCGGGCCGGATGTCGGTGCACCGGAACGGGAGGGTGAACATGGGGTGGGCAAAAGCGCCGTCTGCGCGGTTTCGATTTCTGACGGCGGCGCTCGCGCTGGCCGCGCTGTTCTCGACGGGACCGTCGGGGGCGCAACCCGCCGCGCGGGCGATGATCAAGCTACGAACCGAAGGCAGCCCGGCCCCGCGCGCGACAATCGCCGACATGGCGTGGATCGAGGGACATTGGATCGGCGAGATGCCGGACGGCCCGGTGGAGCATGTGGTGCTCAGCCCCCGCTTCGGCCACCTCCCCGGCTTCGTACGGGCGCTCGGCGACCGAAGCCCGGTGTTCTACGAGATCAGTGTATTCGCCGAGGCGGGCGATTCGCTGACGGTGCGGGTCAAGCACTTCACGCCCGAGCTTGCCGGCTGGGAAGCGCAGTCGGGCTATGTAGACCGCCCGCTGGTTGATCGCGATGCGACCAACTTCTACTTCGACGGGATCACCTTCTCGAGAACCGGGCCGGACAGCTTCACGGTCTATTTCCTCAATCGTTCGGAGGGCCAGGAACGCGAGACGCTGGTGATTCCCTTCCGGCGCAAATCCGCGTCCGCGGGCACGGAGCCTGGCGTACCGGCGGGCGCCGTGCAACAGCAGGGCCGGCTGGTCAACGAACAGCTGCAGTCGGCGAGCTTCGCCAGCAGCAGGATCGGCATCTCTCCGATCCGAAACGTCACCGTCTATCTGCCGCCCGGCTATGCGCAGGTCGATCGCCGCTTTCCCTCCCTCTATTACCTCCAGCACTTCTTCGAGGACCATCGCGAGCCCTTCGCCAGCCATGGCGCGAAGCAACTGCTCGACGCCGCGATCCGGGCGCATGTGACCGGCGATGTGATCATCGTCGCCGCTGACTTCTCCACGCCCGCAGGCAGCTCCTGGTACGTGAACTCGCCGGTGACGGGAAATTGGGAAGACTTCCTGGTGCGCGAGTTGGTGCCGCATGTCGACGCCACCTACCGCACCCTTGCCAGCCGCGATGCGCGCGGCGTGGTTGGGGACGGGGTCGGCGGCTATGGCGCGATCCGCTTGGGGATGCGCCATCCCGAGCTGTTCGGGGCAGTATATGGCATGCATCCGGTCGGGACGGGGCCCAGTATCCAGCCATCGCACAGTCGCCCCGATTTTGATCTGCTGGCACGCGCCCGATCGCTCGAAGACCTGGGCGACGACGGGTACTCGCGCATTTTCACATCGATCTACCAAGCCTTTTCGCCGAACCCTGGCCGGCCGCCGCTTTATTTCGATCCCCCGGCGAGACGGGTGGTCGGTCGGCTCGCCGTGCACAGCGCGGTCACTGCGCGATTTCATCAAGGCTTTTCGCTCACCGAGCTGCTGCCAGCCTATGCCGACAATCTGAAGTCGCTGCGGGGCTTCAAGTTCGACTGGGGGCGGCAGGACATGCTTGCCGATCACGTCTATGGCGCCCAAGCACTCTCGCATCGCCTAGCGGAGTTCGGCGTACCGCATGAAGCCGAGGAACATGGCGGCGGCTTTCGCGACCGGCATTGGGGCGAACAAGGGCGGTTCTACACCGACGTGCTGCCCTTCTTTGCGCACCACCTGCTGTTCGGCCCGCCCAGCACGGTGCAGGATCGGGCAACTGCGGCGCACGGCCGACTGCGCGAGGCACTGATCGCGAATGATCCCGGCATGCTCGCCGCGCCATATCGCGCCGATGCGAGGAGCATGCTCGACTATCAGCCGGCGCTGTACGGGAGGGCGCAGATCACCGCCTATCACCGCGCCATGGGGAAACGGCGTCGCGTGACCGGCTATGTGCCCGTGGCCACCGAAATCCTCGATCTTGGGACAGCCCTTGTCGAAACGGGCATGTTCACGATCACCTGGTCGCTGGCGACCGGCGCCACCGAGGAAGAGCGGGGCAAATATGTTCATGTGTGGGGCGTGGAGCCGGATGGCAGCCTGCGGCTCGAATCGGATGTCCGGGGGTATTTCCGCCGATTGCCGGACCCGGCCGCATTCTTCGTCGATCTGCCACAGGGCCATACATCGGCCGACCACCCATCCGCCGCCGATTTAGCGCTTGAACGGACGCTGCACGCCAGGAACGCGCGCAACGCCGTCGCAGTGCGGACCCACGACGCGGAAACCCAGATCGCGGACTATTCCGAGGATGCCGTGGTCATGCCGTTCGCGGACACCAACAAGACCGGCATCGCTGAGATCCGGCCCTATCTCCTAGCCTACACGGAGGCTGGCCGCGGCGCGACCTTCGGCTCGGTGCGCGTCTGGAATGTCGGCTTCGAAGATTTCGGTGCCTACGTGATCGAGTACCCGAAATTTCAGGTAAACTGGCGATCTTCAACCGCTTCCGGCGTCGTGAAAGGGGGTGGCCTGCGCCTCTGGCGCCGCCGCGCCGACGGGTCGCTTGCGCTATTTCGGCAGATCGGCACCCATGACTATCGATGAGTCACATCCGTCAGGCTTGCCTTCGCGCCAGCGACGTCGGAACGGATCCCGGGAGTGCCAGGTCAGGCAATCGGCGCAGGTTGGCGCAGATCGGAAGCGGCATTGCGGATCAGATCGATCACCGCGCGCGAGGCGGGCGCCATCTGCCGCTGTTGGGGGTAGCAAAGATAATAGCCGGGGAAGGGGACGGACCATTCCTGCAACAGGGGAACGAGCGCGCCTCGGGCAAAGGCGTCGACGACCGATTCTTCCTTGAGGAAGCTGATCCCGACGCCGGCCAACGCCGCCTGCATCATCACCGCGCGGCTGCTGGTGATCAGCGGCCCGTTCACGGCCACCGAGAACCAGCGGCCCTGCTCGAAGAACTCCCAGGCATAGGGTCCCGGTTGCCCGGGCCAGCGCCAGCGGATGCAGCGATGGTCGAGCAGATCCTTGGGCGTCTTCGGAGCGCCGTGCTCGGCGATATAGGCAGGCGCGGCCACGGCGAGCTGACGGATATCCCCGCCCAGCCGGAGCGCGACCATGTCCCGCTCGATCACCTCCCCGATGCGGATGCCGGCATCATAGCCGCTGCCGACGATGTCCAGAACTGTGTCGTCGATCGTGAGATCGAGCGTGATGTCGGGGAAGTCGCGGGCGAGCTGCGGCAGGATCGGCACCACGAAACTGTCCGCCGCAGCATGGAAGCAGTGGAGGCGAACGGTGCCCTTTGGCCGCCGGGCGGCATCGCGCGCCCTTGCGAGCGCCCCGGTCAAGCCATCGATCGCCGGGTTGATCTCGGCGAGCAGCGTCTCCCCAGCCTCGGTCAGCGAAACGCTGCGGGTGGTTCGGTGCAGCAGCCGGATGCCGAGCCGCTCCTCGAGGCCGCGGATCAGCTGGCTCAGCGCCGAGGACGACACCCCCAGCTGCTCCGCCGCCCGGCTGAAGCTGCGCTGCTCGGCCACGGCGGCAAAGGCGCGCAGGGCACCGAACTCACTGGGATGGATCATACGTCGCATCTCAGCATTGTGAAGCTGATCTTACAAGCCCGGGTAGCAAGCGCCCGATTATCCGACCCGGCTGAAAGGCTATGTCTGGCGGCGAAGGAGAACAGCTATGAAGACCTGGTTCATCACCGGCATTTCCCGCGGCCTTGGCAAGGCCCTTGCCCAAGCGGCGCTTTCGCGCGGCGACACCGTCGTCGGGACCGTCCGTGAAGGCGTGCCCGACCTCGTGGCGGGGAAGGGTGCGCTGCATGTCTTGACCGTCGACCTAACGGACAAGGCTGCGATCGCGCCGGCCGTGCGCGACGCATTCGAACGGACGGGCCGCATCGACGTGCTGGTCAACAATGCCGGGTACGGCCTGTTGGGGGCACTGGAGGAGGCGACCGACGCGGAGTTCGAGCGACTGTTCGCGGTCAACGTCTTCGCACCGTTCGCCGTCATCCGCGCCGCGCTACCGACACTGCGCCGGCAGGGCAGCGGCCATATCCTTAACATCACGTCGATCGCAGGCCGCGCGCCGGCGGGATCGTCCGGCCTCTATTCCGCAACCAAGTCGGCGCTCGAAGGGCTGACGCAGAGCTTGGCACAGGAAATCGCCCCCTTCGGCCTCAAGGCCACCGCGATCGCGCCGGGCGCGTTCCGTACCGACTTCCTGAGCGAGCATTCGATCCGGCGCAGCCAGGGCGGTGAGCAGTATGCGGAAAGCGTCGGAACCGCGGTTGCCCGCCTCAATGCCATGGCCGGCAGCCAGATCGGCGACCCGGACAAGGCGGCGGCTGCAATTCTCGAACTGGTCGACGCGGAAAATCCGCCGCTGCATCTGCTGCTGGGGAGCGATGCGCTGCGGCGCGCGCGCGAGAAGCTCGACACCGTGATCGACGAAATCGATCGCTGGGAGACGGTGACCCGCTCGACCGATCATCCGGTAGGATAAAGGCGTAGGCGGCTGGGAGCGGGTATCGTTGTGGCGAGTAAGTGGAAGTTGCAAGGTGCGCGGTTCTCGACGCCGGACCATGCGCCGGTGGGTGCGCGCTTGCACGTCCGATTACTCCGCTTACTCCGCTTGCGCAGCTCCCCAACCGCCACCAATCGCCTGGATCAGCGAGATCGTCGCCACCTGCCGGTTCGTCCCCGCCTGCACCTCGGCCTGGCGCGCGGAGAGGGCGGCGGTCTGGGCGGTGACGACGGCAGTATAGTCGGTCTGGCCGGCGAGATACTGGTTTATCGCGATTGCCTGCGCCTGGACCGCCGCAGTGGCGGCTGCGCCGCGCTCGTCGGCGACGGTGGCCAGCACCCGCACGGCTGCGAGGGCGTCCTCGGTCTGCTGAAACGCGGCCAGCACCGCCTGGCGATAGGCGGCCGCCGCCTGGTCATACGCGGCAAGCGCCTCCCGGACACGTGCCGAGCGCGCGCCGCCATCGAAGATAGTCTGGGCGGCGCTCGTGCCCAAGGACCACAGGCTGGCGGGGGCGGAGAACAGGCTGCCTAGCGCACCCCCGCTGGTCTGGGCGGACCCGGAGAGCGACAGGGTGGGGAAGAACGCCGCCCGCTGGACGCCGATCGCGGCGTTCGCCGCCGCGACGCGTCGTTCGGCGGCGGCAACGTCCGGGCGGCGCTGGACGATCGCGCCGGGCAGCACCGCGGGTACTTGCGGCACGGTGCGGTCCCATGCTGCCGGCGCGATCGAGAAGCGCGAGGGGTTGGCGCCGACCAGCACGGCGATGGCATGCTCGTAGATCGCCCGCTGCCGTGCGAGATCTGCCTGTTGCGCCCGGGCATTGCGGAGCTGGGTTTCGGCCTGGAAGACATCCGCCTGCGAGACGATGCCCTCGCGGAAGCGGTTCCGGGTGATCGTCAGCGATCGTTCGTAGGCCGCGCTGGTTTCCGCCAGCAAGGCCGCCTGGGCGTCGATCCCGCGCAGCTGGAAATAGTCGCTGGCCAGCTCGCCCTGCGCGGCCAGCGTCGCGTTGCGCAGGTCGCCCGCGCTCGCCTGCGCCGCCGCGCCGGCCTGCCGGGTGGCGTTGCCCACCCGGCCCCAAAGGTCCGGCTGCCAGGTCGCGCCGAGCGCCAGCGACGAGGTGGTGCCGCGACTGAGTGTCGCGGTGCCGCCCGATCCGCCCGGCACGATGCCGGTCGTTCCGCCGTCGAAGCTTTCGCTGCGGCTGGCGCTGCCATTGAGGTCCAGGCTGGGGAACAGGCCGGCCCGGCTTTCCCGCACCGCTGCCTGCGCCTGGCGATAGGCGGCGGCATAGGCGGCGACGTTCTGGTTGGAGATCGCGACCCGGGCCTCCAGCGCGTCGAGATCGCGATCGCCGAACAGTTTCCACCATTCGCCCTTCGCCACGTCGTCGGCCGGCGCGGCGCTGGTCCAGCCTGGCGCTTCCTTGAAGGTCGCGGGCAGCGCCATTGCCGGGCGCTGATACTCGGGCGCGAGCGAGCAGCCGGCCAATCCGGTCAGCGCGAGTAGCGGGAGGAGGGAGGCGCGGTTCATGCGGGCGAGGTTTCCTGTGGCGGCACGGTGCGCGCCGGGCGGGGGCGCTCGCGCCGGGCGAACCGGTCGAGCACGACATAGATGACGGGCGTGGTGAGCAGCGTCAGCACCTGACTGACCATCAGCCCACCGAAGATCGCTGCGCCGAGCGGCCGGCGCAGCTCCGCGCCGGCGCCGAAGCCGATCGCCAGCGGCACCGCGCCCAGCGCGGCGGCGAGCGTGGTCATCAGGATCGGGCGGAAGCGCAGCAGCGATGCCTCGCGGATCGCCTCGATCGCGCTCAGCCCGCGCGTCCGCTCTGCCTCGAGGGCGAAGTCGATGATCAGGATCGCGTTCTTCTTGACGATGCCGATCAGCAGGAGGATGCCGATTGCGCCGATCAGGTCGAACTGGAGGCCGAACAGCATCAGCGTGGCGATCGCGCCCAGCCCGGCGGGGGGGAGGGTGGAGAGCACCGTCAGCGGGTGAACCCAGCTTTCGTAGAGCACGCCCAGCACGATATAGATCGCAACGAGGGCGAGCCCGATCAGCAGCGGGATCGACGCCATCGAGCGCTGGAACAGCTGGGCGGTGCCGGCAAAACCGCCATGGACATCGCCGTCCTTCGCGCGGATCCCGCCCATTGCCTGCTCGACCATGCGCGATGCCTGGCCGAGCGAGATGCCGGGCGCGAGGTTGAACGCGATGGTGGCGGAAGGCACGCCCCCCTGGTGATTGACCTGCGCCGGGGCCGAGGCATCGCTCCAGCGCGCAAAGGCACCGAGCGGGATCATCGTTGCCGCCTTGGTGTTGACGGGTGCGCCGCCGGCGGCGTCGCGATTGGCGCTCGGCCCCTGCTGGCCGCTGCCCGTAAGCGGGCCGGTGGGAACATGGATGTGCGACAATCCGTCCGGGGAGGCCGCGATGCCGGGCGCCACGCCCATCACGACATGATATTGGTTGAGCCCGCTATAGATGATCGACACCTGACGCTGGCCGAAGGCGTCGTACAGGGTCTGGTCGACCGCAGCCGGGGTAATGCCCAGCCGCGCAGCGGTATCGCGCAGGACCTCGACATAGGCGCTCGCGGCGCCCGCGCTCATGTCGTTGTCGACATCGGTGACGAGGTCGGGCCGGGCGCGCAGCACGGCGGCGAGCTGGTCGGCGGCTGCTTGGAGCCGGGGAGCATCGGGGGCGGTCAGCGTATATTGATAGGTCGCGTTGGATTGCCGGCCGCCGGTGCGCAGATCCTGGACGGGGTTGAGGAAGGTCGTGGTGCCGGTGAACCTGTCGAGCGCGGGGCGCAGCCGTTCCACCACGTCGCGGGCCGAGGCCCGGCGCTCGCTTTGGGGCTTGAGCGTCAGGAAGAGGAAGCCGCCGCCGATGCGCTGGCCGCCGGTGAACGCCACGACGTTCGCAACCGCCGGATCCGCCTTGATCGTCGCGGCGATGCCGCGCAGCCGTTCGTCGAGGGCGCCGAACCCCATCGCCTGATCCGCGCGGACGGCGCCGAGAGTCGAGCCGGTATCCTCATCGGGGAACAGGCCCCTGGGGACGCCCGCCATCAATGCGACCTGGAGGAGCAGCGCCGCGATCAGCATCAGGATGGTGACGGCGCGATGGGCGAGCGCCCAGTCGAGCAGGCAGGCATAGCCCTGCTGCACCGCGCCGAACAGGCGATCGAAGCGGCTCTCGCGCGGTCGCCGCACCGGGCGCCCGCGCAGGAGCAGCGCGCTCAGCATCGGCGTGGTGGTGAGCGACAGCACCAGGCTGATCAGCACCGCGATCGTCATCGTCTGGGCGAATTCGTTGAACAGGCGCCCGGCCAGCCCGCCCATGAAGAGCAGGGGGATGAACACCGCGACGAGGCTCAGCGAGATCGACAGCACCGTGAAGCCGACCTCGCCTGCCCCGCGCAGGGCGGCTTCGAACGGCTTCATCCCGTCCTCGACATGGCGCTGGATATTCTCCAGCACCACGATCGCATCGTCGACGACGAAGCCGGTCGCAACCGTCAGCGCCATCAGCGACAGATTGTTGAGGCTGAACCCCGCCAGGTACATCACCGCCAGCGTGCCCGCGAGCGACACGATCGTCGCCACCGCCGGCACCACGGTCGCCCGCCAGGATTGCAGGAAGATCCCGACCACCGCGACCACCAGCAGCACCGCGATCACCAGCGTCAGCTCCACTTCGTGCAGCGACGAGCGGATGGTGATCGAGAGGTCGGCCGCGGGGTCGAGCCGGATGTCGGCGGGGATCGAGGCGCGCAGCGCGGGCAATTGCGCATTCACGAGGTCGATGGTGCGGACGATGTTGGCGCCCGGCTGGCGGCTGATCAGGATGTCGAGCGCGCGGCTGCCGTTGAAATAACCGGCGGTGCGGACGTCTTCCGGGCCGGTGCGCACCTTGGCGACGTCGGACAGGCGCACGGCTGCGCCGCCCCGCCAGGCGACGATCAGCCCGGTATAATCCTCTGCCCGCAGCGTCGGCGTGGCGGTGGTGAGCAGCCACGATGTCCTGCTGTCCTCGATCACCCCCTTGGGGCGATTGGCCGCGCTCGACTGAATGGCGGTGCGCACGTCCTCGAGCGGAATGCCGTAGCGGTTGAGCGCATCGGGATCGAGATCGACGCGCACCGCGGGCAGCGAGGCACCGGCCAGCTGCACGTCGCCGACCCCCGGCACCTGAAGCAGCCGCTGCTGTACGGTTGCCGCCACCGCATCATAGACCTGTGCCGGCGAGCGCGTGCTGGAGGTGAGCGACAGGATGAGGATCGGTGCGGCAGCGGGGTTGATCTTGCGATAGCCGGGGTTGGTCCGCAGGGTCGCGGGCAGGTCGCCGCGTGCGGCGTTGATCGCCGCCTGCACGTCGCGCGCGGCGCTGTCGGCATTGCGCGAAAGGTCGAATTGCAGGGTGATCTGGGTGATGCCGACGTTCGAGCGCGAGGTGAGTTCGGTGAGGCCCGCGATCGACTGGAAGCGCTTTTCCAGCGGTGCGGCGACGCTCGACCCCATGGTTTGCGGGCTGGCCCCGGGCAGGGTGGCGGTGACGTTGATCGTCGGCAGGTCGATATCGGGCAGCGGTGCGACCGGCAGGCGGAAGAACGCGACGATCCCGGCGAGCAGGATGCCGAGCGTGAGCAGCATCGTCCCCACCGGCCGGCAGATGAAGGGCGCGGCGATATTCATGCGGCGGGCACCGCCGCCGGCTCGCCACCGGGCCCTGCGCTCCAGCGCCTGCGCAGCCGCTCGAAGCCGAGGAAGATCACCGGCGTGGTGAACAGGGTCAGCGCCTGGCTGACGATCAGGCCGCCGGCGATCGCGATGCCGAGCGGCTGGCGCAGCTCAGTGCCGATGCCCTGGCCGAAGATCATCGGCAGCGCAGCCATCAGCGCGGCGAAGGTGGTCATGATGATCGGGCGGAAGCGCAGCCGCGCCGCCTCGCGGATCGCGCTTTCCGCATCCTTGCCTTCGGTCCGTTCGGCGTCGAGCGCGAAGTCGATCATCATGATCGCGTTCTTCTTGACGATGCCGATCAGCAGCACGATGCCGATGATCCCGATCACCCCCAGGTCATTGCCCGTCACCAGCAGCGCGAGCAGCGCCCCCACGCCCGCCGACGGCAGCGTCGAGAGGATCGTGACGGGGTGGATGTAGCTCTCATAGAGCACCCCCAGCACGATATAGACGACGATGATCGCGGCGAGGATCAGCCAGCCCTCATTGGCCAGGCTGGCGCGGAAGGCGTCGGCCGAGCCGATGAACGTCGTGTCGATCGTCGCGGGCATCCCGATCCGCCTTTCGACGCGCTGGATCTCGGCGACGGCGTGGCCGAGCGACTGGCCGGGCGCGAGGTCGAAGCCGATCGTCACGGAGGGGAACTGGCCGATCCGATTGACCGCAAGTCGTGCGGGATGGGCTTCGAACCGCGCAACGGTGGACAGCGGCACCTGCGTGCCCCCGCTGGTCGGCAGGTAGACGCGGCCGAGATCGACGGGCGCGGTGACGGCGCCGGGCGCGCTTTCCAGGACCACGCGATACTGGTTGGACTGGGTGAAGATCGTCGAGACGATCCGCTGGCCGAACGCGTTGTAGAGCGCGGCATCGACCGCCGCCGCGCTGACGCCCAGCCGCGCGGCGGAATCGCGGTTGACGGCGACGGTGATGCCATTGCCCTGCGCCTGCACGTCCGAGGCGACACTGGCGAGCGCGCGGTCGCTGCGCAGCGCGGCAACGAGGCGTGCGGACCATTGGTCGAGCGCCGCCTGATCGCCGCCCTGCAGGGCGAAGCGATACGCAGTGGGCCCAGTTTCCGTGTCGATGGTCAGATCCTCGACGGGCCGTACATGGAAGGTCAGCCCCTGCAGCGCCGCCGCGCGCCGCTTCAGGTCGCCGACCACCTGGTTCAGCCGGGCGCGATCGCCCTTGTTCTTTAGGTTGATCAGCATCCGGCCCTGGTTGGGCCCGGCATTCTGGGGATCGACGCCGATGGCGGCACTGATGCTCGCCACCGCAGGATCAGTGAGCAGCGCGCCGGCGAGTCGCTGCTGCATCGCCGCCATCGCCTCGAACGACGCGGCCTGATCGGCGACGAACACGGCCTGAAGCTGGCCGTTGTCCTGCTGGGGAAACAGTCCCTTGGGGATCGCGACGAACAGCAGCGCGGTGAGGCCGAGACTGGCGGCGAACACGACCAGCGTCAGCGTCTGCCGTACCAGCACCCAGTCGAGGGCCCTGGCATAGCCATTGGCGAGCCGGTCGAACTGGCGCAGCGTCCAAGTGGAGACATGCGAGCGGCGTTCGCCTTCGTCGCGCAGCCAGCGCGCCGAGAGCATCGGCGTCAGCGTGAGCGCCACCACCGCCGAGATCAGGATGGTGATCGCGAGCGTGACGGCGAATTCTCGGAACAGTCGCCCCACCACGTCTCCCATGAAGAGCAGCGGGATCAGCACGGCGATCAGCGAGAGGGTGAGCGAAACGATGGTGAAGCCGATCTCGGCCGATCCGCGCAGCGCAGCCGCCATCGGCCCGGCGCCGTCCTCGCGGTGGCGCTGGATGTTCTCGATCACCACGATCGCGTCGTCGATCACGAAGCCGCTGGCGATGGTGAGCGCCATCAGCGTCAGGTTGTTGAGGCTGAACCCCAGCAGCTGCATCGCGGCGAAGGTGCCGATGATCGAGAGCGGCACGGAGGCACTGGCGACCAGGGTGGCGCGGAGGTCGCCCAGGAAGAAGAAGATCGCCAGCATCACCAGCAGCACGGCGAGGACCAGCTCGACCTGCACGTCGTGGACCGAGGCGCGGATGCCGGTCGTCCGGTCGGCGAGCAGGTGCGCATGCACGTCCGCCGGCAGCGCCTGTTGCAGCGCGGGCAGGGCTCTCTTGATTGCGTCGGTGGTGGCGACCACGTTCGCCCCCGGCTGGCGGCGCACGTCCAGGACGATCGCGGGCTTGCCGTTCATGAAGCCGGCAACTCGCGCATTCTCCTGTGCCTGCACCACCTTGGCGACATCGCCAATGCGAACCGCCGCGCCGTTTTCATGCTGGATGATCTGGTCGCGATAGCTTTCCACGGTCTGCAACTGATCGTTGGAATCGATGATCCAGGAGCGCGCGTCGCCGTCGAAGCTGCCCTTGGCTGCGTTGACGCTGGCATTGGTGATCGCGGTGCGCAGCTGGTCGAGCGACATGCCGCGCGCGGCGAGCGCGGCCATGTCGGCCTGGATCCGCAGCGCGGGTCGCTGTCCTGCCCCTAATGTAACCTGGCCGACGCCGGACATCTGCGCGATCTTGGTGGCGACGCGCTGGTCGACCAGGTCCTGCACCTCGGGAATCGGCCGCACGGTCGACGTGAAGGCGAGCGTGAGCACCGGCGCGTCGGCCGGATTGACCTTGGCATAGCTGGGCGGGGCCGGCAGATCGTTGGGCAGCAGCGCATTGGCGGCGTTGATCGCTGCCTGCACTTCCTGTTCTGCCACGTCGAGTGTCTGGTCGAGCCGGAATTGCAGCGTGATGACCGAGCTGCCGACCGAGGAAACCGACTTCATCCGCGCCAGCCCCGCCATCTGGCCGAACTGGCGCTCCAGCGGCGCGGTGACGGTGGCCCCCATCACGTCCGGCCCGGCGCCGGGATAGCTGGTGGTGACCTGGATCGTCGGATAATCGACCTCCGGCAGCGCCGAGAGCGGCAGCGCGCGATAGCCGATCAGCCCGGCGAGCAGGATCGCGATCATCAGCAGCGTCGTCGCCACCGGGCGCTCGATGAAAAGCCGCGACGGATTGGCTCGGCCTTGATCGGCCATGGCGTTGCTCATTTGCGCGCGGCGTCCAGATCCGCCAGCGGCGCGACCTTCATGCCGTCGTCCAGCGCATCGGCGCCGGTGCTGACGACCGTCTCTCCGGCAGTGATGCCCGACAGGATGGCGACCTGGTTCCCGAGCGAAGGGCCGGTCTTCACGCGCTGCAGATGCACCACCTTGTCGCTGCCGACCACGAACAGGAAGTCGCCCTGGTCGCCGTGCCGGAGCGCGCTGACCGGCACGGTAACGGCATCGGCGATGGTGCCCGTCCGCACCGAGACGTTGACGAACTGATTGGGAAACAGCTTGGCGCTCGCATTGGCGAAGCGCGCCTTTGCCGTGACCGTGCCGGTGGCGGGATCGGCCTGGTTGTCGATCGCGAGCAGCGATCCTTCGGCCAGCGCCTGCGACGATGCCTGGTCGAGCGCGCGCACCGGCGCGCCTTGCGCGCGCATCAGCAGGCCGATCTGTGCCTGCGGCACCGCGAACGACACGTCGATCGGATCCTCGACCGTCACCACGAATACGCCATTGCTGTCGCTGGGGCTCACATAGGTGCCGATATCCGCCTTGCGCAGGCCGACACGCCCGGCGACCGGCGCGACCAGATCGGTGTAGCGCAGGTTCAGCCGCGCATTGTCCACCGCCGCGCGATCGGCGGTGACGGTGCCCTCGAGCTGGCGGACGCTGGCCTGCTGGCTGTCGACTTGCTGTCTTGCGATCGAATTTTGGGCGAGCAGCCGCTGATAGCGGGCGAGATCGAGCCGAGCGTTGGCAAGCTGTGCCATGTCGCGCGCCAGATTGCCCTGCGCCTGCGCAATCGCGATCCGATAGGGGCGCGGATCGATCTGCGCGAGGCGCTGTCCCTTGGCGACCATCTGGCCTTCCTTGACGTCGATCGCGAAGATCGTGCCCGAAAGCTGCGCCCGCACCGTGGCGGAGACCACCGGCTGCACCGTGCCGATCGCCGAGAGGGTCTGTGGCACGTCCTGCCGGGCCGCGCGGGCAACGCCGACCCGCGGCGGTGCGCCCGCCACCTGCTCCGACTTGGGGACGCGCACGAGCATCACCGCGCCGACGATGAGAAGGATCGTGACGGCGCATGCGATCAGAATGATGCGCCGGGACGTGCGGCGCGTGCGAGGCTGGTCGGTCATTAGCTGGGCGGTTTCCGGACTGGATCGAGCAGGATCAGGGGCGGGGAGGCTGCGCGGCGTCCACGGGGATCGTTTCGCCGCGCGGCGTGGCGGGGAAGGGACGTGGCACCGCGACGCCCTGTGGCGAGAGGCGAAACGCGAAGGGATAGCGCGTGCCGTTCCATTCGATCTGCATCCGGATCTCTGCCGGTAGCGGCATCTTCTTGTCGAAGGGGACCACCACGGCCCCGCCAAAGCTGTTGCCCGGGTCCACCGTCGTCGTCTCGAGCACGCTGCCGTCGATCCGGTCGAGCGTATAGTCCAGCTTGCGGTCGATGCCGTGGATCACGATCGCGCCGGCTGCCACCGCGGCGGTGGCGCCGATGATCCCCGGCGTATCGTCTTCCCATCGGATGGTGCGGCCATAGGCGCCATGCGGCGTGTAGACGCGCTGCTGATAGCTGTAGCTGTTCGACATGGTCGATGCCGCGCCCGCCACCACGCCGGTGATCAACGCCGCGGCGATCTTGCGGTCGCGCGCCTGGTCGCGCGCCTGCGCCATCAACTGATCATGCGTCGGCAGATAGGTGGGGACGCCATTGATGCTGACGTCGACATTCTCGATGCCGAAATTGCCAGGCCATCGGCTCTTGTTGAACACGGCGATCCCAAGCGTGATCTGGCCCTTCTCGATCGACAGCGGCCGGACCTCGACCGCGCCTTCGGGCAGTTCCAGATTGACGGTTACCCGCCCTCGATCATAGCGGGCGGTCTCCGCGCCGATCTTCACCGGATACAGCGCGAGCGGCGTCGCCGCGATCGCAGTGCCGGTCACCGCCAGAGCCGAGGCCGAGGCTACCAATTTGCTGAAAACCATGGATGGTCCTTTTGTATCGAAGGGGGTGGGCGCCGCGCCTCCGGAGTTCGCGGCGCCCCGCCGGGCCGGTTCGGGGTGGGGGGCAAGCCGGCCAGGCGTAGGAGATCACCAGCCGCCGGCCACCGATTGCACGATCACGCCGGTGGACGTGGCGGCGAGCACCATACCGGGCCCTGCATAATACCAGGCATAGCCGGCGGGGGCGGGTGCCAGGCCATATGTCGCCGGCGCAACCACCACATAGGCGCGCATCGGCACCGGCAGGACGACGCCCGCAACGAAGGGCCGCTGCCAATAGCCGCGCGGTATCGCGTAATAGCCATAGCCGGGCGCGAAATAATATCCTCGGCGCGGGCCGACATAGCCGACAAAGGCAGGCTGGCCGCGCCACCAGCCGGGCCTGCTGCGATCGACCACCACCACGTGCGTGCGGGCGGGACCCCGATCGACGATGATCGCGCGACCGGATGGCGGGCCTTGGCGATGGATCTGTGCATTGGCACCCGTTGGGAACAGGACTGCCGCACCGCAGCCGGCGAGCAGCGCCAGTGCCAGGCGTGTCGCATAAAACCGCTTCATGACAGGGCTCCTTCTTTCTTCCTGCCCCGGTTCTACCGTGCCATTGCAAGGCACCTTCGTGGGGTTTGTCAGCGATTGTGTCATGCGCCGGTCCCGTGCTGGTCGCCGGCCGCCCCGGAAGGCCAGGTCCAGCCCGCTTCGCCGTATCGGCGCTTCAGCTGCTGGAGGATCGACCTGTCGAGCCTGGCGACGGCACGGCCCAGCCCTTCGCGCAGGCCCAGCGTCCCGCTGGCTGCCAGCGGGATCAGACGTACCGACCCGGCTGTCGCCAGCCCGATCCCGACCGGCAAGACCAGTCCGGGACGGGGCTGGGTCCAGGCGTGACCGTCGAAGGCGAGCTGTGGTTGGCTATCCCCGTTCACTGTAAATCGCACTTTTGCCGACAATGTCGCGCAGCCCGCGCCAAAGCCGATGGCCAGGCGCTTGACGAAACTGCCCCGGTCGGTCGCGTGGACCGATACGCTCAGAAGCGCAGGGGCGACGTTCGACGGCGCGCGATCATGATCGACCACGCGGAGCCCTGCCTTGCGCAGGCGCTGGGCAAGGTCCCGTCCGATCTGCGCGGCAGCCCAGCGTCCCGCCGCATCGGCCTTGGCGTCGCCGGTCGGCGCGTACACGGCATCGACCGTGATCGCGGCGGGCGCGGCAGGGATCGTCGCGGCGCGCTGGACATTGCTCACCCGGCTGGTCGCGCACCCTGCGAGCATGCCGGCAACGGCCAGAGAGGCGCATGCGCGCAGGCAAGCGCTGGGATGGGTCTTCATGGGAGCGACCTTTGCCACTCCCACGCCGCATCCATATGCGCGGATTGTAAGCTTATGTAACGGCCGTGGCGTCCGCGTCCGGCAGGGTGAGAATGGCGCGCAAGCCGCCTTCCTGGCGGTTCTCCAACCGCAGGGTTCCGCCGAAGCGATGCGCGAGCGCTTGCACGATCGAAAGCCCCAATCCGACGCCCCCGGTGTGCCGCGCGCGCGAGGATTCGAGCCGCATGAAAGGCTCCACCAATTCCGGCAGTCGGTCGTCGGGCACGCCGGGGCCGTCGTCCTCGACGCTGAGGAAGATCGTCCCGCCCGCGCGCGCAACCGCGATGGTGACGGCGGTGCCGCCATAGCGGTCCGCATTGTCGAGCAGGTTGGCGAGCATCCGCCGCAGGGCCAGCGGCGTGACCTTCGCCCGCCAGCCGACGCAATCTCCGACCAGCCGGATCTGCTCGCCCATCTCCCGGCGCGTGTGCAGGACCTCGGCCAATTGCGCATGCAGGTCGATCACCGCGCCTTGTCCGCCCCATTCGGGGCCCGGCCGGGCAAAGGTCAGCGCATCGTCGATCAGGTTGCGCATCTCGAGCAGGTCGCGCTCGGCTAGTGCGCGCTGCTCCTCGTCGTCGATGAAGTCGCTGCGCAGTTCCAGCCTGGTCAGGTACGTGCGGAAATCATGCGCGACCGCGGCGATGATGCGCGTGCGCTCATCGAGCAGCGCGTGGAGGCGCATCCGCATCTGGAGAAACGCCCCGCCCAATTCCTTCATTTCGCGCGGACCGTGCGTCACCAGCCCGTCGGGATCGTCCTGCCGCACTGCCCTTGCCAGCCGCTCGACGGGGCCGGTGGTAAGCGCCGCGAGCCAGAAGATCACCAGAATGTCGAGCACCAGCACCGCGACGCCAACGATCGTCAGTCGCTTGAGAAATCGACTGACCGGCGTGGGGATGGCCCTCTGGATCTCCACTGCGCTGCCATTGGGCAACGCGACGATCACGCGGAACGGGCTGTTCGAGAATAGCGGCTGTTCCGCCAGGCTCCCCAGGATGTCATGGCCATTCGCCTCGATACGGAACGGTCGTCCACCCAGCGCCTGGCGATAGCGTGCGGCCGCGTCGGATCGGGCCGTGTCCGCATCGGCGCGGACGAACGGCGCGCGGTCCTCCAGCAGTCGCACATTCTGCCGGTCGTCCTGAAACGCGCGGACGAGATCGGGGTAGGTCTCCGGCGGCGCCCGCTCGAACGCAGTGACGATCGCGGCGACTCGATCGGGAACCGGCATCATGTACAGCCGGTCGTGGTCCTTCGGCCCCAGCCGTACGAACGCGACCAGCATGCCGGTAAGGAGCAGCGCGTGGAGCAGGATGATTGCGCCGATCCGCTGGCGCAGCGTCGTGCGCCCCAGCCAGCTCAGCATCGCGTCACCGACGGCGCGAACAGATAGCCGTCGCCGCGCACCGTGCGGATCAGCGCCGGCTCGCGCGGATCGTCGCCCAGCTTGCGCCGCAACCGGCCGATCTGAACATCGATCACGCGATCCGTCGGGGCCGCCAGGCCGCCGCGCGTCCAATCGATCAGGAACTCGCGGGACAAAATGCGCTGGGCGTTCTGCACGAGCGCGTTGAGCAAGTCGAACTCGCCCGTCGTCAGCGTTACGGGATTGCCGGCAGGGTCCAGCAGGTCGCGCGGCGCGACGCGCAGCAGCCAGCCGTTGAACTGGAAATTCTCCCCGATGCCGCCCGCCGGGATCGCCGCAATGTCGCGCGTGCGCCGGATGATCGAGCGTACCCGCGCAAGCAGCTCGCGCGAGTTGAACGGCTTGGCGAGATAATCGTCTGCGCCGAGTTCGAGCCCGACGATGCGGTCGATCGGGTCGTCTTTCGCCGTGACGATCAGAATGGGAAGCCGCGGCCAGTGTGCCCGCAGCGTCCTGCAGATGTCGAGGCCGTCCTCGCCGGGCAGCATTAGATCGAGGATCAGGCAGTCGATCCGCTCGAGATTGCCCATCGCGAGCAAGGTCGCCGATCCGGCATGCGCCGACACGTCATATCGCTCGCGCTGCAACAGCTTGGCGACCAGATCGCGTATGCCTGGATCGTCTTCGATGATCGCTACGGTGCCGGCGCTCTCGGACATGCTTTTCCAGTTGTTTCGGGAGAATGTACGGCAAGCCGGGTCGCTTTTGAACGGGAGAATGGAACGCCCGGCGCGGCAGCCTCGCCAGCCTCGTCCTTGCAGCCGCGCCGGCGCTACGCTCAGCCGCCCCGGCCGTATTTGGCGCGCGCAGCCTGCAGTTCGGCAATCGTTACCTTCCCATCGCCGTCGGCGTCGATCATCTTGAAGCCGCGTTCGCGCCGCCCAGCGGCTTTCCATTCGTCCAGGCTCAATGCGCCGTCGTGGTTGAGATCCATCTCGGCGAACTTTGCCTTGGCCTGGTCCGGCGAAGCCGCCGTCTGGGCGCTCGCCGTGCCGGTGACGAGGGCCATCATGAGGGCGGTAAGGAGTGTCGCCATAAGGGCGATAAGGACGTACAGGTGTCGCATCGACTTGCTCCGAAAATGCAATCGAGCCAGATCATCCGGCCTTGGTCCTCCGTAGCAGGGCGGCGTATCGGGCGTTCGCGTGCGTTATGTTCCATTGTGACAAATTGTGAAATCTCGTCCTCTTGAATGCTGGTTTCGGCGCGCCGCTCGCGCCAGCTGCTTTCGGGCAGTCCTGCATGGGTCTGTTGCAGCTTCGGAAACGCGGCAATGAACCGACGCTGTTTCGCGCGACGAGCGTGCGCATCCGGCCTTGCAGCCGACTGTTCCATGGCGGCGGAAGGTGGCGCGGAAGGTTCACGCCTCTCGGAGGCGTAGCGCTGCAAGCGACGACGAGCAGCCGGCGCAGCCGATCGCTCCACGCAGGATCGAGAGTCCTCCGAACCTCACTCAAATCGCGACCGCCATCTGCGGCCTCGCCCGCAACCGCCCAACGTCGCGGACGGGCGGGGCGCCGAAGAGGCGACGATATTCGCGGCTGAACTGCGAGGGGCTGTCATAGCCGACGCGGAAGCCCGCCTCTGCCGCGTCGAGCCGATCGGCCAGCATCAGCGCTCGCGCTTCCTGCAACCGCAGCTGCTTCTGATATTGCAGCGGCGTCATCGCGGTGGCGCGGCGGAAATGGTCGTGGAAGCTCGACAGGCTCATGCCGGCAAGGGCGGCGAGGTGGGGCCCGCTGAACGGCTCGCGGAAATGCGCCTTGAGCCAGGCAATGGCCTGGGCGATCTGTCCGGTGCGGCTTTCACTGCTGGCGATGGCGCGCAGGGCGCCGCCGCCCGGTCCGGTCATCAGCCGCACCAGCAATTCCCGCTCGACCAGCGGCGCGAGCAGCGGCGCGTTCGCCGGATCGCCGAGCAGCGCCGTCAGCCGCGTCGCAGCGTCGATCAGTTCCGGCGTCATCGGGTGGAGCGTCATTGCGGCGCCATCCTCCGCGCCCGCCAGGGGCGGCAGGGTCAGCGCGATCTCCGAGAGCAGGGAGGGGTCGAGATAGAGGCAGAAGCAGAGATAGGGCGCATCCGCGCTCGCCTGCGTCACCGCGCCCGTGATCGGCAGGTCGAGCGAGGCGACGAGATAGCGGGCGGGGCCATAGTCGATCACCGCGTCGCCGAGCAGCACGCGCTTGCCCCCTTGCGCGATGATGCACAGCGCCGGGCGTTGGACCATATGCACCGGCTCGCCGCTCCGGCTCGAGCGGACCAGCGCAAGGCGCGCGATGGACGTGTCGAGGATGCCGTCGCGCTCGGCATATCGGGCAATCTGCTCCGCCAGTTCCCAATGCGCCATCACCGCTTCTCTTGCTCGCCTTTAGGTTCGAATCGGCAACCTATAGGGCTGATGGCAAACGATCCAGTTCGGGGCTGCAGATCTGGAAGATCGTGCAATCATTTCGCACGACCGTTCTACCGCCAGCCGACCAGATCGCGGCATCCACGAATCATCGGATCGAGGGTTCGGTCCGTCTGAACCGGAGCGACTATCATGGGTATCGAGAACAAGGTCATCGCGATCACGGGTGCCAGCAGCGGCATCGGCGAAGGCACGGCGCGGCTGCTGGCGGCGCGCGGCGCGAAGCTGATGCTGGGCGCGCGCCGCACCGATCGGCTCGCCGCGCTGGCCGAGGAACTGAACGCGGCGGGCGGCACGGTTGCCTTCCGGTCGCTCGACGTCACCGACCGCGCCGATTTCGAGGCGTTCATCGCCGCGACCGAAGCTGAGTTTGGCCGGGTCGATGTGCTGGTCAACAATGCGGGCCTGATGCCGCTGTCGCGCTTCGACAGCCTGAAGGTGGACGAATGGGACCGGATGATCGACGTCAACATTCGCGGCGTCCTCCACGGCATCGCCGCCGCGCTCCCGCGCTTCAAGGGGCAGGGCGGCGGCCAGTTCGTCAACATCTCCTCGATCGGTGGCTATGCCGTGTGGCCGACCTGCGGCGTCTACAGCGCGACCAAATATGCGGTGCGCGCCATCTCCGAGGCGCTGCGGACGGAGCATGACGACATTCGCGTGACCATCATCGCGCCGGGCGTGGTGGAATCGGAGCTGGCCCATACGATCACCGATCAGGTCGCGGCGCAGGCGATGGTCGATTTCCGTGCGATCGCGCTCACCCCCGACGCGATCGCCCGCGCCATCGCCTATGCGGTGGAGCAGCCGGCGGACGTGGACGTCAACACCCTGATCGTCCGGCCGGTTCGCTCGACGATCTGACGGGAATCGGGCATGCGCTCAAAGGTCGGGTACAGATGTGCCCGACCTGCCGAGCAGACCAATTTGCTTGAAACGTCGGCTATCGCGGCTTGATGCCGAAGGCTTCCAGGCCGCACCCGGTCTACGTTCGTCCATCCTCGAGTATACGTCGTGGCAGCGGGTGACAACTTCGTCCCACAAGCGTCATTCGCAATTGTGCTTCCGAACGACAGGATCGTCCCATGGCCGGTCGACCTCGCGATCAGGCTCGACCTCAGCGATAGCCGCTTTCCAAGCTCCACCCATTGAAGAGACGAACGGGCGAACCTCCTAGGTGAGGATCATTCTAACTGCTGAGGACGCGTCACATCATGCCGCTAAAGCAACCAGAATGTGTGGGACCAATTGTGGGGTGCCATCAAGCCAAATTGCCCAAAAGGGCTATATTTCGCCATTTTCTGCTTGAAAATGGTGACCCCTACGGTCGCTGTGAAAATGACCTATCCCATTGATAAAAAATGCAAACCTATGGGTGGTAACGGGCTCGTACCAGCAAAAGTACCATCAGCATTTCGGGTTTATTTTATCGCGATGAGCGGGAACGGGTCCAAAGATCAGACTGGAGCTAAGAGGCAAGTCCACTTTCGCGGATCGGTCGGGGCTGCTGCTCTTAGGCATGTCCGTCGAGATGGCTATGTGACGCTGAGTTTCTGTCCGCTGCTGGTCCCGAACAGTCCCGCTCGCAGAGATGTGGTGAACCGCAAGTCGGCCGGGGTAAATCTGGATCGGCTATCGCCGACCCTAAGGCGTCGGTCCTTTGATATGGGGATTGGTTACTGCTGAATTAAGCACGAACATATTGGAATATATAAATAAACCTCTCTAAATCTCCAATTTGTGGGGAAGTTATCGACACTGGAGGGGCAGTGGTCGACGACGCGTATAGTCGTTGTATCGCTCGGGATATTGCTGCCACAGGCGGCGATGGCGCAATCGGCCGGTCAGGTCGATCGCGAAGCGCAGCGTATCCTTGAACAGCAGCAGCAACAGGCGCGCGATCGTGCCGAGCAATTCGAACAATCGCGCTCCCGGCCGCCAGCTGGCGACACCATGGACTCCCAAACCGCTCCGGTGGCGGACGACGGGGCCTGTGTAGCGGTTCGCGACGTGCGCCTTGCCGGTGCCAGCCACTACCGCGCCGGCACCTTCGAGGGCGTGCTCGCAACCCTGCGCGGCGACTGCGTCACGACCGGCGCGATCGACGGCGTGCTGCGCGCGATCACCGATCGCTATGTGCATGACGGCTTCGTGACGAGCCGGGCGGTGGTCGGACCGCAGGATCTGAAATCGGGCATCCTCACGATCACCGTCATCGAGGGCCGCCTCGGCGGGCTGAAGGACAAGGGCAGCGGCAAGCACTATGGTAGCGGCGAGATCGCGGCGGCCTTTCCGGCGCGACCAGGCGACCGGCTCAACCTCCGCGCGCTCGAGCAGGGGGTCGACCAGCTCGGCCGGATGGCCAAGGGCGATCCCAAGATCGACATCGCACCCGGCGAGACGCCGGGTACCAGCACCGTCCTGATCACCCGCCAGCCGTTGTGGCGGTGGATCCGCCCCTCGATTTCGATCAACAACGAAGGTGCGGCGAGCACCGGACGCTGGCAGGCGACCAAGAGCCTCGACATGGATTCGCTGCTCGGCATAGCCGACAGCTGGTCGCTCTATCACCAGGGTGCCGCCAGCGACGATGGCGAGCGGCGCAACCTCGCATATGGCGGCTTCGTATCGCTGCCGCATGGTTGGTGGACGCTGTCGCTGTCGAGCGGCTTTTCCAGCTATCGTTCGGTGCTGTCCGGCAACGGGCTGCGCTTCGCGACGCGCGGCCGCACCTATACCGGTGCGGCGACGCTCGAGCGGATGGTGTTCCGCGACGCCAAGACCAAGCTCTCGCTCACCGGCGGGCTGGCGCTGCTCGACACGCGCAACTTCGTCCAGGGCATTGCGCTGCAGTCCAGCAGCTACCGGATCGTCACCGGCACGCTGGGCGCGCGCTGGCAGCGGCGGCTGGCCAGGACCCAGCTGAGCCTCTCCAGCGGCTATGACCAGGGGCTGGGGCTGCTCGATGCGCATACCGTCGACACCGGACCCGGGGGCGCCACCGGACGCTACCACCGGGTGACCCTGGATGCGGCGGCGCAGACGCCGCTGACGATTGGCCCGTCCCGGCTCACCAATACGCTGGTGCTTCGCGGGCAATGGGGGTTCGACAACCTGTTCCCCGCCAATCGCTTCAGCCTGGGCGGCAGCTCCACCGTGCGCGGCTTCCGCGACGACGGCATTTCCGGGCGGACCGGCGCGTCGCTGCGCGAGCAGCTCGGCTTCGGCATCGTCGATGTCCTCAAGGCCGAGCCGCATCTCGCCACCAGCCTGTCGGGCTACCTCGCCTATGACGTGGGCGGCATCCGCCCGGTCGCGGGCGACCCGTTCGAGCGCGGCCTGCTCCAGTCGATGAGCGCCGGGCTGATGGCGCGCAGCCGCCACGTCCAGGCCGAACTCACCGTGGCCGTGCCGGTCACCGCGCCCGCCTGGGTGCGCCATCCCCAGGCCTTGTTCAGCTCCAGCATCAGGATCCTGCTGTGAAGACGATCGTCGCCCATACCGCTTCCGCCCGTGCACGCCGCGGCGCCCTGCGCACGCTGATCCTGGCGGCGCTCGCGACCTCCGCGCTTTCGCCGGCACGGGCGCAGACCAGCGCGCCCGTCGCGACGCCGCCGCTGCAGCCGGCCAACAGCCGCACCGGGCTGGACGTCACGCAGGCGGGCACGCCGATCGTCAACATCGCCACACCCGATGCCAGTGGCACCTCGTACAACGTCTTCACGCGGCTGTCGGTTGGCAAGGAAGGCCTGATCTTCGCCAACAGCCCGACGACGGGCAACAGCGCGATCGGCGGCTTCCTGATCGCCAACCCGAACCTGAAGGACGGGCGATCGGCATCGCTGATCCTCAACGAAGTCACCGGCGGCGCGCGCACCACGCTGGCCGGGCCGATGGAGATTTTCGGCCAGCGCGCGGCGCTGGTGATTGCCAACCCGACCGGCATCACCTGCGACGGCTGCGGCTTCATCAACACCAGCCGGGTGAGCCTGGCGGCGGCGAGCTTGCGCTTCGGCGCCGACGGCGCGTTCAGCGGCTTCCGCATCGCCGACGGCGGTGACGTGACGGTCGAGGGCAAGGGGCTGCTCGGCGGCAATGTCGATTATTTCGACATCATCGCGGCGGCGACGCACATCAACGCCAGCCTCTATGCCAAGGACCTGCTCGTCGCGAGCGGCAGCGGCACGGTCGACTATGCGAGCCGCACCACCAACGCCGAAGGCGCGGGGGCGCGGACCGGCGTGGCGATCGACTCCTCGGTGCTCGGCGGCATGTACGCGAACCGCATCCGGCTGGTCGGCACCGGGGCGGGGCTGGGCATCAACCTGCAGGGCACCGTCGCGGCGCTTGACGGCACGCTGACGATCACCAGCGACGGCGCGATCGCGCTTGCGGGGACGACGGCCTCGGGCGACGCGGCGATCACCGCGCGCGGCGGCGGCGTGACACTATCGGGCCAGACCTATGCCGGCGGCGCGCTGACCGTGAGCGGACAGGCGATCCGCCAGCGCGGCGATTTTGCCGGTGCGCTCGGTGCGGTGACATTCAGCGCGGGCGGCGACGTCACGCTCGATCCCGGCACCGGCATCTATGCGGGGCTCGACGCCAACGGCGCGCTGACCGGGACCGGTGCGCTGTGGATCGATGCGGCGGGCACAGTCGACATGGCCACCGCGACGCTGGCCGCGGGCGGCGCGTTGCGGCTCGACGGGGAGGGCGTCCGGCAGGCGGCGGGCGGGCGGCTCGCCGGTGCCGCGGTTACCGTGCGGACGCGGGGAAGCCAGGCGCTGGGCGGCGCGGTGAGTGCCGCAGGCGACGTCGCCCTGGCCGGCAATGCCATCGACCTTAGCGGATCGCTGGTAGCGGGCGGCGCCGCGCGGTTGGCCGCGGCGCGCGAGCTTGCGATCGGCGGGCAGATCGGCACGAACGGGGCGCTCGCGCTGACGGCCGACACGCTACGCATCGGCGGCAGCGTCGGCAGCAATGCCGATCTCACGCTCGGTGCCGCCAGCACGATCATCTCGACCGGCACGCTGCAGGCGCAAGGCGCGCTGCAGCTCACCGCGCCGTCGCTCCGCCTGTCGGGGACCACGGCCGCGGGCACGGGGCTGCGGATCACCGGTACCGACCTCGCGCTGTCCGGGTCGGCGACCAGTCTCCACGACATCGACGCGAACGTCACGACCCTGACCCTCGCCACCAGGGCGGTGCTGCAGAGCGCAGCCACGTCGCGGCTCGGTCTGGGCCAGCTCGACAATGCCGGGCTGATCGCCAGCGACAAGGACCTCACGCTCGCGGCGACGGGTGCCGTCACCAATCCAGGCCAGATCGCGGCCGGCGGCGCGCTGCGCGTGTCGAGCGGCGCCGGGTTGGCCTCCACAGGGCTTCTCCAGAGCGGCGCTGCGCTCGACGTCCGGGTCGGCGGTGCGGCTACGCTGGCGGGTACCGTCTATGCGGGCGGCAGTGCCACGCTCGCTGCGGCTTTGCTGCAATCGGCGGCGGCACTGTCGGTGCAGGGCGCGCTCACCGTCGCGGCCACCGGCGATGTGGCGCTCGCATCCGGTTCGACGACCTATGCCAAGGGCGGCATGGCGCTATCGGGCGCAGGTGTCTCGCTGTCGGGCGCGCTGCAGAGCGACGCGACGCTGGACATCCACGCGGCCCAATCGCTGGCCTTGGGCGGCCGCGCGACCGCCAGCGGCGCGACCACGATCGACGCCGCGGCCGGGGCGGTGCTGAGTGGCACCTTGGCAAGCGCCGGTGCGCTGACGCTGAACGCCGCCACCGTCGCTATTCCCGGGCAGATCCTGGCCAACGACGCGGTCTCGATCACCGCGGCGACCGACAATCTCAGCCTGGCCGGCACCATTCAGGCCGCGAAGGACGTGACGCTCACCGCGGCGATGCGGCTGCGCATCGGTGCGGAAGCGCCGGTCGGCGGCGGCGCGGGGGGCACGCCGCCGGGCACCGTGCCCGGTAGCGGTGGCGCTGATGCCGGTAGCGGCGGCTCGGGCAGCGGGGGGGCTACTGGCGATAGCGGCACCGGCACGACCACGCCGCCCGCATCCGCCACGCCAACTGGCGATGTTGCACTCAATCTGCCGTCGATCGGTGCCACCACTGCGCCATCCGCGGGATCGCTTGCGTCGAGCGGCGCCGTCACGCTGACGGCCGACGAGATCGAGATTGCCGGTACGGTCGCAGCAAAGGGCGACCTCACCGCGCTTGCCGCGCACGTTCTGACGGTGCGCGGCACCGCCTGGAGCGACGGCGCGCTCACCGCCCAAGCGGGGTCGCTGCAGGTCGGTTCGCTCGCCAGCCTGGCGGCGGCGGGTCCGGTTGCGATCACGGTGCAGGACGATCTCGCCAATCTCGGCACGATTTCGTCGAACGGCGGCCCCCTGTTGCTGGGCGTGGGCGGCGCCTTCAGCAATGCGGGCACGCTTTCCGCCAAGACCGGGCTGCAGGTGCAGGTCGCGGGCGATGTGCTGTCCTCGGGCACCTTTTCCGGCGGATCGTTCAAGCTCGACGCGCGCGACGTGACGCTCACCGGCGCAACGGTCGGCACCGGCGGCGTGGCGATCACCGGTCGGACGCTGCTGCTTGGCGTCGGCAGCGACACCCAGAGCGGCGGTGCGCTGGCGCTCACCAGCAGCGGTGCGACCACCGTCGGCGGCAAGCTGCTCGCCACCGGCGCCTTGTCGATCGACGCGACCGGCTCACTGGCGATCGGCGCCGCTGCGGACATCGAGGCGGGCGGCACGGCGCGCTTCCATTCGCTCGACGCGCTGACCGGCGCGGCCGACAGCAGGATCGCCGCCAACGGCGCGCTGAGCCTTACCGGCACGACGTTGGCGCTTGCGGCAATAATCGCGGGCAACGGTACCCTCGACCTCTCGGCCGGCGACGCAATGACGCTGTCGGGGACGACCACTGCGCTGGGCGACATCACCGCCTCGGCAGGTGCGAGCGACATCGCCGGAAGCCTGGCCAGTGCGGGCAAACTCAGCCTCACCGCCGGGGCGACGGTGCTTCGCGCGGGCTCAACCGTCCAGGCGTCGGGTGCGCTCGCTCTTTCTGCGACCTCGCTCGCGGCGAACGGCACGCTGCTGGCCGGGGGCAAGCTCGCGCTCACCGGCACCGGCGACCTGCATCTCGCGGGCACCATTGCGGCCGGGTCGGTCGACGCGCAGGGGCAGGTGACCAGCGTCGGCGACCTGTCGATCCGAGCGGGCGGGGCGTTGCAGCTTGCCGCCGTGTCGAACGCCACGGGCGCCGTCGACCTCGCCGGGCAGGAGGTGACGCTGGGCGGCACGCTCGTGGCGCTGCGCACGCTGCGCGTCGACGCGGCGACGCTCAGCACCACCGGCGATGCCAAGGCCAATGGCGGCGTGATCCTGGCCGCGCTGGGCGATGCGACGCTGGGCGGCACGGTCACCGGCCTGGGCGGCATCGACGTGACGAGCGGCGGAACGCTCGTGCAGAGTGCGGCGCTCGCCTCCAACGTCGGGCTGCGATTGTCGGCGGCAGGCATGCTCAGCCATGGCGGGACCAGCAGCGCGCTGGGGGATGTCGCGCTGCAGGGCGGCGGGCTGTCGCTGGGCGGCACGATCCGCGGTAACGGCCTCGTGTCGCTGGCCAGCACCAGCGGGGATATCGCGCTGCTCCAGGGCGGGCAGGCCTCGGGGCAGCGTGTCGAGCTGCGTTCGGCGAACGCGGTCACGGTGGCCGGGACGCTCGCCGCCGCGCAATCGCTCACCGCCGAGAGTGCGGGTGCCTTCGCGCTGCGGGCGCAGGGTGTGCTGCAGGCAGGCACTACCGCGAGTGACGGACAGGTCACCGCAGTCGGGGCGATGACGCTCACCGCTGGTGGCGCGTTCACCCATGCCGGCGCGATCGGATCGACCGGTGGCCTCTCGCTTACTGCTCAGCAGCTGTCGAGCAGCGGCACCATGTCGGCGGGCGCGGACATGGCGCTGGTCGCGGATAGCGGCACGATCGGCGGCAGCCTGGTCGGTCTGGGCGCGGTGTCGGTACGCTCGACGGCGGGGGGGCTCGACCTCACCGGCACCATTGAAGGCCGGAACGTTAACGTCTCGGCGACCGGCGGCGATCTGGCCTTGGGCGGCGCGTCGCGCGTCACCGCCTATGGCACCGGCAGCGACGGCCTGCTGACGCTGGCGAGCAGCGGCGCGATCGGTGCGCTGGGCGTGCTCGCCGCCAACAACGACGTGTCGGTCACGGCGGCCGGCGACCTCCATGTCGGCGCCGACCGAACCGGCAGCGATGCGGCGCGGGCGCTGTCGACGCTGGGGGCGGTGACGCTTCGCGCGGGCGGCGCGCTGGTCAATGACGGCAGCGTCGCGGCGGGGCGCAGCCTGTCGCTGACCGCGCAACGCCTGACCAGCACCAACCTGTCGGCGGGCGAGGGAATCGTCGCCGACATCGCCGGCGCGGCGACGCTGAGCGGCCTCACCAGCGCGCGCGACGTCGCGCTGACCGCAGGCGGCAATATCGCGCTGGTGCAAGGCGCCAAGCTTGAGACGCTGGGTGATCTCCGTCTGTCGGCGGGCGGCGCGATCCGTAACGACGGCGGGATCACCGCAGGGTCGACGGCAGCCGGCGCGACGGTGGGCAATATCACGCTGACGAGTGCGGCTGCGCTAACCTCCACCGGCGCGATCGTGGCCAATAACGGCGCGGTCATGCTCGGGGGGGTGAGTGTCGTGCTGGGCGGCGCGCTTGATCAGCGCGGCGGCGTCTATGCGGCGGGTGCGCTGACGCTGAACACGGCCGTGGCGACGGTGCTTGACGGCGGCCAGGCCATCTCGAACGCCGACTTCAACTACACTGGTACCAGTCTGACGTTGGGCGCCGGAAGCCTGCTCCAGTCGAACCACAACCTCGGCGTCGCGCTGAACGGTGGCGGCTATCGCTCGGGCGGCAGTCTCGTCGCGCTGGGCGACCTGACCCTCGGGGTGGCCGGGGGCGGCATCGACAATCTTGCCGGCAGCGGCATCTTTGCCGGCGGCTCGGGCGCGAGTGCGGGCGGCGGCTCGCTGACGCTCAGCGCCGATGCCATCGCCAACGCCGGTTCGATCGTCGCGACCGCCTCGGCGGGCGGGGTGGGGGGCGACGCGACGCTGCGCGCTGCGACACTGACTGCCGGTGGTCTGCTCCATGCCGACCGCACGCTTGGCGTGACGGCAAGCATGGCGACCATCACCGGCACCGCCGAGGCGGGCGCGGCGATCCACTGGACGATCCCGGCGCTTACCGTGGCGAGCGGAGGCACTCTCAAGAGCGTCGGCAACGTAACGCTCTCCGGCGCCAGCTTCTCCAACGCCGGTACGGTCGCAACGGGCGGGGCGCTGGCGATCACCACCAGCGGCGACCTCGCATCGTCCGGCATCTTCTCGGCACCAGGGGCGATCGATCTCTCCAGCGGTGGCAACGTCACCCTGGCCTCCGGCTCCCAGACCTGGGCGGGTGCGACACAGGCCACCCCGGCCATCGCCGGCGGCAATGTCAGCCTGCGCGCCGTAACGGTGGCGAGCCTCGGCACCCTTTCGGCAACCGGCGCGCTTGCGCTCACCGCGGACAGCGTGACGGTGGGCGGCGCCAACGTCGCCAATGGCAACCTTAGTCTGTCGAGCTTCCACGGCGGGGCACCCTCGCTGACGGTGAACGCCGGGGCGACGCTCGCCACCTATCTCGGCGATGCGACGCTCGGCAGCCTGGCGTCGTTGAACCTGCAGGGCGCGCTGACCGCGAGCAACGGCAGTGTCTCGTTCACCGCAGCCAACACCAGCATCGGCGCGAGCGGCCGGCTCGCCGCCGGGCGCGACGTGACGATCACTACCGCCGGCGGCGCGCTGTCGATCGAGGGGCAACTCGTCGCGAGCAACGACCTGAAGCTCGTCGACGGCACGCTAACGGTGGGGGCCGCCGGACTGGTGCAGGCCGGCCACGACGTCACCTTCACCAGCGGCAACGCTTTTGCAGGCAGCGGCACGGCGAGCATCAATGGCATCGGTTATGCGGTGGACGGCATGCCGATCTCGGCGCGGATCGCGGGCAAGATCAGCGCGGGCAACAACCTCCTGATGACACTGCCCGGCGCGGTGATCGTCGATGGCTCGGCCCAGCTCGTCGCCACCAACAATCTGTCGCTGACCGCCGGCAATTTCCTGATCGGCGCACGTTATGTCGGCGACAGCGCGGGCAATGCCGTACAGATGGGGGTGATCGCCGGGGGCGACCTGAACCTGACCGCTAATGGCGCCGGCGGGGTGATGCTGGATGGCTCCGTGCAGGCGGGCCGCAGCCTCACCGTGGGCGCGGGCGGGGCGATCCGGTCTACCGGCGCCGCGCAGTTCGTCGCGGGCACCAACCTGTCGCTCAGCGGCTCGGCGCTGAACCTCGCCGGGTACAATTCGGGCCAGAGCCTCGTCTCGCTGCACGCGGGCGGCGACATCACGCTGTCCGGCGCGACCGCGTCCAACGGGCGGGTGACGATCGCGGCGAACACGGGGACGGTGACGGGCAGCGGCTCGATCACGGTGCGCGGCGGCGCGGGCAACACGACCGTCGTCGGCCGCGACATCGGCGGCTCGGCGAACCTCGACATCCAGACCGGCGGCAGTTTCACCAACCAGGGCAGCCTGTGGTCCGACGGGGTGGTGTTCCTCAAGTCGGCGGGCGGCAGCATCGTCAACGATGCCCGCGGCGCCAATGGTGGCATCACCGCGGCGACCATCGTGACGCAGACCGATGCCGGTGCCTTCACTAACGCCGCAGGCGCGTTCAAGGCGGACAATGCGGGCATTTTCCTCGGCGGCGATTTCAACAACAGCGGAAGCTTCGCGCCTTCGGGCAATTACTGGATCAGCGCGGCGAACATCCGCAACACCGGGCTGCTGGCGACCTCGGGCAACCTGACGCTGCAGGCGGCGGGCGAACTGTACAATGTCGGCACCATCTATGCAGGCAACCGCCTGACCCTCACCGCCGGGGGAGCGCTCACCAACGACTATATCGGCGACAACCAAGGCAATGGCAGCCACGGCCTGATCCTGGCGCAGAGTGACATATCCATCACCGCGCATGATGTGGCGAACCTGTCGGCGACGATTCAGTCGCTGGGGGGCGGGGTGCAGATCGCGCTGACCGGCGGAAGCCTCTCCAACGCCGTCAAGAAGCTGGATATAGCCACGTCCTCGGGCGGTGGAACGTCGTTCGTCGACCGCGCTACGGGTGCCTCGATTTCTTCTGCAGATTTCTACGCAAAACCTGTAGGGAAGCGGGGTGTTCTGACAGAGGACAATGTAGGCATTGTCATCACATCGGATCCAAATCCTAATGAGGCAAATAGCGGGGCTAAATGCCTTGCCTCGGATGGTGATTTTTTAAGTAACTTCCTCGGATGTATTGCGCATGGGCGGTGGGGTTCGTCCATTACCTACATTGTATATGACATAAAGGCCGGTGGAAGCAGCAACTCGACAGTAAATGCCGTGACGGGTGCGGCGACTATATCCGCCGCTGGATCGGTAACCGTCCAAGCGGGCTCGGGCAGTGTCACCAACAGCAATTCGTCGATCCTCGCTGGCGGCAACATAACGATCAATTCCGCCGGCACCGTCACCAATGTTTCGGACCTGCTCGTTTCCAACGGCACCAATACCGGCGTCTCGGGCGCCACCGCGATCATCCGGGCGGGCGGTGCCGTGACGATCAACGCCGGCAGCTTCAAGAACGTCGCGAACAATCTGGTCGGCGCAGATACGTTCACCGCCTCCCAGCTTGTCCAACATGCCTCTCCAGGTTCGGCGGGAGCCGGAGCGCCCGGTACGGGCAGCGCTGGCAACGGCGCGTCGGCATCTGCGGCCAACGCGAACGGTGTCTCCGGCGGCGGCGTCGCGGCAGGCGGTGCGTCCGCCGCGGGCCGTGGCGGCGCGGGCGGGCTTGCGGGGAAGGGACTGGGCGGTCTCGCCGTCTCCCTTGCGGGGCTCGCGGGCGGCGGCAGTGTCGGGGCTGCCAGCCGGACGAAGGAGGGCATGCGCGTCGGCGACCTCTCTGGCCTAGATCCGTCCGCGGGCGCCGCAGGAGAGCTGTCCGGCCTCGGCACCGGCAACATCCAGGGCGCGCAGGTCGTCGGCCAGGTGCGTGACGGCGCGGGCGGCGCGGCGGCGATCGGGCTGGGCAACCAGACGATCGGCGGCGGCGCGCTCGGCAGCGGCGGTGCCGCGGGCGCGATGCGCCCCGGCGCCTCGGCGATCGTCCCCGGCCTCGTCGCCGGCCTCAACGGCAGCGGTGCGCCGACGCTCGCCAACCAGGCGTTCGGCAGCTTCCTCGGCGGGTTCCTCGCCAGCTTCAACCTCACCGGCAATTCCCCCTCGCTGTTCACCTACAACACCAACCCGGCGTCCGGCCCGCTGTTCAGCAGCAACCCCGCGCTCTCGTCCGAAGCGGCGCTCTACGATTCCAAATGGTTCTTCGACCGGGTCTCGCCCGACCGCGCGACCACCTACACCCGGCTCGGCGACGGCTTCTTCGAAGCGCTGCTCGTCTCGCGCGAGGTGCAGGCGCAGAGCGGCCAGGCGCAGCTTTCGCAGTTCGGCTCGGCGCTCGACCAATATCAGGGCCTGCTCAAGAATGCCGAGAAGGCGCAGGCCGGGCTCGGCCTCCAGCTCGGCGTGGCGCTGACCGCCGAGCAGGTCGCCGCGCTCACCGAGCCGATGGTCTGGTACGTTCAGAGCAAGGTCGAGGGGCAGGACGTGCTCGTCCCCGTCGTCTATCTCGCCGCCAACGATGCCAAGGCGATATCGGGCGGCGCGCTGATCGCGGGCAGCAACGTCTCGATCACCGCCAGCGGCGGCATCACCAACAGCGGCACGCTGCAGGCCAAGGACATCGTGGCACTCGCGGCCAAGGGCGGGGACATCGTCAACGCCAGCGGCGCGACCATCGCCGGCGGCTCGGTGATCGCCGATGCCGCGCGCGACATCCTGCTCGCCGGGGGCAGCACGATCCGCGCCGATGCGGGCGTGACGCTCCAGGCCGGCCGCGATCTCGTTACCACCACCGTCTCCAGCACCAGCCACAGCGCGACCGCGAGCTATCAGGACAGCCGCCACTGGTCGAACAGCGCCACCACCACCGAGCAGATCACCGGCGCGACGATCGCCGCGGGCGGCAACCTGCTGCTCCAGGCCGGCGGCGACATGACGCTCACCACCGCGACGCTCAGCGCTGGGGGTACCGCCGCACTCGGCGCGGGCGGCAACCTGTCGCTCGGCGGCACCAGCGCGACGACCACCACCACCCAGTCCGAGCGCACCGGCAAATATACCAACGCCAGCAGCACCACGACCTCGACCGCGTTCGTCGGCACCAGCGTCACCGCGGCGGGCCCGCTGACGCTCGCCGCCGGTGCGGCGCTGACGATCACCGGCAGCACGGTGAAGACCACCGACAAGGCGACGGGCGACATCACGCTTTATGGCGGCCAGGGCGTGGCGGTCGTTTCGGCCGAGGAGACCGCGTCGCTCGACAAGCGCGCGCAGACGGGCAAGAAGAGCAACACCACCACCAGCGCAACCAGCACCACCAACCAGCTCGCGGCCATCGACGCGGCCGGGGACCTGAGCCTTCTCAGCCCCGGCGCGGTGAACATCGCCGGTGCGACGGTGACCGCCGGCGGCGCACTCGGCGTCGATGTCGGCAGCCTGACGCTCTCGGGTGTGGTGGACACAGTGGACGCCCGCGTCGACACCAGCTCGAAGAAGTCGGGCCTGTTCTCGTCCACCACCAAGCGTACCAGCACGACGACGCACGACGAGACCGCGGTCGCCTCCACGCTGACGGGCGACACCGCCGTGGTGACGGCGAGCGGCGCGGTGACGATCACCGGCGCCAACCTGGTCGCCTCGAACGGGCTGACGCTCACGGCCGGCGGCCCCGTGACGATCGGCACGCTCGCCACCACCGATACCGAGCAGAGCAGTTCTTCGGTCAAGAAGAGCGGCTTCTCGCTGGGCGGCGGCGGGCTGTTCCTGGGCGTCGCCAAGACCAGCACCACCGGCAGCACGACCGACGTGACCCAGGCCGGATCGGTGGTGGGCACCAGCGCGGGCAACCTCACGATCGACACGAAGGGCGTGCTCGGCATCACCGGCAGCACGGTGGCGGCGGGCGGCGACGTGCTGCTCAAGGGCGCCTCGGTCAGCATCGCCAATGCGCTCGACGTGCGCGACACCACGCAGACCACCAAGACCTCGAGCGTGGGCGTCACCCTCGGCGTGCAGAGCCAGCTGCTGCAGAGCGTCGGCAACCTCGCCGACATGGCGCAGCTCGCGACCAGCACCGGCAACGACCGCGTCGCCGCGGTGGCGGGGCTCGCCGGCGGCATGGCGGCGGTCAACGCCTATCAGGCAGGCGAGGATCTCGCGAGTGCGTGGAAGAAGCGGGAGGGCGACCTCGGCATCTCGGTCGGCGCCACTTTCGGCATCTCCAAGTCGAGCTCGACCAACACTACGCACGACGAGACCGTGGTCGGCAGCGCGGTGAACGGCCGCGACGTGACGATCGTCGCCAACGGCACCGGCGCCAGCGGCACGATCGACGTGCGCGGCTCCACCGTCGACGCCAAGGGCAACCTCACCCTCGCGGCGAACGGCGCGATCACGCTGGCGGCCGCGACGGAAGAAGACCGCCAGAGCGGCAACGCCAAGAGCAGCGGCTTCACGCTGGGCGTCACCTCCGAGCTCAAGCTCAACAAGAATGGCGACCAGCGCAGCCTCGCCAAGCTCAGCCCCACCATCTCGGTGGGCCTCTCCTCGTCGAACAGCAACTACACCGGCACCCAGGTCACCAATGTCGAGAGCGTGCTGACCGCCGGCGGCACCGCGACGCTGGTGACGCCGGGGGCGCTGGGGCTGGACGGGGCGATCGTCTCGGGCGGGAAGGTGGTGGTCGATGCCGGCAGCCTGGCGATCGCCAGCCGGCAGGACACCAGCACCTACCAGTCCAGCTCGCACAGCGCCTCGGTAGGGGCGAGCTTCGCGTTCGGCACGGGGCAGATCTCGGTTTCGGGCAATCTCTCGAACGGCAAGCAGCAGGGCGATTTCGCCAGCGTGGTCGAGCAGGCGGGCATCTATGCCGGCGACCAGGGCTTTGCGATTAAAGTCGGCGGCGACACGTCGCTGATCGGCGCGGTGATCGCCAGCACCGCGGACCCGTCGAAGAACAGCCTGACCACCGGCACGCTCCACGCCAGCGACCTCGAGAACCGGGAGACCTGGGACGCCAGCCAGACCTCGATCGGCGGCGGCATCGGCGGGATCAAGGCGGGCAAGGACGGGCAAGCCTCGCAGCAGGGCGCCACGCCGTTGCCGGGGCTGCCGATCAAGGGGTTGGGCACGGTGACCGCGACCCCGCCGATGGCGATGGGGGCGAGCGGCGACCAGTCCGGCACGACCTATTCGGCTATCGCGAACGGCACGATCACGATCACTTCGGGCGACGCCGCCAGCACCGCGCTCGCCCATACGATCAGCCGCGACACCAACGGTGCCAATGCCGGCGCGATCGTCCAGCAGTTCGACGAGGCCAAGCGGCAGGAAATCGCCCAGGGCTTCCAGGCGGCGCAGACGCTGGCGGCAGAGACGACGGCGTTCCTGAGCCATCAGGCGGCCGAGGGCGACAAGTGGACCAAGGAGCATCCTAACGAGGATCCAAAGTCGAACCCCTATGCGCTCTGGGGTGCCGGTGGCACCGGGCGGCTGGTGCTTACCGCGATCAACGGTGCCGCTGGATCGGACGTGAGTGGCTCGCTCACCAGCCTCGTGCAGGCCTCTGCGACCAACATCCTGCAGGGCCTTGCGGCACGAGAAGTCAAGTTGATCGCGGATCGGCTCAGCGATGACGCAGGTAACGCGTCTGCAGCAAGCGAGGCGGTGCGGTCCGCCTTGCAAGCCGTCGTAGGCTGCGCGGGCAGCACGGCCGGTGGAAATGGGAACTGCGGTGCAGCTGCGGTGGGTGCGGCAACATCCGTACTTACCAACTATTTGTTGACCAAGTTTATCGACGCCCCGCCCGAGATCGATCCTGCTACGGGGCGTCCGACTCCCCGTAGCTTGGCCGATCAACAAGCTCGGGAGAATCTGGTTTCGACGGTCGTCGCTGGAATCGCCGCAACGGCCGGGCTCGACGTTGGTGTCGCGGTTGTCGCCGCACAAACTGAAACAGAAAACAACGATTTGAACTGGCGTATCGTGCCTAGCCTGACGCTGGATCAGGCGCGGGCGAGCCTGGCGGCAGCAAGGAAGCAGATCGCGGATCATCCTGAGGATAGTGCAGCAAGCACGCGAGCCGCGGCGTCTTTGGCCGATTACATCGGTCGACTTGAAAGGAAGGAAGCTGCGAGCACTGCTGTTGCCAACAAGATTGAGGCAGCCATCGCCGCTAATCCCGCTCGTAGTGCAGAGCTTAGGGGCCTTTCGGCGTCGGAACGCGACAAGCTCGCGCAGGTCTACACCGAAGATCCCCAGCTAGCCGACGCGCTGATCGGCCAGAGCCAGGCGGTTCGGAACATCGTGTATAGCGACCTCGCAGCGGGACGTGGCGACAACATCTTGGGCCGCGCGGGGAATACTGTTCTCTCAGCGGTACTCAGCGAGGAGACAATGCTTTCCCTCTATCTTAGCAATGCGTCGGATCGTGCGGGGGAGCGTAAGGGAGGCTTCGACGAAGCGCTTCAGAGCGGCCGCGACAAGCTTGCGGCTAACGAAAAGGCAACACAGCAGGCGGCGGATCAAGAGGCCGAGCGAATGCGAGCGAAGGGAGAATCGGACCTCGCGATCAAAACCTACCTTTTCGTCCAGTACTTTAACGCGGCGACTAAACGTGAAGCTGGGACTGGCCTGCTCGACCAGCTCCAAGTCGTCGGGGACTATGTAACCGACCCTGCGCGTGTTTCGGACGCTGCTCTCAACGGCTTTGCGAAAAATCTCGACGGCGCATTCTTGGACGACAAAAGTGCGCTGGAACGGTTGACTTCACTGAAGGACGTGGCAGTCGACTTCGCCAATGCCGATGTGCGCACGCAGGCGACAGCGTCCGGCAAGATCGCTGGCAAAGCCGTCCTCGCGATCGGTGAGGTAGTCGTTACAAAGGGGGTATCCGCTACCGCCGGGCGGGCGACTGAAGCGATCGCTGCCGATGGCAAAGCCGTCGAGGCATTGGCTCCTGCGGATTCCGCGACGCCATCCGCTGGCAGCGCGGTAATTGATGCCACCTCGCCTAAGTCCGCTTCGAGCGGAGTCGTAAGCGGTGAGAGTCCTGACATATCGAAAGGTCAAGGCATAGGCACCGGTGAAACCGCCGAAGTGGTGGAGAAACCAAGCGCTGAGACAAGCCCTCCCCCTTTGATTGATGAGTTGGATGAAACTGGACCAACAGTTTTAAGGCCGAGGGACATTGTCGAATTCGACGAGTTCAATCGCCTCAACGTCATTGATCCAGCTACCGGCAAACCCAAGCCGGGTGAAGCTTCTGCGGCAGTAGAGCTTCAAAAATTGCTTGGAGGTCGCCTAGAGCGTCTTGAAGGATCCAGCGGAGCGGACTTTAAGTTTGTAAGCGGGCCTAAATCAGGGGAGAGTGTAGACTTTATGTTGACTCCCAGTAGCTTGAAAGAGGCGGCGGGAGTGAATCAGTTCTTTGAAAAAAATGCCGAAAGGTTTGCATGGCAACTCAGTGAGCACCTTGATAAAGCTGACATCGTTCCAATAGACACGAGATTTCTCACTGAAAAAAACAAAGAAATACTTTTCGAAATCATCAGGAAACAGCCGGTCGATAAGCAAGGTAAAATAATCCTTTTTAGGTGATATGGCATGGCGGGATCAATCATAATAGGCAAGGGCGCAGTTGTAGCGCTAAGTTCTAGAGGGTTTGAGGAAATATCTGAGAATATCAGGCATGAGCTAATCAAATATCCATCTTTAGTAGATAAAATATTTCAATCTAAAGATATTGAGTTCATGCCGTTTATCAGTGTTGACGACTTAGATAGCGTAAATTTTCTGAAGTTTTATGATGCGGTTGTGGAGTGTGTGCGAAAGAGAAGCGGAGGTGAGGCCTCTTTTCCTGAATGGGGCGAGCTCGTGAGGAAACTTGAAGCTGACAGACGATTTAGACATCAGTCTAGTTGATGACAGGCATATTTGGAATGACGAGGATGCGAGAAGCCCTATTGGAGGGCGGCGTGTCCCGAGAGCTTCGAGAGCAATATGATAGCGCACGTCCTATGGGTAACGCCGGGGCATGTAAGGTGGAGTTTGTTGTCCTGTCTTGGCTGGTCGGCCTCCAAAACGAAATTGCCCCTGTCCTGCCACGCGCTCTGGATTGGATCGACAAGGCGCTGGAGAATGGCGAGGTGTATCGCTTCGGTCCCGATCCCAACGGGCACAGCACGACGCTGCATTGGGCAAAGGCCATCGGCAGCTGGATGCTCTCCGGGAACGACAGCAGCTACGAATGGGATCTGGCCCGCTGCTTCGAAGAAGCGCGGTGGCGCTTCCCCGAGCGCCCCTGGCCGACCAACGAGATCGTCCTCGAAGGGCTGGACGACTATCTCGCGTTCGCGCTCGGGGCGGGGCCGCATGCCAAGGTCGAGTTCGGGCCTGAAAACGACATCTACATGGCCGGCATCGAAATGTACGAGCGATGGACCGGCAAGTCCGGGCCGGTGAAGCTTGGCGGCACCCTCAAGCCGCGCGACTTCGGCTATGCCCTGTGCCGGCACTATACCGCCATCCAGTCCTTCGACGAAGACGCGCTGGTTGCGGCGGGGCGCAAGATGCTGCGCGCCCGTCTCCAGGAGCGGTGGCTCGGCAGCGGGCAGTACATCCGTGCGGCCACCTAGCTCAAGATCGCCCATCATCAGCTCGGCGGCGAAGCCGATCCGCGCCAGTGCATCCTGCGCGCCTATGACTACATGCCCGATGTTGTGCGGTCTGCGTTCGTGTAGCGCCTCGCCGGCGTCGCGCTCGGCCTGCGGTCCGTCGCGACACAAGCGGCACCATTGCGGGCGCAATCGCCCAGCATTTCAACGAGGTCGAGCGCCAGTATTGCCGGATGTTTTCGAGCGGCGCAGGCCTTATCCCAGCTGGGCCAAGGTGGCCGAGTGCCTGGCATTCGGATGCAGAGGCCGCCATGTGCGGATTCCGTACCAGCTTATCGGATGCAGCTGAGGTCTCAAGATTGGCGCCCGACTCGCCACCGGCTGTTGGCTGGTTCCTGCCCAACCAGTCATTCTAGAGCTGGTCAGCGCACGACGGCCTAGTCTCACGTTCCGGCGCTAACTTGCGGCGGCTCGGCGCTAGCGCTGACGATGATAGCTTGAGGGCATCTCACGCCTGCGGTGTGACCGCGCTCGCACGCCGATGGTGCGGCGCCGAGTCGGCGTGACAGTTTCGGCCCTTCGGGTGTTGATCGCTGACGCGCCCGATCCTGCGGATAGATGGCCGGCAGGCCCCGGCAGCGGAACGCGGGTGTGGTGCGCGCACTGGCGCACGCCTGCGGCGACACCAGGGCGCGCTAGGTGTTGGTGCCCGCGTGGCACACTTGCCCGGGCGGGAGGGACGGGCGGCGGCTGGCGCACGGGCTGGCGCGCGCACGCCGCCCGTGCGGCCCTCCCGGTTGCAAGAGTGCGGTTCTTGGTCCGGGCGCCGGTGGCGCCCGGCAGCGCGGTCGCGCTGACAGGATGGTCGCCGCGCGGGTGCGCGGCGGCGTTGGTGCGCCGGCACGCGGACAGGGCAGGGGGAGCGTCGCTCGCCTCTAGTCCTGCCGCGGCATGCCGCAAGCCGGGCGGTGCCCGGCTCCTCCACGTTGTTTCGGCCTTCGGTGCGGCCTGCCTCTAACGGCAGGACTGCCGGTTCGCTCCTGCCGCTCCCCCCGCCCTTCCGGCGCCGGTTGCGGTGTTTTGGAAGGAGAGAGGATCATGGGTGTTGGACACGAGAACCGGGCGAGCCTCTATGCCGAGGTGACGGGCCGGGTGATTGCCGAACTGGAACAGGGACGGCTGCCCTGGGTGCAGCCTTGGGATGCTGCGGCGTGTGGATGCGCGATGCCGGCGAACGCGGTGACCGGGCGGCGCTATTCGGGGATCAATGTGCTGATCCTCTGGGCGGCGGTGATCGAGGGGCGCTATGCTTCGCAGCGCTGGTTGACCTACGCCCAAGCGCAGGCGGCGGGCGGGAGCGTCCGGCGCGGGGAGCGGGGGACGACGATCTGCTATGCGGATCGCTTCACCCCGAAGGACGAGGCCGAGCGGGCGCGGGATGAGGATCGCGAGGCGCGGCAGCTGGCGTTTCTCAAGCGCTTTACCGTGTTCAACGTCGACCAGTGCGAGGGGCTGCCGGAGCGGCTGTCTGTGGTGGCGCAGGACGCGCCGGTGGCGGAGGCCGACCGCATCCCCGCTGCGCACGCGCTGATGGAAGCATGTGGAGCGGATATCCGGATCGGGGGTGGCGAGGCCTATTACAGCCCGGACGGCGACCAAGTCGCGGTGCCACCGCAGCTGGCCTTCTACGACCGCATCAACTGGTATCGCACCGTGCTGCACGAGCTGGGGCACTGGACCGGGCATCGCTCCCGCCTCGACCGCGATCAGTCCGGGGCTTTCGGCAGCGCCGCCTATAGTCGGGAAGAACTGGTCGCCGAAATGGCAAGCGCGTTCACCTGCGCATCGTTGGCGATCCGGCCTACCGTGCGTCATGCCGATTATATTGGCAGCTGGCTGGCGGTGCTGCGCGAGGATGAAAAGGCGATCTTCCGGGCGGCGAGCGCGGCCAGCAAGGCGGCCGATCACCTGCTTGGGTTCGTCTCGGACGGGGAGGCGGGGCAATGATGCGCTGGCTTCGCCTGCGGCGGATGCGTCGCGCCTTTCGTGCGCTGCCGGAGCGAGATCGGGCCATCTTCGGATCGGTGCGGTTCGATGACCGGGATTACGTCGAAACGGCCAGGCGGCATGGCTGCACGGTAGCGGAGGTGGAAGAGACCGTCGCCCGCGTAATCATCGCGCTCGGTCGAGCAGAGCGGGGCGAACGACCTTGAGCGATGCGACACCTCGCCCGGCGAAACCGGGCGAGGTGTACGCCGCCGCATCAGCGCGTTAGGATCGATCCATGAGGACCAGCCTCGACCATTTGCCCCCAGCCAAGCAGCGCGAGCTGGAGCGCGTCGTCCAGATCCTGTTCGAGGAGTTCGGCGACGCGATCGCTATCGCCACGTCGGATTGGAAGAAGCAGGCATGCATCCTCAAGGTCATCCTGTACGGCAGCTATGCGCGCGGCGGTTGGGTCGACGAACCGCACACCGCCAAGGGCTATCAGTCCGACTTCGACCTGCTGGTGATCGTCAACAACGACAAGCTAACCGACCGGGTAGAGTTCTGGGCGACCGCCGAGGACCGGCTGAACCGCGAATTGGCGATCACGAAGACGCTGCGCACGCCGGTCAATTTCATCGTGCACACCCTGCAGGAGGTGAACGATGGGCTGGCGCACGGGCGCTACTTCTTCATGGACGTCGCCCGCGACGGCATCGCGCTCTACGAGAGCGAACCGGGTGAGCTGCACCAGCCCAAGCCAAAGACGCCGCCGCAGGCGCTGGCGATGGCGCGGGAGTATTTTCTGAGTTTTATCCAGCAGCCGCGGACTTCAAGGAAAGCGCGGACCATCTGGCAGGGAAGGGGCGCCATAAGCGTGCGGCGTTTCTTCTCCACCAAGCTTCGGAACAGCTCTATCACTGCGTGCTGCTGGTTTGCACCTTCTACACCCCGCATGTTCACAACCTCGGATTCTTGCGCACGCAAGCCGAACGGATTGATCCGCGCCTGATCGACGCTTGGCCACGTGATCAGCGCGTCGATCGTTCGCGGTTTGAAAAGCTGAAAGAGGCCTATGTGAAGGCGCGCTATTCGAAGCACTACCGGATCAGCGCCGAGGAACTGGCATGGCTGGGCGAGCGCGTCGAGGTGCTGGGACAGGCGGTGCAGGTGATCTGCGAAGAGCGCATCGCGGCGCTGGAGCAAGCGGCTGCCGCGTGATCGCCGCGCGCCGAGGCATCGAGCCTCGGCGCGCGATTGAGTTCAGGCAGTCGGTGCCGCCTTCGCGCGCGGCTTGCGCGCGGGCTTCGGGGCAGGCGCTTCGGCAGGCGCATTCCGTGCTGCGCGGCCCTTGGCGCCCAGGCCGATCTTGTGCGCCATTGCGCGGCGCTGCTCCGAATAGGTCGGCGCCACCATCGGGTAATCCGCCTTCAGATTGTAGCGCGCGCGATATTCCTCGGGCGTCAGACCATGCGTGCTCAGATGCCGGCGCAGGGTACGATAGGGCTTGCCGTCGATCAGTGAAATAATGTGGTCTTTCGAGGCCAGCGATTTGCGGACCGACACGGCCGGCGTGAATTCTTCCGACGCAGGTTCTTCGCTCGCAACATCCGCGCTCGCGACACCACCCGAAAGTTCAATCACATCTGCATGCATCTTCCGCAGAAACGTGGAGACATCGTCCATCGCCGCGCGATTGTTCGGGTTCGATAGCCAGGCAATGGTGAGGTCACTTGCGAGTTCAACGGGATCGGTATTGCTCTGCTCAGACATTCTGCGTCCCTGCTCCTTGTTTTTCGGCATGCTGCCGACAACAGGATTATAGGAGCGTATGTAATCCGTCTGCTAAAATATGTTGGAAGATGCGGCGAGATTACTCATTCTGCAGCTGCTCGAACGCGCGACGTCCACGTCTTCGCCATAAGGTCAGCGCCTGATCGCGTTGTTCGCTTTTGAGCGTGGCGGCAGCATCGATCATCACACCGAACAATACGGCGCGATCATCGTCGGTGAGTTCGACCAATCCGGCTTTAGCAACCAGGCCGCCCAGCTCGATCAGCTGGCGCGTTCTTTCGCGACGCTTCACCATCCATTCTCGCGTATCATTCCGCGCACACTGCGCCTCCGCTCGGTGCCGCGCCGCTGTCAGCTGCCGCAGCCGATGCCGCACGCGAACGAGCGCCGCCGCGAGCTTTGCCCTGCCGCTGAAAGAAGGCCGCGCCACGCAGGCGCCAGTCCTCCCGTGCGATCATGTCGGGCGTGCCGACAGCGGCGAGCAATGCGCCGGCCAACTGCTCGACGGGAAGTGCATCAGCACCCGTCGCGACCACCAGCTCGCCGAGTTGCTGGAGCTTGGCTTGTTTGAGCCTCCGCGCCTTGCTGTCGAGCGCCTTCAGTTCCGAATCGAAGTCGCGTGGTTTGCGCATCGATCCCTCCGTAGTTGATGGATAATGTTCGGTGATTTAGGAACTGCATCGATCAGCGCAAATGTTGTGAAACGTCTTGGGATGTTCACGTCACGAAAAAGATGAAATCTTTTGAGGGCGCGCTTATACGTCGTGCCGACGTCGCTTGTTTGGTGTAAATGGATTGCCGCTATGGCGATCTACCATTTCTCGGCCAAGATCATCAGCCGCGCCAGCGGATCGTCGGCGCTCGCCGCTGCTGCCTATCGCTCCGCCTCGCGGCTGCACGACCAACGGCTCGATCGGCACCATGACTTCTCGAACAAGGCCGGCGTCGTGCATTCCGAAGTGCTGCTGCCGGACGGCGCCCCCGAGCAGCTCGCCGATCGGGAGAAGCTGTGGAACGCGGTCGAAGCCGTCGAGCTGCGCAAGGATGCGCAGCTTGCCCGCGAGATCGAATTTGCGATCCCACGCGAACTGAACCAGGCCGAGGGCATTCGGCTGGCGCGCGACTTCGTCCAGGAAGAGTTTGTGAACCGCGGGATGGTCGCTGATCTCAATGTGCATTGGGATGTCGGTGCTGATGGCGAAGCGAAGCCGCATGCCCATGTCATGCTGGCATTGCGCGAGGTGGATGCCGAGGGTTTCGGCAAGAAGAGCCGCAACTGGAACCGGACCGACCTTCTGGAGAAATGGCGCGAGAGCTGGGCCGGCCACGTCAATGCGCGACTGGCGGAACTGGATATCGATGCACGGGTCGATCACCGCTCGTTGGAAGCGCAGGGTATCGATCTCGAACCGCAGCACAAGATCGGTCCGGCAGCGGCGCGGATGGTCAGACAGGCGCTCACCTCCGAGCGGCTGGAAGAGCATCACGAGATCGCGCGCGCCAATGGCGAGAAGCTGCTCGCCAACCCGGCGCTGGCGCTCGACGCGATCACCCGCACCCAAGCGACCTTCACCACGCGCGATCTGGCGATGTTCGTGCATCGCCATAGCGAAGGGAAGGAGCAGTTCGATCAGGTGATGGCGGCGGTGCGCGCGGTGCCCGAACTGGTGAAGCTGGGCAAGGACGGACGCGGCGAAGACCGCTTCACCAGCCGCGACATGATCGAAACCGAAGCCCGGTTGGAGCGGGCAACCGTAAAGCTCGACGCCAGCCGTAACCATGGCATGGACGAGCAGCATCGCAAGCTCGCCTTGGCGCGCGCAGAGATGCGCGGACTGGTGTTGTCGAGCGAGCAGCGCAGCGCCTTCGATCATGTCACCAGCGGCAAGGACCTGGGCGTTGTCGTCGGCTATGCCGGCACCGGCAAATCGGCGATGCTTGGCGTCGCCCGCGAAGCGTGGGAGCGCGCTGGCTATCAGGTGCAGGGTTTGGCGCTTTCGGGCATCGCCGCGGAGAATCTGGAAAGCGGCTCAGGCATCGCGTCGCGCACCATCGCCAGCATCGAGCATCAATGGGAGCAAGGGCGCGAACTGCTGACCGACAGGTCGATCCTGGTGATCGACGAAGCTGGCATGATCGGGTCGCGCCAGATGGAGCGGGTGATCGCCGAAGCCGAGAAGCGCGGCGCCAAGGTGGTGCTGGTCGGCGATCCCGAGCAGCTCCAGGCAATCGAGGCCGGCGCCGCGTTCCGCTCGGTCGCAGAGCGGCACGGCGCCATCGAGATCACCGACATTCGCCGGCAGCGCGAAGACTGGCAGCGGCTGGCGACGCGTCAGCTCGCGACCGGGCGCACCACAGAGGCGCTGGAGGCCTATGCCGGTGCCGGCATGGTCGTCGACTCGGACACGCGAGTCGAGGCTCGAACGGCGCTGATCGCGCGCTGGGACCAAGAGCGGGTCGCCGATCCGGGTGCGTCACGCGTGATTCTCACGCACATGAACCAAGAATGCGATGAACTGAATGCGCTGGCCCGGGATGCGATGAAACGCAGTGGGTCCTTAGATGCTGATATTGCTGTCGAAACCACCCGCGGAGAACGCTTGTTCGGGGCTGGCGACAGGGTCATGTTCCTGCGCAACGAACGCAGCCTGGGTGTGAAGAATGGTAGTCTCGGCACCATCGAACAGGTCGATCACGCCCGCATGGCGGTGCGGCTCGACGATGGCCGCCAAGTCGCTTTCGACCACAAGAACTATGGCGACGTCGCCCATGGCTATGCTGCAACCATTCACAAAGCGCAGGGTGTCACCGTTGACCGCGTCCATGTGCTGGCGACGCCAGGGCTCGACCGGCAAGCTGCCTATGTCGCCCTGTCGCGGCACCGCGATGCGGTGCAGCTCCATTATGGCCGTGACGATTTCGCTGACCAGCGCAAACTGGCACGCACGCTGTCGCGCGACCGGCCGAAGGACAATGCGCTCGACTATGAGACCGCCGCCGAGCGCTTCGCCGCCCGGCGCGGTGTCAAACGGTCGCGCATCCTCGACACGCTTGCCAAGGAGCCTCTGGCCGAACCCGAGCGTAGCGCGCCTGCGCCAGCACCACGTCGCGGCATGTTCGACGGGTTGCGGCTGTCCATCCCCGAGCCCGAACGGGTGCCCACCAAACTGCGCTTCGATGGGCTCAAGCTGTCGGTGCCGGTGGCTGCTTCCGAGGCATCCGCAACCCAGAAGCTGGAGCGGGCGGTCGAAGGCTATGCGCGTGCTGTCCAGGATGCTGGCCGTATGACGGGGCAGGGTCACACGCCGCTCGAATACCAAAAGGCGGCGCTTGCGCGCACTGCCGAGGTGATCAACGCGCTGCATCCCCACGGTGCCCACGATCTCGATATGGCGTTCGAGCGGACGCCGGGCCTGGTCAGCGAAGCGGCCAATGGTCGCACCGCCAATGCGATTCGTCAGATGCAGCTCGAAGCCGAAGTGCGCGCCAACCCCGAGCTGCGCGCTGACCGGTTCGTCCAGGCCTGGCAACAGCTGCAGGCGCGTCGGGGCAAGCTGAGCGGGTGGGAGAATGAAGCGAAGCGTGCCGGTGTCGAGAACGCCATGCGGTCGATGGCGAAGGGGCTGGAGAAGGATCCGGCACTAGGCGCTGCGCTCAGCCGCAGGGGTAGTCAGCTGTTCGGTCGGCAATGGTCTCCGGAATGGACGCCGGGCAGCCGTGATGGCGGTGTCGCCCGCGCGCTCGGCGACGATGCCCGTACCCGTTCGATCATCCGGCAGCTCACCTTCTCGATCGACCGTGATCGGGGCCTTGGGATTGGAATGTAGCCATGGGTATCCAGGAACCTCCCGCCGAAGCGGACCAGACCGTCCAGGCGTTCAACGACATGTCACGCAAGCTGGCGGGGTTGACTGCTGCGGTCGACGGCTTTGCCGCGCGGCAGCAGGAATTGCATGCGCGTGACTATGGACCAGACCTGGAGAAGATCCGCGACAGCTACGAGAAGGTGTGCGGCGCGATCAATGTCCTTGCCAAGCGCCCAGCTATGACACTGACGCCGCAGGATGTCGCGAAGCAGATCGAAGCGGCCGGCACGCAGGGGCGTGCGGACGACCATCGGGCATGGACCGCCGCCAGCCATGCCCTTGGCGGCACAGTCCAAGAACTGAAGGGGATGGTTGTATCCGCCCACTCTGCGGAGACCCAGCAGCTGTGGATCGCGGGAGCAGCCGCTTTGGCACTAGTGATAGGCTTCGCGTTTGGCACTGTTGTGCCACCGGCTATCGCTCAGCTCGCGCCCGAGAGCTGGCATTGGCCAGAGGAGCGGGCTGCAGCAATGCTCGGGCGCACACCTTGGGACGCGGGCGTGCGCCTCATGCAGGTTGCCGACCCGCAGCAGGCGCGGACACTCGCCGACGCCGGCCGGCTCACGAAGGACAATGCGGATGTGCTCTCGGCATGCAGAGACCGCGCAAAACGGCTCAACGCCCCCGTGAAGTGCTCAGTCTCGGTTTTGCCCGTGGCGAATAGCCGTTCCTGAAAGCCAACCCTTCGGGGATCTGGCCTCTACAGATTTGAGGGCCGTCTCTGAGGACAAAGCCACCATTCGCGGTGTCGCTACTGAACGGCTGTTTAGGCCATTTGCTGGCGCTCGGGTATTGCTTTAAGATCGGTTATTCAATCTGCGGCGGGGGCGCTTGGAAGCTGTCATACAGCCTGCGCGGCCCTTATTCCTCGGCGGCTTCGCCCGTCGCGGCCTGTTCTGACTTGGGCGGCATTACCACGTAGTTTAGGGACCAACGGAGCAGCAGCTTGCCGCCACACTCGCAGGGAATGGTACCCCACTCTTGCCTATCCATTTTCTCAGTAGAGGTGGAGGTCACAAAGTGCGTTGTTCCGCACAGGCACTCCAGGTAGTGCCCCCGTCTGGCGAACTCATATTCGCCGTCGCTGATCTCGACATCCCATGTCTCGGCGCATTCCGGATTGATGCAGCTCACGATCTTGCCCTGTGGAAGGCATCGCATCCGGCGCTTGTTGGTCGCCCCGCACACGCACTCGAACTTGACCTCTTTACCAAGCCCTGTGGAGGTCATCGTGCCGGTTGCGATGCGCTCGATCTCGGCTAGCGCCTGACCTGCTCCCCAGAAATCATGCCATTGGTAAGTTAGCTCGTCAGATGGAGACGAGTGATGCGGCGAAGCCGATTTACCGAGGATCAGATCATT
>NZ_JAATJB010000021.1 GCF_011927635.1 Sphingomonas trueperi
TCATCTGGGCGATGGCGGGCGAGAACCAGGATTATACCGACATGCAGGTGCTGGATATCTGCCAGCTGGCCTGACCCCTTAACTCCCCCTCCCGCAGGCGGAGGGGGAGGAGGATCCCAACATGACCAACCCCTTCGATCTCACCGGCCAGGTGGCTGTCATCACCGGCGCGAACACTGGCATCGGCCAGGGCATCGCGCTGGCGCTTGCCGCTGCGGGGGCGGACATCGCCGCCGTCGGCCGTACGCCTGCCGAGGAAACCGTGCGCAAGGCACGCGCGCTCGGCCGCCGCGCCGAGCTGATTGCCGCCGACCTGTCCACGATCGCACCTGTGGACAGGGTTGTGGACGAAGCTGTGAATAAGCTGGGGAAAATCGACATCCTGGTCAACAATGCCGGGATCATCCGCCGCGCCGACAGCCTCGATTTCACCGAGGCGGATTGGGACGCGGTGGTCGATACCAACCTCAAATCGGTGTTCTTTCTCTGCCAGGCCGCGGGCAAGTTCATGGTCCGCCGCTTCGGCGAGACCGGCGAGCGCGGACGGATCATCAACATCGCCTCGATGCTCAGCTTCCAGGGCGGCATCCGCGTGCCGAGCTATACCGCGTCCAAGTCGGGCATCGCCGGGTTGACGAAGCTGCTGGCCAACGAATGGGCGGCGAAGGGCGTGAACGTGAACGCGATCGCGCCGGGCTATATCGCCACCAACAACACCTCGGCGCTGCAGGCCGACGAGACCCGCAACCGCCAGATCCTCGAGCGCATCCCGGCGGGGCGCTGGGGCGATCCGGCGGATCTGGGCGGCGCTGCGGTCTTCCTTGCCTCACGCGCTTCGGACTATGTGCAAGGGCATATTCTCGCCGTTGACGGAGGCTGGTTGGCACGATGACGTTCGCATTTTTCGGGGAAATGATGCTGCGGCTCTCGCCGCCGGGTCGCGAGCTGCTGCTGCAGACGCCGAAGCTCGACGTGGCGATCGCGGGGGCGGAGGCGAATGTCGCGACCGGGCTGGCGTGCCTGGGGCATAATGTGGCGATGATCAGCGCGGTGGCGGACAATCCGCTCGGCGCCGCAGCGGTGGGCGAACTGCGCCGGCGCGGGGTCGATACCCGGCGCGTGCTCGCGGCGCCCGGCCGAATGGGGCTGTACTTCCTCACCCCCGGCGCGGGGCTGCGCGCTTCGGAGATCGTGTACGACCGCGCGAACTCGGTGTTCGCCGCGCGGCCTGCCGAGAGCTGGGACTGGGACGCGCTGCTCGACGGCGCGACCCGGCTGCACCTTTCGGGCATCACGCCGGCGCTGGGACCGAACACCGCCGCCGCCGCCATCGCCGCGGCCGAGGCGGCAAGCGCGCGCGGCATCGCCGTGTCGTTCGACGGCAACTACCGCGCCAAGCTGTGGGAAGCCTGGGACAGCGATCCGCGCGGCGTGCTGACCCAGCTGATCCGCCATGCCGACATCCTGTTCGGCAATCATCGCGACATCTCGCTGCTGCTCGGCGAGCAGTTTTCGGGCGACGGCGCCGATCGGCGGCGCGAGGCGGCCGAGGCGGCCTTCGCGGCCTTCCCCAAGCTCCAGCTGATCGCCTCGACCGCGCGACATGTCGACGATGTCGACAGCCACCGCATTGCCGCGCGCGTCGATACCCGCGAGGGCGGGCACCAGACCGAGGAACTGCGCGTCAGCGGCATCGTCGACCGGATCGGCGGCGGCGACGCCTTCGCGGCGGGCGTGCTCCACGGCCTGCTGGAGGGCGGCGATGCCCGCGCGATGGCCGAGGCCGGGCTGGCGCTGACCGCGCTCAAACACTCGCTGCCCGGCGACGCCAGCCTGTTCACCCGCGCCGACCTCGCCGCCTTCGCCGAGGGCGGGCTTGACGTTCGGCGGTAACCGGACGGTGCGCGGTGTCTGCGGGCGGTTTTGCGCCTGCGCGGCACCGCGCGTACCGCCGGCTTCCTGTGTCGATTTGGGCAGCTGGAGGTAGCTGTCCACCGGTGTCCGTGGTGTCGTTCTTCTATCGCAATCGTTGGCGCCGCCGTATAGCATGGCGGCATGGAGAAGACGGGCAAGCCCACCATCAACGACGTCGCCCGCATTGCCGGCGTATCGAAAAAAACCGTCAGCCGCGTCATCAATCGCTCGCCGTTATTGAACCAGGATACCCGCGCCAAGGTGGAGGCGGTGATCGCCAATCTCGGTTACATCCCCAATGTCCAGGCGCGCGCACTGGCGTTGCGGCACAATTTCCTGCTCGGCCTGATCCACGACAATCCCAACGCGCAGATGGTGATGAACGTCCAGGCCGGTATCCTGGAAGCCATCCGCGACACCGAGTTCGAGCTGATCGTCCGCCCGATCGATCGCGGTTCGTCGACCATGCTGGCGGACGTGCGCGCCTTTCTCGAGCGGCAGCGGCTGTACGGCGTGCTGATCCTGCCCCCGGTTTCCGAGAACGACATGCTGGCCGAGCTCTGCCAGAGCCTCGGCACCCGCTATGTCCGCATGGGATCGACGACGCTCGACGCGCCCGAGCACATGGTCGCCTCGAACGACTGCGAGGTGGTGCTCCAGGCGGTGCAGCACCTGATCGCGCTCGGCCATCATCGGATAGGTCTGATTGCCGGGCCGCACGGCTTCCGCTCGGCCCGCGAGCGCCGCAAGGGGTTCGAGCAGGCGCTGAACGAGGCCGGCATCAAGCTGCCGCGCAGCATGATTGCCGAGGGTACCTACACCTTCGAAAGCGGGCTCGCCGCCGCCGATCGGCTGCTGGACCTGTCGCCGCGTCCCACCGCGATCTTCTCCTGCAATGACGAGATGGCGGCGGCGACGCTTCATGCCGCGCGGCGTCGGGGCATGAGCGTGCCCGAGGACCTGTCGATCATCGGTTTCGACGACACCGCGATCGCCGCGCATCTCTGGCCGCCGCTGACCACGGTGCACTGGCCGATCGTCTCGATGGGGCGATCGGCGGCACTCAAGCTGCTGGCCGATTTCTTCGGCGACGAGCAGGGGGTGGAGGAGCCGTCGCTCTTCCCCTCGACGCTGATCCACCGCGCGTCGGTCGCACCGCCGCGGCGGGGGGACGACTAACCGAGCTTTACGCCAGTCCGGCGCTCGGAAGGCCGTCCACGCTCGCGGAAGCGCGTGCGCGCTTCGGCGGGCCTACGCGACGTAGAACAAATCGCACCGGAATGACGCGAAGTTCGGCGCCTCGATATGCTGCACGGCGGTGGCGGGCCTGCCGCCGGTGCGATGCCCGATCGCGGTGTTCAGCCCGCTCCGCACGAGAAGCCGGATCCCGGATTTATCAGTCCCAGCGCGGCGGCTAGCTTGATGCGCACGGGCGCTGAAGTGGATAAAATATATCTTCCAGCATGAACCTTTGCTGCGAAGAATTCGGCGTAAGCAGGTCAAATGCTGCCGGTCATCATTCATATTGAAGTAAGATAGGTTTGTCGTCCTTGGCCGTAGCAGCGTAACCCGCAAAACAAAAAATGGGGCGCATGATATGATCGAGGCGCATGACAAGGGGGAGAGAAGGATGGCACAGATAAACATCGTGATGGTGTTCGATGCGCAAGCAGTTCTGAGCGCAGGTTCACCGAGCAGCAGTTCGACCCAGCCGACGGGTTTGGCGCATCCACCTTCGCCGCCATATTTCGCGTACATGATCACGGAGCAGCAATATCTGGCGCAACCGGTCCAGAATGCGGGTAATGCCACGCCCAACCTTATCATCAATGCGACCGTGGGCGACACGGTCAACTGGTATGCTGTCACCCTTTCCGGGGATCAGCCGACCTACTGCATCCCGTACAATATCACGCAATTTTCCGGCAGCACCGTCATGACGACGCCCATCGGCCTCACCGCGCAGCCCACCGTGCCGGTGCCGCCGCCGCAGCAGAGCACGTCCAACCCGACCTGGACGGCGACGCAGCAATATCAGTATTTCATGACGTCGAACGTGCTTTCGCCCGGGACGGAAGGATATCAGGTCTGGTTCCAGGTCGTGCAGATGGGAACCAGCGGCAGCCTCTCGACGCTGGGCTATTATTACTGGGATCCCAGCGTTCAGGTACTCGGATGATCGAAGAACGAGGGGCGGCCGCCGTGGCAGCCGCCCCCGTATCGCGCGTCAGAAGCTGCCGCGCAGGCCGACCAGGAACTGGCGGCCGGGCTTGTACTGGGTGAACGTCGCGTTCGGGAACTGGAAGTAGGAACGCAGCGTCGCATCGGTGAAGTTCGACACGTTGATGGTCAGCTGGGGCGCCTTTTCCACGCCGAGGACCTTGTCGAGATCGAAGGCCGAGGAGAAGTCCCAGGTGGTGTAGTCCGAGTTGAACAGCGCCGCCGCCGGGATGCTGTTCTGCGAGTTGCCGCTGCTCTGCGACCCCTCGCGCGAAGTCACCGCGACGCGCAGCATCACGCCGTTCCGCTCATAATAGCCGGTAACGTTGTAGGTGAACGGCGCCACCCCGAACGCCTGTGCCGGGCCGTCGCTGGTCTGGTCGACGAGCGTGGCATTGGCGTTGAAGCCGAAGCCGCGGACGCCGAGCTTCTCGGTGAGGAAGTCGAGCGGCTGGACCCACTGGAATTCCAGGCCGTTGATCTTCAGCTTGTTCGGCACGTTGACCTGGCTGGTGACCAGCACCGTCGCCTGGGTCGGCCCGCCGCGCGAGTTCAGCGCGATCTGCTGGGTCGGATTCAGCGTGTCGTAGGTGATGCCATATTGCGCCAGTGCGGAGAACGGCACCGTGTTGTTGACGTTGGTGGTGAAGCCCTGGATCGACTTGCGGAACGCGTTGAAGCTCACCACGCCCTCGCGACCGATGTAGTATTCGAAGCCGAGGTCGATATTGGTCGAGATATAGGGCTCGAGCGCCGGATTGCCGATCGTCGCCTGGTCGGCCGAGGGAGCGCCGAAGCTCACGCCCGGCAGCTGTGCCGCGGGATCGGGGCGGGTCATCGTCTTCGATGCCGCGACGCGGACGACCGCGTGCTCGCTCACGTCATAGGCCAGCGTCGCGGCCGGCAACCACTGGGTGTAGTTGTTGCGGGTCGACACGATGTTGACGAGGTTGGGGTAGCGGCTGCCGTCGGCGATCTGACCCCCGGCGGGGGTAGCGTTGCGGGGATCGGCGATCGAGACGCGGCCTTCGATCGTCTGGATCGTGTTCACATAGCGCAGGCCGAGGTTGAAGCGCAGCATGTTGCCGCCGACTTCCTGCTCGCCGTTCAGCGTGGCGAAGGCCGACTTGACGACTTCGCGGATCAGGCCGCCGCTGGCGCCGGTGTTGGCGCCGCCGCTTTCCGGTGCATTGTCGTGATAGGTGTCATAGTTGCTGGCCTTGCGGAACGCATCCCAGTCGACGGTGACGAAGCCAGCGGGGCCCGGCTTCAGATAGGTCGGGAAGGCCGAATTTGGGATCAGCGAACCGCCATAGGTGACCGGCCCGCTCTGACCGGCGGAGAAGCCGGTCCCGAGGCCCGGATAGGTCGGATAGCCGGCAGGTGCCGCGCCCGGCTGATTCAGGCCTTCGCAGAGCGGCTGCGAGTTGGGGCTCGGCAGGTAGACGCTGGGGTTGTTGCCGCACGCTGCGTTCTGCCACGGTCCGGTATTGTCGAAGCCGCGGATCCGGCGCGAGACGTCGTCATAGGCGCCGCCCACCTTCAGGTTCAGCGCACGATCCCCCCAGGTCAGGTCGCCGCGCACGCCCTTGTTCTTGTTCAGCCGGCGCTCGTCCTGCAGGTTGACGCGGCTACCGGTGTACCAGCCGAAATTGGCCGGGTTGTTCAGGTCGAGGCTGCTCTTGATTTCCGGCAGGCCGCCATTGTTGGTGTAGGTGACGGTCGCCCCCTGGCCGAGCGGCGTGGTGGCGCCGACGGTGGGGCTTTCGCGGTGGAAGGTCGAGCGGGCGTAGTTCGCCTGGAGATTGGCCTTCAGCGTGTCGTTGATCTCCCACGCGACGCCCGGGTTGACGCTCCACAGCTCGGTGGTCTCGTGATAGGGGCGGAATTCGTTGAAGAACTGCGTGTTCGCGAAGGTGCCGCTGGTGACGGTGCAGCCCGCGCTGCAATCCGACTTGTCGAACTTCAGATTGGTCGGGATCGCCGCGCCGTTGCGGCCGATCCATGCGATGTTCTCGCGGATCAGTTCGTTCTCCTTGTAGCCGTACAGGCCGTCCACATAGAAGTGCAGCGTATCCGTCGGGCGATATTCGGCGCTGACGATCGCGTTGATCCGGTCGCGCGGACCGCGAATGTCGGTGGTGCGGCCAAGGCGCGGGATCAGGCCGTTGTCGATCTGCTGGATCGTCGCGCCCGGATTGTTGGCGAGGAGGAAGGCGCGATCGATCGTCTGGCCGGCCACCAGGCCCGCGCCGGCACCCGTCGGCACCACGGCCGGAATGGTCCAGTTGCCGCCGCCCGTGGTATTGCAGCCCGAGGTTGCGCCGCACTGCGCGGCGGTCAGCGCTGGATTGGTATAGCCGATCGTCTCGAAACCCTTGGTGCGGGTGAACAGCCGCTGCGCAGAGACGCCGGCGAGGATGCCGATCGTGTCGTTGTGCCAGCTGCCGATCAGCGAGCCGCGCGCGCCGATGCGCTTGTCCGGCTCCTGGTTCGAGCCCTGGATGTTGTAGGCGAGGAACGAGTCCGCGCGGTCGAACGGACGTGCCGAGCGCAGGTCGACGTTACCGGCGGCGCCGCCCTCGAGCAGGTCGGCGGTATAGCTCTTGTTCACGGTAAGCTTGGTGAACAGGTCGGTCGGGAAGAAGCTGAGGTCGACCGAGCGATCGGTGCCCTGCGCGTCGGTGCTGCCCGAGGAGGCGACCGCGATCGGCGCGCCGTTCAGGGTGACGTTGGTGAAGTTCGAGCCGAGGCCGCGGATCGCGACATTGACACCTTCGCCGGTCACGTCGCGGGTGATGGTGATGCCGGGGATGCGGTTGAACGATTCCGCGATGTTGGTGTCCGGAAACTTGCCGATGTCTTCCGCGAAGATCGAGTCGGTGAAGCCGGTTGCATCCCGCTTGGCGTTGACCGCCTTGGCGAGCGACGAGCGATAGCCGGTGACGACGATTTCCTGCTCGCCGCCCTGCGCGATCGGCGCTTCGCCGGACTGGGGGGAGACGGAGGGCGCGTCCGGCGCCGTCTCGCCAGCGGGCGGCGTGCTCTGCGCCCAGGCGGTGGACGCGCAGGTCGCGCTGAGGATGGTCGCGCACAGCAGGGCGGTGCGGGCAGGGCGGAAGCTGCGGGAAATGGTGGTCATGTTTCAGGTCCCCTCGAAGTGGCCCGGCGCGCGGCCGGTCCTTTCCTTCAACGTGTTGATCGTGACGGACGAGATGCTCCGATGGCGGGCGCACATCGTGTGCCGCGGCAAGGAGACTCGTTCGCGCTGTTGGTTCAGAGGTGCCGGGTCAGGGTGGATCGGCGTCGCCTGCAACGCCTGCCCGTGCGATCGATTCGCTCGGCATGAGATGCGTCGGTCGGCTCATCCATCCTCTTCCCGGGGTGCGCGCCGACTTATGCTGCCAGCGTCATGTTAGCGGTATCTTCCACGCTTTGGTCTGGCCGTCAATGGCCCGTTGGCCAGACCATGCGCTTTCGCCGCATGCGAGGTTTTGCAGCAACACCCCCGGCGATGCTGAACAATTGTGTCCCGCGCGGTGGCATGCCAGACCATGGACACGACGGGAGGGACCACCACATGCACGCACTTCGCCTCGGGCTTCTGCTCGCCACCGCCGCCATCCTGCCGGCCGCCGCGCAGACGCAGAAGGCGGAGCTGATGACGCCGCCCGCGGGGGCACGGCACTTCACCATCAGCTCCACCGCGGGCAAGCATGGCGACGTCTGGTCGTGGACACTGGCCGACGGGCGCATCGCCTATCGCATGTCGATGTCGCTGCGCGGCTGGATCACCGAAACCGACGAAGTGGTACGGCTCGGGCCCGACCAGCGGCCGATCGACCTGGCCGTGCGCGGCTTCACCGACAGCGGCGACGCGACCGAGACCTTCACCGTGGACGCCGGCGGCGTCGCCCGCTGGAAGACCGCAGTCGATGCGGGCGAGAAGCCGTTCGGCAAGGCGCGCTACACCAGCTATGGCGGCCCGTGGCTGGCGTTCGAGAACGACGTCAACGCGCTGGTCGCGGCCGGCACGGCAGGGATCGACCTGCTGCCGAGCGGCCATGCCAGCATCAGCATCGGCAAGGCGATGGAGATCGACGGGCCGAGCGGCAAGAAGACGGTGAAGCTCGCCTATATCACCGGCACCGGCTTCTCGCCCTCGCCGGTGTGGCTCGACGCGCAGAACCGCTTCTTCGGCGTTTCCGGGGGCATGTTCCTGTTGCCGGAAGGCTATGAGGCGGCGGGCCCCAAGCTGAAGGAAGTCCAGGACAAGGTGGCGGCCGAAATGGTGCGCGGCGTCGCGCACCGGTTTCTCGTCCCCGCGAACCGCACGCCGACGCTGGTCGACCATGTGCTGCTGTTCGATTCGGTCGCCGGCAAATATGTGCCCGACCAGGCCGTGCTGATCGCCGACGGCAAGGTGGCGAAGGTCGGCCCGGCGGGCAGCATCGCGGCGCCGACGGGGGCGACGGTGCTCGACGGCAAGGGCCGTACGCTGCTGCCCGGCCTGTGGGACTCGCACCAGCATGTCGGCGACGACTGGAACCTGCTCCAGAACGTCGCAACCGGCATGACCAATTATCGCAGCCCCGGCTCGTCGATCGAAGATGCGCAGAGCATCTTCAAGCGCCGCGCTGCGGGCGACCTGCTGGCGCCCGACGGCAAGGTCTCGGTGATCATCGACAAGAAGGATCCGCTGGCCGCGCAGGGCGCGCTCACCGTCTCCTCGGCGGCGGAGGCGGTGGCGGCGGTCGACAAGATCAAGGCCGCCGGCATGTGGGGGGTGAAGTTCTACACCTCGATGGACCCGGCCTGGGTTGCCCCTGCGGCGGCCGAGGCGCACAGGCTGGGGCTGCACGTCCACGGCCATGTGCCCGCGCATATGCGTCCGCTCGACGCGGTGCGCGCGGGCTATGACGAGGTCACCCACATCAATTTCATCCTGATGCAGGCGATGCCGCAGGACGTGGTCGACAAGGCCAACACCGCCGCGCGGCTGGAAGGGCCGGCGCAGTACGGCAAGGACCTCAACCTCGACTCCCCCGAACTGCGCGCCTTCTATGCCGAACTCGCCAAGCGCAAGACCATCATCGACCCGACGCTCTCGGTGTGGGAGCCGATGCTGACCTCCGACGGCAGCGCGGTGCCCCCCGAATATGCGGCCTATGTCGACATCGCGCCGCCCGCAGTGGCGCGTGGGTGGAAGATCGGCGGCTATCCGCTGTTCGCCGGCCTGACCCGCGCGGATTTCCGCAAGAGCTTCGGCAAGATGGTCGAAGTGGTCGGACGGCTGCACCAGGCAGGCGTGCCGATCGTCGCGGGCACCGACGGCTATGGCCTCGAACTGGTCCGCGAGCTCGAGCTCTACCAGCAGGCCGGCCTGACCAATGTCGAGGCGTTGCAGACCGCCACGATCGTGCCCGCGCGGATGGTGGGGATGGACGACCACGTCGGCGCGATCGCGCCGGGCAAGACGGCGGACATCATCCTCGTCGAAGGCGATGTCTCCAAGGACATCGGCAACCTGCGTCATGTGCAGACCGTGTTCCTCGACGGCTATCGGCTCGACGGCGACGCGCTGCGCAAGGCGAGCGGGCTGACGGGCATGCCCAAGTAACATTTCGTTACGGCACCATCACGCGATCCCTGCGTTGATCGCGTAATGGGCCGCTCCTTCACCTCCATGCCCGATCGGGGCACCAGCCGGCGCTTCGCGTTGCCGGTTGCGGTATGGACCTTGGTGTTGGCGGTGCTGTTCGGGGCAGTCGCGCCGCTCGGCCCGCCCGACACGCTGGTGCACGGCCCGGCGTTCAACCCCGCGACGACCAGCGTGGCGATTGCCGCCAAGCGCGGTGACCAGGGCGTAGGCCTCTGGCAAAGCGCGCGTGGCGGGCGGCAGGATGGCGCTGCCGGTAGCGGTGTCGTACTTGCCCTGGCACCGGCGCTCGCGGCGATTCTCGTCCTTCTTGGTCTTTCCTACGCGCGCACGCCCACAAGGGTGCTGCGCCCGGTCCGCTGCGGCGCGCGCGGCGCACGGTCGCCGCCGGCGCGTCGCTGCTGAGGCGCCAAGCGCGCCCGAACGCCTGAACTTCGTCTTCGCCGCCGCTGCGGCGCTGGAGGAGGACCCTATGCGTAGAAGAAGAGGCAAGCGGCCCCCGAAATGGTTCGCCATCGCCGTCTGGTCCGGCATTGCCGGTGCCGCGGCGCTGTTGGCAGCCGCGATCGGCGTGGCCCAGTCCTGACCTGCATCGACACCGGTTGCCTTCAGGCGCGGCCGGTGTCGAACCAGTTTTTCATTTCAAGGAGGATCGATGCCGCATCATGCGCCCCTGATCGCCACCATCGTCGCCGGACTTGTCGTCGCCTTCATTTTCGGCGCGATCGCGCACCGGATCAAAGTCTCGCCGATCGCCGGCTATCTGCTCGCGGGCGTGGCGGTGGGGCCGTTTACCCCCGGCTTCGTCGCCAATTCGGGGCTCGCCAACGAGCTCGCCGAGATCGGCGTGATCCTGCTGATGTTCGGCGTCGGCCTGCATTTCTCGCTGCGCGACCTGTTGTCGGTGCGCAGGATCGCAGTGCCCGGCGCGGTGGTGCAGATCGCCGCGGCGACCGCGATGGGCATCGGCCTCGCCACTGTAGCCGGATGGGGACTGCAGGCGGGCATCGTCTTCGGCCTGGCGCTGTCGGTGGCGAGCACGGTGGTGCTGCTCCGCGCGCTGCAGGGGCACGACATCGTACAGACCGAGCGCGGGCGGATCGCGGTCGGCTGGCTGATCGTCGAGGATCTGGCGATGGTGGTGGCGCTGGTGCTGCTGCCGGTGCTGGGCGAGGTGATGGGCGGCGAGGGCGGCGGGTCGCTGCTCCAGCCCTTGCTGTCCACCTTCCTCAAGGTCGCCGGCTTCGTCGCGTTGATGCTGCTGGTCGGCCGCCGGGTGATCCCGTGGACGCTGCAATGGGTGGTCGGCACCGGCTCGCAGGAGCTGTTCCGGCTGGCGGTGCTGGCCATTGCTCTCGGTGTAGCGTTCGGCGCCGCGCTCGCGTTCGACGTGTCGTTCGCGCTGGGGGCGTTCTTCGCCGGCATGATCCTGGGCGAGACCTCGCTCAGCAGGCGCGCGACCGAGGAGACGCTGCCGCTGCGCGATGCCTTCGCGGTGCTGTTCTTCGTCTCGGTGGGGATGCTGTTCAACCCTTCGGTGCTGGTCGAGCAGCCCCTGGTGCTGCTGGCGGCGGTGGCGATCATCCTCGTCGGCAAGTCGCTCGCGGCCTATGGGATCGTCCGTGTGTTCGGCTATTCGAACCATACCGGGCTCACCGTCGCGGTCAGTCTCGCGCAGATCGGCGAATTCTCGTTCATCCTGGCGGGTCTCGGCACCGATCTCGGGCTGATGCCGGCGGCGGCGCGCGACGTGATCCTGGCGGCGGCGATGCTGTCGATCTTCCTCAACCCCTTCCTCTTCGCCTGGGTCGCCAAGCGCTACGAGGTTGCGGAAGCGGGTCGCGAGGCGGTGGCGCCGGTCGATCTGCCCAAGGGCCATGTGATCCTGATCGGCTATGGCCGGGTGGGCAAGATGATCGCCGAGGATCTCCAGCAGCACGGCAAGGCCTTCGCGCTGATCGAGGACCAGAACGACATGGCCGAGCAGGCGCGCAAGGCCGGCATCACCGTGGTGGCGGGCAATGCCATCGACGTGCGGACGCTGGTCGCCGCGCAGATCGGACAGGCGAGCAAGCTGCTGATCGCGATCCCCGCCGGGTTCGAGGGCGGGGCGATCCTCCAGCATGCCCGCCAGCTCGCGCCCGGCGTGCCAGTGGTGGTGCGGGCCCATTCGGCCGACGAGGTCGCGCACCTTGAGGGCCTGGGCGCCGACGAGGTGGTGATGGGCGAGCGCGAGACCGCCAACCGGATGATCGAGCTCGCCCGCGGCATGCCCGCGGGATCGGATCAACCGGCGATGAGCCCCGCATAAGCCGGCAGGCGATGGAGGGTGGCGCCGTTCAGCGCCTCCACCACCGAAAGCCCTTCGAGCAAGGCGGGCGGCAGGTCGACGGGCGCCGCCGAGAGGTTGAAGGCGCAGACCAGGCGTTCGTCCCCGGCGGTGCGGGCGAAGACCAGCAGCGCTTCGTCGGCGTGGAGCACCGTCATCGCGCCGTCGACCAGCGTCGGGTGCTGCTTGCGTAGGCCGATCAGCCGGCGGGTGAGGCGGAGCAATGAGGCGGGATCGGCATCCTGCACGTCGACCGCGCGGCCCAGATGATCGGCTCCGAGCGGCAACCAGGGGCGGGTGACCGAGAAGCCGGCATTGGGCGCATCCGCCACCCAGGGCATCGGTGTGCGGGCGCCGTCGCGGCTGAGGGTGAGCGGCCAGTTGGCGATCGCCTCGGGGTCCTGCAGGTCCTCGAACCCGATCTCGACCTGGGTCAGGCCCAGCTCCTCGCCATAGTACAGGATCGCATTGCCGCGTAAGGAGAGCAGCAGCAGCATCTTGAGCGCGGCGAAGGCGGCGCGGTGCTCGGGCGCTACCCAGCGCGAGATCGCGCGCGGGGCGTCGTGGTTCTCGAACGCCCAGCTCGGCCAGCCCACGCCTGGCGCGTCGGGCCATTCGGCGACGGCGTCGCGGACCAGCGCGGGGGTCAGGCGATCGGCGTAGAGGAAGTTGAAACCATAGGCGCTGTTCAGCCGCGTGCTCCCGGCGGTGAACAGGTGCATTTCGGCCTCCGGAGAGGGCCCGCCGACTTCGGCGACGGTGAAGCGGCCGGGATAGCGGTCGGCGAGTGCGCGCAGCTTCTCGAGCAGCAGCGGGATGTCCGCATGGCTTTGGTTGAAGACATGCTGCTGGAAGTCGAAGGGGCGGGTGCGTGGGGCGCCCGTGTCTGGCGCGGGCGGGTTATCGCGCAACTGCGGATCGTGCATCGTGAAGTTGATCGCATCGAGCCGGAACCCGTCGACGCCGCGATCCAGCCAGAACTTGGCGGTGGCGAGGGTGGCGGCCTGCACCTCCGGATTGTGGAAGTTCAGGTCCGGCTGCTCGCGCAGGAAGTTGTGCAGATAATATTGGCCGCGCCGCGCGTCCCAGGTCCAGGCCGGGCCGCCGAATACCGATTGCCAGTTGTTAGGCGGGCTGCCGTCGGGCTTGGCGTCGGCCCAGACATACCAGTCGGCGCGTGCGTTGGTGCGGCTGGTGCGGCTCTCCTGGAACCACGGATGCTGGTCCGAGCTGTGCGAATAGACCTGGTCGATCAACACCTTGAGGCCCAGCGCATGGGCGCGGGCGACCAGCGCGTCGAAGTCGCCCAGCGTGCCAAACACCGGATCGACATCGCAGAAATCGGCAATGTCATAGCCGAAGTCCCGCATCGGTGATGTGAAGAAGGGCGAGATCCACACGGCATCCACGCCCAGCGCCGCGACATGCTCGAGCCGCGCGGTGATGCCGGGCAGGTCGCCCACGCCGTCGCCATTCGAGTCCGCGAAGCTGCGCGGATAGATCTGGTAGATCACTGCGCCGCGCCACCAGGGGCGGGATTCGGTGGAAAGCTCGCGCATCGTCATGAGATTCACTTGGCTGCTCCGGCCGCGCAGACGGTGTAGCCGAACGCGGGAAGGGAAAGGGCGAGGCTGCCGGGTGCGACAGCGTTGGCGGGGCAGGCGCCTGCCAGGGTACGGAAGGCGGTGGAGCCGGTCTCGACCTGGATATTGCCGGTCCAGAGCTCGGCGCTGGTGTTGAAGGCGATCACGGTTTCCGCGCCGGTCTTGGGATCGAAGCGCGAGACGGCGAACAGCCCGGGCTTGTCGCTGGCGAAGCGGGTGACCTGGCGGCCGCGGGTGAGCGCCGGGTGGCTGGTCCGCAGCCGTGCGAGCGCGGCGATCTCGCGAAACAGCGGGTTGGCGGTGTTGAAGCTGGGCGTGGCGGTGGTCGCGTCGGTGCCGAGCAGATGGTTGTCGTTGTAGCTCGCCACCATGCTGCCGAACAGATCCTCACGGGCATCCTGGTCGTTGCCATCGCTGACGAAGCCCTGCTCGTCGCCGGAGTAAATGGTGGGCACGCCGCGGAGCAGCAGCAGCATCGCCTGGGCGAGCTGGACACGCTGGAGCAGTTCGGCGTGGCTTATCTTCGGGTTTGCCTGCTGGATGAAGGTAGCGGCGCGGCCGGCGTCATGGTTGCTGACGAAGGTGGGGAGCCGGTGCGCGGTCTTCTCCCCACCTTCGTAGAGCACGTCCGCCGCGAACACCTTGGCGAGCCGATCGGTGCCCTTGCCGCCGGCGACGTCGATCACCGCCTGGTTGAAGGCGAAGTCGAGCACCGCCGGGAACGTGTCGACGCGCGTGTGCCGGGCCAGCGCCGCGACCTCCGGATCTGCGACCTCCCCGAAGATGTGGAAATTGGGGATGCCCCTGGCCTTGGCGCGAGCGAGCATCGCCGGGACGAAGGCCTGCCAGAATGCTGGGTTCACATGGCGCGCGGTGTCGATGCGGAAGCCGTCGATCCCGAAGCGATCGATCCAGCCGCCGAAAATCGCGATCATGCCGGCGACGACGCGCGCATGCTCGGTCATCAGGTCGTCGAGGCCGACGAAGTCGCCCATGGTCGAGCTCTCGCCCGCAAAGGTCGAGTTGCCGCGATTGTGGTAGTAGATCGGGTCGTTGAGCCAGGCGGGCACCTTCACGTTTCGCTCCGCCTCGGGGACGTATGGCGTATAGGCATAGTCGGGCCGGACAAGCTTGGCGAAGTTCGCGTCGCTATGATCGCCATCGCCCGCGAAGCCCGGGTTGATCGCGGCGCCAGCAACACCGCCCTTGCGGCTGTACGGATAGTCGGCGCGACTGCGATAGCTGCAGTCGCCGCATTCGCGGTATTGAATTACGTCCGCGGTGTGGTTGACCACGATGTCCATGTACACCTTGATGCCGCGCTTGTGTGCCGCGTCGACCACCGCTTTGAACTCGACGTTCGTCCCGAAATGCGGATCGACCTGGGTGAAATCGGTGATCCAATAGCCGTGATAGCCGGCCGATTCCTGCCCCTTCGGCCCCTGCACCGGCTTGTTCTTGAAGATCGGCCCGACCCAGATCGCAGTGGCGCCCAGCGCCTGGATATAGTCGAGCCGGTTCAGCACGCCCTTCAGGTCGCCGCCATGGTAGAAGCCCTTGGAGGCGGGGTCGAAGCCGGTGACCAGCCGGTCGCCGCTTAGCCCGCCGCGATCATTGGCGGTGTCGCCATTGTCGAAGCGATCGGGGAGGAGGAAGTAGAGCACCTCGTCCTCGGGCGGGCGGTCGCGATAGGTCTGCGCCATGGCCGGCGTCGCGGTGAGCGCGGCGGCGAGCAGGGCGAGGGCGGTCGAACGGATCATGCGGCAATCTCCGCGTCCGCGGCGCCGTGCGCGCGGACGAAGTCGCTATGGGGAGGCATCTGCGCGACTTCGCGCGCATTGAGCTTGGCGAGAAGGTCGAGATATTCGGCGATTTGCGCGCGCGGCGGCTGATCGGCGAGGGGGTGGTGTCCCCGGGCGGTGATGCCTTGGCCGACAAGCACTTGCAGCCAAGCGACGTCGCTGAACAGATCGCCGTCCTCGCGGAGGATCTCGCCGGTTTCGCGCCACAGGGCGATCTTCTCGGCAAGCCCGTGGGGCACCGGGGTCTCCCGCCGCTCGCGCCAGAAAGGCGCGTCGCGATCGTTCGCCCAATAGTGCAGGATCAGGAAGTCGCGGATGCGCTCGCTCTCGTGCGCGGCCTGGCGGTTGTAGCTGTCGCGCAGCGGCGCCGGCGCGCGGCGGCCGGGCAGCAGCTTCAATATGCGCTCCACGGCGGACTGGATCATATGGATGCTGGTCGATTCCAGCGGCTCGAGGAAACCGCTGGACAGACCCAGTGCGATGACATTGCCCGCCCAGGCCTGTTCGCGCCGGCCGGTGCGGAAGCGGATCGGACGCGGATCGCCGAGCGCCGGCTCGTCCAGCCCGGCGAGCAGCCGCGCGGCGGCCTCGTCATCGGAGAGATACCGGCTCGCATAGACGATACCGTTGCCGGTGCGGTGTTGCAGCGGGATCCGCCACTGCCAGCCGGCATCGTGCGCGGTGGCGCGGGTATAGGGGGTGAAGTCGCGGGCACGCGCGCTGGGCACCGCGAGCGCGCGGTCGCAGGGGAGCCAGTGCGACCAGTCCTGATAGCCGACGCCCATCGCCTCGCCGATCAGCCGCGCGTGGAAGCCGGTGCAATCGAGAAACAGGTCGCCCTCGATCCGGCGGTCGCTGTCGAGGTGGAGCGCCGCCACGTCGCCATCCGCGCCGTTGCGGGTGACGGCTTCGATCCGCCCTTCGTGCCGCACCACGCCGCGCGCCTCGGCATAGTCGCGCAGGAAGCGGGCGTAGAGGCCGGCGTCGAGATGGAAGGCATAGGGCATTTCCGGCAGCACGCGGACGGTGCGCGTCGGTCCGCGCTGCATCCGGTTGCCAAGCGCCGCGACATTGTTGAGCGCATAGGCGCAGAGCGGCGCGGCCACGCCTTCGGCCATCCCGCGCAGCCAGGTGTGGCGGAAGGCGAGCAGGCCGTTGTCGCGGCCCACATCGCCAAAGGCGTGCATGTAGCGGCCGCCCCTGGTCCAGCCGACGAATTCGATCGCCAGCTTGTAGCTCGCCCGGGTGGCGGCGACGAAGGCGTCCTCGTCGATGCCGAGGCTGGCGTTGAACATGCCGATCTGCGGGATGGTCGCTTCGCCGACGCCCACCGTGCCGATCGCATCGGATTCGACCAATGTTACGGCAAAGCCCTGTCCGAGGAAGCGGATCAGCGCAGCCGCAGCCATCCACCCAGCCGTGCCGCCGCCGGCAATGACGATGCGATAGGGTGTTGTGGTTGCCATGGCCTACCCCTCCGGTGCCGATGGAACGGCCCGGCCCCCTCCCAGGAAGACCGGACCGCCGAACCTCAGAACTTGTAGGTGATACCGAGATAATAATCGCGGCCGTAGCGCTGATATTCGCGCACCAGGCGCGGATCGCCCGCCTCGGTGGTGATGAACGGCGCGTCGGTGAGGTTCTTGGCCTGCGCCAGGATCGCGAGTCCCTTTAGCGGACCGGCCTGGAACTCATAGCCGATCTGCGCATCCAGCACGCCCTCGGACTTGCCGGTGCGGAACTCGGGGTTGGCCGAAAGGCCGGCCAGCTCCGCCAGGAAACTGTCACGCCAGCGATAGGTGGCGCGCGCCTGGAAGCCGTTCTTCTCGTAATAGGCGGTGCCGGTGGCGATCCACTTGGACTGGCCGGGGATGGTCACGGCCTGCGTGGCGTTGCTGCCATAGACGACCCGGCTGTCGACATAGGTGCCGCTCGCGAACACGCCGAACCCGTCAAGCGCCTGGGTGAAGGTGCTGAACGGCACCGAGGCGGTCGCTTCCACGCCGAGAATGTCGCCGCGGCCGGTATTGTCGGGTACGCGTACCAGGCCGAACTGGGCGTTCTGGGCGCGCACGATGGCTGCGGCTGCCGGCGGCAATGCCGAGAGCAGCGCCGAGAAGTCATACAGCGTGCTGTTGTTCGGATCGACGAAATCGGTGAGGTGCTTGTAGAAGCCGGTCAGCGCCAGATAGCCGCCGCCGCGCAGATACTTTTCCACCGAAATGTCGATGTTGGTCGACTGGTACGGGCGAAGCCGGAAATTGCCGCCGTTCGAGCTGAACGGGCTGTTCTGTGGCAGGCTGCCCAGGCCGAGCTTCGACAGGTCGATGCTCACCGCCTGGGTGATGCGTTCCTGGTCGAGGCGCGGGCGCACCATCGTCTGCGCCGCACCCATCTTCACGTAAAAGGCGTCCATCAGCTCCAGGCTGAACGTCGCCGAGGGCAGGAAGTTGGTATATTTGGTGCTGTCCTGGACCGGCGATGTGGTGACCACGCCGTTCTGCAGCGCCGCGATCGCGCCCGAGGAGCCCTGATCGGTGTGAACGACCTGCAGGCCGAGCGTGCCCTTCAGCGCCTTGCCACCGACGGTGCCGTCGATGTTGACCTTGGCATAGCCGGTATAGACCTTCTCGGTGACTACATTGTCGCGCACCAGCGAGTCCGGCCGGTTGTCGAACACCGAACGAAGCTGGCTGTACACCTTGAGCGGATCATAGGTCAGCATCTTCGGCACGCCGAGATAGGCAAGCGCCACCTGCTCGCCCAGCACCGCGTCGGCGGGCACGGCGAAGTTGGTCGGCGTGCCGCTGGCGACGGTGCAGTTGGTGCCGCCGCCCGGTGGGCAGAGGAAGTAGGAGGTGTAGCGGCTCGTCTTCTCGCGACGGCTGAAATTGCCGCCGATTTCCCAGCTCTTGACGATGCTGCCGCTGAACTCGCCGTTGAAGCTGGCGCGCAGCGACTTTAGGTCGTCCTCGAAATCCGGGCGGTTGAGGAAGCCGGCCTGCACCACGGCCTGGGTGCCGTTGTAGCCCCAGCCGCGCGGATCGGTGAGCTTGATCACGCTGGTGTTGGAATAGTCGAGCGTCGGCACGATGCTGTAGGTGCCGTTCGCATTCTGGCTGATCTTGATCGTGTCCTTCGCGCCCGACGAATTGTAGCCGGTACCCGAATAGGTCTCGAGCAGGAAGTCGGTGCGGGTGGCGTGGCTCCAGCTGGCGTCGACGATGAAGTGGATGCTGTCGCTCAGCTTGAAATCATTGTTCCAGCCCAGCGAGATATTCTCGGCCTTGCGCTTGTTGTAATCGTTGCGCTGCACGGCGACGACGTTGCTGAGCGTCGCGCTGGTCACCAGCCCGTTCTGGACCTGATAGCCCGGCTGGATGACTGCACCCGATCCCCATTGCGGCGCGATCGGGAACTCGATGCCGCGCAGCCGCTGGGTTTCCTCGAAATGTGAATAGAGGCCGTCGAAGGTCGAGTGGAAATTGTCGCTCGGCTGCCATTCGATCGTGGCGACGCCGCCATAGCGCTTGAGCAGGTTCGATTGCACATAGGGTTTGGCGCCGCCGAGGAAGAGGTTGTTGCCGGCCGCGGATTCATTGGGGAAGCCCCAGGCGGCGTAGCGCTCGATCTGGGTGGGCGTGTTCTGCGCCGAAACGCCGACCGCGACGCCCAGCGTGTCGCCGGCGAACTTGTCGACATAGGTCGCCGAGGCGCGATAGCCGTAGCGGGTGCCGTCGGGATTGAGCTTCTTCTGCTCGTTCATCTGGCCACGTGCGGCGACGACGAAGGTGCGCTGCGACTGGGCGAGCGGGCGCAGCATCCGCAGATCGACCGTGCCGGCGATGCCGGCGGCGATCAGCGAGGCATCGGCCGACTTGTAGACATTGACGTTCTTGAAGAATTCGGAGGGATACTGGTCGTATTCGACGCCGCGATTGTCGCCGACGGTCACCTGCTCGCGGCCGTTGAGCAGCGTGGTGGAGAAGTCCGGGCCGAGGCCGCGGATCGACAGGCGCTGGTCGCGGCCTTCGAGGCGCTGGGCGGTGACGCCGGGGATGCGAGCTAGCGAATCCGCGATCGAGACATCGGGCAGCTTGCCGATGTCTTCGGAGGAGACCGAGTCCACGATCATCGTGTTGTTGCGTTTGATGTTCGCGGAGGTGGCGAGCGCGGCGCGGAAGCCGGTGACGACGATCTCGCCGGGGCCGCTATCCTGGGCGTCGGCTGCGGGGGTGCCGCTGTCCTGCGCGAACGCAGCGGTGGTGACGCTGAAGGCGATCGCGGCGGCGCTGGCGCCGAGGGTGATGCGGGCGGCACGACGGCCGCGGAAATTGCTGAATACCATGTCTCTCCCCAATTTGTCTCACCCCCGGCTCTCGAGTGGCCGGGTGAATGCCCGCCCCATGCGGGATGCGCCGGATCTGCGCAGTGCTGCATTCAATCTTGCAAAAGGGGGTATGGAGGCCAGCCACTCACATACGTATTCAAGCCCGTTCCGCCGCCGCTATGGCCTTTTGGCACCAGTCTCCCGATTGACGGGACGGTGCTGCTGCGCCCATGCATAATATGCGATGCGGGGAAGACGCCCGCACGCCGTGGAGGGACCAGGATGGGCATGCAGCGCAAGCCTACATCGTTCGACATCGCCCAACTCGCGGGCGTCTCGCAGCCGACCGTATCGCGCGCGCTGCGTGGCGAGGCGGGAGTCAATCCGGCGACGCGGCTGCGTATCGAGTCGATCGCCAAGCAGTTGAACTACCGCGTCGATAAGGCGGCTTCCAATCTCCGTACGCGCCACTCGCAGACGCTGGCGCTGTTGTTCTTCGAGGATCCGACCTCGGACGATTCACTGATCAATCCCTTCTTTCATTCGATGCTGGGTTCGATCATCCGTGCCTGCGCCGAGCATAATCATGACCTGCTGATCAGCTTTCAGCAGCTCTCCAGCGACTGGCACACCGATTACGAGGATGCGCGCAAGGCCGACGGGCTGATTCTGCTCGGCTATGGCGATTTCGAACTCTATCGCGCGCGGCTCAAGGCGCTGCAGGATGCCGGCACGCATTTCGTCCGCTGGGGGTCGGTGCTGGCCGAGGGCGCCGGGCTGACCGTCGGCTGCGACAATCGCGGTGGCGGCGGCGAGGCTACGCGGCACCTGCTCGGGCGCGGTCGCAAGCGCATTGCCTTTTTGGGTACGGCTTCGAGCCATTATCCCGAGTTTCACGAGCGCTATCGCGGCCATGCCGAAGCGCTGGCCGGGGCGGGTCTTTCCGCCGACCCCGCGCTCCAGATCGACGCGATCACGACGGAGGATTCCGGGGCGGCGGCGGCACAGGCGCTGCTCGACAGCGGCGCGGATTTCGACGCGATCCTCGCGGCGAGCGACCTGATCGCGATCGGCGCGATGCGGGTGCTCCAGGCCGCGGGCAAGCGCATTCCAGAGGATGTTTCGGTGATCGGTTTCGACGATATTCCGGCGGCCAGCTCGGCCAGCCCGCCGCTGACCACGGTGATGCAGGATGCACGGCTTGCGGGCCGCACGCTGGTGGAAACGCTGATCGGGCGGATCCGCGAGCGGCCGGTGGGCCCGGCGCTGCTCCCCACCAGGCTGGTCGTACGCAAGTCGTGCGGGGCATGAGGGTGGAGAAGCCGCGCCAGTCCTTTGCCGGGCTGTGGAACATCAGCTTCGGCTTTTTCGGCATCCAGATCGGCTTTGCGCTGCAGAATGCGAACATGAGCCGGATCTTCCAGTCGCTCGGCACGCGGCTGGACGACCTTCCGGCCTTGTGGGTGGCGGCGCCGCTGACCGGGTTGCTGGTCCAGCCGATCATCGGACACCTCAGCGACAGGACCTGGCTGGGGCGGCTGGGTCGGCGGCGGCCCTATTTCCTCGGCGGCGCGATCCTCGCCGCGCTGGCGCTGCTGCTGATGCCGGAAAGCCCCGCCTTGTGGTTTGCGGCGGGGCTGCTGTGGGTGCTCGACGCCTCGCTCAACATCTCGATGGAGCCGTTCCGCGCCTTTGTCGGCGACATGCTCCGCAAGGACCAGCACAGTGCCGGCTATGCAGTGCAGACCGCGTTCATCGGCATGGGTGCGGTGCTGGGATCGATCTTCCCCTGGGCGCTCGAGCATCTCGGCGTCTCGAACGCGGCGGTGGCGCATGGCGTGCCGGATACGGTCAAATACGCCTTCTGGTTCGGCGGCGCGGCACTGTTCTGCTCGGTGCTGTGGACCGTGCTGACCACGCGCGAATACAGCCCGGCGGAGATGGCGGCATTCGACGGGCCCGCGGCTTCCGAGGAGGGAGCGGCGGTGCGCCTCCTCGCGGCGCGGCATCCGGCGGCGGGCCTGCCCTGGATACTTGCGGGGGCGCTGGTCGTGCTGGCCGTTGCGCAGTTCCGTCTGGAGAAGGAGGTCTATCTGCTCGGCGGACTGCTCGCTGCCTATGGCCTGGCCCAGGCCGTGGCGATCCTGCGGGCGCGGGCAGGGCGCGCGAGCATGCTCGGCCATATCGTCGGCGATTTCGCGGGTATGCCGGTGCTGATGCAGCGGCTGGCGGTGGCGCAGTTCTTCAGCTGGTCGGCGCTGTTCATCATGTGGATCAACACCACGCCAATCGTTGCGGGTGCCTTTTACGGCGCGCCCGATCCCAAGAGCGCCGGCTACCAGGAGGGCGCCAGCTGGGTCGACGTGCTGTTCGCCACCTATAACGGCGTGGCGGCGGTTGCGGCGCTGACCCTGCTGCCCTTGCTCTCCGCGCGCTTCGGCAAGGCGCGCACGCATATCTTCGGGCTGCTCTGCGGCGCGGCGGGCTATGCCAGCTTCTTCCTGGTGCGCGATCCGGCGTGGCTGATCGCCAGCGAGGTGGGCATCGGCATCGCCTGGGCCTCGATCCTCGCCATGCCCTATGCGATCCTCGCCTCCAGCCTGCCGCAGGCGAAGCTCGGCATCTATATGGGGCTGTTCAACGTCTTCGTGGTGGTGCCGCAACTGCTGGTCGCGACGGTGATGGGGTCGATCATGAACCGCTTCTTCCCCGGCGAGCCGATCTGGACGATGGCCTTTGCGAGCGGGACGCTGCTGCTGGCGGCGGCCGCGATGCTGCGGGTGGCGGCGCTGTCGCGGGATTGAGGCCGGGCGTTCGGCGCGATCGTTGGGGGACCATGGTGGGCGAGCAGCACCGAAGCCGTTGTTGCCTTCGACCCAGGTCAATATCGGCGCCGGCCGTTTTCACGAAGCCGAGGCGAACGGCGTCACCTATCTGCGCAATCCGGTGAAGTGGAAGACCAAGGATGCCTTTGCCGGCTAGGCTTCGTCAGACGGCACCACTTCGATGATCGTATCTCCGAGCTGGAGCGATTGCGCCTCGCGCTGCCAGAACCCGTAGCGCTGTCCGCCCCGATAGAGGCGCAGGCCCGCACCGGTGGTGATGGCGGACAGCGGCATGCCGATCTCGCCGGGCACCACCTTGCGTTCGCGAAGCGATACCGCGCCGTGAAGCCCGGCCAGATCCATCATGTACTCCGCCAGATGCGGGCCGGTGGTCGATCCCGCCAGCAACAGGCCGGCGAAGCTCGCCGGATTGATCACGGTGGTGGCACCGGCCTGGACGGCCAGTGCTTCATTGTCCTCCGACCGGATGACGACGCTGATGGGGAGGCTGGGCGCCAGGCGCCGGGCGGTGAGCACGATCAGGATCGAGGTGTCGTCGCGACCGGCCGCCACGATCATTGCGCTCGCCCTGGCCACCTTCACGGCATCGAGCGTGGCATTGCGGCTGGCATCGCCTTCCAGCACCATCACCCCTTCGGCTTCGGCGCGCGCCACGGCGTCGGCATGGGGATCGATCACGACGATCGCGTCGTGCGGCTTGCCCCGGCGAAGCAACTCGACCACCGCTTCCGTCCCGCTCGTGCCGTGGCCGGCGACGATGACATGGCCGTTCAGATCGCGCTGCAGGCTTCGCATTCGCCACTTCTCCCAAACCCGCCGCAGCACGAAATCATAGGCCGTGCCGAGGAAAATCAGCCATACGAACAGCCGCACCGGGGTGACGACGAACGTGTCGAACATCCGGGCGCGGTCCGTCACCGGCACGATGTCGCCATAGCCTACCGTCGTCACCGTGATCATCGTGAAGTAGACGACGTCGACGAAGCTGACCTTGCCATCGGTGTTGTCGCGCAGCCCGTCGCGATCGATCCAGTGGCCGGCAAGCGCGATCCCGATCAGCGCCAGCGCCAGTGCCATCCGCCAGCCGAGCGAGACCCAGGCTGGCGTACGCCCCCGGTGGCGCAGGACGGGCGCGTCTCCGATCCGTCGACGAGGATTGCCCCGGGCCATCGTTCGCGTGTGTAGCGTGGTGCCGCATAGAGAGGCAACCGCGGCGATGCGGCGTAACCTGTGCCTGCGCGGCATCCCGCTGGCTAGCGGGCAGCCCAGCGGATGGCGTTGGTGAGGATGCGCCGATAATTGGGGTCGTCATAGGCTTCCGGCGAATGGCCGAGTGCCGAATAGAAGACGCGCCCCTTGGTCGAGGGATTGACCCAGAGGACGGGATGGATGCCCATCGTCAGCTTGGCACCCGGCCGGTAGCTTCCCTCATCGATCCGCGCGAGCACGGTCATCCCCTTCGCGGCGGGGTTCGAATCGAAGGAGTACCATTCGTCGACCGGCGACCAGGGCAGCTTCACCCCGGCCATGGCGGGGTGATCCGGCCTGTCGACCAGCAGCTGCGCGGCCTGAAGATGATCGGCGCCGCCCGGATGGCCGATGAACCTGGTGCCGATCACGGTCTGGACGTACCAGGGATCGGTATGGCTGTTGTCCCCCGCCGCGTGCAGCGCCACGACGCCGCCGCCGCGCGCGACGAACCGCGCAAAGGCTGCGCGCTGCTCCGGCGTGAGGAAGTCGCCGCTCGCGCTGTTGAGCACGACGACGGAGAAATGACGCAGTTGGTCGTCGTTGAACACCGCCGCATTTTCGGTGACGAAGCTTGCGCGGCCCAGGCGCTCGGCAATCTCCGCCAGCACGCGGTTCGAGTGCGGGATGTGCTCGATATGCCGCCAGCCATTGGTTTTGGAGACGATGAGGACTGCATGCTGCAATCCGTGGGGCAGGGTGGGTGCGACGGAGTCCTGCGTCGGCTTGGGCAGGTGCGGGTCCGGCGCGGTTTGCGCCATGGTCAAAAGTGCCAGTACGGCCAGTATCTTACGCATCCCGTCCTCTTCCGCTACCGCTTGCTTCTGGTACGCACCCTGCGGGATGGGAGCCGCTTTCTGCAAGCCAAAAGGGGGTGCGGATCCTGGGCGTGGGCGGATGGATCAGCGCGGATGGCGCCGCTTCAAGGCGGAGGCAAGCGCGATCCCGGCGACGATCTGCAGCGCACCATAAGCGCGCCGGCGACCGGGCCGCTCCGCAAAGGGGCGAACCAGCGCGTCCACCGCCGGGACGTCCGACCGCCAGAGCGTGACATGGCGCCGGGGCTGCAGCAGCCCGAGCAGGCCATCGCCGATCATGAACACCGCGGCCATTTCCGCCGACCTGCGAATGCCAAGGTCGAGCGCTTTCGATTTGTCCATGCATTCGCTCCTGCGGCGTCTGTTTACCGGTTGCAGGCACCAACGTGTCGATGCTCGTACCGGTTTCCGCTGAGTCGTGAAACGGGGCGGCGCGTATGCGGTCGTTCGACCACCCCTGAGATACCGTTCAACAGCAAACGCGATGCAAGGTGGGAACGGGCGCCCTTCTGCCACCGGTGCAGATGGACGTGCCACTACTGGGGTGAGGAAAGATGATGCGAGGTTGCAGGAGGTTCGGCGGCCTCGCCGCTGCGTTGTCGTGCTTCGCGGCCGTTCCTGCCACCGCCGAGGTGACGGTGACGCGGATCTCCGGCGATGCCGTCCGCCGCAGCAATGCGCCGGTACCACCGCCCACGATGCGCCGGACCTGCGGCCTGCTCAACCTGGCCAGCCTGTGCCTTGCCCGCAACATCCGCATTACCATGGCACCCCAGGCGAGTGGCACGATCGCTTCGGTGACGAGGTTCCGCATCGGCGCGGTGACCGGCACCAGCTTCGTCGCTGGGGGCCAGCGGATGCGAGCACGATGAACTTCCAGCTCAACCCGATGGCGCTCGGCAACGTCGTCACCATCCAGTTCGGGATGGATATTACGGTCGCCCCAGGGCAGCGGGGCGTGGCCGCGACCCGCTACATCGCCAACGCGGATTTTGTTTGAGAGGAAGGGCGCTGTCCCTTCGGACAGGTGCCGCCGATAAACCATTTTTGCGCGGGCATTTGTAACCGACGTGCGTCTAACGCGTTTCTGTGGCCGAGGGTATGCCGAAAATCGGTTGCCGTCATAACGAGACTGATCGACTGTTCTCCGCACATTATGCTCGGCGCTCGCGCTTCTGTTGCCGCTCGTCGCGATGGCGCAGGTCGCCGAAACGGCGACGGCATTGTTGACCATCGTGCAGCCGCTGACGATCACGAAAGACGCGGACCTGCGGTTCGGCAGCATCGTGAAACCGGCGGGGAGCATCCGTCGGCGCATGTCGAGGTTCATGACGTCCGCTTTGTCGTCGCGAACCGGATCGAGGACACTTATGATCGGTTGCGCACCAACTGGTGGGGTACGCCCGGCACGCTGCACATCGACTGCTGGGCCGAGATCGACCGGGCCGACGGCCATGCCGTCGCACTGCACGCCGCGCCGTCGGCTGGGCCCGAGAAGCTCTGGTTCGTCAACCTCGGCGGCTATGACGGGGTCGACTTCGCCGAGCAGCATAAGAACATGTTCGTCGTCGCAGGATCAGCGCGCGACGCGAAAGCGCGCGCCCTTGCGACCGTGCGCGGCTGGAAGGATGCCCATCGCGACGACCTGTACGATGCGGACGCCGTCTTCGATCTCGACGCCATGCTGGGCGAGAGGCTGTACGTCCATCTGACGCGGATGCCCGACGCCTCGGCGTCCCGCTTCACCTGCCGCTATACGCCGCTCAAGTGACGCCCGTTCCGGCCGTCTCCGCGACAGGATGGGGCGGGGGCGGGGGATCGGGATGCGCGTACCAATCGGCATAGGGCGTGTTGCGTGCCAGGTGGCGGTTGAAGTCCGGCGCGCCGTCTTCCCACCAGGTAGGACCCCGCTCGCCGAGCTGGCGCTTCACGCGGCTCGTGCCTGGGCCTCTGCGTCGGCATCCTGTCTTCGCTGCGCCGCCCCCACCGCACGCCGCGCGGCCATCAGCGAGACGACAAGTTCCGTGCGCAGCGCGGGGTCGGCCCTGCCGCAGCGCCTGGAAACAATATATTACAGGATGTTTCCATCGTTTGATGGACGGCTCACGCCGCGCGGGATAGGGCGGCGGGATGCGAGCCGGGACCAGCAGGCGAGGAAGGCTGGCGATCGTCCTTGGGACGATGGCGCTGGGAGGCTGTAACCACCACCAATCGGTGTTCGCGGCGTTCGGCGAGGAAGCGGCGGGCATCAATTACATCACGCTGGTGATGGTGGCGGGCGGTATGATCGTCGCCGCGGGCGTCGCCGGGTTGATGATCTGGGCGGTGCGCGCTCGGCCGGGGGCGCTGAGCCTGCGCGGCGGCGAACGCCTGATCCTGATCGCCGGCGGGCTGATCCCGGCGCTGGTGCTGGCCGCGCTGCTCGTCTTCAGCCTGCCCTATATGCGGCCGCGCGGCGTGGCCCCCGCCGATCTGCGCATCGACGTGACCGGCGAGCAATTCTGGTGGCGCGTCGCCTATCGACCGTCGGACGGGACGGCGGTGGTGAGCGCGAACGAGATCCGCATTCCGGTCGGCCGCACGGTGCTGTTCCGGCTGGCGGGCGGCGATGTCGTCCACAGCTTCTGGATTCCGGGGCTGGCCGGCAAGATGGACATGATCCCCGGCCGCACCAACGACCTGCCCGTCCGCGCCACCCGCGCGGGGCGCTTTCGTGGCCAGTGCACCGAGTTTTGCGGATTGTCCCACGCGTTGATGGCGTTCGACGTGGTGGCGATGCCGGCCGAGGCGTTCGACCGCTGGCTCGCGGCGCAGCGCCGGCCGGCGGTGGCGAGCGCGGATCCCGGCGCGGCGCTGTTCCTCCGCCACGGCTGCGGCGGCTGCCATGCGATCCGGGGCACCGCGGCGACCGGCACGATCGGGCCGGATTTCACCCATCTCGCCCAGCGCGCGACGATCGGCGCGGGAACGCTGCCCAATAACGAGGCTGCCCGGCTGCGCTTCCTGCGCGAACCCGCCGCCGTGAAGCCGGGTGCGCGCATGCCCGCCTATCCGCAGTTGCCCGAAACCGAAGCCCGCGCGATTGCGCGCTATCTGGGAACCTTGCAATGAGCCTCCACGCGCAGGACGATCCCGAGCTGCGCCGCGCGCAGGAGGAGCGGCTGCGCACCGTATGGGCGCCGCCCAAGGGCTGGCTGCGGCGGTGGAGCGATACCAACAACAACGCGGTGGGGCCTTGGTACACCAGCACCGCCTTCGTCTTCATGCTGTTCGCCGGCGTGCTCGCGCTGATCATACGGGCCCAGCTGGCGGTGCCGGAGAACGACCTGGTCTCCGCCAACACCTTCAACCAGCTGTTCACGCTGCACGGCTCGGCGATGATGTTCCTGTTCGCGGTGCCGATGTTCGAGGCTGTCTCGATCATCCTGCTGCCCCAGCTGCTCGGCGCACGCGACCTGCCGTTCCCGCGGCTCTCCGCCTTCGGCTATTGGAGCTTCCTGATCGGCGGCGTGTTCGTGCTCGGCTCGATCTTCTTCAATGCCGCCCCCGATGGCGGCTGGTTCATGTACCCGCCGCTGACCACCCGCACCGACCTGTCGGGCCTCGGCGCCGACATCTGGATGCTGGGGCTGTCGTTCATCGAAGTCTCGTCGGTCGCGGCGGCGGTGGAGCTGATCGTCGGCGTACTCAAGTGCCGTCCGCCGGGCATGCGGCTGAACCTGATGCCGCTCTATGCCTGGTACATCCTGGTCGTCGCGGTGATGATCCTGTTCGCCTTCCCGCCGCTGATCGCGGGCGACCTGCTGTTCGAGATGGAGCGGCTGCTCGGCTGGCCGTTCTTCGACGCTGCCCGTGGCGGCGATCCGCTGCTGTGGCAGCACCTGTTCTGGATCTTCGGGCACCCCGAAGTCTATGTGATCTTCCTGCCCTCGATCGCGCTGTTCGCGATGCTGATCCCCACCTTCGCGCAGCGGCACCTGCTCGGCTATCCCTATATCGTGCTGGCGGCGGTGGGCACTGCCTTCCTCAGCTTCGGACTGTGGGTGCACCACATGTTCGCGACCGGGCTGCCCAAGATCAGCCTCGCCTTCTTCTCGGCGGCGAGCCAGGCGGTGGTGATTCCCACCGGCATCCAGATCTTCGCCTTCATCGCCACGCTGGCGGCCGGGCGGGTGATCTTCTCGACGCCCTTGCTCTACGCCACCGGCAGCCTCGCCATCTTCGTGATCGGCGGGCTCACCGGGGTGATGGTCGCGATCGTGCCGTTCGACTGGCAGGCGCACGACACCTATTTCGTGGTCGCGCACCTGCATTACGTGCTGATCGGCGGCACGCTGATGCCGCTGTTCGCCGGCCTCTATTATTACTGGCCGCTGGTGACGGGGAAGCAGCTGAGCGACCGGATCGGCCGCACCGCCTTCTGGATCCTGTTCGTAGGCGCCAACCTCGCCTTCTTCCCGATGCACCTGTCCGGGCTGATGGGGATGCCGCGCCGGGTGTTCACCTATCCGGCCGAACTGGGGCTGCAGGGGCTCAACATGGCCTCGACGATCGGCGCCTTCCTGTTCGCCTTCGGCGTGCTGCTGATCGTGATCGACCTGCTGCGCTCGCCCTGGCGGCCGCTTGGGCCCCGCAACCCCTGGAACGCCGGTACGCTCGAATGGCTGGCCACCCCCAGCGGCGAGCAATGGGGCGTGCGCTCGATCCCGCTGATCGAGACCCGCTATCCGATCTGGGACCAGCCCGATTTCGTGCGCAAGGTCGACGAGGGCCGCTTCTTCCTCCCCGATGCCGAGGAGGGGCGGCGCGAATCGCTGATCACCTCGGTGCTCGATGCCAAGCCCGTCGCGGTGCTGCGGCTGCCGACGCCGTCCTTCGTGCCGATGGCGACGGCGGCGGCGCTGGGCGGGGTGTTCATCCTGACGACCTACCATCTCTACTGGCTCGCGCTCGCCGCCGCCGTGCTGACGCTGGCGCTGGTGCTGGCCTGGCTGTGGCAGACCGCCGAGATCCCCGAAAAGCCGTGCAAGCCGATCGGCCATGGTATCGATCTGCCGCTCTATGTGGCGGGGCCGCTGGCGCCCGGCTGGTGGGCGATGTTCATCACCATGATGGCCGATGCGACGGCCTTTTCGGGGCTGGTGTTCGGCTATTACTTCTTCTGGACGGTGCATCCGAGCTTCCCGCCGCCCGGCATGACCGGGCCGGGCGTGTTCTGGCCGATGATCGCGCTGGCGCTGATGGTGCTGGGCTGGGCGGCGACGCTCGCCGCGCGCGAGACCAACCGCCGGGGCGCGGTGACCGCGGCGCGGCTGCTGCTGGCGGCAGGCGCGCTCGCCGGGCTGGCGGCGATTCCGGCTGGACTGGCGGGCCCCTGGCTGTCGCATCTCGATCCGACGCTCCACAGCTATCCGGCGATTGTCTGGACGCTGACGGGCTGGACCGTCGCCCATGCCGGCGTCGGCGTGGTCGGACAGCTTTATGCGCTCGCCCGCAGCCTCGCCGGGCTCGCGACGCCGACCCATGATGCCGACATCCGCAACGTCACGCTCTACCAGCATTTCCTGTTGTTCACCGCGCTCGTCACCTGGGCGACGCTGGGCCTGTTCCCGGAGGTGGCATGATCGGGCGGCTGCACCAGCGCTTCCGCGCGCTCCGGGTCACCCTGTGGACGCTGATCGTACCGCCGACGGGCTGGGCGGCGCATTTCCTCTTCTCCTATCTCTGGGCGGCGGTGCGCTGCGCCAAGACCGGGCGCTATGTCGACGCGCCGGCGATCTTCTGGGGCGGCACGGCGGCGGCACTGCTGGTGATCCTCGCCTCGGGGTGGATCGCCTGGGTGCAGGCGCGCACGCCCGGCGACCATCCGCCGCACGAAGCCGGCACCGACAGCGATCGACTGCGCTTCCTCGCCTATGCCACCTTGCTGCTCGCCGGGCTGAGCGTGATCGGCGTCGTCTTCACCGCGCTGCCGGTGCTGTTCCTGCGGGACTGCCGGTGAGAGCCGCCCCCCTGGCGCTGGGGGCCGCGCTGCTCGCGCTCGGCTGGAGGCTCGCCGGGCAGGGGATGACCGGGCACATGGCCGCGCACATGCTGGCGACCGCCGTCGCGGCGCCATGCGTGGCGCTGGGCATTGCCGGCACGCGCATGGATCCCGCGCGGCGCCTGCCCCGCATCGTCACGCCGCTGGCGATGAGCATGGTCGAGCTCGGCGTGGTGTGGAGCTGGCACCTGCCGGCGCTGCGGGCGGCGGCGGCGCATAGTTCCATACTGCTGGCGCTCGAGCAGGCGAGCTTCCTCGCCGCGGGCGTGCTGCTGTGGAGCGCGGTGCTGGCACCGGGCGCGCGGGCGATGGGGGTGGGCGCGTTGCTGCTCACCTCGATGCACATGACGCTGCTTGGTGCGCTGATCGGGCTGGCACCGCGGCCGCTCTATCCGGCGATGGCGCATGCCGCGCCCTGGGGGCTGGCGCCGCTCGCCGACCAGCAGCTTGCCGGCGTGGTGATGCTGCTCGTCGGTGGTGCGGCCTATTTCGTCGGCGGGCTCGGACTGCTGGCCACGCTGTTGCGGCTGGAGGCGCGCGTATGACGATCCGGATCACCTGGAAGCGCGTAGTGCTGGCGCTGGCCGGTATCGTGGCATTGGCGCTCGCGGTCGCTTGGTCCGGCGCGATCAACGTCGCCGCGTCGAGCGGGCACTGGCCGATCACCAACTGGTTCCTGCATTGGGTGATGCGCAACTCGGTCGGCACCCGCAGCGCGCTGGAGAGCCCCAAGACGGCGGCCGATCCCCAGGGGCTGGTGAGCGCCGCCGGCCATTTCGCGGCGAGCTGCGCCGCCTGCCACGGCGCCCCCGGCATGCGGCCGCGCGCGGTGTTCCAGGCGGCGACGCCCCCCGCGCCCGACCTTGCCCGCACCGCGAAGCAATGGAGCGACCGCGAGCTGTTCTGGATCATCGATCACGGCGTGAAGTTCAGCGGCATGCCCGCCTGGCCGGCGCGCGACCGGCCGGACGAGGTCCGCCGCATGGTCGCCTTCGTCCGCCGCCTGCCGACGATGACACCCGCCGACTATGCGCGACTGGCCGGCGGCATCGCCGGGATTGCGGGGGCGCCGCGGTTCGAGGCCTGTGCCGGCTGCCACGGTGCCGATGGACGGGGGCGGGGGCAGGGCGACATCCCTGTGCTGGGCGGGCAGAACCCGGCCTATCTCGAAGCGGCGCTGCGCGCCTATCGCGATGGGCACCGCTTCAGCGGCGTGATGGCCAACGCCGCCGCGTTGCTGAGCGATGCCGATGCGGCCGCGCTGGCGCGGCGGTTTGCGGCACTGCCGGGACTGGGAGAGGCACCGCAGGTCCGCGATGCGGATGCCGAGCGCATCGTTTCGCGCGGCCTGCCGAACCGGCAGCTTCCCGCCTGTGCGAGCTGCCACGCGCCGGGCAAGCCCTATCCGGTCCTGGCGGGGCAGAAACCGGCCTATCTCGCCGCGCGGCTATGGCAGATGCGCGGCGACGGCAAGCAGGTGGATGCCCGCCAGTCGCAGGCAACGATGCCGGTGATTGCGCGGCGCATACCCGAGGAAATGGTCGATCGGCTCGCGGCATATCTCGGTGCGCGGCCGCAATAGTGGTGCGAGCCGCCGCGGGCGGGGAAGCGATAAGGTCTAAACCCCAGCGGGGGGCGGGCTGACCGGCACCTTGCGGTGTCGACCGCGAGCCTCTACCAAGGCGACGCTTTCGGCGTTTCTTGCCGCGAGCGCAGATCGCGCCGGTGCCTCGACGAGAGGCTTAAAAGGGAACACGGTGAGGGCGGCATGCCGCCTGAATCCGAGGCTGTCCCTGCAACTGTAAGCGGTGAGCGAGACGCACGGGCTTCCTTCCACGGAAGCAGCCACTGGGCCTCAGGGCCTGGGAAGGCGTGCGTCGAGCGACGACCCGTGAGCCAGGAGACCTGCCGGCGTCTGGTCGCTCTTGCCTTGGTCCAGGGGATGGCCGCGGCACGGTGTACTCCGTCTGAGCGACGAACGAGCGGCGGGAGCCGCATCGGTCACGTGCGCCGGTCGCCCATGGCGTCCGGCCGGCGCCGTGCGCCGACCGTTCGCGTGAACGGCACGCTTCCGCCCGACGTCGACGACGCCGGGGGTATGTCTATGAAGTTCCTTATTGTTTCTCGCTCTGCGGCCGCTTTTGCGTTGGCCGCTGCTGCCTCGCTTCAGCCGGTGCACGCGCAGACCGAGGATGACGCCGACGCGCTGCTCGTCACCGGCACCAGCCTGGAGGAAACGCTGCCGCGCCAGCGCGCCCGCTATGGCAGCGATCTGGCCCTGCGCAGTGAAACCCAGCTGCGGGAGAGCGGCGCGATCGACGTCGCGACCGCGCTGCGTACCGTGCCGGGTCTCTACCTTCAGCCTGCCAGCGGGCCGTTCAGCTATGTCGACGTGTCGCTGCAGGGCTCGCGGACGCAGGACGTTTTGTGGACCGTGGACGGCATCCGCATCAACAACCGGCTCTATGGCGGTACCTCGCCCAACGACACGCTGCCGGCCAGCATGATCGAGCGGGTCGAGGTGCTGAAGGGCGGCGAAAGCCTGTTCTACGGCACACAGGCTGCCGCGGGCGTGATCAACGTCGTCACCCGCGACTTCTCGGACCGCTTCGGCGGGCAGGTAGACGCCAGCGTCGACAGTTTTGCCGGCACCAACCTCGGCGGCTATGTGCGCGGCGGGGCGGGCAAGCACCAGTTCGTAGCCTGGGGTTCCCACAATCGCTCCGACGGATACCAGCCCTATAGCCGGATGGAACCGAGCGCGACCGATCGTGCCCGCGGCTACGACCTGTGGTCCGTCGGCGGCAAATATCGCTACGATCTCGGTCCCGACTGGCGGTTCAGCCTCCAATATATCCACACCGAGGCGAAGCTCGACAATCTCAGCCCCACCCGCACCCGCGAAAGCCGCAACGATCGCAACGAGGAGATCGCCAGCGCCCGGCTCGATTATGTGGGGAGCGACGTGGTGCAGCTGTTCCTCAAGGGCTATTTCCACGACTGGAAGACCGCCTATGTCCAGATCCGCAACTCCCCGAGTGGTGGCGCGCCGGTGGTGGTGTACCCCGCCGGCACCTTCTGGGGCTTCAAGGACTATGGCGGCAGCGCGCTGGTCCAGCTGCGGCCGCATCGCGGGCTCGATTACCTGATCGGCTATGATTTCCAGCAGTTCAGCGGGCGCGAGGACGTGCTGCGGATCGCCGCGACCGAGGAGCGCGTCCATGCCGGCACCTTCCAGATCCGCACCAACGACGACCTTTCGCGTCGCGCGCGGCTCTCGGCCGGGCTGCGCTACAACGATGGCAGCGGATCGCGGAAGACGGTGTGGAACGTCACCGGCCGCATCGAATTGCGCGACGATCTGTTCGTCCAGGCCAATGGTGGCACGTCGTTCCTGCTGCCCAGCGCCTCGCAGCTCTACCAGATCGATCCCTGCTGCGAACGCGGCAACCCCAACCTCAGGCCGGAGGAGAGCCTTAGCGCCAATGCCAGCATCGGCGGCACGCTGGCGAGCGGCCTGTTCCACTGGCAGGGCACGGTCTTCGCCCGGCGCATCGATCATCTGATCGATATCGATACCGCCAACCCCGCCTATCCGGACGGCATCTACCGCAATTCGGACTCGCGCGTGAACGTGCGCGGTGCCGAGCTGGTGCTGGGCGCGGTGATCGCCGACGCCTGGCACCTCGACGCGAGCTACACCTATGCCCGCGCGCGCAACGCCGGTTCGTCGCTCCAGCGCGACCGGACCCCCGAACAGCTGGCGCGCGGCACGGTCGCGTGGCGGCCACGCACGCTGCCGATCGGCGCCAACGCCTCGGTCAACTGGGTGGGCGACGCCTATACCTCGGCGAGCGGCTTCGGCCGGCGCAACTATGGCAAGTACGCGATCGTCGATGCCGGTGTGCACCTGTTCCCCGATGCGGCGCGCCGGCACCGTTTCGGCATCAACGTCGAGAACCTGTTCGACCGCGATTACGCGACGCGCGGCTTCCAGTCCGCCGTGTCGGATAGCGGGGTGGGGCGCTTCCTCTATTTCGCGCGCGGCGTGCCGCGGACGCTGCGAGTCAGCTACGGCCTGGGCTTCTGACGATGCCCAAGGCAGTCCTTGTCCTGCACCGCTGGCTGGGCGTCGTCATCGGCATGGTGATGACGCTCTGGTGTCTGTCGGGCTTCGTGATGCTGTATGTAGACTATCCCCGGCTGACCCCGGCGGAGCAGGTGCGGGGGCTGCCGCTCCTGCGGCTGCCCGCTGCGGCGACGCGGGCGCGGATCGACCTGCCGGACGCTCTGCCGCTGGCCTCGGCGCGGCTGGAGACCATGGCGGGGCGGACCGTCCTGCGCATCGTCCCCGCCGCGGCGACGGAGCGTCGGATAGGGCAGATTCGCGCGATGCCGGTCAGCTATGATCTCGCCACCGGCGCGCGCTTGGCCGAACTGGCGCCGGAGGATTTTCGCCGCATCGCCGTCGATTATGCCGCGCAGGCCAACATCGCCGGCGCACCCGCGCGGATTGCCGAGACCGGCATCGACCAATGGACCGTTCAAACCTTCCGTGCCAACCGTCCGCTCATCCGCGTCGACTATGCCGATCCGGCCGGCACCAGCGTGTACATTGCCGGCAGGAGCGGTGAGATCGTCCAGCAGACGACGCGGTTCGAGCGCTTCTGGGGATGGCTCGGTGCGGTGCCCCACTGGCTCTATCCGACGTTGCTCCGCCAGAACGGCGCTGCCTGGAGCCAGGTGGTGATCTGGACCTCCCTGGTCGGCTGCTTCCTCACCGCCACCGGCATCTGGGTCGGCATCGCCCGGCTGCGGCGGCGGAAGGATGGCAGCTTCGGCTCGCCGTACAAAGGGCTGTGGTGGTGGCACCATGTCTTGGGACTGGTCTTCGGCGTACTGACGCTGAGCTGGGTCGCGAGCGGGCTGTTGTCGATGAACCCCTGGGGTTTTCTCGACAGCCGCGCAGGTGCCGCCGAACACCAGCAACTCGCCGGGCCGATGGCCTGGGGTACGGTGCGCGCCGCACTTGCCCGTCTCGATCGCGTCCCCGCCGATACCCGCCGGGTGGAGAGCGTCGCCATGGCCGGTCGCGTCTTCCCGATCGCGATCGGCGGGTCCGGCAGCTCGATGCGCTTCGACGACCGGGGAGAACCCGCGCCGTTGCGACGCGAGGCGGTGGCAGCGGCACTGCGCGCCGGTCCGCCGCTCGCCAGCCTCGACCTGCTGACGGCCGAGGATTCCTATTATTACGGACACAAGGCCCCGGTTGCATTGCCGGTATGGCGGGCGGTGCGCGCCGATCGCGAGGCCACCCGGCTCTATATCGACGCACAAAGCGGGAAGCTGCTGCGCGCGGTAGACGGCAATGCGCGGGCCTTTCGGTGGCTTCAGGACGGTCTGCACCGGCTCGATTTGCCGGGCCTGCGGTCGCGCCCGGTCTGGGATCTGGTCGTGCTGCCGTTGCTCGCCATGGTTACCCTGGTCTGCGCCACCGGCACCTGGATGGGCGTGCGCAAGGCGAAGCGGGACCTGCGCCATATGCTTCGGCGACGGAAACTGGGTCGTGGACCACACCCGCGTCGCCATGGGCACGGCGCGCGTGCCCTGCGTCATGCGGTGACAGGAAGGTGGTAAGATACGCCGTCGCCGCGAGTACGCCGGCGAACAGCAGGATCTCGGCGATGATCACCCGGCGCAGCCAGCTGCGCGTGGGCGGGCTGTGGGCAATGCGGAGTGTGAGGGGCTGCCTGTTCACGCCGGCCAGAGGGAGCAGCGCCGGTCAATGCGAGCTTGGTCGGCAGCCCCTGCGTATAGGCACTGGCGAGATCGATCCGGAACGCGAGCAGGGGCACAGCGGCGGCGAGTGCGGCGGCGACCACCCACACCGCCTGTCGGCTGAAGGTGCGGAAATGATCATTGCCCATTTCATGGTTGATGAGCGTCTGCACGGTGCGTTCCGACGCTCCCATGTGCTCGACGAAAGCCGCGAAGGTTAGCTCGGGATCAAGGAACACGCGTTCGGTCCATCAGGCTCGACAGCCAGCGATGCAACTCGCCAACATGCCAGAGGCCGGGCTGTGGCGTTGCTTCCGTCGGCGACGAAGCTTTTTCCAGGATGCCGAGCGTCAGCACATCGGCCCGCACAGTCATCAGCCTGCCCGCCAGCCATAGTGCAAAGGCGAACGCCATCGCGGTCTGGGCCATGGCGAACGCGAGCGGACGCCAGGCGAAGCCGAACAGCGCATCGGCCGCCAGTCGATAAATAGCATCCCGCCAAGGAGAACGGCGACCAGGATCCCGGCGTCGTGACGTTGCTGAATCAGGTCGCCCTGACGTTCGGCGATCAGCCGCCAGACCAGATGGCCGACGATCGCGAAGCCCATCGGTACGAGCAGGAACGACAGGCCCGTGCCCGCGAGCGCGTCGCCGAGCAGCCCGCGATCCACTGCGTCGATGGCGACCCAGGCCAGACCGATACCCAGCACGCCCCCTCCCAACCTGAACCGACTCTCAAAGCACGATAGGCAGAACCACCATAGGAAGACGACCGCGAAACCGCTCACGGTGTGAGCGATGGTGCCGACCGTCCCGGCTGGGGACGGCGTAGTGATCGGTGTGTTGCCTATGAGGAAGCCGGACAGGCGGAGCGCCAAGGGTACGAACAGTACCGCAGGCAAACCAATCGGCCGCTCATGCCGCGTCAACCTCGATCCGTCAGCTCCGTGCAGACAACCGGGGAAAGCAAGGCGATCAGGCAAACGAGCGTTCCCAACCCTCCCGTCAGCACGAACAGCCACCGCACGCCGAGAATTTCGCCGAGCGGTGCGGCGGCGAGCAGGCCGACGGGGGCGGCTAAGCCCATTATCGTGCCGAGCAGCGCCAGCACGCGGCCCTGCAGATGGTTCGGCACGGTCGTCTGAATCAGCACGGTGAACGGCGCGTCGCCAAGGATGAAGGTGACGCCGCTCAGCGCCCAGAACAGCGTCGCCAGCCAGAACAAGCCGGGCGGCACCAGCGCTGCCGCCATCAGCGTGGCGCAGGATAACATGAACCCCCACAATATCCAGGACATGAGCCGCTTCGGCACGAAGGTCGCGACGATCGCGCTCCCAACGATCATACCCGCGCCGCCCAATCCTTCCAGCACTGCGACCGCTTGCGGGCCGCCGCCGAAATGCTGTTTCACAAGCAACGGCAACAATTCGGCGCTGGGCATCACCACCAGCACCACGGCAGTCAGCAGGGCGTAGACGCGACGCAGCCTGGGACTACGCCAAACGATGGCGATGCCCTCGCCAAATTCGGCCCACATGCCTTTGCTTTCGCTTGGCATCCGCTGCTGCGGAATGCGGAAGAACAGCAGCGGCGCGATCCCGAGCACCGCCGTCGCGACATCGATCCACAAGGCCATGCCCACCGGCATCAGGCCGATCGCCAGCGCGCCCAGCGGCGCAGCGGCGACGGTGACGATGCCCATCATCGTCTGGTTGAGCCCGACAGCGCGCGGCAGGAAATGAGCCGGCACCAACATTGCCTCGCTGGCCGCGGCTGCCGGCATCTGGAAGGCGGCGGCGGCGCTGCGCACGAACATTGCCGCATAGACATGCCAGAGCGCGACGCTGCCGTGCAGGAAGAGCGCGATCAGCACCAGGATGCAGCCCGCGCCGATCGCATCGGACATGATCATCAGCGTGCGGCGGCTGTAGCGATCCGCGAAGGTTCCACCGATCGGTCCGAGCAATGCCTGCGGCAACAGCCCCACCAGCCCTGCGGTAGCCAGCGCGCCGAAGGTGCCCACCGTATCGGTGATCCACCAGATCAGCACGAACTGGGTCATCGCGGAACCGATTACCGATAGCGTCTGCCCGCTGAAGATCGACCAATAGCGCCAACGCCAGCCAGAACCCGGATCGGATTCCGTAGCGGGCACAGGTGGTTCGGAAGCACAGTGAGAGGTCATAGCATCCGTGGCAGCACGTTGGTATCACGCCCGCGATCGAGAAAGCGGTGCTTGATCACACCCAGGACGTGGAGGGCGACCAAGGCGAGCAGCGCGTAGGCGAGCGTCTTGTGCGCCCATGCGAATACCGCAAAAGCACGGTCGTTCTTCGGCAGGAGTTCGGGCAGATCGAGGCCGAAAAAGGGAATGCCGTCGCTTTGCGCGAAACTGCTGGACGTCGCATAGCCCATCAGCGGCACCAGCATCGCCAGCGCCAGCAGCGCATGATGTACGATAGCGGACAGTGTCCTTTCCGCTTTGGACAAGCCAGCAGGAGGCGGTGGCAGGGCGGAACGCAGGCGGATGGCCAGTGCAATGCTTCCGGCAACGAACGCGAGAACGCCGAGTTCTTTGTGGAGGGGATACATCCACGCGAACTTCGCAGGCAGGCTGTCGGGGAGGCTGGTCATCGTCCAACCCAGAGCGACCAATCCCAACAGGAGCGCGGCGCGCATCCAGTGCAGCATCCGCATTGGCAACGGATAGCGCGTGCTCGCGTGCATCATCGTGTTGCTTTCTCTCGAACGTCGCCGCCCAGCGCGCGGTACAGCGCCGCAGCAGCGGCTAGTTGATCTCGTCGTGCCAAGAGCGTGGCTTGCCGTGCCGCATAGGTGGTGCGCTGTGCGTCGAGCAGTTCGATGCGGCTGGTCTGCCCGGCGGCATAGGCCATGGCAGCCAGCGCCGTCCGGCGCTCGGTCGCGACGACGGCGGCGCGCTGTTCGGTGAGTTGCGCGGCATAGGTCGACTGGGCGGCGAGCCCGTCGGCAACCTCGCGAAACCCGGTCTGGATCGCCTTTTCATAAGCGGCGACAGCGCTCGACGCGCGCAGCTTGGCGAGGTCGAGATTGCCGCGCAGTTCGCCGCCACGGAAGATCGGCACGCTGATCGCCGGCGTGTACGACCAGCTGCGGCTGGCACCGCGGAACAGGCTGTCCAGCGCCAGGCTCGCGAAACCGAACGCCCCGGTCAGCGAGGCGCGCGGGAAGAAGGCCGCGCGGGCCGCACCGATATCGGCGTTGGCGGCGCGCAACTCATGTTCCGCCTGGGCGATGTCCGGGCGGCGCATCAGCAGATCCGAGGGCGCACCGGCTGCCAACGCGGTGCGAACCGGCTGGTCGAGCAGCGACAGCGCGGACGGCAGATCGGCAGGCAGCGGCGCGCCCACCGCCAGCGTCAGCGCGTTCGTCGCCTGCACCCGTTCACGCTCGCGCTGGGCGAGGTCGGCCCGGGCCTGCCGGGCCTGTCCCTCCGCCTGCTCGAGATCGTCGCCGCTCGCCTGGCCCGCCGCCCGGCGCAGGCGGGTGATCTCGAGCGACGCCTGCCAGTCCTCCAGCGTCGCGCGCGCCAGGAACAGCTGTTCCTCGGCGAGCCGCTCGGTCCAATAGGCCTCGGCCACCGCGCCGATCACCGCCAGCCGCACCGCCCGCCGCGCCTCGACCGAGGCCAGCCAGCGCTGCAGCGCCGCCGCGTTCATCGCGCGTACGCGCCCGAACAGATCGAGCTCGAAGCTGGTCAGCGCCACCTGCGCGGCGAACTGGCCGAATTCGAAACCGGTCGCGCTGCCGCCCGGCGCCAGGCCGACGCCGGCACCGGCCACCGACGAGGGCTGGCGCTGGCGCGTATAGTTTCCCTCGGCATTGGCGCCCGGCAAGGCCTGCGTGCGCTGCACCCGCAGCTGCGCATAGGTCGCCTCGGCATTCAGCGCGGCGATGCGCAGGTCGCGGTTGCTGTCGAGCGACAATGCAATCAGCCGTTGCAGGCGCGGATCGCCGAACATGCCCCGCCATTCGGGCAGCGCCTCCGTTCCATCGACCACCGGATAGGCATGATCGACGGGCGGTGCCGGCAAGGTCCGTCTCGGCGTCATCGAGCAGGCGGTCGTCGTCAGGAGCATCACGAGTAAAAGACGGCGCATCGTCATGCCTCCTTGCCGGCGCGACGCGTCTGCCAGCGCTCCGCCAGTCCCACCACGACTACGAAGAAGACGGGCACGAACAACAGCGCGAGCACCGTGCCTGTGATCATGCCGCCGAACACGCCGGTGCCGATCGCATGCTGGGTCTCGGCGCTCGCGCCATGCGCCAGCATCAGCGGCAACACGCCGAGCGTGAAAGCCAGGCTGGTCATCACGATCGGCCGCAGGCGCACGCGGGCCGCAGCGATCGCCGCTTCGACCAGGTCGCTGCCGTTCGCGTGATACTGCTTGGCGAATTCGACGATCAGGATCGCATTCGTGGCGCTCAGCCCGATGATCGTGATCAGCCCCACCTTGAAGAAGATGTCGTTGGTCAGCCCACGCAGCGCCACGGCAGAGACCGCGCCGATGAGCCCCAGCGGCACCACCAGCATCACCGCGATCGGGATCGACCAGCTCTCGTACAGCGCGGCCAGCACCAGGAAGACGACCAGCATCGAGAGCAGGATCAGCATCGGTGCCTGGGCACCCGCCTGGCGCTCCTGGAGCGATTGTCCGGTCCATTCGATCGCGAAGCCGGGCGGCAGCTGTGCCGCCAGACGCTCCATCTCCCGCATCGCATCGCCGCTCGAGGTGCCCGGTGCAGCGGTGCCGGTGATGCTCACCGAAGGATAGCCGTTATAGGTGGCGAGCTGGAGGGGGCTGGTGGTCCACACCGGCGTCACCAGTTCGGCAAGGGCCACCGTCTTGCCTTCGACCCCGCGCACGCGCAGGCGGAGCACGTCGTCCAGGTTCATGCGGTCCTTGGCGTCGGCCTGGACGATCACCTGCTGCAAGCGGCCCTTGTTGGGGAAGTCGTTGACATAGCTGCTGCCGAGCGCGGTGCCGATCATGTCGCTGATCGCGCTGAACGACACGCCCAGTGCGCGCGCCTTGGCCCGATCGATGTCGAGCCGCACGCTGGCACCCGCCGGCAGCCCCTCGGCATAGACACCCTCGAGCTTGGGGCTGTGCGCGGCAGTAGTGATCAGCGCGTCGCGCGCGTCGAATAGCGCCTGTCGCCCCTTGCCCGCGCGATCCTCGAGCCGCAGCGCAAAGCCCGAGGACGTGCCGAGTTCGTCGATCGCCGGCGGCAGCATGCTCATCACCTGGCCTTCGTGCACCGCCTTGTGCATCGCGGCATCGGCGGCGGCGGCTTCCGAGCGGACGTCGGTGCCGCCGCGATGCCCCCAATCCTTGAGGATGGTGTAGATCATCGCCGCGTTGGGCCCTGAGCCCGAAAAGCCGAACCCCAGGATCGCCTCGGTCCGCTCGACGCCCGGCCGCCCGGCCATGTGGCGCTCGAACGCCTGCACGGCCTCCAGGGTACGGCTGGCGGTGGCGTCGGCGGGAAGCTGGAAGCTGGTCATGAAATAGCCCTGGTCCTCTTCGGGCAGGAACGACGACGGCAGCTGGGTAAAGGCAAAACCGAGCAGACCGAGCAGCGCCGCGAACACCAGCATCATCCGCAGCGAGCGCTTGAGCAGCGCTCGCACCCAATCCTCATAGCGCTGGGTCGCCGCCTCGAACATGCGGTCGAACGAGGCGAAGCAGCGGTTCTTGCGCGGCGCCTTGTCCAGCGGCTTCAGCAGCGTGGCGCACAGCGCCGGGGTGAGCGTCAGCGCGAGGAAGGCGGAGAACAGGATCGATACCGCCATAGCCATCGAAAACTGGCGATAGATGGTGCCCACCGATCCCGCGGCGAGCGCCATGGGGATGAACACCGCCGAGAGCACCAGCGTGATGCCGATCACCGCGGGCGTGATCTCGCGCATTGCCTTGCGCGTGGCGTCGCGGGGCGAGAGGTGCTCCTCGTGCATCAGCCGCTCGACATTCTCGACGACGACGATCGCGTCGTCGACGACGATGCCGATCGCCAGCACCATGCCGAACATGGTCAGCACGTTGATCGAGTAGCCCGTCGCCAGCATCACCGTCATCGTGCCGAGCAGCGCGATGGGGGCGACGATCGCCGGGATCAGCGTGTAGCGCACCTTCTGCAGGAACAGGTACATCACCAGGAAGACAAGCAGCATCGCCTCGGCCAGCGTCTCCACCACCTTCTCGATCGAGATGCGCACGAACGGCGCGGTGTCGAAGCCGGCCGACCAGCTCATCCCTGGCGGCAGCGCGCGCGCCAGTTCGTCCATGCGCGCGCGCACCGCCTGCGAGGTTGCGACGGCATTGGCGCCGGGGCTCAGCTGGATCCCGACGGATGCGGCGACCTTGCCGTTCTCGCGGGTGGCGTTGCCGAAGCTCTGCGAGCCCAGCTCGATTCGGGCGACCTTGTCGAGCGTGACGCTCGATCCGTCGGGGTTCGCCTTCAGGATGACCCCAGCGAAGTCTTCGATGGTCTTGAGCTGACCGTCGGCAGTGAGCGGCACCAGCACGCGCTGTTCCTGCGCGGTCGGTTCCGCGCCGAGCGCGCCGGGCGCGATCTGGACGTTCTGCTCGGTGATCGCTGCGGTAACGTCGCTGGCGGTGAGGCCGAAGCCGGCGAGCCTGGTCGGGTCGATCCAGATCCGCATCGCGCGCTCGGCGGAGAAATTCTGGACGCGGCCGACGCCCGGCACGCGCTTGAGCGCGTCGACGATGTTGCGGGTCATATAGTCGGACAGCGCGACCTCGTCCTGCTGCCCGTCGGACATCAGGCTGACGATCATCAGGAAGCCGGAGCTCGCGGACTCCACGGTGACGCCGGTCTGGCGTACCACCTGGGGCAGTCGCGCCTCGATCGCCTTGAGCCGGTTCTGGACGTCGACCTGCGCCATTTCCGGGTTGGTGCCCGGGCGGAAGGTAGCGGTGACCGTGGCGGAGCCGGCGCTGTCGGCCGAGCTCTCGAAATAGAGCAGGTTCTTCACGCTGGAGAGCTCGCGCTGGATCAGCGAGACGACGCTGTCGTTGAGCGTCTGCGGCGTGGCGCCGGGATAGCTGGCATAGATGCTGACGGTCGGCGGCGCGACACTGGGGAAGCGCGCGACGGGCAGTTGCGGAAGGGCGAGTGCGCCCGCCAGCACGATCGCGATGGCGATGACCCAGGCGAAGACCGGGCGGTCGATGAAGAAGTGCGGCATGGTCCTGTCCTCAGCCCGCGCTGCGATCGCGCCAGGGGAGCTGCTTCACCGGGGTGTTGGGCTGCACGCGATCCTGCCCCTCGACGATCACCACTTCCCCGGCACGAAGCCCGGACAGCACGACATATCGGCCGCCGACGATCGGCCCGAGCTGCACGCGCCGGAGATGCACGCGGTCCTGCGAGTCCACCACCGCGAGCTGCGCGGCACCGTCATCGGCGCGGGTAACGGCCTGTTGCGGCACGGTCAGTGCGGCCGGTAACGGCGCGCGCGGCAGGCGGGCACGCACGAACATGCCCGGCAGCAGGCGCTCGCCCGAATTGGGGACCTCGACCCGGACCAGCGCATCGCCGGTCGCCGGATCGACGGCAATGCCCGAAAACAGGAGGCGTCCCTTGATCGGATGCGCAGCAGCCGATGCCAAGACGATCTCGACCGGGCCCGTCGCCCCGCCCGCGTCCCGGAGCTGCGCATAGCGCTCGGCAGGCTGGCGAACGTCGACATAGACTCTGTCGATCTGTTGAATGGTGGCGAGCGGCGTGGCGTCGCCGGCGGTCACCAACGCGCCCTCTGTGAGGTTCGCCGCGCCGATGCGGCCCGCGATCGGCGCAGTGACCCGGGCGAAGCCGAGGTCGATGCGGCGGCGACGCAACGTCGCGCGCGCTTCGGCAAGCTCGGCGGCGGCCTGGTCGCGCGCGGCGACGGCATCGTCATAGCTCTGGCGGCTGATCGCATCGGCCGCGACCAGCGGCTTGAGCCGCTCTGCCTGGGTTCGTGCGCGGGCGAAGGCCGCTGCGGCCTTCTGGACGGTCGCGCGCGCCATATCGGCATCGGCGCGCAGCGGCGCGGGGCTGATCTCGAACAGCACCTGCCCGGTGCGTACCATCGCGCCTTGCTCAAACCTGCGGCGCTGCAGGATCCCGCCCACCTGCGGCCGGATCTCGGCCGTACGGAACGCGACGACCCTACCCGGCAGCTCGTCGCTCGCGATCACGGCCTGGGGAGCGACGCGCAGCGTCAGCACCTCCACCTCCCGGGTTGGTGTGGCGGGCGACGTATCGGCAGTGCAGGCGCCCAGCCCGCCAGCGGCCGCCAGTGCCAGCGGCAGGGTTCGGAAAAGCATTCGAGCCATCATGCGGCCGCCTATCCGCGCGACGGGTTGCGCCTCCGTCGAGATTGTGTGGAGGCTTTGTGGAGGCGCACTGGCGGCGGCTTCGTCTTCGCTGATAGGACGTTGCCATGCCCGCCGGAGCCCGCCCCGCATGAACCCGCTCGCGCTGATCGCCGAAGACGACAAGGACATCGCCGACATCCTGCGCGCCTATCTGGAGCGCGAGGGCTTTCGTACCGTGCAGGCGGGCGACGGCCGCACCGCACTGGACCTGCACCTGGCGCTGAAGCCCGACGTCCTGCTGCTCGACATCACGATGCCGCTGGTCGACGGCTGGGAGGTGCTGTCCGAAGTGCGGCGGCGGGGCGGCACGCCGGTGCTCGTGCTCACCGCGCTCGACCAGGATATCGACAAGCTCCAGGCGCTGCGCATCGGGGCCGACGATTATGTCGTCAAGCCGTTCAACCCGGTGGAGGTGGTGGCGCGGGTGAAGGCCGTGCTGCGCCGCGCCGGGCCCGGAGCTGCGGGCGGCGTGCTGCGGATCGGCCCGGTCGAGATCGACACGATCGCGCACATCGTCCGCACCGATCGGGGCGACGTGGCGCTCACGCTGACCGAGTTTCGGCTGCTGACCCACTTGGCCCGCACGCCAACCCGCGTGTTCAGCCGCAGCGAACTGCTCGACGCGTGCCTGCCGGGGTCGGATGCGCTCGATCGCACGGTGGACAGTCACATCAGCAAGCTGCGCCGCAAGCTGGACCAGGCGGGCGCCCCCGACATGCCGGAAGGCGTTCGCGGCGTCGGCTACCGGCTCTGGTCACGGGCATGAGGAAGCGGATCAGCCTGACCCGCCAGCTGGCGCTGGTGATGGCGGCACTCGCGATGATGGCTGTCATCGCCACGTCGGCCACCTTCTACATCGTCTACGCGGTGCTCGAACGGCTGCACATCCTCGCCCCGTCGCCTCCTGGAGCCGATGACTTCACCGGCCTCGACTTCGGCATCCTTCTCACCGGCTGCCTGTTCGGCGCGATGCTGGCGCTGGGAATTGCGCTTTGGATTTCCAGGAGGATCGTCCATCCGCTGCGCGCCCTCGGAGAGGCCGCGCGCCGTATCGCCGGCGGGGATCTCGCCACGCGGGTCGACGAAATCTCCGAAGCGCATGGCGAGACGGCGCTGCTCATTGCAGACTTCAACGCCATGGCGGGGCGCTTGCAGGGCATGTCCGAGGACCTGTCGACCTGGAATGCCCAGATCGCGCATGAACTGCGCACCCCGCTCACGATCCTGCGCGGGAGGCTGCAGGGGGTGCAGGACGGCGTCTTCCCGCTCGATGCGCAACTGATCGCCGGATTGCTGCAGCAGGTCGACGGCCTCACACGGCTTGTCGAGGACCTTCGGAGTGTCAGCCTCGCAGACAGCGGGCGGTTGGAGCTGATGCTGACGGAAGTGAATCTCGCGGGGGAGGTGCATGCCCTGGCGCCCACCCTTGCCGCCATGCTCGCGCCCGCGGGGTTCGGCCTCGCGCTGGACCTGCAGCCCGGGACCATCCAAGGCGATCCCGCTCGGCTGCGCCAAGCGATCATTGCGCTCGTCGAGAATGCGCGCTGCCATGCCGATCCCTGCGTGATCCGCATCGAAACCTACTTCACCGATGCCACTGCTTCCGTGAGCGTCATCGATGAAGGGCCCGGCCTTCGTGCCGGCTTCGAGAACCGGGCGTTCGATCCCTTCGCGAGGGACACACAGCGCACGCAGGGCACGGGACTGGGGCTCGCCGTCGTCCGGGCCATCGCGCGCGCCCATGGCGGCGATGCCGCATATGGCCGGACCCGTACGCAATCCATTTTCAGGCTAACCTTACCCCTCACGGTCCCTAAGACACGGTAGCCCTGTAGTTACAGGACAGGCATAGATGGCATCTGTGGACGCCCCTTCGGATGCAAGCAGTAAAGTCGGGGTATGTTGGCACGTAGTCGGATGCTGTCATCTGTCCGGCCTCGATGAGCAGCGC
>NZ_JAATJB010000022.1 GCF_011927635.1 Sphingomonas trueperi
TCAATCGGTCGGCGTGGCAATATGAGCCGCTTCGCGGGAAGGACGATGCTGTCCGCGAGCGGATGCGCGAGCTCGCGAACGAGCGTCGTCGGTTCACCACCGCACGCAGGACCTGGTGTTCGCGCGGCGTCAGGGTTGCCAGCAACGCGGCACGGCGATTGGCGATGCCGTCTGCCGCGCGGCGATTGCGGTCCTGCTCGGTTGCGCGGGCGATCGCATCGAGGAGCGCCTGGTGGCGAAAGGGCTTGGTGAGGAAGTCGACGGCGCCCAGCTTCAGCGCCTGCACGCTCATCGCAATGTCGCCATGGCCGGTCAGGAACACGATCGGCCGTCAGTTTCCCTTCGAGAGGAGGATCTGTTGCACGTCGAGGCCGCTAAGGCCGGGCATGCGGACGTCGAGAACGAAGCAGCCGGGGCGATCGGGCAGATCGGCCCGCAGCATCTCCCTGCCGGAGCCAAAGGCGAGTACGTCCATGTCGACGGTTTCCAGAAGCGATACGATCACGTGCCGAACCATCCGGTCGTCGACGACGACAACGGGGGTGGTGCATCGGCCATCGAGGTCATCCGACGAATCCAAAGGCGCCAGTGCGCCGCCGAACGGCGCATGTCGGCCTTTGTCGTCTTTACCAACCTTCGGCCAGGACGGGGATTGCATCTCGAGCCCGGTGCGGTCGATCACATGCATCGCTCGCCCCTTCATCGCCTCCGCTTCGATCTGCCGGCACTTTCCCATGCGGCAACGGACGGCGGCACCCTAACTAGGGCTAGTGTTACATCCGTCGTTCGGGTGGGGCGGGGCGTCAGCCCGGACGTCCCTGGAGGATGATCCCTCGCCGGCCGAACATGCCGGTATCCATGGAATAGAATTGTCGGTCAGCCTGCCCGGGCTGGAACCGGCCTTGGCTACCAAGCTGGCGGAGGAGGCGGACCAGATCTCCCCCTATTCGCACCGCGCGCGCGAGGAGATCCGTGTCGGCATCGCCGACCGACGCGACCCGCTGCCGCCGGTCGCGACGCCATTCAGCCTTCTTCCTCTACCTTCGCGTCGAACGCGGCGCGGCTCGCGGTGAGGCTTTCGAGATGGCTTTCCACCCACCCGCCCAGTTCGCGGCCCTGCGCGGCGAGCGAGGCGCCCATCTGGGTCAGCCGGTATTCGACCTTGGGCGGCGTGGTGGGATAGACCTCGCGGCACACCAGGCCGTCCCGTTCCAGCGCGCGCAGGGTGCGGGTCAGCATCTGTTGCGAAATGCCGGGCACCGCGCGTCGCAGCGCGTTGAAGCGCATTGCGCCGGTCTGCAGCGTCACCACGATCGGCAAGGTCCAGCGATCACCGATCCATCGCAGATGCTGCGAAAGCTCGATGCAGCGGTGCGATCCGGGGTCCAGCGAAGTCATATGGGTGTGACCATGTCAGGAAAATATGCGTTCTTGGCCGAGGGTCAACCCGCCCGTAGGCATGCTGCATTCCACCAACAGCAGGATAGTCAGCGATGCAGCTTCTTCATCTCGACTCGTCGATCCAGGGCGATACGTCGGTCACGCGGTTGCTTTCCGCCGCCGTGGTCGAGCGCTATCGGCAGCAGATCGGCGGGATCGCCGTCGACTACCGCGACCTCGCCGCGGCGCCGCTTCCGCACATCACCTTGTCCCGTTTCGGCACCGATGCGGCGGAGGCCGTTCTCGCGGAATTCCTGGCCGCCGACGTCCTCGTGCTCGGCGCCCCGATGTACAATTTCGGCATCCCCAGCCAGTTGAAGAGCTGGTTCGACCACATCCTGGTTGCCGGCAAGACCTTCCGCTACGGTGCCGGCGGTGTCGAAGGCCTCGCCGCCGCAAAGAAGGCGGTGGTCGTGCTGTCGCGCGGGGGCCTCTATTCGGAAGGGCCGGCCGCCCCCATGGAGCACGCCGAGACGCATCTTCGCGCCATGCTGGGCTTTATCGGAATCGATCGACCGCAGATCGTCGTTGCCGAGGGGGTCGCGATGGGCGACGCGCCGCGGCGTGCCGCGATCGACGCGGCGCTGGCTGCGGTGGAGCATGTGGCAGCGGCAAAGGAGCCGGCCGAAGCGTGATTCCGTGCATGCCGTAAATCGAGCTACGGCCGAAACGGAATGGCAATTCACCGGCGTACCTTGCTCGATCCGCGTCGCTTGCGCGGCTAGTCACGCCCACATGACGAAGATAACCATCACGCCGGTGACAAATAAACGCGAGCGAAAAGCGTTCTTGGCGCTACCATTTCGCCTGTACGCGGAGGATCCTTACTGGGTCCCTCCGCTCAAGGGGGAGGCGCTTGGGCTGATCACGCCCGAGAAGATCGGCTGGTTCTCGCATGCCAAGGCGCAATTGTTCCTGGCATATCGGGATGGCCGCGTCGTCGGGCGCATCTCCGCGCATATCGACACGCTGGCGCTCGACATGCCGGCGGCCTTGGGTTTCGGGCCGGGTGTCGGCCAATGGGGCCTGATGGATGCGGAGGAGGAGGAAGTTTTCCTCGCCCTGCTCGACCGCGCCGAATCCTGGTTGCGAGACCAGGGCATGACGCGCGCGCTCGGCCCGACCATCATGTCGATCTGGGAGGAGCCGGGGCTGCTCATCGAAGGGTTCGATCAGGCCCCCACGGTGATGATGGGGCACCATGGCCCGAAATTTCGGGCATGGATCGAGGCCGCCGGGTACGAGCCCGTCAAGCAATTGCGCACCTATGAACTCGACATCACGCGCACCTTCCCGCCGATCGTCCAGCGCATCCACGCGGGGGAGAACAACAAGCGCATCGTCGTCCGCAAGGTCGACAAGCGCCGCTTCGACGAGGAAGCCGCGATTATCCTCGAAATCCTGAACGATGCCTGGTCGGACAATTGAGGGGCGCCCCGCTCACCCCGCCCGAGATCGAGGATGTCGGCGTGAAGCTCAAGCCGATCGTGTTCAATGACCTGATCCGCATCGCCGAGCTGGATGGGCGGCCGGTGGCGTTCATGATCACGCTGCCCGATCTCAACGAGGCGATCCGGCCGCTCAACGGCAATCTTCTGCCCTTCGGCTGGGCCAAGCTGCTGCTGTGGCTGCGCAAGCCGCGCGTGACCACGATGCGCGTGCCGCTGATGGGCGTGCGCAAGGAATTGCAATCCTCCCGTCTCGCCAGCCAGCTGCCTTCATGATGATCGAGCAGATCCGCCAAGCGTCGGTCGCCAACTATGGCGCGTCGCGCGGCGAGATCGGGTGGATCCTCGAGGACAATCAGGGGATGAAAGCGATCGCCACCACGATCGACAGCCGGATCAACAAGATATACCAGATCTACGGGGACAGCCTGTAGACGCTTGCGTCGGGCCACCGGGAAGCGACGCCGCGGCACTGACGCTACGTTCGAAACCTGTTTCGGCGCGCATGAAGCGGCCGGGAAACGAAGATCGACGACATGGCGTGCATGCGCTTCGGCGAAGCCCTTCAAGGATGCGAACCAGCGGTGACCGTCGATCTCTTCATAACCTATGTGATCACCGCAGCGCTTCTGACGATGGCGCCCGGGCTCGACACGGCCACCGTGTTGCGCTCGGCAATGGTCGAAGGTGCCGCGCACGGGGCTGCGACGGCGTGATGGCGCCCCCCGCGTCGGCTCGGCCGAGGCCGTATGCCCGGGTGTACGCGCTGATCGATTCACAATGGTGGTGCGTTGATGCCCCGTTCGACGCCGCGAGGAATCACAAGGAGTATCTGAAGGTATGCGCGCATACGGTCTTCGCAGTCTCTTCTTGGCCATGGCATTTGGGCTGGCTGCCGCCCCGCTGGCGGCCCAGACGCAGTCCGCGACGAACGCTTCGGCAGCGCGTGAGGCGCACGCTGCCGATCAGGCATTGAATGCCCAATACAAGGCTGCAAGCGCGCGGTTGTCGCCCGCCTCCCGCCTGCTGCTGCGCGATGCCCAGCGAAGCTGGATCGCGTTTCGCGACTCGCAGTGCAAGTTCGAGACCTCGGGCGCGCAGGGCGGCTCCGCTTACCCGTTGGTCCAGGCAACGTGTCTGAAGGCGCTCAGCCGGCAGCGCACCCAGCAGCTTAGGAGGATCGCGGCGTGCCAAGAGGGCGATCTCGCCTGTCCGCGTTGAAGCTAGCGGGTCCGATGGAAAGACCGCAGAATCCCTGTCGTGTTGAAGAGGGTGCCATGTCCCAAACAAATGTTCGCCACGTCCTTGCTTCCTTCGCGCTCCTGACGGTTGCTGCGCTGGTTGCCACCCCTACGGCCGCCGATCCGGATCACTCGCCCCCGCCGGGCGGCGTATACACGTTGAAGCCCGGCATATTCGTCGCGCAGGGCGTATCGTGCGGCAATCCGCCGAAAGCCGCGATCAGGCGCTACGACGGCAAGGGCATCAGCTCGGCGCATAGCCGCGCCTGCATCGCCCGGATCCTGTCCAAACGGCGCAGCGGATATGGCAGTCTCTACACGGTAAGCCAGTCCTGCATCGATGCCGGTGCCGGGCCCGCGAAGCGCGTTGTCGCGCAGCAGACGATCGACATTCCCGATGCCCTCCACTTCACAATACGGTCTGAGGGAAGGACGGCATATCGGTATTGCCCGATCCGCGAACTGCCTGCCGGCCTGCGCGCGACCCGCTAGGGCGGCGGGCGCCATTGGCGGCGCCGATCGCCGTGCACGTAACCGGCCAGACTTGCTCCGCTTCTCGATCCTCACCAGGATAGGCGTCGGCGAAGAACTCACCGGCGTCGGCCCGGCCACATGCCGCGCAGCATGGTGCGAAGGCGTATTAGACGACTGCCCGGCTGCGCACGGTACGCCGCGCGTGCCGGCACGACGAGCCCTACTTCGGTGCCGCCGCCCGATCTGCCGCCGCCGCCTCTGCTGATGACCACAAGCCGGCCCCCGATGCGCTCGGCGCGCTCACGCATGCCGCGCAGGCCGAAATGGCCTGGCCGCTCACCATGCGCGAGGATGTCTGCCGGTATTCCTACGCCGTCGTCGCAAACCGACAGCCGCAAGCTCTGCCGCCCCCAAATCAGCAAGACGGCAATCGACGCTGCATTTGCGTGCGCTTGGGCATTGCGGATGGCCTCCTCGCCGATCCGATGCACTTCCTCCAGAACCAGCGGGCGCAACGCGCGAGGTTCGCCTTCGGTCGTCACCTGCACGTCCGGTCCGGTCCTGCTTGCGGCCGTGGACGCGCTATCGATCAGCGCTTGTGCCAGATCACCAGCACGATCCCGCGTCCGAAGCTCCTGTACGCGATCTCGACCCTCGATGAGCACGGCCTGCGCCTGCTTCAGCGCCTCGTCCAGCGGCTTTCGCGCTGCAGCGTCGGGCAGCCGGTTCACCCCCGCTTTTATCTGCAGCATAAGCCCCTGGAACCCTTGCAGCAACGTATCATGCAGCTCGCGCGCGATCCGTTCGCGCTCGGCAATGCGGATATCGAAGCGATGTTGCAGCCGCGCAGTAAGTTGCCGGAGCCGCCACAGATACGAAGCGGCGAGGATGCCGATCACCCCGAGCCCGACCAGCAGCTTGAACCAGATCGACTGCACGAAGGTGGGGGGAATGGTGAATTCGAGCGTCGCGCCATCGCGGTTCCACACCCCGTCATTGTTGGCCGCGGTCACCCGGAAGCGATAGGTGCCGGGCCCCAGATTGGTGTAATAGGCGTCGCGTCGCGTCGCGGCGTCGATCCAGTCATTGTCGATGCCTTCGAGGCGATATCGAAAGCGAACCCGGCCTGGTATCGATAGACTGAGGCCCGCATATTGAATGGCCAACTGCGACGTTCCCGGGGCGAGGGTCATGCTGGAAGGGTTGCGATAGCGCAGTCCCGCCACCGTCATCGCGCGGATGGAAACCGGCGGCGGCACCGCGTTGCGCACCAGCCGGGCCGGATCGACCGACACGACGCCACCCGTGGTCGTGAACCACAGCCGACCGTCGCCGCCGCGCACGGCGTTCCGGTCGCCATCGCGAAACTGAACATTGGGAAGACCATCCTCCATGTCGAGGATCATCGCTTCCAGCGGCGCCGCGGGATCGGCGAACGCCTGGTCCAGCGCCCGGGACGACAATCGGATGATTCCGGCCCGGGCGATCAGCCAGGTCTGGCCGGTGGGCGTCTCGACGAACCCGGACGGACCGACCAGCCAGGGGAAACGAGTGGTGCCGATAGTCTGCAGGCGCCCTCCGCGCAGTCTGCTGATTCCGGATTGCCGCCCGAACAGGACGTCCCCCGCGCCCACATAGACCGTGCTGACGTCGGTCAGACGATCGCCGAGGATGGGAGCCGGATTCCTTCCCAGGCGGTCCAGCCCTACGAGCGCGCCGGATCCAAGCAACGCAAGGGATGGCTGCTGCGCCCTGATGATGAGGTATTGCGGGGTTGCGGCCAATGTCGCGAAGGAGCGCCGGTGCCATCGGCCCGAGCGAAGGCTGTGCAACTCCCCCGGGATACCCGGGCTGCCGATCAGCAGGTTATCGGCATTGTCCACGGCACAATATTGTCGGTCGCGGCCCAAAGGGACGTCGCGTCGTGCAATGCTGCCCGGCCGGATGCGCAGCGCCTTTCCCGTCTGGATCGCCCAGATGCTTCCGTCGTGCGCTTCGCACAGATCGTGCGTTTCTCCGCCAGCGCCCGGAATGCGTGTCGGCCGCCCGCCGGGCGGAATCTGGAACACGCCATCGTTGGCGCCGACATAGACGGTGCCGTTTCGCGCACCCAGCAGGACGTACCCCCAAACGCCCTTGGTTCCTATCGACGGCGTTACCACGACATTCGCAGCACGAAACCGATCAAGCCCCAAACTCGTGCCGATCCAGATATTGCCTTCCCGGTCCTCGAGAAAGACATTGGCGACGTCCGAGGTCAGCCCATCCTTCGCCGTGAATGTGTCGACCCGCTCCGAAACCGGGCGGTCGCGCCAAGCGCCCGGCGCGCGCATACGGAACAGACCGGCGCCGGTAATTCCCCATAGGTTGCCGTCGCGATCGAAGCGGGTGTCGAATGCGTTTTGCGCCGCAGGCGTCGCCACAGCGGGGCCGCCGGGAGCGAGCGATGCCGAACGCCTGCGGGTTCCGCGTCGGTCCGAGAACCAGATGTGCCCCGCTGCATCGTCGCTCACCGCAGCCAAGCCGACAGGCGTTTCGACCTTCTCGAAGCGGCGCGCGCCCTTTCTGAGAAGCAGGATCGCCTTGCTGGTCGTCACCCAGAGCGATCCGTCCCGCGTCGCGGTGACGTCGCTTATCCAGTCGTCGGGCAATCCCCAGTCGGTGCCGATTTCCTGCCAGCGCCCGCCTGCTCGGCGCAGAAGCCCTCGGCGCTGCAAGCCGGCGGCAAGCCAGATCGCGCCGTCGCTCGTCTGCGCAAGGCGCATCGTGAACGCCACCGTCTTTGGGACCGATCTGTCCAATTGCAAAGCGCCGCCGCGATACGTCGCCAGCGCACCATTATCGTATCCGACCCAGATGGTACCGTCCTGCGCCGCGAGCATCGCCGTGACGCGCCAGCTCTCGGCGCGCGGAACGCCCAGCGGGATGGGTTCGAAGGTGACGCCATCGAAGCGGTACACTCCTTCCGAGCCACCGATCCACAGATAGCCGTCAGGCCCCTGGACGAGCCCATAAATGCCCTGCGGCGCCCCCTCGGTGATCGTCCAGCGCGTGTGCTTATATTGGTTCAGGTCGCGGGCCGGGTCGAGGGCGTAGGCCGGACCATGCGCGAAGCCTGCAACCAAGATGCCCAGCAGAAAGCACAAGCGCGAGGCTACCATCGCTCCAAATGCTGTCTCCATACATTGCCGCGCGCCACGCCGCATCGCATGCCTCACCCGATCTCGCCTTGCGAGGATCGGGCTAACCCGATCGCGCCCCACGGCCATTCCCCTAAAGACCCAGTGGACGATAGCCCATTTCGCGCTGCCGGGCAGCCCTCGACAACAGTATTGCTAGGGGCATGCCAAGCATTCTCCCAACCTATCCGGACGGTCGGATTGGCACCGGACTCCTGCTGCTGCGCCTCTCGGTTGCGATGTCGATACTCGCTACGCCGATGCTGACGCCCGCGGCTGCGCGCCCTTGGGGGGTGATGCTGCTGGCGATCGGTCTCCTCATCGGGCTCTGGACCAGGATGATGGCAATCGGCTGCTTGGCACTGTTGCTCTCATGCCTGGTCACTAGCGTAGTTCCGATCGGGGCCGCCGCGCATTCGTTTGCGATGCTGGCAATCCTGCTGATGGGATCGGGTGCCTACTCCTCCGATGCGATCATTTTCGGGCGGCGGACGATCGTGCTCGGGCGCGGCCCGCGTTGACGACTTTCATGCAGGGTGCACGCGACACCGGCATCCGGCGAACTTCGGCGGGCGAAATGAACGAGATCGGCGTCGCTGAGAGGGGCTGGCGCGGGCTCTGCCGAGGAAATCGGTCGGTGCCAGATTTAGATCGGTTGTCGCCGACCATAACGTTCTCGTCATGCAGTGCGGATGTCGGTTATTGCAGCGCTGAGCGCGATCATATCGGAATACATAAGTAAAAATCCCTGACCTCCCAATTTATGGGGAAGTTTTCGACACTGGAGGGGCAGTGGTCGACGACGCGTATAGTCGGTGCCGGGGCAGCTTCAGGATGCCAATGGCCGCTACCACGAACTTGCCGCGACCTAGCTGCGCGCGATCCATCACGCCTTTGGCGATGTCGAAGACGCACTCGCCAGCGCCGCGCGGGCGTCCACCATGGCGACATGGGCGTCGCCGCGGGCGAGGCTGACACAGGCGACGAGCATCGTGGATCTATACAAGGCGCTGGGGGGCGGCTGGTCGATATCGGCGGACGGAAACACTGCGTACTCGGGCGCGTGATATCTTCTGTCCGGCGCCGCGAGGATCGCCGCACGGATTGTCGTGTCCGCCGCACAGCGCCGGCTGCCAGACGGCGGGGATCCGGCGAAGGCCGGCCGATCGCTCAGTGCGGGTGGAGGTTCAGGTACAGGTTGAATCGGGTGCCGGGGCTTGCCTGCTCCCAGACCGCGATCGCATTGAGCCGCTTCACCGTGGCGTCGATCAGAAGCGAGCCAAGCCCGGGTTGCCCCGCCAGGCGCGGTCGACCGCAGCCCTTGTCTTCCACGGTCAGCCGGGCCTGGCCCGCAACCGCGGAAAGCGAAAGCCCCACCGCGCCGGGACAATCGGCCGGATAGGCATGCTTGCAGGCATTGATGATGAGTTCGACCGCGAGCATGCCAAGCGACGCCGCGGTTTCGGCGGATACCTCCACGCGGTCCAAGGAGACCAGGAGCGTTCGATGATGCGGCAGGCTCTCCTGCAGATGCGCGCAAAGCTCGTGCAAATAGGTGCCGAGATCGATGCTATTGCCGGTGTCGGCCACGTGGAGGTGGCGATGCACGGCCGCGATCGCGCCGAGCCGGTTCATCGTCCGCTCCAGCGCGGCCCGGCCCGCGGCGTCCTCCGTCTCGCGCGCTTCGGCCGCAACGAGGTTCAACAATACCTGCAAATTGTTCGCGATCCTGTGGTTCGCCTCGTCCACCGCCGTTGGAACTCGCAATGGGGGTAAGATCCTTGCGCGCTGCCAGGCCTTGGCCTGGGCGTTGATCCCTGCGTCCATTTGAAGCTCCCGTTACTAATGTCCGTTGCCTTGATTGCCCTTTTTCTTGGGGTCGCCGCTATAATACTGAAGTGCAAATCGGCTATTCCGAAGCCGTGATCCTCGTCTTTCGCTGTGGATCGGCAACGACGGCGATACGAATGTATAGGTGCACTCGTCGGCACCTTCAGGGATGACAGGGGGTGTGCGCGATGAGGTGCACGCTTGATGTTGAGGATCGCCGCCATGACGCCAGCGCCGAGGGATGTTTTCACCGAGCCTGCGGACGTCGATCCGGACACCCTAGCCAACCTGGGCCCGTTGCGTCGGCTGGCCGGGCGGTGGCGTGCGCGGAAGGGCGCCGATGTCGCGCCGAAGGCGGCCGGGCCAGAGCGCCGGGCGTTCATCGAGACCATCGTTTTCCAGGCGATCGATCCCCAGGCCAACGGCCCGCAGCTCTTCTATGGTCTCCGCTACCACGTCCATATCACCACGGAGGAAGAGGACATCACCTTCCACGACCAGGTGGGATATTGGCTGTGGGAGCCGGCCACGGGCCTGGTGCTGCAGACGCTGGCAATCCCGCGGGGGCAGGTGGCGCTCGCATCCGGCTCGGCCGCGGCCGACGCGGACGAGATCGTGGTGGCTTCCGTTCGCGGCGCGACCGAAAACGGAATCTGCTCGACGATGTTTCTCGACCAGGCATTCCGGACGGACAGCTACCGTATCACCATCCGCTTCCATGCGGACGGTTCGTGGAGCTATATCACGGACACGGAGCTCATGGTCGAAGGCCAGCAACTGCCGTTCCAGCATCAGGATCGCAATACGCTGCACCGAATCGGCCCGGCGCGGCCGAACCCATGGCTGGACATTCTGCAGAAGCGCAGCGACGGCAACCAACCGGCGGCGTGAGCGGTTCTTTCTCGGTGAACGACCGCCGGCAGCTGGCGCGTGGCAGATCCTGGGCGACGCGATGCCCTAGTCGGGCCCAAGCCTCGCCCAGCGCCGCCCGAGCTGCACGCCATACGCAAGCAGGCTTTGGCCGTAGTGCAGTTGCTCGCGTTGGAAACGGTCCAGGCTCCGGTCGATCTCGGATCGGGGCGCTCGCAGCGCCTCGGCAAGCAGTTGGGCGTCTCGCGCCGCCTTGGCGGCACCGCCTGCGGTATGCGGGCGTACGATGAAGGCCGCATCGCCGACCAGCACGGTCCGCCCGAAAACGGTCCGCGGTGCAGCGAAATCCACGATCGTCTGCAGGAACGGCTCGGCGGTCTGCGCGATGAGCCGCGCGAACATCGGATGCAATTCGGCAACCGCGCGCGCTTTCAGGTTCGCGACGACGCTCTGGCGCGCCATGCCGCGACGCAAGGATGCGCGACGCTGAACGCCATCGCGGGTGACGAGCAGGTCGTCTCGCGCGGCCGCGTTCGCATCGACATACCATACCCAGTTCATCTGCCGCGCGCCCGGCGCGGTCTCCAGATTCTCGCCCGGGATGAAATAGGCGAGGGCATGCCCGCCGGATCGGGCGTCGGCGAAGGTGAAGACATCGTCGAACGCGTCGAGGATGTCCTGCGGCATGTCGCGCTCGGGCACCGTGCCCCGCCACGCGACATAGCCGGCATAGTGTGGCTGCACCTCCGGCAGAAGCGTGCGGCGCAGCGGGGACTGCGCGCCGTCTGCGGCGACGAGGAGGTCGGCGGTAACGGCGCCAACCCCGCCGATATCGACCTGCAATGCGTGTTCGTTGCGCGTGAAGCGCTCGACGGTCGCGCCTCGGTGATAGCGCTCTCCCGGAAAGATCTGCAGCAACGTGGCATGCACCGCGGTCCACGAGGTGAACTGCTGCGGCATGCGCTGCAACGGGCCGAATTCGCCGTCGAAGCCGAGGGTCTGGCGGCCGCGACAGCGCGTCGTCGGCAGGGTCGCGCCGTCGGCGGGGCGGAACAAGGCGGCGAGCTCCGGCTGGACCACCAGCCCGGCGCCGGCCGAGCGCATGGCGCCACCGTCCTGCTCGAAGACATGCACGTCGATGCCCGCGCGATGCAGCGCGAGGCCCGTTCCAAGCCCCGCGATGGAGCCGCCCGAAACGACGACCCGGAGCGGCCTCTCGGCAGCGTGGGAGGCGTCCATCATTGTGCTGCAGCCATCTGGGAGGAATCACGGTTTTCCGTTGCGCGCAGCAGACCAAGCGCGATCGTCTGAACCGGCTGCGCGCCGGCGAAGAGGAGGTGGTCGTCGAGCAGGAAGGTCGGCACGGCGCTCACCCCGGAGCGCCGGGCGTTGATCGCCTCCTGCTCCACCAGCTCCCACAGGTCGGCGCCGACCGACGGTCCATGCACGAAGCCGGCGGCACATGCGATCTCTTGCAGTATCTCGCTGCGGCCGATGTCCCAACCCTCGACGAAATAGGCCTGAAACAGCAACTCGACGACCTGCGACTGCAGACGCGTTCCTCCGGCGCGTCGGGCATCGGCGATCAAGACATGGGACGCCAGCGTGTTGGGCGTGCGGGTGATGCGGTCGAAGCGGAAGTCGATGCCGAATTCTGCACCTGCTGCTTGCACGTGCGCATCCATCTCGTCGCTGATGGCGGTGCTGCCGAACTTCGCGGCACGATATTCCCTGCGGTCCATGCCTTTGTCCGGCGTGTCGGGGTTGAGTTGATAGGGGCGCCACGCGACGTCGATGGCGTGGCCCCGCTCGGCCACGATGTGCAGCGCCGCTTCCAGCTTCCGCTTGCCGATGAAGCACCAGGGGCAGATCGTGTCGGAAACCACGGTGATGGTGCGGGTGTGCGCCTCGATGCCCATGTCTCGTTCCTCGTCTGAAAAGTCCGTGCTGAAAGTAGGGCGCCGGTATCCGGCCAAGAATCATACCTAGGTTTCGGCCGATGCGGGGGCGCGCCCCGGAACGAAGCGCATGCCCTCAAACGCCGATCGCTGCCTTCACCACCTCCGGCGTGAGCGGCATGTCGCGCAGCCGCGCGCCGGTCGCGTCGGCGATCGCATTGGCCAGCGCGGCGGAGGTGGGGCCCTGTGCCGTCTCGCCGGCGCCGAGGAACGGATCGCCGGGACGATCCATGACGTGCACGGCGACCGATCCCGGCACCTCCTCGAAACGCAGGATCGGATAGCTGCCCCAGTCGAAGCTGGTGCGGCGGGTGGCGTCATAGGTCACCGCCTCGCGCGTCGCCCAGCTCAGCGACTGGAGGATGCCGCCTTCCACCTGGTTGCGGATGCCGTCGGGCGAGGCGGGCTGGCCGGCATCGACCGCCGCCTGCACCCGGTGCACGGTGATCGCGCCGGTCTCGCGCTCGACCTCGATCTCCATCGCGATCGCGCAATAGGCGCCGATATTCTTGTAGCGGGCAAAGGCCATGCCGCAGCCGCGCCGGCCGTCGCCGCGTGGGCGCTTCGCCCAGCCGAAACGATTGGTCGCCTCGATCATCACCGCGCGGGCGCGCGCATCCTGCATATGGGCGAGGCGGAAGGCGAGCGGGTCGACGCCGCCGGCCAGCGCCAGTTCGTCGAGCACGCTCTCGATCGTGAAGACGTTGAGATGCGCGCCGAGCGAGCGCAGCGCCGAGACGCGCAGCGGCATCTCCGGCACGAAATGATAGCGCACGTCCATGTTGGGGAAGACGTAGAGCGGGTTGGCGTTCCGGTCGCCGTCACCCTCGGGCATCGGGATCGGCTTGGGGGGCGGCGCGGGGAAGCCGGGGCTGATCTCCTGCGCCACCGCATAGCCGCCGGCGCCGACGGGGCGGTTGTTGTGCGAATTGCTCCACACTTCGTAGGTCCAGTGCGCGATCCGCTTGTCCGGGCCGATCGCCGCCTCGACGCGGGTGACCATGCCGCAGCCGCACGGCTCCCAGCCGAATTCCTGTTCGCGCATCCATTGCAGCCGGATCGGGCGGCCGGGCAGCGCCATCGCGATAAGCCCGGCCTCGGCGGTGACGTCGTCGGCGCCGTTCTGGCCGTAGCAGCCGGCCGAGGGGGTGTGGATGCAGCGGACCTTCTCGGGCGGAAGGCCGACCAGCTCGGCGACGGCGCGGTGCATGTCGAACACGCCCTGGCTGTGCGACCAGAGCGTCAGCCCGCCATCCTTGGCCAGCGCCACCGCGCAGGAGGGGCCGATCGAGCCATGGCTGTACCAGGGGCGGCTGTAGCTGCCGCGCACCGTCTTCCACACGGGCTTCGCGCCGTCGTGCGTGTCGAGCACCTGGATCTCGCGGGTGGGCAGCTTCTGCAGCCGGTGCGGGCCCTCCGCCACGGGGAGCAGCGGCAGGTCGCGAACATAGTCGCTGTCCTGCGCCACGCGCATCGCCTGGATCGCCTGCCATTCCTTCTCGGCGACGACCGCGGTGAAGCGGCCATTCTCGATCACTGCCACCACGCCGGGCATCTTGCGTGCCCGGTCGAGCTGCGGCTTGGCGAGACGGGTGCCGTAGCTCGGCCCGCGCACGACGCGCGCGTGGAGCATGCCGGGCAGCCGCAGGTCCTGCACATAGGCCGCGCCGCCGGTGAGCTTGGCGGGGATGTCGACGCGCGGCAGGTCGTGTCCCAGCGTGCGATAGTGGCGCGGATCGCGGCGCGGCGCGTTCGGGATCGCCTCGACGTGCAGCGACAGGTCCGCTGCCAGTGCGCCATAGCCCAGGCTGCGGCCATCGGGCGCGGTCACCTGCGCCTTGCCGTTCGTGGTGAGCATGTCGGCAGCGGCCCGCCAGCGCTTCGCTGCGGTCCGGGTGAGCAGCATCCGGACATTGGCGCAGGCATTGGCGATCGCGGTGCCGCCATCCTGCATCGAATGGCTGCCGGCGGTAAGTCCCTCGTCGGGGGTGCGGGCGGTGTCGGCGGTGACCAGGTCGATCGCGCCGGGCGGCACGTCGAGTTCCTCTGCCGCCACCTGGAGCAACGCGGTGCGGATGCCCTGGCCGAGCTCGGCCTTGCCCGAGAAGACGGTGATCCTGCCGTCGGGGGCGATGTGCACCCAGCTGTCGAGCACCGGGTTGCTCTTCAGGCTGCCGGGCAGGTCGGGCCGCACCGGCCTGGGCGCGGCGCCGCCCTCGCCGCCGCCGGCGAGCTGGGCGAGGCCGTGCCCCGCCATGCTGAATGCGACGAGCAGGCCGCCGCCCGCCAGCAGCTGGCGCCGATCGAGGTTCATGCCGCGGCTCCGTCGCTGGGCAGGCCGGCGACGCGGCGGATCGCGCGCAGGATGCGCATATGGGTGCCGCAGCGGCAGAGATTGGTCTGCATGTGCGCGCGGATCTTGGCTTCGTCCGGGCGCGGATCGGCGTCGAGCAGCGCCTGCGCGCGCATGATCATGCCGGCGATGCAATAGCCGCACTGTGCGGCCTGCTCGTCGCGAAACGCCTGCTGGAGCGGGCTCATCCGATCGACGGTGCCCAGACCCTCGACGGTGCGCACCGGGCGGTCTCCGACTGCGGACACCGGGGTGATACAGGAGAAGATCGCCTTGCCGTCGAGCTGGACGGTGCAGGCGCCGCACTGGCCGAGCCCGCAGCCATATTTGGCGCCGTTGAGGCCGAGATCGTCGCGCAGCACGTAGAGCAGCGGGGTTTCGGGGCTGGCGTCCACCTGGTGGCGCTTGCCGTTCACGGTGATCGAGAGGGTCATGGCTGGGCGCCTTCCTTGCGGGCCTTGGCGACGGTGGCGGGCAATTTCTTCCAGTCGGGCCGGTCGGTGTAGCGGGCGCGGAGATAGCCGAGCACCGCGGCGATCTGCTGGTCGGTCAGCGCGTCGGCGAAACCGGGCATCTTGGGGCCGCGTCCGGCGACCGGCGGTGCGATCCCCTGCAGCACCGCCTGGGCGGCGCTGGTCGGATCGGAGTCGCGGAGCACGGTCGCCAGCGACAGCAGCGGCCGTCCCTGGCCCATCATCGGCGCGCCCGGCCCGTGGCAGCCGGCACAGGCACCGCCGAACAGCACCGCGCCTTCCGGGAAGCGGCGGGCGGCCGCGTCGGCATGGTCGGGCAGCGGCGCGACCGGGGCCGAGGGGCTGCCGCCCATCTTCGAGACGATATAGGCGGCGATCGCGCGCACCTCGGCCTCGGGCACCTGCGAAAGGCTGTCGACCACCGGCCCCATCGGCCCTGCAGCCGCGCTGTGATCGGGCGAGATGCCGGTGCGCAGATAGGTGACCAGCGCCTCCTTAGTCCATTTCCGCGCGGCGGGATTGGCGGCGTTGAGCGCCGGCGCGCGCCAGCCCTCGGCGATGCCGCCGGCATAGGCCTGCGAACGGATCTCGCCACCGGCCAGGTTGCGCGGCGTGTGGCAGCCGCCGCAATGGCCGAGCCCCTCGACGAGATAGGCGCCGCGGTTCCACTCGGCCGACCGGCTCGGGTCCACCGGCGTTTCGCCGGGGTGGAGGAACAGCAGCTTCCAGCCGGCGAGCAGTGGGCGGAACCCGAGCGGGAAGATCAGCCGGTTGGCCGGCGCCGCTTCGCGCACCGGGCGGCGCGTCATCAGGAAGGCGTAGATCGCGTCGAGGTCCGCATCGCGGACATGGGTGAAATGCTCATAGGGCAGCGCGGGATAGAGATGCGCGCCGGAGCGGCTGACACCCGCCTTCATCGCCCGGCGGAAGGCCGCGGCCGACCAGGTGCCGATGCCGGTTTCCGGATCGGGCGTGAGGTTGTCGGAGTACAGCGTGCCGAACGGCGTCGCCAGCGGTCGGCCGCCGGCAAGCGGGCGGCCGCCGTCGCGCGTGTGGCAGACGGCGCAGTCGCCGAGCTTGACGAGCATCGCGCCGCGCACCACCTGCGCTGGCGCAAAGCTGCCAGGGGAGGGCGGCGCGATCGGTGCGATCGCCGGCCGCCAGCTGAGCGCCAGCGCGATCAGCGCGCCGGCCAGTCCGAGCAGCAGCAGTGCCGTCACCCACCACCATTTGCTGCGTGCGGTACGGCGAAGGGTTACCATGAACGTGATCCCCGGAAAGCGTCCCCGATGGTATGCCGCACGCGGCGCGTGCCGCCTTGCGCGATTGCGTGTCGATTTGAACGATCGGAACCCCAAGTTCTGCGGTCGACACGCAGCGTTGCGCTAGGGCGGCGGCCCGGCCTCACCGAAGCAGGTTGGTGCGGGCAAGGTCGATGACCTCGCTGACGTCGCCGTTGAGCACGGCCTTCAGCGCCCAGAGACTGAAGCCCTTCGCCTGCGCGGCCTGGATCGTCGGCGGCATCGCAAGTTCCTGCGTGTTGGTTACCACGTCGAGCAGCGCCGGTCCGGGATGCGCGAGGATTTCGGCGACGGCCGCGTCGAGATCTGCCGGATCCTCGACACGAAAGGCGTGCATTCCGATGGCCCGGGCAACGGCCGCGAAATCGGGATTCTGCAGGTCGACGCCTGCCTCCAGGAAGCCGGAGGCCTTCATTTCGAGTGCGACGAAGCCGAGGGTGCCGTTGTTGAAGACGGCCACCTTGACCGGTAGTTGCTCCTGGACGAGCGTGAGTAGGTCCCCCATCAGCATCGACAGGCCGCCATCGCCGGACATGCTGATCACCTGGCGGCCGGGATGCGATGCCTGTGCGCCGATCGCCTGCGGCAGCGCGTTCGCCATCGAGCCGTGCGCCAGCGAGCCGATCATGCGGCGCTTGCCGTTCATCTTCAGATAGCGTGCCGCCCACACGGTGCAGGTGCCGACGTCGAAGGTGAACACCGCATCTTCGCTTGCCCGCGCACTCAGCCGTTCCGCGAGTTGCTGCGGATGGATGGGCCGGCGGCCGGAATCCGCGTCGGCCAGCTTGTCGAGGTCGGCCCGCGCCTTTCGATAGTGCGCCACGCTCGCCTCGAGGTGGCTGCCGTCCCGGTCGTCGAGCAGCTTGGGCAGAAGCGCCGCAATCGAATGGCGGACATCCCCTACCACCGCGCAGTCGAGCGGGACGCGACGGCCCAGATTCTCCGGGCGCACGTCGATCTGCGCGATCTGCGCCTTCGGGTAGAATTGGCGGTAGGGGAAATCGGTGCCCAGCATGAGCAGCGTGTCGCAGGATTCCATCGCATGATAGCCGGACGCGAAGCCGATCAGGCCGGTCATGCCCACGTCATAGGGATTGTCCCATTCGACATGTTCCTTGCCGCCGAGCGCATGGACGATCGGCGCCTTGAGCCGTTCGGCCAGCGCCATCACCGCATCGTGCGCGCCGGCGCAGCCTCGCCCGCAAAACAGCGTGATCTTCTCGCTGGCGTTGAGCAGATCGGCGAGCGCAGCGATTTCGTCCGTGTCGGGCAGGATCCGGGGCTGGCGGATGGCGAGCGCGCGCGGCGCCGAGATGGGGGCTTCATAGGGCTGCAGGGCGACGTCGCCGGGGATGACGATCACCGCGACGCCGCGGTGGCCCAGCGCCGCGCGGATCGCCGCTTCCATCACGCCCGGCAGCTGCGAGGGATGCGCGACGGTCTCGCAGAAGTGGCTGCAATCGCGGAACAGCGCCTCCGGCTTGGTTTCCTGGAAATAGCCGCGACCGACTTCCGGGGAGGGGATCTGGGCCGCGATCGCCAGCACCGGCACGCGCGTGCGATGGCAGTCGAATAGGCCGTTGATCAGGTGCAGATTGCCCGGTCCGCACGAGCCGGCACACACCGCGAGCCTGCCGGTCAGTGCGGCTTCGGCGCCGGCGGCGAATGCCGCGACTTCCTCATGCCGGACATGCACCCATTCGAGATCACCCCGCGCCCGCATCGAATCGGTGATGCCGTTCAGGCTGTCGCCGACCACGCCGTAGACTCGCTCTACTCCTGCGCTGGCGAGAATGTCCGTTACTAGATCTGCTACTTTGCCGGTCATGATAGGGGCTCCCGAAATCCGCCTGTCAATTTTGGCAAAGTCTGCTTCTGGAGAAGCCATCTTTAGGTATGAGCGGCGCCATCCAGTCAGCCAGCCGGATGGGGGAGGCGCGGCGGCAGCCACCTGTGTTCGTACAGGGAATGCGTCGGAATCTTTCGAAAACGACCGGAACTTTCAGGACACGCGCTCTCGGACGGAACAGAAGGTCGACAAGAGAAAGGAGGGCTGTTGAATGAAGTGCCGCACATCCCTTGTCCACCGGAAGGCCTCGCCCGACCAGCCGGTTGCAGCCGCGCAGGTTGCGCCATTTCTCGCTCCCCAGGACGCCGCAGACGCGCCGGGCCGGCACGGGTTGCTCGAGGATGCGACGGCCATTCACGTTGCCCTCCAGGCCTATGAGAACTGGTCCGGCAGACAGGATCCCGAAGCGCTGCGAGAGGTGAGGGCTGCGTTTGACACGCTGAAACAGGGCTGTGCCCGTCTGACCGAGCGGTTGCGACGGCACCGTCCCGGCTGACGCGCCTTCTGCCCGCGCCGGGATCAACCGTAGCGATGCTGCCTGCGCCAGACGCCGGGCGTGGCGCCTTCCAGCCGGCAGAACACGCGGGTGAAGTGGCTCTGGTCGGCAAAGCCGCAGGCAGTGGCGATTTCCGCCAGGCCGATGTCCGACCGATGCAGCAGATGCTTGGCGTGCTCCACCCGGCGAACGAGCAGCCATTTGTGCGGGGGCATGCCCACCGTCTCGCGAAACGCACGCGCGAAATAGCCGGCGGACAGCCCGCAGGCATCCGCCAGCGCCTGCTGGGAAAGGCCGCCACCGATGTTGGCGTCGATCATTTCCTTTGCCCGGCGCTCCTGCCACGGCGCGAGCCGGCTCCGGATGGTGGCGCGCGGAAGCGCGAGCTCTGCGTAGCGATCGGCAACATGCGTCGCGAGCGCCAGGCTCACATGCGACAGGAAGAGCAGGTTCGCTTCCTCCGGCCGGAGAAGCGACGGCAGGATCGCGCGCACGAGCGCGGCGAACACAGGGTCTGACATCGGCTCGCCGGCCTGGTAGCGCAGCGTCTGCACCCGGCGCTTTTCGCTCGTCTGCAGCGCGCTGTTGAGCGCTTCCAGGGGAACGTGAAAGTTGACGCAATCATAGGCCGAGCGGAGATTGGCCGACCAGGGTCGGCGATAGTCGTAGAGCTGGAGCTCGTTCGCCCGTTGCTGCCGGAACGACAGCTTGCGATCCTTCAGCAGGATGTCGCCGCTATAGTCCACCAGCTGCAACGACAGCATGAAGGCTTCTTCCTGGGCATGCGGCAAGGTGAAGCCGTTGTTTTCCGTGCCGGACCACGCCCGTGTCGCTGAAATGCGGTGAACGCCGACGCCAAGATCGAGCGTGGAGATCGCCGGCGCGCGCAAAAAGCGTTGCGACCGGTTCTGGTAGGCATCGGTCACCGTCTTGTCCTTGGCTGCGAGCCGACAGGATAGCAGGCGGGGCGGCGGCCTGCATTACAGCTTTTGCCGAAGCTTTAACGGATATTGCTGTTTCCGGCGGTGCGGGCCGGCACCTGGAGGCTGGCCGATGCGGTCGCGGCCCGGTACGCGCCGGGTGTCATGCCGGTGCTGCGCTGGAAGGCCCGGGTAAAGCTCGCCTGCGAACTGAAGCAGCAGGCCAGCGCGACGTCGGCGATCGACCGCGAGGGGTCGTCCAGCAGGGTGCGCGCATGTGCCAGCCGCCGCTCGCTGAGATACCGGTGCGGCGGCACCCCGATGGTTTCCTTGAAGGCGCGGGCGAAGTGAAAGGGGCTGAGGCACGCAACCTCTGCCAGGTCGGTCAGGCTGAGCGCCTGTTCGAGATGGCTCTCCATGAAGTCCATGACGCGGGCGAGCCGTTTGCTGTCGAGGCGTCCGCGTGCCGACGTCCGCGACAGCGCCGCAACCGGATGCCCGGCGTAGGAGCAATGCACGTGCGTGAGCAGGGCCGTGGCGATCTGCTCGACCAGCAGCTTGCCGGCGGCGGTCTCGTGCTCCAGCTCCTGCAGTACCCGCAGCGCGAGTTGTCGAACGAGTTCGTCGTCGATGTCGGCCAGGTACGGAATATCGCGTGCGGCGCCGTTTTCGGAGCGCAGGCCATCCAGCGCGATGAACATTTCGGCGCCGATGAACAGGTGCAGGATCCTGGAAAGCGAGGCCGACAGGAGGATATCGTCTTCCTTGAACCCGATCGGGCAGAACCAGATGGTTCCCCTATGCACCGGGGTGCGCTGGCACAGCGCGCCGGCGCGCCGCTGCACATAGCCGGGCATCGTGTCGAGCGCGATGGTGATTTCCATGTGGCGGGGCTCGACCGGCAGTATCTCGCCCTGCGGATGCGCCCGCAGTTCGGCCTGGATGCCCGACCAGCTTCTGCCGGCCGAACTGGCGAGCAGCGCTGCGACCGGGAATTTCTGGCCCCCGAAGGTCTGCAAGGACGTCACGTCATCTACTCCTGGGAGCGCGAGGAACCCCAAATTGCCGTTCGCCTGCGGTGGAACCGCACCATCGATCAAAAGCACGGCAATTTCAGTCAAGCCAAAGCCGGCGCACGCTCTACCGTGCATACAGGAAAACGGTCCTGCGATCCTCCCCTCGGGAAGGTTCGCTACGTCGCACGGTGCAAGGGCTTCTCGCGAAAATGTCGGGTTTCAAGGATCATTTCGTAGGGCGATTGCACGAAACGGCGCTGCTCGCAAACATGCTGGACCGGGTCCGTGCCAGCCGCCGGTCGGAGCTGCTGCTGCTTTCCGGGCCTCCCGGCATCGGCAAGTCTGCGCTGGTGGATCGTGCCCTTTCCGTGCCGCAAGCCGCCGATTGCCTGCGCGCCGCGGGGAAGTGCAAGCTTGTGCCGGACCAGGCGAGTGCCATCGTCCAGGCCATCCGTCTCGCTCTCGACGAGCTTCTCGTCGCGGATCACCAGACCTTCGCTGCCGTCCGCCACCGCGTGCGCGAGCGGTTGCCGGCGGGCGGGCAGTTCCTCTCCAGCGTGATTCCGGAGGCAGAGGCGCTGCTGGAGCATTCCGGACGCACCGCAGATCTGCCGCCGACCTTGGTCAAGGAGCGCCTGCAGCAAGATCTCGGCACGCTCGTCCGCGCGATCGCCGATGGCGACCGGCCATTGATCCTGTTCCTCGACGACGTGCAATGGGCCGACGCGCTTACGGCAGGCGTCTTGACCGATCTGTGCGAAAGGCCGGCCAGCAACCTGTTGATCCTCGCGGCCTTTCGCGACGCGGTGACACCGGCAACTCTCAATCTGGAGCGGCTGCGCACCGCCGCCGCGCCCGTCACCGAGATCGAGCTGGCGCCGATCAGCGCCGCCGCCACGGCCGAACTGCTCCGCGCCCTATTGCCGATCGACGCGGCCGACCTCGCCGCCGTAGCGGCGGCCGTGCATGCGCGCGCGGCAGGCAACCCGCTGTTCATCGAGCATCTGCTCCGGTCGATGCGCGAAGATGCCGGCGCGGTGCCGCGCGCGCCGAAGGGCGGCACCGGGCGCGACGGCGACGGCGTGTTCGCGTTCATGCGGTACCGGCTCGCCAGGCTCAAGCCCGAGGAAAAGCAGATGTTGCGGGTCCTCGACCTGCTGGGCGGACAGGGGACCATCGATCTGGTTGCGGCCGCGCTGCGTCTGCCGGAGGAGGACATCGCGGCCGCGGCCCCGACGCTGATGGCATTCGGGTTGCTCAAGGACGTTCCCGGCGGGATCGCGTTCGCGCACGACCAGGTGCTGGAGGCCGCGCGTCTGCTGGGGGACGAGCGACGTCGCCCCCGCCAGCATGCCCGGCTCGCGCGGTTGATGCTCCGGCGTTCGAGGCAGGGAAGAGAGCCGTTGCACGTGGTCGCGTCGCAGGCGCTCGGCGCGATCGACGGCGCCGGCGCTGCGCTGCTGCGACCCCGCGACCGGCGACGCTTCGCGCGGCTGTTGCTGCAGGCGAGCCGGCGCGGGCTGACGTCCGGCCTGATCGACCAGAGTGCCGCCTATATCGACGGTGCCGATAGGCTGGTCTCGCCGGAATGGTGGTCGCTTCGTCCCCGGCTGGCCGCCGCGATCCGCTTGCTCCGCGCCGAAACCCTTCTGCTCCGCGGCGAGGTGGGGGAGTCCGAGGGCATCGTGCGTGCGCTGGTGGGGCGGGACCTGCCGCTGGCGCAGCGCGGGCAAGCCTACCGCCTGCTGGCCACGATCCGCACGATGCAGTCCGACTATGAGGGTGCGATCGCGGCCGCGCTGGAGGGGTTGGCGCTGCTCGGCCAGCCCCTCCAGCGCCATCCTTCCGATGCTATCTGCGATGCGGCGCACGAGCGCGTCCGTGCGTTGATGGGGCCGCGGCCGGACAGGGCGCTGGCGAAGCGTCCGCTCACGCGTGACCCTGTGCTGCGCGCAACCACGTCGCTGCTGTCGACGTTGATCGTTGCGACCTTCTCGGGCGACAGCCTGCTGTTCACCCATGTGGCAAGGATCGTGGAATTGACGATCACGCGGGGAAGTACGCCGCACGCTGCCTATGGCCTCGCCTGGTACGGGGTGATGATCGCAAGCCGCTATGGGCGCTATGCGGATGGGTTCGCTTATTGCCAGGCCGCGCTGGCGCTGGTCGAACACCATGGCCTGGAAGACCAGCGTACCGCGACTCTCCTCGCCCTCGATCAGCTTGCGCCCTGGGTGCAGCCTTTCTCGACGGCGCTCGACTATGCGCGTGCTGCGGTCCATGCCGGTCGCTCGACCGGCGATGCCGCGATGACCTGCTATGCGCGCAACCACGTCGTCTCGGATCTGCTACAGATGGGGCGTCCGCTTTCCGAAGCGCGTGCGGAAGCGGAGGAGGGTATCAAGCTCACACGGCGCTATGGCTTTCGCGACATCGAGATCTTGCTGGATTCGCAGCTGCGGCTGATCGAGGCGCTGCAGTCCGGCGGCGATTCTCTCCCGCGCGTTTCGGACAGCGACGTGGTTTCGGCAGCCACCGCCTTCTGGCGCGCGCTGTATCGCGGCATGGAGGCGTTCCTGACCGGCGACAGTGCCGCAGCATGCCGTTTTCTGGCACTGGCACAGGACACCGCATGGTCGCTGCCCGCGCACATCGATCTCGGCTATCTCGCCTTCTTCCAGGCGCTGGCCGCGGCGGATGCCGACGATCCCGGGACGGCGCTCGCGGCAATGGCGCCTGCGCATGCCCGCCTGGAGGCCTGGGCGGCGCTGAACCCGCAGACCTTCGCGCACAAGCGCCTGCTGGTCGAGGCCGAGATGGCGCGCCTTCGCGGCGAGGGGGCGGAGGCGCTTCGGCGCTTCGAAGGCGCCATCGAGGCTTCGGGCGAGTTCATCCACGAGCGTGCGCTGGCACATGAGCGGGCGGCGTTGCATTGCTCGGCCGAGGGCCTTTCGGTTCTGGCCAGGATGCATCGTGCGGCTGCGAGCCGGGACTATCGAAGCTGGGGCGCAGCTGCAAAGGCCGATGCGCTCGCAGCCCAGGACGGGGCATCGCCGGGCGAACCGCACCCGGCAACCAGCGCCCCGTCGTCCGAGCAGGTACTGGCGGCAATGCTTGCGCTGGCGGGGGCGAAGGACCCCGACACGATACTGCCCGAGATTTTGCGCGCGATGCTGCGCCAATGCTCCGCGTCGAGCGGCATGCTGCTCCTGCTCAACGACGGGAATCCGATGGTCGAGGTCATGGGCGAGCGCCTGGGCGGCGACGTCGACGTTCGACGCCTGCGGGCCTTTCCGACGCGGGAGGTCCTCGCCGAGCCGACCTTGTTCGCGCTGCTGCGGCTGGCGCGCCCCCGGTATCTGGAGGAGGGCGAGGCGCTGGGATGTCCCTTGCTCGCCGACGGCGTGAGAATTGGCGTGGTCTATCTGCGCCCGGACGCGTCCGCCGAGGCGCGCGGTCCGCTGAACTTGGCGTTGCTGGGCGCGTTCGCAAACCATGCAGCGGCCTGGCTGGAGGTGGCGCTGCGCAGCGCGCGGCAAGCGGCGGAGAACGACCGCCAGACGCGCTCCCGCGAGGCGTTGCGACTGGCGCGGATCGAACTGGCGCGCACCTCGCAGCTGGCGATGATGGGCGGGCTGGCCGCTTCGATCGCGCACGAGGTCAACCAGCCTCTGGCCACGATCATCGGCAGCGCCGACGCCAGCCTTCGCTGGCTGCGCCGGGACGTGCCGGACATCGACGAGGCCGTCGCCGGTCTTCAGGGTATTCGTGCGGGCGCCCGGCGTGCCGCGGACATCATTGCCTCCCTGCGGTCGCTGGCAAAGCGCGACCAGGCCTCGCTCGCACCGCTCGCGCTCGATCCGTTGGTCGGCGAGGTGGTCCGCATGACGCAGACGGAGGCCGAGGCGCAGGGCGTCGCGCTGGCCTGCCAGCTCGATGGCGGCGAGGCGCAGGTGCTCGGCGATCCCGTGCAGCTGCAGCAGGTGATGCTCAACCTGATCACCAACGCACTCGACGCGCTTTCGGAGAAACCGGAGGGAGACAGGCGGGTCTGGGTTCGTACCGGCGTCGTGAACGGCGCGCTGCAGGTGATCGTGCGCGATACCGGCGCGGGCATTCCGCCGGCCGTGCGCAATCAGATCTTCATGCCGCTCTATACCACCAAGGGCAAAGGCATGGGCATGGGGCTGGCGATCTGCCGGTCGATCATCGAAGTGCATGGCGGCACCCTGACGCTGGACGCGACGAGCGGCGAGGGGACGGTCTTTCGGCTCACCCTCCCCGTGCGCTAGACCGGCGCTGGCGGGAGGGCGTCAGAGTGCGATCAACGCGCGCTCGATTGCGGCCAGAAGGGGCTCGCCCTCCAATGGCTTTTCCAGCACCTCGACGATTCCTGCCGCCATCGCCTGCTCCCGGGTGATGTCCTGGGCGAACGCCGTCATCAGGACGATGGGCGTGCGATCGCCAGTCTTGCGCAGTTCGCGGGCGAGCGCGATGCCGGAGACAACGGGCATCTGATAATCGGAGAGGATGCAGGCGACGTCCTCCCGGTCGGACTCGAGGAATGCGGTAGCGGACGGGAACAGCGCAGCGGCGTATCCGCACGACCGAATCAGGCTGCCGAGCGCATCCAGGACCAGCCGGTCGTCATCGACGATGGCAATGACAGTCTTCTGCAAGGGGTTCTCCCGAGTGCGCGCCGAGAACTGTCACGCCCCACGGCCGGGGCTTGCCAACGCGGCTTACGAGGCAAGGGTGCGGCTTTGCAGCGCGGTCCAGGAGCGCACCAGATCGGGCACGGTGCGCACGCCCATCTTGCGCAGCATGCTGGCGCGGTGGAGCTTGACGGTGATCTCGGCGAGCCCCAGCTCGGCGGCGATCTGCTTGTTGAGCAGGCCTCGGGTCACGCCCTGCAAAACCTCGCGTTCGCGCGGCGTGAGCTTCTGCCAGCGCTGCTGGAGCACGGCGTGCTGCTCGCGATCGTCCCAATGCTCCCTGGCGCGGCTGATCGCCGTCGCAACGGCGTCGATCATGTCTTGGTCGCGAAAGGGCTTTGGCAGGAAATCGATCGCGCCCTGCTTCATCGCCTTCACCGACATGGGTATGTCGCCGTGTCCGGTCATGAAGATGATCGGAATGTGCCAGCCGCGCTCCTTCAGCCGCTCGCGCAGTTCGAAGCCGCTCATCTGCGGCATGCGGACATCGAGCACGATGCAGCCGGGCACGTCCGGTGCCGGCGCATGCAGCGCTTCCTGCGGGCTGCCATAGCAGCGCGTCGCGAAGCCCACCGATCGCAACAGGCTGTGCAGCATCGTCCGGACCAGATCATCGTCATCGATGACGATCACGACAGGCTGGTCCTCTCGCGCTCCGGCGAGGCTCTTCGGGCCACGCACGGCGCTCATCTGGCTCGAGGCATGCACTGCCTGCATCGCAAATCCTTCCCAATGTCTCGCCGGATTTCAACAGGCGCATGGGATCCGCGCAATCACACTTGAGTGTTACGAAGCCTGCCGAGCGCCCGATCTCCGCCCGCAGGTGCGTGGCCGGGCGGCCTCGATCCGAGCAGCGCCGCCGACGCTAAACATCTGTATGATGGCGCTGCTCCCCGGTGACAGGTGAAGCACGGACGAAGCGATGCTGCGTTCGGGAGAAGTCATGCTTGCCAGGGAAATGGTCGGATCGGAGGGGGGCAGCGCGGCCGTCACCGAGAGATGCGTCCCGGCCCGGAAAGCGGGCAATGTCCTGCGTTCCGGTTCGCGAGCGCCAATGCCATGAAGGGTATCGTGAGCATCATCGACGATGATCTCCAGCTGCGGCGCATGCTTGACAGCCTTTTGCGCGCCGAGGGCCATGTGGTGCGCCTGTACGGCAGTACAGCCGAGTACGCCGCGTATCCGCGAGCAGCGGCCCCCGCCTGCCTGCTGCTGGACATCCAGCTGTCCGGGGAGAATGGCCTGGATTTCCAGGAGGTGCTTTGCGCGCGCGGCGACAACACGCCCGTCGTGCTCATGACCGGCCATGGCGACATTCCCATGACCGTCCGGGCCATGCGCGCCGGCGCCATCGACTTTCTTCCCAAGCCGTTCGAGGCCGAGCAATTGCTGGCGGCGGTGGCGCGTGCGCTGGAGGTCGATCGCCGCCAGATGGCGGATGCGGCCGAAGTAGCCGAAATCGCAGTGCGCTACGGCCAGCTCAGCACGCGGGAGCGCGAGGTGATGGCGCTGGTCGTTGCCGGGCTGATGAACAAGCAGATCGCGGCGCGGCTCGGGATAAGCGAGGTCACGGTCAAGATCCACCGTGGCCAGGTCATGCGCAAGATGGCGGCGCCGTCCTTTGCCGATCTGGTCCGCATGGCCGAGCAACTCGGCGTCCGGGATCCCAACATCGGGCGGTACAGCGGCACCTAAGGTCCGCAAGATGCGGCGGAGGACGGCACGTCACGTCCTCCTCCGCCGGTGTCGGCCGACCGGGTTACTTCCGGATGAAGGCGAGCAGATCGAGGTTGATCACGTCGGCATGCGTCGTGAGCATGCCGTGCGGGAAGCTCTTGTAGATCTTGATCTCGCCATGCGGGAGGAGCTTGATCTGCAGCTCCGACGCATCGGTATAGGGCACGACCTGGTCATCATCGCCCTGTAGCACCAGGGTGGGCACGCGGATCGCCTTCAGGTCCGCCGTCTGGTCGGTCTCCGAAAAAGCCTTGATGCCTTCATACTGGGCGAAGGCACCCCCCATCATGCCCTGGCGCCACCAATTGTCGATCACCGCCTGCGAGACCTTCGCGCCCGGCCGGTTGAAGCCGTAGAACGGTCCGGACGCGACGGCGGTGTAGAACGCCGCCCGGTTCACGGCGAGCGCCGCGCGATAGCCGTCGAACACCGAAAGGGGCGTTCCGTCGGGATTGTTGGCGGTCTTCAGCATCAGCGGCGGTACCGAACTGACGAGCACGGCCTTGGCGACCCGTCCTTGCGGCTGGCCGAACTTGGCGACGTAGCGGGCGACTTCACCGCCGCCGGTGGAATGGCCGATATGCACGGCGTTGCGCAGATCAAGATGTTCGGCAACGGCAAAGGCGTCCGCGGCATAATGGTCCATGTCGTTGCCGGTCGACACTTGCGACGAGCGCCCGTGTCCGCGCCGATCGTGCGCAACGACGCGGTAGCCGTTGGCGAGGAAGAACAGCATCTGCGTGTCCCAGTCGTCCGCCGTCAGCGGCCAGCCATGATGGAACATGATCGGCTGCGCATCCCGCGGGCCCCAGTCCTTGTAGAAAATCTCGGTGCCGTCGCGTGTCTTCACATAGCCGCTGCTCATAGCATGTTCTCCGTTGGAAGCGTGTACAAGGGTCTGGGCGTGCAGGAGCGTCGCCTGCCCGCCGCAAACGGCCGCCGCGACGATGCTGCTTGCCTTCAGGACCTCACGCCGGTTCGGCTTCTTCGAGGGAAGGGTAAGGTTCATGACGATTTCCCGTTGGTTCGCAATGTTGCATCGTGGAGCGACGATGACGGCGAAAAGGTCGCCGACGAACGGAAGATGGGAGTCTTGCCGGGATTTATAATCATACTAATGGGTGGTGTTGTCGGCGCCGCGCATAGAGCGTTCAGGGTCTCTTGTTCGCTGGCATCCGTGCCGAAGCGCATGCCACGCGGAGCTTTGGATTATGCGCGCGGTGTCCCAGGGCCGGATTTAGAGCGTTTTCACCATGGGTGAAGACGCTCTAGATGTTTGTTTGCCGCATTTTCCGAGTCGTTGACCGTATACGGTCAACTTGAAAATGCTCTAGCTGCAGGAGGTGGAGCGGCAGGATGGCGATCGCCCGCTGATTACGGCGCTGATCGCGGTCGCGCGACGCCCAAGCGCGGAAGCGTTCGCCGTAAGGCCGTGTTGATCAGGCCCGCCAGGAACGCTGCGGCAACCACCGGGCTGTCCGCGCCGAACAGCCGCGCGAGTGCCGCGGCGGTCGTCGCTACGGCAATCACCGTCAGCCATGCCGGATGGTCGGGGCCGTCCCGCGCTGTTGCATCGCGCTTCCGGCCGGGCAGGCGGCCCGCCGAGGCGTTCACCAGTGTACGCGCCGTCTTCACAGTGCCACAGGCGTGGTAGACCGCCTTGGGCACGCGGTCGCCGCCGATGTTGAAATGGTGGGGCTAGCGCTCGGTCTGTTCGCCATACAGGTCGCTCTGGGAGATCCGGCCCTTGAACAGCAGATAGACCGCCAGCGTGTAGGCCAGGGTCAGCGGCAGGATCACCACGCCGGCGCCCCAGAACAGGAAGGCCTGCGAGCTACTCGGCGCCGCCGCCTGCGCAGCCGTGATCGCGTAGGGGATGATGTAGGGGTAGAAGGAGAGGGCCAGCGTCCCGAACGCCGAGGCGAACAGCAGCACTGCAGCCAGGAAGGGCAGCAACGGGCGGCGCAGCGCCGCGCCCGCCGCCAGCAGGATCGCGGCAATGCCGCCGATCGCCGGCACGATCAGCATCGCGGGATGCCCGGCCCAGCGCTCCAGTACCGGCAGGTCCAGCCGTACCGCCGCGACAAAGGCCGCCGCGAGGAAGGCCAGCACGCCGATCAGCAGCCGCGGCAACAGGCGGAAGGCGCGGCGCTGCACGCCCAGCCGGGTCTTGTAGGCGAGCCAGCCGGCGCCCATCAGCATGTAGCCGAGGCACAGCCCCGCCCCGCACAGCAGGGCAAAGGGGGAGAGCCAGCCGAACGCACCGCCGACATAGCGCCCGTCCACGATCGGCAGCCCCTCGACCAACGCGCCGACCGCCGCGCCCTGGATGAAGCTCGCCACCAGCGAGCCGCCGAAAAAGGCATGGGTCCAGACGCCGCGAAACCGGACGCTCTTGTCGCGATATTCGAACGAGACGCCGCGCAGGATCAGCGCCGCCAGCATCGCGAACAGCGGCAGGTACAGCGCCGAGAGCAAGGTGGCGTAGACCAGCGGGAACACGCCGAACAGCACCGTGCCGTTGACGACCAGCCAGGTCTCGTTGCCGTCCCACATCGGCGCCACCGCCGCGAGCATCGCCCGCCGCTCGCGCTCGCTGCCGGCCATCGGCAGCAACATGCCGACGCCCAGATCGAAGCCGTCCAGGGTGACGTAGAGGAAGATCGACAGCGCCAGCACGCCGAGCCAGAAGGTAAGCATCAGATCAGCTCCTCGACACGATGATCCTGCGGGGCGGGCGCCGTGCCGACCGGCACCGAGAGCGGCCGCTTGGGGTTGGTCTCGCCGAGCTGCGGCTCGGCTTCGCCCGCCGGGCCGCGCGCGATCAGTCGGGCGAGGACGAGCACGCCGAAGCCGAAGATCGCCGTGTAGACCAGCGCGAACATCACCAGCGTCGCCGCGACCATAGGGGTGGAGAGGAAGGGCGTCACCGCCTCCGCCGTGCGCAACTGGCCATAGACCGACCAGGGCTGGCGCCCGACCTCGGCGACGAACCAGCCGGTCACCGTGGCGATGAAGCCGAGCGGAAAGGACGCGGCCGTCGCCCAGAGCAGCCAGCGGCTGCGCTCCAGCCGGCGCCGCGCCATCAGCAGGCACCCGCCCCAAGCGATGCCCAGCATCAGCACGCCGCAGCCGACCATCACCCGGAAGGCGAAGAAGGGGATGGCGACCGGCGGGCGGTCCTGCCGCTTCCAGTCGGTCAGGCCCACTTCGCGCGAGGTGAGACTCATCGACCCGATCAGGCTGCCGGCATAGGGAATGCTGAGCGCGTAGCGGTTGCGCTCGGCCTTTTCGTCGGGCCAGGCGATCACCACTTCGGACGCGGGCTGCTCGTCGTGCCAGCGTGCCTCGATCGCGGCGAACTTGGCGGGCTGGCGATCATGGACATAGTCGCCGACGAGGTGGCCGATGCCCAGCTGCACCGGCACCAGCACCGCCGCAAGACCGAGGCCCATCCGCAGCATCACCCGCGCTTCCGGCAGGAACCGGCCCTGCAGGAGATGCCAGGCCCCGGGCGCGGCGACGCAGAAGGCGGTGGTGATATAGGCGGCGAGCAGCATGTGGGGGAAGCGCACCCACACCACCGGGCTGAACAGGATTTCGCGCCAGCTGGTCGGCAGGAACAGCCCGTCGGCCCCGCGGACGAAGCCGACCGGCGCTTGCATCCAGCTGTTGTTCACCATGATCCAGAAGGACGACATGGTGGTACCGAGCGCGACCATCAGGCAGGAGAAGAAATAGAGCCATCCGGGCACGCGTCCGCGGCCGAACAGCAGCACGCCGAAGAAGCTGCTCTCCAGCGCGAAGGCGGTGAAGCTCTCGTAGACGAGCAGCGGCCCCTGGATGGCGCCGGTCTGGCGCGACAGCTCGCTCCAGTTGGTGCCAAACTGGAAGGCCATGACGATGCCGGAGACGACGCCCAGCCCGAAGGCTACGGCGAAGATCGTGCGCCAAAAGCAGAACAGCCGCTGATAGACGGGGCGGCCGGTCGCAAGCGACATCCCCTCCAGCACGCACAGCCAGGCCGCGAGGCCGACCGTGAACGCGGGGAACAGGATATGAAACGAAATCGTCGCGGCAAATTGCAATCGCGAAAGGAATAATGCTGTCCACATCATGGGTTAGCCTTCCTCGGGGGTGCTTAGGATCGCGCACCTGGGCGCCCGGTGCGTCTGGGCTGCTTCGGACTATTGTTCAGAAGGCGCTGGACGGGATCGGCTTGGCTTGTTCTCGACGGCGAAACTCGGCCATGGACCCCGCGGGTTCCATCATATGTTCGTATGATATGCCCGTGCATTGGTTCGAGAACTTCAATGCGCCGGTCTGGTGTTTCCAGGGCCGGGGATCTGGTCGGCGCGCGTTCCGCCGTCTGGGTGCGGCGGCTTCGGGCGAGGAAGCCGCCGCATGTGCCTCATGCGTGACCTAGCCTGCCGAATCCGCGACTCAGACGGCGCAGCCGCAGGGAGATGCGGATGGAGGCCAATCCGCCGGCTACGAGGCTTACCGCGATCAGCAGGCTCAGGAGCGGAACCCCGAGCGTCTCCCATTCCCACGCAATGATCAGGGCGACCACCAGGTCGACCATCCCGGTGAGGAGGAGCGGGAAGCGTTCGGCAGGGGTGCGGAACGCCGTCGTCAGCTTCAGGATGCCGCCGATCGCCAGCCACAGCCCGAGTGCCCAAAGAAGGCTGAAGGCGCCCGCGAAGGGATCCAGAAGGGCCAGCAAGCCGGCGGCGATCGAGATGCCGCCGATGAAGAGATCGAGCGCGTGCCCCCTATGCCGTGCTGCGCCCAGGTTGTTGACCGTGGAGAGCACGCCAAAGGCGATCATCGTGCAGCCGAAATAGAGGCCGAGCGTAAAGGTACTCGCAAGCGGATACAACAGGGTCGTGACGCCGACGAGGATCAGCAATGCGCCTTGCAGGGAAGTGAGGTACCAGTAGTGCGCACTTCGGCGCACGAGCTTTATCTTGTCTTCTACCATTTGACTGACTCCCGGCGATGCAACTCAGGACCCGAAGGTGTAGGGGATCGACAGCTTGCCGATGCTTGCGCCACGTTCCGAATGGATCGCCGCATCGAAGTCGACGGTCTTCTTCGAAGACGGCACGTGCTGGAAATACAGCCAGCCCTCGAGCGAGCCACCCGGATCGAGAACCCGTGGAAGCCGGCTGGGGCCGTGTCGGCGGCGGCAGCCGGGTCGCCGGTGACGGCTTCGTCTATGGTGCCTCGCTTGGCTATGATCTGGCGCGCGGCAATCTGCGCGTGGGGCCGGAGGTCGAGATCGCCGACTCGACGCAGTCGGAATGTCGCCCGTATGCGACGGCGGGTGCCGGCGCCCGGCGGTGCGAGCGAGCCGACCGGGACCTCTATGTCGGCGGGCGCCTGGGCTATGTCTTGAACCCCAAGCTGCTGGTCTATGGCAAGTTCGGCTACAGCAACGCCCGCTTTTCCACGCGGCTGGAGCGCGCGTCCACCGGCAACGTCGACCGTGCGACCGACGGCGACGGCTATCGCCTGGGCGTCGGTGCCGAATATGCGATCACCCGCGCCGTCTACCTTTCGGGAGAATATCGCTACTCGCACTATTCGGCCGACGTGCACCGCAACCAGATCCTCGCGGGCGTGGGCCTGCGCTTCTGATGCCGACCTGGGGGGCGGGCTGCGCCGCAGCCGCCCCACGCTCCCCCGCTGATCGGAAATCGCTCCAGTGGAGCAACTGACGGAGTAAACCATGATTCGTACGATCCTCGCCGCTGCTGCGGCCACCCTCCTCGGCGTCGCCGGCCAGGCGAGCGCGCAGACGGTCCAGCAGGACCGCAGCTTCACCGATGCGAGCGGCTTCCGCGCCGTCGAGACGCCGGGGGGCTACGCGCCGGCAGCCCCCGCCATCGACGGTCCCGTGACGCCCGCCACGAAGGTCGACTTCGTGCCGCAGACTTTGACGCCCTCCGAAGCCTTTCCGCCGCCGGCGCCCCGAAAGACCTATCCGCCGTGCAGCAAGCAGCGTCGGGACGAGTGCCTGCAGCGCAAGTGATGCCGGCCCCCATGGATGCTTTTGAAGCGAAGGAAACGAAGATGAAAAGGTTCAGCGCAGCGCTTTGCCTTGCCGCGATCGCCGTCGGCGCGGTGCCGGCGCTTGCCCAGTCCATCTCTGCCAAGCAAGGCGTTATCACGACGACCCGTACCGAGGTTAAGGGCAAGCAGATCGACAAGATCACCTGCCGCGAATCCTCAGCCTGCAAACCCGCCTGCAGCCGCAGGTCCTCTCCTACACCGTTGGCTACAACAGGGCGAAGAAGCCGGAGGACATCATCTTCGATGTCGAGGACGTCGATCGCCTGACGCCCGTCGTCGTGCGGTCGTGCAAGACCCGTCCGGAAGAGACGCTGATGCAGCGCATTCGGGCCGTTTGGCACAGGCTCTGAAGCCTGACGCTTTCGGTAGCGTGCCGAAGAACGGCGGGAATGTCGGTGCTCCGGGATCGATGCTCGGGGCACCGCGCCGTCGCCAAGCTTGATCGACTGCGCGATGCAGCACCTCCCCGTCCGAGGTGGCAATTTGCCGCGCCATTTCCAACGCGAGGCGGTGATCGCCCCGCAGCGCAGGCGGACCATCGTCAGGGCCTCCAGGCTGCAACGAGGGGCAGAACGCGGGCTCCCGCCAGGTAGCCGTTCGGCCAGCGGCCGCGTCAGCCCCCCAGCATGCTCGTCAGCACCTGGGCCTGGACCTGCATGTCGGCGGCGGCTTCGGTTCGGGCGGCTTCGGCGGCGGCGGATTCGCGTTCGGCGTCGAGCACGGCGAGCATCGGTTGCGCGCCCGTCTGCGCCTCGAGGCGAACCCCGCGCAGCGCGGCGGCGGCGGCCGTGACGCGCTTGGTCGCGGCGTCATAGGTGGCGCGGGCGCTCCTCAGCGCTTCGTAGGCACCGATCGTCTGGCGCTCGACCATCGCGGCGGTGGCGCGTGTCTGCGCCTCGCGTTCGGCGCGATCGGCTTCCGCGCCCCGTTGCCGGGCGCTCGTCCGCCCGCCATCGAACAGCGTCCAGCGCGCGCGCAGGCCGATGCTGGCGGTGTCGGCCTTGTAGCCTGGGAAAAACTGGTCGCGCACGGTCGCGGCCTCGGCATAGGCGCCCACCACCGGCAGGCGTTCCGCCCGCGCGGCGCGGACGCCGGCGTCGGCCATCTCGGCCATCCGGCGGGCGGCGGCCAGCGCCGGGTTATGGGCCAGCGCCTGCTCGACGGCAGCGGCGCGCGCGAGGGCAGGGGGCGGCGGTGGCGCGAGGGTGGCATCCGGCTGGACCGGCATGCCGGTGAGCGACGCCAGCGTGGCGAGAGCAACCTGTTCCTGGCCGAGCGCCGCGGCACGCGCCGCTTCGGCCTCGGCGATGCGGGCTTCGGCCTGGGCGACCTCGGTGCTGGTGCCCGCGCCCGACTGGAATCGCAGCCCGGCCTGGCGGCGGATCTCCGCGAGCGTGGCGACCATCCGGCCATAGCTATTCGCATTCTCCCGCGCCGCAACGGCACCTGCATAGGCGCGGACCACCGCTACGCGCAGCTCCAGCGCCACGGCGTCGCTGCCCGCCTGGGCTGCCGCCAAGCCCGCGCGGGCCTGGGCGGTGGCGGCGGTGGTGCGTCCGCCGGTGAACAGCGGCAGCTCGGTGCCGAGCTGCGCCGAGCGCGGGTTCACATTGTCCGCGCGGAGGCCGAAAAAGCCCTGGGGATCGATCCGCCCGGCGGCGACCTGGCCCTGCAGCGTCACCACCGGCATCCGCTCGGCACGGGCCTGGTCGAGCCGGGCGCCGGCGCTTGCCTCGCGCGCCCGCGCGGCGGCGAGTTCCGGGGCATGGTCGAGCGCGGCGGCGATCACCGCGTCGAGCGACTGGGCCTGGGCGGGCAGCGCCGCACCCAGCGCAAGCCCCAGCAGCAGGGCGCCACGGCGGATCACCGGAACACCGTTCCCGGCCGCACGCCGAGCCCCTTGAATACCATCGCCGCCGGGCAGAAGCCGGTGAACGCGGCCTGGAGCATGTTCGCACCGGCGAACAGCGTCAGCGCGATCCACCAGGGATGCACGGTCAGCGACAGCGTGGCGCTGAGCAGCACGACACAGCCCGCAAAGGCGAGCACGGCAGAATCGAGGGTCATGGACGAGCTCCTGTTCCGAGGCGCAGTTTCTTCACACCGAGCACATGCAGGGCGAGGCTTTCGTAAAAGGGTTCGCTTTCCCCGCGGCGCACCTTGCGGAGGAAGTATTTCTCGAAGCCGATCTTGGCGAGGTGCACCCATTTGCCGTGCGCGGACCAGTTGGTGTTGCGCGGCGGGATCTGCGGCTTGGCGACGAAGGCGACGCCGCCATCGCCGAAATCGGCGAGGCAGATCGCGTTCCACGTCGCCTCGTGGCTGGGCTCCTCGCCGTCGTGGAGCTGCTTCAGGTTCTGGGCGATCGCCGTCACCATGCTTTCGATCATGAAGCCGGTCTTGGGCACGCCCACGGGCAGCGGCGTCGGCCCGGTCGGCGGGATGGCGATGCACACGCCGAGCGCGAAGATATTGGGATAGGCCGGGTTGCGCTGGTGCTTGTCGGTCAGGATGAAGCCGCGCGGGTTGCTGAGCCCGGCGATGCCCTGCACCGCATCGACGCCGCGAAAGGCCGGCAGCAGCATCGCCCAGCCGAAATCGAGATCATGCGCCTTCTTGAGCGAGCCGTCCTCGTTGACTTCCTCGGCATGAAGCACGCCGTCCTCGACGCCTTTCACGCGCGTGTTGGTGAGCCACTTGATGTGGCGGTTGCGCATCTCGCTTTCGAGCAGCGACTTGGTGTCGCCGACGCCGTCCAGGCCGAGATGGCCGATATAGGGTTCGGGGGTGACGAACGTCATCGGCACGCGGTCGCGGATGTTGCGGCGCTTGAGCTCGGTATCGAGCACCATCGCCATCTCATAGGCTGGGCCGTAGCAGGACGCGCCCTGCGCTGCGCCGACCACGATCGGCCGCGGATTGGCACAGAGTTCCTCGAAGGCATCGTGCGCGCGCTTGGCGTGATCGGTCTGGCAGACCGACTGGGTATGGCCGGCGGGACCGAAGCCTGGGATCTCGTCGAAGGCGAGTTCGGGCCCGGTGGCGATGACCAGATAGTCATAGCTGATCGAGCTGCCGTCGAGCAGTTCGACGCGGTTCTCCTCTGGATGGACCTTGGCGGCGCCGACGCCGGAATAGGCGATGCCGTGCCGGGCCATCGCCGGCGGCAGATGCACCCGGATCGCCTCGGGCTCGCGCCACCCAACGGCCACCCATGGGTTCGAGGGCACGAACCAGTAATCGTCGCCCTTGTTGAGGACCGTCACCTGCGCCTTGCCCTTGAGTGCGGCGCGGATCTCATAGGCGGCGATCGTGCCTCCCAGTCCCGCGCCGAGCACCACGATTTGTGAGTCGCCCATGGCCTGCTCTCCTACATTGTTCTTGACTAATATACGCAATATATCATATTAGCAAGTGCAAATGGAGGGTGCGATGTTTGGTTTCGGACGGAGGCGGGTGATGCGGGAAGTGAAGGCAGCGGAGCTGAAGGCGATGCTCGATGCCGAGTCGGCACTGGTGGTCGATGTGCGCGAGCCAGATGAATTCGCGGCTGGGCACGTCGCCGGCGCGGTCAACCTGCCGCTTTCACGATTCGATGCGGCGGCGCTGCCGCAGGCAGGCGAGAAGACGCTGGTGCTCCATTGCCTGGGCGGCAAGCGCTCGGCGATGGCACTCGATCGGTGCGCGGCGGCGCAGGCGGCAGTGGATACGCACCTTGCCGGCGGGGTGAATGCCTGGACCGCCGCGGGCTTTCCGCTGGTGCGGGGCGCCTGACGGTGCGCGCGCGTCTGCTCCCCTGGGCCTTGTCGGTCGCGGTGCCCCTGGCGGCCTGTGGCGGCGAGGCTTCGGCACCGCCGGCAGCGTCCGCCCGCTATGCCGGACCCATGGTGACGGTGGCGCGCGGGGCGGTGCCCGACTGGCGTTCGGTGAGCGCCAGCATCGGCACGATCCGGCAGGCGCAGGCGCTCGCGCGCATCCCTGGCATTCTCACCACGCTCCTCGTGCAGGAGGGCGACCGGGTCACCAAGGGGCAACTGCTTGGCCGCATCGTCGACAGCCAGCTCGGCCCGCAGAGCGGGGCCTATGCGGCGCAGGCGGCAGCGGCCGAGGCGCAAGCGGCCAATGCCCAGGCAGAGCTTTCGCGCACGCGCTTCCTCTATGACAATGGCGTCTACGCCAAGGCGCGGCTCGACCAGGCACAGGCGGGCGCCCGCGCCGCCGAGGCGCAGATCCGCGCGTCGCGGGCGCAGCAGGCGGCGGTGAACGCGGTGGCGGGGCAGGGCGCGATCGTCGCGCCCGCCAGCGGCCGGGTGCTGCTCGCGCCGATCCCGGCCGGATCGGCGGTGGCACCGGGTATGGTGATCGCCACGATCGCCGACGGCCAACCGCTGCTCCGGCTCGAGCTGCCCGAGAGCCTGGCGGCGACGGTGCGGCCGGGCGCAGCGGTGCTGGCGACGCTCGATGCAGCGCCCGTGCGGGGCAGCGTGACGAAGATCTATCCGGCGGTGCAGGGCGGGCAGGTGCTCGCCGATGTCGCGATGCCGGGCATCGACGACCGGCTGATCGGCCGCCGTGTCGCCGCCAAGGTAGCAGCGGGCAGCCGGCAGGCGCTGGTGGTGCCGCGCAAGGCGGTGACGACCCGGTTCGGCGTCGACAGCGTGACGCTGGTCGCTGCCGACGGCACCACCGCTACCGTGCCCGTGCAGACCGCGCCGGTGGCCGATCCGGCGCAGGTGGAAATCCTGTCGGGCGTCTATCCGGGCGACCGGCTGGCGATCGGGGGCGGCAAGTGAGCCTCGGGATTTCCGGCCGGCTCGCCCGTGCCTTTATCGGCTCGCCGCTGACGCCGCTGGCGCTGCTCGCGGCGATCCTGGTCGGCCTGATCGCAACGATGACGATCCCGCGCGAGGAAGAGCCGCAGATCAGCGTGCCGATGGTCGACATTCGCGTCGCCGCGCCGGGGCTTTCGGCGAGCGACGCGGTGGAGCTGGTCGGCAAGCCGCTGGAGACGATCGTCAAGTCGGTCGACGGCGTCGAGCATGTCTATACCCAGGCGGAATCGGGCGGGGTGCTGGTGACGGCGCGCTTCCTGGTCGGCTCGCGGCCCGAGGATGCGGCGACGCGGGTCGACGAGAAGATCAAGGCGAACATCGACCGAATCCCCGTCGGCATTCCGGCGCCGCAGGTGACGGTGCGCGGCATCAACGACGTGCCGATCGTGGTGCTGACGCTGACGCCCAAGGCGGGCGCGCCGGGCCAGTGGAACGACCAGACCCTGTACGAACTCGCCAGCCGCTTGCGGACCGAGATCGCCAAGGTCGACAATGTCGGCCTGACCTTCCTGGTCGGCGGCCAGCGCGAGGCCATCCGCATCGCCCCCGATCCCGCTCGGCTCGCGGCGCAGCAGGTGCCGCTGCAGAGCGTGATCGAGGCCGCCTCGCAGGCCAACCGCAGCTTCCCCGCCGGCAGCGTGCGGGAGGGCGGCCAGTCGGCCCAGCTGATCGCTGGGCGGACGCTGGCAACCGCCGATCAGGTCGGCGCGCTGGTGGTGCGCTCGGTAAGCGGCGCGCCGGTCTATCTGCGCGACGTGGCCAGCGTCACCCAGGCGCCGACCGAGGACCAGGCGCGCGCCTGGCGCTGGTGGCGAAATGGCGACGGCTGGGCGAATGCCCCCGCCGTCAGCCTCGCCATCGCCAAGCGAGCCGGTGCCAATGCCGTCACCGTATCCAGCGCGATCGTCCAGCGCGTCCATGCGCTGGAAGGCAGCCTGATCCCGAACACCGTGCAGGTGGCCGTCACCCGCAACTATGGCGAGACCGCCAACAGCAAGGCCAATGAACTGCTGTTCCACCTGGCGCTCGCCACCGGATCGATCGTGCTGCTGATCGGCTTCGCGATCGGCTGGCGCGAGGCGGGGGTGACCGCGATCGTCATTCCCACCACCATCCTGCTGACGATGTTCGCATCGAACCTGATGGGCTTCACGATCAACCGGGTGAGCCTGTTCGCGCTGATCTTCTCGATCGGCATCCTGGTCGACGATGCGATCGTGATGATCGAGAATATCGCGCGCCACTGGGCAATGGGCGACGGGCGCAGCCGGGTGGATGCGGCGGTGGACGCGGTGGCGGAGGTGGGCAATCCCACCATCGTCGCGACGCTGACCGTGGTGGCGGCGCTGCTGCCGATGCTGTTCGTCTCGGGGCTGATGGGGCCGTACATGGCGCCCATTCCGATCAACGCCTCGGCGGCGATGGTGTTTTCCTTCTTCGTTGCGGTGATCATCGCGCCGTGGCTGATGATCCGCTTCGCGCGCAAGACGCTGGCGGAGGGCGGCGGGCACCACGACGCGCAGGGCGGCAAGCTCGGCGCGCTCTACGGCCGCGTCGCCGCGCGGGTGATCCGCAGCCGGGCGAGCGCGCGCAATTTCCTGATCGCGGTCGGCGTGGCGACCCTGCTTGCCTGCTCGATGTTCTACTTCAAGGCGGTGACGGTGAAGCTGCTGCCCTTCGACAACAAGTCCGAAGTTCAGCTCGTCGTCGACATGCCCGAGGGCACCAGCCTGGAGGCGACCTCGCGCGTGCTGGAGCAGGCCGCGGCGATTGCCCGCACCGTGCCCGAGGTGACCGCGATGGAGGCCTATGCCGGCACCTCGGCGCCGTTCAACTTCAACGGGCTGGTCCGCCACTATTTCCTGCGCGCGAAGCCCTGGATGGGCGATGTGATGCTCACCCTCGCGCCCAAGGAGGACCGTGCCCGCGCCAGCCATGCCATTGCCGTGGCGCTGCGCGAGAAGCTCAAGGCGCTGGCGCTGCCTGCGGGGAGCTCGATCAAGGTGGTCGAGACCCCGCCGGGGCCGCCGGTGATGGCGACGCTGCTCGCCGAGATCTACGGGCCGGACGAAGCCACCCGCCGCGCGACGGCCTTGCAAGTGGAAAAGCTGTTCAACTCGGTGCCGTTCCTCGTCGATGTCGACAACAGCTTCGGCCAGCCTGCGCCCGAGTTGCGGTTGGTGTCCCAGCGCGACCGGCTCGACCATTATGGCCTGTCCGAGCGTCAGCTGTTCGACTCGATCGGCGCGCTGATGGGCGACATGGTGGCCGGCTACGCGCCGCAGGGCGACGGCCGCGATCCGCTGCCGATCCAGATCGGGCTCGATCAGGCGCAGCGCAGCTGGAGCCAGGCGCTTGCCGCGACGCCCGTTGCGGTGACGCAAGCCGCCGGACGCCCGCAGCTGCTGCCGCTCGGCGAACTGGTCGATGCGCGGATGGAGCAGGCCGAGCCCAATCTGTATCGCCGCGACGGTCGCGGCGCGACGATGGTCACCGCCGAGCTGGCGGGCCGCTACGAAGCGCCGATCTACGGCATGCTCGCGGTGGACGACGCCATCGCCCGGCACGACTGGGCCGCGCAGGGACTGCAGAAGCCCGAGATCCGCCTCAACGGCCAGCCCGAGGACGAAAGCCGTCCGTCGCTGCTGTGGGACGGCGAGTGGGAGATCACCTGGGTCACCTTCCGCGACATGGGCGCGGCGTTCATGGTGGCGCTGCTGGCGATCTATGTGCTGGTCGTCGCCCAGTTCGGCAACTTCAAGCTGCCGCTGGTGATCCTCACGCCGATCCCGCTGACCCTGGTGGGCATCGTCGCCGGGCACATGCTGTTCGGTGCGCCGTTCACCGCGACGTCGATGATCGGCTTTATCGCGCTGGCCGGCATCATCGTGCGGAACTCGATCCTGTTGGTCGATTTCATTCGCCATGCCCGGACCGAGGACAAGTCGCTGCGCGATACGCTGCTGGAGGCAGGGATGATCCGCTTCAAGCCGATCGTGCTGACCGCGGCGGCGGCGATGATCGGCGCGGCGGTGATCCTGACCGACCCGATCTTCCAGGGGCTTGCGATTTCGCTGCTGTTCGGCTTGGCATCGTCGACGCTGCTGACCGTCCTCGTCATCCCCGCCATCTATGTGGTGCTGCGCGAGGATGGTCGGCCCATAACGAAGGTGTCGCACGCATGAAGGATATGACGATCGAGCAGATGCGCGATCAGGCCGAGGGGCTTGCGCGCAATCTGCGCACGATGGCGAACCCGGCGCGGCTGGTGATGCTGTGCCGGATGTCCGAAGGCGAGGCCTCGGTCGGCGAACTGATCGAAGTGACCGGCCTAGCGCAGTCCGCGGTTTCGCAGCACCTCGCCTTGTTGCGCGAGGCCGGCGCGGTCTCGGTCCGGGCGGACCAGCAATCCCGGCTCTACTCGATCGCGGACCCGCAGGTCCGGCAAATCTTCGACGCGCTGTGCAGCGCCTGCCAGCCCACGCCCAAGTCCGAGGCGTAGCGCGCTCGGGCATTGCGGAGGCGTCCCTCGCTCGACGGTCATGTTGCGGGAGGCAGGGCGAGAGCGGGCCCGATCATCGGCATCTGCAACCCGGCTTGAATACCCTGGACGCGCAAGAGAGCAGCGCTGGCGGCCGAACGCGGCTCGCGCAGCTGCCGCTTGCGGCGGAATGTCATCGTCCACCAATGCGCGGAACCCGCCGGACAGCGAGGGCCGCGTTGCGTACCAGCCTGAGCGCCGGATAGCAAAACGACGCGAGCCAGCGATGCTGCATCAACCCGCTCCAGGGTGATTCCTCGATCAGTATCCCGACCAGGTTCATGGCGTCCGCACCGTGAAATGCCTTGCCCCGCCACAAGGCGAGCATACCTCGATCGAGATCGTAGCGCGACGCCGCTGGAAATCGTGTTCGATTTGCTGCTTCGCGCGCATCGTGCAACTCTACCGCGATCCCGCGTGCCGCAAGCGCGGCCATCGCGCAATAATGGGTGCAGAACGGGCATTCCCCGTCGTAGAGCAGGACGAGCGTTTCACATTGGGAAGCGTCGTTCATCGACCGTGATCCACAAGGCCTGGGCAAGCCCTCAAATTGCAAACGCTCCTCGTCCTGCACGAAGCGCAACGGCGGGGAATCGCGCGCCAATCCTCAGACCGTTCCAAGCAATGTCTCGATCCCGTCGAGCAGGCGCTCGCTTGGGCGCGACTCGAGATACGTGGTCAGGCAGACCGGCAAGGACAGGTAGCTCTTGCCGTCGCACCACATCAGGCCGAGGTCGCATAGCGCGGTGAGTTCGCGTGCGATTTCCTCCGGCGAATAATCCGGCAATTCTCGCTCGAGCATGTGCTGGGAGCGCCCCTTGTCGCATTCCGCGAGGATTTTGGCAGCCAGCCCCCGGATCGTTTGACCTGGCGCATGCGAGCGCCCCCGGCGGGAATCGAGAACCACGAAGCTGCTTTCATCCTTGAGATAGAATAGCGTGCTTTCCCGATGGGCGCTGCGCCATCGATCGATCTGCCGTTGCAACGTGCTGGTGTAGGTGTCGACGTGCCGGTCGAGGTCGTGCTCGGCCGCGAAGAAGAAGGCCAGGTTCGTCACGGCCTGTCTGGGCAAGCCCGCATAGACCTGGAAATAGCTGGGAAATGGGCGAAGGTGCCGAAAACCGAACGCCTCGGCGGCAGTGAAGTGGGGACTGTGCCGGTCGAGGCGCACGCGCGACCCGCGCGCAGGTGGTTCGAGGTGCCACAACAGAGGCATCAGTTCCGCCATTTTTTCGTAATCTTCGGGAGACTCGCCGGGGAAGCCCCACAGCACATTCCAGTCGACCCGCACGCCAAATTCCATGCACCACTTCAACAACTGCAGATTCTGGATGGCCGAGACGCCCTTTCGCATCAGACGTAGCACCGGATCGCTCAGGCTTTCGATACCGGGCTGGATGTGGCGGACGCCTGCATCGCGCAGGGCTCGGACCTCGTCCTTGCTCACATTGCTCTTGATCTCGAAAAAGAAGCTGGTGCCGCTGTCAGCCCGGGCCAGTTCGGGCAACAGCGTGCGATAATATTCGCGATCCATGATGTTGTCGACGAAGCAGATGTCGCAATCGGGATAGGCTCCGACGTAAAAGCGAATGTCGTTCAAGACGTTCGCGGGCGACTTGCTGCGGAAGGACATCGAAGCACCGTTAAGGCCGCAAAACGTGCAATGGTGTTTCACGCCCCACCAACACCCGCGCGAGGCCTCCATCGGGATTTCTACTTTCAGTTGCTTCGCGAGCGCGGGGTACCGAGCAAGGTCGGAGAAATAAGGCTTGAAATCAGGCCTCTGCTGTCCGCTCATGTCGCGAACGAGCCGGGCCTGAATGAACCTGGGGGCGCTCTCCGACCGCTCGACCAGCCCGACGAGCGCGGGATTGTCGGGCCAGGCAATCCCTTCGAGCAGGCCGGCCACGAGCGGAGTCACGATCAGATCGGCTTCGCCCGATACCACCAGGTCGATGAATGGAAACTGGCGGGAAAGTTCGGCGCCCATCTCGCCTTCGCAATTTGCGCCGCCCAGCAGAATGATGAGGTCGGGCGCCAAGGCGCGCAGGCGCCGGGCCAGGGCGATCGACGCCAGGTTCTGCTCGAATATGGAGGTCAGCCCCACCAGGCGCGGCTTCGCTGCGAGAATGTCGCGCGCCGCAAATTCGATGAACTCGCCCGCCTCGGAGGCCAGCCGCAAGATCTGCTCGATCATCTTCAGCCGCAACTCGCGCTCCAGGACGCGCGATGCAGAAGGCCCGGCCTCTTGCGTATCCCCGCCAGGCGAATCAAAGACCTGCTGCAGGTAGGCGGCCTGCTCCTCGGCGGAACGGGGATTCAGCGCGTGACTGAAGATCCACTCGCCGAGCAAGGATGTCGTGCTGGGGAACCCGCCGGCAATGCGCTCATATGCCACTTTGCCGATCCGAGCTGCGTAATCGACGGTGAAATGGCGGCATTGCGTCGTGATCCCGGCATCCTCAAGCCGGGCCTGGAGGATGCCGAGCGCCAGCGACGGACTGTGGAGCATGCCGAAAGGCATGCTGACGAGAAGTACGTCCGTCCGACTTCTGGAAGCTTCCGCCACAGCGTCGTCCTTCTTGCGGCGCGCCCGAACGGGCATTGCCAGCTTGACTATTTCACGAAGCGACCGGATTTATTTTCGGCGGTATAGTATCTGACTGGGCAATCGGCTGTCGAGCGATGATTTGACCGAGCGCCATCGCCGGCCCGGCAAGGGATGGAGCGCATCGGTTCATGACGGACATCGCCACGAGCCTCGATCAATATCTCGCTAGCCGCGAGACGCCGGATACTCGAACCGTGGCTGAGGTCTACGGGACGGAAAATTTCTGCCATTTGCTTCATGCCCTGATCCGGATGTGGACTGCCTGCGACGACTGGTCCGGTTGCATAGTTAGTTGATGCGCGCCTGTGATGCCAGCCTGGGCGGGAGGCGTAGCGTAGCGGAGCCGATC
>NZ_JAATJB010000023.1 GCF_011927635.1 Sphingomonas trueperi
CGTGCGAACCTCAGGCGAGAACTTGTTCGTCGTCTTGCTCGTCATAGGCCCTTCCTCTCAGGAGTTGGGGCCTCCGACAAACCCGGCGCGGTTCACCATCTGAGATGACGCGACTCGGGGATAAGCCATGGCGAACAGGCACAGAAAAACCGCCTCAGGGGTTCCTGAAGCGGTTTGGCATGTGTGGGATTGGTTGCGGGGGCAGGATTTGAACCTGCGGCCTTCAGGTTATGAGGCTATCGCCTTCTAATGTTTTCAAAGACTTAGCTTGCTCAAATATTCCGACTTTGCCATTTAGCCCTAGGAAAGTCGGAACGCGCTATTTGGGTTTGGCCATCTCCGCGCTCCAGTCGACGGTATAGCGGACGGTGGACGCGCAGCGCTGCCACAAGTCGCGGCCGGCCATGGCGTAGGAGAAGGTCACGCCCTCGCGCGCCAGCACCACACCCATGGGCACCAGCTCGGTTCCGGCCGGCAAGGTCACCGATGCGCCGTCAGCCTGGGCAACCGTGGCCGGCACCGCCAGGCGATAGCTTTCCAGCTTCGGCAGCGCGCCGAGGCTGGCATAGACTTGCGGGCATTTCGCCAGCTCGGCCGGATCGGGCAGCGCCACCACCGGCCGAGCGCCCATGCTACAACTCGTTAGCAACAGCATCCCAAGGGCTGCGCCCATCGCGTAGTGCCGCATCACCTTTCTCCTTTAGTTCCTGTTGCTGCTGCCGCGCAGCCGCGTCGCGCGCGTCGCGCGCTGCGCCGGCCGATCGCTCGGCCCGAATTTGCCGCTGCCCCATCTCCGCCTGCGCCGCAGTTCGATCGCGCTGGACGGCCTGCCGATCATTGAACCAGTCGAAGGCACGCCAGCCGCCCCAGAACAGGCCCAGGAGAACGATGGCGAGCCCGAGAGCCATCAACCATGCCACTGGCCTGCGAAGACGCTCCACGACGCCCCAGCGGGCCGCCAGCGCGATCAGCGGGGCGATCATGCTTCGGGCTCCGCCGGCGGCGTCGACCGCGCCAGCTGATCCGCCAGGCGGCGGGCCTGCTGCGCGTCGACCACCTTCTGCACAATCAGCAGCAGGCCGGTCGCGGTACTGGCGAGCAGCTCGCCGGCGCCCTCCGGCATCTTGCCGCGGATCACCACCGGGATGACGATCACAGCCAGCACGACCAGCGCACCGGCCGCGATCGTGAACAGCCAGAAGCGATCGGGCGCGCAGTGCAGTCTGTCGAGGATCTTCATGCTACCTCCTGCGCCAGCACCGCCGCCACGTCGGCCGAGATATCGACGCGGCGGGCGCTGGACCATTTCGGGGTGTAGGAAGGCTTGGCGACATCGTAGATCGTCGTCTTGCCGTCGTTCGACCAGGCGCCATCCCAGAACAGCGCCGCCTCGGCCTTGCGCCGCTTGGCCAGGTCGCCGCCGTTGAGGTAGTGGCTTTCGAGGAAGGCCCGCGCCTCGGCATGCCGCCCCTGATTGACCAGCTTGGGCCAGTCGCTCGTCTTGATCGCGCCGGTGTTCCAGTGCCAGCTCAGCGCCGCGGCGAGCTGCGCTTCGTTCAGCGGCACAGTGAACGCCTTCAGCACGTCGGGCAGATAGCCCCGGCGCAGCAGCCACACCGATACTTCCAGGCAACGCCGGATCGGCTGCGGATTGTCCTTGTAGCGGCCGACGCGGTGCCCGCTGGCATCGGTGACACCCATCGCCCAGGTGCCGACGCCCTTGCTGTCCTTGTACCACTCCGGCACGATCGCCTCATGCTCGGCGACTTCCAGCACGATGCGCACGGTCAGCGTGGTGCAGGCCAGAGCCGGCGGCGCGGGCGCGGCCGGCGCCGGGCGGGCGATGCCCAGCTCGTCCGCCAGCTTGTCGAGCACCACCACGTCGGCGGGCTGAAACTCCCCGTCCGCTTTCAGCGGGCGGAGGCGGTTGAAAAAGGCCGAGCGTTCCATGCCATGCCCTCCGTTACGATGCGCGCTCAAAAGCGCCGACGGCACCGCTGCCGTCGGGGCGCCGGGCCACGCCGAGAAGGTCGAACTTCTTCGCCTGGATCGCTGCACGATTGACGATCACCGAGCCCGCAACCGGGCGGAAGTCGCCGAGCGTCTCCGAGACGTTGGCCGAGCTGGTCACATCGGTGGTGTCGTTTACGAACTGCGATGCGAAGGTGATGGAACCGCCCAGGGCATAGGGCGCCGAGGTCGGCGCCACGCGCATGCCCGAATAGCTGTTGATCGCCGGAGCAGTGCCGGATTCAGAGCCGTTCAGGCTGACGTTGTAGGCCGAGGCCACATCATAAACGACCCAATAGTTCTGGCAGCGGCTGGGATCGGGCCCGTTCGAGCCGTGCCCCGTGCTGTCCCACACAGTATTCCAAGAGGTCCAGAGGTTGAACCCCTGATACCAGTTGGTGTGGAGCATAGCGTTGCTGTCATTATAGGCTCGGTTGTAGCGCTGCCCGATGCCGGAGTTGTACGTGATGACCACGTTCGAACTTGGCACCGCCAGTCCATCTGCCGCAATCTGCGCGACCTTGCAGCCGCCATAGTTGGACGACTTGATCAGGTTCCCGCGCATCGAGTAGCCGAGCGTCGGATAGCCGTAATTCCCGCCGGCATTGTAGGCGAGCGTGAACACCAGCACACCGGCCGGCGAGGTGATCGGCCCATAAATCCGGTTATCGAGGTGCATCGTGAACATCACCGGCACGGTGGGCGCCGAGAAATCGCGAATTGCGGTGAGGCAGAACAGCGTGTTGCCAATGAAGTTCGGAACGGCGACCTGGCCGAGGGGGCCCTGCAGATTGTTGCCTGCCACAAGTGCGTGGCCATACTGCTGCTGCTTCGGATCGCCGATGTTGGCTGCGACCGAATAGGTGTTGTTGAGCAACCACACCCAGCCGTTGCGCCACTGGATGCCGAAGGTGGCATCGAACGGCGTGTAGGTCATGCCGCTGATCACCAGCTCGCCCGTCGCCTGCTTCACAAGGCCGGCGGTGCTGTCCGCCGCGCGATCGAAGAAGATATTGGCGGCGCCCGTCGCGGTTGCGGTGGCATAGATGCCATCGCCGAACCACATGCGCGGGTGTCCGGCCTTCACCGGGCCATTGCCGAAGATGACGGTGCCCGGGGTCGCAGATGGGTCGGCCTGGACATAGAACCACACGCTCCCGCGGGTTCTGGAGCCCATCGCGGTTCCGAAGCCAGCATGGGTGCCGGGCTTCAGAAAGGCTCGCCCGCCACCCGAGTCGCTGTGCGTGGTCAGCCCGCCGCCGGCAGTGCCGTGGTAGCTCGCCAGCGCCGTCTCCGCCGCGGCGATATTGGCATAGCAGTTGGAGAGCGTGCCCTTGGCCGCATCGGCCGCTGCGAAGGTCGAGAAGACGCCCGTCGTGCCCGTCGCCGTTCCCGACGGATCGACGAAGCAATACCCGATCTTATAGAGGTTCGATGGATCGTTGTAGAAATGCCAGCGCGCCTGAATGTTACGGCTGTTCACGATCAGGTTGTCGGCGCCGATGTAATTCCAGACGCATGTGCCATCGGTGATATCCGCCGACAGGGTCGTGCCGGTCGGGCCACCGGACGCGGCCGAGGTGCCGGGCGTCTTCAGCTGGTAATAGCCCGAGCCGTTGCGGACGATCGTGCCCGCCATCGGATAGTTCTGATTGCCGCGCCAGTCCGCGCCCTCGCCATCGTAGCGGGTGCTGAACGGGAGACCCAACCATGGGTATGCCACAAACTCGAAAAAGCTATCGCCTTGCGGAAGCGGTGCCGTGTTTGCAGTCGGCGCGAACACCTCAACGGCGCACCCGCCGGGGCTGGACGTGGTATACTGCGTCGATAGCTCGGTCGAGACGATATCGGGCAAGGTGACGCTGTTCGTGCGGGACATATCCCACGCAGTTGCGCGAATGCCGACGATCGGCCGCCCGCCCCCGATATGGATGCCCCATCCATGATCCGCGGCCACTTCGACGCGCATCGTTCCCGTCGAGCGCTGGTGCGGCGGCGTGATGACGTTCAAGATGACAGAGGGATAGGGCAGCTGTGAATTGTTCGTGACGGACACGCCCGCGCCGGTAGTCGCGAGCGACGATGTGCTGCCGACGACATACGCACCCGCGCCGATGCTGATGCCCGTGATGGTCGAACCCGCAAAGAGCGGCATATCGAGCACCACATAGACGGTCACATCGCTGCCCGAGACCTTCTCGACATAGCCGGTGTTCTGGCTGAGCGGAATCAGCGTCCACAGCACGCCACCGTCGGATACGGTCTGGCCGTCGACGGAGTGCGTCGGCGCGGTCGCACCCTTGGTGCCCCCCAGCTCGGTGTAATAGGCGCGGCGGAAGCCGCCAGCCATGCCCCAGCAATAGGATCGGGCGGGCACGGTCGAGCCCAGCGCCGTCCAGGGCTGCGGCCATGGGCACTTGAGGGGCAGCGTGCCCTTCACCGTGCGGGTGCGCGTGACGGGGGTGATGACCCCGCCGACATCGTCGAAGCCCGGGTCTTGAACGGTCAGCGTCACCTTGCTGGCGTCGAATGCCGGATCGTTGATCGGGTGTCGGCGGCCCATGCCCTTGAACGTGATCCCGACGACGAAGCCGGTAACGTCGGGCGCGGCGCCGCTGTCGGTGGTGAGCGTGCTGTTCATCGACGCGAGGGCGAGGATGCCGCCGGCGACCGGCGCGGCCGATGGGGTGACGCTCTGCGGGGACGAACGCGCGCCCTCGTCAACGCCGTTCACGGCCGAGACCTGCACGGAGTAGGGCGTGCCGTTGGCCAGGCCGGTGATCACATAGGGGGAGGCGCCCGTTGGGCTCGCGATCAGCACGCCATCAAGGTAGATATTGTGCGAGCTGATCGGCGATCCGCCGTTGCTGCCATCGACCCAGGCAACCGAGATCTGGCCATCCCCGCCGGTGGGCGTGACAGCCGGGACCGAGGGGGCAACGGGCGCGCCGGTGCAGTTGAGCGCATAGGCCGCCTGCCGGAAGGTTGCGCCGCTGCCGACCATCTCCTGCACGATCGCGGTCTGCGTCGCGCCCGCGGCCAGCCCGGCGGTCAGTGCTAGGCCATCCCCGTTGTTGAGCTGGATATTGGCGTTCGTGCCGCTCAGGAGCGAGAAGGTCGAGCTGCTGCCGAGCAGGTGCTGCAGGTTCACCTGCCGCCCCGTCGCGCCGGCGGGCACGGTGACGTTGCGGACGCGGACACCGGCGCCGCCGCCGCCGCCATTCCCGGCAAGGGAGATCGCATCCATCAGCCGGCCGCCTTGATGGCGACCTTCTCGCCGTCGGCCGTCACCTTGAACGTACGAGTCTGGCCTGCGCCGATCAGCCAGCCATCGCCCGAAGTAGCGATCGGCGCCGCGCCGAACTTCACCCAGATCGCATCCAGCGCGGTGATGCACCACACATAGCCGCGCTTGCCCGTTTTGCTCGCGACGACGTTACCGGCGGTGCTGTCCAACGTCTCCGCCTGCGCGTCGACGCTGTCGAAGATCGGCAGGTCCGCGCCGTTCAGGGTAAGCGCCGTCACCAGGCCAAGGTTGATCTGTACGGTAGCCATCTCAGCTTCCCTTCTTTGCTTGTTCGTTGAGCCCGGCGACACTCACGCCCAGCTGCGCCTCGGCACGCACCTGCTGCTGCGCACGGCGCTTGACTTCGATGCGCCCAAGGAAGGCGTGGGCAGACCGGGCGACGCTGGCGCGCTCGTTTTCGGTCTCAGCGGCCAGCAGCGCCTCGATATGGCTCAGCGCCAGATCGAAGTCGTCGAGATGGGCGGCGATGGCGCGCCACCGCTCCAGATCGGCCTGCATCGCGGCGCGCTCCTCCCGCGCGGCGCGCAGCAGATCCAGCATCATTCCGTCGCGATGCTCCTCGAGCTGCGCGTCGACCGTGCGATCCGTGTCGCGACCCTGCCCGCGCCGGATGATCAGGGTTCCGACGACACCCGCCGTGGCGCTGATCGCTGCCGTGGCGAAATCGGCGACCGTGCTCATGCTGGGTTGCCCGTCAGCAGGTTGGAGCCGAAGGCGGTGCGGGCATCGCCACCGTTGAAGCGAACCTTGTTCGCAGCCGTCATCGACACAAAGGAGCCGAAGCCGATCCCGGTGCCGTCGACCGAGTTGTACCCGCACGCAGCATCCATGGTGACCCCATAGGTCCACGTTCCGGTATCGCCGTTCTGGAGGGGGGCGATGATGCTGCGCGTCACGTTCTGCAGATCGACCGCTGCATTGCCTCCAGCTGCCGTGCGTACTACGGATGCTTCAATCGAGAGCGTGTCCGAGCCGATGGCCTGAATACCGATGGTGCAGTTCTTAATCTTCACCGAGCGGGATACGTGCAACATATGCGCAGCCGTCGCGAAGATACCTGTGATGGTTTTGGACGCATCTCCGAGTATCTGCCCGCTGTCTATACTTACCGCACCCTTTACATCCTCGATATATACGACCGCGCCGGGCTGAGAGAGCGCCGCATATACATCGCTGATATTGATCTGCCCGCCCGTATTTATCTGCTGTACGCGAATGCAGTTCGTGCGGCAGGCATCCAATACCGGCTGCTGGATCATCACGTCCTGATGCGCATCCTGCGCGGTCAGTGCGGTCGAGGTGCCCTTCGCGGCACCATCGATGAGGATCCCGTATTCGAGCTGCGACATCTCGAACTTCTCGACCCACGTGTCGCCCATGAGGCCATAGAGATAGAGGCCTACTCGGGTGTCCCCGACGCCGCCGGCCGTCTCGCACTGGATCAGGCGGATGGAGGCATTTGCGCCGATGAAGCCCCAGGAAGTCGAGTATCCACCCACGGCAAAGGCGGTATAAAAATCGGGATGGCCGTTCGACGCACCCACATAAGGGCGGACGCCGCGGCATTTCTCCATCACACAGGCGCAAGTGCCGCTGACACGATAGTGGATCGGGCTACCGAAATCGAAGCACTCCACCATGCGGCCTTCATACCAGCCCTTCACCTCCCAGCCGGGAACAGCATCTTCGCGGCGGTTGGTGACGGCCGGTTGAACGACGCCATCGCGATAGGTGTTGATCCGTTCGACGACCAGGCGCCGCGCAGTATCGGCCGCGACGTTGCCGTTCGTCAGGCCCGAACCAACCTGCACGACCGGCTGCGTCGCCGCCGCAGCCCCGGTCAGGACGATGCGCGTCCCGAAAGTGCCCTCGGCGCTACCCCAGCCGCCCGATATCTTCCGAAAGCGATGGTTCCAGATGACCGTGCGCGTGACGACATAGTCGTGCATCGCTAGCCGAACTTCTTTGAAGATGGAGGGCGCGGTCTCAAGCGCATCGGCGTCTGTGCCGAACCAATCAACCCAGCCCCACGGAGTAAGATCTGCATTGATATCGAGTTCGGGGTATTTGAACCCGTAGAAGATCTGCTCGCACGGCGCGTCTATGCCGCCCGCAAAACCGATCGCACCGCCACTATCGCGATAGATCTTCGCGCCAGGCAGGAAGGTAACGCGCTTGTTGAAGAGCACCGATCCGCCGAGGTGGTAGCTGCCGGCCGGGAACACGATCGGAATGTTGGCGGCCGCCGCCGCCGCAAAATAGGGCGACATATCCGCAACCGACGTCCCCGCGCGGATTTTGTCGCGCTCGACCTGCGGCACGATGAAATCCATGATCGAAGCCTGATCGACCAGAACGTCGCCCACGCTTCGCACGATCGCGCCGGTCTTCGCGCGCTTCCAACCGACGAAGCTGGTACCGCTTTGGCTGGCTAGGTCGGTACGCAGACCCGTGTCCGCGCCGGTCCCGGAGGCGTACAGCAATTCGCCGTTGGGCCCCACCACGGGATATTTGCCGGCATAGGTGCTATTGGCCGGTGGCTGCCAGGTGCGGGCGATGGTGGCGATCGCCACGTTCACGCGGGACACCACTTCCTGCAACGCCAGGATCGCGCGATCCCAGGCGCGCTCCATCAGCGCGGATTGCGGAAGCGAGTTGGGCGGCGCCAACAGCGTCTGCGTCAGCGGCGTCGAGCGCCTGCGCTGGATGCTCTTGCCCGCCGGATAGGTGGTCAGCGTGGTGATGGCAGTCGGCGCGGACATGCCGTCGCCCGACCGGGTATAGTCGGCGCCTTCCACCAGCTGCACAATGTCGCCGGTCACCGCGTCGATCAGCTCGACGATCAGTTCCGAGGCCGCAGCATACTGGAAGGCAACTGGGAAGCTGGTGGTGCTCCCGTCGCAAAGGCTGATCTGTGGGCCGTTATAGGCCGTCGATACCGTCATCCCGTGTCCCGTCGCCGCATCGCCGGCTAGGGCCGGCTGAAATGCGGAAACGGGCGGGGATGAGATCGCCCGGTTCCTGGGCGCCTTCTATCACTGCTGCGGCGTGTCGCCAAGCGCGTTCGAAAGGTCCGGCGCGCGATCGGGCGCGGTCTCGCCGGGCCGCCACCAATAGGCCTGCCCCTGCTCAGATGCGCGCTTCTCCATCCGATCGAACGCCTTGCGATAGTCGGGATCGGCCATTTCCTGCATCTGGTCGATCAGCAATCGTTCGAACGCCGCGCGCATGTACCAGAGCGACCCGCCCGGCGTTTCGCCGCGTACCGCCTTGGTCAGGCGGCGGCCGTAATTGACCTTCTGCTTCGGGTCCATGCTGTCCCACATCGCGTCCAGCGAGAGGGAATTCACCGTGTCAAGCGTTGCCCACGCCGGGCCCTTCAGCGTGTCGCTGAAACTGGATCCGAAGCGGCTTTCGCTGGACTTGAGGAAGTCGCCATAGATACCGGCGCCGCCGCCCTGCGCCGCCGCGGCGCCGAGGAACGCCCAATCCTCCATCGGCCGCGGGTCTTTGCCCTTGGCGAGCTCCTTCATCTGGAGCGCCAGCGCGCCCGCCACAGTGGTGGTGATCATCAGGCCCAGCGCGTAGCCGGCGCGGCCCTGCCACGTCGTCATCGCCATCATCCGCCGCGCGTGCAGCATCGTCACCGTCGCGGTAAACCCCTTGAACTGGAATGCCGTGCGGCCCAGTTCGCCCAGCCAGGTGCCCGGCCGAAAATTGGCGTTCACCATCGCGCCCAGCTCCAGCCCGCCCACCGGGACAGCGATGTCGGTTTCGGCCTGGATCATGCCCAGCACGCGGTCGCTCAGCGCGCGATCGGCGATGTCCATCGGATAGAGCCAGGTCGCACCGCGTTCCTCGCGCAGCGGTGTGGCGCGGATCGCATCCCACTCGGCCGCTCCGATGCCATAGCGCTGGAGCATGCGGGCATAGCGCGGATCGAGCCGCGAGAATTCATGCTCGGCGAAATGCGCGAGCGAGCCGACGAAATCCATGCCGAAGCCCCAGCGGCCAGCCTGGGTGAAAGCGTTGAGGCCAGAGAGGCGCAGCACGCCTTCTGCCACCCGACGCGAAACCTCGCCCGTCATTTCCTCGAGAAGATACCGCCCCTGGGTGGAGGCCGCATGGGCATAATCCTCGGCAATCAGGCCGGTACGGATCGCGTGCGCGCGATCGGTCGCGTCGAGCGGATTGATGTATTTCACATAGCCGGTGATCGTGCTGGTGGTGGGCAGCCCGTTGAAGCTGCGCGTGAGCTGCTGCGTGGCCACGTCGCTGGTGGCGGACAGCGTGGCGCTGCCCAGCTTGGTTGCAACCTGCCAGCTGCGGATCGCCGAGAAGAAAAGTGCCAGCTTGCGGCTATACGGCTCGCGCAGCTTGCCCGTCGCTTCGTCGAACAGGTTCTGCAGCTTCTTCGCCGCCTTGTCCGCCGAGGCCTTGGCCTTGCGGTCGCCCAGCTCGGCCGCCGACTTGCGGACGGTATCCTGCAGCCATTTAAGCCCGGCCGGCGGGTTCGGCCCCAGCGTCTCCATCAGCGCCACGTCGCGGCTCCGGCGATCGATTTCCCCCATCAGCGCGTCATAGATGCTGCCGACGCCGAACCGATCATGATAAGCGCGCCAATCCTTGCCCGATCGGAACTGGAGCACCCGATGTTCGCCCAGCCGGTTGGCCAGGCTGCGCTGGCCCATGCCGCCCGGGTTTACCCGCGAAAGCCCATCGGTCTCGATCGCGCGGTGCATGTCGCGCAGCAGCTCGTCCAGCGCTTCGTCGGTGAAGGGCTGGCCGGTGCTGCGATCGATCATCCGGTCGCGATCGAGCAGCGGCACCAGGAAGTCGCGCCAGGCCGGATAGCCGGCATCGCCCACCTTGGCGCTGTCGTGATTATGCGCGAGGCCGCGATTTTCCAGCTTGCCAATGTCCGCCCCGGCCGCGTTGGCGCGGCGGCGGAGCATGTCCAGCGTTTCGGTCGCCGCCTGGGCCAGCTCGGTCGCATTGGCATCGTCCACCTTGTCGCCGTGCATCGCGTCGACCATGGCTTCCAGGTCGCTCTTGTTGCGCACCCGCCCAGCTAAATCGGCACGGTGACGCAGCAGCACCTGATCCAGCGCCGCGTGCGCCCGGCCGCGGATCGCCTTCCAGCGATATTCGAACGGCAGCCAGGGTGCGCGATCGTCGTGGATCAGGATGCTTTCCGCGGCCCGAGCCGGGATCGGCTTGGCCGGATCGTGCCCCACGAAACGCGCCATGTTGGCCGCCATTTCTTTCTGCGCGGCTACACCCAGCAAGGTGCGCCGCTTCTTCAGCGTGGCTTCGGCGGCGAGCTGCTCGACCGTCTTGGCGGTGGCCTCGGCCTTGGCGGCAGCCTCCCCCATCTGGCCGCGATAATAGCTGAGCAGCTCGTCGAACTTGGCCATGATCATGCGGCCACGCTGCTCGGTCAGCTCGCCCCGCTCGACCATGCCGGGAATGCAAACGTCCAAGCTCACAGGCACCCCCTGATATTGTCGATTTCAGCCGCGTCCGCGTCCAGATCTGCCAACAGCTGGCGCAGCGTCACCGGCTGCCCCTCAAGATCAAGATACATTTCCTGGGCGACACCAGCAAATTCGCTGTTCGTCGATCGATGCTCGGCGATCCAGGCGCGCACCTCGGCCGTGCCGACCTCGTAACCCGCAATCGACGCCTCGCTATCGCGCACGCGCTTGAGATAGTCTTTTTCGCCGAACGCGGCACGGTAGCCTTCCGCGAACTGCTGCCGCAGCAAGCGATCCGTGCCGGTGTCCGCCGGGTAGCGCTCGCGCGCGATATCGGACAGGCGCTGCTCCAGCTCGGTCAACGCTTCTTCGCGCAGCACGAAGTGCAGCTCGGCCGGGTCGAGAGAAGCAAGCCCCGCGCCTTCCTCGGCGGCGCTTTGGCGGGCCAACTCGGCGCGCAGATCATGCTCGATGCTCTGCACCTGGGCTTCCGCCTCCCGGCCGGCGGGATCGTCGAACGCCTTGGCCGACAGCTCGCGCTCCACCGGCACCCCGGCTGAGCGTTCCGGCGGGCGGATCTGCTCCAGATCGAGGTTGTCGGAGCGCTGCACGAGTTGGGCTTCGGCATCAGCGCGGTCGCGCGACCAGCCCACCAGCTCGCCCGTGTCGCGGTTTCGGATCGCCCATACCGGCTCGGGTGTTAACCCCTGCGCCGCCGCTGCAGCCCATTGCTGTTCCAGCGCCGCCATCTTGTCGTCGGCAGGCGCAGCGCGTATATCCCGTTGGGCCCCGGCGCGCGGAGAGACGGCCGCGCTCCCACCTGATCCCCGCTCAGAGTTCGGGTCAGGCCGGGGCTTTTCATACGCGGTCAACAGCCACGTCTGATCGTCGCCGTGCCATGTGAGCGCGATGCTCGCCTCATGATCGGCGCTTTCCAGCACCAGCCGTTCGGCCCGGCGCTGCTTCACCGTCATGTCGCGCAGCAATTCGGGCAGCCGATCGAGGATATCGCCCATCTCGGGGTGCTTGGCGAGGATATGCGACAGGCCATAGCCGCCCTTGTATGCGCGGGCGGGATCGCCGGGCACACCCCAGCGCACGTCGATATCGCCGGTCTCCGAATGCCAGAGCAGCCCAGGCGCTTCCTGCATCTGCCCAGCTTCCATCGCTCGCCGCGCCTCGACCAGCGACGCTCCCCGATCGCGCACCGGCGCGGCGGCGGGTTCCCAATCCATGCCGCGCACCGGCACGTCCGCATCTTCACTCGCGAGACGTGTGCCGAAGTCCACTTCCATCTGCGGCGCCGCTTCGCGCTCGCGCGCCCAGCTCGCCGCCTCGGCATTGGCTGCGTCGGCCGCGCGTTGCGCCGCCTGCCATTCCTCATCGCTGGCGAACTGCTCGCGCGGCACGGTCGCGCCATCGCCCTTGTCCCCCATCCGCGCATGCGCCCATTCGATCACGTCGGCCGCGCTCTTGCCGCGCAGGAACGGATTGGCGTCGATCGCCGCCTTGGACAGTAGCTGCTCGATCGGCGTGTTGGGCGCGGCGCGCAGGATCTTGCCCGCCCCGCCCTGCCCGGCAAAATGCATTAGGTACAGATTGCCGGCCGTCTCGGGCGCGCCCAGGCGACGCAGCGCGGCGGAATTGTCCGCAACCATGTCGTTCATAAGCTGCTCTTGCAGCTGCGGGTCGCGGCGCTTGGCCAGGATCGCTTCGTCGCTCAGGCCCTGCCGGCCGAAGCGCTGCTCGTAGTAGCGCAGCCAGGTGGGCGCGACGAACTGGTACCGCCCCAGCGCGGAGGAGTTTGGATTTGCCGCCAGATCATTGCCGCCGCTCTCGGCAACAGCAATCTTCGCCTTCAACTGTTCGCGTGGAACAGCCGATGTTTCACGAGGAACCACCAGCGGATCAAGCGGGGCAGGCGTCGGTGCCGAGCCGAGCGAGGTGCCCGAAAGCGCCCGCGCACGCGCGCTCGGCGCGCTGCTGTCGAGGATCGACGATATCGCCGCCTGCAGCCGCTCGGCATGCACCTCCGCCCCGCTGCCGGCGCCGAATGGGCTGGTGGCCGCAATATCAGCCTGCCGTTCGTCGACATGCGCGGCAGCCACTTCATCGGGCGTCATCCGGTCGCGGCCGATCACGCGTTTGGCCAGCGCCCCCAGAGGCTCCAGGATCAGCCCTTGCATGCCGGCACCAGCCACTCCGGCCATGCCGATATTCGCCGCCGCCTCACCCGCCGTCAGTGCCTCGCCGCGCTTGGCGCGCTCCGCCGCGATCAGCGGCTGCTCCACCGCCTCGGTCGCCGCATTGACCAGAGCCTCCGAAAGGATGCGCCGCGCCACCGTGGCACCGCCACCGCCGCCCAGCGGCAGGGTGGCGAGGTTCCAGGGATCGGCGGCACCCGCCGCGAACCCCCCGATGGTCGAACCCCAGCCACGATCGCGCGACACCGTCACGCGATCGGCTGCGCGGCGCTTCGCCTCGCGCTCGTCCACCTGCTTCCCGAAGGCGTCCGGATCTCCGGGCACACCGGCCAGGAAGTCCGGCTTGCGGCGGCGAACCTCGGCCAGATCGGCGAAGACGTTTACGTCGTTCACCCCGGCCGTGTTGTGCCCCACCCAATAATAGCGGTTGGCTGACTTGCCCGTTTCGGCCTGGAGCGCCTCGATGATGGGTGAATAGGAGTCCATCACCTTTTGGTCGCGATAGCCCGCCCAGTCGTCGCGGGCGAGCTGCCACCCCGCCGCAGCGGCTTCCCACCAGCCGGGCTGCGGCATGTCCGCCGGCCCCTTGGCGGCCGGAAGCGCATTGGGATCGCTGCTGTAGAAGCTGGTCCGATCGGGGCCGGGTGCGGGTGCCGGGGCTGGCGTAGGGCCGCCGCGAAGGTCGCTCATTTCCAGGGCACCTGGGCCGCGTCGACCACGAAGGTGCCGCCGCCCTTCACATTCAGGAAGTTACCGGCGCGGGTGCGGAACGCATACCGCGTGCCGCCGACATAGACCGGCAGCAGCCCGCGCAGCTCGGTCGCGGTCACGTCACGGCCGTCCGGCCATTGCGGCTGGGCATTGCCCGCCGCCTTCGACCATTCCGGCCCGCTGGCGCGAGCGAACCGGCGGAATACGCCTTCCGCCGTCCAGCCGCTGGGAATGATCACCCGCTGGCTGTTGAACAGCGCAGTGCCGCCCTTATGTTCGCCGCCCTGCGTGAAGCCGCCGAGCGTGGCTTCCACCGCCCCGCGCCAGGCATCCTCGCTCCAGCCGGTCGCGCCGGCCTGCGCCATTCGGTACGCGTAGAAGTGCTTGGCAGCGTCGAACGTATCGGATGCATAGTCCGCCGGCATCCCCGCCAGCGCGGCGCCGGTATATTGGTCGAACACCTTCTTGGCCTTCTCGGCCGCGAACACCTGCTGATGCGCCTTCAGCGCATCGGGCCCATTCAGGATGCCGCGCACCAGATCGGCGCCGCCGGGCGCATTCAGGAAGGTGGCAGCGATGCGGAAGCTGCCGTCATCGCGGCCGGAAATCTGCCGAGCCGCGCCGAGGATCGCTGCCGGATCACGGAACCCGGCAATGGTCTGGAGCGCCTGCAGACGCTGGGCGGGGTTGCCCTCGGCCAGGTCGCGCAGCGGCTTCACCTCATCGGGCAGCAGCGGCTCGACCGCGACGCGCCCATAGGTTTTGGCCGCCGCCAAGGCTTCGGCGCTGCGGCGCTGGAGGCTGGCAGGATCGCTCAGGTTCAGCGGTGTCACCGTCTTGCCCGTGGCGAACTGGAGCTGGAGCATCGCACCACCAGATTGGTTGAGCCGCTCGGACTGTTGCTGCCGCAGCGCCTGGGCACCCTTCAGTTCGGAGGCCTCGGCCGGGGTGAGGCCGCCATTGCCCTGCTTCGCCACCAGCGCATTGATCCGGGTATCGAGCTGCGGCAGGTTCGCGCCGCGATAGCCGATTGCCGCCGCCATCTCGGTCCCCTTGGCGCGCGCCTCGGCCGCCGCGCTGGTATCCCCGATCGCCTCATAGCGCGTGGCCAGCCCCATCCAGTCGCCAGGGGTGCCGGCGCCGGTATCGAGATTGGCACGCAGCGTGGCGAGCTGCTCGCGCTGGAGCTTCAATTCGTGTTCGGCGGCGGCGCGCTGTTCTGTCTCAACCTGCCGTTGGCGGATATCGGCCCCGCGGCGCAGCTGGTCGACAAGCTCGGGGCTCCCCAGCATCGACTGGATCTCGGGGCTGTCGAGCAGCTTGATCGCCCCTTGCGGGTTTTCCATTGCCTGTCGCGAGACGAGCGCCTGCGTTACCTTCTGGTCGCCATAGCGCTTGAGCTTCTCGGTGTCGTCGGCGCCGAGGCCGAGGCCGTCGGCCAAGGTGCGCAGACGATCGCGCTCGGCGATGAACTGGTTCGGGTCGCGCGCCGCGAGCAAGCCGGCTCCATCCACCGCCACGCCGAAATCGTCGCGTTGCTTTTCGATCTGGCGTCCCGTTTGCCAGCGTTGTTCACCAGTGAGCAGCGATCCGCCATATTCGGCGAGCGATACCATCGCGCCATCCTGCGCGGCACGGTTGCTCACCCCCGACATCAGCTTGTCGCGGGTATCTTCCCACAGCTTCTGCACTGCCTCGGCATGCCCAGCCGCGCCGGGTGCCGCGGACGTGCGCAGTTCGTCGATTTTCGCGGAAAGGTCGACACGCGCCTGGGCGAACCGCGCCGCGAAATCGGCTGACTGCGATTGCCGCTCCTGCTGATACTGGATCTCGGCAACGCGGTTGCGGGTGTCCTGCTCGTTCTGCGCCACGCCAACGGCAACGTTACCCACCTGCTGCAGGCCGGCCGCGATAAACCGGCCGGGGTTGGCGACATCAGGCGTCGGCATCGAGCGCTGCACGTCGCGCGGCGCATAGCTGGGAGGTAGCGCCATGACTTAGAACCCCGTTCCCGTTGGACGCGTTCCGCCGCTGGGCATCGGCACCGGCATCGTCGTGCCCGGCGCGCGCGGCATGCGGCCGGCGGCGCCCGCCGCAGCAACCCGGCCGGATTGCGTGAACGAGGCATAGCCGCCCAGCGCCTGAGCCCCAGCGCCGATCAGCCCACCCCACAGCGCAGCCTTGGCCTCCGATCGCTTTCCGGCCGCTTCGGCCCGCAGCGCATCTGCCTGTCGCCCCGCCGCGTGGCGGGCGTTGAGCACGTCCCATTCGGCATCGATCGCGTTTTGCGTGATCACGTCCAGCGCCGATCCGGTGCCGATCGCGGTGCCGTTCATCCCCAGTGCCGCCATCGCCTCGCCCTGGGTTGCCCGCGCCTTGCGGCGCAGATCCTCGGTCTGGCGCGCGCCATCCATTTCGGCGAGCTGCGCATTGGCTTCATCCACGCCCGCCTGCGCGCGCAGCGTGTCGCTCTGGTTCACCGCGCCATAGATGCCACCGGCCAGCTGCAGGCCGATCGCCAGCGGTGCCGCATAATGCGCCATGTCAGCGCTCCCCCTTCAATCGGCTGTACAGGTCAAAATCCATTCCGGGCTCGAGCTCGCGCATCGTGCCCTCGCGCCGGAAGCCCAGGCGGCGCAGCCAGCCATGGCCGCCGGCATGGCCGGTGCGGACGTGCGCAGTGATGCGGCGATAGTCGGCCTCATCGATCACCGCCCGCACCATGCGCGTCACCCGCACCATCTCGCGCGGGGTGAGCGCCGCGATCCGTGACCAGACCAATGCGCTGTCGTTCGGCAGCTCGACGAACCCGCCGGTGAAGACCAGGCGCCCGTCATCGTCGCGGATCGAGAAGGCGGGACCGGCGTCGCTCAGCCGGCACGCCTGCGAAAAGCTCACATCCGCCGGGCCGGCCTGCTCTGGTTGCGGCACCAGCTCGGCCAAGTCGAAGGGCTGCATATCCATCGCCCGCATCACTGCAGCTCGTAATCGGCGACGAGCGCCAGCAGCAGCGACGGCAGCGGTTGCGTGCGGCGGATTGTGATCAGGCCCTCTCGATCGAAGTCGCCGCCGGTGTCGATCGGAAGGAAGCCGGTGAACAAGGGCGTCGCCTGATCGAAGGGCACCGTAACGCGGCGTGTATTCACCGTGCGCGCCCGAAGGCTCTGCACTTCCACTTCCAGGCCGCCGCTTTCGAACAGCTGCAGCGTCGTCTTGAGAATTTTCTTGATCTGGCCCTGCGCGGTGCCGCCGGCCGTGGTGAACTCGGGCGGCAGCAGCGACAGCTCGGCCGGGTAAGCCAGCCCGATATGGATCGCGCTGGCGGGGAAGTCGATCGCCCATTCGCCGCCCGGGCCGATGACGATATCGCGATGCGCCCGGCCGTCCGCCAGCACCGAACAGGTTTGTCCCGCCAGATGCGCAAGGCCACTGCCGTTGCTGATCGGCGGGCCGCCCATCACGCCCAGATAGGATAAGCCGGCATCGACCAGATAGGAGAGCTGGACCGCCTCGCCGGTATCGCGCAGCGGCATCATCCGGAGCATCCACCAGCCGCCCGCCGGGGTTTCCGCTGCGATCCACATGCGGTCGCGCGTGCCCTCGGGCGCGACGATCGATGCGATGCTGCGCGCCTTCATCGCCCCGCCGAGCTCGCGCCGGGCCCAACCGAACACCTGTTGGCTGGGCGAATAGGTCATCGCCGCAAGCGCACCGTCGCCCTGCACAGCCCAGATCTGGCGTTCCGGCTCCTGCAGCCAGGCCAGCTCGACGAAGCCGGCCTGCCCCAGATGCTCGGCCAGGCGCGTCATGTCCGGCGCTTCGTAGCGATCGGTGGTGACGGCATAGCCCAGTTCATGCACCTTCCGCCCGGCGCGCTGGATGAACAGCACGCGGCCATCCGCCATCACCGGCCGCGTCGCCGCGGAGCCATAGGTGGATTGCGTGTCGATTTCGATCACCGGCGGCCCGGGCGTGCCGCTCTGGACGAGCAGCTGCTCGGCGATATGCTCGGCCTTGGCGGTTCCGATTAACAGCTTGCGATCGGCTGCCAGCCAGCGGATGCGGTTCGGGTTGGGCAGTCGCGTCGAGAAGGCGAGGTCGCGCTGGAAATCGCCGGCATCGTCGCGCCGGGCGAAATCGGCGGTGCCGGCCCCATAGCCGCCCACCGCCGTGCCATCCAGTTCGTCGCCCTTGGCGAACACCAGCCGTTCATTCCAGATCGTGACCGCCTCCGGCCAGCCGCGCCGGTTGCTATACTTGCCGAAGGCCCAGCGCCAGGTGGGGATCGCAAAGTCCGTCGGCAGGCGGCGCAGCACCGTCGCCGTCGCGCTGGCGCCGTCACCGGCTACCGCAGTGATGCGCAGCATGCCGAAGCGATCGTGCTTGTACCGCCACTGCACCCCGCCGGCTGCGTTGCTGTTGATGTCCGTGCCGCTAGCCATGCCGTCATAGGCAAGGCCTTCGGTGTGTATCGGCTGCACCGTGCCGGTGCGCCCGCTGGTCGCTGCGGTATAGACCTTGCCGTCCGAGCTGCGATCCTCGCCGGCAGCGACGGTAATACCCGGCTCCCACGCTGGCACGCTGGCATAATCGCCTGCTTCCAGTTCGAACAGCCCGCCCACATCGCCGGGCTGGAAGAAGCCGGTAATCGGCGCGCCCGTATCGCCGGCCGTGAGCGTTACGCTGCCCGTGTCGCCGCTGGCGGATACCACCTGCAGTTCATCGGCATTGCCGGTCTCGAAGGGGCCATTCTGCAAGTCGAGCGTCACCAGCGAGAACGTCGTAGCCGTCAGCCGGCGCAATTCCATCGGGGGTGTGGAAGGGTGGACGAGATACAGCACATCCAGCGACTGGTGGAAATCGAGGCCCTCGACCTGCGCATAGTTCCACGGCGTGGCGATTTCGTAGGGCACACCAGGCGCGGTCTCGATCCTGCCGTCGCCGGTATAGAAGCGAAACCGGCCGGCACTTGCCTCGATCGCGTAGCTCTGTAGCACGTCATATTCGAACGGCAGGCAGCGGAACGGCCCGGCCGCCTGGGCGACGAACACCGTGCCCGGCATCGCTGCCGCTGGCCCCTGCAGCAGCGGCATCCACCCCAGCATCTTGACGCATCCGGCCGCATAGGCGGCGGCATCGGTGCGACCTAGGAGGCGCGGGCTCAGCTCACCGGCGTTGAAGCTGCCGCGCTGGACGCGGGCGCGGCTCATACGATCGGCGGCCCATATTGCCATTCGCGGCCGCCCGCCTCGCGCGCGCCGAGCCAGCTGGAAAGCCGTGCGGTCAGCCGCGCCCGGTTGCCGCTGGCCATGCCGTCCTGCCGCTTGCCGGATCGGATTGCATTTTCCAGGCGCGCCGCGAGCTTCTGCGACATCGCATCGCTGCCGGTAATGACGGTGAAGATCTCGAAGGCCAACGCGGCGGACATGCTGTGGGTGAAGCCCGGCGACCACCGGCTGGGATCTTCGACGCGGACGATCCACCGCGTCTTGAGCGGCGGCGGCGCATCGCTAAGCAGGTACTGGCCCTGCTCGATCACGCCGAAGCCGCCCCAATCTTCGTCGGGGCGGGCGGGCAGGAAGCGTAGGCCATCGGCCGGGCGCTCGAAGGCGCGGGCATAGCGATCGGTGTCGACGCCCACCACCTGCGCCGTGGTGCGGTTCTCCACCGCAAAATTCCAGGGGTGCGACGCCAGCAATTCGTCGCGGCAGAAGTCGATCGTATCGCGCGCGGCCTCAGCCAGCGGCGCGGGATCGTCCAGGCTGGAAATCCGCTGGGCCGTGCCAAGCCAGATCGCCGCGCGGTTCACGATGCGGATCAGGCTGGGCTGTGCGGCCAAGGGATGCTCCTTTGGGTTCGTAAAGGCATGCCGCCGCCCGGCTCATCCCCAATCCGCCCCGGCTCACAACGAGAAGGATCGGACCGGGCGGCGGCGCCCCACGATGGGCGCTGGTGTCAGCGCCCCGTGTAGTGCAGCTCCATCACGAGGATGCCGCTGCTCGGCAGAGCGGCGGTGCCCACGGTGAAGAAGATTTCGGTATCGCTATCGACCGGATCGGCCGTCAGCGCCGCGGTGGGCGCCGCCGTCGTCGGCGTCTCCACCGCGGTGAAGACCGCCGCCGCGCGATAGGCTGCCGGCGCGCCGGCATAGCCGATCGCGATGGTGGCCGTGCCCAGCGAGACGCTGGAGGTGATCCGCACACCCGCGAAGCGATGCCCCTTGGGGAGAACGCCGATGACGTTGGTATCGCCCGACGCCTTGGCGACGGTCGACTGGCTCAGATCGAACGTGGCGAGCGTCTCGCGGCGGCGCGAAAGCACCTTGCGGCCGTCCGCCTTGAGCGCGGGAACGACACTGCCGTCCCGAACGCCCACCAGTTCCTTGGAATAGCCCTTGGCCATGGATCAGCCCTCCTTGCACTGCATGACGAAGCACTTGTCTTCGTTCAGGCGGGTGAACCCGACGCAGGTATAGCCCGCGATCTGGGTCGAGTGGTTCTTGTCGGCGCGGAGGTCGATATGGCTTTCGAACTCCAGCCACGAACCGCGATGGATGCCCGAAGGCACGAACACCGGCACGCTGCGGATGTTGGGCGAGGCCGACGCGAGCGTCAGCGCCGAGCCGCGCGGATAGGCCTTGGCCGAACCGTAGCGCATGGGCACGAAGGTGAAGCCCAGGAAGGTCGCCACCTTGCCGCTCTGCAGCGGCATCACGTCCTGCGGGTTGAAATCCTTGCTGCGGATCTCGGGGATCTTCAGCAGGTCCGCCACCTGCCGCGGCGTCACCGGGATGATCGGCGTTTCTTCTTCGTCGGCGAACGACTCGCTGATCATCATCTGCATGTCGATCAGCTTGTTCAGCGTCATGCCGGTCTGGGTGCCGGTGGTGCCATAGTCGGACGCCATGACGTTGGCCGACTTGAACGGCACGGCGATCGTGCCCTTCTCGCCGGTATAGGCGGTGCCGAAATAGCCTTCCAGGAAGGCATCGTCCTGGGTGCGGCGGATGCCGCGCGCGGTGCCGACGACGAGCGGCGACTTGATATCGACGCTGGTGGACATCGCATCGTCGGGATCGAGCAGCGGGATGACGGCGCGGCGGCGCGGCTTGTGCATCCAGCGCCGCTCGACGCTGGTATCGGTGTTCACCGTGTCCGCGTTGCGGCCCTCGATCTCGTGGGCCTCCATGTCGGAGAAGCGATCGGTGATCTCGACCGAGGCGCCGGAATGGCTTCCCTTCGATCCGGCGAACATCTGGGCACGGCCGGGCGTTTCGTTGAGCTGGAACTCGACGTTTGCCTGATATTCGGCAGTGCGGGTGGTATCGGCCCAATTCTCGGGCATGGCGGGTCTCCCGATGGAAAAAGCAAAAGCTGTTGCGATTTCGATCGGGGTGTCCGCTGGACGCGGGGCCGCTCTGGGCTGGTATCGCCGGCCTTGCGGCGCCCCTGCTTTCGGGGAGTGCACCGGGGCCGCAGAAGCGGGGTGTCCGGGTGAGACGGGGCAGACTGCTAAGACACCCCGTCTCGACGCGAGGAATGTTACGGGAGCGCCCCTCCCGTCAAGGTCCGAACTGGAAACACGGCATTATCGCGCCGCCTGGGCATTGGCCGCGTCGAGCAGCTTCCGCCGCGCGCGCATCGTGTCGGGGTCGCCGGCCCTGATCTTGTCGCGGTTGGCCTGATCAAATTCCTTGATCTGGTCCTTGGCATTGCTCGCATCGCCACCGCCAAGCCCGGCACCCTTCCCGTCCGGATCCACCCGCACGGGCTCGCCGAATTTCTCGGCCAAGCCGAAGGCGAGCTTCATCAGGTTGCCCGTGCCCAGGCGGACATCCAGCTCGGTCACTACCGCTTCGTCCAGGCCAAGCGATTTGAACAGCCCCTGCGCCGAGGCGAGCTTGGCGTCATAGTCGGGGGTCGCTCCCTTGAACGCCTTCAGTTCGGCTTCGCTTGCGCTGTTCCGCTCGGCGATATCCTTCGCGACGAACTCGTTGTTCCAATCCGCCAGCGCCTTTGCCCAGCGCGGCGGCAGGCCGATTTCGTGTGCCTTGGCTCGGAACGCATCGGCGAACTTCGCCGCCGGCCCGGCCGGATCGACGCCCTCCGGCAAGCCGATCGCATATTCGCTTGGGTCAGCCGGGCGCAGCGTCTCGCCGAACTTCGACCAGGCCGCATCGTCGTCGCCGCTGGGCAGCACCACGCGCGAGCTGGCCACCTTGCGCGCCTCGACATGGCCGCGCGCCAGTTCTTCCAGCGAGGCATAGCGCGAGAGCGTTGCGTCCCCCTTCAGTTCGTCGGGCAGACTCGCCATCCATTCGGGCGCCGCCGCGCCGGCAGGCGCGCCACCGGCACCGCCCGCGCCGCCGTCACCCCCGGCACCGCCTTCGCCGGCGCCCTCCACAAGATCAGTCATCTTCATGCTCCCGTAGCTGGCGTGTGAGCGCCGCCAGCTTTGCGCCGTCCAGCTCCAGGCCGGACATCAGGTACAGCGCCAGCTCGCGCGCGCCTTCGCGGCGCGCATGCTCGCGCGGATCGGTGTGAAAACTGCTGTCATGCACGCGACCGCGCTTCGCGATCTCGGCGAAGAACGCAGCCGCATCCGGCGTCAGCGTGCCATCTTCTTCCCGGAACAGCCGGCGATACCGCGAATGGCGCGAGGTCAGAGCCGCCAGGCGCTCGCGGATTGAGCGGCGGAAGGCTGCCGCGCGCTGGCCCAGCGACAGGCCGTCAGGCTGGGAGGACATTGCTTGCCCCCGCGCGCGAAAGCTTGTCGGCCACGTCCGCCACCACCGGCGCGGCTTCTAGGAGTTGCGCCGCCTGCGCCTGTCCGGCCACCGCCTGATCCTTGGCCTCGCGCTCGGCTTCGTCGGTTTCCCACGCGGCCGGTGCCGAGTGCACCCAGGCGAGGCCGGAGACGATCTTGCGGAAATCGTAGATCGTCAGGAAATCATCGATCAGTTGCGGCTTGGCCTGGATCAGCGGCGTCACGCCCTGCAGCAGCTGATAGAAGCCGCCGGCTTCCTCGGCGCGACGTGCGCGCGCCAGCGGGTTTTCGTACTGCGACTGATAGCTGCCGCCGGCCTCGCGGACCTCGCCCGGCATGTCGTCGAGCAGGCCGATTTCGCCCATCAGGTCAAGTTCCCGGTCCGTGCCTGGGCCGAACCATTCGGTTTCCTGCCGCCCCAGCGGCGAGAGCAGCAGCCCCTTTTCCTGGGCGCGTTCCATGATCGCCGCGGCCGAGACGTGGCTTTTCAGCCCGCCGTCATTCTGCTGCACCAGGAACAGATCGTTGAAAAAGGCCTGTTGGATCCGCTGGCGGGTGTCCATCAGCATTTCGCGGGCGCCGCTGATGTCGATGCCTTCGAACATCGCTCGCACCTTCGGGTTTCCGTCCGCGTCGAGGCCGCCATAGGTGACGCCGCCCGCGAAATACTGGATCAACCCGTCCAGATCGTCATCGGCGGCGAGCAGCGCCGGGCGCCCCATGAATTCGCACGCGGTCACGATGTCGCGCACCATCTGCTGGCATTGCTTTACATCGGGCAGCACCGACATGCCGGGGCCGCGGCCGTAGGTTTCGAACGGCGCCTTCTCGTACCGCGAATAGACGCGCGGCATCGATCGATAGCCGCCGCGATCAAAGATCGCCTTTTCCGCGATATCGACATGGCAATGGGCCCAGGGCTTGCCCAGCCAGTCCATCCGGCCTTCCTCATAGCGGACGTTGGGTTCGATCACTTCCAGATAGTCGTTCTTGCGCTCGGGATCGGGCGTCGGCCCTTTCAGCGCCTTCGCGGCCGAGGGCGGGATTTCGTTCGGCCAGCGCTGCGCCGCCTGTCGCGCCGTGAGGGTGAAGCGGCGGTGCATCGTGTCGACGCGGCCCCAGGCATCCTCCGCCACCCACAGCGAGCCGATATGATCGCTGCGATAGAACAGGCCGAGCGGGCGACCCATCTTGTCGCGCCGCACCTCGATCCACGTCGCCTGATTGCCGAAGGCGAGCAGCGACGCCCAGCTTTCATGCGCCTGCGTATCGAAGCCGGAAAAGGGCATAGTGCGCAGCTGGAACAGCTGGGCCGTCTTGCGCTGGTACCATTCGCGCACGTGGCGCAGCTTGCCCAGTTCTTCGTCGCGCGGGGCGAGCACCTGCCACCGCGTGCCCTTGGGCATGGAATAGCCTTCGCACACCGCGATACCGCGATCCATCGCGAGCATCGCGGTGCTGTCGAAGATTTTGCTCGACCGCTTCTGACCTTGCGGACGCATGCCGCTCAGTTCGAGGAAATCGGCCTGCCGGGGAAGCAGGTGCTGGGCGACATCCTGCCACATGGCATCGAAGTTCATCCGATCGGCCTCCATGGCCGATTGGCGCTTCAGGATCGCGGTTGCGTCGTCCATGCCCTGCCTCCCCTTTCGTTCAGTTCACAGCGAAGGCGAGGTGCCCGGCGGGCAGCCGTGCTTCGTGGCCACCGCCGATCACCAGCGGCTGCATCAGCCGCGTCATCGCCCAGTGGCCGTTCGAATGGAGCCAGACGGCTTCGATCCGCGCCGAGGGCGCCATCAGGGGGAAGTCGATCGCTTCGTTGACGATCAGGCGTCCGCCTTCGCCGCTGATGGCGGCAGGCCGGATCGGCACCGACATCCCGGCGAGGAAGCTTTCGCCCTCGCTGAAATACAGCTCCGCACCGTCGATCAGCACATCGCCATCCACGCCGCCGAGCGCCGCGCAGGCCTCTCCGAACAGGCGAACGGCATTTTCCCGTTCGACCGCGACATTGCGATCAGTCAGCGCGAGAGCGGCAGCCTGGACTTCCGCGTCCCGGGCGATGCGATCCCGCTCGGCGTCCAGTGCGGCCTGGACATCATCGAACACGGGCGCAGCAGGTCCACCGGCGGGTGCGCCTTCGACGCCGCCCTGATCCTGCGCACCCTGATCATTACCACCCTGCTCGCCGGTGCCCTGATCATCAGCGCCCTGCCCCTCGGCCAGTGCGGCGAGACGGACATCGATCGCAGCAACCAGCGTGCTGCGCGTCTTCCCCTCGCCTTCCGCTTCCTCGAGCGCACGGAGCTGCTCGAGCTGTTCCTTGTTCAGCGCGGCAAGCTTGGGCTTGATATCATCCACCTTCAGGCCCTGCAGCGCGTTTACGTCGGTCGTTTCCATCGTCGGTTCCTTCCAATCGTCGGAGGATCAGCCCCCCGGTCCCAACAGCGTCTTCGCGGCGGGTGTCGCGGCGGCGGCATCGCCGGCATAGGTGTTGCCCGCGCCGCCCGTGCGGCGGCGGCGAAGATCTTCGCGCCGCGCCAGCTCGGCAGCCGCATCACGCGTGGGGACGGCAGCGGCCGCCTGCTGAACCTGTGGCGTGGCTGCCTGTGGCTTTGGCGCCAAGAGCTTGCCGACGACGCTCCCGGCGGCGGCAACCCCGCCACCGATCAGAAGCGGCACCAAAGCTGGAGCTGCGAAAGCCATCCTATCCTCCCGAGAAATAGCCGTTGCCGAAATTGGCGCCGCCTTGGCCGGCCGCGCGGGCCGCCGCACGGCCCTTGCGCTGTTGCTTGCCGAGGATCTCCGCCACGGCCGCGCCGTCCGCCATCGCGGCGTATTGCAGCGCGTCCTGCACGTGGCTGAACATGTTCTTCCGTGGCTCGCTGTCGAACCGGCCTGTACCGTCTCCACCCACGGCAACGCGCTGGTAGTGATAGCCTGAGACGAACCCCCGGCGCAGAACCTTGCATTCCTTCGCCATGACGAAACCGGGGTGCTGGCCATCGATCAGCGCCAGCATCGGGCGGCGGACCGCTTCCAGGCGCACGTGCAGCTGGTTGGTCCGCGCCGGCTTGATTGGCCGGTGGATCTGCGCGGAGACGATCTGGAGCCAGCTTTTCTCGTTGCCGCTCTTGTCGGTGCCGTCCTTCGCCGAAGGATCGCAGACGAACTCGATATCCTTTTCGCGCTCGAATTCGCGAAAGCCCGAGCTGGCGCTTGTGCCGGTCGCGATCCGATGAAGCGTGGAAACCGACTTCCGCGACAGCTGGATCGACGGGAACCGCTCGGCGATGAACCGCGCCACCGCCTGCCCGAAGCGCGTGGGCCCCACGCCGGACAGCGCTTCGTCGCCTTCCGGGAACACGCACAACTCGGCTAGCACCCGCAGCTGGCCCAGGCTGTCGCGCTGGACGAACACCGCGGCGGGGGTAAGCCCCGCGTCCATGCCAACGATCAGCGTGCGCGAAGGATCGAATTCGACCGTATCGGCGATATGCCGGTGGAAGTTGAATTCCGGATAGACCGGCTGGCCGTGCTGCAGCGGCACCGGCTTGTTGTCGATCATGCGATCGATGTAGTTCCGCTTCGATTTGTTCAGCGCGATCTGCAGCGCATAGTATCCGGCGGGCAGGTTTTTGAGGTTTTCGGCGCCGGGCTCGCGTGCGCCGGGCTGCAGGAACGTCTCGACCAGCGGGCGACCGTTCAGCGCCTCAATCAGCGCGGGGTCATCGCCCAGGCTGAAATCTTCATCGATCAGCGTCTTGTACGCGTGATTGTCGATGTCCGGCATGTTGAGATCGACGATGATCTGGGGATCGACCACCAGGCGCGGATCAAGGTCGCTGAAACGGCCGACGCGGCCGGAGAGGTAGGGCAGCAGCTCGCCGGGCAGCGTGTCATATTCGTTCGCCCAGGCCGCGTTGATTTCCCAGCCGCGCGTGATCGCCTCGACCGACTTGTCGCCGATCGCGCGGAACTCGGCTTCAACATCGCAGATATCCGTGGGCGCACCACTGATCGGATCGGTAGCGAGGATGACGCGGAAGGTATGCCGCCGCGGCGCGTCCCACACGAACTTCCCGCGTTCCTCGGGGACGACCTTGAACCACGACGACAAAACGTTGGCGTCCAGGTTCGGATAGGTGTCGCGGATCACGCCGATGCGCGCCTTGCGCATCTTGAGCCCATCGCGCTTCCGCACGCGCGGTTTCTGTTTCACGGCGATCGCCAGCAGCTTCTGGCAGCAGGTGATCGTCTTGCCCGAACCGACTGGGCCGATGATGCCGGCCACGAATGCGCGGCTTTCGAAGAACCGGGCCGCAACCGGGCCCACCATGTCGAGGACACGGCCGTCCATCATGCGCCCGGCTCCGCAGCTTCGCCGGCAGCGCTTCGCAACTTCGCAGCGTGCGCGCGCAGCTGCTCGGCCACCGCGTCGAGCGCATCCGCCGTTTCCAGCAGCGTCGCATCGGACAGGCCACGCTCGGCCGACGCGTATTTCCGCACCGTGCGCGTGTCGAGCTTGAGGTGGGCCGCCAGGCGGGCCTTGCCCATCAACTCGCCGGCCACTTCGAACAACCGAACGCGGATCAGCCGCGTACGGAAATCACTGGGCCGCTTTTCCGGCCCACGCGGCGGTTGATCCACAGGGTTCACCGAACACCCCCGTTGACGATCGCCTGCGCGGCGCTAGGCTGCCCAGCTCGCGCCCGGCTCACATTCCAGGCATTCGCGCTACCACCCCGCTGCCCGATGGCCGCGGCGACGCGCATCCCCCCGACCCCGGCGCGAGCGGGTCCGATTTCGCGCATGGCCTCAGCCTTTCCCTCACCCCGACCCCGGTGCCCGGCGGTCTTATGTCGCGGCAGGAGCCGAACCGCCCCAGGCGTCCAGAAGGACAGCGCCAAATCGCTGAAAATCACGTGCGACGTGGGGGGAGGAACAAGGCGCGCGGCGATGGGGGGAAGCCCCCCCTCGGCCTTCGGCCGACCACCCCCCACCGGCTCGCGGTGAAGCTGCGATACCTGACGCGCCGAGTGGAAAAGCGATGCCTTTCCAGCCACATAGGCCATGCGTTCCGACTGCATCATTCCGACACCTCCGGATCGACATCGAAAAAGTCAGCATTATCAGCCTCTTCGCCGTCGCCCTCAGGCACCTCGGCGAACTCGGCTCGGAGCTGCTCGACCTGCTCGGCCGAATGCGTGAGGCCGGCGATGGCCAGGTGCAAATCGCCCTTCACCGTCATGTCGATCGCGACCGGCTTCTTGCCGTGGAAGTAGGGCATCAGATCCAGGGCAACGCGCGCCTGCCGGTCCCACGCTTGGGCCATGGTGCAGCCCAGCTCGGCGGCGAGCAGCTCGACCGGCCGGGCGATCATCCGCATCAGCTTGACCGCCGGATCGGGCCCGAACTGGCCCAGGTAGCGCGCCAGGTCGGCGGTGCTGCGGTTCACCGCGCCGGGCTTCCGCCCCCGCGCGCCCTGCGCCCGCCACTCGGCCACCGCCTCCGCCATCGACCCGCCGCGCGCCCGCTGGATCGCCAGCACCTCCGCCGCGTCGGGCTCCAGGCAGTCTTCGGACGTGAGAAGGTCGAGCTGCTCGGCCTGGGCGACCGGCGCGACGGCGCGGCGCGCGTCCTCGACCGCTCCCGCCACCACCGCTGCCGTACCTCGCGCTTCGCTCACCCCAAATGCCCCTAAATTGGCAGTTGCGGCGGATCAGGTACCGCACGGGAAGCGCGCGGGTCCAAGGCGGAACGTTGACCGTGACACCGTGACACGTCGTCTCGGGCGGTGTCACGCCCGCGTGTAACGCCTAAGCTACTGTAATTATGGCTCTATATATTAGATGCTACACCGATACACAAAACCCAACGTCTATACGCGTATGCACACACGCGCGCACACGCGTATAGCGCGCGTGCAACGCGCGTGTCGCGGTGTCACACCGGCTGATTAATCTAACGATATCAGTGATTTGCAGCGCTACACCGCCCGGTACACAGACTGCTACACCCCCCGACCCGGTGTGTAGCAGCCACGGAAGCGCCGCTAATTTCTTGCCTGCCATCGATCGGGTCAGGGCGCAAGAGGCGCAAGACGGCCGCAACACACCAACGCAACCGCCGGGTTCGAGGTATGATGCCGCGGGCCAGCCTCCCGCGCTGGGCGCGCGAAGGCTGGCCCGCGAGTGCTATGCGCGCCGCCGATCGGGTCGGGGCGATGGTCGGGCGGAGGATGGCGCGGCCGTGCCGGCCGCGAGCATGATGCCGCGTGCCGCACCGCATCGCACGCTGACCGCGCGCAATGCTGGCACGCGAGTGCCAGCACGGCACATGTGACCTGATAAGTATATACCCCTAGACCCTTGAGAAGGTGTTGCTTTGGCATAACTATCCCCCTCGGGGCGGGGCGAACCGCGCGGGGGAGTACAATGGCGGATCGCGAGACGGTGTATTGGCAGGACGTGCCTAGCGAATACTATGCCGAGCCAGATCGGAGCGCCTTCCACATCATCGATTATGTAGGCAGCCGGCGCGTGCATCGCGTCGTCCCCCGCGCTGTGTTTTTAGCCCAGCTCGACCAAGCAATCAGGTTGGTCACCGCAAGCACACAGAGCGCATCCGTGATCGAGCTTCGCAAGCACAATCGCCCGTGATTAATGATTGCACTTTGCTTACCTCGGGAATTACCCTTCAACATAAGGTTTGCACCCGGTTTCGACGGTAGATAAGGCTGCGCTGTTATGTCCACACCCTTCGACCCTGCCGTTGAAGCTCGGTTTCATGAGCTAATCGGAATTCTAATAACGCAATGGTCGCGTATCCACGAAACTGTTGTTCAACAAACAACTTCCATCCAGATGTGGATATACCTTCAACAAAAGCGAGATTGGTATAAAAAGAAGGGCGGCGATTCTTGGACTGGCAGCGTTGGAGATGCCTTGGTTTTCCCTGAGAAACGGTGGCGGCTCTATCTGAAGTATTTTATCCATCTCTCTCGTGCCGCCCGCGGCAACGATCAGGATCATGAAATTCAACTTCAAAGGGCTACGAGCAAACTCCACAAGCTATACAAGATCAGGAACGATCTAGCCCACGGCCAGCTTAGCATAAACATTATGGACAACCCGCCGACGGCAACGTTTCGGACAAGCGAGTGGGTCCACGAGTGGCTCGATGGCGAAATAGAAAGATCAAGGCCGAAAAAGTGGCTCGCTCTTCCGTTAGAGGACCGCACCTATCAAGCGCTCCAAGACGCTAAGCGAAAGGTTAAGAAGCCGGAACCGATGGAGCGAACTTACACGCTCGATGAGCTATCCGCTGCATTGCGAGAGATGCAAGATGTGTTCGCCAAATTGCATCGCCTCAACCATCATGATCCTAGCATCGTTCCTGTGGCTCCGAAGGTTCCAGTGTCATAGCGCCGTCTCCATCTTTTGCACTGCGATCGCCGGTGCATCCTCTTCCCCAGGCAGCGCCACGGCGATCGGGATCAGCGTGCAGCGGCTTTGGTGGCCGGCGAAACGGATCGCCGCACGCTCGCGCCCGCTCTTGATCGCACCCGGGAGCCGCGCCAGCGCCTGGGTCCACACGCCATCGCGGAACTTTGTATCCTGCAGCAGCCGCGCGAGGCCCACATGGTTGGTGGCCACGGCCAGCCAGTCCTTCCCGTCTTCCTGCACCACCTTGAGCCCGATGCGGCCGATCGCCGCCTGGGCCTTGGCCCGCCTCTCCTTCGCCTCGGTCGCGGCCGGATCCAGCGCGGTGCTGATCAACGGCGCCGTGGCGTCCATCAGCCATTCGGAAACCAGCCGCTGCGGCCCCACGCCCACCAGATTGACCGGCATCGATCGCAGGTGCGACAGGCACAGCATCGGTTCGGCCTCGGCCGAGCTGGTTTCGTCCATCGCCTCGCGGCCGAGCAGGCCGCCCCACAGCGCCAGTTCCTCCGCATCCGGCTCGCCATCGTGCAGCAGCAGCTCGGCCGCCGCGCGCAGCGTGCCGAACTGGTCGGCCGCGCGGTTCTTCTGCTTGCCGATGTCGATCAGCGCGTCTCGATAGGCGTCGAGCAGCATCGACCAGCGGTGCCAGTTGTCCGCGAACCGCTTGAGCAGCCACGCGCCGATCGCGCGCAGCTCGCCCACATGGCGATCGAAGTTCGGCGATCGTGCGCCCGGCGGCAGCGCGCCCAACTCCAGATAGGCGAAGCGGCTGCGATCGGCCGGCTCCATCGGCGGCACGAGGATCGACGAGAACAGGAAGCAACTTTCGGCGCGGAACTCGGTCGCCTTATGGTCCTGCCCGCCCTTGAGCATATTGCCCTGACTGGTCGCGGCCAGGCGCGCCAGCTCGATCAGCGCATAGATCTTCGAATTATCCTTGTCCGCCTCGCTCTCGTCCAGGTTCACCGGCAGCGATTGCTGGCCCAGCGTCTGGCGGACGCCCGCTTCCGATGCCTTGGGGCTCTGCAGGATCGCGCCGTTGAACAGGTATCCGATCAGCTCGAGCAATGTCGACTTGCCGGCCTCGGCGCCGCCGGTCACCCACACCAGCGGCCGGTATTTCAACGCGCCGCCCACCATCGCCGCGCCGAACCAGCCGAGCAGCAACACGGGATCGATCATCGGCCGTGCCCAGTTCCACGTGCGCAGGATCTCCAGCAGCAGCCGCGACGGCGAGGCGTCGGACGGGATTTCCACACCCCGATCGCGCAGCCAGGCCGTCAGCCGCGGCGCCATCACCTCGGCCTTGGCCCTGGGCGCGCCGTCGGGACGGGGTATGGGCGTCTGCATCGGATAGACCATCCCGCCATATTCGCCCGGCCGAACCCATCGGCCGTTGATCAGCAGGTGATTGCCGCAATGGAGGATCAGCGATCCGTCATCGGCGCGCCAGGCGCCACGGCCGCGCACGCGCTCGCGCGGGTTCCACACCCCCTTCTGCGCGCAGGTGTCCATCAGCAGGGCCGAGACGATTTCGGTGTTCCAGCCCACCGTTACCCATTCCTTGATGACGTTGCCATCCTTGTCCTTCACCGGCTTGCCGGCTTCGTCGACCTGGGCAATTTCCTTCCGGCGCGGCCATGCGCGTTCGAGGTAATTGCTGTCCGGCGCGAACATGGCGACGATATGCTTGTTCGCCACTTTGTCCGGCGCCAGCGCGCGCAGCTCGCCCAGCGCGGTCAGGAAATAGAAGGTGCCGTTTTCGGTGCCCACCGGCACCACCGGGCAATCGTCCGGCATCTCGCTTTCGGGCCGCGCATGCCGAGGCCCGGCAAAGCCGGCGCCTCCTGCATGATCGTCAATTTCCGGTTCTTCGATCCGACTGAGCGCCTCGCGGATCGGTTGAAGGTGGCCCGTCATGCCTGCCCCGCCCCTGTTATGTTTATGACCGCATCTCGGCGAAGCGCCTGCGCTTTAAGCCGTGCGGGGTTTCCCAGCCGTCACGCATGCCCGGCCGCAGCTGCAGCGCGCGGCGAACGGCAAGGCCGGTCTCGGTCAGCGCCCCAGAATGATCGGCGACGTTGCAATGAATGGCGACGCGCAGGAGGCCGGAGGTCGATCGCGATCGGCGCCAGTCGGTGAAATCGTACCCGGCGCGCAGATGCGCCACGATGCTGCAGGGGATGCGGTGCACGCCCATGGCATCGCGATATTCCCAGATCGCATAGCGAACCATGCCGGTAGGCCTGCGATGCGCGCCGATCGGCGACAGCTCGCACCAATTTTCCCCTGCAGCTACCTTCATTTCAGCCCAGCCGAACCGTGGCGCCCGTCTGCGCGGCGATGCGCGCTTCGTATCGCCGCGCCTCTTCTTCCATGGCGGTAGTGATCGCCTCGGCATACTCGAACGCGGTGCAAATCCCCTTGGCCACCAGCAGGTGCGCAAGCGCACTCGTTTCGACCATCGCCGAATTGATGCCGACGCGCAGATGCTTTGGCGAGCCGCATTTACTTCCCGCCGACTGCTCGAACGCAACGCCAGACTGCATCGCGTGGCAAGCTGCTTCGTATCGCTGCCGCTGTTCTTCGTTAAACATTGCCAAGTCCCTTCTGCGCCACGTCGTTGATGTCCTTCGCCCCGCCCGGCGGGTTGACGAACCCCACCCGGCGGCCCGCCTCGCGGTGCTTCGCTACCGCGCCGCGCAGCAGCGTTTCCGCGTCGCTGCCCGGCGGATCGTTGTCGCGCAGCCAGATCAGGCGCCCGCCCTCCGGCTGGCCGAGAATGTCGGGAAGCTGCAGCTGGCCGAAGAACGGCAGCGCCACGGTGGAAATCACCCGGATCGAAGGGTCCGCGCACGCGGCGGTAAGCCCGTTCTCGATGCCCTCGCTCGCGAAAACGTCCTCGCCCGGCTTCAGGCCGTGCAGCGGCTGGCGGTTCGTGCCCTTCCACAGCGGGATATGCCCGCCGGCCGGGCTGGCCAGCACCTTCTTCGGATCGTTGGGCTCGCCCTTCTCGTCATAGCCGAGCTGGTCCGGTCCCGCCTTGCCCCAGCGGCCGCGCGCATCCTGCGCCAGCCAGATCCGGTGCGTGGCGATATGCGCGCCGGCCAGCGACGTGACCATGGCGACCAGCGCCGGGCCCACATAGGGTTCGGGGCCGCCCGGCACCCGCACGCCATATTGCACGGCCGGATGATAGCGCAGCGCGCCAGGCGTGCGCCCGCCGCTCGCCTGGGCCAGCACCGCCAGATCGATGCCGCGATTGCGCAGATATTCGTCGACCGGATCGCCGCGCTCCAGCCGCCGCGCCGATTGCCACCGTGCGACCGCGCTGGCGATGATCGCCTGCCGCTGCCGCGCCGCGTCCTTCTGCCGGCGCTCGGCATTGGCCTGGGCTTCCAGGCGCATGGCGTCGATCCGCGCGCGGTCCACCTCGGGCCCCTCGCCGTCGGCGATGCGCAGGAAGCTCTTGGCCCACTGCACCGCCCGTTTCCGATCGCCGCCGAACAGCGCCTGCTCGATCAGGCACAGCATGTCGCCGCGCGCCTGATCGCCGCCGGCAAAGTCCTTCCACATGCCGCGCTTGGGGCCGCCGCCGACATGGATCGACAGCGACGATCCCGGCTCGCCGCCCAAGCTGCCCAGCACCATTTCATGGCCGGCCTTGCGCGCATTAGGGAACAGCTCGCGCACCACCGCCTCGGCGCGGTCGCGCAGCATGTTTTCGATTTCGCCGACTTCGATCAAATCCCGTCTCCGCCGATCCTCGGCCTTGGCCTGGGCGGCCAGCATCGCGGCCACCATCTTCGCGTTCGCGGCGGGCAGGCCGGCGCGCGTCGTCACTTCCTCGGTCGAGGGGCCTGCATGGAACAGCGACACGGTATCGCGCACCACCGCCAGCGGTGCGCCCAGCTCGCGCACGATCGCCTCGATCGAGCGGCCCCCATCCCACAGGTTCAGGATGCTGCGCTCGCGGGCGCTCAGCCCGTCGCCCGCGGTGCGGTCGAAGGCGGCACTAGCCATCGGCCAGCATCCGGCACGTGTCGCACAGCGCCACCCAGCCATGGCCGGTGACGAAGCGCACCGCGTGGCAAAGGTTGCGGTCGCACCAATAGCAACCGCCCTTCGGCGATCGGCGTGCAAATGGGTCCGTCACCACCAGGGGCCGGGGCTGCATCACTTTTCATGCTCCACGGCTTCCAGCACCGCGTCGATCCGCTGCGCCAGCTCGCCGGGTGTCGGCAGGCGATCGTCGATCGGCGGGGCCGCGCCGCAGCGTGCCGCGATCTCGCGCAGCCGCTGCTTCACCGCCTCCGGCTGCTTCCGCGCGCCGTAGGGCCCGCGCGGCTTGTACTTGCGTCGGGCCGCGCCTTTACGCGCCGCCTCCGATCGCTTGCTGCTGTCCACCCATTTGCCCTTGGTCATGTCAGGCTGCCTTTCCCAACACCGCGGCGCGCGCTTGCCGCGCCACCTCCGCCACCTCGCCCAGGCGCTGGCGCCAGCGGGGCAGCGGATAGAAATCGTTCGGCTGCACCTCCCCGCCGGTCAGCAGGAAATAGCGTTCGAGCACGTCGGGGGCCGGGCGGCGCACGCCCGTCTCGTAGCGGTGCACCGCCGATCGGTCGGCAAGCTCCAGCTCTTCGGCCATCCGCTCCAGCGTCCAGCCCTTGCCTTCTCTCCATTCGCGTGGATGCATCCGGCCTGTCCCATCTTGACGTTGCCAAAATGGCTATACTCCACGTTGCCATTATGGCAATATGCCAATATGGAAACAGCCCGGATCGGCTATTACCGGCTGGTGGCAAACGACGATGAGCCCCCGCACCGGATAGAAGAACTGATGGAGGCCGCCGGCCTCAATCAGGCCGAGCTTGCGCGCCGCGCGAACGTGACCGCTTCGAGCCTCAACAAGGTGATCAAGGGCACGCGCGGCCTGGATCTGGACTGGATGATCCGCCTCGCGCGTGCACTCTCCACCGAGGAAGCGCCGGTCTCCCCGGCCGACCTTCTCCCGCGCAGCGTCAATCCATGGCTGCTCGACGAGGAAGAGCGCGCGCTGATCGATGCCCGCCGCCATGCCGACCAGGCCCAGCGCGAGACGTTCAAGCGCGTCGCCGAAGCCGTTCTTCCCTTCCGCGAGCGCAAGCAGGAAGACGCCGCGTAGCGGACGCATTGCCAAAACGGCAACATATCGCTTGACGACGTTGCCAATTTGGCAATAGAAGGACCGCCGTTCACCGGAACGGAGGTCCACCATGGCTACCCCGATTGCCAGCCAGGACAGGTTCACCTGCGGCCTTGGCTATATCATGCAGCGGCTGGGGCAATCCCACCGCAGCGCCCGCTGGCAGATCGCCTATGTCAACCAGCTGATCGAGAGCGAAGGCTTTCCGCGCCCGCTCCCCTACTTCACCCGCACCGCCACCGGCGGCGGCCGCATGTTCCGCGAGGCGCGGAACGCCAGCCGCTGGCCCACCGGCACCGTCGACCAGTGGTTCGACGGCCACGCCCCCGCCATGCCCGACGCGGCCGCCGAGCGCGAAGCCGTCGAGGAAATGGACGAAGCCGCCAGCCGGATCGGCCAGCGCTTCCGCGTGATCGACGGAGGCATCGCGGCATGAGCTGGCAGCACGCCCCCATCGTGGTGGCGTTGCTCGCCGCCGCACCGACGATCGCTGACAGCTATCGCCGCATCTTCACCGAACTGCGCCGGCGCGACTGGCGCACGGGAGCACCCCGCACATGAGCACCGTGTCTTTTCACGTGCCCGCCTGGGCCAATGGCCCCGCGCTGCGCGATATCGTCTCCGCCCGCCGCGATCAGATCGAGAACCGCGGCTTCACCCGCGAACATGATCTGGCGTTGCACCCGGCCCAGCTGCCCGAGCTGGCGGCCCAGTACATCGCCGAGGCGATGGACGTGCTGCACGGTACGCCGGGCCTGCTGCCGCCCGATCCGCGCGACCATCTCGTCCAGGCCGCCGCGGTGCTCTGGGCCGCGATCGACCGCATCGACGTGGGCGGCCTCACCGAACGCCATCAGGAGCGCGAGGCATGATCACCGCCATCTATCGCCCGCGCACCCGGGACATCCGCGTCATGCGCGACGACGGCTCGCACTTCGATCTGTCGCCCGCCGAGGCAATGCGGCTCAGCAAGGCGCTGCTTGAAGCGATCGACGTGCCCACGCTGGTCGCCTCGCTCACCGCCGAGGCCGAACCGATGACTTCCGGCAACTACAAGCTGGAGATCACGCACCCCGTCGTGCGGGACACCCAGCCATGAGCCGCCTTCCCCGCCCGCTTCGCCACAAGGTGGTGAACCAGCTCGATCGCCTGCTCACCCTGCGCGAGCTGGTCGACAAGGGCGCCCCGCTCACCCGCGTCGAGCGCGAGGAGCTGGAGGCGCTGGAAGACGCGATGAAGGAGCGCGCCCGCTGGATCCCCGAGCAGCTGGACAAGGCCTGCGCCAAGGTCCGCGCGCTCAGCCAGAAGAAATGGCGCGTCACCCAGCAACTGGAGGCTGCCCGCAAGCGCGTCGCCCGCCTCAAGGCCGAACAGGAGCTGCGGCCATGAACCTGGCCATCCTCGTCATTGCATATCTGATCGCCGGGTGCTGCTGCGCCCTGACGCGGCTGGACGATATCGAAGCCGATATGGTCGGCTGCGATCCGCTCTGGCCCGTGCTCAAATGGGTCGCGACATGGCCCGCATGGGTGCGCAAATGACCGAGCGCCGCCTCACCGACGATTTCGCGATGCGCTCGCCGCTCGCGGAGCGCCAGCCCCACCGCGTGCCGCTGGCCGAGATTGTCGCCGAGGTCACGCGCGAGGTGCATCGCCGACGCGAGGCCTATCCGATCATGGTGCAGCGCGGCTCGCTCGACCAGACCGAGGCCCGTCGCCACCAAGCGGTACTGGCGGCGATCCAGGCGGACCTTGCCAGCAGCTTCGATCTTTCGGGAACGCAGCCGCTGGCCAGCGACGACGATCCCGCGCCGATCAGCTGGGGCGCCAAGGTGCGCGAGCTGCGCCGCGAATTGGCGATCCGCCGCGCCGCATATCCCAAATGGGTGGCGAGCGCGACGAACCCTCTCACCGAGGCCGATGCACGCATTCGCCTCGAGGCGTTCGATGCCGCACACTATCTCTACTGGCACCAGCTCCTTGGCTTCGGCGGCCCGGTCAAGTTCGCCGATCGGATCGACGCGGCGCTTGCGGGCGATCGGACGGCGCTGGCCCGCATCCACTTCCTCGCCGAACGCGGCGCCGATCGCGCGCGCGGCCCGGCATGGCGCGATCATGGCGACGAGGCGGACGGCGCTGTCGATCCCGGCGCCGCCTGGGCCGCCGCGGCCGAGCTGGCCAAGGGCGTGGCCCAGGGCACCCACCCGCTGGAGGTATTCGCGGCCGCCCCGCTCGCCCGCATCGCCCGCACGCTGCGCCAGCAACGGGAAGGCTTCCTCGCCCGCAACGTGCCGCCGCTGCTCGCCGCCCAGGTCGAAGCGGACAGCCTGTTGTACGACGTGGAGTGCTGGCTTGGCCTGCTCGCCATCCGCCACGGCGCGATCACCAGAGACGACTTCATCGGCGCGCCTGCCCCGCATTGGGCCGTGGCCGCCTGAAATCCCCCCGGTCGCCTCGGCCGCCCACCCTCGGGTCAAAACATAAGGGCGGCGACCACCCCCCGCGCGGTGCCTTCGAGGCGGGCACCGCGCACCCACCGGAGCCCGTCATGGATGACATGCTTTTCCAGCTGGAGCGCGAAGGCTCGACGATCCGCGTTCTGAATTTCAGCGACCAGCCCAATTGCTCGGTCGGCGTCGTCGTGTCGAACAGCCCCACGATGTTCGGCACCGGCATGGCGCTCACCCCGCGCGAAGCCCTGCAGCTCGCCGAAGCCCTGATCCGCGGCGTGGTGCAGCCCGTGCCCAGCCGCCCCGGCCAGGCGCCGGATGCCGCCCAGTGCCGCGAGCGCGCCCTGTCGTCGCAGTTCAACGAGCTGGTCGACCAGATCGTCGCGCTGGAAGACGAGAACCACCGCCTGCGCACGGCAATGATGGAGCCGCTGTCATGAGCAGCGCCGAGAGCCAGCCAACAGTCGATCGCGGCATCACAGTCGGCAAGTCGTGGCCACGTCCGGCGACGCCATCGCCGCTCGTACCCCGCTGGGAGGGTGAATTTGTCTCGCATGGCGACTGGGTGAATTTCGCAGCGAAGCGCCTGACCGTCGCAACCGACAGCAATGGCCGCGACCTAAGCGCGATTTGCGTGGACGCGATCGGCCGGCGCTGCGCGAATGGCCGCGACTTCGATCGAGCGGAGAAGGAAGGCACCTTCCCGGTCCGGTACTTCTGGGATTGCGAGTTGCCCTCGCAAGATCCGGTTCGGTTTTTGCCGATGGAGAGCTGGGACAAGCGCGACGAGCCCGTTCTTCTGCTGATCGACTATGCGGGTGACGGGCAACATGCGCTCGACGACGCGACGATCGCCATCACCATCGGCCATAACAACGATCACAATGTTGGACCGGAAGAAGCCCAAGGCTGGCGTTTCGCCGGCTGGTGCTGGTCGCACGATCACTATGTCGAGGGCGCCGGCAAGCCGATCGGCTGGCACCCCCTATCAGCCTTCCATGCGCTCGCACGGGCGATGGAAGAGGCGCGCGATCAGCAGGCAGGCGTGGTGCGCATATGACCGCGCCGCTGGAATGGCGCTGCTTCCACTGCGGCGACGTGTTCACCGATCCCCATGCCGCCGCCCAGCACTTCGGCATCGACGAGGGGAAGAACACGGCCTGCAAGATCAAGGGATCGGAACACGGCCTGATCAAGGCGCTGCGCGATGCCGAGGCCGAGGCGGACGAGGCGATCCAGCGGATGCACAGCGAAAGCACCGATGCCGCGAAGGCGTACCATCGCCAGCGCACCAGGCATGTCCAGGCGCTGATCGCCGCCGAGGAAGTCGGGTACGCTCGCGGCATGCGCGATGCCCGCGCCGAGCTGGCGCAGCCATTGCTCAAGGCGCTGGAGAAGATCGCCGAGAAAGACACGGACGGGCTCCACATGCTCACGCCGCAGGCGATGCAGGCCATCGCCCGCAATGCCGTTCATGCGCACACGTCGAATTTCGGGGAGCAGATCAATGTCCAAGCTTGAGCGCGTATCACCGCCGCAGAGCGGCAGCCTGCCACATGATCACTACATCGCCGTCCTGCACAGCATCGCCATTTCGCTCAAGCGGATCGGTGACACCCTGGAGCGACAGGAGAAGGCCAACCGGCGCCGGCCCCGCTCGGCAATCATGAAGGGCGAGGGCAAGTGAGCGAGGCGTGGGATAAGCCTGTGCATGACGCCTTAGACCGAATGAAGCGGGCTCGGGATCGTGGCACCGGATGCCACCTGACCGCCGAGATGATCGCCGCCCTCGCACTCTCGTTTCTCGGGGAGGTGTGGGAGCAGGAAGCGCCCCTCTCCACCCATCAGGAGCAAAGCCATGGCTGATCCCCAAGCTCAGGACATTGCTTCCCGGCTGCAGCCGGCGGCACGCACCGCGATCCGCTTTGCCATCCGACGCGACGGCAAGCTCTACGTCAACACACTCGCGCCGGTGCCCGCCAACCTTATCGCCCATCAGGTATGGGGCCGCGGCGACGAACTGAACGAACTGGGCGAAGCCGTCTACGAAGCAGTGAAGGAGGCAGCCGATGTGCTCGCTAGCGCGGCGCGCTAAGCCGCTCCTGCACCTCCCGCGCAAGGATCGGCAGATAGATCGCCGCCAGCAGCAGGGCCAGCGCGGAAAGGCGGTTCGCCGTCCAGTATCCGTGTCCCCGCGGGAACAGGTCCCAATAGTAGCCGCTCAGCACCGCGCCCAGCACCAGCACCGTATCGATCCCCGCCAGCATCCAGCGCGCCAGCGGTTCGTTTCGGCCTGCAATCCAGTGGAAAAGCGCCAGGATCACCGCCACGAAAACTGTCTCAAATATCACCGCCCGCTCCACATTGCTTGAACACAAGCCCGCGCCTATGCTCGCGCGCCTGCCCGCCATGGAGCTCACACCATGAAGATCGGCAAGGAACGCATCAAGGGCTTCGTCATGAAGCCCCTTGCCTCCGGAACCATGTACTATGGCTGGGAACCCAGCCCGGCCGAACGCAAGGCCGGCTGGAAAAGCATGAAGATCGAGGCCGAGGATCTGGGCCGCGCGATCGAGGCCGCGCGCAAGCGCAATGAGGAAGTCGTCAACTGGCGCGAGGGCGGCGCCAAGCCGGCGGCGGTAAAGCGCTACAATGCCCCCCAGACCTGGGGCGCCGTGCTCGATCGCTACGAGCGCGAGAAGCTCCCCGCCCTCGCCGCCAACAGCCGCCGCGTCGATCAGACCCAGCTCAACCTGTTGCGCGAATGGGCGGGCAAGCACCCGCTCGCCTGGATCACCCGCGCGCGCGTCCGCAAGCTCCGCAACGAGGTATGCCCCCAGGCCGATGCCGTGCCCGGGCTGATCCGCGAAGGCGTCCGCGACATTCCCGGCCACAACCCGGCGTTCAAGCTGCTCAGCAAGGGCCGCGAGGTGTGGAGCTGGTGGAACGATCACCCCGAGAACGGCCGCTCCGTCGCCAATCCGTTTGAGCGCTTCGGCCTGCCCAAGCCGCCGGCCCGCGACCAGCTATGGGACTATGACGCCGAGGTCGCGTTCGTCGCCTCGGCCGGCACGCTGGGCTGGCACTCGATCGGCTTCGCGTTGGAGCTGGCCAATGTCTGGGGCCAGCGCGAGGCGGACATCCTCAATGTCAGGGCAGCCAACTGGCGCGAGGTGACGCTCGCCGAGCTGGACATGCAGCGCGATCTGCATGCCGCGCTGGCCAGCCCCACCGGGCCGGATGCCGGCAAGGCGATGGGCTTCGGCATCGTCCAGCGCAAGACACGCGCCCGCAACGCCGTGCCGATCGCGGGCGAGATGCGCGAGCGCGTCGAGCTGCTGATCGCGGCAGCGCGCAAGCGCGTGCTCGCCTGCAAGGCCGCCGGCCAGGTCGTGCCAATCGGCGCGACGAACCTGATCGTCCGCGACTTCACCGGCGACAAATGGCGCGGCCGCGACATGACCGGCGAGCCCTGGAGCCAGCGCGATTTCATCGAGAAATTCGGCATCATCCGCGCCCATGCGGCCGCCCAGGCACGCGAGCAGGGCAACGAGGATCTGGCCGAGCGGCTGGAGGGCCTGGAGTTCCGCGACGCCCGCCGCACCTGCGTGACACGACTGGCGAACCTGGGCATGTCCGTGCCGACGATCGCGGCCGTCACCGGCCACAGCATCAAGACGGTCGAGCGGATCATCGAAACCTATCTCGTCCGCACCGCGGCGCAGGCCGGCCGAGGCATGGTGGCCTTGCTCGGCGCTGCGCGAGACCGGAAAGAGCGGAAGGAAAGTCAGGCCTAGCTGCCGTGGTTCTCCAGCGGCGGCGGCGCGGTGTAGTCCAGATGGTCGAGCCGCTCCATGATGATGTCGGTAGCCTGATCCAGCGCCCGCAAGCGCATGTCGCCGCCCCGGTTGAGATTGAGCAGCAGCGACTTCGGCAGCGTCTGCAGGGCGCGCTTGACCAGGAAGCGCAATTCGGGATGGTCGACTCGGCGGCGCATAGGTAGAACAATACCGGAACACCCTCGGCTGTCGAGGGTGCGTCACAACAGGAGGTGCGATTGTTTTTCCCAACCATCGGCGGTGAGTGGATCCCGATAAAGGACGTGAAGTCGATCCTCGTTAGCAACGATCCCAGCAAGAACGCTCGGGTAGAAACCGCCGACGAGGTCTACGAGGTGGACGGCCACGCGGCAAAGTTGATGCGTTCTCTCCCCGTCTCTGCGTTCCCCGCAGCGGCGGGAACCTACGTGCTGACAATGGTATCGGAGGGTGACGAGAAGCCGACCGAGGTGTTTCCGGCGATGGTGATCGCATGGGGCTTGGACGCAGAGGGCATTTCGCATCCGATTACGGCGAGCGGAGTGGACGACGGCAACAACGGCTATCACGCCATCCGTATGCCAGACGACACGGTGGTGCAGCCATTGGGGAACGAATGGCCCACGTTCCGCGAGTATCTCGCCAAGATGGAAGTGAAGCTTGTGCAAGCTCCACCGGAGCTGATGGCCAAGTCCGGACAGGCAGCGTTCTTCGCGTAAAAAGTCGGAATTCCGATTTCGGAAAAGTCGGAATGCGCTTGACGCCAGAAACAACAAAAGCCGCTAACCCATTGGGCTAGCGGCTTTTTTGTTGGTTGCGGGGGCAGGATTTGAACCTGCGGCCTTCAGGTTATGAGCCTGACGAGCTACCGGGCTGCTCCACCCCGCGCCAATGCTGGTTGCCTC
>NZ_JAATJB010000024.1 GCF_011927635.1 Sphingomonas trueperi
GGATTGGCACCCGCCGAGTTTACGAGCCGCCCCCGCCAAGGGCATAGGGACACCGAAGCTAACTTATCGGCGGCCTGAAAACGGGGAGCAGGTCACGGGAAATCGTGTCAATCCCCTTGTCGGGAAACCTGGTGCGCTTAATGCCGTCAATACGCACCTGCGAACCGGTAGCGGTTGCCTCGGTATCGCTCACGTCCTCGTTGACGATGATGTCGGTCGCTGTTCCCATGTTAAAGCTGCGCGCCCGAAACCGACCATCTTCGAAGAAGACGCTCTGCACAGAGAGGTTCTCAAAATATTTCAAGCAGGTAAATCGCCCGAAGCCCTTACCACCATCCTTTGCTTTCAGCGCTGAGTAAATAGTGTCGAAGGAGTTCCTGTGCTGCTCGTTGAACCCGATCCCGTCATCAGACACGATAAATCCATCGACCTCGCCGATTCCGTCCTCAAGATCTGTCTGGCGGCTGCGGAGGATCATTACGTCGACTAGGCTGCCTTTGGCCTTGCTCAGCCGGATTGCCTGTATGGCATTGACGATGAGTTCTATGACGGGAGTATATACGGTCGTCCCGGACCGGATATTCTCTACAGCCCGTAGGATATTAACACCACTCATCTCGATCTTGCCCCAAGAATTTACTGCCCGTTCAAGCCGAATATGGAAGATACTGCAAGCGATGGGCACTGCCCGCCGTCCCGAGGATCTGAAATAGGCTAAGCCGTCCATCGATGAGATTAATTCGCTTCTGGCGCGTGAATCGCCTGGCGTACCACCTCTGGCAGCTCATCATCTGGCGCCTCTCACCCCACTCTCCCTGAGGAATCTGAGAGCTTTCTAGGCCGCAGCCGCTCAGATTCGGACAGAGGTGTGCGCCCATAACCGCGGGGATCCGGGCCCGTATATTTGACGTATATTTGACAAGTTTGGTGCTGAGCCAGCTAAGCCATTGAAAAATGGCGGACCAGGCGGTATTCGAACCTGTGGCCTCTGCCTTCGGAGCGATATGGCCGTTTAATCGTCAGCAACAGGTGATGTGAGCTTCGACTTTTTAGTGTCCTAGCTTGCCTTCAAGCGCTCGAGATAATCTGACCAGTATTGCATCATCCGAACGCGCTCGTCCCAATGCTCGCCGCGGAGATAGGCTCGACGCACGTCATTTCTCTCTACATGCGCGAGCTGCCGTTCGATCGCATCGGGGTGCCATTCCCTGCTTTCGTTGAGAAGGCTGCTGGCCATCGCGCGGAAGCCATGGCCCGTCATCTGCGTCTTGTCGTACCCAAGCCGGCGCAGGGCGGCGTTGATGGTATTGTCGGAAATCGGGCGAGCGTCTGACCGGACGCTTGGAAACAGAAGCTTCGACCTGCCGCTCATCTCCCGAAGCTCCGCTAGGAGCGCAAGCACCTGCTTGGAAAGGGGGACCCGATGCGGGCGGCCCATCTTCATCTTCTCGCCGGGGATGGTCCAGACCTTCGCTGACAGGTCGAACTCTGCCCACTCAGCAGCGCGCAGTTCGCCCGGACGCGCAAAGACGTGCGGGGCCATCCGAAGCGCCAGGGCAACTGATGGCTGACCTTCGTACCCGTCTATGGCGCGCAAGAGTGCGCCGACCTTGTCGGGTTCGATGATCGCGGCATGATGTTTGACCTTGGGCGTGATCAGGGCGCCCTGGAGATCGGCGGTCACATCTCTCTGCGCCCGTCCGGTGGCGATCGCGTAGCGAATTACGCTGCTACAGGTGCTGCGGAGGCGTCGTGCCGTCTCATAGCGGCCCCGAATCTCCACGGTCCTCAATACGGTGAGCAGCTCTGGTGCGCTGATGTCGCCGATCGGTCGAGTGCCGATCAGCGGGTTGGCGAACGCGATCAGCCAGCGGAGCTTTTCGAGGGTCGTCGCCGCTCGCCCTTCCGCCTCGATCTTCTTCAGCCATTCGTCGGCGACGGTGGCGAACGTATCTCCGGCCGAAATGCTGCCACGCCGCGCGTCAGTTTGCCGTAGGAGGAGGGGTTAATGCCCTTCTCGAGCAGTTTCCGAGCGTTCTCTCGGCGCTCGCGCGCTTCCTTCAGGGAGACGTTAGGATATACGCCCAGCGCCACCGTGCCGCGCTTGCCGTCATGACGATAGTCCCATCGCCAGTACCGACCACCGCCAGGCTGAACGAGGAGGTACATGCCGTGCATGTCCTGAGTCTTGAACGCTTTGTCCCGCGGTTTGATTCGACGGACGGCTGCATCGGTGAGCATGACGGTATCTCCTCCGCTGGTGCAGTGCTGATACCGTCAAATATACCGCCAAGGGCCGCGGGTTCCAATGGATCGACCCGGATTTGGGTGGATCAGATACCGCCAAAACCCACGCAAATCCGCCAGTTTTGGATGCCCTTGAATATCTGTGGAAAGGGGTTGCAGGAATCGAACGGCTAAAAAATAGATTTATAAATTAATTAGTTACCGCGCCGCAGCAGAAACTGAGCCCCACCTGCAAGGCCCCACTTCCTATTTATAAATGGGGTTCGAAGCATAAATGTGAGTTCATATGAGGCCTATAGCAACAGTATGGATTCCCAAGAAACTGTGATTTGCGCGGATGGGGTGACAACAAAAAATGCCGTCAGGCAAAAAATATTATGGGATCTATCAAGCAAGTATTTGTAACAATCTCATACTTGTTGCAGGTATGTCGTAATACAACGGGCGGCAGCAGGGCGGCATGACGATGCGAGGTTCAGTGCTTTCCTGGCGGAGCGCCCACCTGCCTTCAAGAGGCTCCGAATCGCTTTTCGAGAGCGGTCATCAGGGATGAAGCCCATCAGGCTCTCTGGCATCGCGCGAGCACGCGAGCAGTTGTTGGCGAAACACCATTAACGGTCGACCTCTCCGAATACGATGTCGATCGAGCCCAGCACCGCAGTCACGTCCGCAAGCATATGGCCGGCGGTCATCATGTCCATCGCCTGGAGATGGCTGAACCCGGTGGGGCGGATCTTCACGCGATAAGGCTTGTTGGTCCCGTCGCTGATCAGATAGACGCCGAACTCGCCCTTGGGCGCTTCCGTCGCGACATAGACTTCGCCGGCTGGCACGTGGAATCCCTCGGTGAACAGCTTGAAGTGGTGGATCAAGGCCTCCATCGACTGCTTCATCTCGCCCCGGCGCGGCGGCGTGACTTTGCGGTCGAGCACGGCGACCGGCCCCTCTGGCATGTCCCGGATGCACTGGTGCATGATCCGTGCGGACTGGCGGACCTCCTCGACGCGCACCATGATGCGGTCATAGCAATCGCCGCGGGTGCCGACGGGAATCTCGAAGTCCATGCGGTCGTACACGTCATAGGGTTGGGCACGGCGCAGGTCCCAGGGCACGCCGCTGGCGCGCAGGCACGGCCCCGAGAAGCCCCAGCGGATCGCATCCTGCCGCGAGACGACGCCGATATCGACGTTACGCTGCTTGAAGATCCGGTTCTCGGCGAACAGCGCCACCGCATCCTCGAACAACGTCTTGAAGCGGTGATCGAGCCAGTGCGCGATGTCGGTGAGCAGCTTCAGGGGAACGTCCTGCCGAACACCGCCGGGGCGGAAATAATTGGCGTGCATGCGCGCGCCGGACGCGCGCTCGTAGAAGTTCATGCAGTCTTCGCGTAGCTCGAACAGCCAGAGGTTCGGGGTCATCGCCCCGACATCCATGATGTGGCTGCCGATATTGAGCAGGTGGTTCTTGATCCGCGTCAGCTCGGCGAACAGGACGCGCAGATACTGGCCGCGGAGCGGCACTTCCAGGTCGAGCAGCTTCTCGATGGCGAGCACATAGGTGTGCTCCATGCACATGGGCGAGCAGTAATCGAGCCGGTCGAAATAGGGGATCGACTGGAGATAGGTCTTGTATTCGCAGAATTTTTCGGTGCCGCGATGGAGCAGCCCGACATGCGGGTCTACGCGCTCGACGATCTCGCCGTCGAGTTCGAGCACGAGGCGCAGCACGCCGTGCGCGGCCGGGTGCTGCGGCCCGAAATTCACGGTGAAGGTCTCGATCGTGTGATCGCGATAATGCTCGGGAGCGACGGAGTCCTCCTGATAAGGTGCCGGCGACGGACGTCTTTCTTCCACCATGTGCATACTCCTGTATGGGGACCGGCCTGCGATCCAATGTGCGCACGCCGGTGATTCCGGCTGCGCGGTCAGCGCGGCGGGGGCCGCGCGCCATCCTCTGCCTTCATCCGCGCGCGCACGCCGCCTTCGACCGCGCGGCCCTCTGGCATCGGCCGATGGACGTTGCCGGCGGTCGGCGGTCGGCGGTTGCGGCGTGCCCTTGCGCATCTCGGCGCGGTGGATGTTGGCGGAGAGGCGCTCGGTAAGATCGGGGAACAGATGATGCGCGCTCGACGCCATCTGCGCCTTGGCACCAACCGGGAGTTCCTCGCGTGGGTGGAGCGACACCCAGACCAGCGCGCGGACGACCTTCTCCGGGCCGTCCATCATCGCCATCCGGTCGGCGGTGCCGCTGTAATTGGCCTCGTGCCGGAAGAAGGGGGTGTCGACCGCCCAGGGCATCACCGTCGCCACCCGGATGGTGCGGCCGCGACCGGCGTGGCGGATCTCCTCGTTAAGCGCACGGCCCAGCGCGAGGATGCCGGCCTTGGTCGACGCATAGGTGGCGTGATAGGCGAGGGGCACCTCGCTCTCCACCGATCCCATGTTGACCAGAGTCCCCTGGCCCTGCGCCACGAAGCGGCGGAGCGCAGCATGGCTGCCATAGAGCACGCCCTTCAAATTGACGTCCACGATCCGCGCTTGATCGGCCACCGGCATCTCCCAGAACCGACCGTTGGCGCCCACCCCGGCGATGTTCATCCACACGTCGATCCGCCCGAAGCGGCGGGTGGCGGCTTCCGCCAGCGCTTCGATCTGTGCGGGATCGGAGACATCGGTGGGTACCACCAGCGCCTGCCCACCCGATGCGCGGACCCGTGCGGCCACTTCTTCAAGCGCATCGGCGCGGCGTGCGGCGAGGACGACATTGCCGTGCAGCTCGCCCACGCGCAGCGCCAGGCCACGACCAAAGCCGCTGGAGGCGCCGGTCACGACATAGGTTCGCCCCGCGACGCGGTTCAGATCGTGCCGCGAGACATGGGTGGAGACGGCGCAGCCGGGCAATGCCATCCCCAGCAGCGACAGCGGCGCCAGCCTGCCGGCACGCACCGTCTCAAGCCTCCACGGGGAGGGCGACTTCGGCGACACCGAAGCTGCGGTCTGCCTGCGGTGCCGGCCTGTCCTGCTCCGACACGGGCGGTGCCGCAGGTCCATAAGTGGCGCCGGCGCCGCCACGGCGGGCCAGGGCGACAGCAAGCGTACCGATGCCCAGGATTGCCGCCGCCGTCAGCGCGGGGCGCTTGGTCGCCTTCACATAGAGGCTGCCGCCGCGCAGCCAGTGCGGCTCGTGGGTGCCGCGCTCGTGACCGCCATAGCCAGCCTCGTACAGCGCCCGTTCGTGGTCGCCATTGGCCTTGCGCGTGCGCGACTGCTGGCCGGTATACATCAGGACTTCCATGATCCGGTCGGTCAGCCGCGGCGCCACGGCGCCCATCATCGCGGCGAACTTCGCCTGGCTGCCGACGAACATGTCGCGCTTCGGGTGCGCCGCGCACCACAGGATCGCCTCCGCCACGGCCTCGGGCGGGTAGATCATGCCGCGATGCACCGGCTGCATCGGCATGTAGTTGCCGGCATGCTCGTTATACGGTGTGTCGATGCGGCCGGGATGGATCAGCGAGATCGACATCGGCCAGCCTTCGCTCTCGACCTCCTGCCGCAGTGATCCGGTAAAGCCGTGCACCGCGAACTTGGCCGAGGCATAGCTGCTCTGCACCGCCGGCGCCTTGTCGCCGAAGAAGCTGCCGATATTGACGATCGCACCCGGCACGTCGCGGTCGCGATAGTGGCGCACCGCCGCGAGCGACCCATGGACCGTGCCCCAATAGACGGTGTCGAACATGCGGTGCCAATCGTCCATCGGCACTTCCCACAATCGACCGAAGATCGAGATGCCGGCATTGTTGACCCAGGTGTCGAACCCGGCGAATTCACGGACGGCGGTCTCGACCACCCGCGCGATATCCGCCTCGCGCCCGACATCGCAGACCACATGGGCGGCCCGCCCACCTTCCTCGCGGATGGTGTGCACCAGGTTTTCCAGCGCAGCACCGTTCCGCGCGGCCACCACCACTGCGGCGCCTGCCTTCGCGGCCATGCGCGCCGTGACCAGGCCGATCCCGCTGCTGGCGCCGGTGATGACCATCGTCTGCTCGGCAAGCGGCTTCAACTTGGGGGTCATGCCAGGGCTCCTGATGTGTGTTATTTAAATAGTTGATATTATTGATTTTAACATTGAAGGTCCAACGAAGGGCGGGAGCAAGAGTTCACAAGATCTCCGTGAAAAGAAGCGTGGACGCCGGTCCTGTATTCGTGCGCCAGCACCGCGATGCTGCCCATTGGCATGCTGCTGAAGGCAGGCGCGTATTCGCCCTCGCATCGGTATTTGCAGGGGGGGCGATGGAATCGACGGAGCCGCGCTGGCGGTTACATGCACAGGCCGACGAAGGTGGCGCCGGTCCGGGTCTTGTCCTTCGCCGTCTCGAACGCTTCGTTGATCCGCTCCAGCGGGAAGCGGTGGCTGATCAGCTTCTGGGTCTGCAACTTGCCGCGCGCGAGGAGTTCGATCACTTCGGCCTGCTCTGCATAGAGATCGTGGAAGGCGAAGCTGGCGCTTGGGATCAATGTGATCTCTGACATCTGGATGCGCTGCCATTCGAGCGGGATGGCGATGTCTCCTGCATCGAACCCACCGACGATGACGACCTTCCCACCCCGCCGCACCAGCCGTGTCGCGAGCGGCAGGGTCTGCGGCATGGTTTCGCCGCCCGAGCATTCGAAGACGATGTCCGCGCCGCGCCCATCGGTCATCGCCAGGATCGCGTCCTCGGCCGCGCCCTTCTCGGGCGGCATCACCTCATCGGCGCCGAGGTCCTGCGCCAGCGCGCGGGCATGGGGCACGGGATCGATCGACAGCACGTCGGCGCCGCTGGCCTTGGCGAGCATCAGTTGCCCGAGGCCGATCGGCCCCGCGCCGATGATCGCGACCTTGGCGTTGATCGTCAGGCCGGAGAGATGCTGCGCGTGCAGGCAGACGGCATAGGTATCGAGCAGTGCCGCGTCGTCAAAACCGATCGCGGCAGGCAGCTTGTGCATCTTGTGCTGGGGGCCGATCACGAACTCGGCATAGGCACGCGAGACGCTGGCGCGGCGGGTGGGATAGAGATCGGGGCAACGGTTGTACTGCTGCACCCGACACCAGTCGCAATGGCCGCAGCCGAGCACGGACTCGATCAGCACCCGGTCGCCGGGCCGGACGCGGGTTACGTCGGCGCCGACTTCCACCACCTCGCCGGCGAGTTCGTGGCCCATGATGCAGCAGCGCAGATGCTGGTCGGGCTTCTCCCAGTGCCGCAGGTCGGTTCCGCAGATCCCGGCCATCCGCACTCGCGTCTTCACCCAGTCCGCGGCGGGCAAGGTGGGCTCTTCCACCTCCACGACGGTGAAGCGTCCGTCAGCGGTCTTCAGCGCGGCTTTCATGGTGCGTTCTCCGAGTGGCCGGGGGCGAGGTGGAGTCCTTCGGCCCCTACCTGCAGCGTGCCGGTCGAGAGGCGGCGGACGAGGTGTGCACCGTCGCGGAGCCCGCTTTCCCAGCGCTGCCGCACGGAGGCAGGCGAGAAATCCATCGCCTTGCCCGCCACCTCGCGCCCCTGATCGGCATAGAGCAGCTGCGCCAGCGTGACCGAGCAGCCGCGAAAGGCAGGGTCAGTGGCATATTGCACCTGCCAGCGCCCGATCGTGCGCCGCGACTGGCTGGCGAAGGTCAGATCCTGCGCGCGCGCCGCCATGGCGCCCAGCGTATCGGGCCGGCCGCTGCGCATCGGCAACAGGTCGACGGCGATGCACAGCATGGGGCGTTCCGAAGGCGTCGACAGCGCCGGATCGAGCGGCAGGTTGCTCGCGAGGCCGCCATCGACATAGAGTCGCCCGTCCACCTCCACGGCGGGAAAGGCTGGTGGCAGGGCGGCACTCGCGCGGATATGCTCGGCGCCGATCCTGCGATCGCCGGTGTCGAACGCGACCTCCGCTCCGGTTTCGAGATCGACCGAGACGGCGGTGAATCGCGGCGTGCCGTCGTTCAATCGCGCGAAATCGACGCTGGACTCCAGCGTCGCCGCGAGAGGACTTGAATCGTACAGCGCGGGCGTAGGGGCGGCAAACATCGCCGTGCCCAAGGGCCCGAACATCCCGGGCCGTCCGCCGAGCAGCGTGGCGCTGGTCTCGATCGTCCTCCGCCAGCTCTCAGGCCAGGCTTGCCACCAGTCGAAGCCGTCCGATCGCCAGAAGGCGGCGAGCTTCGCCACTGCGACATCCGGTGCGTTGCCGGCGAAGATCGCGCCGTTGATCGCCCCGGCCGAGGTGCCGATGATCCACTCCGGTGCGATCCCGCCCTCGTGCAGCGCCTGAATGACTCCCGCCTGATAGGCGCCCAGCGCGTTGCCGCCGGCCAGCACCAGCACGATGCGGAGATCGTCCCTCGCCGTCAAAGCGGCTGCCCCGCCTGGCATTGCTCCAGCTCGACCGCGTCGTGCGCGCAGGCGATCGAAACATCCTCCCGGCCTTCGATCGAGAGGCGCCGCAGCCGCGCCTGGTTGTCCATCCGGCTGTCGGCATCGACTTCCATCAGCCGCTGATAGGCGCGCAATCCGGGCGTGCAGCGCCGCCGCGCCTGGCGCATCTCGCCGCGATAGAAATAGGCGTCGCCCGCATGGAGCAGCCAGCGGCCATCGTCGCGGCGGATCGCCACGCCGGCATGGCCCCAGGTGTGGCCGGGCAACGGCACGAGCAGGATCTCGGGCGCCAGCCCCTCCAGGTCACGGACCGCATCGAAGCCGAACCAGCGCTCGCCGCGCGCGCCATAGCCGCGCCATTGCTGGACGCCGTCCAGTTGCGGCAGCCGCCAGCGATTACGCGCAACCATTCCCGCATGCGGTCCGGTGGCGTCGTCATATTCGCGCTGCATCACATGGACGATCGCGTTGGGGAAATCCTCCAGCCCCCCGGCATGGTCGAAATCGAGATGGGTGACGACGATGTGGCGCACGTCGTCCGCACGGAAGCCGAGCGCCTCGATCTGGCGGATCGCGGTCTCCGCCTCGTGCAGGCGGATGTTGAGCATGGCGCGCCAGGCGCGGGTAATCCGCGGTACGCCGGGCCCATGCGGATGGGCGACGTCGCGCAGGCCGTAGCCGGTGTCGACCAGGACCAGGCCGTGCGCGTCCGTCTCGATCAGCAGGCAGTGGCAAACCAGCCGGCCGAGCGGCGCGATTGAGCGACCGTCGAACAGCGCACCGCCCAGCGGGCAATCGGTGCCGCAGTTGAGATGGTGGATGCGCATCATGCTCCTCGAAAGCACCGGGCTGTATGGCCTTCCCAACCGACGAGCGCCGACATCGTCCCGCGGCATCCAGGCTTTAATCCATATTTCTCGGTAACTTATGTTGGCGGACGGGTGCGGTTTGGGGCACCCGGGCGGCTGCCGCACGTTGCCGCGCGATGATCAGCCTGCAGCCGCAACCGGAAGTGTCGTCGGAGGACCGCGAGCGCGGGCTGCGGCTGCTCGTCACCGAGGCGATCTTCTCGGGCGGCACCGCAGCGCTGACTACGGGGGTGATCCTCACTGCCTTTGCGCTGCATCTCGGCGCGTCGAACGCGATGGTCGGTATCCTGGCCAGCGCGCCGTTTCTCGCGCAGCTGCTCCAGCTGCCGGCGATCGGGCTGGTCGAGCGGATGCGGGCGCGCAAGCGGATCGCGGTGTTCACCAGCCTGCTCGGCCGCCTGATGCTGGCGATCATGGCGCTGCTCGCCTTCTTCAGCGGGACCTTGCCGCTGCTCGCCTTTCTCGCGGCGCAGCTGGTGCTGTGCGGGCTGGGCGCAATCGGATCCTGCGCCTGGAACGCCTGGATGCGCGATCTCGCACCCGAGGACCGGCTCGGCACCGTCTTCGCCAAGCGGACGGTGTGGCTGACCGCGATCAGCCTGTTGCTGGGCCTCGCCGCCGCGCTCGCGCTGGACTGGACGGCGCCAGGATCGTTCGACCGCGACCTGGTCTTCGCCGGCATGTTCGCAGCAGGGTGCGTCACCGGCCTGATCAGCGCGCGGGTCGTCGCCGGCATGCCCGAGCCGCTGATGCCGCCCGCGCCGGGGCCGGTCGACCTTGTCGAGCTGCTCCGCCGTCCTTTACGCGACGGCAATTTCCGGCGGCTGCTGGTGTTCGTCGCCAGCTGGCAGTTCGCGATCAACTTCGCGACGCCCTTCTTCACCGTGTTCATCGTCCGCCAGCTCCACTTCAACATCAGCTTCGTGATGGTGCTGAGCGTCGCCAGCCAGATCGCCAACATCCTAGCGCTCCGCCTCTGGGGCACGCTGAGCGACCGCTTCGCCAACAAGTCGGTGCTGGCGGTGTGCGCACCCGCCTATATCCTGGCGATCGTGGCGATGGCGGGCGCCTCGCAATTCGCGGACCGTGACCTGGTCAAGTTGTGGCTGGTCGGCCTGCACCTGCTGATGGGTGCGACGATCGCCGGGGTGACGCTGGCCAACACCAATATCGCGCTCAAGCTCTCGCCTAAGGGCGCCGCCACCGCCTATGTGGCGACCAACGCAATCGTGACCGCCGCTGCGGCGGGTCTGGCGCCGATCCTGGGCGGGCTGCTCGCCGACTTCTTCGCCGCGCGCCAGTTCGAGCTGCTGGTGCGCTGGAGCAGCCCCAACGGCGTGTTCGCGCTGCCCTTCGTGCTGACGCGCTGGGACTTCTACTTCCTGATCGCGGGGGTGATCGGCCTCTATGCGATCCACCGCCTGTCGCTGGTGGAGGAGCATGGCGAGATCGAGCGGCGCGAGATGGTGGGGCAGCTGCTCAACGAGACCCGCCGCACGATCCGCAACATCTCGAGCGTCGCAGGCCTGCGCTCGACCACCGATCTGCCCGCCGCGCTGCTTCGCGATGCCCGCGCGCGGATGCGGCAGCGGCGCACGGAACGATCGTAGCGCTCAGCTGGTCTTCTGGACCAGCGGCTCGATCCGCAGGTTGACCACGTCGCTCGCAGCACTGCGGGTGAGCACGAAGCGGATCGCCTCGGCGATTTCCTCGGCGTGCAGCATCTCGGCCCTTGCGACGGCCTCGGCCTTCTCCTCGTCGCTGCATTCCTGCATGTCGGTATCGACCGATCCCGGCTGGATCACGCTGACCTTGATGTTCTTGCTCGCCACTTCCTTGCGCAGCGTCTCGGCGAAGGCCTGGATGCCGGCCTTGGTCGCCGCATAGACGCTCTCGCCCTTGGCCTTGATCTCGGTGCTAATCGACCCGACGAACAACAGGTGCCCGCCGCCCTGCCGCTCCATGCGCGCGATCGCCGCCTTGGCGCAGGCGAGCGTGCCGACGAGGTTGGTGTCGATCACATAGCGCCAGTCCGCATCGGCCATTTCGTGGATCGGCTGCGCGCCCAGCGCCGCACAGGTCACCAGCATGTCGACGCCGCCCAGTTCCGCATCGGCGGCAGTGAAGACGCTGTCGATACCCTCCGGGGTCGCGGCGTCGGCGACGACGCCGGTCGCCCTCGTGTGCGCCTCCGTCAGCGCAATTGCCTCGTCGAGCGGCTCGCGATGCCGACCAAAGGTGAGAATGCGCGCGCCCTCCGACGCCAGCAGGGCGAGGGTCGCGCGGCCCATGCCCGTGGTCCCGCCGGTGAGGACGATGCGTTTGCCGGTGAGTGCGGTGGTTTCAACTGCCATGATCATTCCCAGGTCAGGATCAGCCGGCCGTTCGCCGGCACGACATAGTCGATGCGATCGTCGGACGTGCCGCTCGGGCGGATCGCGTCGCCCCCGGCGGTGGTGAGGTTGGCCTTGGTCAGCTTGCGACGCTTCAGCCGCACCAGCCGAACATTGGCGGTGGCGGTCTCCCCGGCGTCGAGCTGGAGCGTGAGCGCCTTGTCGCCGGTCCGCTCCACCGCGCGAACCAGGGAGTCACAGAACAGTAGGAACGGTGCCCCGTCGATCCGGTGGAAGGCGCGCGAGGCGAAGATGAAGGCGGCCCCGGCGCCGTACACCTCCTGCCCCACCTGCCCGGCCTGCTGGCCGTCCGGGTACAGATCCTCCAGCGGGAAGGAGAGCGTGCGATCGATATGGCCGTTCGCCTCGCGCTGTTTCTCGGCGATGGCGTCGTCGGGCAGCGCGTCGGGATAATAATACCAGGCGCGCGAGAGCACGTATTTGCAATATTCGCCGATCAGCATTCGTGCTTCGGGTTCGAGCTCGGGCCCGCCATCGTCGAGATAATGGGCGAACGCCACGAAGCTGTCGAAGCACTCGTACATCGCCATGTAGGGCGCGTCCTGCAGGCATGTGACGGCCAGAAAGGTCTCGTACGATGCCGCATGGCCGATCTGGCTGTCCCAGATCACCGCATTGTGCAGGAAGCTGGCGAGATAGACATAGCTCTGCTGCAGATAGACGTCGCGATTGGTGATGCGCCACAGTCGCATGCACGCCGCCGCCCCCCAGGCGGTGAGGTTGGCCTGATAGTTGATGTCGAACCGCAGCCCCATCGCCGCGTCGATCGCCGCGCGCGCCTCGTCCAGATACTGCGTCTCGTCGGTCAGTTCATACGCCTGCAGCATCACCCAGGCATAGATGCCGCCGACGTCGGTCTGGCCGCGACCATCGGCCGGAGCTTCGGCGGTGATCACGCTGAAATCGGTGACATCGTACTGGATCGGCCAGCGATAGTCGAAATGCCGGGCGGCGCGGATGCCATAGTCGAGCGATGCGACGAACAGCTCGCGCGCCTCCGCATCGCCATCGAGGGCAAGGAACCCGAGGTTCACCAGCGGGTGGTAGAGATACCAGCTGTCGACGGCGTCGGCGTCCTTGTCCTTGCCGACATTGGGCAGATAGCGCCGCAGGGTCTTGAGCTCGGGATCATAGAATTTCCGCACCCCCGCCTTGAGCTCCGCCTCCAGCGGATGCGGCTCGCCGCGCCAATTGCCCCAGTCGTGCAGGGCGGCAATCACCGACATCTGCACCATGATGTCCGGATATTCGGCGGCGGTGTACGGGTGGACGTAGCGATGACCATAATGGCGGACGGTCGCTTCGGGCGCCTCTTCCAGGTCACGCAGCGACCGTTCGGCGCGCGCCACCCAATCGCGATATGCGACTGGCGGGGGCTCGAGCATCCTGTAGGCCGTGCCCAGCATCTGGAGGAACTGCCTCGCCGATTCCCGCTCGTGCGGCGGCGCTTCGTGGCGGAGCACCAGGATCATGTCCGACAGCCTGACCGTCTCGCCGGCGGCCAGCGCCACCTCGGCCGGGTCTGCGTCCTCGGACGGGACCGGCAGCTTGTAGCCGAGTTCGGGCCAGGCACCGCCCACCACCTCGCGTGGCTTGGTGCCGGTCGTACGGAAATAGTCGTTGGAGGCGGTCAGGTTCTGGACGTAGAGGACGTTGCCGAAGGCCGGTTCGTCGATGCGGAAATAGAGCAGCCCGGTGTTGATCCCCCGCTGCGACGCCTCCACGGTGCCTTCCGCGCGCAGGGGATCGTCGCGGCCACCCAGCGGATAGAGATCGCGGGGCACGAACGGCAGCACCGTCGCCACGGCCGGGGTAAAGCGGGTGATGATCCGGATCTGCTCCAGCGCGTCCTGCGCGGCGACGAACGCAATGACATGTTCGCCCAGCCGGCTCGTCACGCGCAGCCGCGCCGCCTCTTCCGGCGCCTTGCGGGCGGCAACGCAGTCGAAGGGGGCGGGGATGAATGCTGCACGGACGGCAAGGCCGCCCGCGCCCTCGCGACGGATAATGGCGAAGACGGAATCGCTGGTAGCCAGAATCTCCACCTGCAGCCCGCCGATCTCGAACGCTGCGATGCACGCTTCTGTCGCGCGCAGGGCGTCCCGCAGCGTGAGCAGATAGGGACTGCCGGGGGTATGGAGGATCGCCGCATCCGGCATGTGACTCTCCTGTGCAATTGCAGATCAAGGGCAAAGGATCGGGGAGGGCGCGGGTTCCGGGAAACAGGGCATTGCCTGATCCAGGCTAGGCTGTTTTTGCCGGCGTTGCCTGCGGCGGGGAGGCGGCGGCACGTTCGGCCCCTTTGGGTGTCACGCGAAGTGCTTAGCCCGCCGACAGGGCGGGGAGGTTGACGATGTATACCGGCACCGGGCGCGGCAGGTCGAAGCGCTGCTCGGCGGTGCCGTTTCCGGCGGGCGGGTGGCCGTCGAACAGCCAGTGGGCGAGGCGCTCCGCATCCTCCAGGCGCACGCAGCCGGAGCTGGCACGGCGGTCCGCATGCGCGAATGCCGCCTTCATCGGCGTGTCGTGCAGATAGATGCCGAGCCGATTAGGCAGCATGAACTTGATCTGGCCCATCATGTTGTCGGGACCCGGCAACTGGCGCATCCGGATCGTGCGGGCTCCGGCCGCAACCGCCTGCCAGTCGACGGAGGCGGGATCGATGGGGCGGGTATCTGCGCCCGCGGCGGAGAGAAGCTCGATCCGCTCGCGGGTGAGCAGGTCGGCATCGCCCGCCACGATCTTGCGGGCGCGTTCGCGAGCGAGGTCGGGCGGCAGGTTCCAATAGGGGGTGCGCACAGCATAGCGGATCAGCCCCGCCATCGGCGGCGTGGCCATGCCCGGCTTGCCGACGATCACGCGCATATGGTCCGCGATCCGGCCGCCGGCATCGAACATCCACAGCTCGGCCGAGGCGATGTTGACGACGATATGCCGGCGGCCGTCGCCGGGAAGCGCCCGCGCCGCATCCAGGCTCGCGCGGAGTCCGGGCGTCGAGGCGGCACCGGACGCTGCGACTGCCTGGTCGAGCCGGGTGTAGAAGGGGTGTCGGGCCTGCAGCCCTGCCAGATAGCGTTCCGGCGACGGCGCCTGTCTGGCTGCGTGCAGCACGGCTGCCGGCGAGGTGGGCGGTGCCAGTTCGGCATCGACATAGTAGAGGCGGTGCCCAGGGCTGGGCTGCGCCGTATCGGCCACGAAGGCGGCCAGCGCTTGCGACAGCGCCACATCGAACAAGCCCGCTTGCGCGGGACTTGCCGCGGCGAGCGCCTGCAGCCGGGGCAGGTCGTAGTGCGCGGAGTTGGGGATCGCTCGATCGCGCTCCGCCAGCAGGCCGATCAGGGTACGCGACGCGGGGGTCGGCTGGCCGCCGCTGGTCCAGAGCGGCCGATATCCGGCTTCGGCATAGGCAGGAGCAAGGGCCGGGTGCAGGCGCAGCGCCTCGGCCATGCCCGCCGGGATGCCGGCATGGGCGGTTGCATGCGGGGCATGGAGCCCGGTGCTCCCCCAAAGCTCCGCGGCAGCAACCGCGCAGAGCAAAAGGGATCCGGCCAGGCGGCGTCGCCTGGCCGGATCGTCTCCGCTACCGTCCCGGGGGCGAGGGGCGGGGGGAGAAGCGTGGAAGTCTGTCGTCAGCCGCGTTCCCCGGCGGCCGCGCCGCCGCCTGCAGCGCCGCTCGCGCCACTGCCGGTGGTGCCATAGCCGGCCCCGCCGCTGTTGGCGCCGCCGCTGCCGGACGTTCCGCTTCCCGTCGTGCCATAGGCGCCGCTGCCCGTGCCGCCGGACCCGGTCGCGCCCGTCTGGCTGGTGCTGCCGGAGCTGCCGCCGCTACTCGATCCCGTCTGGGCCACCGCAAGGCCGCCCGCGGCAAGTGCGGCCACCGCACCTGCTGTTGCAAGTCGTTTCAACATACGCCACTCTCCATCCGTTGATTGGCGCAAATAGAACTGAAGTGGAAGCAGCTGTGTTCCTGAAATAACTGCCTGAAATATGTCACTAAACTTTGTTGATCGGCAGGTTGAGGCGCCGATTGCGGCAAGCCTGCTGCGCTTGTCGCCAGCTGGCTTGCCGGCTGAAGTTCGAAGCGCCTTGGTTGATCTAAGTCACTGAAATGGTGAGGAACGCCTTTGTGCCGGCCGGGTTGAACGTCCATCAGAGGAGGCGTTCGACATGGCGCAGAAGGGTGCGGGCGGAAATCCGGGAGCGGTCACGGCCAAGGGCGGCGACGGCGCGCGTGGAAGTACGGGTACAGGCCGGGGCGGCGGCTCACGCTCGGGTGCCAAGTCCACGGCGACCAAGAAATCGCCCGACAAGGTCGGCGGCAAGAACAAGAACGAGGCGTGACCTGGTCGTGGCAGGCTGTACGTGAGGACACATTGTCATAGGAGGGCGTGCGATATCTTTCGAGATTTGCAACGATCCAGTCGACGAGCAGGCGCGGCTAGTCGAGGCGGCTCTCGGCACGACGAAAATTCGATGCGGTTCCTAGCACCAACACGGTATTGAGGCGTTCTGCTCCTATGGATGACCTCGAAGAGCTGATGCGACGTCAGCAGGCGCTGGCCGAGTTTGGCGACTTCGTGCTCGATCATGAAGACCTCGACCAGATCCTGACCGAAGGGTGCCGCCTGATCGCCCAGGCGCTCGGCACCGATCTGGCAAAGGTCATGGAGATCGAGCATGATGCCGAGACGGCGTTCGTGCGCGCCGGCATTGGCTGGCGCGCAGGCGTCGTCGGCGCGGCGCGCGTGCGGTTGGACGATCGCTCCTCCGAAGCCTTTGCAATCGCGCAGGCTGGGCCGGTGATCACCAACGACATCGTCGACGAGGCGCGGTTCGTCTTCCCGCCCTTCCTGCGCGACCATGGCGTGTGCGCGCTTGTGAACGTGCCGATTCTGCTGCCCGGGCGCAGGCCGTGGGGCCTGCTGCAGGTCGATGCCCGCGAACCGCGCGCGTTCGACGACCGGAGCATCCAGTTTCTCAAGACCTATGCAATGGTGCTGGGCCCGGTAATCGATCGTCTGCGAGTCGCGGCGGAGCGCGAGCAGGCGCTGATGGGCGTGCGCGAGCGCGAGGAGCGGCTGCAGCTGGTGACGGACGCCATGCCCGGCCTGATCGCCTATATCGACAAGACATTTTGCTACCGCTTCGCCAATCGCCGCTACGAGGAATGGTTCGGGCTGCCGACCGGAACGATCCTCGGCCGACATTTGCGCGAGGTGCTTGGAGAAGCCGCGTTCGATCGCCTCCTTCCGCACGCGGAGGTCGCGCTCTCGGGCAAGCGCCACCGGTTCGAGGCCGAGGTCGCATTCAAGCTGGGCGGCACGCGGCACGTACAATCCGAGTTCGTGCCGGACATACGCGAGGACGGATCGGTCGCCGGCTATTACTCGCTTGTGCTCGACGCCACGCCCCGTCACGAGGCGGAACTGGCGCTGCGCGAAAGCGAGACGTTGCGCGGGTTGGCTCTGGAAAGCGGCGGCATGGGTGCGTGGCGGTGGGACACGCGGGCGCACACGGTGCATGCCGACGCCGTGGTCCAGAAGCTGTGGGGCGTCTTCGCCACACAGCAGCCCCATGCTGTGGCGCTTTATGCCGGCATGATGGATGCCGAAGGCCTGGCCTGGCTGGAAAGCGGGACGGCGGAGCAGGCCATCCCGGGCGAATCCTTCGGCACGCGCATGCAGGTCTCGCACGGTCGCAATGCCGGGCGTTGGGTGCAACTGCGCGGCAAGGCGGATCTCGAACGCCCGTGGATCATCAATGGCGTGACCTTCGACGTGACCGAGCAGGTGGTGGCCGAACAGGAACTCGCCCGCTACCGCACCGCGCTCGAACAACAGGTCCGGCAACGCACCGCGGAGCTCCAGGCGAGCCGCGACCTGCTGCAGGCGACGATGGACGCCTCGACCGACCTCATCCAGGTTTTCGAGGCCGAGCGGGACGCGACCGGCGCCATCGTCGATTTCCGCTGGGTGCTGGTCAACCCCGAGGCCGAGCGACGGTTCGGCCCGGTCATTGGCGAGAGGCTGGTCGAGCGCAACCCCGGCGTTCAGGTGGAAGGAATTTTCGACGCGTTCCGGCGTGTAACCGAGACCGGCATATCCGAGCGCGCCGAACGCCATTATGTGCACGAGCAGTTCGACGGCTGGTTCTACCAGTCGGCGGTCAAGTTGGGCGACGGCGTCGCGACGACCACGACTGACATTTCCGAGTGGAAAGCGGCGCAGGCCGATCTCCTGCGCCTGCGCGATCAGGTGGCGCAGGCGCAGCTTCGGGCGAGCGAGGAACGCTTTCGCCTGCTCGTCCAATCGGTCCGCGACTATGCCATCTTCACCATGGATCGCGCGGGGAGGATCACTTCCTGGCCGGCGGGCGCCGTTGCCGTCTATGGCTGGTCCGAGGAAGAGATGATCGGCCAGTCGGTGGATCGGACCTTCGTGCCCGAAGACGTGGCGGACGGCGCGCCGGAATGGGAGCGCGCAGTCGCGGCACGCGACGGGGTGGCCCCCAATGTCCGCTGGCACCTCCACAAGGGCGGCACCCGAATCTTCATCGACGGCTCGACCCAGCCGCTGTTCGGGGCGGACGGAGAGATCCGCGAGTTCATCAAGATCGGCCAGGACGTGACCGAGGCACGACGCGTGCAGCAGGCACTGGCCGCGAGCGAGGAGCGGCTGCGCGCCGCCGTCGACGTGGGGCGGCTCGGGCTTTGGGACTGGAACGTGGCCTCCGGCGAGGTGCATTGGTCCGACGAGCATTTCCGCATGGAGGGATATGCCGTCGGCGAAGTGACACCGAGCTACGAGGCATGGGCATCGCGCGTCCATCCCGAGGATCGCGCCGAAACCGAAGCGGCGCTGCAGGACGCGCGCGAACAGAAGCAGGAGTTCACCAGGGAGTTTCGCGCGGTGCATCCCGACGGTTCGGTACACTGGCTCTCGGGCAGGGGGCGGTTCTTCTACGACGAGCAGGGCAATGCCGTGCGCATGATCGGGGCGATGGTGGACACGACCGAACGGCGCGAATGGGAGGAGCGGCAGCAGGTCCTCATCGCCGAACTCCAGCACCGCACCCGCAACCTGATGGGCGTGGTGCGATCCATGGCCGACAAGACGGCGCGGGCGAGCGGCGACTTCGACCAGTTCCGTGGCCGCTTCGGCGATAGGCTGGAGGCACTGGCGCGGGTGCAGGGGCTGCTCTCCCGTCTGAACGAGCATGACCGGGTGACGTTCGACGAACTGATCGAGACGGAGCTGGCGGCGATGGGTGGCAACCGGGACGGCATCCGGCTGGAAGGCCCCAAGGGCGTGCGCCTGCGCTCCTCGACCGTGCAGACGCTGGCGCTCGCGCTCCACGAACTGGCGACCAACGCCGTCAAATACGGCGCCCTCGGTCAGGCTGGCGGATGCCTCACCGTGACCTGGCGAATGGCTCAGGATGCGGCGAGCGGGCAGCCCTGGCTGCACATCGACTGGCGCGAGACCGGCGTCGACATGCCGCCGCCGGCATCGGGGGCGCGCGGCGGCGGGCAGGGGCGCGAGTTGATAGAGCGCCCCTTGCCCTATCAGCTCGGCGCGCGAACCAGCTACACGCTGGGCGCGGACGGGGTTCACTGCACCATCCTGATGCCGGTATCCTCCAAGCCGGCCAGGGAAAGCTGAGCATGGTCGATGCTCCTCTCCACGGCTGCCGCGTGCTCGTGATCGAGGACGAGTTCCTGCTTGCGGACGAACTGGCGGACGCGCTGCGCGACGCGGGGGCGATGGTGCTGGGGCCGGTCGGCACGGTGCAGCACGCGATCGACCTCATTCGTGCCGAGGCGCGGATCGATTGCGCCGTGGTCGACGTGAATCTGGGTGGCGAGATGGTGTTTCCCGCCGCCGAGCTGCTGCAGACGCGCGGCATCCCGTTCTTCTTTACCACGGGCTATGACGCCAGCGCGCTGCCGCCCTCCTTTCGTACGGTCCTTCGCTGCGAAAAGCCGGTTGACCTGCGGCGCCTGCAGCAAGCGATCTCTGCCATGCATTCGGATCGGCCAGAGGGCGGCACGGTGATGCGGGTACCGACCCCGAACCGGTAAAGCGCCACAACATCGCGGCCAATGCGCGGGGAAGCGGGCCCGAACCTAAGAAACGTTAAGGACAGGGCGCCGGGGCCTGGTCACTATCGCGCAGGTCTCTCGCCCAGTCTGGGGGCTTTTGCCGATGCAGCAGCAAGTTCCGGTAGTTGAAGACGGCATCGCGGAAGGGCTGGTTTCCGGCAGTCCCGCCGTCGCGCGATTGCGGGGGCTGGCGCGGTCGGGTGCGAGCGGCGAGCGGATCGTCCAGCAGGCCGAGGTGGAACTCGCGGCACAGCGCGAAAGCGAGGAGCGCCTGCGGAGCGCGGTGGAAGCCGGGCAGCTCGCCTTGTGGGAGTGGAACCTCGACTCCGGCGAAATGCACTGGAGCGACGAGAACTACCGGATGCTCGGCTATCCGATCGGCGCGGTGGAGCCCAATTATCACGCCTGGGCGGACCGCCTGCACCCCGAGGATCGCGCTGGCACCGAAGCGGCGATCCGCGCCGCGTTGAACGGCGACGGCAAATACCGTCACGAATATCGCATCCTTCGCCCCGACGGCACGATCCTCTGGACGCTGGGCCGGGGCAGCTTCTCCTATGATCGTGTGCGAAGGCCGGTGCGCATGATCGGCGCGATGATCGACATCACCGACCGCCGGAATGCGGAGGCATCCCGGAGCATGCTGATCGGCGAGTTGCAGCACCGGGTACGCAATATCCTCGCCGTGGTTCGCTCGATCTTCGCGCGGACGGTCGAGGCGGGGGGAGCGATCGACGATATCGCGCTGCACTTCACGGGGCGTCTGGACGCGCTGGCGCGCACCCATGTGATCGCCACACGCAACCCCGGCGCGACACTCGATCTGGAGAATCTGCTGCGCGAGGAACTGCTCGCTGCCGGGTTCGCCAGCGACCCACGGGTCACGTTGTACGGGCCCGACGTACCGCTTGATTCCAAGAGCGCGGAAATCATCGGCCTGGCGCTCCACGAATTGACTACCAATGCCGTCAAATATGGTGCGCTCAATTTTCCGAATGCGCGCATTGAAATTTCTTGGGTCGTTAACCTGCGATATGGTTGCGACCCTCAACTTATACTTACATGGCGGGAACAGGGTGTCCCCATCGTAGAAGTTCTTCCTGTCCATCAAGGATTTGGAAGTGAATTCATCCGTGAAGGCCTTCCGTACCGGCTGGGCGCCGAGACGGAGCTCGTCTTCACGGGCGGTGGTGCGCGCTGCACGATTTCCCTGCCGTTGCCGGGCATCCCGGCGTGATCCGGCGCGCGATGGAAAGCCCCTTGAACATGGACACTTCGCTTTCCGGCCTGCGCGTTCTGGTGGTGGAGGACGAGTATTTCATCGCGACCGACGTGGCGCGGGCGATAACCGATGCGGGGGCCGATGTCGTCGGCCCCGTTCCGCAGTTGGACCAGGGCTTGGCGCTCGCCGATTGCGAGCAACTCGATGCCGCGGTGCTCGACGTCCATCTGGAGGGGGGCTTCTCCTACGCGATCGCTGAATCGCTCACACGGCGCGGCGTGCCGTACCTGCTGCTGACCGGCTACGATTCCTGGGCACTGCCGGAGGCGCTTCAGGATGCACCCCGGCTCACCAAACCCATTCAGCTCCGTACGCTGACTGCGCACCTCCGCGCGCTTCTGGGAGATGCCCCATGTCCATGATGTTAGCGACGCCCCTATCCGCGACGGAGCCGCCTGCGCTCCATCGCCTGTCCCGCATAGCACCACTGGGGGACGCGGCGCGCGCCATGGTCGAGGCGGCGGTGCGGGACTCGCGGCGGGTGCCGATGCGGCGCGAATTGCTGACCGAGGGGCGGGCCGTGCCGGAGCCGATGCTGCTCGTCAGTGGTTGGGCAGCGCGGGTGCGCATCCTGGTCGATGGCCGCCGACAGTTCCTGAGCTTCCTGCTGCCGGGGGATCTGATCGGCCTGTGCCGACAGGATCGGCCGCTCGCGGTATCCACGGTGCAGACGCTCACCGACGCGAAGGTTGCGACCGCTCCCGACAGCGACGTGGCCGATCTTCATCAGGCCTATGCGGCGAGCAACGCGCTGGAAGAGGCCTATCTCCTCGCGCAGATCACGAGGCTGGGGCGGCTGAATGCGCTCGATCGGATCTGTGATCTGATGCTCGAAATCCACGAACGGCTAGCGCTCGCGGATCTGATCCAGGGACGCAGCTTCGAGGTGCCGCTGACGCAGGAGATGCTCGCCGACGCACTCGGCCTGACGCCTGTCCACATCAACCGCATGCTCCAGCAGGCGCGGCGCGACGGCGATCTGGAATGGCGCGGAAGCCGGGTGACGTTGTCGGATCCGGCTGCGCTCGCACGCCGCATCGGCCGGACACCCGCACGCGTGTCCGCCGACGTCTGAACGGTTCGTCGCACGCCCTATCCGAGGTAAGCGCAATGGCTTCAGCCATCGGTCAAGCATGTCGTCGCGAGAAACGGAGACGATCATGCGGAATGTCGATGACTATCATTATGCCCGTGCGGTTGCCGAACTCGATGTCGCGCAGCGCTCGCTTTGCCCGGAGGCGGTGCAGGCGCAATATACGTTGGCCGAACTGCATCTCGAGCGTGCGAGTGCTCGCCGTCCCCCCAATCTCTTCGAGCTGCGTGGCGATTCCCCGGAGTCCGCAGGGCGTTTCCGCCAATCTTTGGCGGAAGACGGGTCCGTCGTGCCGTTGAGGCAGAGGCGGGGGAGAGATTGAGCACCGCAGCATGTCCGGCGCGGAACGGGAGCGGGCTTTGCCGTGGACGGGGCGGGAGGACATCTTCCGGGGTCGATGCCAGTTCTCCGCCGAGATGATGCCGGGGTGCAACGATTCCGCCGTCTCGCGCGTCTCCCATTGTCGGGATTTCTCCCTGGTTTCGCTTGGAGTGCCGTTCTGTCGCGCCCTAATGTCTCGACGTTGCCGCAGGGCGACGGCTCTTTTCCCGGCCAGCTCGCCGCCAGGCATCTGCCGGCGAGGATCAGGGTTCTGGCCTGCATGGGCGCGGGCATTGCAATCGCGGTCGGCGCCGTCGTGCTGGCCGGCTGGACGTCCCGCACCTACCCGCTGACCCAGTTCTTTCACCAGCGCAGCGCGATGCAGCCCCTCACGGCGCTCTGCGCCGTCCTTGCCGGCACCGGCATCCTTGCGGCTGCGCGTCGGCATGTCGACCGACCGCACGTCCGCATCCTCTGCGCGATCGTTCTGACGATCGCGCTCCAGACGCTGGTGCAACAGGCCGCCGGGCTGGACCTCGGGACGGATCGCTGGCTCTTTCCTGCCGCCATTGATGGCCAGCCGATTCCCTATGCCCATCCGGGCCGCATGGCGATGCCGACCGCGATCGCCTTCCTGCTGATCGGTGCCGGGCTGTATCTGTCGCAGGTCGCAGGTCGCATCGCGGGCCTGCTTCTCTCTGCAACATCGTCTGCGGTTCTGTTGCTCGCGGCGATCGCCTTTCTGAGCCACCTCTACGCCGTCGCTCCCTTCCAGGGGCCGTTCAGCTTCACCCAGGTGGCGCTTCCCACCTCGCTGGCGCTGGCGGGCCTGGGAACCGGGGTTCTCGCCTTGCGGCCGCGCCGCGGCTGGGTCGGTCTTCTTGTCGGGAATTCGGTTGGGGCGACCGCGGCCCGACTGCTGCTCCCGCTGATGATGGTGGTTCCGATCCTTGTGGCGGGGCTTGCCCTGCGTGGGTCAGAGATCGGCCTGTACCCAGCCGATTTCCGCCTGGCGCTGACCACGGCGATCACGGTCGTGCTGCTGGGCGCACTCGCGCTGTGGGGGAGCGCGCAATTGGACAGTCTGGTCTTTGAGCGCCGCAGCGCCGAGATCCTGCGGCAAAACGAAGCCACGCTTCGCGCATTCTTCGACACCGAGGGCCTGTTCGCATCGATCGTCGAACGTCGGGGAGACGAGGTCCACTATATCGCCGCAAATCGCGCATTCTCCGCATTGTTCGGACGCGACGAGGTTGCCGGTCTGACGCAACGAGATCTCGACCCGGGCGGGCCTGCGCAGGCCATGGCCGACCGGCTGAAGGTGATCGAGGCGAACGGCGTCGCCCAGAGCATGGAAATGCGCCACGTTGCGGAAGCGGGCACGCGCTGGTTTCAAGTGACGATCAGCCCGATCGGCGGAAGCCCGATCAATGCGCCGCGCTTTGCAACCGCGTCGTTCGAGATCACCGAGCGCAAGCGAGCGGAAGCGCACCAGCAGGTGTTGCTGCAGGAACTCAACCACCGCGTGAAGAACACGCTTGCCGTCGTGCAGAGCCTCGCAACGCAGACCTTCCGCGGCGATCAGGCCGATCCGGTGGCAAGGCGGACCTTCGAGGCGCGCCTAGCCGCCGTTGCGGCCGCGAACGATCTGCTCACGCGGCAGAACTGGGAGACCATCTCGCTGCGCGCGCTGGTTGGCAATACGGTGGGTCCTGGCTGCGGTGCCGATAGCACGCGCATCCACCTCGATGGGCCGGAGCTCGCGCTCCCGGGCCGCATGGCCGTATCGCTCACGCTCGCCCTGCACGAATTGTGCACGAACGCAGTGAAGTACGGCGCGCTGTCCAACAACGTGGGCGAAATCTTGGTGCGGTGGTCGGTAACATCCGGCGACGAACCGCGGCTCAACATCGCGTGGATCGAACGTGGTGGGCCGCCGGTCGTGGCCCCCTCGGACCGCGGATTCGGATCACGGCTGATCGAGCGTGCCTTGTCGGCGGAGTTGCGCGGCCCCGTTCGGATCGAATTCCGTCCCACGGGCCTCGTCTGCGAGATCGATGCGCCGCTGCCGCAATCCTAGCGTAGCCGCTTAATCACCGGCACTGATTTTGGCGCAGCCCGTGCTTGACGAAGGCACCAGGGCTGACTGGTGCCCGCCATTGAGTCGGCAAGCATTGGCTGGATCTTCGGTGGGTATCGCAGGGAACCGCTCTTTTCGTGCCGCATTGATCTTCAATGATTTCAGGTGCTTCCCGCTGGCCGCGCCGTTTGTGGCTGATCCGCCATGGTCAAAGTGCCGGCAACGTCGCCAGAGACGCAGCCCACGCCGCAGGCGCGGAGCGGATCGCGCTCGATCAGCGTGACGTGGATGTGCCGCTATCCCCGCTGGGCGAGCGCCAGGCGATAGCGCTCGGGCGGTGGTTCGCCGCGGGGGAGGGGAATGGCAGGCCGGCCGTTATTCTTTGCAGTCCCTATGCGCGAGCCCATGCGACGGCGCGGCTGCTCCGCGACGCGGGCGGTGCGTTGCCGGACGCCATGCTGTGCAGCGACGAGCGGCTGCGGGAGAAGGAATTCGGGATTCTGGATGGGCTCACCACCGCAGGCATCGCGGCGCAGATCCCCGAGCAGGCCGAGTTCCGGCGCCTGCTGGGCAAGTTCTACCATCGCCCGCCCGGCGGGGAGAGCTGGTGCGACGTGATCCTGCGGCTCCGCTCGCTGCTCGACACCGTGTCGCTGCATTATGCGGGCAAGCCGGTCATGATCGTGGCACACCAAGTCGTGGTGCTGTGCATGCGCTACATTCTGGAAGGGATGAGCGAGGCGGAGATACTGGCGATCGATCGGGAGGGAGACGTCGCCAACTGCTCGGTCACCGAATATGCCTGCGGCGCGCGCGGACTGGAGCTGGTGCGCTACAACGTCGTCACGCCGATGGAAACGGATGCTGCGGTTACCGCAGCGCCCGACGCCATGGTGGCAGCACGCGGATGATCGCGCTGGACCGCGCCTGGCTCGCCGCCAACCCGCTGCCGCCCTACGACGTCGCAACCGACAAGAATGCGCGCGGCAGGGTGCTGGTCGCGGGCGGATCGGAACGCGTGCCGGGCGCCTTGCGGCTGACGGGCGAAGCGGCGCTGCGAACCGGCGCCGGCAAGGTCCAGCTCGCCACCGTGGAGCGGGCGGCGCTGGCCCTCGGCGTGGTCACGCCGGAAGCGGCGCTGTTCGAATTGCCCGCGAACGACGCCGGCGAGCTGGGTAGCGAGGCGGGACAAGCGCTCGCGGCCTTGCTGGAACGGTGCGACGCGCTCGTGTTGGGCCCCGGCATGGGGATCGACGCCGACGCCGCGCCGATGCTCGATGCCATACTGGCCGGGCAGGGCAACGGGATCGCGCTGTTGCTCGACGCCGCGATGCTGGCGGTGGTCGGCAGCCGGGCCGACGCGATCGTCGCCCGGAGCGGCGCCACCGTGCTGACGCCGCATCCCGGCGAGATGGCTAAGATGATGGACGAGGATCCCGAGCGGATCGTTCGGGAGGCTGCGGCGGTCGCGTGCGAGGCTGCCGCGCGGTTCGGCGCGGTGGTGGCGCTGAAGGGGCCGGAGACGCATGTCGCCACTCCCGACGGTATCGTGCTGCACTATACCGGCGGCGGGCCGGGCCTGGCCACGGGCGGATCGGGCGACGTGCTGGCCGGCGCGATCGGCGGTCTGTTGGCGCGGGGCGCGGCGCCGCTGGTCGCAACCGGCTGGGGCGTGTGGCTGCACGGCGAAGCGGGCCGGCGGCTCGCCGAGCGGATGGGGACGATCGGCTTCCTGGGACGGGAACTGGCGCCCGAGATCCCGGCGCTGATGAATTCGGTCTAGCGCGCGCCGCTCTATCGCCGCAGTGTGTACAGATAGGCGGCGATGTCGCGCGCGTCCCGCGGCGTCACGCCCTGCTCCGGCATGGCATTGCCGGGCACGACCTGCTGGGGATGCTGGAGCCAGCGTTGCAGGTTGGGCGAGTCGTTTGGGAGCGTGCCGGCAATGAAGCTGCGGGTCGCGATGCCGTTCAGCGCAGGGCCCGCCACGCCCGTCGCGGCACCGATGCCCGGAATGCGGTGGCAGGCGCCGCAATTGTAGCGTCCAATCGCCGCCTTCCCCGCTGCCACGCTGCCGCCGGTCATCGCCTCGGCATGGGTGCGCGACTGGGCACTGTCCTGGTAATAGATGCCCGCCACCGACAGCACGCCCGCTAGCGCGGCGAACGCCGTCATTGCATAGACGAAGCGCAACTCAAACGGCATCGGCGATCCTCGGTGGTGCGATGAGGGTGCGGAACAGCAGCAGCGCCGCGCCGAGATGGACGAGCCCGCCTGGCACCCACATGATCAGCCCTGCTACCTGCTGGTCCTCGGCCGGGCTGAGGCCAAAGGGGGCGAGCGCCAATCGCGCATAGCCGGCGTACCAGGGCGAGGTGGCGAAGGCCATCAGCGCGCCGAGCGCACCGGTGACGATCGAGGTGGCGAGCAGGCACAGCCCGGCGAGCGCGCGATCGGCGGCCGCACTTGCCCCTGCGCCGCGCCGTCCCAGCATCGCAGTCCAGAACAGCAGGGCGCTCGCCAGGAAGCAGAGGTGCTGGACAGCGTGGCAGGCTTCGTTGACGAGCGCGAGGTCGAACAGGCTGGGCATGTGCCAGATCCACAGCACCGCTGCTTGCAGTAGCGTCGCCACGACGGCGCCGCTCGCCCAACGATAGGCCGGCGCGATCGCCGTGCCGAACGCGCCTAAGGTGCGTCGCGCGCCTGGCGGGAAGGCCCAGAGCATCGCCGAAAGCGGCTCGGCCAGCACCAGCAGCGGGGCGGCGAGCAGCATGATCAGCTCATGCTCGGTCATGTGCGCGGTGAAGCTCCGCTCGCCCGCTTCGTGCAGGGGAGACACTAGCGCTGCGGCGAGCACCAGCCACCCGATCGCGAACCAGGCGCCGCGACGCTGGAGGCGCACTCGTCCGCCCGTCGAGCGCCCATGGAGACGAAGCCAGCCGCGGCTGAACGCCACCGCCGCGATCAGCAGCGGCAGCGTGATTGCCGGGTCCCAGGTCCAGGCCGGCGGGGCGGCATGGTCGTGCCCGGCATGGGCGAGGGCCATACCCGGCAGCAGGAGCAGCGGGACGGCGACGCTCAGCCGACGCATGGCGGCACGATCATCACGGCAAGCGTCTGGAAGGCGATCGCCAGCGCGAAAATGGCGGCGAGCAGCAGCGCGACGCGCGACAGCCAGGCGCGCGGCGGCGTCTGGTCGCCGGCGCGCTTGGCGCAGGGCCGGGCGATCGCCATCGCCAGCAGGCACAGCGCGATACTCGCCACGCCCCAGCCGAGTCCCAGCCCGTTGCCGACGGACGCGCATCGCACCTTGAGTATGCTGCCCAGCCCAACTTCGAAGACATACCAGGCGAGCGGCGGCAGCAGCAGCGCAGCCCAGGGTCGGGTGCAGTCCCAGCGGCTCACCCTAGCCTCGGCGCCAGATAGATCAGCGCGCCGATCGGCAGCCAGCTAAGCACCACGAAGGTCCAGTAATTGGCATTGTCCTCCACATCGGCGAACTGGTCGTCGCCGACCTCATGGGTGAACAGCCAGACCGCCTGCACCGCGGTGTCGCCGATGTCGGTGATCAGGTGGCTGGTGTGTAGGATGATGAGCATCCACAGCACGGATCCGTAGGCGTTGTCGGTCCAATGGACGTTGAGATGCGCGAACTCGAGCGCGCGGGGGATCAGCAGCACGAGGCCGAAGATCGTCATGCCAAGCGTGCCGAAGCGCACGCCGCGCTCGTCCTTGGCGATGGCCCGACGGCGGACCCACAAATTGGGCAGCTCGCTGAGAAGGAGACCGAGAGTGAGGATTGCCGGCCAGAACAGGTCGGGCGGGCGGATGCCCGCAGGGGGCCAGCCGTGCGTCTGGCTCATCAGGTAGAGATAGGTACCGGCGGCGAGCGCAAAGGCGGTGCCCTCGATCGCCATGAAGCCGATATTGCCCCACCAGACGAGGTGCTTCGCGCCGCTTGCGCTCTCGGGAAGGCCCGAGACGTCGCCGACGATCGTGCAGGGGCGGGCATCGCTCATCGACGCACCGCCAAGGGGCCGGTGGTCGCCCGCTCGCGCTGTGGCCAGAACCAGGCGATCAGCGCTGCCGCGAGGGGTACCGCGCCCCAGACCAATGCCCAGGGCGTGAAGATGCTGCCGATGAACAGGATCGTTACCGCCAGCGCAGAGAAGAGCGGTGCGATCGAGGGCTTCGGGCTCTTCTGCCGATATTCCGGGGTCGCTTCAATGACGGAGGTGACCAGCACCTCGCGGCGTTCTACGGCAAGCCCGGTCATCACCTGCAGTGCCTCTTTCTGGGTCCAGAGCGGGGTGAGGCTGTCGACCACTGGGAGGTGATCGAAATTGTGCTGGGGCGGCGGCGAGGGGACCGCCCATTCGAGTGTCGAGCCGCCCCACGGATCGGGCCCGGCAAGCGCACCGTGCCGCCTGCTCCACCAGGCGTTGGCGACGAACACCAGCCCGCCTGCGACTGCGATTGCCGAGCCGAGCGTGGCGACGAGGTTGAGCGGCCCCCAGCCCATACCCTCGCTATAGGTGTAGACGCGGCGCGGCATGCCCATCAGCCCCAGCAGGTGCATCGGGAAGAAGCCGAGGTTGAACCCGCCGACGATCAGCCAGAAGGCGAGCTTGCCCAGCCGCTCGGACATCAACCGCCCGGTCGCCTTGGGGTACCAGTAGCAGAAAGCCCCGAGCAGCGGCAAGATTGCGCCGCCGATCAGCACATAGTGGAAGTGCGCGACGATGAAGTAGGTGTCGGTGATCTGCTGGTCGAGCGGGGCCGAGGCGGCCATCACGCCCGACAGCCCGCCGATCACGAAGGTGGCGATGAAGCCGAGTACCCAGAGGAGTGGCGTGTCGAAACGCGGGCGGCCGCTCCACAGCGTCGCGATCCAGCAGAAGATCTGGAGGCCCGCGGGCAGCGCCACCGCCATGCTCGCGGCCGTGTAGAAATCGTTGCCCAGCCGCGGCAGGCCGACCGCGAACATGTGGTGGACCCACAGCCCGAAGGCGAGCGCGGCGATTCCGAGCATCGACAGCACCACCGCAACATGACCGAACAGCGTGCGGCGCGAGAAGGTCTCGACGATCATCGAGACGAAGCCCGCGGCGGGCAGGAAGATGATGTACACCTCCGGATGGCCGAACCACCAGAACAGGTGCTGGAACAGGATCGGGTCGCCGCCCGCGGCCGGCGCGAAGAACTGCGTCGAGACCAGCCGGTCGGCAATCAGCATGCTGGTGACGAGCATCACGGCGGGCAACGAGAAGATCGTCATCAGCCCGGCGATCGCCTGCGACCACACGAATACCGGGATGCGTGCCAGCGTCATGCCGGGCGGCCGCATCTTGAGGACGGTGGCGACGACGTTCACCGAGGCGGCGAGTGCCGCGACCTCGGTGAAGGTGATCATCTGCGCCCAGATGTCGGCGCGGTGGCCGGGCGCATAGCCGGGGCCCGAGAGCGGCGGATATTCGAACCAGCCGAGATCGGGGGTGATGCCGACGGCGTGCGGCACCCACAGCATCAGCACGCCGCCCAGATACAGCCAGTAGCTGAACGCCGCGAGCCGGGGGAAGGCGAGCGCGCGCTGGCCGAGCATCAGCGGCACCAGCCAGATCGCCATCGCCTCCATCACCGGCACCGAGACGAGGAACAGCATCGTCGAGCCGTGCAGCGAGAAGCTCTCGTTGTAGAGCTGGGGCGTCATCCGCCCCATGTCGGGCCAGGCGAGCTGCAGCCGCATGTCGAGCGCGAGCATGCCCGCCAGGAACATCAGCAGCACGACGGTGAGGATATAGCGCGCGGCGATCCGCTTGTGGTCGACGGTGGTGAGGAAGCCCCACAGGCCCGGCGCGTCGCGCCACGAGACGGCGAGCCGATCGGCCTGTTCGGGGGTGAGCGGCGCGGTCATTGGAGTTCCATCAGGTAGCGCGACGCTGCGTCGGCATCCGGGCCGGAGAGCGCGACCGGCGGCATCATCGTGCCAGGCTTCAGCGCCTGGGGCTGGGCGATCCAGCCTTGAACCGCGCCGCGGCTCATCGTCAGCGTGCCGGCGGCCACCGAGCGCCGGCTACCGAAATGGGTGAGGTCCGGCCCGGCCCGTCCGGTGGAGGGCGTGCCGCGGATCGTGTGGCACATCGCGCATTGGCCGCCGGTCACCACCTGCTGCCCGCGCGCGGCGACGGGATCGGCAGGTATGGCGGCGGCCTTGGCCTGTCCGGCCAGCCAGCGCTCGAAATCCTCCGGCGCATCGACCTTCACGTCGAACGCCATGTGCGCGTGCTGGACGCCGCAGAACTCGGCGCACTGGCCGCGGAACCAGCCGGGTCGGGTGGGGGTGAGGTCGAGCAGGTTGATCCGGCCGGGGATCACGTCGAGCTTCTGCGCGATGTTCGGCACCCAGAAGCTGTGGATCACGTCCGCCGATCCCAGCGCGACGCGCGTCGTGCGGCCGAGCGGCAGGTGAAGTTCGTTCGCGGTCTCGATCCAGCCGCCGGTGCGCGGATCGCGATACTCGATGCGCCACCACCATTGGTGGCCGGTCACCCGCACCTCCAGCGCGTCGCGCGCGCGGGCGGCGGCGATGTTGCGCTCGACGAGGAAGCTGGCGGTGATCAGCACGGTGAGCCCGACCACGATCAGCCCCGCCCAGCCGAGCATTCCTCGGTTGAGCCCGATGTCCGGTGGATCGATCGTCGGCTCGCTCGCCGGGCGGCGCCTGCGGAACGCGCGCCACAGCGTCCAGGCGACTCCGCCAAGCACCAGCAGGTACATCGCGCCGCAGACGAGCATCATCAGCCAGAACAGGCCGTGGATGCCCGCCGCCTGTTCGCCCGCCGGTTCCAGTGCCGATTGCAGTCCGCTCAACGCACCGGACCCGTCCAGTTGCTCCCCTGCGGCTCGCCGACCTGGTCGAGATCCTGGCGGCGGCGTTTCTCCGGCGTCAGCCGCGGCAGGTTCCGCACATAGGCGGTGATCTGCCAGAGCTGCTCGGCAGGGATGCGCGCGGCATATCCCGCCGTCGCGCCGGGGTGCCGCTCGGCGATGAAGCCATAGACCTGATCGAGAGCGCCGCCATGCACCCAGACCCGGTCGCCGAGGTTCAGCGGCCCTTTGGCGGAACGACCATGACAGCTCCCGCACCCATACCAGGTGAAATAGCGTCCACCCTGCGCGACCTGATAGAGGTTGCGCTCATAGGCTGCGGCCCGCGAATCCTGCGCACCGTTGGGGGCGGTCTGGGGCAAGTCCGGCCCGGCGGATCGGCTCTCCGCGCTGCAACTCGCAACGGGCAAGGCGATCAGACCGGCAAGGAACGCGCGACGGAGAGAATTCACGCCGTTTTGTTGCGCGCCCGATCAGCCCCTTCAATCACACAAATTAGTTTTGCCACGCCTCAAAGGGTCGGGCGCGAAAGCGTCGACAGTTCGGCTGGCCGAACCTCGTGAACCAGCTGCTCCATGCGGCATTGCTCGGGCGCCTTGTCGGGCCGCCAACGCAGCAGCTTGGTGCCGTGACGGAAGCGGTCGCCGGTCACCTGGTCGTACAACACTTCCAGCACCCGTTCGGACCGCAGCGGCACCCATTCGCTCTCGGTGCCGTTGTTCCACCGGCTGGGGCCGCCCGGCGCCTTGCCGGTAAAACCTGGCGGCCCAATCAGCGGTTCCAGCGTGCGCAGGAGCGCCTGGCGCTCGGCCGCAGCGATGCCGGAGGTGAAGCCGACATGGTGGAGCAGCCCGGCATCGTCGTAGAGACCGAGCAACAGCGAGGCGACGCCGTCGCCTTTCTTGGTGCGACGGAAGCCGCCGACGACGCAATCGGCGGTGCGGTGCTGCTTCACCTTCAGCATCGCGCGCTCGCCGGGCCGATAGGGTTCGTCCAGCCGCTTCGCGACCACCCCGTCGAGCGCGCCGCCGCCTTGCGCAAGCCAGGCACGGGCGGTGTCCAGATCCTGCGTTCGGTGCGACAGTAGCAGGGACGGCCCGCCGTGCTTCCGGTGAAAGGTCTCCAGCGCTGCGCGACGATCGCGCAGCGGCGCGTCGAGAAGCGGCTGCCCGTCGATGCCAAGGCAATCGAACAGCATCAGCTGCGCCGGCGTCTCCTGCGACAGCCGCCGGATCCGGCTCGGCGCCGGGTGGAGCCGGGCCTGGAGCGCATCGAACGAGAGCACGTCGTCGATCGGCAGGATCAGTTCGCCGTCTAGGATGAACTCGGGGAACTCGACGGCCGCAATCATGGTGACGACTTCCGGGAAGTACCGGCTGAGCGGCTTTCCCGACTTCGACCGGATCTCGACGAGATCGCCGCGGCGGAACACGAGCGCGCGGAAGCCGTCCCATTTGGGCTCGAACTGCCAGCCCGGCTCCTCGGGCAGCGTCGCGACCAGCTTGGCCTCCATCGGCGACAGGTCTGGCATGGCCATGATGCTCCATTGCGCAGTGGTGCGGAGACCGAACGCGCGGTATCCCACCCGGTTCACGGGAGCAGATCTCGGGAGCGTTCGTTCCGGAAGCCGATAAGGCAGGGGAAGTGAGGCGGGGATGAAGATCGCGACCTACAATGTGAACGGGGTGAACGGTCGCCTGCCGGTGCTGCTGCGATGGCTGGAGGAAGAGGCGCCCGACATCGTCTGCCTGCAGGAGTTGAAGGCACCGCAGGAGAAATTCCCCGAGGCCCCGATCCGCGACCTCGGCTATGACGCGCTCTGGCATGGCCAGAAAAGCTGGAACGGCGTCGCGCTGCTCAGCCGGGTAGGCGAGATCCACGAAACGCGGCGCGGACTGCCCGACGATCCCGACCCGTCGCAGAGCCGCTATATCGAGGCGGCGGTCAGCGGGATCCTGGTCGGCGGGCTGTATCTGCCCAACGGCAATCCCCGGCCGGGCCCAAAATTCGAGTACAAGCTCGCCTGGTTCGAGTGCCTGATAGCGCATGCCGAGACGCTGTTGGAAAGCGGGCTGCCGGTGGTGCTCGCCGGCGACTTCAACGTGATGCCGACCGAGCGGGACGTCTACAAGCCCGAGCGCTGGCGCGACGACGCGCTGTTCGCACCCGAGGTCCGCGCGCTCTATGTGCAGTTGCTCGAACAGGGATGGGCTGATTCCCTGCGCAGCCTCCATCCCGATGCCACGATCTACACCTTTTGGGATTATTTCCGAAACGCGTTCGCGCGCGACGCGGGGCTGCGCATTGACCAGCTGCTGCTGAGCCCGGTGCTGGCAGGCCGGCTGGTGGACGCGGGCGTGGACCGGCAGGTGCGCGGCTGGGCAAAGACCAGCGATCACGCACCCGCCTGGATCCGATTGCGCGACCACTGACCTTCGTCATTCGTCGCTCTCGGCCCTGTGCACCAACTCGTTGATGCTCGCTGCCAGCGTTTCCAGCTTGTACGGCTTGCGGAGGATCGGGAATTCGCGCTCGTCGCGCGGGATGAACTGCTTGCTGCTATAGCCGCTGGCCAGCAGCACCGGGAGGTTTGCGTATGTCTCTCGCACGGCGCTGGCGAGCTCCAGCCCGCTCATCCCCGGCATCACAATGTCCGAAAACACCAGGTCGACCGGGTTCTCCCGCAACAACTCGAGCGCTTCCTGGCCGCCAGCCGCTTCCAACACCGTGCAGCCGAGATCGTCGAGCAGCTGGTGCGCGAAATAGCGGACGTGCTCGCTGTCCTCCACCAGCAGGACTCGAAGCGCCGCAGGCAGCGAGATCTGCGTATCCGGCGCCGTTTCGCGCTGCAGCGGCTTGAACGTGCGCGGGATCCACAGCTCCACCCGGGTGCCCTTGCCCAGCTCGGAATCGATCCGCGCGGCGCCGCCCGACTGCACGGCATAGCCATGGATCTGCGACAGCCCCAGGCCCGTGCCCTTGCCGGTCGGCTTGGTGGTGAAGAAGGGCTCGAACACGCGCTTCAACGTCTCAGGCGGGATGCCTTCGCCGGTATCCTCCACCGACAGCAGGACACCGTCTCCCTCTGTGCGGCGCGCGTTGTGCGTAGCGATGGTGATCCGCCCGCCCTCCGGCATCGCGTCGCGCGCATTGAGCACGGCGTTGAGCAGCGCGGCTTCGAGCCCGGTGGGGTCGATCTCCACCGGCCACAGGGCAGGGGTCAGGTCGAGCCGCAGCTCATATTGGCTGCCGAGGGTCCGCTGGAGCATCTCGCTCAACGCATCCAGCCGGACGCTGAGATCGATCACTTCGGGCTCCAGCGGCTGGCGCCGGGCAAAGGCGAGCAGTTGCGAGGTGAGGCTGGTCGCACGCTCGGCGGTCTCCAGCATCACGTTCAGGTAGCGCGTGCGCTTCTCGCTGGGCATGTCGGGCTGTTTCAGCATGAAGTCCGCTGACCCGTGCATTACGGTCATCAGGTTGTTGAAGTCGTGGGCGATGCCGCCCGCCAGCTCGCCCAGCGCCTGGAGCTTCTGCGATTGCAGCAGCGCTTCCTGAGTGCGGCGAAGTTCCTCTTCCGCCTGCTTCTTCTCGCTGACGTCGCGGGTAATCTTGGCAAAGCCGACATGCGCACCGGCCTCGTCGTAGATCGGGTCGATCAGCACGTGCGCCCAGAACAGCGAGCCGTCCTTGCGGACCCGCTGCGCCTCCGCCTCGAATTTGCCCTCCGCCAGCGCCGTTCGGAGGGCAATGTCAGGCGCGTCGCGCGCCCGGTCGGCGGGGGTGTAGAATAGCGAAAAATGCTGCCCCAGCACCTCGCTTTCGGTATAGCCCTTGATCGCCTGTGCGCCGGAGTTCCAGCTGGTGATCCGGCCATCGGTGTCGAGCATGTAGATCGCATAGTCGCGGACGCCCTGGACCAGCAGTTTCAGCTGTAGCGCGCTCTCGTAGATCGCCTGTTCAAGCCGACGCTTCTCGGTGATGTCGCGAGTGATCTTGGCGAAGCCGAGCAGCGTGCCGTCTTCGCTGCGGATCGCGTCGAGGATCGCGTGGGCCCAGAAGCGGCTGCCGTCCTTTCGAATGCGCCAGCCTTCGGCTTCGAAGCGGCCCTCGCGCGCTGCGGTGGCGAGGGCGCGGGCCGGCAGTCTCGACGCCTGATCCTCGGGCGAGAAAAAGCGGGAGAAATGCTCGCCCACGATCTCTGGCGCTACATACCCCTTGAAGCGCGCTGCCCCGCTGTTCCAGGTGACGATCCTGCCCTCGGGATCGAGCATGTACAGGGCGTAATCGGTGACCGCATCCACCAGCAGCTGGAAGACTTCTGCTGAGGGGTGTGGCTTGGCGTCGGCTGCTGACAAAACCTGATCCTGTGCAAAGCCCCCCCGGACTCACCACGGACCAAAGTCTGTATCGTCGCCGAAGCGGCATGCAACAGCTTTGTTTTTTCAGCTCAAGTTTTGCCGGTTAGAGATCCGCCTCGATCGCGAGGCGCATCGCTTCGCCGGACGTGGCAACCCCCAGCCGGCGGATCAGCGCGCTCCGGTGCATCTTAACCGTCTTTTCCGCCAGGCCGAGCTCGGCGCCGATCTGCCGGCTGCGCAGGCCGCGCGCCATTAGGTGCAGGACCGCCCGCTGCTGGTGGGTGAGACGCGCGATGCGACTCGCGGCTTGCGCCCGAGCAAGTCCGCCGGCGAGCGCGCCGACTTCCATCTGCGTACCGAGGAAGAAGAGGACATCGCCGTTGTCGTCGAGCACGGGTGCGACCATCACTGCGTTTCGGAAGCTGCTGCCGTTCTTGCGATAGTTGATCAGTTCCACGACGTGGGGCGTCGCAGTGGCGATCGCATGGGCAAGCGCGTTCGAATGCACCGGCTCGGTTCCGGGACCGGCGAGGATGCGGCAGTTGCGGCCGAGCAGCTCCGCTTCGCCATAGCCGGTCAGGCGCTCGAAAGCGGTGTTGGCCGCGACGATCGGATTGTCGGGGCGGCGCGGGTCGGTCACGATCGAGGCGATCGGCGAAAGCCGGATGGAAGCTAATAGGGCGTGTTTGTCCATGCGCGGGTCCAGTCGGCTCCTCCGGCTGAGGGGGGCGATACGGTGATCACCCCCATAACGACTTTCTCCCGGTCCGGCTCCGACGCGATTGAAGGGCGGTGGCGCAGCCGAGGTATCCGGCCTGCCGACTTGCGACGCGCTTGCAGCGGCCCCTTGACCGCGCTGCAGCCATGTCGGACCGGCGTCAGGCCGGCTCCCTTCAACCGATTGGGATATCTTGAATTTCGTGGCGGGGCGCCGATATTGCCGGTCTTGTTCAACAACAGAAAGGAGGTGGTCGAATGTCTCATTGTCATATGCCGCTGAACACGGATCCTATGAGCATGGCGAACCTCGTCGAGGCTTGCCGCTTCTGACCTCCCGCCTTCAGTGGCAGGCAATGGAAGGGCCGCTCCAGCGATGCTGCGGCCCTTCGTGCTTCCGGGTCCCGGCAGCGGGGCGAGGACGGATCAGCTCGTAGCCGGGCGGCAGGATGGCCGATGCCAGGCAGACGAAAACGGCGCGACGCTGGCTTATGGGAACCTTGGCCGAGCCGATGCGCTCGGTTTGTCTGGCCGCCGCCACCCCGGCGACGCCGGCCCCGTTCCCTGGCGCGAAGGTGACCCATGCCGATCCAAGCCGTTCTGTTCGATATCGACGGCACCCTTGTCGACAGCAACGACTTCCATGTCGCCGCGTGGCAAGAGGCGTTCGCGACGATCGGTGCGCGCTTCGAGGCGCAGGTGATCCACGATCAGATCGGCAAGGGCACCGACATGCTGGTCCCCGCGCTGCTGCCCGACCTCGACGAGGACAGCCAGCAAAAGCTCGGCGAGACCCATGGCGAGATCTTCAAGGCCAAGTTCCTGGATCGGGTCGAGCCATTCCCCGGCGCCCGCGAGATGCTTGCGCGGGTGCATGCCGATGGCCGGCGCGTCGTACTGGCGTCATCCGCCTCGAAGGCCGAGCTCGAGCACTATCTTGCGTTGCTCGATGCCCAAGCTCTCGTTTCGAAGACGACCAGCGCCGACGATGTCGAGCGGACCAAGCCCGCCCCGGATATCTTCTCGACCGCACTCGAAAAGGTCGCGCCGCTTGCGGCCGATGCGGTGATGGTCGTCGGGGACACGCCCTATGATGTCGAGGCCGCCGGCAAATGCGGCATTGCCGCGATCGGCCTGCGGTCGGGCGGATTTGCCGACGATGCCCTGCTCGGCGCCGGTGCCGTGGCGCTGTACGACGATGTGGCGCATCTGCTGCGTGAATATGCCCAATCGCCGATCGCCCGCTGATCTGCGAGGGTCGGGCCGCGTGGTGCGGGGAGCGCCTTTGGAAGGAGGGAGATGATCTTGGCCACTTCTGCATCCACCGATGCGATCGTCCAGATCGGCCTGATGGAAGACGAGGCGATCGATATCGATGCGGCGGCGCTCCAGCTGGCGGCGCTGGACCATCCCGATACGGACCTGAGCCCCTATGTGGCCCAGCTGAACGCCTTTACCGAAAGCCTGGCAGCGGCCGGCGTGGATGCCGAAACCGTCGAGGAACGTGCGCAGGCGCTCGCCCGCGTGATGGCGGGGACCTTCGGGTTCAGCGGCGACCGGAACCAGTATGACGATCCGGCCAATGCCGATCTCCTCCGCGTGATCGATCGGAGGCACGGGCTGCCTGTAAGCCTGACTATTCTCTACGCTGCCGCGGCCCGGCGGCTCGGCTGGCGGGTGGATCCGCTGAACACGCCCGGCCATGTGCTCGCCCGCGTCGGCTCGGAGACCGACGCCGTGTTGATCGACCCGTTCAACGATGGCCGCATCGTCGCCGCGGACGAACTGGCCGCCCTGCTTCGCGGCGTGCTGGGGCCGGCCATGGTGCCTACGATCGAGCATGTCACCCCGATGTCGAACCGGTCGGTGCTGGTGCGGCTGCTGATGAACCAGGCGAGCAGGGCGGAAGCTTCGGGCGACGCCGCCCGGGCGTCGACGCTGTACGAGCGCATGACCGTGATCGCACCGGCGCATGGCCAGGGCCGGTGGGAACGCGCCCGTCTGCTGCTGCACGCAGGCGATGTGAGCGGCGCCCGATCCAGCCTGAGCGCCATGTTGGAAATCACCCGCGATCCCGCGCTCCGCACGCATATCTGCTCTGCCCTGGATGCGCTGAGCGGGCGCGACTGAACCCGCCTGCGGCATCGATACCTGCCGCCGATCAAGGGCTGCTCCCAGGCTCGATGTAGCTGACCCCGACGAGCATGCTTCAATTGATATTGACTCGCAGTATCGTTGCAGGATAGCTGCGCTCCCGTAACAAAGGGGGGCGCATGCGACATTATGGGTTTCTGCTCACAACGGCGTTGGTCGGGATGAGCGGGATGTCTGCCGCGCAAGCGCAGGAGGCGGCGGGGCCGGCGGCCGAGGAGATCATCGTCACCGGCGAGAAGAGCGACCGCACCCTGCAGCAGACCACCAGTTCGGTGGGCGTCACGACGGCCAGACGGATCGCGCAGGAGAATCTGCAGTAGATCCAGGAAATCTATCAACGGACGGCCAATCTTTCGGAGACCTACGGCGCCTCCGGCTTCTCGATCCGCGGGATCGACCAGCGGGGCGTTTCGGGCGGGAGCGGTGCCGCCACCGCGACGGTGTTCGTCGACGGGGCGCCGGTGCCGCAGGATCTGCTGTCGAACGGCCCGACCGACCTGTGGGACGCGGCGCAGGTGGAGATCTTCCGAGGGCCGCAATCGACGCTGCAGGGGCTGAATGCGCTGGCCGGCGCTGTGCACATCCGCACCGAGGAACCGAGCTTCGACTGGCGGCTCAAGGGGCAGGCGACGGTTGCCTCGTTCAACACCACGCAGTTCGCGGTCGCCGGCGGCGGCCCGCTGATCGGGGACCAGCTCGCCTTCCGGATCTCGGCCGAGAAGCGCGATTCGGACGGTTTCATCTACAACATCACCCGCCGCGCGCCGGAGAACCCGGTGAACTCGATCTCGCTGCGCGGCAAGCTGCTCTGGACGCCCGCGATGCTGTCCGGCTTCGAAGCGCGGCTGAACTACCATCACTTCCACACCAAGGGCGGGTATCGTTTCACCTACGCCGATCGCAACCAGCCCGATTATCAGGACAATCCCACCAACAGTTCCAACGATCCCAACAGCAGCGACGTCGACGCCGACCAGGCGACGCTGGACCTGCGCTACCGGCTGGGCGGGGGCTTCTCGCTGACGGCGCTGTGAACCGCGCCGGGTTTGCCGGAGGCTCCAACTCCTGAGAAGGTGGAGCCTGTATGAGCAAGACGACGAACAAGTTTTCTCCTGAGGTCCGCGA
>NZ_JAATJB010000025.1 GCF_011927635.1 Sphingomonas trueperi
ATCGGCTCCGCTACGCTACGCCTCCCGCCCAGGCTGGCATCACAGGCGCGCATCAACTAACTATGCAACCGGACCAGTCGTCGCAGGCAGTCCACGTCCCCAGCATCTTCTCCACGACACCCAGCATTCGCTGCGATGCTTCTTCGCAAAGAGCTTGCTGAGCCGGTCCCGCATGAGTGACGTCGCGAAGCGAGCCTGATCCACTGGCAAAGTCCGACGCTATCGGCTCCAGAACAGATCGGGCTGGCACTTCGCTTTAGCTAAGACGATGCCGAGCGGCATCTGCGACTCCGCACCCTCATCCAAGGCCCGTTTGACGACTTCCAACTTGTCCCGGCCGCAGCCGGAAATCAGCAGTCGCTTTGCCGAGAGAATGGCACTCAGGGTCAACGTCACCCTTGGCACCGGCGCCTCGGCCGGAAGCGGCACGGGCCTGACGCCCGCGACGCGCCTCCAGTCAGGATAACGCATCGCGACGGAAAGGTCGGGTCCGGGGAGGAGCGAGGCAACATGCCCATCCAGGCCGAACCCTAGCCAGACCAGATCCAGCGGCCAAGCCAGGTCCGAAAGCCTCAGCTCGGCTGCGTCTGCCGCCGCGGCAGGATCATCGAACGGTGGTCTTGCGAGAGGGATGAGCTGTGCTTGCCCCGCCGCGAAATATCTCTCCAGCAGACCATAGTTGGACAGTCGGTCGCGTGGCGGCACGAGGCGGTCGTCGGTGGGGATGATCGTGACTCCACGCCACCCGCTCGCGCGCGGTGCAAGGAATTCGAACGCGCGCACAGGCGACCGGCCACCTGGAAAGGCGACGAAGGCGGCGCCTTCCGTATCTAGACGATCGGTGATGATGCCCGACACCTCTCGGACCAGGCTCTCGGCCAAATGCTCCGGAGTGGCAAACCCATGCCATAGCGGCTCAGGCACACCAAGGACTTCCGGCTCCTCCGGCACTTAGCGGCGTCGCCAGTGGCGCTTGTACCAGTATCGGTGATAGGGATAGGGCCTGTAGATCCAGTGGCCCCCGTACCATACCCAGGGATCATACCACGGCGGCGCCACATAGACGTGCGGATAGACGGGTGGCGGATAGAAGGGCTCGGGCGCTGCCTTGACCACGAACCCGGGCGGACAGTCGGGGCTGGCGTTCCTCGCGATGGCGCTGCCCGCGACCGCGCCTGCACCCGCGCCAAGGACGGTGGCCGGGGCTCTATCGTAGCGACCGGCGAGCCCTGAACCAGCAAGCGCTCCAATCAGCCCGCCGATCACCGCGCCTGCAGCGACGTTGCTTCGGCGGTCCGCAATACAGTTTTCTGCCGCCCACCGTTCGGCTTCGCGGCTGTAGCGATCGTCCTCCTCGCGCTCGCGGTCCGACTGCACGAACCGGCCAGGAGACGGCTTGTAGCCAGGCGGCGGCGGTACGTTGTACTGCTCGCTGCGGCCTTCGGTTGGGCTTGAAGACGAAGCGGTGGAAGTCTGCGCACTCGCGGGATTCCCGCATGCGAGAAGCAATGTCAGGATTGTGGCGCAGCGAACCGGACTAGCAGGCATTTCAAGGCCCATCCTTGGAGAAGCCCACCGAGGCGGGATCATCGGCTTCGCTATGCGCAACACCTCCGTCCGGCACTGATCTAGCTCAGATCACGAAGGCGCTTTCGGTTCGATCGGGAGCGACTTCAGGACTGCCGCTCATTCCGAGATCTGCTGATGAGCGCCTCGTGCACCGCTCGGCCCGAATAGGCGACGAGAAGATCGCACGAGCCGGTGAAGTTGACGCCGGCATCGCCAGCGACGATCCACACGCCGCCGGGCTCAATCGGCTCCGATCCCACGACCGCTTCGCCCCGGAGGGGTATCAACCAGACCGGCTCGCCTCGCCGCGGCGCCAGAATGCCAGTGAAAGCGTCGGCCCAGCGTTCCACCACGAACGGCCCTCCGGCGGCAAGCACCCGCCTGCCCCGCGCCAACTCGAATGGGGCGAATGGAGCCTCGTAGGGCGCCGGGCGGGCAGCCTCCACCGCCTCGTCCAGATGGAGCTCGCGATTGCTACCATAGTCATAGAGCCGATAGGTGACGTCCACATTCTGCTGAATCTCGATCAGGCTGAGCCCTGCGCCTATGGCGTGGATCGTGCCTGCCGGCGCGTACCAGAAGTCACCCGCTCTTACCGGCTTCCAATCGAGCAGCGCCACGATCGAGCCGTCCTTCGCTGCGGCCCGCAGCCGGTCTTTTGCAATCGGCTCGCGCAATCCCATGGCAATGCTCGCCCCTGGCTCTGCCTCGAGGATATGCCAGGCTTCGCTCTTGCCCCGGGGAAGCCCATGCGCCTTCGCGGTGGTGTCATCAGGATGAACCTGGACAGAGAGCCGCTCGCTTGTGAACAAGTGCTTGACCAGCAGCTCTGGTTCACCAAGCCCGCTCCCGCGCGGAACCTCGAACCAGATTTCGCCGATGGGCTCCTCGCCCGCACTCACGTCATCGCACCCAGGTCCAAGCGACCGCCGGCCCCAGGGCTTTCTGACCGTTTTTGTCACCAAGCGGAAGACCGGCAAGGCGTTCCCCTCCCCTTCTAGAAGTTCGAGCGGCAGTGGCGGGCGTAATGGAGCCCTCTGAGGAAGCCACGCCGCGCGTAGCCCGCGTCGATTGCGGCATTCAGGCGCCGCTGCGCGGGAGCGGCGCCTGTTATCTCCCGGACGATTCCGCGGAAGGGGATCAAGGCATTGACCACGGACCTGCCGCCGGCTTCGGCTATTCTCCCGGCCCGATTTTCTCGTCTTTGGCGCGCAGTGGTAAAATCAGGGCCCAGGACGTTGCTCAGTTCCTTGATCGCCTCTGTGAGCTCGCGGCAGGTTCCAAGCTTCTCCACGCTATATGGATCCTCTGCGGCCTTGAGGAGCACCGGCGGAATCTCGGTCCTGGCGACACCCACATCGTGGGCGGGCTGCACGACAATCTTGCCCGCGCGGTCCAACACCTCGCCGACCGGCTGCTGAGGCTTCCCGTCCTGCGCAAGCGCGCCAGCACCGCTAAGCGGAAGCGCAATCAGAAGTACTGACCGGAGCAGGCAATGGGGCAAGGTGTGCGGCACGCAGGCAGCTCCACGAGATCGCGCGTCGGCGGCGCCGATAGACGAAGTGCTTTGTAAGCAGTGAAGCCGTCCGGCTGGCTGACCCATGTCAGTCGGATTGCTGCGACCCCGTTACGTTCCCCGTGCGTTACCGCCTAATCCATCGCGGCCAACAGAGCATCAACGGTCAAGGTCGAAAAGGCAGTGAAGCTGTCTGCGACGCCATATGGGAGCAATATGTCGTTCCCGCTCAGCAGCGCGCCGCAGCTATAAACGACGTTCGGGACGTAGCCGTATCGCTCCTCCGGGGACGGGCGCAGCAGCGGCCGGCGTGTGCGGGCGATCACATGGCTGGGATCGGATCGATCGAGAAGGCACGCACCGATGCAATATTCCCGCATCGCTCCAACGCCATGCGTGAAGACGAGCCAACCATCGGCAGTTTCGATCGGCGATCCACAGTTGCCGAGCTGTGTGAATTCCCATGTCCATTGCGGGTTTACGATCCTGATGCCCCCGTCCCAGTGATGCAGGTTCTCGGACAGCAGAAGCCAAATATTCTCATTGTCGTGCCGGCCGAGCATCGCGTAACGGCCCTCGATCAGGCGGGGAAACAGCGCCATTCCCTTCGAGGCGGCGATCGGTCCCTCGAGCCGGTGCATCTTGAAGTCGATGAAGTTTCGGGTGGTGAGCAGCTCCTGGGCGATTCCTCGTCCCCCGACCGCCGTGTAGGTCCCTGCAAACAGTGTCGACCCGTCCTCCAGTTCGAGGCTGGTGAGCCGAAGATCCTCAATGCCGCCGCGCTGCCGCTCGAGGATCGGGAAGAGGACTGTCTCCGACAGGTTGTGACTGTCTTCGCAATGAAGACGCACCGCACCATCATCGTTTTGGGGATATTCGATTAGGGGCGTGGCCGCCAGCGGGCTCGCCGCATCTAGGACGATGTCTCTCCCTGGCTGCCAGGTGCCCGTTCTGAAGGCGATGGACGAAAGATGCCCTTCGCCGATCGCCCGCAGCGAGAGGATGAACCGCAGCGCGCCTGGCGGACAACCCGACTGATCCGGATGCCTGACGATGCTCGGGTTGAACAGAGCAGCCGACTGGTAGGCATATTCTTCGCTGAAATAGGCGCCGATCAGCTTTGCGCGAGCGCCACTCGCCGAGAAGCCCCCGCGGAGCAGTTCTCTGGCGTTCTCGTAGCGCTGGAGAAAGACCTTCTCCACGTCGCGGTGGCGGCCGCAAAGAACACTCAGCAGCCGTGCGTACTCGTCCGCCAATTCATCCTCAGACAGGCCGAGGATCCGCCCGACGATGCGCTCGGCCCGGGTCTGACCCTGCTCCAAGGCATTCGGCGAGTCGCCGGGCATGAACGTTCGTATAACCGTTCTTCGATGGTCGGGTTTGATGAAGTGCGGACTTCGCAGGATCGGAACGTCCGCACTCATCTACTTATGTTTCCCCTCGTTGCCGACCGGCGGAACCGTCGAACCTGCGCGCGCCGGCGCCTGCCGCATTGCTTGGAGAGCGCAAGGTCACTTCTTCTCCGCAGGCTGACTCGACTCCGTTGCCTTCTTGAAGCGCTCGCGGATCTTGTCGAAGATGCTGGTCGCCGCGCCCTTGTTCTTGGTGCCGTCCTCGATCTCGTCGACCGTCTTCAGAAGGTCCTTCATTTCGTCCTTGGTCGCATAGCCGAGCGCCTGACCGAGCCGGAGCTGCTCGCGCGCAGTGGTCAGCAGCCGCTGTATCTTCGCCTCGTCTCCGGCGCCCCGCTGTGCGTTCGCGGCCAGCTTGCGCGCCTCTTCGATTGCCGCGCTTGCCCGCGTAAGCGGGAGCGGGTGGATCACGTCGCGGACCACGATCGTGCTGAGCGCCGCTTCGAGCGCCGCCTTCGCTTCATCGAGCTTGTTCTGCGCGACCAGGACCGCGGCCGCCTTGATCGCGTCCGGGTAGGTCGCGAGCGGGAGATTGCTGACCCGCACGACGGTCTCGCTCGCCAGCCCGTCGATGAGATGGCGTGCTTCCTGCAGCCGCCCATCCTCGAGCGCGTCCTCGGCCGATTTCCGCAGCGCATTCACGGCGTCCACCGAACCCAGGACGTCGTAGCTGACGACGCTGACGTCGACCGGGGCGAGAGCGAGGCTGGGGTTGCGCGCGAGCACGATTTCCAGCTTGCCCGTCGCGCGCTCGAGAGCGGCGGTCGCGGCCTTGGCATCCTTCTTGTCGAGCGCGGCAAGAGCATTCTCTGTCTCCTGCAGCGCCGAAACGGCGTCCTGGAGCAGCTCTTCGCGATCGACCGGCGGGGCCGGCGTCGCCTGCGCGGTGGCGTTGTTCGCCGCCGTGGTCGTGTTCTCGGCGGCCTGGTTGTCGGCGTCCTGCTTGGAACAGCCCGCCGTCAAGATGAGGGCCGAGGCTGCGGTCGCGGCGAAAAGACTGCGTTTCATGATCTTCCCTTTGGTTGTTGAGGATACGGGCTCATTGGTCGGGAGCGGGCAGCGCCAGCGGCCGCCTCAGCTTGATGAGGTGATTCGTTCCGTCGCGATCGATCACTGCGATCGCCGCAACGCCATCGCCGGATTCTTCGACATAGATCGACTGCGGGTGGCGGATCATGTGATCCAGCCCCTCGAGCGTCACACCGACCAAGTCATCCTTGTGGTCATAGAAGATTCCGGTGATCGGCAGGTATTGCGCTTCGATCTGATCGCCGAGTTCGAGCGATGCGACTTCGATTTCGGCTCGAAGCCCGGTCAGGCCGCGGGACACGCGGTTCAGATATTGAGGCCATTCCGCCTTAGGAACGACGTTCACGGTTCGACTCCTTCACAAAGGGCGAGGGACCGCTCGCCGGGGTTTCTCGTCGAGAGAGGATATCGGCCGTCCCGCATCGAGCCCCCGGTCCGCGGGGCGCGGTTTGCCGCAGCGCTTCCTCCGGAAAAGCTGCGAATTGGGGAATGCCTTGGAAGTCCGGGGCACAGTTTCCCGAGCCGCTTCCCAACATCTTGAACATCGGATCTTGATCCACCCGGCCGCCCGCTGGCGGGGCCAGCGAGGGCGGTGAGATCGCGATCTTGGCCGATATCCAGCTCAACGCGCTCATCGATATTCTCCAGGTAGCGCCTGGAATTGCAGGCCCGGCCCTCAGCCGCCCTGACATAGCTCAGCTTTCTGCCGGTCGAACTGTGGCACGACTCGGCCATTGGGATTGCCCTAACCCGTGACATATGTTACGCACAGTGACATGTGGAACGGCTTATTAGCTCATATGAGACGGAGGCGCCCGCGATGAATCGCGGGCGAAAGGTCGTTCCTCCGCCTCTAGGAAATGGCTTCAACTCCAAACTCATCATGTTGAAGGACCGCCAGGAACTCCCTGCACGGCCCGAGTCGGATGGCCTCTACTGGATCCTCTCCGGCGCCATCCAAACCAGCATCATCTCCGAGGATGGTCGCCGCTGGATCGGCGGCTTCTACCTGCCGGGGGAATTCATCCTGCTCGAACGCGACGAGGTGCGCAGCCAGTTCGCCCAGGCCCTGTGCCCGACCTCGCTCATCATGACGGATCGCAGCGTGCTCGAGGGCCTGTCGCAGTTCGATCACTTCACATGCGCCACGATCACGACCTGGTTTCTGCGCACCTATCGGGTCGCGCTCCGCACCGGTTTCCTGCTCGGACGGTCGAATGCCATGGAGCGGCTGGCGTTCTTTCTTCTCGATCTCATGCAGAGGCTGGAAGGGCGCCGCCACTTCCATCTGCTTATGTCCAGAGCCGACATCGGCGACCATCTCGGGCTAACCAGCGAGACTGTGACGCGTACCTTCACCCGGCTCCAGCGGCATAATTATGTGCAGGTGAATGGCCGCAACCTTGAAATCCTGGATCCGATCGGGCTTGCGCGTCTGGCGGCGGCGGTGGTCACGACCTGACAGGGCCGCAGCCGAGGCAGCCACCGGTGTGACATGTGGGCCCACTGCTGCTATAGCGCACTGGCTATGCGAACGGGGTCGGACTGCGAATGAACTTCATACCGTGTGAAGACTGCGCGCTTCGCCGGTTGGCGCTGTTCAAGAAGTTTACAGCGCCCGAGCTCAGCTTTGTGCGCGCCCTTAAGAATAATCAGATCGATGTTCCTGCGCGCCGCGTGATCATCGAGCCTGGGCGGTTCGCCGGAAAGCTGTACACGCTGTATGCGGGATGGGCATATCGCTACAAGCTTACACCAACCGGGCAACGACAGATCATCGACATTCTGCTGCCGGGTAGCCTGATCGGTCTCCAACAGTTGATGCTGGGCGATTCGGAGAGCGGTGTCGAAAGCCTAACCCCCGTGACGCTGTGCGTGTTGACAGGGCGCAGTATTGACGAGCTGTTTCAGCGGCACAGCCACCTCTCCGAGGCGATGGTCTTCGCGCTCATGGAGGACCAGCGCCGCGCCGATCGCCGCATGGCGCTTGTCGCGAAGCAGAATGGCGCTGAACGCCTAGCCTACTTCCTCCTTGAGCTTGTAGATCGCCTCGTTGCGTTGGACCTCGGGCAAGATGCGATGTCGTATTTCCCGCTTCAGCGTCGCCATCTGGCTGACCTCCTCGGCTTATCTGAGACTCATGTCAGCCGCTCGATGCAGGAGCTTCGCCGCGGCGATCTGGCAGCGATCGCAGCGAACTCGCTCGTGATCCGCAACCGGCAGCTCATGATCAACCTTTCGGGCTATACACTGTCGACTCGGGAGCACCCTCGCCTTCTGCTCTGATCATACGTGATATGCCGTTGCCGGGAGCGGGACAGCTTCACCAGAACCGTCGCAATTGCTTGAATGGCTCCGCCCGTGGGCGCGCGGCCCACGGGCGGGCACCGTCATGCCTGACCCGAATTGACGGCTATGCGGCGGACGTTCTCGGCGGCAGACGCCGATTTCGGCACCGTGACGGTGAGAACGCCGTTCTTGAACGTGGCACTCGCCTTGTCCTGCTCGATACCCTTCGGAAGGCCGATGCGGCGCTCGAATCGCCCGTAGCTCCGCTCGGAGTAACCCCGGTCCTTGTCCTCGACCTCCGACTTCTTCTCGCCACGGAGCGTGAGGACGCCTTCCTCGACGATCACTTCCACGTCCTTTTCGTCGAGGCCGGGGAGTTCGGCCGTGACGCGGATTTCCTTGTCGGTTTCGGCAAGCTCGACGCTCGGGGCGAGGAGCCCTCGCTCGACGCCGGCGAGCGCCGGCACGCCGAAGCCACGGAAGACATCTTCGAACAGGCGGTTCACTTCCCTGTGCAGCGAGAGCACCGGGTCGCTCGCAGCGCCGGCAGCGCTGACCTGAGCAGGAACCTTGTTCTCCTGACGGCTCCAGGGGATCAGATCACGAATGGACATGGCATCTAACTCCTTCTTCGAACAGCGTCATCGCGGAGCCGCCGACATGCCTGGCACGCTGACCGAAAGCTGGGTGGCCAGTCGCCTCAGGCTGAGCGCGCCGGTGCGTGATTGCGCCGTTTCGCCAGCTAAGGCACAAAACTCTCCACGCTACTTTGGTACTTCCAGTCATTCCGCCGAGGCGGCCGGTGGCGAGCTTCATCGGTAAGCGCTCCGGGCAGGCTAACACTGATTTAGCTCAGCCCCCGATTGGCGCCGGTCGCGATATGCTCCGGCATGGCATGGCGACCGAAGCTTGGCATCCGGCGACCGAAGGAGTGGTCATGGACATCACGACTGTGTTGAGCAGCCCGGCCGATCGGGTCGTTCGCCAACCCGACATGCTGATGCGTGGAATGGCGCACGACCTCGACAATATGCTGGCGGTGATCGCCTCAGGTCTGGTCTCGATCGAGCGCGGAGCGGATCAGCAGCAGCTGGCGCGCCTCGTAGCCGGAATGAAGCACGCGATCCGGAATGCCGCCGCCCTGGCCGACGATATCGCGGAGCTCAGCACCGATCGCGGCGTGACGACCGAGCGGGTTTCGGTTGAAGCGCTGATCCGCGGGCTGGAGGCGCGGGCCAGCACCATTCTGGGAGACGGCGTGGACTTTCGGACAGAGATCGCGCGTGACCTCTGGCCGGTCCGCGTCCTACCCAATTATCTCCAGTTTGCGCTCTTCAATCTCCTGGCGAACGCCGCCGACGCGATGCCAAAGGGTGGCGTGCTGGTCCTGCGAGCCTTGAACACATTCCGAAGCACGGCGAGCCCTATAGGCGCAGCGGGCGACTTCGTTCGGCTTGAAATGATCGATTCCGGTGAAGGAATCGCACCCGACGTTCTGACCCGCGTTTTCGATCCGTTCTTCACGACGAGGCAGTCGCTCAGGAGAACCGGACTCGGGTTGGGCCAGGTCCGAAGGTTCGCGACCCAATTTGGCGGTGATATCGCGGTCGAGAGCGACCAAGGCGCGGGAACCCGAGTCATCCTGCACCTGCCGCGAGCAGCGCCGGGCAGGTCCTGAACCGATATCACCGCCAAAGAACGCGGCCGCCCTTCCCGTCTCAGCCGCGCTGCGGCCGCGTGTCACGAGCCCTGCCGCGCCTGCCCTGGTCAGGCAATCAGGCGATTCCACGACCCGTACTGGGCTGACACCTCGCCTCTCCGGATGGCGAGACCGACCAACGCAAGGCCTAGCAGCACATTATATGCGGTGTGCAGAGCCTCCGCGCCGAAGGCGAATGGCGTAACACAGAGCGCCGCGCCAATGGGAATGAGCAGGAAGCGGACGGAGCGCGCGACCTCGGCGGCGGCTATCGAGATCACGGTCAGCGCCAGTGACCCGAGCAGGTGATCCCAATCCGCGATCGGCGGCGCTGCGCCGAACGTGACCCGCGTGAACAAGAGCGATGCCGCCAGCGCGGCCGCAATGGCCAGGTTCCAGGGCAGGCTCACGCCACCGATCGCCACGTCCTTCACGATCGCGCGGGCCGGTCGGTCGAACTCGTCAGGCACGTCACCAGCCCCCCCCTCGTCCGTGTCCCCGAACAGGAAGACCCGAAGCACATTCTTGCCTGCCCGTGCACGGCGGCGAAGGAACTGGCCGACCGCCACCAGTTCGTCCAGCGAGTAGGGTATCTGGATCAGCATCGCCGCGGCTCCGATCAGCGCCAGCGTGCTCCAGGTGCCGATCCAGATCGGCTGGATGATGATGAAGAAGATCGAGACAATCCCGAGCGGGGCGATCATCAGCCCGAAGAGAAGCACGAGCCACGGCATGGTCCGCCAGCGCGCGCGCGACCCGACGATCCCCGTAAGGATCTCGAGGCCGTAGGTGTAGCCGCCGAGCGCGGCATCGGAAACAGGCCATGCTTCCGAGACTTCGCTGGTGATGATCTCCTCGGTGCCGTTGCGCGGGTCTTCGACGCTTCCCTGAAAGAAGGGCTCCCAGACGTCGGACACATAGCCGAGCTGATATGCTGCGAGGTAACGGGAGACATAGAGGCCGATCAGTGCAAGGGCGATGATCGGGATGCGCTGGGTCCAGCTCGAGGGATTATACGTCCACCCCTGAGGCACCTGCGGACCGGTCACTCGCGCCAGAGGTGACGGCCCCACTTCGGGCTTTGTCCCGACCGCAAAGCCGAAGATCAACATACCCACCAGCGTGTCGGAAAGGTATGCTGTTGGATTGTCGGTCCAAAAGACAAACGGCGCTGCCATCACGACAGCGCCTATCGCGGCCGATACCCATCGCGCCCAAGGCGCGTGCCAGCTCAGCGACAGCGATGCGAAGACGATCAGCAGCACGCCGGAGACGATCTCGGTCCAGCGGAGCAGAGGCTCGACCACGCCGATCAGCGGCGGCTGAGTGAGCAACCAGGTTCCGAGCATGAGGTTCACGAAATGCGCCCAGCGCGTCTCGGAATGCTCCCTCCGGTAGCGCTCGTCGCTCGCCCGCCTGACCTCCTCAGGATGTTTGCCCAGCGCGGCGGCCTCGGCGAGATCGTGCGGCGGCCGGAGACCGTTTCTCTTGTACCAAGCCAGAGGATCGCGCTTCAGCGCCGCGATCATCTTCGGGAGCTCATCCTTGAGGCGATGATGGGGTCGCCAGCCCAGCAGTTTCTCGGCGCGGCCGATATCCAGCGCATAATGGTCGTCTGCAAGCCGGATCATGAAGGGCTTGATGAACGGCTTCTCACCCTCGTCGATTGCGTCGGGGACGACGGGCTCGAGCTTATCCTGAGCCCAGACACCGACTGCCGCCACCGGCTTTGGCACTCGCAACGTCGGCCAGTCCTCGATGCCGTGGATGAGATATCCGATCTCGTCTTGCAGCGCATCATACCCCAGCGCTTCGGGCTCGCCGATCAGGATCTCCGCATCGGGCGGCAGCGTGTCCCGGCGTTGAACGGCGAGACGGACCGCTTCGACAACATCCTCTCGATGGACCATGGACTGGCCCACTAGCGGCGAGCCCGAGTAGAAGAAGCTCTCGAATTCGCGTTCGTAGATCCGGGCTATCTGATTGGAGAGCGTGGGGACTGCAGACTCCTCGTCGTACACCCCGGCGAAGCGCAAGATCGCATATGGGATGGAACCGTGTTCTTCGCGGATTACCTCTTCGGCCAGCGCCTTCGACTTCGGATAGGCCCAACGGGGATCGATCGGCCAGCTCTCGTCGATTTGTTCGCCCGGCGCGCACGGCGCGTGCACGAGCATCGTGCTTGAATAGACGAACTGTTCTACTTCGAAGTCCTGCAACGCTCGCAGGAGCCGGCGCGTGCCCTCTACATTGACCGACCGGTAGAGCGGATGTTCCTTGCCCGTGAAGTCGAAGTAGGCCGCCAGGTGGATCACCGACGCCACGCGTCCACCATGGCTCGCGCGGATCTGCGCCAGAGCATCGAGCACAGATTGGTCCGAAGCAAGATCGACCTTGATCACCGGGAAGGTCAGCGCCTCTGCTTTGAGATCGAGCCCGACGATCCGGTAATCCGCTGAAAGCACAGCCGCCACCGAACGTCCAAGATTGCCCGTTGCGCCGGAGATGATGACAAGTGGCTTATCCATGTGTGCTCACCCCGATCTGTCTCGTGTTGGCCTCACGGCCACGCCGACCTGATCCCAACCGCGACGCCGGCGCATGGCGCGAGCACATCTGCCGCACGAGCTGAGCTTCGGGGCGACGCAAGGCGCCGAGCCCGAGCGCCCACCTGGTCCCTTCAGCCGTCATGCACGGCGGCACGAGCTACGCCATTCGCCCCTTCGTCTGGGCATCACCTGGTTCCGGAAGGTCCGGCACGCAGCTCATACCTTAACTTTCGTCGAGCTCGTCCTGAGCTATGTCAGGGCCACGCCACCTTGCCGGTGGGAAGCTCGCTCCTTCCAGGAGGTGATTATGTGCGGGCTGATCTCAACGGGCGCGGCTGGCGTCATCCGGAAGCGGCAGCAGCGGTTCGTGTACGAGGACGCCGGCCCGCCGCCATGAGGCGGCACCGTGCGCAACGCGCCAAGTGGTCTCCCAGCCCAGCATGCCGATCGACCAGACGCCCGTGGACCGAACCGAGCCGATCGCATCCCACACGACTTTAGCCTCTCTGGACCTCGACACAGAATGGGTTGGGAGGCACGCTCCGCCCAGGAGTCCACACCGCGGCCGCGATGCTGGGATCGGATCACTTCGCGCAACACGGCTTCTTCATCGCCAAAGGCGATGAGGTGAACCTGGGCGTCGCTCTCGAGTGGCTGGCCGTCGCAGCGCCTTGGGCGATCCGGATCGGCGCGCTGATCGTTGTTCCCTTCCGCCGGTCGCCGGCTGCGACGCAGAGCTGGCTGCTCCTCTTCTTCGTGGCGCCGTGGCTCGGCCTCGTCCTTTATCTGGCGATCGGCCGGCCATTCCACCCCCGGTGGCGTCGAGAACGTGTCGCGCAACTCTGGCCGATCATCGACCGGGCAGTTTCCTGCATCGACCGGGTCGCTCGGCCGGCCGAGCTGCCGCTCGTCCAAGCTTCAGCGGCTTCCCTCGTGAGCGGGATTGGCCGCATGCCGCTCTTACAAGGCAATGAGGTCGACTTCCTGACGGACTACGACGCAACGATCGGTCTCCTCGTTGAGGATATCGGGCACGCCAACGACCATGTCCACCTTCTCTTCTACATCTTCGCCACGGACGCCGCCGGCCAGAAGGTGATCGCCGCGCTGCGCCAGGCCGCGCTGCGCGGCGTCAGGTGCAGGGTGCTCGTCGATGCGATCGGATCGCGCACGTGGGCCGCCCGCATCGAGCGGGAGCTGCGGCCCGCAGGCGTCGAAGTTCACGAGATCCTGCCGATTCGGGTGCTTGGCCGCACCACGCGCTTCGACCTGCGCAATCACCGCAAGATCGCCGTAATCGACGGACGCACCGGTTACACCGGCTCGCAGAACATCATCGACGCCGATCATGGATGGGGCTGGCCAAATTGGGAGGTAATGGCCCGGGTTCGAGGGCCGGTTGTCGGCGAATTGCAGGCGGTCTTCGTGGCGGACTGGTTCCTCGAGACGGAGAAGGAGCTCGCCGACGGGCATCTCTACCCTCCGGCAGACGATGCCGGCAGCAGCCTCGGGCAAGTTCTGCCGAGTGGGCCCGATCTCGAGCATGGGGGCATCGACGAGCTGTTCGTTGCGCTGATTCATTCGGCTCGAGATCGTGTCCTGATCTCCACTCCCTACTTCGTCCCGAGCGAGCCCCTCCTGCAAGCGTTGCAGGTGGCGATCCTCAAGGGAGCCGAAGTCCATCTGCTCTTGTCCGGCCGCTCCGATCATCCCCTCGTTCACCTCGCGCAGCAGTCCTATTATTCCGAGCTGCTGTCGGCCGGTGCGGTGATCCACCTGTTCCAGCCGGGCTTCCTGCACGCCAAGCATATGAGCATCGATGAGGCAGTCGCCGTCGTCGGATCGAGCAACGTCGACATGCGATCATTTGCCCTGAATTCGGAGATCAGCCTCGTCCTTTACGACCGCGAGGCGACACTTACCTTGCGCCAGATCGAGCGCTCAAGGCTGGAACAATCCGTCCCACTGAGAGCAAGCGACTGGGAGCGCCGCAATCTCGCGCGCAAGTGTGCCGAGAACGTAGCGCGGCTCTTCAGCCCGTTGTTGTGATCTGCTCGGACCAGCTGAGCCGGAGTGAGAACGAGACTTTGCTATTGATGGAATGACCATGCACCATGACGCACCATTAATCGCCACGATTGTCGCCGGCCTGGTCGCTGCTTTCATCGCAGGGACCGTGGCGCACCGGCTCAAGATATCCCCGATCGCGGGCTATCTGCTCGCTGGCGCCTTCGTCGGGCCGTCGATGCCCGGCTTCGCGGCGGACCCGGAAATCGCATCGCAGCTTGCCGAGATCGGTGTCATTCTCCTGATGTTCGGCGTCGGCCTGCACTTCTCGCTGCGGGATCTCCTGTCAGTGAAAAAGATCGCGGTCCCTGGAGCGTTGATCCAGATCGTTGTCGCAACGCTATTCGGCATGGCGCTGGCCTGGGCGCTCGGGTGGCGCGCTGGCCAGGGCCTAGTCTTCGGTCTCGCGCTATCCGTTGCGAGCACTGTCGTCCTAGTGCGGGCTCTTCAGGTGCACAACCTCGTCCAGACCGATCAAGGCCGCATCGCGGTGGGCTGGCTGGTAGTCGAGGACCTGGTGATGGTGCTGGCGCTGGTGCTTCTGCCGTCCGTAGCCGCCATCCTGTCGGGCACATCGGCGAACGCGGGCGCCGCTGCCGCGAGCGCCGTGACCACTACGCTGATGAAGGTGGCGGGCTTCATTGCGCTGATGCTCCTCGTGGGCCGCCGCGCGATGCCGGCAATCCTTCACTGGGTGGCCGATACCGGTTCCCGCGAGTTGTTCCGTCTGGCAGTACTCGCGATCGCCCTTGGGGTTGCCTTCGGCGCCGCGCTCGTCTTCGACGTCTCGTTCGCTCTCGGCGCCTTCTTCGCCGGCATGATCCTGGGTGAAACCCAGCTCAGTCGGCTCGCGACCGAGGAGATCCTCCCGTTCCGAGACGCCTTTTCCGTCCTGTTCTTCGTTTCGGCCGGCATGCTGTTCGACCCAGCGGTGATCCTCAATCAGCCGATTGCGCTTCTGGCGACGCTCGCCATCATCCTGGTCGGCAAGTCCGCGGCTGCCTATGCCATCGTCCGATCGTTCGGATATCGTGACCAAACCGCGATCACGATCTCGGCAAGCCTGGCACAGATCGGCGAGTTCTCGTTCATTCTTGCCGGCCTTGGCGTCAGCGCCGGCCTTCTGCCTCCCCAAGGCCGGGACCTGATCCTCGCGGCCGCTATCATCTCGATCTTCCTTAATCCCCTGCTCTTTTCATTCGTAACCAGGCAGGGGGTTCGTCCACTTCGGCACGCCGGCCCTGCGGAAGGATCTTCAGAAGAGCCGGCGCCCGAGCAGGGCCCGCCCCCTGGGCATGTGATCATCGTGGGCTATGGCCGAGTCGGCCGCTTCATCGCTGCAACGCTCGGGGCCTCGGGATACGCGCTGAGCATAGTCGAGGACAGCAGAGAGGCCGTGCAAGCAGCGCAAGCGGAAGGGCTGCGCGCCGTCCAGGGTAACGCCACCGAAGCTTCCATCCTCACGCGGGCCGGCATCACCGGGGCATCGACGCTGCTGATCGCGATCCCTGAGGGGTTCGAAGCCGCGATCATCGCGAAGCGTGCCCGCGCCATGAACCCGGACCTGCGCATCATCGCGCGTGCCCATTCGGAGGCGGAGGTGGACCACCTGAAGGCGATGGGTGCTGACGCAATCGTCCTGGCGGAGAAGGCAGCAGCAGCCAAGATGGCGGCGCTGGTCTCAGAAGCGGAGTCCGAGGATGTCGACGGACTCGCTCACCTGGTGGAGAGCTAATCGGCAATGATTCCGTCGCTGAGCGCCGCCTTCATGCAAGGGCAGTTTCCAGCGACGGGTCAGATCGTCCGCAACGCTCGAAGCTCAGGATTGAGGCGGAGGCGGACCGCCCGGACGCGGGCGAGCGCCTCTTCCGGAGAGACACCAAGCGCGACGAAGGTCTGCACTGCCAGCCCCAAGCCCGCAGCCAAGTTCTCCGGAAAGATGTAGGTCGCGCCGGCCTTGGCGATGGATGTCAGACCTCGATTGTCTCTCGTGCTGACAAGGACTGGCAACGCCGGATTGAGTTGCCGAACCTGGCGTACCAGCTGCTCTAGCCTTGGCTGGCTGTTCAGAAGGGCGACCACCACTGCGGCCGTATCGATGTTGGCTGCCTCAAGCACGCCGCGGCGTGTTGCGTCACCGAAAATGACCTGATGCCCCTCGCGATGGGCAATCCGAAGCCGGTCAACGTCGCGCTCGATCGCGATATAAGGTATCCCGCTCGCCTTCAGAACCGTACCCACCAGCCGTCCGACCGGGCCGCACCCCGCCAGGATGACGTGACCGCGTAGATCGCCCGCCGAGCCGCCGATCATGACGTCTGGCTCAGCGACCAGCTGCGGCGTCGACAGGACCTCGGCCGAGATGCGCCGATTGAACTGGATGAGGAACGGAGCCAGGAAAATGCTCACGGCCGTCCCTGCGAGTGCCGTTTGCGCCACAACCTCCGGCAGCAAGCCGCCACCGATCGCCTGGGTCAGGATGAGCAGGGAGATCTCGCCGCCGTGCGCCAGGACCAGCGCGGTCTGCAATGCCGCATTGGTCGCAAGTCCGCTGAACCGCGCGAGAGCGAAGATGATCGCGAGCTTCACGAGGACGAGGATAGCCACCGCGCCGACCGTCGCCGCCGGCTCGGTGAGAACGATCGACCAATCAACGCTCATACCGATCGTCAGGAAGAACAGACCGAGGAAGATGTCCCGCAGCGGCCGGAGCTCGTCTGCGAGGTGATGGCGGTAGTTGCTCTCGGCGACGACCATGCCGACGATGAAGGCTGCTACCGCCAGGGAGAGACCGATCATCTCGGCGAGAAGCGCGACGCCTGCAACCAACGCCAGCCCGGCAAGCATCAGCGGCTCGTTGGATCCACTCCGAGCGATCCAATCGAAGATGCGGCCGATCGTCTTGCGCGCGAAGAGCGCGGCACCCGTGAAGACGAGCACGGCAGCGCCCAACCGCAACATCAGGCCGGCGAGGTCCTGCTCAGCGCCCGAGGCAACCGCGCCAACCAAGAGCAGGACAGGGAGGGCCGCGAGATCCTGGAAGAGGAGGATACCCGTCGTTGCTATGCCATGACTGGTCGTCACCTCGTCCTGATCCAGTAGCTGCTTGTGGACGATGGCGCTCGACGAGTGCGCGAGTGCAAAGCCCAGGATCAATGATGCGGTCAGGGACAGTCCCCCGAGGAGGGCGACCCCGGCTACGAGCAATGCGGTGACAACGACCTGAAGCGTGCCCAGCACGAAAACCAAGCGACGGGCCGCGACAATGCGTGGCCAGGAGAATTCAAAGCCAATGACAAACATCAGCGCGGCGATGCCGAGCTCACCGAGGAAACGGGTTCCCTCATTCGCGGAAACGAGGTGAAGCCCGTAGGGCCCTACGACCGATCCGGCGACGAGATATCCTGCAATCGAAGAGAGGCGGAACTTTGTGAAGAGCGCGACGAACGCCAGGGAGGCGAAAATCAGGATCACCGCATCGACGAGAAAGTGGTGAAGCATGAACCGGACGCCTCTCGCGGGGATCAAGTGCTTTCCGCCAAGGGCGGCGGGTCGGGGCTGCTCGCTTCACTCTGCTCCGGGTATCTCGAGGCACTCGACGACTTCGACCGCTTCGCCCGGAAAGATCGTGAAATGAGGATGGCTCTCGAAAAGGCGCGCGGCAGCCTCGTGCGTGTCCGCTTCGACGATGATGTAGCCGGTGAGGCTGTTTCGCCCTGCCTCGACGCCCGACGAGGAAACCCGCAGGGTCCGGCCGAGCGGGCCGCCAGCATCTTTTATGTTGTCAGCGTTCTTGCCCATCCATGCCCCCCAAGCAGCCATCCCCTCTGACTGCTTGTCAGGACTTATCGGTGACGCGACTTTTTCCGCGTCTGTTGCTGATCCAATGTACAACGCCAGGAACTTTGCCATGCCCAGTCCTTCGCTTCGCTCGATCCATCCAGTTACTAGAAGCATCGCGTGCAGCCGCCATCAGAAAACGTCGGCGAAGGCAGCTTGTGGCAATGTCCAACTAAACCGTCGAGATCGTCGGCGTTGCACGTTCTCCTTTCCGGCTCGGATCTCCGGCGCGAAAGGCCTGCTGCCAACCTTCAAAGCGTCCAGCTCGGCGGATCGCTCGCGGGGAAAGACTCTTCGATCGCTTCGTCGACCGGGTCGAGATCCGTCCCCTCCTGACCTTCCTCGGCCACGCTCTCATCAGGTGCCAGTTCCGGCTTCCTGTCCTTGTCGGGATTCACCGACGCTTTGGGGTCCGTCATCCTTTCATTCTCCAGCAAAGTGAGCGCTGCACCTCTGCATCCGCGCGAACCGACTGCACATTCTGCCTGTCAGGATGGACCAGGCCCTGACTCAGATCAGCTCCGCTTGGCTTGTCTCAGGCGGTCGCCGGCAAAGACGTGCGCGCGTCCTTCCGAAAAGGCGACGGCCACAGCCTCAAGGCCGCGGATAGAACGCCTGCAGCGATTACGCCGGTTCGCCCGTCCTTTCGATGAGGCCTGCCCAGACGGCGAGGAGAAGCGCGGCCAGCGCTGTGAACCAGAGGCCGTCGACGCCCAACCGGTGGAAGCTAAGCGCGCCTATGATCGCCCCTGTGACGAGGCTCGACCACAGCAACAAGTGTGGGAGCCAATCCCATCTGGGTCCGCCAAGCAGCGCCATGCCGATCCGCTGCCCCGCCTTCACGACCGCACCGGTCATATAGGTGAGGCCGATGCTCACTTCGCCATCGCGCTGGAAAACAAGATTCTCCGCTCCCATCGCAGCAGCCATGAGCAGCGGTGCGAATGCGCCCGCGCCGGCGTGCGCGAGCGTCGCGCTCGAGGCGAGGAGCAATGACACGAGTCCCAAGACAGCGGACTTCCGGCGCTTCTGAACCAGGGTGGCCACGAGCGTGGCTGCGATCACCCCCGTGAGGAACGCACCAATCAATCCCAGCGCGATCAACGCCGTCACCGACCGTTCGGCCGCCCCGATGGCGAGCCGTGTGGAGTTGCCGCTCATGAACGACACAAACATCCCGCCTGCGGCCAGGAAGCCGAGCCCGTCGACGTAGCCCGCCAGCCCGGTAAGACAAAAGGCGAGCCACTTTCGTCGCCGTTCAAGCACGCCGATCATTGAACCCATATACTCCTGCTATCCGAAACTGATGCCCGGGCGGGCACGCCGCTTCCAGTCCGCGCCACCAGAAAGCGATAACGGTAGAAGGTTCGTCGGGGCGGATCGCCAGCGCACAGGCGCTGGACGCTCCCTAGCCAGGCCTGGCGACCGAGCCCATGCAATGTGAGTGTCTGGTGAGCGGCACGGCCCTGCTGCTGGAGCCGGTCGGCAGGGAATTCCAAATACTTCCCTGCCGCGCTAGCGAAATTGTTGGGGCCTGGGCCAGTCGCAACGGGCGAGCCATTAAGCCCGGCGAAGCTTGAACCCGAGCCCGAGAAGAACAACGCCAGCGAAGATCGCGTACGAACCGATCACCCACGCGGCCGAAGGCAAAGTTGTGAGGGGATCGAGGACCAGCAGGATGATGATCACGATCCCAAGAACGACCGAGAGGGCACCTGAGAGCCCCATCAACCACTCGCCGCTGATCTCCTTGCGCAGGCTCGTTGCGGCCACGATTTCGAGGGCGCCGGTCACAATAGCCCAGATCGCCAGCATGACCAGCGTGACCAGAGCGTAGCCGACCGTCATGACCTCGGGCATCAGCACGAACAGGACCGCAGTCGCGATGCCGATGATCCCGCGGATCACGTAGGCCCACCAGCGCTCCTCCTTACGCCGGGCGCCGCGCACCGCCGCGACCATGGAAAGGATTCCATCGGCACCGGCATAGGCGGCGAATACCATCGCAAAGGCGAACAGGGCGCTGAGCGGGAACAGGAAGGATACCACGCCAAGCGCGAGCGCGAGGACACCGCGAAAGACGATCCATCCCCAGTTGCGGCGCAGTGTCCCTAACATCTGCTGACCGACCGCGTCGGACACGCCGGAAACGGCATCGACTTTGACTCCAACCATAAGGCCTCCTCTTTTGGCACCCTAAAGGGCGCATGACGTGACGTCGCTATGCTCGTTCACGCTCCCCCATGAGGTTGAGCAGGAGCTGGAACAGGTTTATGAGATCCAGATAAAGGGATAGCGCCCCCATCACCGCGAGCTTCTCGGCTGATTCTGTCCCCGCATAGGCGAAATATTGATTCTTCAAGCGCTGGCTATCCCAGGCGGTAAGGCCGGTGAAGACCAGCACGGCGATGATCGAGACGGCGAACTGCAGCGTGTCGGAGGCGAGGAACAGGTTGATCAGGCTTGCGATGATGACGCCGACGAGCCCGACCATGAGGAAGGTCGACCAGCGCGAGAGGTCGACATTGGTCGTATAGCCCCACAGGCACATCGTCGCGAACAGGGCGGCGGCCGAGAAGAACGCCAGCGCGATGCTGGTGCCGGTGAACACCAGGAAGACGCTGGCCAGCGACAGCCCCATGATGGTCGCGAATGAATAAAAAGCGATCCGCGCAGTGTTGGCGCTCATCTGCTCGACGCGGAAGGAGAAGAACAGGACGAAGGCGAGCGGCGCCAGCATCACGACCCATTTGAGGGGCGTGTTGAAGATCGGTTGATAGAGAGCTGGGGTGCCGGCGACGAGGAAGGCGACAAGCCCGGTAAGGACCAGTCCCAGGGCCATCGTGCGATAGATGCCAAGCATGTAACGGCGAAGACCGGGGTCGTAAGCTACCGCTCGCCCGGAGGCGCCGTGCAAATCCGCGCCAGAAGTTTCAAATGGCGTGTTCATCTGCAAATCTCCAACGGAAGGTGCAGCGATCGAGGAAGCACGTGCCGTTCCGGCCTTGCGCGCCTTCCCGACTGGGCCTGGAAGCCGTTCGAAGCGTTCCGGATCTATGAAGGCTCGTCGAGCGCTGCACAGCGCCCGCGTTCACGATCTGCAAGGGCCATCGCGCGACCCACCTTTGGAGCACTGAACCAAGCGAGATCACGGGCTGTCCGTCCTTGCCGAAGTCTTCCGGTCCTCTTGGGCAGTCCCGTAGCGAATCAACCGCAATCGCCCGCTGATCTACATCACCTCGTCGCCGCGACTCTCGAGGCAGTGTCCGCTCGTGCGCTGCGCGACCGCGCATGCGCATTGGCACTCACATGGGTGAAGCGCCAGGAAAGTGCGGCAGATCTCTTGATGGTCGAAAATCGTCTTCCTAGCTCTGCCGAAACCGACCGTTCCCCGCGAACGGGAGGGTCATCACATCATGATCTGCTTTGGAGGTAATGCATGCATTTCCGTCCCCTGCACGACCGTGTCGCCGTGCGTCGCATCGAAGCCGAGGAAAAGACGGCCGGCGGCATCATCATCCCGGATACTGCCAAGGAGAAGCCACAGGAGGGCGAGGTCGTCGCCGTCGGCCCCGGCGCCCGCGACGAGACCGGCAAGCTGGTCGAGCTGTCCGTTAAGGCCGGCGATCGCGTCCTCTTCGGCAAATGGTCCGGCAGCGAGGTCAAGATCGACGGCGAGGAACTGCTCATCATGAAGGAGAGCGACATCCTCGGGATCGTAGAAACCGAAGCGTCGTCGAAATAGGGCGGCGCACCCACAGAAATCCACGCGAACATAGGAGGAAACGATACAATGGCTGCAAAGGAAGTCCGTTTCTCGACCGACGCGCGTGACCGCATGCTGCGGGGCGTGGACACGCTCGCAGACGCGGTCAAGGTGACCCTCGGACCGAAGGGCCGCAACGTCGTGATCGACAAGAGCTTCGGCGCGCCGCGAATCACCAAGGACGGTGTCACGGTCGCGAAGGAGATCGAACTGAAGGACAAGTTCGAGAACATGGGCGCGCAACTGATCCGAGAGGTCGCGTCCAAGACCAATGATCTCGCCGGCGACGGGACCACGACCGCGACCGTCCTCGCCCAGGCGATCGTCCGCGAGGGCGCCAAGTCGGTCGCCGCCGGCATGAACCCGATGGACCTGAAGCGGGGCATCGATCTCGCCGTCGGAGCCGTGGTCGACGATCTCAAGGCGCATGCGCGCAGGATCAGCGCGAACAGCGAAATCGCCCAGGTCGCCACGATCTCCGCGAACGGCGACACCGAGGTCGGCCAGATCCTTGCCGAGGCGATGGAAAAGGTCGGCAACGAAGGTGTCATCACCGTCGAGGAGGCAAAGAGCCTCGCGACCGAACTCGAAGTCGTGGAGGGCATGCAGTTCGACCGCGGTTATCTCTCGCCCTATTTCATCACCAACCCCGAGAAGCTGCGGGTCGAGCTGGAAGATCCGTACATCCTGATCCACGAGAAGAAGCTCTCGAACCTGCAGGCGCTGGTGCCCCTGCTCGAAAAGGTGATCCAGTCGGGCCGCCCGCTGCTGATCATCGCAGAGGACGTCGAGGGTGACGCCCTGGCTACCCTGGTCGTCAACAAGCTGCGCGGCGGCCTCCAGGTCGCGGCCGTCAAGGCGCCGGGCTTTGGCGATCGGCGCAAGGCGATGCTCGAGGACATCGCCGTCCTCACCGGCGGCAATGTCGTCAGCGAGGACCTCGGCATCAAGCTCGAGAACGTCACCGTCAACATGCTCGGTCGCGCCAAGAAGGTGGTGATCGACAAGGACGACACGACGATCATCGATGGCGCCGGCCAGAAGTCGGACATCGACGGCCGCGCCGCGCAGATCCGCCAGCAGATCGAGACGACCACCTCCGACTATGATCGCGAGAAGCTGCAGGAGCGGCTCGCCAAGCTCGCCGGCGGCGTCGCCGTGATCCGTGTCGGCGGCGCCACCGAGGTCGAGGTGAAGGAGAAGAAGGACCGGGTGGACGATGCGTTCCACGCCACGCGCGCTGCGGTCGAGGAGGGTATCCTGCCCGGGGGCGGCATCCCGCTGCTCCGCGCGGTCAAGGCGCTGGAAAGCCTCTCCGCGGCCAACGACGACCAGAAGGCCGGCATCGAGATCGTCCGCCGGGCCTTGAAGGCGCCGGCGCGCCAGATCGTCGACAATGCCGGCGAGGACGGCGCCTACGTGGTCGGGAAGCTCGGCGAGGGATCGGACTACAACTGGGGCTTCAACGCTGCCACCGGTGAGTATGAAGATCTCGTCCGGGCCGGCGTGATCGACCCGGCCAAGGTCGTGCGCACCGCGCTTCAGGATGCGGCGTCGGTTGCAGGGTTGCTCATCACAACCGAGGCGCTGATCGCGGAGCTGCCGAAGGACGAAAAGCCGGCGCCGGTTCCCGCGATGGACTATTAAAGGATTGGGGGCCGCAAGGCCCCCATCCGAACACTGAGTGCATTTCTCCTAGGCGGAGTCACCGGTCGCGCTCGCCGCCGCCCGGATCTCGGCCAGTTTGGCGGCCAGTTCGTCCTGTCGAAAGGGCTTCATGAGGCGCGGAAAGTCCGGAGTGATCTCGCTGCTCTCGGCATAGCCCGAGACGATCAGGACGGGCGTGCGCGCCCGCAGCGCGCGGCCGAGGGCCGCGCCCGACATCCCTGTCATCAGATGATCGGTGACCACGACGCTCGGGTTCATGCCGCTGTTCACCAGCTCCAGCGCGTCCTCCGCCGATTTCGCCTCGGTCACCTCATAGCCGATCGCGGAGAGCATCTGACTGACGCTCGAACGGACGAGATCGTCATCGTCGACAAGAAGGGCGGTTCCCTCCTGGGGCAGCGTTCCCTCGACCTTTGGCGCCGCGCGCTGCGGGGTCTCCGTCGACACGGGAAGGAGGATGTCCACCCGGGTCCCAGCATCGGGAACGGTCGTGATCGTGAGGGTTCCGCCGAGTTGCCGCGCCAGGCCATGCGCCATCGAAAGGCCAAGCCCTGTTCCCTTGCCCAGCCCCTTGGTCGAGAAGAACGGCTCGACGGCTCGCCTGGCTGTCTCCTCATCCATACCGATCCCGGTATCCGCGACCGCGAGGCTGATATAGCTGCCTGGGCTCAGGCCCTCGTCATTTTCCGCGCTGAAATGCCGCTCGGATGCCGAGATGCGGAGCGTGCCCCCTTCGGGCATCGCGTCCCTCGCATTCACGCAAAGGTTGAGGAGCGCCATTTCGACCTGGTTGTGATCGGCGCGCGCGGCAGGCAGCCCTTCCGGCACCTCGATCAACAAGCTGATCTTCGGCCCGATCGTCGATCCGACCAGCTCGACCATGCCGCGCACCAGCGTGCCGATATCGATCGCGCGGAGCTGCAACGGCTGCTGCCGCGCGAAGGCCAGCAGCCGCTGCACGAGCGCCCTCGCCCGCTCGGCCGACTGTATGGCACCCTCGATGAGGCGGCGCTGGCGCTCCGTCCCAAGTCCGCTGCGGCTCAGGATGTCCAGCCCGCCCACGATCGGCGTCAGGAGGTTGTTGAAGTCGTGCGCGACGCCGCCGGTAAGCTGACCCATCGCCTCGAGCTTCTGCGCCTGACGGAGCGCCTCCTCGGCCCGCTTGCGGTCGGTGATGTCGAGCGCTTCCACGATGAGTGCCAGCGTATCGCCTTGCGGACCACGCATCGGCCGCATGCCCACGTCGAATGAGCGCGGGCCGATCGGAAGATGGATGGTCAATTCTTTTTGCAAGGTCACGCCCGCTGCGACCCGCAGCACACCAGCCTTCACGGCGTTGTGAAGGTCGGGCGAATGCGCGAACCACGGAGTCTCCCATAGGGGCTTGCCGACCACATCCTCGAGCCGCGCCTCGATCCCCGCCAACGCAGTGGCGTTCGCGTCCAGGACGGTCCCGTCGAGATCAATGAGCAGCTGATATTGGTTGTTGGTCTGGAAGATCGCCCGCATCCGCGCTTCGCCCAACGTTAGCTCGGCGGTTCGCTCCTCGACCTTGCGCTCAAGGGAGCCGGTGAGGCTACGCAGCTCCTCGAGGCGCGCGCGTGCCTCATATTGCCGGCGGCGGGCGCGCAGCGCCGCGCGCGCCAGGCTCATGAGGGTAGTCGGATGGAAGGGGCGTTCGAGGAAGCTGACGTTCCCGAGCCGCTCCAGCAAGCGGGCAGCCTCGGGGTTGCGTTCGAGCCCGCTGCCCTGGTGCACGAGCAGCACGAACGGAAAGTCGGACCATTCTGGCTGGTCCGCGATCCATGCTTGCAGCGAGCCGGTGTCGGCACCGATCAGCGCCTCCGAGGTAACGACCGCGAGCCCTGCGCCTGCCCGGATCTCCTCGACCAGCCGTTCGACCGAGGGGCATTCGAGCGCGGTGATGCCGGCGTTCGCCAGAACGGTTGCGGCGACGTCTGCATCCCGGCCGAAGGGCGCGAGTATCAGCGCGCGCTCCGAAAGTTCGGGCATCAATGGCGTTCTTCGATCAGCTCAGGTGCATCCCCGAAGAGGCTGCGCACGCCGCGCGCCATTCCCTGGAACGAGACCAGCGCTTCGCCGATCCGGACCCCGTCGGCGCCAATGCTATATTCGCGGATGGTGTCTTCATGCGCACCGGTTCGCTTTTTCACGACCGAGATCGCCCGGCGGAGACGGCCGCGCGTCTCGAAGTAGCGCAGCAGGATCACCGTGTCGGCGAGATAGGTGACATCGACGGGGGTTCGCGTATCGCCGACCAGCCCGTGCTGCGCGATGGTCACGAACGTCGTTGCGCCCTGGCGGTTCAGATACTGCAGCAGCTCGTGCATGTGCAGCACCAGGGCGTTCTCGCCCGGCATCGCGGCCTGGTAACCATTAAGGCTATCCACCACCACCGTCCTCGCGCCATTCTCCTCGACGCATTTCCGGACCCGCGCTGAAAGCTCTCCGGGGGTGAGCTCGGCGGCGTCGATCTGCTCGACCTGCAAGGCACCGGCGTCCATCATCGCGATGATGTCGATTCCGAGCCCTCTTGCGCGTTCGGCAAGGAGCCCGACCTCCTCGTCGAACACGAACAACGCCGCCTTCTCTCCTTTCTTCACGGCCGCGGCGACGAACGTCAGCACGAGAAGAGACTTCCCCGTTCCTGCAGGGCCCAGGATCAGCACGCTCGATCCACGCTCCAGACCACCCCCCGTCAGCGCGTCCAGTTCGGTGATCTCGGTCGTGACCTTGTCGCGCTCGAAGCTGGACCGGTGCTCGGCCGAGATCAGGCGCGGAAATACGCGGGCGCCGCCTCGTTCGATGACGAAGTCGTGATAGCCGCCGCGAAAGCCTCGCCCGCGATATTTGGCGACCCTGATCCGCCGGCGCTCCGGACCGTATTCTCTTGCGAGCTCCTCCAGGCAGACCACACCATGCGCGACGCTGTGAACGGTCTTGTCTTCGGTCTCCGTCGTCATGTCGTCGAGCATCAGCACGATCGTGCCCTGGCCCGCGAAATAGTGCTTTAACGCGAGGACCTGTCGCCGGTAGCGGAGCGAGCTCTGCGACAGCAGTCTTATTTCCGAGAGGCTGTCAAGGACCAGCCGGTCGGGCTTCGATCGCGTGAAGGCTTCGAATATTCTCCGGGTCGTCTCCACCAGCTCGAGGTCCGACGAGTAGAGCAAGCTCTGCTGCTGCTTCTCGTCAACGAGGCTATCGGGGGAGATCAACTCGACGATCTCGACGCCGTCGAGCGCCCACCCGTGCGCTGCGGCGGCGGCGCGCAGCTCTTCCTCGCTTTCGGAGAGCGTCAGATACAGCACCTTCTCTCCGTTCCGGGCCCCTTCGAGCAGGAACTGCATCGCGACCGTGGTCTTGCCCGTTCCCGGCAGGCCCTCGAGGAGAAAGACTCTGCCGCGGCTCAACCCTCCACCGAGGATGTCATCAAGGCCCGGCACTCCCGTTCCAGCAGGCTCTTCGCTATTCACCGTACAACTTGCCCCCTTCGAGCACGGGTTCCCCCGACCGTTCTGCGCGCCCCGCGCCGCCTGACGACGTATCGCGGGGCAGGAGCGACCCTCGTTGAACATGCCGACAAAGCACCCAGCGAAGCCTGGATTGCTGCCCCACGGCGCCCCGCCAGAAAGGGTGCCGGATCAGAGATGTAATCGTCCCTGAGCTATATCAGTCTGTCATGCAGGTGCCGGTCAGCCGCTACCCGACTCGAGGAGCCTGGCGAGCTTTACCCGCCCGCCTGTTCCCCACTGAGCCGATCACCTCCCCCACAGTTTCTCGCCGCGAAGACAACCGCTCGTGGCACTTTACCCCGCCGGTAAAGTGCCACAGCTGTTCATTCCCTCCCGAGCCTCGCCGGATCGGCAAAGCTTCGGACTAGTCGTCAGAAGGCGCAGGACGGGCGGCTCCCCTTGCCAAATTTTGCCAAACCCCTTAACTATCGCGGCCATGAGCACGATGAACATCTCGCTGCCCGATACGCTGAAGGCTTTCGTGGACGAGCAGGTTGCCGGCCGCGGCTACGGCACGAGCAGCGAGTATGTCCGCGAGCTCATCCGCAAGGACCAGGACCGCCAGAGATTGCGCCGGCTGCTGCTCGACGGCGCTGAATCCGCCCCGGGCGCCCCAGCAGACGACACCTATTTCGAAGGACTGCGCGTGCGGGCTCGCCGCACGGCATGACCATGAAGCGGGTCGTGCCCCGCGACCAGGCCCATCGCGACGTCGAGAACGCCATCGACCACTATGCTCACGAGGCTGGGCCGGACATCGCGCTCGGCTTCGTGACCTCGCTAGAAGCAGCCTACCGCGCGATCGCAGAGCAACCGGGCATCGGCTCTCCGCGTTACGCGCACGAGCTTATGTTGCCGGGTCTGCGACATCGTCGTCTCGCTCGCTTTCCGTGGCTCGTCTTCTACGTCGAACGCGACGATCACATCGACATATGGCGCGTGCTCGACGCACGACGCGATATTCCGACGTGGCTCGACGACCCCGACAGCCATGAGCCCACATCGCGCTGAGGTCCGGGCGCCCAAACGTTTGGCGGCTGTGCCGGCTTGCGAGCCAGGCACGCGACACCTCGATAAAATGGACGCGCCACAACAAGAGGGATTCACATGAGAATCGAGATGTGCTTGATTCGTTCTCATGTTCCAACCGGACTTCTTCGCCGCCGAAGGCAATGCGGAACGAGCAGCGCCGCAGGCCGCACCTGCGTTGGACCTGCCGGGCCTTCTGGATCGCTTGACGTCAGTCTGCGAGCGGCCCCGCTATAGCTTCATGGTACTCAATCTGATTGCACAGGCGAGCGCCCAAAGTGGTTCGGCCGGCCCTTACGTCCGTGAAGGTGACCGCCTAGTGCCGGTGCGGGACTGGCTATGCGATGCCCTGGTGCCCGTGGCCCGGCGCGACCCCCGTCGCCTTGCGATCGCCGACAAGGTTCGAGCGGAACTCGAGCAGCGCAATGAGCTTCCCGCCGACGCGGCGGTCGCCGCACGGCTGATCACAGCCGAAGTCCAAAAGCGGATCCGTCTCTCCGGACGCACGAACGTGAGCCGCGCGGTCTCGGAGCTCGTCAAGGCCGGCCTCATGCAGCGTCACTATCAGGGCTACCGCGTCGATCATCATAATCGCGGTGCCCAGCGCCAGGCCGTCTACACGATCACTGACGAGGTGCGGCGCGCGCTCTATCCTGGTCATGAGTTTGCAAGGAATGACCGGCGGCCGGCTGACGGCAACGGTGAGCACCGTCGCTCCTCCCACGCTGCACAGGCCCAATCCGCTACAAAGACTCGAGCTCCGCGCTGATCCTCCTTCGCTGACGGCGCTCGAACTCAGGCCGGGCGGAACGGTTGCAGGAGCCTGATCCCGTCCTCGATCGAGCCTTCCATCAGCTCCAGGAGCTGCGGCACCAGTTCCTGCATGCGTGGCGCGTGGAGATGGGCATCGAGCGCTTCCCGGCCGATCCAGCGCTCGTAGAAGACGAAGGTGCCGGGCTGCCCGTCCACCTCGTGCGGTTCGTAATCGATGCAGCCTGCATCGTGGCGGGACGGCGTAACCGCGCGGGTGAGGAACGCCTTCATCTCGGCTTCGCGTCTCCATTGCTTGTGATCGAACCTCGAACCTTGTATGTTGGGTAGGTTCGGAGGTTCTCATGCTGACGCTCGATACAGCGACATTCGCGGCGACCAAGGACAATCCTGGCGGTCCGATAATGCTTCTCGTAGACGACGGCGTCGAACCCCACGGCCCAGTCACTGATACCGAAGGCAATGTTAGCAAGGCAGGCGCAGCTGCCTACCTGCTGGCGTATGCTCTTCTAGCTGGCTTCGTCGGCTACTTGTTTGTCGCAATCTAGAGTACACGATTACTCACGCAGCTTCGGGTCGTTGAAGAAGCCGCGGTTGTGATCGCGGTGAACCTCCTGCTGTACGTCAACCGATCCCTGCGCGGCGTTAGTCCGAGCAGCCCGCGCCGCGCCACGATCGCTCTCAAGCCGGTCCGCGCCGGCCTCGATGATTGACTGTGCGGTCCGAGGGTCGCCGCCGGCAGGGCCAGACGGAATGCCAGATGTGCCCTGTGGGCGATACGAGCCCGCGACGTCCGCCGCGCTATCGATGCTCGGCCTGCTTACCTCAACGAGGTCGGGCTCTTGAAGCTTGCCGGCAATCTCCTCGCGAATGTCGTCCTGCTTCTCGCGCATCCAGCGAGTGACCATCTCCTGCCGAACGGCGCGCTGGTGGTCGCTGAGATCGGTCGCCCACAGCTCCGGAGCATCCAGACCCGGGTTTGAAGCCTGTTGCGCCCGGTACCACTGCGCTAGATCCTGGCTCATGTTCTCGCTTAGCTGCATGCCGTGCGTTTCGGCGTAGCTGGCGTCGCGGGAGAGCTGCTGCGACAATTCTTCGAGCTGCCGAGCCGTCTCCGTATACGACCGCGCGCGCGCCAGCGCCTGCTCGTGAGTGAGTGACGAACTGGACGTAGTCGACGCGCGGCTGAACACGCCCGAGCGGTCATAGGTGCCATCTGACGACGTTGCGCCTGTGCCATTAGCGTGCTCGTCCCGCACCCCACTGCTAGCAGAGCTAGAGCTGTCCGAAGATCTCGTGTCTGATGTACCATGGCGCAGGAAGTCATTCTGCTGGCCCTGTGCCGAAACGCTGCCGCCCACACCTGGGAGGCGGGACGACGCTTTGCCAGTTCCGCTCTGACCTCCGCCGCCCAGACCCGCTGACAACGATCCCGTCACCTGGTTGAGGGTGCCTGCCGATCGGTCGTGGCCATTTGTTACCGTCAGACTCTGCCCCGTTGACGACCGATCCTCCAACCCTTGCGAGCTGCTGCCGGTCGTTCGATCGAACTGCTCAACAGAGGTGTTCGACGACCGACCGCTGCTCGAATCCCAGCCTGACGAGCGCTCGCTGGACGTCCCGTGCGCACTCCGGTCGGTCTTGGTCCAGGTGAGCATCTCCTGAGCCGCGTTGTCGTAGGCTTGCGATTGACGGTGCGCCTCGGTCGCCATCTCCCGCCATTCCGCCACGGTGCCGGTGGTCACGGTTGGGGTGAATGAGAGCCGCGAGATCGCGCCACCGGTGTCGAACACTTCCTGGCCATTGCCGAAACCGCTGATCACAGCGCCGTTGTCCTGGCGCCAGCCGACGCTCGCCGCGCCACCCATGAAGCTCGGCGCCGTCTGCCACTGGTCGGCTTGCCGCATGTTCGAGGTCGAGTTCGCCCAACTTACATTTCCGTAGGAGTAGTTGCCGGTGGTCTGCTCCAGCGCAGCAGCTTCCGCGGCATTCTGCGCCGGCGCCAGCATCGACGTCGCCTGTCCCGCGATCGACATCGCGCCCCGTGCAAGCCCGCCCGCCAAAAACGGGATGCTCATCAGCATGAAGCCGGCGATCGTCGCCGTTTCGCCGTTCACCGCGCCGATGCCGGCATAGCTTCCGAGCGACATCCCTCCTGCAGCGACGCCGTTCGAGGCTGCCTCGGCCCGGGTCATGCAGATCATGTGGAGGATCACGTAGAGCGGTCCCCAGGCCGCCAGATAGAAGAACCCCATCGCGTAGCCCTTCAACGAACTCAGCCCGGTCTGGGGGAGCAGGAAGAGCGGGAAGATCACAGGGAACATCGCGAAGAAGACGACGGTCAGGACAATGTTCAGGATCGGCACCCACGCCATCGCCTGCTGCGCGATCGAATTGTAGGTGTTGCGGGCCTGAATGTCCGCGCGGGTCTGCGCGAAGGTGTCGATCGACGCCGCCCCGCTCCCGCCGGACATCGAGTTTCGCGCCTGCATGAAGGCGTTGATGGCGGTGTTCTGCCTCATGACGCCGGTGAAGTCGTCACCCGAGCCTGTAAAGGCCGCATTCACGATCGGGACGTCGTGCTTGAGCTTCGCCGCGGCGACAGCATTGCTGAGCTTGGGATAGACCTCCTTCGCCCAAGGCTCCGCGTTCGCCTCGATCATGCTCGCCCATTGGCCGTTCAGCGTGTCATAGGCCTGTCGGCACGTGACAATGAAGTTCTGGACCGAGCCGTCGCCTTGCCGCTCCAGCCACTCCTGCGACCGCGCTTCCGAGCCCGGCCCGATCGCCGCCCATAGGTCCGGCGCTTTCGCCAAGTTGGTGAGCGACTTCTGGTAGAGCATCACATCGCCGAAGAGGCAGTTTTTGAAGTGGTTCTCGAGGTTGGTCGAGAATTCCGCGTCACGGATAGTGAAATTGCGGGTCGCGTCGAATAGCCGGGCGCCGTACACCATGCCGTTCGTAGTGTAGTTGAGCTCTCCGGGCATGACGAAGACGGTCTCGGCCGTCCGGGTGAGCCAGTCGCCAATCTGGGTGGTGAAGCTCGCGAGGACCCCCAGGCCGAGAGGTACATTCGCCACCGTCGCGGGCGAGAGGCTTGGATTGAGGCGGTCGGTCACCTTCACGTCGATCGTCGGGACCATGAGGCACAGGTAAATGCCCGTCGCTTGAAGGAACCAGTTCAACCACGCGCGGAAGTTGAGGGTGAAGGCCACGACGAGCAGCGAATAGATCAGCCCCATCACCATCACGACCCGCAGGAGAGAGCGATAGCCCCCTCCCCCCGCCCACGCGGCGACCGCGTTGAAGGTATTGACGAGATACTCGCCCCCGCCGACGGTGTAGACCTCGAGCACGCCGCTACCTCTCTGTTGCGCGCCTAGAGCAAGCCCTGCGCGTTCAATCCTCGCGAGAAGTTGAGCGCTGAGGACATGCCGGGCGTCATGGTGTTCTGCAGCGTCGATTCGAGCATGATGCTCCGGTTGATGATCTGCATCGTCACCTGGAGCTTGTTGCTGAGCTTCACGTCCCGCTGCGCGAACTTGGCGCGGGTCGCCGCGATCTGCTGGCGCCACTGCGAGGCCGTCTCCTGATCCGCGGTCTGGTAGAAGACCTTCGCCTGCTCCACCCTGTCGAGCATGTTGTCGAGCATGGCGTTCAGCAGATCGACCGCGACGATCTCGGAGAGCGTCTGAATTTCGCCGTCGGTGAGCGCGTAGTGGGCGTAGGCCTGAACCGCGAGGATCTTGTAGATCGGAACAGTCGCCATGTTCAGCAGCTGCTTCTCGGCTGCGTCGAGCGCGCTGTCGCTGCGAATCTTGGAGCTCATGCTCTTGATCATCGTCGCGATCCGGGGCCGCAGCGCGCTTGACGCAGGCACGCTGAGCGTCTGGTCCGAGACATCAGTGCACGGGTCGTTGTTGCACTTCAGGATTTTCACTGCCGGCGCGTTCGCGGTGCCGTCGAGCAATGCCGTCACGACCGCCTCCTCGGCCGGTCCGTAGATCACCACCTTCGGGCCATGCTCGCTGCCTGTCGGCGGGGTCGTGACGATCGTCCCAACCAGCGTCATCACATATTCGGAGAAGGCCTGGTCGAACGCTCCGAACTTCGACGACTTCTTCAGCGCCTCCCACGTATAATTGTGCGGGTCGCCGATGATCTGCTCCTTCATCGCCGGATCGGTGTTGCCAGCGAGCGTCGCGTCCCTCTGGCCCCCGTTGTTGCAGCCTTGGCGGGACGCGGCCCAGTCCGAGAAGACGCCTTGGCTGTTGCCGACAGCCTCGCAGATGGTCGATCGGGTGGTTTCCATCTGTGGCCAGATCCCGCCCACCAGCGCCTGCGCGGTCTCGCAGCTTGAGATGTTCATCTGGTTGAGGAGCTGAGCTTTTTGGCTGAACTCGTCCATGACCTTGCCGATCTCGGGTGAGACGCTGTCGATCGCCAGCTTGAAGGCGAAGCCCAGCGCGTTGTTCGCCGTCGCCTTCAGCATCGCGACGATCTCGCTCGCGTTGATGAAGCTGAAGGAGCCGGAGAACAGGTCGATACCCCCGCATCCGGCCCGCGCGCTTGGGAGCTGCAGATTGAACGGCGACACGCTCTTCTGCGGGAAGCGCGTCCAGACGTTGCCGAGCGAGTAATAGCCAGCCGACTGCCCCTGGAACGCTGTTGGCCCGGTGACGTTCGCCGCGCCGCCGGCGTCGTTGAAGAACCCGTTCATCTCCGAGGCGACGTCGGCCCGTGCGACACCGATGAGCGCGAAGTGCGAGGCGGCGACCATGGTCAGGGCGGCGCCGGCCCGGTGAGCCAGCCTTCTCAGCCGGCCCTTCTGCCGTTGAATGGACATCAGTAGTCGCTCCCGACCTTGGTGTTGGTGAGCATGAAGATGCGATCCATGATCTCATCGGCACTGAGGATGCCGTAGCCGACGGGGATGGTGCGCTTCGTCGCGGTGTCGAACAGGACGAGCGCCGGCGTCTCGTTGCCGGGTATCCCCATCCGCGCGCGCTGGCCGGAGTCGACCACATAGTTGGGGAAGTCGCGGCTCGGCCCGCCGTCCATCGAGACGGCCATCACCGCCATGCGGTGACCGTCCGCGACCGATCGCAGGATCGGCGAGAAGACCTCGCACGCGCCGCAGCTCTGCGCGTAGAAGTAGAACAGACCGTAGCGCTGACCGAGGTTGGTCAGGACCTGGTCGCGGTCGGCCTTCCGGTTGTCGAGCCACGCGCGTTTGGCCACCGTGTTGACCGGCCGCTGCAGCGTGTAGTCGATGTCCGGGTTCTGCCAGAGGGCGCGCTGCCAGGTGTCCGAGAAGGTCGACGCGCGGTCCAGCTGCTCGCGCTGGAAACGGACATAGGCAATGACATTCTCCTCCGATGGATCGAGGATCGCCCGTGCCTTCAGCTCATCCAGCTCCCGCGTGATGGCGGCTAGGCGCTCCGCCGCGCTCCGCTCGGGCGTCTGTGGCTGCGCCTTCGCGGTCTCGGGCGGTTTCGGCTTGGTGCAGTAGAACCATTGCCCGAGCCTGCGCTCGCCGCAGTAGAAATCGTCGCCGCGGTCGGACGCCTCGACGCTGTCGTCCCGGCGCTCGGCGTCCTGCGCCCGCAGCGGCGCTGCCAGGGGCGCGACCGCCAGCAGGAGCATCGCCAGCTTCGCGACTTTCGACATGCTTATCGTCCTTCCTTCTGATCGGCCGCACCGTCCAGGGATGGCGCGGGGTGGTTGAGCGATGCGGTGGGCGGCGCCTTCCACAGCGCGAGGTCGAGGCAGCAGTCGAAGGCGGGGGTGATGGTTGCGTGACGGCTGCACGGCGACGCGGGCGCGGACATAGGCGCTGCAGGCGCTAGCTGGCCGGCGCCGGCGAGCAGCACCGCCAGGATCGCTGGCTCAAAGATCGCGAATGCCATGGTCCAGTTCTCCTTTCGACAAGCGCAGCACGGACATCATCAGGGCGACATCGATCAGCCGCGTCCCGTGATCGAGCATCCGCACCATGCCGCTCATCAGCGGTCGCGCCGCACGACGGCCTTCCTCGGTTGCGCAAAGGCCATGGCCTTTTTCCGCGACCCATCGATTGGCCAGCATGTGCTCGATCGGCGCGGCTGCGGCCGGCGGGTCGACCACGCATTCGAACCAGCCGCCGATCACCTTGCAGATGTCCTCGACGCGCCGCGGCTGCCCGGCGCGATATGGTCTGCCTTGGAAAAACTGGTCCAATTCTGAAGAGAGCCCTGCGGGGCGTGAGAATTGGAGATTGGTATGGGACGTCAGCGGTTTACGCCGGA
>NZ_JAATJB010000026.1 GCF_011927635.1 Sphingomonas trueperi
TTCCTGCAAGACGGAGGCGTCACGCCCGGCGCGCTTGTGCCGGTGGCGCACCACGAATATCAAACCGGCGGACTCTCGTTATGACTGCAGGACCAACCGGGGGCAGGTCACTTGGATCCTAATTTTGAGGACAGGAGGCGACGATGGGGAAGCCCAATTTCAGCGATGAATTCAAGCGTGATGCGGTGGCCCAGATTACCGAGCGCGGGTATCCGGTAGCAGAGGTTTCGCAGCGTCTCGGCGTCAGCCAGCACTCGCTGTATTCGTGGAAGCGGCAGCTGACGAAGGCGGGGTCAGGCGATGCCGGCAAGGATGCGGAGATCCGCCAGCTGAAGCGCGAACTGGCCCGGGTGACCGAGGAGCGCGACATCCTAAAAAAAGCCACCGCGTATTTCGCTCGGGATGCAAAGTGAGATACGCGTTCATTGCCGAGCATCGCGATCGGTTTGACGTGCGGGCGATGTGCCGGTGCCTCGCCGTACAGCCAAGTGGTTATTATGCATGGCAGAAGAGCCCGCTGAGCCGGCGGGCTCGGGAAGATGCTCGACAGACGGAGCTGCTCCGGCGGGCGTGGAACGACAGCGGCAAGGTCTATGGCTACCGCAAGCTGCACGACGATCTGCTGGATCACGGCGAGACCTGCTGCCCGAATCGGGTTGCCAGGCTGACCCGGCTGGCGGGCATCAAGGCGCAGATCGGCTACAAGCGCAGGCCCGGCAGCCATGGCGGCAAGCCGTCCCTGGCGGTCGACAACACGCTGGATCGCCAATTCGACGTGGCTGCGCCCGACCAGGCCTGGGTGACAGACATCACGTACATTCGCACCCTGGAAGGCTTCGCCTATCTGGCGGTCGTGATCGACCTGTTTTCCCGCCGCGTGGTCGGTTGGTCGATGCACAGCCGGCAGACCACCGATGTGGTGCTGCAGGCGCTGCACATGGCGGCATGGCGACGCAAGCCGAGGCATCGGGTGTTGATCCACTCGGACCAAGGCTCGCAGTTCACCAGCATGGACTGGGCTGCCTTCCTACGCGCGCACAATCTTGAGCACTCTATGAGCCGCCGCGGCAACTGCCATGACAACGCCGTCGCCGAAAGTTTCTTCTCCTCGCTCAAGCGGGAGCGCATCCGGCGTCGAACGCCCGGCAGGACGTGTTCGATTACATCGAGATGTTCTACAACCCGGTGCGCAAGCAGGTCAGGAACGGGATGCTGTCGCCCGTCCAGTTCGAACGGCAGCAGGTTCTGAAGGCGGAAGGCGTCTAGAAAACTAGGGGCTACTCAGTTATGGCGCGTCACGTCGAGATGGCGCGGAGTGCGGAGGCGCGGTCGAAATGACCGAAATTGCTGATTGTGTTTGACTGGCCGCGCGACGGAAGGAAAGGGAGCAAGCTCTCTTCGACCCGCAGGGTAGACGGTGCGCGTGACGGGTTGCGTCCGATAATCGGGATTGCGTTCGCCCCGGTTTACCGTTGTTGAAGCGTGCGACGTCCGACTCCATCGGCGGCGATCTCTAAGATGCGATCGCCCGCAGGCACGTACGAGGCGGCGAGGCGACGCCGGTCCAGGGTTTTGCCTCGTTGAAGGCACCATCAATCGCCGACAGCACCGCCGTGTGGATTGCTATTCGAGCGTCTGCGATGCGTTTGTTGTCCCGGCTGGGGTTCACCCGGTTGCTCAGCAGGATGATGAAGGCGCCGCGCCGCCGGTCGATATATATGGAGGTTCCGGTGAAGCCGGTATGGATCAGCGCGTCGGGGGAGGCCCGGGGCCCGGCGAAGCTGCCGGCAGCATCGGGCATGTCCCAACCCAGCGCGCGCGAGGTACCCGGTGGATCGGCCTGACGCGTGGTGAAGGCGGCAACGCTCGCCGGCTTCAACAGAGGTTTCCCGCCCCGCAGGTAGAGCGCGGCGAGCTTCGAGAGATCCTGTGCGGTCGAGAACAGCCCGGCATGTCCGGCGACGCCGCCCAGCACATAGGCATTTTCGTCATGCACCACGCCGCGTACCAGCCGGTGTCGAAACACATCGTCCTGTTCTGTCGGCGGAATCCGTGCCAGTTGGCGTGCCGAGGGATTGAAGGCGGTATCCCGCATCTTCAGCGGGAGGAACGCATGGTCGTGCACGAAGCGGTCGAGCGGCATCCCCGACACGTGCTCGACGATTTGGCCCATCAGGATCATGTTCTCGTCGCGATATTGATAGCGCGAACCTGGTTTCCACACGACCGGCATGCGATCGATCAGAGCAAGAAGCTCCTGCCGGTTGCGGCTGTGCTGCCAGAGCAGATCGGTGGTGAACAGACCGGAGCTGTGGCTGAGCAGGTGTCGCACCGTGATCCGCTCGTGTCCGGGCGTGCCGGCAAAGGCCGGAAGATACGCGACCACCGGACGGTCGAGGTCCAGCAGCCCGTGGTCGTAAAGAAGCTCGGCGGCGGTGGTCGTGCCGACCACCTTGGTGAGCGAAGCGAGATCGAAGATTGCATCCTTGGGCATCGGCGGCGCATCGGGCGCGGACGAGATCTTTCCGAAGCTTTGCAATGCCACGAGGCGGCCGCGCATGCCGATCGCGACGACGGCACCGGGAAAGGCCCTGCCGACCCAGGACTGGATCTCGCTGAAGGCTGCAGAGAATCGCTCGGTCGACACGGTGGCGGCTGCGGCGCTTCCGGGTCGCTGGCACAGGTACGCGAGCATCGGCGCAAGGGTGATCGACTGCACGAAGCGGCGCCGTCCGATCTTCATGGGCGCAGTTCCGTCACCTGGCGGACATGCGCGTCGACGGCCCGCCGGCTGAACGGAAACGGCCGCGCTTGGCCGGCCAACCAGGCCGCGTAGCTGTCCCGATAATGGGGGGAGCGGGGATCGATCGACTGGCCCGGCAGCGACAGGACCTGGCTCGCGTCCCAATTGCCGATGTCGCAGACGATCAGGAAGCTCGCGCCGTGGCTGACGGTGCAGTTGCGGGCGGCGACATAGCCGCGCGCCATCACGGTGTAGCCGTCGCCGCCCGATCTGCCGCCCTCGATTGCCGGAACGGCAGCGGCGATCGCAGGCCGGCTCGACAGCGGATGGCGCAGGGCGACACGGTGGGCATCGCCCCAGCGCCAAGCCGCCGGGTCGGCTCCGAATCGGCACTCCGCTGCGTCCCAGGCCCGGCCGAGCGCCGCAGCAAGGAGCGCGTCGCGTGCCGCTTCCGGCTCGGACCCGAGCCGCGCATCGGGGTGCGTGAGCAGCGCGAGCATCGGGCGCGGGTCGATCGACGTGACGAGGTCGCGGGCGGCAGCCGGCACGATCGCGGCCAGGCACGCTGCGCCCAGCTCGATCCAAAGCATCTCGAAAAGGGCCGCGGGGCCGCTGTCGGCGCCAAGACGCGCATCCCAGCCGCGCAGCATCGCCGCCGCCTGCGCCGCCTTGCCCTCGAGATCCCGCGGCAGCAGCGGCAGCAATGCCTGCGCCGGCAGCGAAAGATCGTCGTGCTGCAAGGCCACGCTCTCCTTCAACCCATGCTTCCCAGACTCGCCGAGGACCTGCGCAATCCGATCATAGCGATAGGGTGCGTTCCAGGTGAAGCTCGTCACGCGCTTGTCCGGCGACCAGTCCGGTGGAAGGTTGAACTGGTTGGCCGAGGCGAACCAGCCGCTTTCGGGGTTGCGCAGCGTCGGCATCGCTCCGGTCGGGTGGATACCCTGCCAGTCATAGCGTCCGTCGCCGGGTACGGGCAACAGGCCGTCGTGCCGGGTGCGGATCGGCACATGGCCGAGCAGCCGCCAGCCGATATTGCCGTCGATATCGGCATAATGGAGGTTGGTCGGTGCCACGTGCAGCCGCGCGGCCTGCGCAAGTTCCTCCCAGTTCTTGGCGAGGTTGAGTGCGATGATCGCAAAGGTCATGTTCGCGCCGGGACGCAGCGAGACCGACGCCATCGCCGTGGCGCGGCGCCGGGCAGGGTCGTGCAGCAGCACGGGGCCGTGCTTGGCGGTGCGGAGCGTCACCACCACGTCGGAGGCATCTTTCACGCGGATCGTCTCGGTTGTGGTCGCGAACCGCTTCCATTGGTCTTGGTGGCGATAGCATTCCGGGTCGTCGGGCTTGAGTTCCAGGATGTAGAGGTCTTCCTGGTCGATGTGCGAATTGGTCCGTCCAAAGGCGTAATGGTCAGTATGGCCTTGCATAATCCCGGGCATGCCGGGGCTGCCGGCGCCGATCACGTCGAAGCCCGGCGCGGTCAGGTGGGCGAGGTGGCGCGGCGAGAAGCCGCCGATTCCGAGATGCGGATCATTGGCGAGGATCGGGCGGCCGGTGGCGGAGCGCGCCGCGGAGATCGTCCATGCGTTGCTGCCATGCGCTTCGCGATCAAGCCGATCATAGACCGGGTCGTAGGAAGCGAGCACCGCGTCGTTCCAGGGCAGGGGACCTTCGGTCTCGCCGAGGATGCCCAGATCGGCCTTCGAGACGGCCGCGACATCGAGTCCCTCGGGCAGCCGGGGCTTCCAGTCCCAAGCCAGCGGCGCGGTCAGCGCATCGAGATCCAGCAGCCCGCGCGCCGCCAGCTGCGCTCGGCGGACTTCGTCGGAGCTGCTGCCCATGTCGCCGCTGCGAATGCGCACCAGATCGGCGATGTCCCAGCGCAGCGGCCGCAGCTTCAGCACGCCATATTCGGGCGGCAGCAGCGACGGGTCTGCCTCCAGCTCGGCGATGCGGGCATTGATCCCGTCGACATAGCCACGGGCACAGGCCACCACTTCGGCCGGGAGAGCTGCCAGTTCCGCCTCGACGTCGCCGCGATAGAGCAGCAGGCGGGCGGCGTGGTCATGGGGGACGAACCGCGCGCCGAACGACTCCGCCAGCCTGCCGAGATCACGGCGCAGCTGCAGATCGATCTGGAACAGCCGGTCGCGGGCGACGACATAGCCCTGCCCGAAATAGGCATCCGGAATGGAGGAGGCGCGGATATGCGGCACGCCCCACGCGTCATCGGCAATGGTCACGACGTCCCTTATGCCCATGGCGTTCACCCTTCTCGTGGGTTCGGTGCGCCGGTTCAGCGCCATCGCCGCGCTGCCCCACCCGGCAATGGCGATGGCAGCGCAGGACTGGAGGAGCGCGCGGCGGGGATGGATCGCGTGCAGTCCGGGAGGAGCGCCATCCCCGCGACGCGCGGTCACCGCAGCTCGAACCGGATCCCGACCCGGAATGCCCGGCCCAGCAGGTCGGAATAGGTGCTGTTTGCCGCCAGTCCGGTTTCGGGAAGCAGGATCGGATCGCGATCGAGGAGGTTGGTGACGTTCAGGAACACTTCCCCGCGGGTCCGCTCGCCCTGCGAAATCTTGGCGGTGAGGTTCAGATCGACATAGGCCGCACCCGAGATGTGGTTGTTGTCGATCGTCGGGAATTGCGACACCACGGCCGACGCGCGCCCGACCGGGCAGTCGCCGTTGCACACGATGTAATTGTTGCCATAGGTGCCGCTGCTCACGCCCCGAACGGTGCCGGTGACCGAGAAGCGCTCGGTTTCATAGCTGGCATTGAAGCGATAGATCCATTCGGGCGGGCTGGTGCCGCTCAGCTGCCCGACGACGTCGATCGGCACCACGTTGGGCACGCCGCTGTCGGTGATGTTGTGGATGTAGCGGGTCGCCAGCCCGTGCAGGGTGATCGCGCCGGGCGCCCCGCCGAAGATCCGGTCGAGTTCCACGCGGTAGCTCGCGTCGACGTCGATCCCGCGGACCCATTGCCGGGCGAAGTTGAACGGGCTTGCCCTGAAGAACAATTCGCGGTCGCCGGTCGGGTCCGGCCCATAGGCAGCGCAGAACTCGGTACGGCCCTCGTAGCAGCGATTGATGATGTCCTGCGCGAAGAACTGGCCGATGGCGTCCTTCAGCTTGATGTCGAAGCCGTCTACCGATGCCGAGAAACCGCGGAGGAAGCGGGGCTGGAGCACGACGCCGATATTGACCGAGTCCGCCTTTTCCGGGCGCAGATTGGGGTTGCCTGTGGTGATCTCGCGGAAGGTGACGGTGGTACGGCCGGACGCCGGGTCGGTCAGCGTGTTGGTACGCGACGTGCCCGATTGGAAAAGCTCGCTCAGATTGGGCGCGCGGATGTCGCGCGAACGGGTCGCGCGGAAGCGGATGTCCGGGATCGGCTGCCAGCTGGCACCGACCTTCCATGTCGTGACATAGCCCGAGGTCGAATAGTCGGTGGCGCGCACGGCACCGTTGAACTCGATTCCCAGGCCGAGCGGGACGACCGTCTCGAGATAGGCTTCCTTGACGTTGTAGCTGCCGAAGGTCGGCAGGAAATTGCCGACGGACCAGCCGGTCTGATAGTCGGTCGGCACATAGCCGGAGACCGACTCCCGCCGATACTCACCGCCCACCGCGATGCTGACGTCGCCCGCCCAGGTAGCGAACGGCGTCAGCGAGAGATTGGCGCCGGCCACGGTCTGCTTCAGCCTCTGGTCGCGATAGGGATCGCCCAGCACGTAGTCGATCGCCGCCTGGCTCGTCACGCCGATGCCCAGGCGATTGAGCGGGACGCAGCCATTGGTCGGTGCGGTGAGCGATGACCGGCACACGATCGTTCCCGCCGCAACGCCGAGGGCATTGCCTGCCGGCGCGGACACGGCATCGGTCGCATTGGCCATGCGCGTGGTGTTCATGATGTCGCGAAGCTGCTCGTGCGCGTTGGTCTCGCCATATTGGCCGTAGACGTTCCAGATCGCCTTCCTGCCGAACGCCTGGAACTCCCCCTCTGCGCCGATCGCGTACCGCTGCACGTCGCGGGTGCTGTTGTTCTTGCGATAGGGCAGGTCGACGGCGGTAGTGCCGATCGTCACTGAAGTGACGGCAGCCCGCTCTGCCGGGGTGATGAGCCCGGCAGAAACGGCGTTGGCCAGCGCGGTCTGCAAATAGGGATTGGCGGCGCTGAGAGTTGTGCTGGTTGTCAATTGCGGACCAGCGTTGAACAGCGTCTTCTGCCAGTTGTACGATGCTTCCGCGAACAGCGAGATGCCGCTGCCGACGTCGTAGCTCACGCGACCGAACACGCCTCGCCGATCGTCATCCGTATCGAGGCCGATGTTGCGGCCTTGGTCGTTGAGCTGCCAGTCGCCGCCCTGAGTGAGCGAGGGGGCAGTGGCGCCGCCGACTGCGGGGAAGGTGAGCGCGCCGTACTGAAACTGGCCCGCCGCGCCGCCATTGCCGAAATAGATGCCGCGCAACCTGTTCGCGACACCGCCGCTCGAGTTGAGGATGATGCCACCCGGCGTCGCGTTGGCGACGCCGACCGGCTGGCGGATGAGATATTGCGGCTGGCCGTTGGTGTTGGTGTAGTTGGGATTGGTTATCCGAACGACGCCGCGCGCATTCCAGTCGCGGTCGACTTGGAAGATGCCGTCGCGATGCGCCCATTCGCCGCTGAGCAGGACATGGCCGCGTCCATCACTGCCGAATGCGGTGCCGCCCGCGAGGCTGAACGAATAGTTGGCGCCGTCTCCATGGCCGGTGATGCCGCTGTCCGCCGACGCCTTGATACCCTGAAACTTCTTGTCGAGGATGAAGTTGACGACGCCCGCCACGGCATCCGAGCCATAGGCGGCGGAAGCGCCCCCGGTCACGATTTCGACGCTCTTCACCAGTGCCTGGGGGAAAGTGTTTACGTCGACCAGCCCGGTGACGCTAGATCCGACGGTCCGGCGCCCGTCGAGCAGCACCAGCGTCCGGATCTCGCCCAGGCCGCGCAGATTGAGCGCATTGATGCCGGCAAGGCCGGAACTGATCGCCAGTCGCGAGTTGGAGGGCCGCGTGGAACCGGCCAGCGCCGGCAGCTGGTTGACGAAGTCCGCGATGTTGTTGGTCGGCGAGGTGTTGCGGATATCTTCCTGGGTCGCGACCGTCAGCGGCGTCGGCGATTGGAAGCCGTTGCGCAGGATGCGCGAACCGGTCACGATCAGTTCGTCGGTCGAGACATTCTGCGCCTCGCCCTGCGCCTGGGGGGCCGCACTACCGCTTGGGCCATCGGTTTGCGCGAATGCGGGATTTGCCAACGCGATCGACAAAGCGGTCAACCCCGTTCCGGTCGAAAATAGCCGGCGCCATGATCCGTCGGTCATCTGCAATCCCCCTGTATCTGATGTTTCTGGAGCGTGATTTCCTGCGGACGGTCATGTTCTTGTCGCTGATCCGTGCTCTAGGCGATGGTGCAGGGCGAAGGCGAAGCAGGTCAAGGCTCCCGCGACAATCGTTCGTTGGGTGTGCCATAGCCTTGGATTATGGTGCGATTGCACCCGCGCGCGGTCGCTTTATGCTCCCTGAACGCGCCACGCCTGCCCATTCGAGGAGCGTGTCGCCGCGTGGCTTGCTCGAGGGGACATCATGGTCGATCGCCGCAGCTTCCTGTTCGGCGCCACCGCTTTCGGTGCAACGCTGCCGGTGCGTGCGATCGCGTGGCCGGGCGATACCTCCTCCTCGACGGTTGCCGGGCTTTCGCGAGCGATTGAGATTGTCGACGATCGCTGGGGGGTGCCGCACATCCGCGCAGCGACCAAGGTGGATGCGTTTTTCGGTCAGGGCTATGTCGTCGCGCGCGATCGGCTGTTTCAGATCGATTTCGGGCATCGCCGCGCCATGGGACGGATGGCGGAAGTGTTCGGTGCCGATTTCGCCGAACATGATGCGGCCGCGCGCCTCTTCCATTATCGCGGCGATCTCGATGCGGAGCTGGCGCAGGTCCCCCCGTCAGTGCTGGCGTGCGTGCGGGGCTATGTCGCCGGGATCAACGCGCGCATCGCGGAGGTGGAGCGGGATCCGACATTGTTGCCGCTGGAATACCGCATCCTAGGCGTGATGCCGCTGCGCTGGGACCTGCGCGACTTGGTGTTGGCAAGGGGCGGTTCGGTCGGCAATATCGACGACGAGATCCGCCGTGCGCGGCTCGCGGCAATGGGGTTGCTCGACCTTGACCGTCTGGTCGCACCGCTGCGCCCCGAAATCGCGATGGCGGTGCCCGAGGGACTGGACAGCGCCCAGGTGAGCGAGGCCGACATGGGCGTGCTCCGGCTGGGGGCGTTGCCGTTCGGGCGGGAGACCCCGACCCAGGACCCAGACGAGCTGCTGAGCGCCGCCAATGCGGGATCGAACGCCTGGACGGTGGCGCGCAGCCGCACCGCCACCGGCCGTCCGATCCTGGCCAATGACCCGCATCTCGGCATAGGTGGGTTCGGGCCGCGCCATGTCGCGCACCTCAGCGCCCCAGGCCTCGACGTGATCGGCGGTGGCGCGCCGGGGCTGGCGGGGATCATGCAGGGGCATACCGATCGCTTCGCCTTCGGCCGCACCAATTTCCACATCGACCAGGAAGACCTGTTCGTGCTGGAGCTCCACCCGGAGGACCCCGAGCGCTACCGCCATGACGGCGGCTGGAAACGCTTCACGCGCGTGGAGGTCGATATCGAGGTGAAGGGCGCCGCCCCGCACCGGGCGATATTGCGCTACGCTGCGCAGGGCCCTGTGATCGCGCATGATTTCGGTCGAAGGCGCGCCACGTCGCTGGCGTCGGTGGGGATGCAGCCGGGCGGGTCGGGCGCCTTTTCCATGGTGGCGATCAACCTTGCGCGCGATTGGGCCGGGCTGCGCGAGGCGTTCAAGCTGCACCCGTCGCCGACCAACTTCCATTATGCCGATGTTCGCGGCCATCACGGCCGGCAGGTGATCGGCTTCTGGCCGCAGCGCAAGCGCGGCAACGGGCTGCTGCCGGTACCGGGCGACGGCCGCTACGACTGGACAGGGATGCGCGACTTTCGCGCATTGCCGAGCGATTATGACCCCCCCGCAGGCTGGTTCGCCTCCGCCAATCAGAACAACCTGCCACGCAGCTGGCCGGTCGAGCGGAGCCCGGCCTTCTCGTTCCGCGACCCCGCGCGCTACGATCGCATCGCGCAGGTGCTGTCGACGCAGACGCGGCACAGCATCGCCGACAGCGTGGCGCTGCAGCACGACACGCTGTCGCTGCTCGCCCGGCGCTTCCAGGCGATGCTGCCCGTCCGGCCCTCGGCCGAGGCCGCTGCCGCCACCGCGATGCTGGCGCGCTGGGACGCGAGGATCGAAGGCGCGAGCAGCGCCGCGGCGTTGTACGAAATCGTGCTCCGCGCGCTGAACGCGCGGATGCTTGCCGCGCTGGTACCGGAGCGCGCCCGCGACCTGATCCCGGCGATAGAACCGCCCGAATTGCTGCGTGTCGCGGCGAGCCGCCCGGACCTGGTCGACGCCGCACTCGCCGCTGGCTGGGCAGACGCCGTGAAGTTGCTCGGCAGCGACCCAGCGACGTGGCGGTGGGACGCGCTGCACCGCGTGCGCATCACTCATCCGCTGGCGCGCATACCGGCGATCGCGGCGGCCTTCCCGCCGATCGAGGCTGGCGGATCGGGCGGGGACAGCTTCACGGTGATGGCGCGTTGGCTGGGAAACGGACCGGACTGGCGGGTCGGCGGTGGGGCCAGCTATCTGGAAGTCATCGACGTCGGCGACTGGGACCGTTCGGTCTTGCTCAACCTGCCGGGCCAGTCGAACGATCCGCGCTCACCCCATCGGCAGGACCAGGTTGCCCCCTGGGCCACCGGCACGATGCAGCCCATGCCGTTCAGCCGTGCCGCGGTCGACGCGGTGGCGGTAACTGTCACCCGTCTCCAACCCGATAGGAGCCCGCGATGAAGCGCCTTGTCCTGACCGCCCTTGTCTGGTGCGCCGCCACTGCGTCGAGCGTACCGCGCGTCGATGTCGTGATCCGCGGCGGCACCATCTATACGGGCGCGGAGGCGCCGCCCTTCGTCGGCGACGTCGAGCTCGAAGGCGATCGGATCGTCTATGTCGGACGCGCGCGCGGCACGGCCGCGGCCAAGGTAATCGATGCGCGCGGGATGATCGTCGCACCCGGCCTGATCGACGCCCATACCCATCCGGATAGCTATATCCGCTCATCGGATCCGAAGGCCCGGCTCAATCTGCCGTGGCTGGCACAAGGCGTTTCGACGGTGGTCATCGGTGTCGACGGCTACGGGACGTTCGAGGTGTCCAAGGATTCACACGCGCTGGAGGCGAGCGGCATCGGCACAAACATCGTGCCGTTCGTCGGCTTCGGGTCGATCCGTCAGCACGTGCTCGGCCAGGATGCCCGCGCGCCGACATCGGCGGAGCTGTCGGAGGAGAAGCGCCTGGCGGCAGCCGCGATGTGCGAAGGGGCCTATGGCCTCTCGACCGGATTGTTCTACCCGCCGCAGAGCTTCGCCAAGACCGAGGAAGTGGCCGCGGTCGCCGGCGAGGCGGGCAAGCGCGGTGGCATGTACGACACCCACCAGCGCGACGAATCCAACTATGCCATCGGGCTGCTCGCCTCGACCCGCGAAGCGATCGAGATCGGTCGCATTGCCGGCACCCCGGTCCATTTCGCGCATCTGAAGGCGCTGGGGGTTCCCGTGCAGGGGCAGGCGCCGGCGCTGATCGCCACGATCGAGGCGGCGCGCCGCGCCGGCCAGATCGTGACTGCCGACCAATATCCCTGGCTCGCCTCGGGCTCGAGCGTCGATGCCGCGCTGGTGCCGAGTTGGGCAATGGACGGCGGGTATGCCAAGCTGCTCGCGCGGTTCGACGATCCGCCGACGCTGGTGCGGCTGAAGACCGAGATGGCGGAAAATCTGCGTCGCCGCGGCGGCGCGGAGTCGCTGCTGCTGACCGCGCAGGGGCAGCCCTGGAGCGGCAAGACGCTGGCGCAGATCGCCACCCAGTGGCAGCTTTCGCCGATCGGTGCGGCGATCCGGATCCTGCGCACGCCCGATGCGGCGGGCACCGGCCCGGCGGGCACCGACGTCGCCAGCTTCAACATGATCGACCGCGATGTCGACCTGATCATGAAGCAGCGCTGGGTGGTGACCTCGTCGGACGGATCGAACGGCCATCCGCGCCAATATGCGACCTTCCCGCGGCTCTATCGCACCTATGTCCGCGATCGGAAGGTGATCGGCCTCGGTCAGTTCATCCGCCGCTCGACGGGCGCGACGGCCGACATGTACCAGATCCCGCAGCGCGGCTATCTGCGGCGGGGCTATTATGCCGATGTCGTGGTGCTGGATCCCAAACGCTACGCACCGCGCGCCGATTACCTGCATCCGCGCGTCACCAGCGTGGGCGTCGCGGCGCTGTTCGTCAACGGGCGGCTGGCGCTGTCTGACGGCGCGGCGACGGGGATCGCCGCAGGGCGGGCGCTGCTGCGGCCCCGGCCCGCGGGCTGCGGCCAATAGCCGCGCGTTATAGGCGGTGGTGCGAGCGCGATTGGCGGCGCGCGCACCGCCGCTCCATCATGTCCGCATCATGACCATTCCCGCTCCCTACCTGCTCTATCTCGGCCATTCCGATGACGAGATCGGCCTCAAGACCTCACGCGGCCTGGCCGCTTTCCGCCAGCACGATTGCGTGGGCGAGTGGCGGCATGACGATTGCCCCTTCACCCTCGGCCTGCCGCGGATGGACGCTGCGGCCGGTTATGCCGCCGGTGCACGGACGCTGGTGCTGGGCATCGCCAACCCCGGGGGACGCTTCCCCGACTGGTTGATCGGCGATGCGCTGACCGCCATCCGTGCCGGCCTGAACCTCGCCTGCGGCCTGCACCAGCGGCTGTGCGACGTGCCCGAGCTGGTCGCGGCGGCAGCGGCGGCGGGCGTTTCCCTGTTCGACGTGCGCGACGCGCCCGAGACCCTGCCGGTCGGGAATGGACGCCGGCGTCCCGGCAACCGCCTGCTGACCGTCGGCACCGATTGCTCGGTCGGCAAGATGTACGCGACCTTGTGCCTGAGAGATGCGCTGCGCGCGCGGGGCATCGCGGCGGATTTCCGGGCAACCGGCCAGACCGGCATCCTGATCGCCGGCGAGGGCGTGCCGCTCGACGCGGTGATCGCGGACTTCATCGCCGGCGCGATCGAGACGCTGGCGCCGGCGCGCGACGATGATGGCTGGGACCTCATCGAAGGCCAGGGTTCGTTGTTCCATCCGGCATTTGCGGGGGTCTCGACGGGACTGCTCCACGGGGCGCAGCCGACCGCGCTCGTGCTCTGCCACGATCCGCTGCGGCCGCACATGCGGGGCTTGCCGCATTATTCGATGCCGGGTCTGGCCGAGTGCCTGGAGGCCAATCTCCGTGTTGCCAAGCTGACCAGCCCGGACGTGCGCGCCGTGGGCATCGCGCTCAACACCGCCAAGCTGGACGAGGCGTCCGCGCGACGTCTCTGCGCCGAGACCGCGGACGCGCTGGGCTTGCCCTGCACCGACCCCTATCGCTTCGGCGCCGAGCCGATCATCGACCTGTTGCTGGAGCCTGCATGCGCCGCATCCTCGCCGTTCGCCACGACCGCTTCCCGCTGAGGACCCCGTTTCGCATCGCGCGGGGGGTGAAGACCGCCGCCGATGTGGTGACGGTGACGATCGAGGAAAGTGGCGTGCAAGGCTGGGGCGAGGGCGTGCCCTATCCGCGCTATGGCGAGACGATCGAGGGCGCGATCGCCGAGATCGAAGGGGTGCGCGGGCTCATCGAGGGCGGCGGGACGCGCGCGGACCTCGCTGCGGCGATGCGGGCGGGCGCCGCGCGCAACGCGGTCGATTGCGCGCTCTGGGACCTGGAGGCCAGGCTGGCGAAGACAAGCGTTGCCGCGCTTGCCGGTGTCGCGCCGGTCGGGGCGCTTGCATCGGCGATCACCATCGGCATCGACACGCCTGCGGCGATGGTCGCCGCTGCGCGCGCCGCCGCGACGGTGCCACTGCTCAAGATCAAGGTGGATCGCGCCGGGGCGGCTGAGCAGATCGCCGCCGTCCGCGCCGTCGCGCCCGCGCCGCGGCTGATCGTCGATCCCAATGAAAGCTGGCGGGTGGAGGATCTTGCCGATCGCCTGGCGATGCTGCGCGCGCACCGCGTCGACCTGCTCGAACAGCCGGTGCCGGCAGGCGAAGACCCCGGGCTGGGTGCCCTGGCCGGTGCGATCCCGATCTGCGCAGACGAGGCGCTGCATACCCGCGCCGATCTGGACCGGCTTGCCGGGCGGTACAGCCATGTCAACGTCAAGCTCGACAAGACCGGCGGCTTGACCGAAGCTCTCGCACTGGCGGCAGAGGCGAAGGCACGAGGGTTCGGCGTGATGGTGGGGTGCATGGTGTGTTCGTCGCTGGGAATTGCGCCGGCGATGTTGGTGGCGGGAGACGCGGCGTTCGTTGACCTCGATGGTCCGCTCTGGCTCGCGCAGGACCGGCCCCGCGGCGCGCGCGACGACGGCGGCATCCTGAAAGCGCCCGAGCCCGGCTTCTGGGGAACGCCCGCTTGCGCCTGATCCGTCGATGGTTCGCGATACCCTTGTGGCAGCGGGTGGTCGGCGGGTTGCTGCTGGGCCTGGCGCTGGGACTGTTGTGGCCCGAGGCCGCCGGCGCGATCCGGCTGGTCGGCGAACTGTTCGTCCGGCTGATCAAGATGCTGGTGGTCCCCGTGGTGCTGATCACCATCGCGGCAGGGATCGCCACGCTGGGCGATCCACGCCGTCTGGGGTCGATCGGCTTGCGGACGGTAGGCCTGTTCGCGGCCACCACCCTCGTCGCCGTCTCGATCGGCATGGCCATCGGGCTGGCGCTGCGGCCTGGCGCAGGCATGTCGCTGGGCGGGGTGGTGCCGCATCCGCTGGGGCCGCCGGTCACGCCGGCGGACCAGCTGCTGTCGATCGTGCCGCTCAACATTGTTGAGGCGCTGGCGAAGGGCGACATGCTCGCGATCATCTTCGTGGCGGTGCTGCTCGGCACCGGCAGCGTGATGGCCGGCGAGGCAGGGAAACCGGTCGTTGCGCTGCTGCAGGGCCTGTCGACGGTATTGCTGCATATCGTTCGCGCGGTGATGGAACTGACGCCCTTCGGCGTGCTGGCGCTGATCGCCCAGGCGGTGGCGGTGAACGGAGCGGCGGTCTTCGTCCATGTCGGCTGGCTGGCGCTGGCGGTGGTGCTCGCCTCGCTGGTCCAGATGCTGGTCGTTCATGCCGCGTTGATCGGGCTGGTCGCGCGGCTGCCGGTGATCCGATTCTTCCGTGGCATCGCAGACGCGCTGATCGTCGCCTTCTCCACCGCCTCCTCCTCGGCGACGCTGCCGGTCGCGCTGCGGGTTGCGCAGGATAATCTGGGGATATCGCGCGGTGTCGCCTCCACGGTGCTGCCGCTCGGCGCGTCGATCGGCAAGGACGGCACGGCGATGTATGTCGGGCTGCTCGGCCAGTTCGCGTTGCAGGCACTGGGCATCGTGTCGGACACGACGATGCTGGTGACCATGCTGCTGACCGGCGCGCTGGCGGCGTTCGGCACCGCACCGGTGCCTTCCGCTTCGCTGTTCATGCTGGCGGCGATGCTCTCGGCCATCGGCGTGGGGGCGGAGCAGACCGCGCTGGTGGTGGGGCTGGTATTGCCGTTCGATCGTCTGCTCGACATGACCCGGACTGTGCCGTCCGCCTCCGCCAACCTGGCAGTGGCGACGCTGGTCGCCCGGGGTGAAGGAGAACTGGACGCCGTGCGCTTTCGCGGGCCGGTGGTCGAATAGAGGCGGGGGCGCTAGGCTGCATCCATGAACCTGCGCCACATCGAGATTTTCCACGCCGTATATGTGAACGGGTCGGTTTCCGCGGCCGCCCGCGCGCTCAACGTCTCGCAGCCTTCGGTGTCCAAGACGCTCCGCCATGCCGAGAGCCTGCTCGGCTTCGAATTGTTCCAGCGCTCCAACGGGCGATTGCTGCCGACCGAGGATGCGCATGCGCTGTTCGCCGATGTGGCCGATATTCAGGACCGGGTCCGTGCGCTGCGCGAGGCGGGGCGGAACCTGCGGATCGGGGCGGGAACGACGCTGCGCATCTCGGCGCTGCCCAGCCTCGGCCTCGGCGTGCTGCCGGACGCGGTATCGCGCTTCCTGGCGCGACGGCCCAATGTCCGCTTCGATCTCCAGACGGTGCATCACGACGATCTGCTCCGCAAACTCTATGAGCGGGAAAGCGATATCGCCATCGCCAGCGAGCCGCCGCGCGGGGTGGCGCTCACCCATAGCTGGCTGGGCGAGGGCGAGTTGGTGGTCCTGTACCGCGAGCGCGACATGCCGGGCGCACCGCCACGACTGGAATTGTCGCAGCTCGTCGGGCGGCCGCTGATCTCGCTCAAAGGGAGTGGGCCGATCGGCAAGCTGCTGTCCGAGGAGATCGACCGCCTCGGGCTTGTGCTCGACGAAGTGGTGGTGGCGCGAACCTTCTACATCGCGGCGGCACTGGTGCGCGCGGGGGTGGGGCTGGCGATCGTCGACAATTTTACGGCGGCGGCGTCGATGGTGCCGGGCCTGGCCATGCGGCCCCTGCGCCCGTCCGTCACGTTCGACGTCCATGCCATCCATCTGCTCGATCGGCCGCCCTCGGCGCTCGCCGCCGAGTTCCTGACCCTGCTGAGCGAGGAGATCGAGCGGCGATGATGTGGAGCCTGATGCTGCCCCTGTTGCTGGCCGGTGCGCCGGCCGATGCGCCGCTGCCGCCGGCCGTCGCGGAAGCGCTGGCAAAGGCGCCGCCGGGCACGCGGATCGGGCTCGTCGTGGTGGATGCCGCCGGCCGCGAGATCGTCGCGCTACGGCCGGACGAGCGCTTCGTTCCCGCCTCGAACACCAAGCTGTTCACCACCGCTGCCGCCTTCGCGACGCTGGACGTGGCGGCGCCGGACGGTGCGGGGGGCGCGACGGTACGGCTTGAGGGACGCGGTACGCCGACGGTGGTCCTGGCGGGTCACGGCGATGCCCGCCTCTCTTCGGCGCCCGATTGTCGCGTCGACTGCCTGGCCGATCTGGCTGCGGCGGTCGCCCGGCGGACGCGGGCGGTGCGCGACGTGGTCGGCGACGACAGCGCCTTTCCGGACGAGCGCTGGCCGCTGGGGATGAGCTGGAACAACATGGAAGGCGTGTATGGCACCGGCATTTCGGCGCTGACGCTGGACGACAATGTCGTGACGCTGACGGTCCGCCCGGCCGCGGAGGGAACGGCGCCGGGGATTACCAGCGACGGCTATTACCGGATCGAGAATGTCGCGACGACCGGTGCGGGCGGCAGCCCGAAAACGCTTACGGTGGAGCGCATGCCCGGCAGCGACCTGCTGCGGCTGACCGGCAGCATCGCGGCCGGAACTTCGCCGGTGGTGCTGGCCATGGGCGTGGAAGATCCGGCACACCGCGCGGCGTGGCGCTTTGCGCAGCTGTTGCGGGCGGCGGGCGTACGGGTGGCGGGGCACGTCACCGTGCGTCACCGACCCTTGGCGCACGCGGAAGATCCTGCACTAAGCGGAGCGATACCCGCGGCAGCGGTGCCTGCGCCCGCGCTGGAACGCCTCACGCCGCCGCCGCTCGCCGAAGATCTGCGGCTGACCAACAAGACGAGCCAGAACCTCCATGCCGAGCTGCTGCTGCGCCGGCTCGGGTCGAGCGGCGCGGTTGCGGACGGCCATGCCGTGGTGGATGCGCTGCTGGCGCGTGCCGGCATCGCTCGTACCAGCTATGATTTCGCCGATGGCGCCGGCATGTCGAGCTACAACCGAGTGACCCCGCGCGCGACGGTGGCGTTGCTGCGCTGGGCGGAGACACAGCCCTGGGGGGCGGCGTGGCGCGCCACCTTTCCCGTAGCTGCGACCGACGGGACGCTTGCCCGTAGGTTCGTCGGTACGCCGCTGGCCGGACGCCTCTGGGCGAAGACCGGCACGCTCAACGCCGCCAACGCGCTGGCAGGACAGATGAGGACCGCGAGCGGGCGGACGCTGACCTTTGCGGCCTATGCCAACGACATGCCCGGCGGAGCGAGCGCGACGGCGGTGATCGACGCGGCGCTCGTCGCGATCGCGGCGGCCTATTGAGCCGGTGCCCGCATAACCCGGCGATAGGCGAGCCATAGCCTCCAGGCATCTGGCCGCTGCGGCATCCTCCGCGCATAGTTCGGGCATGTCGAGATGCCATGGTCCCCTTCGCCGCTTCCTCCGATCCGCGCTGCTGATCGGGCCAGCGCTGCTCGTCATGGGGGCGGCGGCCCAGTCGCGGCCCGATCATCGCCCGGCGATCGCGCGATTGCTGGCGCTGCCGATGGCGGTGGGGCTGACCGGGGCACGCGATCGGCCGGTGTTCGCCTGGGTCGAGCTCCGCGCCGGTGTCCGCAACATCTGGCTTTTGCCTGCCCCTGGACAGTCGCCGCGTCGCCTGACCGACCGCACTATCGATGACGGCGTGGATCTGCACAGCCTGGCGCTCAACCGTGACGGCACGCGGATCGCTTGGACCCAGGGGGGCGATGCCGAGTTCCCCGATCTGCCGCCGCCTAACAGCGGCCATGCAGCGAGGGGCGGCAGCCAGAGCGTCTGGGTGCGCGCCACCGCCACCGGCGGGGCAGCGCGGTCGCTGGGGGAGGGCCATGCGCCGGTGTTCTCGCCCGATGGCGAGCGCGTGGCCTTTGTTGTAGGCGGCACGCTGCTGCTGGCATCGGCGGCGGACGGGCCCGCGGCGAAGCTCGCGCAATTGCCCGGCAAGATCGAGGATCTGTCCTGGGCGCCGGACGGCAAGCGCCTGCTCTTCGTCAGCCGACGCGGCGATCACGGATTGATCGCACTGTTCGACCTCGCCGACGGCACGCTCAGCTATCCCGATCCGGGGATGACACAGGATGTCTCGCCGATCTTCTCGCCAGACGGCGCTTCGATCGCCTTCATCCGCACCGTCACGCCGCCCTTCGGCGCCACCGGCACCGAAGCATCCTATTGGAGCATACGGATTGTCGATCTCGCGACGGGCCTGGCGCGGACCGCCTGGCGCGCGGGGGCGGGGGCAGGTGGCGACTATTACGGCACCCGTACCGCCAATCTGCTCTGGAGCGCGGACGATCGGCTGCTCTTTCCCTCCGAAGCGAGCGGCTGGGTGCATGTGCTGGCGGTCCCGGCGCGGGGCGGCACGGCCATCGACCTTACGCCGGGCGAGGCCGAGGTCGAGAATTTCACGTTGTCCGTCGACCGCCGCACGCTGATCTATGCCGGCAACCAGGGCGATCTGGAACGACGGCATGTCTGGCAGCAGCCGCTCGCCGGGGGACGCGCGCGGCAATGGACGCCTGGCGACGGGATCGAGGGGTTCCCGACCGTTGCTGGCAACGCCCTGGCGGTGGTGGTGAGCGACGTTCGCCGCCCGCCGCATGTCGCGCTGGTCGCGGGGGCGGGCGTGGTGACGCCGTTGGGAGCGTACAGCGATCCCGCCGAGACCCGCGATTTCGTCGCGCCCCAGCCGGTGCGTTTCACGGCCGAGGACGGCGTGACCGTCCACGCCACCCTGTTCCGCGCGCGTCGTGGGGGCAACGGGCAGCATCCGGCGCTGATCTTCCTCCACGGCGGTCCGCGGCGCCAGATGCTGCCGGCATTCCACCTCATGCCCTATTACGCCAGTGCCTATCTGCTCAACCAGCACCTCGCCATGGATGGCTTCGACGTGCTGGCGATCAACTATCGCAGCGGCACGGGCTATGGCCGCGCCTTCCGCGAGGCTGCGGAAACCGGGCGGGAAGGCGCCAGCGAGTATCGCGACGTGCTGGCTGCCGCGCGCTGGCTGGCCGCGCGGAGGGATATCGACCCGCATCGGATCGGGCTGTGGGGCGGCAGCTGGGGCGGATATCTGACCGCGCTGGGGCTGGCGCGTGACAGCGCGATGTTTGCCGCCGGCGTCGATCTCCACGGCGTCCACGATCTGGTCCGCGCGCCGCCGCCGATGCTGCCGCCCGCCGAGCAGGACCGCTGGCGCGCGATGGCCTGGCAATCCTCGCCGGCAGCAGCGATCGATCGCTGGCGATCGCCGGTGCTGCTCGTCCATGGCGATGATGATCGCAACGTCGATTTCGCCCAATCGGTGCGGCTGGCGGCGGCGCTGACTGCCCGGGGCGTGCCGCTGGAGACGCTGATGCTGCCCGACGAGCGGCACGAATTCTTCCGCTATCAAAGCTGGGTGCAGGCCTATGCCGCGACCGACGGCTTCCTCGATCGCACGCTTGGCGGCTCAGCCCCGTAACAGCGCAAGGGCGTTGGAGGCGAGCAGGGGCGGCGAAGGCGGCGACGGCTGCAGCGCCTTCGCGGTGGCCTTGGCTTGGGGGGACAAGGCGGCGATGCCGGCGCCGACCAGGAACTGGCGACGTTCGATCATGGCTGGTTCTCCGCTGGCCGGGCGGGCAGGCCCGCCAGATAGAGTGCGCCGCTCAGCGCGTCGCCCAGGGGTTCGCTGAGCCGCGCCACGGTGCGGGCACGCAGCCATGGTCGCATCTTGGCCGAGAGGCCGCCGAGCAGCGCGCAGCGTGCGGCGCCGCGTTCGAAGATCGTCTCGATGAAGCGCTCGATATGGCCGACCGCGTCCTCGACGATCGAGCGGGCGATGGCGTCGTCGGCTTCGGCATGGTCCATCACCAGCGGCGCGAAGCTGCCATAGTCGCGCGGGGTGGCCTGATCCATCCACGCGACGGCGCGCGCGGTATCGTGGCCGAAGCGCTCGGTAACGGCGGTGCTGAGCGGCGTCGCGCGGCTCCGGCCATCCAGGGCACGCAGCGCGTGGCGCATCGCGCTCAGCCCCAGTGCGGCACCGCTGCCTTCGTCCGAAATCGGGAAGCCATAGCCGCCGATCCGGAAATTCTGCCCGCGCACCCGCACCTGCGCAACGCTGCCGGTGCCGATGATCAAGACCGCGCCGTCCCCGCCGCCATGCGCGCCCAGATTGGCAATGGCGGCATCGGTATCGAACACCGTCGACGCGAAGGGGAAGGCGAGGTCGTCCAGCGCGGCGCGGACACCCGGCCGCGAGATGCCGGCGATGCCCATCGCGGCGCGGATGCCCGCGACCTGCGCCGCGTCGAGCCCCGCCGTGCCGATTGCCCGCTCGGTCACCTCCCGCAGCGTGGCATAGAGTGCGGCTAGTCCCAGCCCGGCATTGGCGGGACCGGCCTGGGCGGTAGCAAGCACCCGGCCGGTGGCATCTACCAGGCGGCAGCGGCAGTTGCTGCCGCCCGCATCCACGCCGAGGAAGAATTGCGTCATCCCGATCCTCCGCTACTGCGTCTGCACTTCTTCCAGCGTCGTCCGGAAGCGGCCGTCCAGCCAGGCAGTGATCTCGCGTGCCGCCGGATGGTCGATCGCCCCGTAGCGCTCGCGCAGCTCGGCGAAGCGCGGGCCGAGACTGTCGAGGCCGGTGTCCTGCAGGGGCAGGATGTCGCGCCGGAGCACCGTCGCCAATTCGCTGCCGAGCACGGTGGTGGCAGCTTCGAGGAACGCCGCGCCATAGGCATAGCGGCTGCCCTCGCGGTAGCTGGCTGCGAGCGTCAGCGCCGGAATACAGGACAGGATCGGCTGCGAGGCGGGGTTGATCGCGTGACCGCTGAGGTGACGGCGGATCGCGGCGGGCCGGCCGGTAAAGGCGCGAAGGTGCAGGAATTGCGACATGCGCACGCCGTCATTGACCGGATAATTGTCCCACAGGCACACCTTGCGGCCGAGTTCCTCCTGCACGCGCCTGAGGTGGGCGACGCCGATTTCGCGCGACACGACTTCCTCGCCCGTCCAGTAGACGCGCACCTGGCGATCCAGATAGCGCCCAAGGTCCGGCAGATATGCCGGTGGCCGCTTGCCCCAGGCGCGCTCGAGAATGGGGTCGTCCGAATAGAAGCTGGGACAGAAGAACACCTGGCCGGCGCGGCTGTTATTCGCGCAGAAATCGACCAGTTCGGCCTGCCCGCGGGCCAGATCGGGCAACTCGGCGGGGAGGTCGTCGAACAGGATGGCGAGGTCGTCGATCCCCAGCGCATCGAGCTGCCGGAGCTTCTGCTTCAGCGCGGCACGCGATTCGTCGCCGAACGGGTGGGTGCTTCCCACCGGGGTGAGCGCCACGCCGAAGCGGACGTTGCGCGCCCTGCATTCGGCGGCGAAAGCAGCCAGTGCGGCGAACTGCTCGGGCGGGTGCGGCTCGCGCCAGCGGCGGCGCAGGAACGGGTCCGCCTTGGGGCCATAATGGTAGAAGCGATAGCCGGCGCCCGCCAAGGTGCGCAGGACGGTGGTGCGGTCCGGCCAGCTCCAGGGCTTGCCGAAAAAGCCCTCGATAACGCCCAGATTTACCGCCATGCCTGCCCCTTCCCGTGCTCGACGCCTTCCCGCGTCACCGCGTCCACGGCCCCCCGCAACACTACCTCCCGCAGCGCATCCAGCGCGGGATAGGCTTCGCGGTCCGGCCGGTGCAGCCGATTGGTGAGCAAGACCACCGTCAGGCCCAGGTCCGGGGAGAAGGCGAACCAGGTGCCGGTGAAGCCCGAATGGCCGTAAAAGGGCGCGGCGATCCCGCTGAGCCGCGTCTTGTGGAAGCCCAGGGCCTGGTCGGGATCAAAGGGGGCCTGCTCGAAGGCGGCGATCGTCTCGGCAGGCGCGAGCCGCCAGCGCCCGTAGCAGCCACCGTTCAGCAAGGCCTGCGCATAGCGGGCGAGGTCGGTCGCGGTCGAGAACAGCCCGGCATGGCCCGCTACGCCGCCCCAGCCAAGCCAGGCGTTCGCGTCGTTCGCCTCGCCGACCAGCATGGTGCTGCGATATGCGGAAAAGGGCTGGGCGGCGGGGAAGGGCGCGGCCGGGTAGGGCTTGCCGGTCTCCGCCATGCGCCGCTGATACCCATCCCCCTGCGACGTCGCCGCGGCGCGCCGACGCAGCGCCGGTGCGGGCAGGAAGCCGGTGTCGACCATATCGAGCGGGCGGTAGATCTGCTCGCGGACATAGCGGTCCAAGGGCATCCCGGCGGCCTTGCCGACGATCGCGCCGAGCAGCATGAAGCCGAGATCGGAATAGGCGAAGCGCGTTTCCACCGGATAGCGCCGCGGCAGCGCCGCCAGATAGGGCAGCACCCGGCCCGATGCGTCGCGGTGCAGCCAGGTCGGCTGCCATTCCCAGAGGCCGGCCCGGTGCGTGAGCAACTGGCGCACCGTGACGTCTGCCTTGTCGGTGGTCCGGAACTCCGGCAACAGCGCGCCGAGGCGATCGTCGAGCGACAGCCTGCCGGTGCCGACGAGGTGCAGGACCGCGGCCGTGGTCGCCTCGATCTTGGTGATCGACGCCATGTCGAAGAGCGTGTCGACGGTCATCGCCCGCGGCGTCGCCAGCGTCCGCAACCCGCCGTCGGGCGTCGATGCCAGCGTCTGGGCGGCGCCGAATGCCGCGCGATGCACGATCCGCCCCCGGGCCGCGACCAGGAGCACGGCGCCAGGATAGAGCGCGCCGACGCCCTTCTGCACCGCCTCGTCCAGATGCACGAAGCGGATGTCTTGAGGCCCGGAGGAGGGCTCTTGCAGCGTGGGGCAGGCAGGCGCCGCGCGTGCCGGTGCCGGGATCGGCGCAAGCGCGGCCGCGCATGCGACCAGCCACGCCGTCGCGAGACGCGCGGGGAAATGGTCCTTGCACCGCCTGCGGATCTTCAAGCCCTCCATCCTCCCAGCCATAGCATGGAGCCGGGTGGCTACCCATTCCACCATGGCGGGCTGCCATAACGGTCGGCCATGGGCCACGCTTTACAGGGCTCGGATGGATGTGCGACCCGTCGTGGCATGCGGAGGCCGCTGGGCCGGCGGATACACCCTTCAGCGTGGGTTGCGACGACGATGGCTCTCTCCTTCACCCTTGCGGACTGGATCGTGATCGCGGCCTATTTCGCGGTGCTGCTGATCGGCGGCTGGGTGTTCATGCCGCGCCGGACCGAAAATGCGCGCGAGTATTTCCTCGCCGGCGGCACCGTTCCCGCTTGGCTTGCCGCGGTGTCGGTCCTGTCCGCGACCCAGTCCGCAGCGACCTTTCTCGGTGCGCCCGATTATGGCTACAGGGGGGATTACAGCTATCTCGGCTCCAATCTGGGCGTATTGCTCGGGGCGATCTTCGTCGCGCGCGTGCTGATCCCGCGCTTCTATGCCGCGCGGGTGACGACCGCCTATGAACTGCTCACCCGGCGCTTCAGCATGCGTGCGACCCGTTGGGCCGGCGGCATGTTCCTGGTCGGACGCATCTTCGCGGGTGGCGCGCGCATCTATCTCGCCGCGATCGCCATCGCGATGGTCGCGACGATGACGGTGAGCGCGACGAGCATCCTGTGCGCGGCCGCCGCACTGGTCGCCGCCAGCTTCCTGTTCACCTTCGTCGGAGGGCTCCGCTCGGTCCTGTGGAACGACCTCGTGCAGTTCGTCATCTATCTGGGGTCGGCGATCGCGGTGCTGGTGTTCCTGCGGCTGTCCATCCCCGCCTCCAATGCCGAGATCCTGCAGGGCCTGGCGTATACGCCGGAGGGGATCAACAAGCTGCGCCTGTTCGACCTCTCGACAAGCCTGGACAGGCCCTTCTCGCTGCTCGCCATCGTCACCGGGGTGACGCTGCTGCACACCGCCTCAGCGGGGATGGACCAGGACATGACGCAGCGGCTGCTCGCCTGCCGCGATGCGCGCACCGGCGCGCGCGGCCTGTATCTGTCCGTGCTGGCGACCGTCCCGGTGGTGGCGCTGTTCGTCACCATCGGCCTGCTGCTCTATGTGTTCTACGATCGGCCCGATCTGATGCGCGGCGCCACGGCGCAGGCCGGCCAGCAGTTCGGCGGCGAGAAGATCAGCATCTTCATGCACTACATCCTTACCGAAGTACCGCCCGGGCTGCGCGGGCTGGTCACCGTGGGCATCACCGCGGCGGCGGTGGCGACGACCAATTCGGCGCTCAACGCCATGTCATCGGTGTTGATCCAGGACTTTTATCGTCCCTGGCGCGAGGCGCAGCGCGGCGCGTCGGACCGTCACTACGTCATCGCCGGGCGCGTGGGCATGGGGCTGATCGGGCTGGCCATGCTGACGATGGCGGTGGCATCCTATTTCTGGCAGCACCATTCGAACATGGGGCTGCTGGAATTCGCGTTGCAGGTGATGGTGTTTGCCTATGCCGGGCTGCTCGGAGTCTATTTTGCCGCCGTGTTCACCGCGCGCGGGACGACGGGCTCGGTGATTGCCGCATTGCTTGCCGGCTTCGTCGTGGTCTCGCTGCTCCAGCCCGCGATCGCCCGCGCGGCCGGACTCCCGGCGGCGCTGACGGGCCTCGCGTTCCCCTTCCAGCTCTGCATCGGCACGCTTGTCGCGTTCCTCGTGTGCATCGCATCCCCTTCTCCCACCGCCGTCGCCTCCTGAAGGACGCAGCGCCATGGCAACCGAAGCGATCGATCCCCGCTATCAAGACCTCGACCAATGGCCGACCGCGATTGCGGTGGAGGCGATGGTCGAAGGCCAACTGGCGGCAATTGCCAGCCTGCGGAGCCTGGCCACCCCCATCGCCGAGGCGGCGGAGGCGGCGGCACGGCGGCTCGGGGAGACGGGGCGTCTGGTCTATGTCGGCGCCGGCACCTCCGGGCGGATCGCGGTGCAGGACGGCGTCGAGCTGTATCCGACCTTCAACTGGCCGCGCGCGCGGGTGGCATTCCTCATGGCCGGGGGCATGCGCGCGCTCACCGAAGCGGCCGAGGGTGCCGAAGACGATGCCGAGGCGGGTGCGCGGGCGATCGACGATGCCGGGCTGCAGGCAGCGGACGTGGTGTTCGGCCTGGCGGCGAGCGGCCGCACGCCCTTCACCGTCGCGGCGATACGCGCGGCGCGGGCGGCGGGCGCGCTGACGATCGGCATCGCCAACAATCCGGCGACGCCCCTGCTGGCGGCGGCAGAGCATCCCATCGCCGCGGATACGGGAGCGGAGATCGTCGCCGGTTCCACCAGGATGAAGGCGGGCACCGCGCAAAAGGCGATACTGAATCTTCTGTCGACCGCGATCATGCTGCGGAAGGGGTTGGTCTATCGCGGGCGGATGGTGAACATGCGCGTCTCGAATGCGAAGTTGCTGGTGCGCGGTCAGCGCATGGTAGCGGACTTAGCCGATACCGACATGGATACTGCCGACGCGGCGCTTGCCCGCGCCCACGGCGATATCAAACTCGGTGTTCTTGTTGCCTTGGGCATGAGTCTGGCCCAGGCGAGAGCCCTCTTGATAGTGAATGACATGAACCTTCGCGCGGCGCTCCAAGCACTTTGTAAATAATGACGACGGCATGGCGTTCTACGCAAATTCAAAATTTCTCGAATCAAATATTGCTACTCTAGATGCATTGATCATATGGGCGCGCAACGCAGAACGATAGCTCGATGCTTCAGCCGGAGCGGTGAGACGTGCAAGTATCCGAAGGTGACTTCATTGGCGATCGTGCGCACCCAATTTGTGACCCTGCGGTTGCCTTTAAATAACCTCAAGGTATTGGTAATGAAATAGAAGTTATCTGCAATAATTCTCTGGTAACACCAGAAGTGCCGTCAGTTCTCGGCTCCGTTTTGTCTCGATGAGCGAGGAAGGGGTCAAGGTTTCAGACAGGAACCAAGAGGCAAGCTCAAGAATCGTCGCGAGGGGGGGTAGGAATCTCCGTCGAATTGACTATGCCGCGCTGAACTTCGGTTCGCGGCTGCTCCCGACCAACGTGCGCCGTTCGCCGATCGGTCCTCGCACGGCAGATCCCGCCAGAGACAGCCATTCGCCCAGCTGCAGCCTCCGACAGCAGTGTGCTCACCAATGTGGTCATTAGTCAGGGTTGCCCGTCCCCGAACGCAGACGTTAGAGGTAACCGGCGCAACGTATATGGTCTCTGCCCAACTGTCCCCAAAAGGTAGGTCGTGGAATGTTATGCGCATGTTTGCCGGGGTGAACCGCGCCGGGTTTGCCGGAGGCCATTAGATGTGAGTCACGCCGCCATAACGATCTGCTCAGCGGCAGCATAGTAGTTCGCTTCGGCTTCG
>NZ_JAATJB010000027.1 GCF_011927635.1 Sphingomonas trueperi
GATAACCTGCGACACGGACGCCTCCCTCAGTGGTGCTTCAACACCTCCACTCTGGCACATTGATGCCGTCGGGGGGCGTCCACCCCATCAGGTTTCAGCGGCAGGGCCGGGCGGGGGGCGTGCCGCCGGCAATGCCGCACGCGCGCGAGCCTCCAGCACGCTGGGGCTGGGCGAGGCGGCCACGAATCCGTGGGCCAAGGAGATCGCAGGAAAGCCTGGCTCACCATGCTTGCGAACGTCGAGCTTCGAGCCCTGAGCGCGTTGAACGCCGCGGGCATCATCAAGCGGCGGTGCGGCTGCGCTCCTTCGCAGGCCGCGTGTTTCTACGGCTTTCTCTCGGCTTCAACCTGAGTCGGCGCGACCTTCGGCCGTCTGGCGCCTGCAGAAATAGTTTCGCTCGTCGTCCACGATGCATTGCGTTGCCGCATCGCTGCTTGCTTGCGCTTCGGCCGGCGATGCTTCGCGCAAGGAGGAAACCGCACTGCCGAGCTCGACGACGATTCCGGCGCCGTTTGTCTTCGCCGGGAAGGTGCGCATTTCAGCGTCGCGCCCGGGGCGCGTCCTGGTGACGGTGTAGTTGCCGGCCACGCCGGTGCCTTCGACGATCAGCATCCCGGCAGTATCGCTTCGCCAGGCCCCGACCCACTTGTCGGTGCGTTCGGCTCCCGCGATCGGCACCAGTGTCGGCGGGATCGGCGGCGCATGCCGGCGCGGTGCGGCTTCCCCGGCGCCGGGCATGCCTTTCGCATGCCCGGCCGGCGTCTCGTCGTTGCTTTCGGCGAGCGTGACGATACCCGTTCCGTCGTCGCTCGGCGTGCAACTGCATCCCGGCAGCGACAGCATGCCGAAACCCGCGGCGATCCATGACGCCGGGAAGCGGGCGCGCAGACGCAGCGGACGCTCCAGGATCATTCCTTCCCTCCTGCGTGGTTCAGCCGGTCCAGCTTGATCGCATCGACCTTCTTCTGCAGCTGTTCCGTCGCCTCGAACGTGTCCGGCGCGATCTCCTTGGTGACCTTCGTGACGGCGTCGGCGATGCCGATCTTCACGGCCGGCGACGCCTTGGCCCAGGCTTTCCCGGCCGGCGTGCGGTAGAAGGCCTCGATCGCGGCCGCGTCGCGCGGGTCGATCCCGCCGAACGCCTTGATGATCCCGGGCTCGATGCGGGCCCAGTTGAGCTTCTCGGCGTGCTTCGCCTGTTCCTTGCGATAGGCTGCGACCAGTTTCGCCTTGCGCTCGGCGAAATGCGGTTTGGGCTCGGGCAAGCTGCTGACGGCATAGTCGACATATTTCGCGAAGCTTGCCCGCCCCCATTTGAAGTCGTGCGAGAGGACGAGCACGCCGTCGCTGGTCCGGCGAATGTCGATCTCGGCCGCTTCGAAGCAGGTTGCCGCAACATTGTCGAGCGACTCGCGCGAGTTTTCGGGCGTCCTGCTGAAGGCGTCGGTGTGCAGCTGCGCATGCAGGCCGCGATGGGCGACGAGTACCGTCAGCTCGCTCTTATGCGGGTGCCGAATCTCGGTGATGATCTTGGCTGGATTGAGGCCGCAGGGGTTTCCCTGGGCGGCGGCCGGGCCGGCCCATAGAAACAGACCGGCGGCGAGCGCCAGCGCGGCGTGAAGCAGGCGTGTCATGGCTTCTCCTTGGAATTTGGTGACGAACGCGCAGCGATGCCGGTGCCGGCGTGGCGGGACGGAACTACGGTCTTCGCCAGGCCGGGGACTCGATGCTGTAGCGCCCGGGAATCACGCTCCTCAGCGCTACATGAAAAGTTGTATTCGGAGTGTATGAAATAAAGAAGTCGGTGACGCTTGGCGCGACGTGTCAGCCCTCCCTCGTTGCAGGGGGCGGTAGACGGCGTAGCGGGGGGGCGGGCGTCGTCGTCCAGGTCGTCGCGTAAATGTAATACATGGCGAATACTATAGCGAGAGAATGATTCGTTAGGGGATCTCATGTCCATTCGTACGCAACTGCTCCTCTCGCTCGCCGGACCGGCGCTCGCGGCCTCGATCTGTCAGGCGCATGCGCAAACCGCGCCAAGTGACCAGCCGGACGGACAAGGCGACATCGTCGTCACCGGCATTCGCCGCGCAAATCTGAGCGCGATCGAGAGCAAGCGTGCCGCCGCGAACATCATCGACGTGGTGAGCGCCACCGATGTGCGCGCGCTTCCCGACGCCACCATCGTCGAGGCGCTGCGCCGCGTGCCGGGTCTCTCGGTACTGCCGGCGATCGACAACGAGCATCCGCGCGACGAAGCCTCGACGCCGGTGATCCGCGGCCTCGGGCCGAGCTACAACAACGTCACCATCGATGGGCTGCTGGTCGCCTCGCCGGGTACGCCGAACGGCAATCTCGGCTCGGTCACCCGCGGCGTACGGCTCGACATCCTGCCCTCGTCGATGATCAGCGAGATTCAGGTGGTGAAGACGTTCAGCGCCGATCTCGATCCCAACGCGATCGGTGGCGCGATCAACCTCAAGACGCGCAGCGCCTTCGAGAATGGCGGCAAGCCCTTCTTCAACCTCGAAGCCTCGCTCGGCCATGCCAGTGACAACGGCCAGCCCTATGACCAGCCGGACCTCGGCTATCGCCTGGTCGGCACCGGCAGCTTCACCTTCGGCGCGGAGCAGCAGTTGGGCCTCACCGTCTCGGCCAACTACCAGACGCTGAGCAGCTACACCGAAACCCATATGACCACCGACACGGTGCATTACAGCTTCTACAACGCCGCCGGTCAGCTCCAGTCGGGCAACAATCTGGGCAACGGCTATGCGGTGCCGCAGCAGGACAAATACTGGTACGTGCAGGACAAGCGCGACCGCTACGGCGTGACGGCCAAGTTCGAGGCGCGGCTGAGCGATGCCGTCCACGGCTTCGTGACCGGCGGCTATTACTATTTCAAGGACGACATGCAGCGCAACGAGCTGCTGATCGATCCGCGCAACCGCGGCACCGTCACCGGCCAGACCGCGACGTCGGGCAGCTATCCGGCCGGGGCGATTGAGCTCGGCTATGCCAGCCAGCAGCTCACCAGCCGGACGCGCATGGCCCAGGCGGGGATCGACTTCACGCCGACGCCCGCGCATCGGCTGAGCCTGCGCGGCGGCTATTCGTTCGCCACTTATGACGAACCGATCGCGATGATCAAATACATCACCAATGTCGGCCGCGCCGCGCCCGGCGGCGGTGGCACCAGCGTCAACACCTCGCCGGCGCTCGGCTTCACCTACGATACCAGCGCGTTCAACTTCCGCTTCCCCGTCGCGCGATCGGCCTTCTACGATTACAGCGCTTACAGCCTGTTCTACTGGCGTCCCGACTATAAGCGCTATGCCGACGACAAGATCTGGACGGGGCGGATCGACTATAGCTTCCGCCCGGGCGAGCAGGGCATCGGTTTCGAGACGGGCGCCAGCTATACCGACGACCGCCCGACCTATAATGTCGATCGCACCGAATATGCCCCGAACACCAGCGCGCCGCGCCTTGGCGTCGCCGACGTGCTCGGGCCGCAGGGGGCGCCGCTTCGCTATTCGGACGGGCTGAACCTGATCACGATCGATCCGCGCCGCGCCAACGCGATCCTTTCGGCGCTGCCCAAGTCGATGTTCAACATGCCCGACCAGAGCGGCTTCAACAACCAGGACGATTTCCGCCACAGCGAGAAGATCTTCGGTGCCTATGGCCTGGTGCGCTATGCCAGCGAGGCGATCGACGCGCAGGCCGGCGTGCATTTCGACAGCACCAAGCAGGCGACCACCGGCCGCATCCGCCGCGCCGGGGTGTTCCAGGACATCCCGACCCGGTCGGACTATGACTATCTGCTGCCGAGCGCGCTGCTGACCTGGCACGCCACCCCGGCGATCGACCTGCGCGCGGGCGCCAGCCGCACGATCGGCCGCCCGCCTTATGACGCCTATGCGGCGCGCAGCGCGATCAACTTCGTCAACGCGTCCGATGCCGGCAATCCCAACGCGACCGGTGTCACCGTTACCATCGGCAACCCGGACATTCGCCCTCGCAAGTCGACCAATCTCGACCTCGCCGCCGACTGGCGCTTCGGCGGGGCCCGCGGCGGCATGGTCTCGGTCGCCCTGTTCAACAAGCAGATCGACGACGAGATCTTCACCCTTTCGAGCCCCGGCTTCACCGATCCGGCGTCGGGCGTCACCTATGTCAACGCGCTGGTCAGCCGTCCGGTCAACGCCGCGGATGCCCGCATTCGCGGCGCCGAGTTCAACGCGGTGATCAATTCGTTCGGTGCGCCCGGCACGCTGCTCGAAGGCTTCGGCGCCAGCGTGAACGCCGCCTATCTCGACGGGCGGATCACCGTGCCGCTGAGCGCCGGCGGCCAGCGCGCGATCGACCGGCTGGTCGGCCAGCCCGACTATACGCTGAACGGCACCCTGTTCTACAATGGCGGCGGGATCGAGCTGCGGGCGGCCTATAACCGGCAAGGCAAGGCGCTCCGGGCGATCGTCAACGACGTGGCTTGGCAGGACCTTTATTGGGCGGCGCGCGACCAGGTCGACCTTTCCGCCAGCTATGCGGTGCGATCGGGGATCAGCCTGTTCGGGCAGGTGAGCAACGTCACCCATGCGCGGATCACCAGCGTCACCGGCCCGGGAAAGAACCTGCTGAAGGACAGCTATTCGGTGCCCACCACCTTCTGGGTCGGCATCCGCCTGACCCCGAAGTTCTGAGGATGGCGTCGTTCCTTCGCCAGGGTGTCCTGGCCCTCGCGCTTGTGCTGCCCGCCTTCCCGGTGCCCGCCGCACCGCGGGAAGCGGTGCCCGGCGTCCAGGTGCGCTTCGCCGATCCGGACGGCGTGATCGTCGTCGCGCATCGCGGCTGCCACAATCCCGCGCCGCGGCATGGTCTGGGGCCGGCGCCCGAAAACTCGCTGCTGGCGCTTGAGCATTGCGTGACGATCGGCGCCGACGTGATGGAAACCGACGTGCTGCGCACGGCGGACGGCCATCTCGTGATGATCCATGACGACAGCGTGGATCGCACCACCAACGGCACCGGTCGGGTGGCAACGCTGAGCCTGGCGCAGCTCCGGGCGTTGCGGCTGCGGCAGAATCTGGGCGGTGCCGCAGCGCCGCTCACCGACGAACATATCGTCACGCTGGACGAGATGCTGGCGGCGGCGCGCGGGCGGATCCTGCTCAATCTCGACATCAAGGCGGCGATCTATCCCGAGGTGATCGAAGCGGTCGTGCGGGCAGGGGCGCAGGACCGGGTGTTCATCAAGACCGAGGCCGGGATCGCCACGCCGCCGCTCGCCGGGCTGACGCCCTATGACCGGGTGGCGTTCATGCCGATCCTGCTCAATGTCGAGGGCAAGGCGGACCTGGCCGCGGTGCTCGCCCGGCAGCTGGACGGCAAGCGGCCCATCGGCGCCGAATTGCCGCGCCTGCGCGCGGAGCAATTGTCGTCCGTCGCCGCGCTCGCCCGGCGCCATCGGCTGAGGCTGCTCGTCAACACCATCTTCGAGGGCTTCGTGGAGGGCGCCTATAGCGATCTCGACGCGCTGCGTGATCCGGCGGCGGTCTGGGGCCGGCTGCTGGCGGACGGCGTGACCGTGTTTCAGACGGACGAACCCGAGGCGCTGCTGGCGTTTCGCGCCTCCCTGTCCCGGGCGAAGACCTAGGTGGCCGCGTGGGCGACGATGCTCGTCATCCGTTCCGTCGCCCACCGTCGATCGCCCGTGCGGCGCGCGGCATGCACGTGGCGGTTTATTGAATAGTATCCGCCCGGTATGCGATGCGCTTCGGTCGTGCCGTCGCTCAAGGGAGAAACCCCGTTGCCCTCGTCTGTTTCCTCGTTCCGTGCACCGGATTGGGTGCCCAGCATTAGCAGCGGCGGGCGGGCCGTCCTCGATCATCTGTTGCGTACTGGCGGGGCCAGCCAGGCGTCGCTCAGCCAGGTGCTCGATCTGTCGCAACCCAGTGTCGCCCGTCTGGTCGGTACATTCCACGCCGCGGGCATCGTCGCGCTGAGCGAGCGCACGCCGGGGGTGCGCGGGCATCCCAGCGTCCAGGTGACGCTCGCGCCCGACTATGCCTTTGCCATCGGCGTTACGCTGGTGGGCGACGCGGTGGGAATGACGATCCTCGACCTTGCCGGCAAGGTCCGCGGCGCGCGCACGATCGGCCTGTCCGACATGGCACCCGTTTCGGTGCTCGAGGCATTGCGGACGCTCAAGACGGCACTGATCGCCGAGGCGGGAATCGACCCGGCGCGCATCATCGGCGCCGGCGCCGGGGTTTCGGGCTTTCTCGTGCCGGGCGAGCCGTCGCGGTTCAATCCGCCGACCCAACTCGCCGGTTGGGCGAGCCTGGACGTCGCGGCGGCGCTCGGGGCCGCGCTGACCTTGCCGATGCTGAGCGAGAATGACGGAACCGCCGCAACCGTCGCCGAAGGGTTGGTGGGTGTCGGCCGCACGTGCAGGAATTTCGGATATTGCCACCTCACCAACGGCTTTGGCGGGGGCCTTACGGTCGACGGTCGGGTCGTGCAGGGGCGGTTGGGGAATGCCGGCGACTTTGGGGGTGTGTTGTGGCTTCTCGGCGGCCTGTATCCGAGCCTGGATACGCTGCACGCCTCGGTCCGCGCGGCGGGTGGTCCCGACGAGGGCGTGGAAGCGATGGTGCGGCGGGTGTGCCTGGACACCCCCGGGGTCGCGCAATGGGTGCGCGAGGCAGCGAAGTCGATCGGCCAGCTGGCCTTCTTGCTGGGCCATATGGTCGCATCGGAAAAGGTGGTGATCGGCGGCCGCCTTCCCGCCCCGATCGCCGCAGCGCTGGCGCGCGAGACCATCCTGCCCGCCACGCCGATGCGCAACGACATGCCGTTTCCCTTGCCGGCCGTTGTCCCGACGGAAGTGCCCGGGGACGCCGTCGGCATCGGCGCTGCGATGTTGCCGCTGCGCAAGGCGTTCTTCCTGGAGCAGGGTTAGGTGGTTGGTCCCGGCACTTGAGGATGCAGATCTGGCAGCGGAGGACGGCACGTCGCGCCACCCACCGCCTGTATCGGGCCGCCCGCGTCACTTCCGGACGAAGGCAAGCGGATCGGGGTTGATCACATCGGCATGCGACCTGCGCATGCCGTGCGGGAGGCTGCTGGGATCCATAAACGGGATTCCCTTAGCGCGAGAGACGGAATTCACCCTGCACGTTGGCGTGGAGGGTGGATTGCCGGGAAAGTTCTGGCGGAGCGACGAGCAGTGGGAGCGGCTATGGCCGTTGCTGCCAAACAAGCCGGGAGGTGCGCTGCGGGTCGATGACCATCGTGTGTCAGCGGCATCCTGAGCGTCGGATAGCGGCGTCTGGCTGTTTGACGGCGACCGATTCAGGTGATGGCTGGGGAGCGAAGACGCTCCCCAGCCAGCTTATTTACCAAGCTCGTCGGCCAGTGCGGTTGCGCCATACACCTTGCGCAGGGCTTCGCTCACCGCTGCCGCCGATACCGAGATCGCCCGGTTGGTGGCGGGATCATAGCCATAGTTCCCGCCGAGGCTGTGGATGTTACCGTCGAACACCGCGCCGATCACTTCGGCCTTGGCGTTGATCAGCGGCGAGCCTGAATTGCCGCCGATGATGTCGTTGGTGGCGCTGATGTTGAAGATGGTGTCCGGGTTCAGTCGATCCTTCGCCGCTAGCCAGCGCGGATCGAGCTTGAACGGTTCCTGGCCGGTCGCGCGCGCGTAGAGCCCGGCGAAGGTCGTGAAGGGCGGCACTGCATTGCCGCGCTCGTTCCATCCGGCGATCTTCCCGTAGGAGAGCCGCAGCGTGAAGGTTGCATCGGGATAGAGGCTGTCGCCAAACGCGGTGAAGCGCGCCTGGGCGATCTGCTCGCTCGCCGCGACCGTGGGGCCGGTCACCCTCTCGTTCCACGCTGCCTGGAGCCGGCGGGCCTCGGGATCGATGCGGCGGGCAAAGACGATCAGCGGATCGTCCGACGCCGCGATCGCCGCTGCGCCGCCCTCCCACAGCTGCTTGCGATAGGCCGGGTCGCCGAGCCGCGAGCGGGATAGCGCCGCGCCCAGCGTCTCCGGGCTGTCCTTGCCGAGCAGCAGCCGGGTGCCGACGCCGTCGCTGCCGAGATATTCGCGCGCCTTGGAGAGCCAGAAGGTAAGGGTCAGCTGTTCCAGTTCCGGCGAAACGGGGGCCGCGTCCAGGATCTGCTTTTCCAGCAGCGGCAGCTGCGAGTCGGCGAAGCCGGGCAGGCGTTGCGCCGCGGGCTTGACGCGTTCCGTGCCGGCGCGGACGAGCGCCCTAGCATAGCCGAACAGCGGCGATCCGATCGGGCCGCCGGCGATGTAGCTATAGTCGAGATAGAGCGTTTCCGCCTGCGCCTGCGCTCCGGCGATCTGCTGCCAGGGGGCATTGCCGATGCCCGCCTTGGTGCGCAGCGCCGCCTCCTGGGTGCGCTTCTCGGCCAGGAAGGCCGCGTCGTTCAGCGCGAAGAGCCGGCCGAAATAGACCTTGTAGCCATTCTCGATCCCGAACAGCAGATCTTGGGCGAGACGGCGATGCTCGTCGGATTCGGTGCCGAACTGGATCAGCCTGCCGCGCAGTTCGGCCATGCGCAGCAGGGTGAGCGGCAGCGTGCGGTCCCGCTGGCGCTCCAGCTGGGCGACGGTCAGCTGGCGATCGGTGCCACCCGGATTGCCGGCGACGAACACCGGCTCGCCCGCCTTGGGCGCAGCAGGGTTCCAGCGCAGATGCTGCGGGGTCTCGACCGGCTTGCCCTCTGCGTAGAGCCGCACGAATGCGGCATCGAGTGCATAGCGGGGGAAGTTGAAATTGTCCGGGTCGCCGCCGAAGAACGCGGTCGGCACGCCGGGCGAGAAGACCAACCGGACATCGGCATATTTGCGGTACCGATACAGCTTGAACTGCCCGCCGTGGTAGAGATCGACCACCTGGCAGCGCAAGGTCGCCGGCGATTGGGCGCAGCCCTGCACCTCGATCGCGCCGATCGCCGCGGTGCGCGCCTGGATCAGCGCGGCGCCGGCCAGACCGTCGCCCGCCTTGCGCACCTGCGCGGTCACGTCGGTGATGCCTTCGAGGATTTCACCCTGCATGCCGGGGCATTTGCGCTCCTCCTCCGGACGGGCGGTGACGATGCCCTGGATGTAGAGGTCGTTGCCCTTGGAGGAGAGATCCTGCGCGCATTCGGCGACGCAGTGATTGTTGGTCAGCACCAGCCCGCGCGCGCCCACCACCGAAGCCGAGCAGCCGCCCGACAGGCGCACGGCTGCGCCGCGTACCTTGTCCAGCCAGGCCTGGTCGATGGTCACCCCATAGGCCGCCTTCACCTTGGCGGCGGGGAAATTGTCGAAGGTCCACATGCCCTCGTCGGCATGGGCCGGGCTGGCCAGCATCGAGGTGGCGAGGAGGGCGAGAAGACGACAGGCGCGCATGCGGGGTCCAATGTTGTTGGTCGAGCGTGGACTCTAGCGGGCTACCGCGAATGATACAATGTATCATTGTTGTCTGCCGCTGCCGATCGTGAACGTGCCAGTGTCGCGGTAGCGCCTCGGTCCCGGCGGGGTGGCACCTGCAAAGGCGGGCGGCAAGGGCGAGAGCCCCCGCAGACCGGCTCACTTTGAAGGCTCTGGGTTCCAGCGGGTCTAGGAGTCCTTGAAATTCGCTCTTTCGCGAATTTCCAAACGGTCTCTAAGCGTCTCGTGCGCCGCCTGTCGATCGGCGACGGCGACATCACGATGCCGGCGATACCCGTCCACCGTTCGGTGAAGACGCTCAATCGCCCGGTGGCCGGAAGTGGTCTCTGTGGCTGAGGAATAGTTTTTCAGCTCCGGCCATGATGTTGGAAGCGATGGCTTTACGCAGCGATGGGCATTCCGCTCCAGGCGGGCGAAGGTCCTGAAAGCTTCGCGTTGGCCAAGCGCACCTGCGAAGGGGCTCCGTCGGTAGCTGCCGCAAGGATTCTCAAGCACACGATCCCTTTTGCTGTGTTGTTTACGTAACGCGGGCGGCTGGTTGCGCAATTATGGCCTCTCTCCACGATCCGGCAGCTACGACCACGATGGCAGGTTCCCACGCCGGATTTCAAAGAATAATCGCTATCGAGAACAAATTGCAATAATATTGGCAAACGTTTCGCCGGGCGTTACGTGCTGTTGCGATTGATTCGCACATAGGGGGTAGTAGTGTTGCCTTTGAAAACAGCGCTGGCTGCGGCGGTTGCGTTCGTCTCGGCTCCGGCGCTTGCGCAGGAACAGTCGGCGCAGGCGCGGGGCGAAGCAGACGAGATCACGGTCACCGGCCGCGCGCAGCGGCTGTACCGGGTGGAGCAGACGACCGTCGGCAAGTCGGCGGAAGATCCGATGAACATCCCCCAGGCGGTGCAGGTCATCAACGCGGACCTCTTCGCGGACCAGGGCGCGCGGGATGCGACGGACATTTACCGCAATATCTCGGGCGTCACGGCGTTCAGCTATGCCGGCGTCACCTTCCGGGGCTTTCGCCAGGACCAGTCCTTCTACGACGGCCAGCGGGGCAATCCGTTCATCGGTTTCTCGGTGCCCCAGCTGTTCAATATCGAGCGGGTGGAGGTGCTCAAGGGGCCCGCCGGCCTGTTCTTCGGGCCGGGATCGCCGGGCGGCATCATCAACTATGTGTCGAAGATTCCGTCGGACAAGACGGGCCTGCGCGCCGTCATCACCGGCGGCACCTATGACCGCATCGGCATTTCGGCCGAGGCGACCGGACCCGTCGATCGGCAGGGGGTCGTTACCTATCGGCTGGGCGGCTTCTATGAATCGATGGATCCCTATCGCCGCAACACCCAGAACAAGTCGCGCATCGGTGACGCGGGCATTGCGATCAAGACGAACGAGGGCGGCAAGCTGACCCTGCAGGCGACGCTCTACGACAGCACCTATCAGGCAAATCGGCTGCGCGGGGTGCTGGTCGATGATCGCGGCAACTTCCTGACCAGCATCCGCTGGAACGCCAACGAGAAGACCGATTTCCTCCGCTTGCGCTCGGAAGCGTATCAGGCACGCTATGCAACGGCGATCGGCGACCGGGTGACGTTCGACGCAGGTGTCCGCTATTTCAAGGCGACCGAGACGCAGCAATATCATGAGCCGCGGGGGCTTGATCCGGCCAACCCGGACCTGGTGCGCCGCGAGTTTCGCGACCAGATCCGCCCCGTCGACGGCTTGTCCTTCATGGCCAATCTGACCGCGCGGGTCGACCTGCTGGGCATGGAGCACAAGTTTCAGGCGGGGGGGGACTGGTACCGTGAGACGAGCATCCTGCGCTCGCGTATCCTGCGCGCGGGCGTAACCTCGCTCAGCCTCAGCAACCCGGTCTATGGCTCCGGGGCCGGGGACGCGGCCCGAGCGGCATCGCTGCCCTTCACGGTCACCGAGACGCGCAGCAGGCGCAAAGGCGCCTATCTGCAGGACCAGATCAGCATCACCGATGCGCTGCTCCTCGTGGCGGGCGTGCGCTACGACAAGTTCGAAGACGGCGTGACGACGAGCACCGGCGCCACCGTGTCGGGACGATCGCGCTATGCCGACAACGATGTGACGTTCCGTGGGGGCGCGGTCTTCAAACCGCGCAGGGACGTTTCGCTATACGCCAGCTGGTCGCAAAGCTTCGAGCCGCAGGCGGCAGCCGACCAGAATCGCGACGCCGGCGGGCCGTTCGCGCCGATCACCGGCAATCAGCTGGAAGGCGGCGTGAAGACGCAATTGTTCGGAGGCAGGCTGCAGGCGAATGCGGCCGCCTACCGCATTCTTCGCAAGAACATCCTGCAGGTGGATCCCACGCGCTCGCCCGTCAACGGCGTCGACCCGCTCGCGCCGATCGGCGAGGTGACGAGCAAGGGGTTCGAGTTCGACCTCACCACCGATCTCACCCCCAACTGGGTGTTGCTGGCCAATTACGGCTACAACGACACCAGGATCACCGGCACCGTGCCTGGCCAGGCGATCACGAACGCGGTGGGGGACCGTTTCGCCAACGCGCCCAAGCACCAGTTGGGATTCTGGACGCGCTATCAGGTGCCCGCGATCAGGGCTGCGTTCGCTTTTGGCGGCGAGCATGTCTCCCGCCGGATCAGCCTCTCGGGCCAGACGGTGAAGCCCTATACTGTGTTCGACGCTTCGATCACCAAGGGGCTGGGGTTCGCGGAACTGCTGCTGCGCGTCGATAATCTGTTCGACACGGTCTATGCCGCGTCGGGCTTCTCGGCGCAGAGCGGCCATTTCCCTGGCGAGCCGCGCACCTTCCTCACCGAACTGCGCCTTCGTTTCTGATCGTGGCGGCGCAGGGCAAGGCGAAGCAGCGGTCGCTATGGTGGCGGGTGCATAGCTGGGCAGGGCTGAAGCTGGCGATCTTCATGACCTTTGTCCTCGCCACCGGCACGCTGGCCGTGTTCGCGCACGAGATCGACTGGCTCGTGACGCCTGCTATGCGGGCGACGCCGCAGTCGGGTCCGAAGGTCAGCTGGGGCACGCTCGCTGCCGCGGCCGTCCGCGCCGAGCCCAAGGGCAGGCTGCAGACGCTGTACGCCCCCATCGATCCATGGTTCACGGCGGAGGCGTGGGTCGACATGGGAGGCGGTGCGCCGCGGCGGGTGTATCTCGATCCCTGGAGCGGCAGGGTGGCGGGAACGCGTGGCTGGGCCAATGTTCATCGGTTCCTCCGGCAGGTGCATCGCCACCTCATGCTGCCGACCCGCATCGGCATACCGATCGTAACGACACTGGCGCTGCTGCTTCTCGCCTCCCTCATCACCGGGCTGGTGACCTACAAGAAGTGGTGGCGGGGCTTCTTCCGGATGCCGCGCGGCGGCGATCTTCGCCGGGTGACCGGCGACGTGCATCGGTTGGGTGGACTATGGAGCCTCTGGTTCGTCACGCTGATCGCCGTTACCGGTCTCTGGTACTTGGTCGAAAGCCTGGGCGGAAATGCTGCCGTGCCGGAACTGCCAACGTCCGAAGCCGTCGTCTCGATTCCGACCGGCGCTGCGCTAGACCGCTTGGTATCGATGGCTGCCCAAGCCCGTCCATCGCTCAAGATCCGCGAGATCCGGTTTACGAAGCGAAATGGCGTCATTCTGCTCGGGCAGGATCGTGCGTGGCTGGTACGTGATCGTGCCAATGGCATCGCGATTGACGCCGCAACGGGCAAAATCCTGGCATCTCTCGACGGACGCAACTTAAATGCACACCAGCGGATCTCGGAAATGGCGGATCCCCTTCACTTCGGGACCTTTGGTGGGATGCCGACCAAGATCCTCTGGTTCCTGTTCGGCCTGATTCTGACGGGCCTGTCCGTGACCGGCACGATTATCTACGCGAAGCGGCTGTCGAAGGCCGATCCGGCGAGATGCGGCGTCGGCCGGATCGCCTGGTCGGGCATGGGCGCATGGGGCTATCTCGCCGTCGGACTGGTGGTGTTGGCGCTTGTGCTTACTCCCGGCGCGATTGCTGGAGCGAGTTGACCGGCCGGCGTCGTCGGCATCTTCCCCAACGAGGATGCCATTACCCGTCTCGTCGGCGCCTTGCTGATCGAGCAGAACGACGAGTGGGCCGTTCAGCGGGGCCGCTACATGACACTGGAAAGCGTCTCGCAATTGAGCGATGATCCCCTCGTCACGTTGTCGTCCTTGCCGGCGTGATCGACCCTGGACTGACCGGAGATCAAAGCGGCTACGCCGCCCAAGCTACACCAGACTGTGGGACCAAACAGCTAGGCCGATGACCGCATCGCGACCCAGTGCAACATCGATGCCCCGGCCGTTACGCGATTGACGGCATCGCGCGCGAGCGAATCGCCGATGCCGCGCGTGTCGAACCGCGCGCCCAGATCGAGAAAGCCTCCGATGTTCCCGCCACCGCCGCGACGCTGCGCGGCGAGCCGGTGCTGGATGCGCGCGAACGGGTCGCTGGCATCGTCGAACACGCCTTCGGTCTGGACGGAGGTTTCCACCGACCTCGGGAAGGCGAGGACCAGCCGCGTACTCGCATTGTCAGGTCTGAAGTCGGGAATCGTCTCGTTGCCGCCATTGGTGCTGCGCGGCCACCGATTGACGAGGAACTTGGCCTGTTCAAGCTACTGCGGCGTCAGCAAGTTTGCAGGGATTTCGGCGCTTATCTAATTGCCCAAAATCTTGATCGCGCTGGCGGGCAGCGTGGTGCCGGTGCCCGAGATCAGGCCGCGGAGCGTCACCGTACCCGCGCGCGGATTCACGATCACCACCGAATCGAACAGCACGTTGGTGGCGCCGATCGCGGCGAAGCCCGCAGTCCCCTTGCCGCGATTCAATCCCCAGACATAGAGCATTTTCTAGTTGACCGTTTACGGTCAACGACTCGGAAAATGCGGCAGTCGAGAACCTAGAGCGTCTTCGCCCAAGGTGAAAACGCTCTAGAGCCCGGTCGGCGTGGTTCCGATCGCCGCGGCGGTCGTCGCGTCGAGGCGGAACTTGGCACCGTCAAAGGTCGCCTCAATGCGCGTCAGGTCGAGATCGCCATTCTTCGGGCCGGTAAAGCTCGGGATAAAGTCCCCGGTCGGATCGGAAGTAGCCTGGGCGAGGGCCGGTGCGCTCGTCGAACCCGCGACAAGCAGGGCGCACGACAGGATGCTGCGGGCAAGGCGCCCGCCGTTGCTATAGGAATACATGATGGAAGCTCCCTTTTGATCTGTGTCGGCCGGGCCGCTACGTGGCAGGCACGGTGCTTGTCAGACACCGGCCGGCATCCATTATTCCGCAGGACCCTATTTATTTCGCGTCGGCCAGGGCGACGTGCCAGGCGCCGTTCAGCAGGCCGTCGCCGGTGATGTCGCCGGGCTTCGCGTCCTTGGCCCAGCGATAGAGCGGATGTCCGCGATAGGCCCATTGGCGGCTGCCATCGTCGCGCGTCACGATCGACCAGTCACCATGCGCGGGAAAGCCGGGGGCGGCGACGACCGGCGGCCAGTTCGCGGCGCAGGCACCGTTGCAGACGGAGCGGTCCGCTGAGTCCTTGTCGAACACGTACAGGGTCATGCCTGCCGCATCGACCAGGGTCTGGCCTTTGGCCGTCGCGGCGACGTGGATCGCGGGGGGATTCTGGGCGAAGGTGGGGCTGACGGCGAACAGCGAAAGGCTGCAAAGGATGAGGAACTACATGTTGGTTCTCTTTGGGCGTGGCATCCCGCCATGCGGGACGGGCCGGTGGCGCGCATCGGTGATGCGCTCGATCGTTAGACCCCAGCCGGCCGCGTCTATTCCCGCCGAACCCGCTAAATCGCCCGGCTGAACTGTGCCCTGGCGACATCGGCGATGGGATGGATCTGGGCCTGGTCGAGCGGCCCGACCAGGCTGAACCCCAGCCCGTCGCGCGACCAGCTCACCGATGTGACGTGCCCTTCGGTCTCCAGCTTCATCGGCGTGTCGCGATCGACCGCCATGTTCCGCGCCAGCAAGGTCAGCCGCGTGCCCTTGCCGTTGTCGAACATGTAGAGCACCGCCGGGCCATGCGGCGTGGGGACGACGCGACCGCCGATAAAGCTATATCCCGCGCCCGACAAATCAGGGATCGACACCGGCCGTTCGAGACGGCGCGATGCCCATTGGACCAGTTGCGGCGCATCGGCGGCCTTGATCTCCACCGGCCGGCCCATATCGGGCGCGTAGACTGCATAGCTCTCCGTGGCCTCCTGGGCGAGCGCAGCGATGCCGGCGCGCGGCGGCTCCTGCACGGAACGCAAGCCCCAGCCGCCCGCGCCGCCCAGGACCATCAGCAGCAACGCGGCGGCCACCTGCCAGGGGCCGCTGCGCCAATCCCGGCGCGGGCGCCGATGACGATCGACCAGGCGGCTGAGGTTGAGCTCCGCCGGCACCGGTTCGTCCGCGATCGGGGCCAGGGCATCGCGCAACGTGTCGCGAAGGGCCCGGTCGATCGCGATGCGCTCGGCGACTTCGGGATGGCTGGCAAGATAGGCTTGGACCTCGGCGCGACGGCGGCTGTCGATCGCATCGTCAATATAGCCCTGGAGGTCGTCCTCGGTAATCGGGCGGCCGCCATTCATTTCACTCTCCTCAAATGGGAAACGGCGGGCTGATCACGGCCTGCAATCTCCTCGCGCAGGCGCGTCCGCGCGCGGGACAGCCGCGACATCACCGTGCCGATCGGTACGCCCAGTGCCTTTGCGGCATCGGCATAGCTCAGTTCCTCGATCGTCACGAGCAGCAGCACCGCGCGCTGGTCGTCGGGCAGGCGATCCAGCGCTTGCAGCACGTCGCGCTGATGAATGCCCGCTTCCTGATCCGGCGCGCGCGCCACCGCGGCCGGGCTGGCGTCTTCCACCTGCACGTGCGCGCCCCGCCGCGCGGTCTGGCGCATGCGGTTCATCGCCAGATTGTGCAGGATCGTGAACAGCCAGGCCCGGGCATCGCCGTCAGCCCGCCGTTGATGCCAGCGGCTGATCGCGCGTTCGAGACAGTCCTGCACGAGATCGTCTGCCGCAGCGCTGTCGCGCAGCAGCACACGCGCATAGCGCCGCAGCCGGGGGATCAGCGGTTCGATCAGGAGCATCATGTCGCGCATCGCGCTTCAGCGCTGTTGCACTTGCACGTTCGCGCCGGGCGCGTCGGCGGTGCCTTCCCGGATCGCGAGCCAGCGCCGCCCGGACGGGGCATCCGGCTGCACCACCTGCCGGATCGGGCCGCTCGCATTCACGATCGCCGCGCCCGTGGGGTTGGTCATGAAGCTGGCGAGCGGCTGTACCTCGCCAGTGCCGTCGGCATGTGCTGCGAGGACAAGCTGATAGGGGTGCCTGGGCATGAGCCCGGTTGCGGATGCCTGGAGGATCTGGATCAGGCCCTGGTCGAACAGCGTGACGCTGGTGAGCGCCGTGCCGCCCGTGCCCAGCGCCAGCTTGCTGGCCTGGCCGGCAAGGCCCAGCGGTTGCAGATTCTGGAGTCCGTCGCCGTGCGGCACCGCATTGGCGACATAGGCGATGGCCTGGGGCGCCTGGCCGATCGGCACGGTGCCGACCAGCGTATTGGTCGCGGTGTCGATCATCGCGAGGCCGTCGTCATTTTCGAGGCCGACGATAATGCGGCGGCCATCGTCCGACGGCCAGATGCCGTGCGGGAGTCGCCCCACGGGGACGGTCGCGACCTTCTCATAGCTATCCGTTCGGAACACCTGCACCTCGCCGCGCCTACCAACGGTAACATACGCAAAAAGGCCGCTGGCTGTCGTGGCGAAATTGACGTGATTGGTGATCGGGCCGGTGTCGGTCACCTTCGGCGTCGCGAAGGGCGGCCTGGCATCGATGACGACCGTCTTGCCGATGTCCTTGAGCGTATACCAGACCTGCTTGCCGTCCGGGGTGGCGGCGATGTTGGGGCAGAAAGGACTGGGCTGGGCGACGCGGCCGACAATGGTGTGGCTGGCGACGTCGAACACCACCAGTTCGGGATTGAACGACATAGCCTTATTTCCCGTCGGGCAAGAAGATCGTCATGCCCGGCCCGCCCGGCGTCTTCAGCCGCGCCGTCTCTTGGTAGGTCGCCGGATCGAGCACCGCGATGTAATCCTCGCCGCGCACCGTCACCCACACTTCCTTGCCGTCCGGCGTGAAGAATGCTTCGTGCGGACTGCGGCCGACATAGGTGGTGTGCTTCACGCTGTTGGTGGCGGTGTCGATGAAGGTCACCGCGTTCGAGCCGATGGACACCACGGCCAGGGTCTGGCCGTCGGGCGAGAAGCCGAGCCCGTGGACCAGCACCTGCCCCTTGTAGAGCGGGCTGAAATTGGCGGGCTGGGGATCGCCCAGGCGGATCACGCCGAGCAGCTTGCCATCGACCGGATCGGTGACCGAGACCGTGTTCGAGAATTGCTCGGCGGCATAGACGCAATCCTGGGAAAAGGGCCCCACTTGGCCTTGCGCTTCAGTGGAACAAAGCGAGCGATCACGAACCGGATGACCTGCTCCCCAGAAATCATGCCATTGGTAAGTTAGCTCGTCAGATGGAGACGAGTGATGCGGCGAAGCCGATTTACCGAGGATCAGATCATT
>NZ_JAATJB010000028.1 GCF_011927635.1 Sphingomonas trueperi
CGAAGCCGAAGAGCAATATTATGCTGCCGCGGACAACCTCGATATGGCAGCGTGACTCACAACCCAACGCCTCCGGCAGACCCGGCGCGGTTCAGCTGGCAGAGGATTGGTTGGACAAGGTAGCCAAGCCAAACAACCGCTCCTGGCAGTTGCAAAAGCGACGCCTGGAGATCCACGTTCTGCCGAAGTGGGGCGACCGGAAACTGGATACTATCCGCCGTGCGGACGTGCGCGAACTGATCGAGTCGATCGAAGGCGAGGTATCGCCGAACCGGAACCTGACTTTGGTCCGCACGCTTCTTCGATACGCTGTCTCGCGGGACTGGATAGAGGCGTCACCCGCGGAAGCAATTGCCAAGCCAAAGATTGAGAATCCGCGCGACCGGGTGCTCGAGATGGACGAGGTGCGGCGGGTTTACGTTGGTGCCGACCTGCTGGGGTATCCTTTCGGTGGTTTCATCAAAATGCTCCTACTTACAGCACAACGCCGAACTGAGGTGGCGGAGATGCGCTGGGAGCAGATCAATCTGGACGCAGCGGTTTGGGTGATTCCATCGGAATCGGCGAAATCAGGCAGACCGCATCTTGTGCCTCTTTCGGCTCTCGCAGTTCGGTTGCTCCGGTCCGTGCCCCGGCTTGGGGATTACGTCTGGACCAGTGACGGCAATAGCCCGATCAGTGGTTTCGCAAAACTTAAGCAGCGGCTCGATGCTTTTCTCGCCGCGTCTGGGGGCGCGTTGCAGCCATGGGTGCTCCACGATTTGCGCAGAACTGCGGCGACACACATGGTGCGGTTGGGCGTCACGGAGACAATCGTTGGTCGAGTGCTGAACCACGCCGTGCAGGGCGTCACGGCGACAGTCTACGCGCTTCACAGCTACGCGCCTGAGAAGCGGGAGGCGCTTGATCGCTGGGCAGCAGACGTCCAACGGGAAATGGAGGGATGTAGCCCGCTATCCATTTCTGGTTCGGCCCATCCGCGGTGACATTGATCATCGATCAGCCGAACTTAGTTCACTATGCGCCGACGCCTCATTTCTCGACATGCTGTGGTGTGGCCGTCAGAAAAGCGAAAACTATCTTTAAAATCATGTAGGTAAGCCGATCAGATCAACCCTTTTGCTGGATGCGTTCCGCACCGGCGGCCCACGGGTCGCAAAGCGCCAAGGTCGCCACCTCGTCGACGGAGAGGTTGCTGGGCGGAGAGAGGGCTGACGTGTTCGATTACATCGAGCGCTTCTACAACCCCACACGCAGGCACTCGACCCTGGGCTATCTCAGCCCCATGGACTTCGAGCGGCAGGCGCATGTAGCTTAACCTCGTGTCCGAAAAACCGGCAGCAGCTCATAGCGGACATGCGTCTCGCAGATGGCCTTTATGCGCTTCTTGATCGCGGCCGGATCGGTGCGACGGGACTTGTAGTGGTAGTTCGAGGTGTCGAACGGCAGGACCTTGCAAGCCCTACGGATCGATACGCCCCAGTCCGCCAGCATCCCGCCGACCAGCTCGCGCTTCCGATCCGGCCTCAGAGCTTTCGGCGGACGATATCCTGCAGCATCTCCCGGTCGAGTGTCAGGTCCGCCACGATCTTCTTGAGGCGTCCGTTCTCCTCCTCCAACTCGCGCAGCCGCCGCATCTCCGTCGGCAACAGCCCTGCGTATTTCTTCTTCCAGTTGAAGTACGTCGCCTGACTGATCCCGGCCTTGCGGCAGACCTCCGCCACCGGCGTACCTTCCTCGCCCTGCTTGATGACAAACGCCTTCTGCGCGTCCGTGAAATTCGATGCCTTCATGCCACGCCCCCTTGCCCAGTCAAGGAAATCTTAGGCCGAAAACTCTAGCTCAAAAAGATCCAGTTTTCAGGTGGCAGAGCACACGCAGGAAATCAGCATCCGCGCTCTTCCCCAGCAGCGCCTGAACGCCCATCGTATCTTCGGTCATCGGAGTCTCCGTTGGTTGGATTTCGCAACCCAAACCTATCCGAAGATCTCCGATGGCCACACCTCAGATACACCACGTCCCGGGACGCGACCCACCAGCCCCGCGACCCTCAACGGCAATATAATGGCTGACAACGCGCGTGCGGGTCGCGCAAGACGGCGGTTGCGGCCGCATCAAACATGGCGACAGTAAGAGCCCGCGCGGGGGGTATCGGGCGGGCTCTTCACCGTCGTCGCTCAGAGCAGCTGCTCTGGCGCCAATGCGACCCGGCTAGTCCTATCTGCTCTACCGGTCTGCATATATGGAGCGGTTCGTGTAGTGCTCAAATATGCCGAAGTCTTGTCTGTACCAGATTTTCAGCCCTGGTCAAGTATCGCCAATGTAAATCAATAATACATCGCGCGACGGTTAAATTGGTATAAACCGCGTGCACGTAAATGCGGTGTGCCGTAAGATGCTTCGGCGGGAAGAGGGGACGGTTTCGAGCGTGATCAGTGTTTCTTGCCTCGAAGACTGCAGGATTGAATTCAGGAACTTTATCGAATGTCTTGCCGTACATTGATCACGCCCGTGATCCTTTCGGGTGGATCGGGAACGCGGCTATGGCCCTTGTCACGGCCGGAACGGCCCAAACAGCTGCTGTCGCTGACCGCCGAAGAGACGATGCTCCAGCTCACCGTGCGCCGCGCGTCGGGCGATCGGTTCACCGAGCCGGTGATCGTGGCCAACGCGTTTCATGCCGAACTGGTCGAGGAACAGCTTGCCGGCGTAGGTACGTCGCTGAAGGCGCTGATCCTCGAGCCGATCGGTCGCAACACTGCGCCCGCGATCGCGCTGGCGGCGATGGCGGCGGGTGGCGGCAGCGAACCCATCCTGGTGATGCCGTCCGATCACGTGATCTCCGATGTCGCGGCGTTCCATGCTGCCATCGACGCGGCGCTGCCGCTGGTCAACCAGGGCTGGCTGGTCACCTTCGGCATCACCCCGGACTCGCCTGAGACCGGCTATGGCTGGATCAAGATCGGCGCGGAGGAGCTAGCCCCGGGCGTCCACCGCGTCGATCGCTTCGTCGAGAAGCCGCCGCGTGACCGCGCCGAGGCAATGCTCGCCGCGGGCGACCATGCCTGGAACGGCGGTATCTTCCTTTTCCGCGCCGACATGTATCTCGGCGCGCTCAGCGTCTTCGCGCCGGAGATGCTGGTCGCGGCGCAGCAGGCGATGGACAAGGCGCGGCGCGAAGGCGCGCGCATCTTCCCCGATGCGGAAAGCTTCGCGGCCTGCCCGGCGGATTCGATCGACTATGCGGTGATGGAGAAGGCGCCGCGCGTCGCGGTGGTGCCGGTGGCGATGGGGTGGAGCGACGTCGGCAGCTGGGATGCGCTGCACGCGATCAGCAATCCCGATGCCGGCGGCAACGTGGTGCGCGGCGACGTCGTCGCGATCGAGGCTTCGAATTGCCTGGTGCAGAGCGAGCCGGGCAAGCGGGTCGCGCTGGTCGGCGTGCAGGACCTGATCGTCGTGGCATCCGGCGGCGACGTGCTGGTGCTGCCGCGCGGACGCAGCCAGGACGTGAAGAAGCTGATCGAGGCGATGTCCGGCTGACGGCGCCCGCCACGACCCGCTTCCAGACGCAAGTCCTTAGAAAACAAAAAGACCTGGCCATGAAAAAGAGCGAACTCTTCCAGATGCGGGTAACGCTGGACTGGCTCGCGCAGATCGATGCCTGGCGCAGCCAGCAGCCCGATCTGCCTGCCCGCGCCGTCGCCATCCGCCGCCTGATCGAGAAGGCGCTCGATCAGCGCACCCCGTCCAAACCCGAATAGCGGCATCGCCGGGCACGGCCGCGTGCGCTGGCCCCGAGCCAGTCTGGGAGGGCGCTCGGGCAGGATCGCCCTCGCGCCCCCCGGCTCAGCACTGCCGGTCGACAAACGCCTTGAAGTCCGCCTCGAAGCGCGCGCGGGAAAAGCCGCTCGCATGCGCGCGGATCGCCTTAGGCTCGAATCGCGCCGACCCCGCTTCGAACCGCAGGATCGCATCGCACAGGCCGTCCGCGCTCTGTTCGTCGAACAGGATCCCGCTCGTGCCGTCGATCACGGTGTCGAGCGCACCGCCCCGCGCGAACGCCAGCACCGGCCGCCCGCTCGCCATCGCTTCCACCGGCGCGATGCCGAAATCTTCCTCGCCCGGCATCAGGAAGGCCCGCGCCTTGGCGTAATAGTCCTTCAGCTCGGCAAAGCTGCATTGCCCGACGAACAGGGTGTTCCTGCCCGAGCGGCGCTTCAGGCTGTCGGTATCCGGGCCGGTGCCGGTGATGACGAGGCGCCGGCCCAGCCGCTCGCACGCATCGATCGCAAGGTCGATCCGCTTGTAGCCAACATGCCGGCCGGTGATCAGGTAATAGTCCTCCACCGCGTCGGCGAGATGGAATTTGTCGACGTCGACCGGCGGCGCGATGACCGCCGCCTCGCGCCGGTAATATTGCGCGATCCGCCGGGCGACATGGTGCGAGTTGGCGACAAAGGCGTCGACGCGGGCGGCGGACTGGAAATCCCACATGCGCAACCGCCCGATCAGGGCCGACATCATCCAGCGGACGAGCGCACCGGATTCGCGCCGATACTCGGGGAACTGGTCCCAGAGATAGCGCATCGGGGTGTGGCAATAGCAGATGTGCTTGGCCCCCAGCGGCACCAGCACGCCCTTGGCTGGGCCGGATTCGCTCGAGATGACCAGATCATATCCGCTGAGGTCCAGATTCTCCAGCGCGCCGGGCATCAGCGGCAGCAGCTTGCGGTGCATCTTCGTCGCGCCGGGAATCTTCTGCAGATAGCTGGTGCCGACCTTGCGGTCGCCGCAGAGCTTCCGCGCAACGTCCGGATCGGCGATGAGCGTGAACACGTCCGCCTGCGGGTAGATGTTGAGCAGCGAGCGCACCACCTGCTCGCCGCCCGCGATGCCGACCAGCCAGTAATGCACGATCGCGACCCTGGGCGGGCGCGTCGCCGCGTCGCTGCCGATGCGCGCAAGAAGGTCCGTTGTTTCAGCCATGCATCATTTCCCCGGTAAGATGAGTTCGGCGCGCCGCGGTGGCGGTCGCTTTAGGGTCGTCGTGACGCGGAGCGCGCCAGCAGCGCGCGAAGGATCGGCACGCGGTGCGCGGCCTTGCAGGCCGGCCCGAACTGGAATGCCAGCAGCAGCGCGCCATAGGCGATGCCGCCCGCGGCGATGAACGAGAGGGTGGGGAGCGCGCCGTGCAGCCCGCGCAGCGGGTACAGCAAGGCGCCCATGCCGATCGCGGCCGCGGCGATCTTCAGCGTCTCGCCGGTGACGAAGGCCAGCGGCATTTCCCGCTTCGACAGTACGAGGCTGACCGCGAACGTCACGAACTGCGCGGTGGACGCCGCCATGGCCATGCCCAGCACGCCCCATAGCCGCATCGCAGGGGGGGCGAGCAGAACCATAGTGACGAGCGTGATCGCCGGCGGCACCAGCATCAGCTTCATGCGCTTCTTGATCTGGAACACCATCGCCAGCTGGAAGGTGACCAGGCAGCGCAACAGCGACGCGATTCCCAGCAGCGGCAGGATGCGGCTCGCCTGGTCGCGATAGGCTTCGCCGAAGAGCAGGTCCGCGATTCCCGGGGCGAGCACGGCGATGCCGATCGCGGCCGGCAGCCCCAGGCCCAGCTGGAGGAGGAAGCTGTTCTGCAACACCCGTCCCGCCGCCGCGCTTCCGTCGCGCTCATAGCTTCTGACTAGCGTGGGATAGGCGGTCAGGTTGATCGCCATCATCACGAAGACCAGCGTCTTCTGCAGCAGGTCGGCCGGGGCCATGTAATGGCCGATCTCGGCGGCGCCCAGGACGCCTGCGATCAGGAAGCGATCGACGACGCTCGCGCCATAGGTGAGCGTGCAACTGCCGATCAGCGGCGCCCCCAGGCGGAGTGCCGCACCCAGTTCCGCCTTGCGGGCCTGCCAGGGCCGCAGGGTGCGCCAGAACCGGTCCAGCACCACGCCGGCGAGGACCACCGCCGCCTGGGCGGTGACCGTGCCCCATATCGCACCCGTCGCGCCATAGCCGAAGCTGGCGACGAGCACGACGCCGACGAGCAGCGAGAGGATCGACCGCGCGACCATCGAGGCGAAATATTGCCAGGCTTCGGTGCGGATGCGGCTGATCGTGTTGATCAGCGAAAGCGCCATTTCCGTGAAGGCGAAGGCGGCCACCACGGGAAGCACCCCGGGCGGGATGCCCAGGGCGGAAATGCCGCACGCCCAAAGCAGCATCGCCGCGCCCGCAACCACGCAGCAACAGGCGGCATAGAGCGCCAGCATCGCGTTCGCGCGCGCCGGGCTGATCTCATAGGGCTGGGTCGCGTCGAACAGCGTTCGCGCGCTGGTCAGCCGCAGCCATTCGAAGGCGAAGGCGCTCAGCAGCAGCGCCGTCGCGGAGACGAGCGAAAACGTGCCGAACTCGGCCGGCTGCAGCAGGTGCGTCCAGACGAAGAGGGCGACGAAGTTCATGCCGCTCGAAATGGCCAGCGCGGCGGTGGTGATGGCCGCGTTCGATGTCAGCGATGGTGTCGACATGGGGCCAGCATCAGGAGCGTGGGGTGCCGCCCGGTGCGCCTCGCGCAGGCGCGGACAGCGGGCAGGGCCGGAATGGGGCGCAATTCATGGGCGGCCGGGGGCCGGAATGCGATGGACGCGGCGCGGCGCGCGCGGCGGTTTCCGCCCGCCGGCGGTGCGCGCGATGGCGCGCAGGATGCTGTCGCGACGTTGCAGTTCCCAAAGGAAGAGCAGCGCGACGCCGATCGTGCCGAGCGTTTTGATGCCGAAGATGTTCCAGAGATACCCGTCGGCATAGGTCGCGTAGAGCGAGTTGACGGCGCGGCCCAGCAGCAGCGCCGCGATCCAGTTGGCGCGGGCCAGCGCTTGTGACAGAAACAGCAGCAGCAAGGCGTGGTACAGCGCCAGGAAGGTCGACGCCGCGATCATGCCGGACACGCCGGTCGTCATCATCATATACGGGTAGAGGGAGAAGACGAACCCGCTGTTCAGCTTCATGAGGCCGAGCATGTACTCCCAGGAGGTGAACTGCTTCATCACATAGTAGCGACCGAAATCGGTGCGGGCGATGCTCGGGTCCTGGGCGCTGGGCGTGAACCAGGTGGCGACATCAGCGGCGAGGGTGGGCTTGTCGAACGCGATCGGCCGCGCGAACGCCTTGTCGGTCTGGTACCAGAGCTGCCCCTGCAGCGCCGTGCGATCGGCATAGCGCTGCATCGCCAGATCCAGGTCCGAGGCTGCGCCATAGGCGAGCAGGACGGCGGGAATGGTGAGTGCGGTGATGATGGCGGAGCCCATCGCCAGCGATCGCACCGGAATCGGCCGGTCATGGGCGATGTGCACCAGCACCGCCGGGATGCCCACCATGCTGACGATGAGCACGAGCGACGTGAACTTTTCTCCGAACAGGATCGAGGCGGCCAGCAGCCACACGGTCAGGCCGGCAGCGCGCGTGCGATAGCGGGGCAGCGCGAGCAGGGGGCCGATGAAGGGCACCAGCACCAGGCGGTTGCGGATGAAGGCGCCGTAGAGCGGCGAATCGACGCGCCGCTCGTAGGAAAAGCGATCGATACCCGCGAGCAGCGGGAAGCCGTGCTGGAGCCCCGTCCAGAGCAGCAGCAGCGAGCACAGGATCGCCGATACCAGCAGGCCTTTCCAGATGAAGGCGGCATGGGTCTCCCACAGCTGCCGCGCGGCCCGAAACGCCAGGCGCAGGCGCGGCCAAAAGGCTTCGACCAGCGCGGCGATGACCCCGAAGAACAGGATGTACACGAGCAGCAGGCGCGAGAAGGCGCCGGTCGGGTGCCCGATCGTCTGGGTTTCGGTCATGAAGGCGCCGCTCTCGATCGCGGCGCCCGAAATGAACTCGGTGATCCGCAGCGCGAGCAGCGGCAGGCAGAACAGGAAGGTCGCCGGCGAGGTCTTGAGGATGCCGAAGCTCAGCGAGATGAAGATCGCCAGCGCCGCATAGGCCCATAGCGCCGACGGGAACAGCACCGCGGCGAGCGCATTCGAGCCGGCCACCACGAAATGCGCGGTAAGCACGAACAGATAGGCGCTGCGGCGGCGTGCTGCCGCCGGCCGGTGCCTGGCGCGCGCCTGTCTGCCGTGACGCACAGATGCGCGCCCTGCTGGATAAGACATGTCGGTTAAACTGTATTTATCCATGCCAAAAAATTACAATCAATATATTGCAGGTGGAAGTATCTCGAAGTTGATGGCGCATTGCACAAGGTAAGTATGTTGTCAATTAGAGTGTGACGTAGGTTTATTGCTGTCTAACTTCTGCGGTGCGTCAGATGGTCTGTGTAGCGTTCGAGATATTTGTTTCATTTGATCTGGGTGTGATGATCGAATAGGGCGAGCCGCGCGTCGGGTTTGGGCCGCGGCGCCGCGGCTTGGAGGCGGGGTCCAGGGCATGACGCATGAGGAAGGGGGCGTTCGGCCGATGGTGGTTGCCGTGCCGGTGATGGTGGTGCTGGCCCTGGGCGCGCTGGACGTGGCGGGCTCCGACGGCGCCTCGCCGCAATGGCGCACGCTGGCTACCGCTGCTCCGCTGAGCCCGGTCACCGGCGACGCGGGCGTGCTGCGCGAAACCTGGATCGGACCGGATGGCAGGAACATTTCGGTCGCGGTCGCGCTGCCCCGTGCGACGCCGGGCCAGCTCGTCGTGCAGGTGGCGCCGGGTGACGACGACGCCGCGGCGATCGAGGCGGCGGCCGCGCGGCTGCGCGCCGCGGGCGGGGGCGTGCTGTCGATGGCGCCGGGCGTCTACCGCATCCCGGTACGCGACGATCGGCCCGGCGTGACGCTGGCGGGGCTACGCGACGTCACCGTCGTCGGCAACGGCGCGATCGTCCGGTTCGACGGCTGGGGCAAGGGCCTGGTGCTGCGCAATTCCAACCGTGTCGCCGTTCGGGGGCTCTCGTTCGGCTATGCCCGCCCCGCCGTGCTTGCCGGGACGGTGCGGGGAAGCGGCGCGGCGCGGGTGGTGGCGTTCGACGACGGCCAGCCGCTCCCGCCGCCCCATGCCAAGGCCTATCAGATTTCCGTCCTGTTCGGCGCGACAGGGACGTATCGCGGCGGTCGCAGTCGTTACCTCTTCTACCGCGACGCTCTTGCCCTGACCCCCGCGAGCGGGCGGCGCTATGCCGTCCAGGGGCTGTCTGCGCCGCTGCGCGACGGTACCCGCGTCGCGGTGAAGCTCACCGCATATCTCGGCTCGGCGCTGAGCATCGCGGACAACCCCGGCGCGCCCGCCTCCAACGACATCGTCTTCGATCACGTGACGGTGCGCGACAGCCCGGGCATGGGCCTGTTCGTCGCGCGAATGGGGCGCGGGCTCGCCGTGGTCGACTCGCGCTTCGGCGAGGCGGGCGCGCCGGCCGCGACGATCGCCTATGACGGGCTGCACGTCAGCGGCATGGCGGGGGACATCCTGCTGCGCGACAACCGGATCACCCGCACCGGCGACGACGCCATCAATCTGGCGAGCCCGTTGTTCGCCGCATCGGCGGCCCCGCAGGGCGCGCTGCGCGTCCCGCTCCGCGGCGGCGGGCTGGCGCCGGGGGCCGATGTCGCGCTGTTCGACGGCGCGCTGGCCTATCTGGCGCACGGCACCGTGACCGATCGGCGCATGATCGACGGGCCCGGCGCCGTCGCGCGCGTGCAGATCGCCGCGCCCGGCGTTCGCCTCGCCGACGTCCGCTACGTCCGCGATCTCGGCCTGCGCGGCACCCGCTACGCCATCGTCAACAACGATATCGGCGCCTGCGAATGCCACGCCATCCTGGCGCAGGGGCCAAACGGGCTGATCCGCGGCAATCGCATGGCGGACACCGGGTTCAACGCGATCAAGGTCGCGACCAGCGCGTTCTGGAAGGAGGGGGCCGGCGCGCAGAACCTGATCGTCGAGGACAATGTGATCGCGGGCACCGGCGAGGACGTGCGTCGCGGCATCGTCGCCGCGGCGATCATGATCTACGCGGAGAGCGCGGATACGCCGCCCGGCCTGCTTTCCACCGCGGTCCATGCCGGGCTGATCCTGCGGCGAAACCGGATCTCCGGGCGGGCGCAGGGCTGCATCTCGGTAGCCAGCGCCGCCGATGTCGTGCTCGAGCGCAACGCCTGCGGCAGCCTGCGGGACATCGGGCGAGCGATCGGCGACGATGCGGCGCGGATGGTGAGCGGCGCCGGCATCTGGATCGACCCCTTCACGACGAAGCATGTCCGCGCGGCCGGCAACGGTCGGGAACAGACTTCCTCGGATCAGTAGCATCAAGCGAAAGGCAATGCAGATGGGTGCCGGTTGGCGCGGTGACCTGATGGTCAATTCCAGCAGAACAGGGCGCAAGGGCGCGATCCAGGCCTGGATCCGGAATCCCGGATTTGCCGTCGTCACCCTGGCGCGGGCGATGCAGCGCTGGCATGCGCGCGGGACCCCGGTCGGCAAGGCGATTTCCGCCTTGATCTGGTGGCACATCGTCCGGCGTTATGGCTGCTACATCTCCCCCGCCGCGCGGTTCGGATCTGCGTTGCGATTGCCGCATCCGGTCGGCATCGTGATCGGCGACGACGTTCGGCTGGGCGACAACGTCACCCTCTATCAGCATGTGACGCTGGGGCGGCGGAACGCCGCTCTTGCCAGCTATCCCGTGGTGGGAGACGGCGTCACCGTCTATGCGGGTGCGGTCCTGGTCGGCCCGATCACCATCGGGGAGGGAGCCGTGATCGGTGCCAACGCCGTTGTCGCCAGCGATGTCGCCCCCGGGAGGATTGCCCGCGTCCGGTCGGGCGATGCCTGACCTGCGCGCCCGCGTTCAGCCCTGAACGTCGAGGAAGCGGCGTTCGGGGCCATCGATGCACAATGCCGTCAGCTTGCCGCTCGCATAGGCGCCCGTGTCGATGCCGATGCGGTTCGCGCGGCAGTCGGGCTCCGGGCTGATGCTGTGGCCGTGGACGATCATCGCACCATGATCGGCGGTGCTGCGCAGGAACGGCGTGCGGATCCAGTGGAGGTCACGGGTCTGCTGGTGCTCGATCGGGATGCCCGGCCGAATCCCGGCATGAACGAAAACATATCCCCCCAAGGCGAGATGCGAACGAAGATTTTGAAGCAGTTCCAGGTGCGCGGCCGGAATGGCCGCGCGCAGCCGCTCGATCGTCGCTTCCGCCGGCATCGCCTGGAGTTCGAGCGGATCGATGCCATAGCTTTGCGCGCACGCCTCGCCGCCGAAGCGCAGCCAATCGCCCAGATGCTCGGCTGCGCCGCCGAGAATCGTCAGCAGCATTTCCTCATGGTTGCCCGAGAGCAGCGTCAGCGTCGGATCGACCTGCGATCGCGCCAGCAGCAGATCGATCACCCCCCGCGAATCGGGGCCGCGATCGATCAGGTCGCCGAGCAGGATCAGATGCTCCTCGCGGCGGGGGGCTGCGCGCCGCTCGGCGTCGATTCGCGCCAGCAACTGCTCCAGCAGATCGCGGCGTCCATGTACGTCACCGATCGCGTAGGCACGAACATCGCGCGCGACCACGAACCTACTCGATTTGGGGCGAGGGGTGCGAAAGGGCAACCGCAGCATGCGCATGGTTTACCCGGGTAGACCGGATGCGACCCTCGCCGCAACCATTCCCGCGCGTCTTACCAGCGTAACCAAGTTGGCGCCTTGCTATCCGGATAATCGCGTAGTTTCAATCGTGTACGCGGCTGCTTCATTCGATGGGGTACAGGCTTCTACGGAACCGACGCGCACTGACCGGCGTTATCGTCGCGGCCGCCACCGTCCGCGACCCCGGCGAGACAGTGGTATCGTTTTCATGACCAGCAATTCGAATCATCTCTTGGGCGTCATGGAGTGAATCGTATTGAATCGTAATACGTCAGTAACGATATCGTAAATTGAAAACGCAACATCTGGAAATCCGCAATGTACTAAATGAACGCGAGATTAAAGTGTGGTTTGGAATTGAAGTGTGGCAGGAGGGGGGTAGGAAATAGAGGGTTTCGTTTTGAAATGTGCGCGTGACCGGATGAGTTTTGCTGAGGATGACGAGTCCCGCGGTCTTTGGGCGATGAGGGTTGGGTGGGAGCTGACGGATGAAAGATGAGCCCGGGTTGACCGCTGTCGAATTGGCGACGCAGCTGACGATTGCATGGCTGGGAAACCAGAGCGATCCTGTCGCTGCGGAGCAGGTCCCGGCCTTTCTACGCAGCGTGCATGCCACCGTGATCGACCTCGCGAACGGATCGCCCGTCGAGGAACCGCTGGAGGTGCCGGAACGAAGGCCGGAGCCGTCGGCGCATGTTCCTGCCGTTTCCGTTCGCAAATCGCTTGCCTCGCGCGATCACATCATCTCGATGATCGACGGCAAACCCTATCGAACCCTGCGGCGGCACCTTGCCGCCCATGGGCTCACGCCGGACGAGTATCGCGCGCGGTACGGCCTTCGGCCGGACTACCCGATGGTCGCTGAAACCTATTCCGAGCGCCGCAGTGCCCTCGCGCGCGAGCTGGGCCTGGGCCAGAAGGGGCGTGCAGCGCGCAGTCGTGGCGTGAAAATTCCCGGCAGGGGGAAGCGCTGCGAGGCCGGCTGATGGCAGTGTCGGCGCTTCCCCCCTGACCAGCTGGACCTGAATTCGGGCGTTCCGCAGGCTTTGGCGGTCGCCCCCCCCGGGAGCACCCCTAATAGGCGAACCCTTCGGCGACACCCATTTTGCCTTAGGCGGATACTGCCACAGGCTAGAATGAAATAACCTAAGTGTGTGAATTAATGGCTTTTTTACTGTTACAGTTTAGCCAATAATGTATCACGCAAAAATGAGTACCAGTTTGCCAGCAGACAGAACGATTCATTTATAAAGCAAACGCGGTCGCTATCGGGAAGCCCGTAATGGAACTGATGATTTTCACTAATTGCGGAAAACGCAAATATTTAAACGGCAATGAGCTTGCTATGTTTGCCGATAAAGCACGCAATCTCGCGCTAGACGTTCAAAGCTTTTGCCTGACTATCGCGTATACCGGATGCCGCATTTCAGAGGCGCTTGCGTTAACCCCCGAAAACATCGATTTCGAAGCACAGGCGTTGATTGTGAAATGCCTTAAAAAGCGCGGCAAGATCGTATACCGTGGAATTCCGCTTCCCGTCGCCCTGCTCGACATACTTCGCAAGCAAGCCCTGCAAGTTGATGAGTCTACGCAACGATTATGGCCGTGGTCTCGCATGACCGGCTATCGCCGCATCCGCGAAGTGATGGAAAGCGCCGGTATTGTGGGCGATCATGCCAGCCCGAAGGGGCTTCGGCATGGTTTTGCAGTACAGGCCATCCAGGCGAATGTGCCCTTGACGATGGTGCAGCGCTGGCTGGGGCATGCCGATATCAAGACCACGGCGATCTACACATCGGCGATGGGCGCCGAAGAGCGCAGCCTGGCGGCGCGCATGTGGCGCGAGGAGGTGGATGGACAGACGGCGCCCCAAGCCTCCACGGCGGCGGCACCTGCAAGCATATCGGCGCGGCCCGAGCCGCCCTCGCCGCCTGCGCGCGCAAGAACCTACGGCACCGGCATGCGCTACAGGGTCCAATACCGGCCGGCAGCCGATGCCGCCGGAAATCCCTCGCAAGCCAGCAGGAAACAAGGGCTTTCGGCCGACCGCGCGTCGAAAAAAACGTTACTCAACCATTTACGCGATTGCGCACTGGTACAGTTTTGGCTAAAAAGGTAACAGACCTTCAAGTCAAGGGCGTGCGGTGGCGGAGGTACCTGATGTCGATCAGACATGAACATGGATGTGCATCGGAGGGCGCGCCCGCCAGCGCGGATATAGAGAAATGCACCGAGGCGAGTATCCGATGTGCAGAAAACGAGAGCGTATCGTTCACCGTAAAGATCTGTAATATTAATGAAATACTGAAATCATATGGTGCTGTTTCGGCAGCGCGCGTTGCACGGGCGGTATGTTCGGTGATCTCCCGTCTCGAAGTCGGGGGTGTGCCCGAACTGGCTGCCGATCATTCCATCTGCTTGACCCTTCCGCGGGCGCGGCTCGCGGACGCTGGTTCGCTGTCGGATGCCTGCCGGGGTTGGATCCGCCGGGTCTGTCGGTCGGTTGCGCTGGTCCCGTTCTGGACGGAATGGGGTGTCGTGCACGTCTGGCTCGCCGCCGAATGGTCGGCGCTGGTGGATGGCGTCGAGGCGCGCGGCGCGGACGGCATGTCCGGATTCTCCGGCGATGCGGTGACCGATCCGGGGGAGGGCGCGTCGCGCTATCGCCGCGACATGGCGGTGGCCTCCAAGCTGCTCTGCATGCTCGCGCGTGCGGGGGAAGATGGGCTGGGTGGTGGCGCACTTCGCATCGCCTGGCGGCCGGTCGTCGCGCGCGCCTCCTGCGAGGTCCTGTACTACCAGTCGACCGTTCGGCTCGAGGAAGCCGTCGCCGACGCCTGGCTCGCCCGTAACGTGCTGGCTGCCGTGGAGCGGATCGGCTTTCGCGGCATCATCGACGAGATCGTGGTCGGGGCGACGGTGGCCGAACTCGAGGCGGAAGCGTCCGTCGTGCTGTCGGCCTCGATTTCTTCGGTCGGCGTCGTGGGCAGCGCGTGGTGGGCCCAGTTGACCCGGCGTCTCGAACGGGCGCCGGCCATCGCCGCGCGTCTGGTGCTGGAGGTCGGTGAAGGCACGGCGCTGGCCAGGAGCGCGGAGGTGGGGCGCTTTTGCGAAGAGGCGCGCAGGCTCGGCTGTCGGGTCGCGATCACCGACTTCGGTGCGGGATATGCGTCGGTCCGCCAGCTCGTCGCCATCGCGCCGGACATCGTGAAGATCGATCGCGGGTTCGTCCGGCGTTCGACGACGTCACCGCACGACCGGGAGGTCCTGACGGGGCTGCGGCAGCTTGCTGCCGCCGTCGCACGGATCGTCGTCGCGGACGGGGTCGATACCCTGGCCCAGGCGAAGCTCTCGGAGGAGCTGGGTCTCGTCTGGCAGCAGGGCCATTTCTGGGGGCGTGCTTCGACCTGCCGTCCCTGGTGGGGGGGGCGCGTGTCGGCGCAGTCCGGTCCCGCGATGCTTGCTGTCTGAACGTTCGTGCAACGTAATTGAAGGATGCGCCATGGACTGGTCTGCCGAAAAAATCGATGTCGCCAAGTTAAGGTTGGACGAAGTCGACTTCGCGCTGGAGGATTTTCAGCAATCCAATGGCGAGGAGATTTCGGGGCCATTGCGCGGCGTGCTGATGGGCCTGCTGATGAGCGTGCCGATCTGGGCAGCCATCTTCATTCTAGTCAAGTTTTTCTGAACGGGGCGTGCCCGGTTCGGAGGGTCTGCAAGGGGGAGATCTCATGGTGAATCGATCAGTGGCCGTGGAGGTGGCGTGCGCAGCGTTGCGGCCGGTTGGCGCCCTGGCGGCTCGAGTCTTCGCCCCGCAGCCCGTCGGCCGGATGGCGCGGGTGGATGGATCGCGGGCGGGGTCCATGCGCGGCCGCTTGGCCCGACCGATGCGTCGCGCGGGCTGAGCGCTCTCGGAGCAACGCTTCATTCACGCAGAATCAACAGCTTGCCCGCGTTCGTAGCGCGCGGGGGGGCGGGGGGAACTATGTTAACTTCCAATCAGGCCCAGGCTTCCATCCTGCACGTGCCGATCTCGGGCGCTTCCGATCTGGAACTGGCGTTGCCTGGTGCCAAGTCGCTGCGGACGATCATTGTCAGCGTCAAGCTCGCCGCGGCGGATCTCGCGGGGCTGGCGGTGGGCTATGCCGGCGCCGCGCTGTTCGCCCACCATCTCGGCTGGCCGATGGGCGCGCGGCTGGTGCCGGTCATCGCGGGGATGTATTCGCTGATCGCCTTTTACGGACGCAGCTACGCGCCGGCCATCGCCACCAGCGCCGCGACCAGCGTCTGTCGCGCGTCGCTCGCGTTGATCGTGACGTTCCTGTCGATGGTGTTCGGCGCGGCGCTGCTCGGCGGGCTGAGCGCCGCTTGGCTGTGGCCCTTTGCCGGCATGATGGTCGCGATGATGCTGGGGATCACGACCGCGCGGGTCGCGCTCGCCATGGTGCTGTCGGCCAGGCGCTCGCGGTCGCGCGGCACGGGGCGGCACACGGTGGTGCTGGTGGACGGCGATCATCGCGGTCTGATCGGCGACGTCGCGGGCGTGATCGTCGACGTCGCGGCCCATGGTCTTCGCGCCGACGTGAACGACCCCGCCGCGCTCGCCCGGCTCGGCCGGCTGGTGGGGAATGCCGACCGCGTCGTCGTGGCGTGTGCGGCCGATCGTCGGGCGTCCTGGTCCGCCGCCCTTGGCGGTGCGAACGTGCCGGTCGAACTGCTGGTCGAGGAAATGGACGGCCTGGTCCCCCTCGGCGCCGGGATGTTCGGCGCTTCGCCTACGCTCAAGGTCGCCGCGGAGTCGCTGGCGCCCGAGGAGCGGTTGCTGAAGCGGCTGTTCGATATCGCCGTGGCGGGTGTCGCACTGCTGCTGCTCCTCCCCTTCTTCGCCCTCGTCGCGGTTGCGATCAAGCTGGATAGCCCGGGCCCTGTCTTCTTCCGCCAGCCACGGGTCGGCCGCAGCAACCGGCCGTTCCGAATGCACAAGTTCCGCAGCATGCGGGCCGATATGCATGACGTGCATGCCAATCGCCTGACGACCGGGCGCGACGACGATCGAGTCACGCGGGTCGGCCGCATCATTCGCGCGACCAGCATCGACGAATTGCCGCAGGTGATCGACGTGCTGCTGGGCCATATGAGCATCGTCGGGCCGCGCCCGCATGCATTGGGGGCGAAGGCGGGCGGCAAGCTCTACTGGGAAGTGGATGGGGATTACTGGCGCCGCCATTCGGTGAAGCCGGGCATTACCGGGCTCGCGCAGGTGCGCGGTTTCCGCGGCACGACCTTCGAAGAGGAGGATCTGCGCAATCGGCTGGCCTCCGATCTCGAATATGTCGAGAACTGGTCCTTCACCGGCGATATCTGGATCGTTCTCCGCACCTTCATGGCGCTGACGGGGCAGCGTGCCTTTTGAGCGGGCGCGAAGCGGTCTTGTCCATGGGCAAGCCTGTTGCGCGCAAGGCCGCCAACCAGCGCCGCACGCCGGATTTTCCAAAGCCTTTCGCCGCCGCCGGCGCGCGCCGGCAACATGAGAAGAGAGCCATGATCCATTCTGCACAGCTCGATATGGGGCAGCAACATGCTGCGCTGGCGCGTCCGCCTTCGGCCGAGACGCGGCGCTTGTTTCCGCGGCTGTTTCCGCGGGCGGGCTGCGGGACGCGTGAGATCGCGCGTCGGCTGCTGGCGGAGGCGGACCGTGGGGGGCTTCGTGCAACCCTGCTGCGCGAGGCCGCGCAGGAGTTGCTGAAGCTGGCAATTCTGATCGGTCCGGTTTCGGATATGCAGATCTGTGCAGATTATGTGCGCTCCAAGCTCGGGCTCCGGCATCGCGGGAGTGCGCTGCTGCTGCTGGAGTTGATGGAGCGTCCCGGCGTTCCGCACAGTGCGCCAAGTCTTGCGCAGACCGTGTGTACCAAGTCGCCAAACGCCTCAACCGTGAAGGTTTTCGTGCATGAACTGCGCAGGGTCCTGAGCAAGCTCGGTGTTGAGGAGGCGATCCGGCATCGTTCGCGCGAAGGCTATTATGTCGAGGAGGCCGCGATCTCGCACCTGCAGGCGCTGCTGCAGTGACGGTAAAACGTTGGAATAGTGTTCATCTGAGGATTGATTTGTGCGCATTGCGATGATCGGCACGGGCTATGTGGGCCTGGTATCTGGAGCCTGCTTCTCGGACTTCGGCCACGAAGTCATCTGCGTGGACAAGGA
>NZ_JAATJB010000029.1 GCF_011927635.1 Sphingomonas trueperi
GTGCGAACCTCAGGCGAGAACTTGTTCGTCGTCTTGCTCGTCATAGGCCCTTCCTCTCAGGAGTTGGGGCCTCCGACAAACCCGGCGCGGTTCACTTGAATGTGCTTGAAACAGCGTGGGTTCCTTTGGTCAGGAAGTCGAGAGTCGACCGCGAATCGGGCCACGGAAAGTACCAGAATGGTTCGGCGGGCGAGGTGTACCTCCGGACGCACCACGGCTTCGAGCACGCTGAGATGGCTCATTGTCAGCGGGTGTCCCTGCAGGAGGTGAGCGGCGGTTCCCTGGTGTTCCTGTGCGCGGAGAAGGGCCGCGATGGAGGCGTACGCCAGCACATTGATCATGCCATTGTGTGACGGACGCAAGACGCGGTGCCGAGATACCATTCCTTACCACCCGTTAACGCGATCGGCGGCAGAGGAGCTGTGATCAAAACGGCATCTCGGGGATCGTATGAAACAGCGTCAATTCGTTGCTATTGCTTGTGGAATGCTCGTTGCCTTGGCCGCAGCGCGTGCCGAGGCTCAGGTAAAGCAGGCTGCGATCGACGCGGATGGGCGTTCCAGACTTGCGGGTTGGCCTTTGACGAAGGGCGTGCCGTCCAGCTTCGATGTGGGCGGCGTCAAGCTGGGCATGACGCCATCGGAGGCGGTGGAGGTTGCCCGAGCGCGGGGCCTGAAGATCGAGGGGCATCGGACTGACAACCCTTCCTTCGAAGAACGGGTCGTCCAGCAGATGGATCTGCTCCGGGGGAAGACCGTGCCCATGGCCCCATCTTATACGCACACACGTGGCCTGTATTTTGCTGACAATAGCGGTAGCACATGGTCGATTGAATTCGAGCCTACGCCCGCTGGTCAGGAGGCAGTGCAGATAAAATATCGTAGCCCGCTCGCTGGTCGCACCTCGCAGCAGATCGTGAACGCGTTGGAAGCGAAGTTTGGGCCGGCCTCGAACAAGAGCAAGGTCGAGCCGGCTTTCTTCTCCTTCAGTTGGTGCAAAGACGCCCGTGGAATGGATTGCAGCCTATACGCGCCGGAAACGACGCTGACGGCCATGGCTGAGGCCAATCAGTTCGTATTGATCCTCAAACGGGGGGCGCCGGAGGTGCGTAAGCTCGACGGTCTCGCTCGCGCGACGGCCGAAAAGCGAATGGCAGCGTCACCGGCAGCGAACAGCTTTTGATCCCCTACGGGCATGGGCGGCCTATGCAGGAATGAGCTGAAACGATACCCGGTACCGATAGAACCGAACCGCTGGCACCATGGCGAGGGCACGACGGATACGCTGGTCATCGTCCAACGCGATTACCGCGCCCTCCACCGTTTGCCCCGCTTCGGCCAGTTCCTCCTGCACATAGCCCATGTAGCGGAGGATCTGGCCGACAACGGCATCGCTGGCGCGGCCCTTTTTCAGCTCTACCACCAGCAGCCGCTTGCGATCCTTGCTGATCGCCAGAATGTCGAGCGCGCCGGTGTCGGTCGGAAATTGCTGGCCGACAAGCTCGCCTTCGTCCGCGTAGATTTCCCAGTCGCGGCCAAGTTCGGTCTGTCCCCAGTTGGCGACCAGGAAATCTTCCAGGTGCTTTTCCATGCCAAAGGCAACGGCATCTTCCACCAGACCCTCGCTGGTCATGATGGGCTGGGGGGAGATGGCGGGCAGCCCGCCGATAAGGCTTTCGATTTCTTCCGCATGCACGTTGATGTTCGACACCGTGCCGATCGAGCCCGTGGAGTTGCGCAGCGGCTCGCTCATTGCCGCGCGGTCTATATAGATATCGTGCCAAATGACGGTGCGTCGGTGCGGCAATACCGCGCCTGTCGCGTACCAATATTCGCCTTCGATCGCGCCGACTCGGTACCGGCCGGTGCCGTCGGGTGACAGAAGGATGTCGCCTGGTCGCAGCATCTTCGAAACCGTCCAGATTGCGGCGCAGGCGAGGCCGGCCGCCACCTTGCTCTTTTCAGGGTGGAGCTGGAGATAGATCGGGGCGTAGGCCCGATTGAACGGGCGGACGGATTCCGGGAGTTTGCCCGACAGGTCCTCATGGATGCCGAAATCGGTGCCGATAAAGCCGCCTTCAAAGCACTCCCTGGCGTGCATGCTCTTCCGGCCGAGCATCACACGGTAATAGTTCTTCATTGCCCCACCCCAAAGCCTGGATGAAGCGTCCTAGGCGGATTTCACGAGAGCAGAAACCCGTCCGATGGCTTGATTTGTTGGGCTTCTCTGCAGATCGCTGCGAATGTAGTGACCCAGCAGCGCGTCGGCCCGCCCCCGCTCCTCATTCGTCGCTAGCCCGAGCAATCCAATGCGGGGAGAGTCGACATTCTGGGGGCAGCAGGCGCTCCCTTGTGACGCCTAGCGCCGATGGCACCCGGCAGCGCGCGCGCTGACAGGGCGGTCGCCGCGCCTGAGCGCCGAGCACGAAGTGGGCGAGGGGCCATCGAGGTGAGCAACCTTCGCGGGTTGGGCTCGGACGCGACGTTGACGCTCATCAATGGTCACCGCCTTCCTTACGACGCCGTCAACCAGGGCGTCGACATCTCCATTATCCCGCTGGCGGCGCTCGAACGCATCGAGGTCATCACCGACGGCGCCTCGGCGCTCTACGGCTCGGACGCGGTCGGCGGGGTCGCCAACCTGATCCTGCGCCGCGACTATGACGGACTCCTGACCAGCGCACGCGTCGGCGCATCGACCGCCCGAATCGTCTCTGCGAGGGTTCATTTGAGCGCATTTCGTCCGACGATGTTTTCCGTACATTTTCCGTACGGCCGTGGCGACGCTGCGCTAAGTCATTGAAAAGATGGCGCACCCGACAGGATTCGAACCTGTGGCCTCTGCCTTCGGAGGGCTGTGCCGGGCGAAACCTGCGCTGTTTCGCCTCGCTGGTGAGCAAGCATGGGCGCTACTCCGCACCCGCAAGTGCAGAAATAGGCCTCCGTTACCTATGTGTTACCTCGAGCCCGGAGAGGGGGCTGTTAGGTAACCTCCATGTTCCCAGCTTTTCCTGGCGCCCCGCCCTGGATAAACATAACGAATACACATCGCCGTTTGCACTCCTATAGAACCGCCGCCGCGCGCCTGTAGCCGCCCTATGGCGTAGTGCGACGCCGCTGATTATTCGAGAAGCATCGGGGGTAGGATCAACGGCCCACACTTTCGAGCCTCCCGATGGCAAGTTGCCTCTGCCGCCGCCGTAGATACCGCTTGGTCGGATTGCGTAGTGCAATTACCTCGGCAGATGAGGGGAACGCGATTGAATCCTTGGCCAGTGATACCCGCCGACGTTGTTGCCTGGTTCCGTGGCGTCTTCGCGGACGCAAACCGCCACGTATGTGAGCGCCTGGCCAATCTCCCCAATATCCGCGAGACATCGCTCGATGACGGATTGATTGAAGCGCTGATCCCCAACAGTGCGCCGACGCTCCTGCCTTCGGGCGCGATCATCCGCATGGATACTCACAACATCGGTGGTTTGCGGCGCCTAGGCGCTCCCCATTGGGATTGGGATTTTCCGCAACGCCGGCGTTGGGAAACGGCGGATATTGCGATCCTCGTCTTCGTCTATCGACAAGACAAGCTGGTGGCGAAGAAGATTGGCCTGCTCCAATCCAAACGTCTCTTTCCGACTAACCATGATGTCGAAGACGAAGATGAAATTGGTTTCCTTCATGGCATGAATGCGTTCATCCGCCGCGATGGGCAGCAAGCAGCCGCCGCACTCCACCGAACCTACAGCTTCGACGAAACCTGCACCTTCGCCGCAATTCAGGCTGGACACCGACAGGTCGAACTGATCGACACGCTCAATCGGGATTTCGGCAAGGCCGTCTTCTACCTGCTCTACGCACCGCCTGAGCTTCCCTACGCAGTTACCTACCCCCTGCGAAAACGAATCCGCGTTGGCGACATGCCGGTCGGAAATCGGGTGGTCGATGCCGACAACCTCCACCGCGCTCTTGTCGAACTCAATGACGGCCAATCTCCCACCTTCAGCCTGCTGAAATCCGCCTGCGTCGGGCGGGATTGGCCGCTCGAAACCTGGGCTGCCGATCTGCTGCTGACCTGTCAGGTTGGACAGCAGTTCGATGACAGCAATGACGATCGCGTCCGCTATTTCCTCGAACGCCGATCGGGGCCCATTGGGGCGGCTCTCGCTGCATCAATTACCCTGCCGGGCGAGGCCTGAGCCGTGCGAAGTGGCGATATCCCCTTCAAGTTCGATCTGACCGATCTCCTCGCCCGCGCTCGCCGCCAAGTCGCTGGCCGGATAGGTGACGTCACCTTGAACTTGCCTTTCATCAGCATTGCGGTCAGCCCTAAAGATCGCGAGCGCCGTGTGGCGCGCGAGATCGTCCTCCGTTTGCGCGATCGGCGCGTCCTATCTGCGTGGGAATGTTGCGACGATTGCATCGAGAGAGCTCTCACTTCGCTCAAGGAAATCCGCCAGTTGATCGTCGACAAAGAGGTGGAACTCGCCGAGTTGCAGGACGGACCGCTGTTCCTTCTGCTCGATGCGATGGCGACTGGTATTCGACAGTTTATGACTTACGAGGAGCTGTTGCGGCGCGACAAGGATGCGCCCCCGCATCCACGTTTCGGCGAGTTTCATCGACCGCCGGACGTGCGCCAAGCCTATTTCGACGGCCTCGAAATCTTACGCGGACACCTGAGCCGGTGTCTCGGGCAGATCGCGCTCATTGCCGGCATGCCCGTGCCGACCGAAGGCATCATTGAGAACTACCAGGGGCCGTGGCAGCTAGAAGCCTACGAGGCGCCGCCTCTGCTGCCACCACCCCCCGAATGACCTGCGCTACGGCTGCTCGGAAGCCCAGGCGCTTACAACGGTGGCGTCGCTTCCCGCACCTGCCGATCACAAGGTTGAGCCTAGAGAACCATTAGAGAACAAAATCTGCTGGCGAAGGCTTGTGGATCGGTTAGGCATGGGCGGATGGAGAGCATAACGAGCCCGAGCGAGCTATCGAGCGATGACTTTGTGCGGCGCTTCGCGCTGCGCCCCGGCCAATTAATGTGGCTCCTTGGCGCGGGTGCGTCGGTTTCAGCCGGCATCCCCAGCGCTTGGGATATGATCTGGCAATTCAAGCAAACGTTGTTCGTTGCCCAACGCAAGGCGTCGCCGCAGAGTGTCGCCGATCTCGGTAATCCTGCGATCCGCGCGCTGTTAGACTCGCACATTGCGAGTTCCGAGCGACTACCGTCGCCGGGTTCACCGGATGAATACGCGGCGCTCTTCGAAGCAACCTACCCGGTGGAGCGCGATCGCACGACTTTTATTCAAGGCATGATTAGCGGCGCGAAGCTGGCCTATGGCCATCTTGCCCTCGCCTCGCTTCTAAAAGCGGGCCACACTCAGCTCGTCTGGACGACCAATTTCGACCACTTGATCGAAGATGCCTGCGCGAGAACGTATGGCACAACGGGCACGTTGAGCGTCGTTGCACTCGACGCTCCGGAACTGGCGGGGCAATTGATCGGCGCGCAAAAATGGCCCATCGCAGTGAAGCTGCACGGCGATTTCCGCTCGCGTCGGCTTAAGAACACGACCGATGAGCTGCGCCAGCAGGATGCGGCGCTTCGTCAGCAGCTCGTGGATGCCTGCCGACGATCCGGCCTCGTAGTCGCCGGCTACAGCGGACGCGACGATTCAGTGATGGACGCGCTTGAAACGGCGCTCAATCAGCCGGGCGGTTATCCTGGCGGACTGTTCTGGCTGCATCGCGGTAGCGATCCACCGCTCGGGCGGGTCATCCGACTTCTCCAGCGCGCCAGCGACGCGGGCGTTGAGTGCGGGCTGGTGCGGATTGAGAGCTTCGATGAGATATTACGTGATCTCGTGCGGCTGCTGCCCGCGCTCGACACATCCGCTCTCAACGCGCTGGCAACAGGACGGTCGCGCGTGTCGGGCGCTCCCGAGCCCTCGGGCCAGCGGGGCTGGCCCCTCATTCGGCTCAACGGGCTTGCCGTCACCATCCCGGCCAATTGCCGCAAGCTGGTATGCACGATCGAGGGTGTCGCAGCGGCGCGTTCGGCGGTCGCCGAGGCGAACGCGCGCCTGATCGTGACGCGCACGCAAGCGGGCGTGCTCGGTTTCGGCAGCGATGCCGAGTTCCGTCGAGTGTTCGACCCGTTCGGAATCACTGCGTTCGATCTGGCCACCTTCGAGAAGCGGCGCCTGCGCTATGAGTCCGGCGAACGCGGCCTGCTACGCGATGCCTTGGTAGAGGCGCTGTGTGCCGCCAAGAATGTTCGTGCGATCCGCCGCCGCAGCGCTGATTTGCTCGTGCCAGTAGATCCCGCCGACAGCGCATGGGATGGGCTTCGCGCGATAACTCATCAGACGACTGGCACCGTGCCCAAACACCCGGACCTGAAATGGCACGAGGGGGTCGGGGTCCGGCTTGACTGGGCAGACGACGGTCTTTGGCTGCTGCTTGATCCAAAGATCGTGTTTGAGGGTGTCACGGACGCGACCAAAGCGATCACCGCCGACTTCGCGCGCGAACGGACGGTGAAGCGCTATAATCGTGATCTCGATCGGCTTATCGATTTTTGGGCAAAGCGCCTTGCCGGCGAAGCGCTTCTGGCGCTGTCGATTGGCGACGGGATCGATGCTCGCTTCGCAGTCGGGAAGAACACGGCCTTCTCCAAGCTGGTGCAGCCATGACGAGCGAGATCGCCCCGACCATATGGTATCCCGAACCCGAGCTGGTGTTCCATCCCGAGCGAACGAGCGAGCGGGACATTCATCCGCTGCGCGGGCTCAAGCGGTTCGGCCCCCATTCGCGCGGATTGGTGCAATCGCCGATCCGGGTAGCGACGCTGGCCCCGAAGGGCGAGTCCGAGCGACTGTTCGCATTCATGCGTGAGCTGAGCCAGAGCGTGCGCCCGGTCGAGCGAACCGACTATCTGCCGGATTGGCCGGGCTTCAATACCGTGTTCGACATGCGCGTGACGGCGGCAACCAAGAAATGCCGTGTCGAGCTGGACGGATCGTTTGAGAGCGAGATGGCACAATCGGCGATGCCGCACGTGTTGCTCGCCGAACAGCTCGTTCGTGCGATCCAGCCCCTTGAGGCGTTCCGCAGCGACTTCGATGTCTTGTTCATCTACCTACCGCAGCGGTGGGAGCGTGGCTTCTACGGCGCGGGGGACGATTTCGATCTCCACGATCATCTCAAAGCCTATACGGCCGCGCGCGGGATGCCGATCCAGATCGTGCGCGAAGACAAGGCGCTCGCTTATCGCTGCCGTGCGAGCGTGATGTGGCGAGTCGGGCTGGCGCTGTATGCCAAGGCCGGCGGCGTTCCCTGGAAGCTAGCCGACGTGGACCCAGAAACAGCCTATGTCGGCATTTCCTATGCGGTGCGGTCGAACGGTGCCGACAAACCGCGATTTGTGACTTGTTGCAGCCAGGTGTTCGACGCGGAGGGCGCCGGCTTGGAGTTTATCGCCTACGATACCGCCGACGTGCAGGTGCAACGCGATAATCCCTTTTTATCGCAGGCTGAGATGTTCCGTGTCATCACGCGGTCGATGACGCTGTATCGTCACCGGCATGGCGGACGCTCGCCGCGCCGGGTCATGGTCCACAAATCGACCGAGTTCAAAGACGCAGAAGTGCTCGGCTGCTTCGAGGCACTACCGCTGTGCGAGGCGGTCGATTTGATTCAGGTGGTCGAGGATGTGGGCTGGCGCGGCGCGCGTTGGGAACGCGACCAAGCCAATTCGGGAGGTAAGGCGGCGGCGTTTCCAATTAAGCGTGGCTCACTGATCGGGCTTGGCGAGCGCGAGGCACTACTGTGGATGCACGGTGCCGTGGAGACTTTGGGACCGAAAACCTATTTTCAGGGTCAGCGCGGCACGCCGCGTCCGATCCGACTTGTCCGCCATGCCGGGCACGGCACGTGGGACGACAGCGCCCGCGCGGCGCTCGCCTTGTCGAAGATGAACTGGAACAATGACGGGCTGTATGATCCGCTACCCGTAACGATGAGTTATGCGAAGGTGCTGGCGCGCGTCCTCAAGCGCATGACGAATCTAGGCAGCACACCCTACCAATTCCGATTCTTCATGTAGTGAAAGTTCGTTGCACCCACAGGATTCGAACTTTTTGCCGTCGATGGCCGCCGTGCCTACGATCGTGTTAACACTGAGTTTTCGCTGATCGTAGCCTGTGCGGCTGACGCGCACAAACGGCGGCCGGCGGCGGAATTTGGTGCCCCGTGCAGGATAAACATAACGAATACATCCCGTTGTTCCTACTACCGTAGCGCCGCCAAACACCGAAACGAGCCAGCGATCGTCGCCGTCGAACGTCGCTTGCGCTTCGCCCGCAATCCGCACCCTTCCTGAACCGTTGCAGGATGGAGATATACGTGTTTCATTTCAACATCGGAAATGATACATATGCGTTATGGACGCTTCGCAAGACTCCGAGCATTGGCTAGCATTGCTGCACCAAATCCCTGCGAAGCCGCCCTATCTGCGTGTGAAAATCTGGCGCCGCTTGCAGGCGATTGGCGCAGTGCCGCTCAAGAACGCTGTTCATGTGCTCCCCCGTCGCGAGGAGAACGAAACCGCATTTCGCGACCTGCTGGCAGAGATCACGACCAGCGGCGGCGAGGCGGTGCTGATCGACGCGCAGATGATCGAAGGCCAGAGCGACGTTGAGCTCCGCCAGCTTTTCGACGCTGCGCGGGATGCCGATTATGACGAGCTGGCCCAAGCCGCACGGCAGTTGCTCGACACTGGGCCGGCGTCGGGGACCGAGATCTCAAAACTCCAGCGACGGCTTTCTGAGATTGTCCGGCTCGACTTCTTTGGCGCGCACGGTCGTCAAGGTGCCGAGGCGGCGCTGCGGGATTTGGACGAGAAGCGTTACGCCCATCCCGACGTCGGCCGCACAGGCGAAGCGGCTGCGGTGTCGCCCGCTGACCTCAAGCATCGCGTCTGGGTGACGCGGCGCGGCGTCCACGTCGATCGCATCGCCTGCGCTTGGCTGATCCGACGATTCATCGACCCCCACGCGAGCTTCAAGTTCGTCGATGGCAGGAGCTACACGTCCGATGCCGGCGAGCTGCGCTTCGATATGACCGATGCCGAGTTCACCCATGAGGGCGATCGGTGCAGCTTCGAGACCCTGCTGCTACGCGCCGAGCTGGACGGCGATCCGGGATTAGCCGCGATCGGGGAGATCATCCACGACCTCGACATCGGCGACGACAAGTTTGAGCGGCCGGAAACGCCGGGACTCAGCGCGATGCTGTCAGGCGTGTGCGCGACGTTCGATGACGATCTCCAGCGCATCGCCGGTGCCGGCGACGCGCTCGATGGCTTCTACGCCTACTTCACCCGGCAAAACCCGTGAAGTCGGGAGTCAGCGCAAGGCACTCGGCCCTCGGCCGAGAGATGACTGTTATAGCTTGAGGAACGTGGTGAATGCAGACAAATGTACCGAGCGAGGCTGTAGGTTCTGCGGAAGGTCAAGGCATTTTGCCGCAGCTTTCGTATGCACAGATCTTCGCCAAGTTCTTGCGGTTCGGTTTCCTGGCATGGGGTGGCCCGATCGCCCAAATCGCCATGATCCGCCGCGAGTTGGTCGACGAGGAACACTGGGTCTCAAGTGCCAGGTTCAACCGCATCCTAGCCGTGTATCAGGTGCTCCCCGGTCCGGAGGCTCACGAGCTATGCGTCTTCTTCGGCACGCTTCCTAAAGGAAAGCTCGGCGGTCTTCTTGCAGGCCTGGGATTCATGATGCCGGGCTTTGTCCTAATGTTCGCGCTGTCCTGGCTGTATCTCTCCACCGGGATCATGCAGACTGCCGCCGCAACCGCGGCATTTCTCGGAGTGCAACCGGCCGTCATCGCCCTGATCGTGCGCGCCGTGCACCGGATTGGCGGTCACATCCTGCTCGACCGCTGGCTTTGGGGTATCGCGGGCGTCGCCGGCCTAGCGGCCCTCGTCGGCACGCCGTTCTGGCTCACCCTGCCGATCGCGGGCCTCGTCTATATGTTCGCGACGCGCCGTCAGCGGGTGACGGCCGGCCTGCTCATGGCCGTGCTCGTCGGGCTCGGGCTCTACTTCGCCTGGGTCACTTTCGCCGGTCCGGTTGGTGGAGATGCGGTCTCGGCGCAACCCGTCGCAAACCAAGAACCGTCGCTGCTGGATCTTTTCATCTCGGGCCTCAAGGCCGGGCTCCTCACCTTTGGCGGGGCCTACACAGTCATCCCGTTCCTGCGTGCCGATGCGGTTGGCAATGGATGGATGACGGATGCGCAGTTCCTCGACGGGCTCGCCCTATCGGGGATTCTGCCGGCACCCCTGATCATCTTCTCGACGTTCATCGGATATTTCGGCGGCGGCCCACTCGGAGCGATCGTGATGACGATCGGCATCTTCCTGCCGGCATTCAGCTTTTCTCTGTTCTTTCATGACCAGCTTGAACGGCTGGTGGACAACGAAAAGATCAAGACCTTCCTAGAGGGAATATCAGCAGCGGTCGTCGGGCTGATCGCCGCCACGACGCTGGAACTAGGGCAAAAGACTCTCGTGAACGTGCCCGGCGTGGTGATCCCGCTCGCGATCTTCGCCGTCGCCCTCGCGCTCCTTTACGTGTTCAAGGCCAAAACGACGATCCTGTGGGTTGTTCTCGCCGCGGCGGGGGCGGGCCTCGTCCTGTTCGGATGATCGCGACGCACCGTCACTCTTACGCAGCCTAATCAATCATATTGGAAAGGACCGAATGTGACGATCGACAATCTCTCCCGACGCAGTGCAATCGCAACCCTAGGCATAGGAGCCGCCGCCATGACGATCAACGAAGCCTCCGCCCGGACGCCGGTCGCCACGCCGTCGACCGTCCCCGCCTTTGCCGGCAACCATCAAATCAAGCCGCTCAAGTTCGATCCGGCCAGGCTTGAGGGCTTGTCCGAGCGATTGATCACGTCGCACCACGAGAACAACTATGCCGGCTCGGTCAAGACGCTGAACGCATTGCGGCCACGGCTGGCCGCCGCGCTCGCCGATACCGAAGCGCCGCCTGCCATCTACGGCGGCCTCAAACGCGAGGAACTGCACCGTACCGGCTCGGTGGTGCTGCATGAAATCTACTTCGACGGGTTGGGCGGCGACGGCCGGGCGGCCGGTTCGGTCCGCGACGCCATTGACGCCGCCTTCGGCTCGTTCGCGACATGGGAGGCGGAATTCCGCCGCACCGGCATGAGCCTTGCGGGCGGCTCTGGCTGGACAATCCTCGCTTACAACGTCCACACGCGCTCGCTCAACAATCATTGGGCTTGGGATCACATGCACGGCGCTGCGGCCGGCATACCGCTGCTCGCGCTCGATATGTATGAACACAGCTTTCACATGGATTACGGCACCCAAGCCGCCAGGTATATCGACGCGTGGTTCAAGAACCTCGACTGGGAAGCGACCGACCGCCGTTATGCGCAGGCGATCGCCACCGCCAGCGCCTGAGTTGGAGAGCGGCGATGAACGGGAGGCGAGTGAAGTCGGCCTTGACCACTTGCCCCAAGATCGGCCTGTTGTGGCGAACCGACCTCCCCACCAGCCCTCTGGACGTGCAAAGCGCGCGCCAGTGGCCGATCATGGCAGCGCTGCGTGAGTTGGGCGGTGAGGTCGAGGCGATTGGATATGCCGACGAGACGGCTGGTACAACGCGCGACCGTCTGCTGACGTGCGATGGCGTGATGGTCTGGGCCGACCCGATCAGCGACGCCGGTGACCGCTCAAGGCTCGATCCGATTTTGCGCGAGGCCGCGGCGGCGGGCGTCTCGATCAGCGCGCATCCCGATATCATCGCGAAAATGGGCGTGAAAAGCGTGCTTCACGCCACGCGGGCGCTGGGTTGGGGCACCGACACACACCGCTACGCCGATCTGGAGGAACTGCGCGCGCTGCTTCTTGAACGCCTGGCTTCCGGGCCGCGTGTGCTCAAGGAAAATCGGAGCAATGGCGGCCGGGGCGTGTGGCGGGTCGAAGTTGCTGACCGGGGGGGTGGCGCCCAACCGATCGTTTCGGTCCTTCACGCCGCGCGGGACAGCGTTCCGTTCAAGATCCCCCTCGATGCCCTGATCGCTCGGTTCGCACCCTATTTTGAGCGCGGCGAATGCCTCATCGACCAACCGTTCCAACCGCGGCTCGGGGACGGCATGATCCGCTGCTATGTGAGCGAGGGCACGGTCGTCGGTTTCGGCCACCAACTGATCCGCGCGCTATTGCCGCTACCCGCGGAAGGGGTCGATTCTCCGAAGGCGCAGCCGGGGCCGCGGGTCATGCAGCCTGCCGACGCCGGCGCTTTCCAGTCGCTCAGAGACGATATGGAACAGTCGTGGATTCCCGGGTTGCAGCACATCCTCGCCATCGAGCATGACGAGCTGCCGCTCCTGTGGGACGCGGACTTCCTCTACGGGCCGAAAGACGATCGCGGCTCGGACAGCTATGTCTTGTGCGAGATCAACGTCAGTTCGGTCGCGCCGTTTCCGCCCAGCGCCGTGCGACAGGTGGCGGATGCCGCATACCGTCGCGCGGTCGCGGCGCACGAACGCCGTGTCGCCGGCCGAGGAACCACGGCTTCGCCGGCATAAACGTTCGCACGTTCCGGGATACGTTAGTCGGTCGCTGGACCAGCGAAGCGCCTTTCGTCACGCTCAGTCAACTTGATCCAGTATTCGAGCCGCCGTCACCGCCGGTGCCCGCGGCAATCTGATTTCGACCGCCAGCCCTGGCTGGAGCCGCGCAAAGGCCAGCGCTCCACGGTGCAGTCGGGCAACGGCGTCGGCGATGGCGAGGCCAAGGCCGTTGCCGGATGCACGCCGCGCTCGGTCCAAGCGCCCGAACGGGCGCAGCATCTCGGAGACCTCGCAATCGGATACGCCGGGACCGTCGTCGGCGACCGCCATCGTCAACGTGTCGGCCTGCTCGGTGACCGAAACATCGATACGAGCGTGCTCACCGGAGTATTTGAGCGCGTTCTCAATCAGGTTGGCGAGCGCACGCGCCAGCAGGTCGGCGTCACCGGCGACCAGCGCTTCTCGCGCTAAGCTCACAGAGATGTTGCGGCCGGAAGCCTCGATCTCTGCACGATAGGCATCCACCACCCGGTCAACGATCTCTGCCAGGTCGATAGGCTGAAATCGCGCGCGCGCGTTACCGGCATCAATCTCCGCTAGATCCAGCACCGCACTGAACAGCCGAAGCGCCTCGTCCAGCCCGGCCAACGCCTCACCCAGCGCCGCAGACCTGAGCTCTTCATCGTGCTGTGCCAACGCCAATTCAACAGAGTGCCTCACCCGCGTGAGCGGGGTGCGCAGGTCGTGGGCGACCTCCGCCGACACGCGACGGATCGTGGCTACCAGCGTGTCAATCCGATCGAGCATACGGTCGATGGCCAACGCGAGTTGATCAAGATCGGTGCGCGCATCGACCGGAGCGCCGGTCCGCGCCGAGAGATCGCCACGCTCGACTGCTCGGACGGTAACGTTGATCCGCTTCATCTGGCGCAGCGTCTGCCGCGTGGCGAAGAGGCCTGCGATGATGCCGAACACCAACGCGATTCCGCCAGCGGTCAGAATGGCCCCGAAAACAGCGTCGCGGATTGCTTCGCTTCGCTCCATATCCTCTCCAACGATGAGAAGGGATCCATCGGGAAGGCGTCGCGTCATCGCCAGCAGATGGACGCCCTCGACGCCGGGTTGCGGCGGAGGCTGGTCGATAAAGTGCCAACCGACCTTTCGCGGTACAATTTGGATGTCGCCGATCAGCGTGCGTCCATCTGGCCCAACTAAATAATACTCGGGCGACCCCGGCCGCTCGGCCTTCGCTCGAATTATTTCCAGTGCGCGATCAAGGCCTCCCCGTTGCGCTTCGAGGGCGATCACGTGCGACTCCAGCTCGATGCGATTTCGAGCCTCGCGCTCAACCACCCCGCGCGTTGCGATCCAGCCGCCGAGCGCGCCGGCGACCATGCTGATGACGAGCAGCAGCGCGTTGAGCGCAACAAGACGGGACACCGTCGAGCGCAACAGCCGGCTAATCACTCCAAGCGGCATAGCCTTCCCCACGCACGGTATGGATCAGGGGGGGATCGTCACCGCGATCGATCTTTGCCCGCAGCCGACTGATGTGGCTTTCGACGAGGTTCCTGCCAGGATCGAAACGGAACTTCCACACGGTCTCCAGCAGCATCAACCGCGTAAGCACGGCCGGCGAGTTCAGCATCAGTAGTTCGAGAAGCTGGAACTCGCGTGGGATTAGTTCGATGGGCGTGTTGCCTCTCCGCACCGTCCGAGCGAGACGGTCGAGTGTCAGATCGCCCAGCGAGAGGATGCTGGGCGGGCCGGCCGCCCGGCGCTGCAGCGCTTCAACGCGCGCGACCAGTTCGGCGATCGCGAACGGTTTGACAAGATAGTCGTCGGCTCCACCTTCAAGACCTTCGACTCGTTGGCCCACGGAGCCTAGCGCCGTGAGCATCAGCACGGGTGCTACGACTTGGCGACGGCGCAGCTCGGTGACAACCGATAGCCCATCCATCTCTGGCAGCATTCGGTCAACGATCAGCAACGCGTGAGCACCGCTCACGGCGCGATCAAGTCCGCTTTTTCCGTCGTCCTCCCAATCGACGGCGTGACCGCGAGCACGCAGCGCTTCAACAACGGCGCTCCCCGTGTCCTCGTCGTCCTCGATCAGTAGTAGGCGCATAATGCCCGAGGCATCTCCTCTGTTGTTTGCGCCGACCATAGCCGCGTGCGAGCAGTGCCGACAGTGCGCCAATGTCGTTTGCCGACGGCTGCGTTCGCACAAGAGTTCGATCGCCTTCTAGTGCAGAATGCCGCCAGCGGACCTTGTGAATCTACAAGGTGCCTTGCGGTCGGCGCCGATGCATGAGTGTCGCAGCTTTGGCGTGCCCGAGGAGGCATCGACCATGATCTCATTATGCATCAGGAGTTGAAGCAAAACTATGCGGACGGTGCTGTTATCGGGGTTGGCCACGCTGCTACTAGCCGCACCTGCTTGGGCGGCACCGGACTGGGCGAAGGTTGACGCCGCGCTGGGACGCCCCGGCGTCGAGCAGCCGGACGGAGTTCGTCGCTACGGATTTCCTCGCTCCGACCTGCGCGTTGTTCTGGATGGCGTATCGATAGAGCCTTCGCTGGCGCTCGGCTCCTGGGCCGCGTTTCAGCCTATGGGGGACGAAGTGATGGTAATGGGCGATCTTGTGCTCACGCACGAGGAAGTGAACCCTGTGATGACGCGCCTTTTGCAAGGTGGATACACCATCACCGCGCTCCACAATCACCTGCTGCGGTCCGCGCCCGGCACCATGTACATGCACATAGCTGCGCATGGCGATCCGGTAAGGCTGGCGGCGGCGCTGCGCCAAGCCATTTCCGCAAGCCGCACACCGATCTCTCCACCGTCTCTTGGAGCGGGAGCACCGTCTCGCCTCAATCTAAACTCCGATGCTCTGGACGAGCTGATGGGAGCCGAAGGCAGGGTCAATGGTGGCGTTCTGCAATACAGTATTCCCCGTGCGGAGCGGCTCATGGATGGCGGCATGGTGACGCCTCAATCAATGGGAACTGCGACCGCAATCAATTTTCAGCCCACCGGCGGCGGCAAGGCGGCGATCACGGGCGATTTCGTCCTCATCGCGAGCGAAGTAGACCGCGTCCTTCGAGCGCTTCGAGCGAACGACATCGAAGTCACAGCGCTTCACAACCATATGTTGAACGACGAGCCGCGCCTGTTCTTCCTGCACTTCTGGGCCAATGACGACGCGGCAAAGCTGGCGCGCGGTCTCCGCTCGGCACTCGACACAATGAACAATCGAAAAAACTAAGAATCGGACGACGGCCAGTCGGGCCGCGACCGCCGCCCGTTCATCCCCCGGCCCCGAAGGAAGTGGAACGGAACATGGCTAGCAAACGAACTCTCGTCATCGGAGCCAGCGCTGCTGTGTTGACGGTGGCAGGCGTGGCGCTCGCGGCGCAGCAGAACCATGAGGCGAACGAGAACCGCATTATCGGCGAGCATAGCGAGAAGGAAGTCGCACTCGACCAGGTGCCGGTGGCCGCGATGAACGCCGCGCGCACACGACTCGCGTCTGTCCGCGAAGCCGAGCTGGTAACCAGAAAGGCGGACGGCAGCACGCTCTACGAGATCGAAGGCAAGGATCAGGCTGGCAAGAACGTGGAGCTGTTCGTTACGCCGACAGGCCAAATCCTCGGGAATGAAAACGACAGCGATGAGGATGGCGACTGAACTCTCAGTCGTCTGAATGGGCCTGAATGGGGGTAAGGCCCATTCTTTGAAAACACCATCCGAGGATCAAATATGTTTAGGACTGTCGGTTATTGCATCGGAGCGTGTGTATCATCCGTCGTGCTCGCTGCTTCGAGTTATGCGCAAGAACAACCGATTCACACAAACGGCTCTGAACTCGTTGCAAGCTGTCGCGCCAACAACCCAGCGTGCGGCGCATACCTTCAAGGCGTGCTGGACATGATGATAGTGGCGCGGGGTAGCGAGTGTGGGGCGCCGCGTTACGATCGGAATAGATTGCGTTCAGCCTATCTGCGCTGGGCAGAAGACAACAGCTACTTCATGGACGTTCACATGGTTGCTGGCGCCGAACAAGCATTGGCTGAAGCTTGGCCTTGCGCGCCGCGACGATAGGAAGAAGTTGCATCATCCCAATCGCTCCACAGCGGCGCTCAGATAGGAATTGTTTCTGGCAGGTAGCTGGTATCACCGAACGGAGTAAGGAGTTCTGCTTGCCATTTGAAATCCGCCAGCTTTGTTATGCTATCGCCGCGGCGGACCATGGTAGTTTTTACAGAGCCGCCCGGGCACTTGATATTGAACAATCGACCCTCAGTCGCTCCATCTCGAAGTTGGAGCGCTCGATCGGAATGTCTATCTTCGAGCGGTCGCGGGCTGGGGTCAAAACGACGCTGGCCGGAGCCGCGTTCATTCGTGGCGCGCGACCAATGGTTGGTCTGCCTTGGAAAAACTGGTCCAATTCTGAAGAGAGCCCTGCGGGGCGTGAGAATTGGAGATTGGTATGGGACGTCAGCGGTTTACGCCGGA
>NZ_JAATJB010000030.1 GCF_011927635.1 Sphingomonas trueperi
ATCGGCTCCGCTACGCTACGCCTCCCGCCCAGGCTGGCATCACAGGCGCGCATCAACTAACTATGCAACCGGACCAGTCGTCGCAGGCAGTCCAGTCGAGCTGCCGCTCGGGCTGCCCGACCGCGCCTTTCACGCGCTGCGCCACAAGGAACGCTATCGCACCCGCGCGGCCGACGCGCTGACGGATCTCATCAAGGAGCAGGTCGCATGACTGCCGACACGCACTCCGTTCTCAGCGGCCTCAAGCCGCTCAGCCGGCTCGATCACCCCCGCGAGATGATCCGCCAGTTCACGCCCAACTGGTTCGCCGCGACGATGGGCACGGGCATCCTTGCCCTCGCGCTGCCGCAGGTGCCCGGCATCGGGCCTTCGCTTAAACCTGTCGGCGAGGTGTTGTGGTTCTTCAATATCGCGCTCTTCGCGCTGTTCGCCGGCCTCTATGGCGCGCGCTGGGTGATGTTCGGGCACGAGGCGCGGCGCATCTTCGGGCACAACACCGTGTCGATGTTCATCGGGACCATTCCGATGGGGCTGGCGACGATCATCAACGGCTGTCTCGCCTTCGGCATCGCGCGGTTCGGAAATGGCATCGTGCCGGTCGCGCATATCCTGTGGTGGATCGACGTCGCCATGTCGCTCGCCTGCGGCGTGCTGATCCCCTACCTGATGTTTACCCGCCACGAGCACAGCCTGGACGGCATGACCGCCGTATGGCTGCTGCCGGTCGTCGCTGCCGAAGTGGCGGGCGCCAGCGGCGGGCTGCTCGCGCCGCATCTAACCGATCCCCACGCGCAGATAGTGACGCTCGCGACCTCCTATGTGCTGTGGGCCTATTCGGTGCCGGTCGCGTTTGGCATCCTCGCCATCCTCATCCTGCGCATGGCACTCCACAAGTTGCCGCATGAAAGCATGGCGGCATCTTCCTGGCTGGCGCTGGGGCCGATCGGCACGGGTGCTCTGGGCATGCTGGTGCTCGGCGCGGATGCGCCGGCGATCCTCACCGCGCACGGGCTAGCCGGCGTCGGCACCGTCGCGCAGGGGATCGGCGTTGTCGCCGGGCTCTGCCTTTGGGGTTTCGGCCTGTGGTGGCTGGCGCTCGCGACGCTTATCACCATCCGCTACTGGCGCGCGGGCGTGCCGTTCAACCTCGGCTGGTGGGGCTACACCTTCCCGCTCGGCGTCTACACCGTCGCCACCTTCCGCCTCGGCACGACGCTGAACCTTATGTTTTTCGGTATCGTCGGCACGGTGCTGACGGTTGCGCTCGCGGCGATGTGGCTGCTGGTCGGTGCCAAGACGCTAGCCGGTGCATGGCGGGGCAACCTGTTCGTCTCTCCCTGCATCGCCACCCCGAACTGATCCGCCATGATGATCGGATCAGTCGGTCCGATCACTTGCAGAATGCCCCTTCGATCCGCCAGTGTGACTGGCCACAGGAGAGCCTTGTCATGGACAATTTCGACGCCGGGCTGGCGAGTGAGACCAGCCGTCGCCGCTTCCTCAGCCATGCCGCGCTCGGCACCGCCGGCCTTGCCGCCGCGCCGGCACTGGCGCAGCAGCTCGTCGACCTGAAGCTGCCCGGCGGCAATGCCGAGCGGCCGATGACCAGCGCCTTTCCCGGCAAGGGCAGCATGATCCTCCAGCGCGTCCATCCACCCTTGCTGGAGACGCCGATGGAGGTCTTCGACAAGTCGGTGTTCACGCCCAACGACCAGTTCTTCGTCCGCTGGCACTGGGCCGACATACCGACCTCGATCGACGTCGAAAGTTTCCGCCTCAACGTCTTCGGCCACGTCAATCGGCCGCTGTCGATCAGCCTCGCTCAGCTGCTGCGCCTTCCACGGGTCGAGATGGCGGCGGTGAACCAGTGCTCGGGCAACAGCCGCGGGCTGTTCCAGCCGCGCGTCGCCGGCGCGCAATGGGGCAATGGCGCGATGGGCAACGCCAAGTGGCTCGGCGTTCGCCTGCGCGACGTGCTCGACCTCGCCGGGGTCAAGGCAGGCGCGGTGCAGGTGCGCTTCGGCGCTCTCGATCAGCCGGTCGTGGCGGGCGCTCCTGACTTCGAGAAGGCACTCGACATCGACCATGCCCGCGACGGCGAGGTCATGATCGCCTTCGGCATGAACGGCGAGCAACTGCCGCTCCTCAACGGCTTTCCCTGCCGGCTGATCGTGCCGGGCTGGTACTCGACCTATTGGGTCAAGATGCTGAACGCGATCGAGGTACTGCCCGGCCCTGACGACCAGTATTGGATGGCCAAGGCCTACAAGATCCCCGCGACACCCGGCGCGAATGTCGCGCCCGGTGCCAAGGACTTCCCGACCGTACCGATCAATCGCATGATCCCGCGTAGCTGGATGACCAGCCTGCCCGATGGTCAGGCGATCGCCTATGAAGCGTCGATCCCGGTCGGCGGCATCGCAATGGGCGGCGATTGCGGCGTCGCCAAGGTCGATGTGTCGTCGGACGGTGGCCGCACCTGGTACAGGACGACGCTCGGAGCGGACGAGGGCAGGTACAGCTTCCGGCGCTGGGACGGGCGGGTGCCGCTGAGACGCGGGCCTAACCCCATCATGGTGCGCTGCTGGAACACCAACGGTGTCGCTCAGCCGATGAAGCCGATCTGGAATCCCGGCGGGTTCATGCGCGGCAACATTGAAACCACCACCATCATCGCGGCCTGAGGAGCGAGCAAATCATGAAGACTCCGTCTCCCGGCATGATGGCTGCTGGCCTGATCGGCCTGACCGGCATCATCCTCGTCTCGATCGGCGCGCCGAGCAGCCGCAAGGCGCCCGTTCCGATCTCCGAGATGTCTGAGCCGGCACCGGCCGCCAGCGTGTCAGCGCGCGGCTTCTCGCTTGCCTCGACCAGCGTCGACCTGCCGGCCGACGACGCGACCTACCCCGACGGTCCGCACGCCGACGTCATCAATGCCAATTGCACCTCGTGCCACTCAGCCAGCATGGCGCTGACCCAGCCTGCGCTATCGGCGGATCAGTGGAAGGCGACCGTCACCAAGATGCGTGAGGTGTATAAGGCGCCAGTGGCCGAGAAGGACGTCGATGCGATCGTTGCTTATCTCACCGCTATGCCGAGCCAGAAGGTGGCACCCGCGACCGGCAAGGCGCAGGACCCGGACCCCAAAGTGGCTCCTGATGTCTCAGGTGGAACCGGCTAACCGATCTACTTCCATAATCCCGAAATACCATCCCAATCGGGACGGTGTCGGAGCCGTCCGGTTGTGACACTGCCCCCCGCCTTCGCTTTTCCGCGGGTTTATAGGTGTCATAACCCTGCATCGAAGCGCGTCAGACGCCGAACTGAATCACTTGGGATCAGCAGCAGGTGCAGAAGTCGTTCCGGCACCTTTCGCTCTGTCCAGGGCCGTCACCCGCTTGACCTGCGCGATGCTGCATCCGGCAAGCTCCGCGGTTTTCGCGATGCTCATGCCCGCCTCGCGCAGACCTACGATGCGTCGATGGTGGGCGAGATCCGGCTTGCGGCCGGTGTAACGCCCCGCCCTCTTCGCAACTTCGATGCCCTCGCGCTGCCGCTCGCGCCGGGTCTCATAGTCATCCCGAGCCGTCTGCAGCGCGACGCGCAACAGCATGTCCTGCACCGCCTCGAGCACGATTCGCGCCACGCCGGCGCTGTCGGCTACTAAGTCAGACAGGTCCACGATGCCCGGCACCGCCAACTGCGCCCCTCTGCCCCGGATCGTCTCCACCAGAAGCTCTGCCTCCGGCAGAGGCAGGCGGCTGATGCGGTCGATCTTCTCGGCCACCACCACCTCGCCCGGCTGCAGGTCCGCCACCATGCGCAGCAGCTCGGATCGGTCGGGCCGCGCGCCTGATGCCTTTTCCCGGTAGACCGCCGCAATGTAGAAGCCTGCCGCCCGCGCGCCCGCCACGATGCTCTCCTGACGTGTCAGGTCCTGCTCGTCCGTGCTCACACGCAGGTAAACCCGCGCCGCCTTCATCTCGATGCCTGCCATTTGCTCGTCACTTCAGCCCGGCCTTCTTGGGTATACCCTTGTGAGCCAATCATGCAGCAGGCGGCTCAGAACGGCAAGTGCCGGTCCTACGGAGCCTAGCTAAGCAGACCGGGTCTAAGTAGCTGCTCCATTATTGATGAACGATATTTCGGTGACCAGCCGTGCATCGATCCCTCCCTGCACGCTGGCGTCCGACGTTGCCCTCCGGTATAAAGCCGTTGGACAGGTCAGAGCAGCGGGATTGGTGCAGATGGAAGCACAGAGGGTCAAAATCGTGGACGGTGGTAAGCTCGTGATCCCGGCGGCAATGCGCCGTGAGCTCGGGATCACCACGGGTGACACCGTTCTCGTCGATGTGGACGATGGCGAATTGCGGGTACGTTCCGTACCTAAGGCACTTGAGCGTGCTCGCGCCATCCTGCGCAAGTATGTGCCCGAAGGCGTCGGCTTGGCTGACGAGCTGATCGCGGAGCGTCGGCGTGAGGCGGAGCGTGAGTAGCAAAGTCGTACTCGACGCCTCCGCCCTGCTCTGTCTTCTGAACGATGAACCCGGGGCGGATAGGGTAGTCGACGTCCTGACCCGCAGCATCATCGGAACAGCCAACCTCGCAGAGGTCGTCTCCAAGCTACGGGACCGGGGATTGCCGCTCGACGAGGTGCGTGAGGCGCTTGGCGGGCTGCATCTTGATGTCCGGCCGCTCACTCCTGCCCAGGCACTCATAGTAGGCGACCTCCGGCCAGCCACGAAGGCGCTCGGTCTTTCTCTCGGCGATCGGACGTGCCTTGCTTTGGCGATCGACCTGCAAGCCGAGATGCTCACAACGGACGGGCCACTTGCGAGTGCCGATGTAGGCATCACCATCACCAACGTGCGCCCTCTGGCAGAGTAGTCGCACGTTCGTGCTTTTAGGTACGGCACTCTGCTGGCGGGGACTCCCATGACTACCGCTCCGACACCGGTGCGCGACACAATTCTGATCACGCACGCCAATCCTGAGGACAATTGCTTCGCCCGGTGGCTTGCCGGGCGCCTAACCACGGCCGGATACAAGGTCTGGGTCGACGTTCGCGCGCTTCGGGGTGGCGACGATTTCTGGGACAAGATCGAGCACGTGCTGCGGCACGAGGCCATCAAGCAGATCGTCGTGGTGTCCGAGCATATCGGCAAGCAAGGCGTAAAGAAGGAGCTCGCTCTCGGCGACGTCATGCGTCGCAAGCTCGGCGACGCGGAGTTCATGATTCCGATCCGGATTGCCGACGTGGATTTCGGCGATTTCCCAACAGAGATCCTCCGCCAGAACGCACACAATGCGTTCCCTAATTGGGCGGCCTGTCTTCAGCCCCTGCTCGAAACGCTCGACACCTCACGTGTGCTGAAGGTCGAGCATCCGGACGCCGAGCAGCTTGCGATGATCGTTGCTGCCCAAGAGGACGGTCGAAAGCTGGTCACTCCAAATCCCGAGACGCTTTACAGCAACTGGTTCGAACTCCGGGCGAGGCCCGACGTCTGGATCCTGGAGGCGAAGGGAACGACTGCGCAGCTGGAAGCCTGGAGCCAGTTTACGCGTGTTCCCCATGTGCTTCACGAGGGAGGCGCCATCGCCTTCTGCGGACCCGATGCTATCGAGCGTCTCGACAACGGCGCTCCGCCTTTGAAGGCGCGCGCCAGCTTGCCATTCAACGGCGTGATCGACGGTACCTATAGCCGCCACTTCGGTGAGCGTTCCAATGCACGGCGGATCGCCGTCAATTTGATGCGTCAGCACTGGGACCTGGCCATGCATCGTCTCGGGCTACTTCCTGTCGATTTCGCCTCGGGCGCCCGAGGCCGCTTCTTCCCCGACGGACTCATCGACGGAAGAGTGAAGCTGACGCTGAGCGATGGACATCGGGTCGACCGTGTCCTGAGCGGCAAGTTCAAGGATCGGCGCTGGCACCTGTGCCTTGTCGCTCAACCCAAGCTCTGGCCGGATGCTCTCTTCCGGGTCCATGCCAATGTTGCGGTGACGACCGACGGCCGAACCCCGCTCCCGGGTGAACAGCTGCAGCGCATCCGATTGCGCCTCACGCGGTCCTGGTTCAATGACAAATGGCGCGACATGCTGCTCGCCGCGATGGGCTGGCTTGCCGAAGGTGAAGCGGCACTAGACATTGCCGCGTCCGGTGAGCGCCTCACCGTCGCTAGCTTACCGATGAGCTTCGACTTTCCAGTCAGCTTCGCCGCGGAAGAAGACCGCCGAGCCGAGGAAGACGACGGAGGCCAGATAACTCTGTCAGAGGACTTCGAAACGGCCTTTGACCGGGATGAGATACCGGAGGAGGCCGACGCATGAGCATCCTCACGCACCGCATCGCCGAGCCTTTGCTCGAGTTCGGTCACGGGCAGCAGATGGAAGCGCCAAAAGATGGGCTCTTCCTCTTCGGGCCGCTCGAAGGTCCAGATGGCCGCTCCCAGGTACGCTTGGGCGTCATCGGGACGGAGAGCGGCGTCGGCCTATCCCGCCGCTGGTTAGAGCGGATCAGCCTGCATATACCCGGCAAAGTCGATGCGAAGGGCAAGCCCGTCTTATGGGCACCCGCATGGCCGGGCTTCGAGGCCTGCTTCGGCATCCCGCTGCCGACCCGCGGCATGGTCGAGCTAGCGGTCAAGAGCGGCGACATCGATCATTGCATCAAGAAGAACAATCGCGCCGACGCGGTTCGTTCCACGGTGCTGCTGTTCGCCGACGCGATCCGCGCGCACATCCGCGCCGAGGAGCGCCGTCCCGACGTCTGGCTCGTTGTCGTTCCGGACGTCGTCTATCGCTATGGACGCCCCCAGGTCGCACCACCGCCCAAGGACGAGCGCACCCCCTCCGACATCACGAGCTTCAAGGACGCCAAACGCTTCTTCCAGATGGGCGGCGACCTGTTCCCCGACACGGTGCGGGATGCCGAAACTTACCTGTTCTCGAACAATTTCCACCACCAGCTGAAAGCCGAGTTGCTGCAGGACGGCGTCGTCCTCCAGCTGATCCTCGAAAGCACGCTGGTCGACCGCAACCTCAACATAGCCAACGACCGCCGACGCGGCCTTCAGGACGAGGCCACGGTTGCCTGGAACTTCTGCACCACGCTCTACTTCAAGATGGACGCGAAGCCTTGGGCCTTAGCCCATGTCCGGCCTGGCGTGTGCTACGTCGGACTGGTGTTCAAGAACGACGACACGCCTGCGGCAACGGGCGAGGCCTGTTGCGCCGCGCAGATGTTCCTCAACTCAGGCGACGGCCTCGTCTTTCGCGGCGCCCTTGGCCCCTGGTACTCCGACGAGCGCAAGGAATATCACCTGTCGAGGAGCGCGGCGGCGAATTTGATGACCTCGGTGGTCGAGGGCTATAAGCTCAAGCACGGCAAGCCACCGAACCAGCTGTTCATCCATGGGCGTCACCGCTTTTCCGACGATGAGTGGGACGGCTTTTGCAGCGCAGTACCCACTGAAACACAGCTGGTAGGAGTCAGGATCAAGCAGCTCGATGACGTTCGGCTGTTCCGCCCCTCCGCGTCGACACCGGTCCTGCGCGGCACGGCCCTTACCGTGGGTGACTGGTCAGGTTACCTTTGGGCGCGGGGGTTCGTACCCCGGCTGGCAGGTTATCAAGGGTTCGAGACACCCAAGCCGCTCACCGTCGACGTGACGCATGGCGAAGGGGACATCGTAGAGGTGCTCGGCGACATCCTTGCGCTCACCAAGGTCAACTACAACGCCTGCGATTTCGCGAGCGCCCTGCCCGTGACGCTCAAGTTCGCGGACCGGGTGGGTGAGATCCTGATGGCATCGCCCCATACCGTTACCGCACCGCCGCTGCCGTTTCGGCACTACATCTGATGCCATGAGCGCCGACTAACGCCGATGTGGGTTCGATCCTAAGGCGAAGATGGTGACGTCCAGTTCAGGCACAAATCCACTATTTCGGGAGCTTGCCGCCGGGCAGATGCCGTCCACCATTTAAGGAAAACCTACAGGTGGCAAACCGGCGCTGACAGTCCATCGAACTGCGGCACCGATCTTGCACGACCCAAGTCCCGACCAAGCCGAGCCCGAGCCCGTCACGCTGCCGGCGCTGGCGCCCGACGCCGCGATGCTTGCCGTGCTCCACGAGGATCTCGAACGCGCGGCCGCCTACAAGAAAGCCGCGCGCGCCGCCGCGACCCATCGCGCCTATAACTCCGACTGGATCATCTACACCGACTGGTGTCGCACGCGCGGCCTCGTAGCGATGCCGGCACATCCGGAACAGATTGCCGCGTTCGTCGCGAACCAGGCCGCGTCCGGTCTTAAGCCAAGCACCATCGAACGGCGCGTGGCCGCGATCGGCCACCATCATCGCACAAGCAACTATCCAGCGCCGGCCGCGCACCCGGAAGCGGGCGGCCTGCGCGAGGCGCTTGCCGGCATCCGCAACGAAAAGCGGGCCAAGAAAACCCGCAAGGAGCCCGCAGACGCCACCGCGCTCCGCGACATGCTGGCGCAGATCAAGGGCGATGGCCTGCGCGCCCGTCGCGATCGTGCCGCGCTCGCGATCGGCATGGCCGCCGCGTTGCGCCGTTCCGAGCTGGTGGCGTTGACGCTCGAGAATGTCGGCATCCTCGACCACGGGATCGAACTCTACCTCGGCACCACCAAAACGGACCAAGCCGGCGAAGGCACGACGATCGCGATCCCCGAAGGCACCCGGCTGCGCCCGAAGGCGCTGCTGCTCGAATGGATCAGCGCCGTGCGGGTGCTGGAGGCCGAAGTTGTCCGCACGCCCGCGCAGGAAGCGACGGTCCCGCTGTTCCGCCGCCTCACCCGCAGCGACCAACTTACCGGCGAGCCGATGTCCGACAAGGCAGTCGCGCGCTTGGTCAAGCGCTATGCCGGTGCCGCCGGCTACGACGCCGCCAAATTCTCCGGTCACTCGCTGCGCGCGGGGTTCCTGACCGAAGCAGCCAGTCAGGGCGCGACGATCTTCAAGATGCAGGAGGTCAGCCGCCACAAGACGGTGCAAGTCCTCTCGGACTATGTCCGCTCGGCCGACCGGTTCCGCGACCATGCCGGCCAGCGGTTTCTCTGATCCAGAGCGCCGCCGCTCGCGACAGCCGGCCTCATGAGCAGGCAGTGATGCTACGACTGATCTAGCGCAGGGCGGGGCAGCCGCGCCCTCCTTACCCTCACGTAGCCTTGGCGGCGGGTGCGGCCATCAGGATCGCGCCCAAAGCTGAAAGGAAATCGGAAAAGTGTCCCTGGAGCGCGCCGCTCCCATGGCGGGACTTCGCGACAAAGGCCTGATTCATGCAGCTCATCCCCGTCATCCTTTCCGGCGGCGCAGGGACGAGACTGTGGCCACTCTCCACAGAGCAGACGCCGAAGCAGTTCCTTCCACTGGCAGGCGAAGAAAGCCTCCTGCAGCAGACGGCTTTGCGCGCCAGGAGCATCGCGCAAGCAAGCTCCCCCGTCGTCGTCGCCAGCCAGGACCATGAGCGGCAGATCCTCGGAGAGCTCGAAGCGGTGGGATGCCCACCCTCCCGGCTGCTCCTCGAGCCGATCGGGCGCAACACCGCCCCCGCCCTCGCCATGGCGGCGCTCGAATGCACGGATGAGAACGCGTTGTTGCTGGTCATGCCGAGCGATCATGTGATCAGGGACGTGGAGTCCTTCGGCGAAGCCGTGCATCGGGCTCTTCCCCTGGCCCAGGATGGCTGGCTGGTGACGTTCGGCATCACTCCAGACCGCCCCGCGACCGGTTATGGCTATATCCACATGGGAGAGCCGCTCTCCGGCGAGATTTGCCGGGTGAACCGCTTTGTCGAGAAGCCAGAGGCGGCACGCGCGGAACGCATGCTTGCCGATGGCCGATATGTTTGGAACGCAGGCATCTTCCTCCTCCGCTCGGACCGCCTCATCGAGGAACTCTCGGTTCACGCGCCGGGACTTCTCGGATCGGTTCGCAAGGCTTTGGCGACCGCCGATCGCGAGGGCAATCGAGTGATTCCCGATAGAGCCACCTTCGCATCCGTGGAGGCGAAATCGATCGACTATGTCGTGATGGAGCACGCCGCGCGCATGGCGGTGGTTCCCGTCGACGTGGGATGGTCCGACATCGGGAGCTGGGATGCGCTTCATGAGATCGAAGCGCAGGACGACAGCGGAAATGCGCTGCACGGCGATGTCCTAGCGCTGGAAAGCCACGGATGCCTCATTCGGACGAGCGGGCCCCGCGTTGCCGCGCTGGGCGTGTCCGATCTCGTTATCGTTGCCACGGATGACGTCGTGCTGGTGATCCCGCGGGAGCGTGCCCAGGAGGTACGACGACTGGTGCAACGCGCCAGTCAAGCGACGCCTCCGCCACCGCGACGACCGCAGCGAACCGCCGCCCTGTCGATCGCCACGCCCGCCGCCTCGTGAGCAGGAAAAGGGATCGGCGACACGGATCTCGAAGACGCCCGGAATGGAGAGTAAGATGAACGGCTATGCTCTGACGCCGCCGGTTCGCCACATCGCGCTGATCGGCAATTTCCCTCCTCGACGCTGCGGCATCGCGACTTTCACCGCCGATCTGCACGACGCGCTGCGCCAGATATCGCCCGACGCCAGTCTCTCCACTGTCGCGATGAACGATCCTGGGACGCGGCACCGCTACCCGGAGGAAGTAGGCTACGAGATCGCGCAGGACGATCCCGACGCCTACCTGGCGGCTGCGGACCACCTCAATGCGCTCAATCCGGACGTCATCTGCGTTCAGCATGAATTCGGCATCTTCGGTGGGAAGGCAGGCGGCTACTTGCTGCCGATGCTCGAGAGGCTTCGGGCGCCGGTCGTGACGACGCTTCACACGGTGCTGACGCAGCCCGACCCGGATCAACGACGGGTGATGCGCGCTCTCGCCGAGCGGTCATCCCGCCTGGTCGTCATGACCGAGATGGGCCGAACGATTCTTACCCGTGACATGGAGGTGGCGGCCGGCAAGATCGCCGTGATCCCGCATGGCATCCCCGATCTGCCCTTCCTGGACCCAGCCTTCCACAAGCACCGCTTCGGGCTCGACGGCCATCGCGTCATCCTGACCTTCGGCCTGCTTTCCCCAAACAAGGGCATCGAGGTGATGATCGAAGCGCTTTATCGCCTCGTGAAGGACCATCCAGATCTCGTATACATCGTCCTCGGCGCGACGCACCCTCATCTGGCGGCGCGCGAGGGCGAACGCTACCGCGACGAGCTGGCAAGTCGCGTCCGCCGCCTCGGTCTCGAGAGCCATGTGCGCTTCGTGAACGAGTATGTCGACGCGCCGACCTTGCAGGCGTGGCTCTCGGCCTGCGACATCTATGTGACGCCCTATCTCTCCGAGGCGCAGATCACGAGCGGAACGCTCGCCTACGCTGTCGGCTTGGGCAAGGCGGTGATCTCTACCCCCTATTGGCACGCGCAGGAGTTGCTCGCCGGGCGTCGCGGTCAGCTGGTCCCCTTCGGTTCGCCCGAGGCGCTCGCCGGATCCGTGGGCGCCGTTCTGTCCAACAGGAACCTTCGCGACGAGATGCGGCGCAACGCTTATCAAGCCGGCCGTGACATGATCTGGCCTGTGGTGGCGGAGCGCTATACGACGCTTTTTCAGCGGGCGCGCATCGAGGTCTTTGGTAAGCCGGGCGTCGTGCAGCTCCATGCCTCCAAGTCGAAGCCGCCGAAGCCAAGCCTCAGCGCCGTGGCGCGGCTGACCGATGGGTGCGGTATGCTGCAGCACAGTCGGTCCACCGTCCCCGACCGGCGCCATGGCTATTGCCTCGATGATAACGCCCGCGCGCTGATGCTCGCCACGCAGTTCGAAGCAGAGCGAATCGAGGCCAAGCGCGCGCTTGCCCTGGCGCCTACCTACGCCTCGTTCGTCGACCTTGCCTGGAACGAGCAGTCACAGCGCTTTCGCAACTTCATGGCTTTCAACCGGAACTGGCTCGAACAGGAAGGCTCGCAGGACAGCTTCGGCCGCGCTGTCTGGGCGATCGGCCGTACGGCCGAGCTCACCCGCAATCACGGTCTCAAGCTCTGGGCGACGGCGCTCGCAGACAAGGTGATCCCGGCAAGCGCATTCCTCACCAGCCCCCGCGCCCGCGCCTTCGCCATTCTCGGCCTAGCAGCGCATCTCAGCGTGTACCCGGGCCACCGACCGGCAAGGCTTCAACTTGAATCGTTCGCCGGGGAGCTGCTCGACCTGCTTCGTACAGTAAGGCGGGACGCCTGGACGTGGTTCGAGCCGGTCCTTGCCTATGACAATGCCCGCCTGCCGGAAGCACTGCTGCTGGCGAGTACCGTTCTCGGTCGCACGGACATGCGACAGGACGCCCTGGAGGCGCTGGACTGGCTCCGGCGCCAGCAGACCGCTCCGGAAGGCCATTTCCGGCCGGTCGGCACCCAAAGCTTCGGCGCGGCCTTTCAACCGCCGCGTGCCTTCGATCAGCAGCCGCTCGAGGCCTGGGCGACGATCGATGCCTGCACGCTCGCATTCGCGCAGGACGGCGATCGCCGATGGCGGGACCATGCCGAAGCCGCGTTTGCCTGGTATCTTGGCGCAAATGATCTCGGCGTCCGGATCGCGAGCCCCGATGGCGGTTGCTACGATGGCCTGCAGGTGGATCGGGTGAACCTCAACCAAGGCGCAGAATCCATCCTCGCCTTCCAGTTTGCCGCCCTGGCGATCGCGCGCTTGCGCAACGAGGCGGCCGCGTTGGACACAAGCGAGGAGCGCCAGGTGGCCGCGTCCGGAGGCAAGGCATGCCGCTGATCCAATCCAGCCTGCACCTCCTTCCGAACCCTTCCAGAGTGGTCGTCCGGCCCTTGCAAATCGCGTCGGAGCCGCGGCACCTCAATCCTGTCGATAATGAGCGGATGCGCCGGATCATCGCTGCCGTGCGGGCGATGGACGGCCGCACGACCCAAGCGGAGCTTGCCCTCGTGCTCGCGGATTTCGAGAGCCGGCACCGTGAGATTCGCAAGGTTTTCGAAGAGCGATACGATCAGGTCGCGACCGACATTGGTCTCACCGGTTCGTTAGACCGTTCGCAGCGGCAGCTTATCGGCGCCTATTTTTGCCATGAATATTCGTTCGGTGCCGCTGCTGTCATGAACCCGAGCATCGTGCCTCATCCTGACCAGACGGGGCTCCCGCATGGCGCATTGCGCTTCATCCTGTCCCTGCGCGCCGTCGGCGAGGGGCACATCTCATCGGTGACGTTCCGCCAAGGCATCGTCCTTCCAGACGGCTCGCTCGAACTCGAGCCGGAACCGGATCTTGCAGTCGCCGCCAAAGCCGAGAGCCACGACGATGGCAGAGTCGTCTTTCGCCGCCATGACTGCAGCAACCGTCTCGACGAGATGGTGCTGTTTCCATTCACGCCCGCGCAGCGCAACGGCTTGGAGGACCTACGCCTCGTACGGTTCGAGCAGGATGATGGCGGCTTTACCTATTACGGTACCTATACCGCCTACAGCGGCAAGGCGATCTCCTCGGAAATCCTCGAGACCCGCGATTTTGAGACGTTCGAGCTTCGTCCGCTCCAAGGCAGCGCCGCACGCAACAAGGGCATGGCGCTCTTCCCGCGTAGTTTCGACGGAGACTATTTGATGATCGGCAGGCAGGATGGCGAAAGCCTTTATCTGCTGCGCTCCTCCGATCTCAATCGCTGGGAGCATGGCGAACTTCTTGCCCGCCCCGAATATGCCTGGGAGCTCATTCAGATCGGCAACTGCGGATCACCTATTGAGCTGGAAGAAGGGTGGCTGGTGCTCACCCACGGCGTCGGCGCCATGCGCAAATATTCCATCGGGGCGCTGCTGCTCGATCGGGATGACCCCAGCCGCGTTATCGGCCGAACAGCAGTGCCGCTCCTCTCGCCCTCGGATGAAGCACGCGAAGGCTATGTTCCCAACGTCGTCTACACCTGCGGGGCGTTGGCGCACGCCGGCCGCCTGATCATGCCGTATGGCGTGGCGGACAGTTCCGTGAGCTTCGCGTCGATGGACCTGGCGGAATTGCTGGCGATGCTGTCGCCGCCAGCTGGCGCCCGGTCCCCACTCGCCCAGGATGTGGAGCCGATCCGGGACCGAACGGACGCGTGATCCTTCGCTCTGACGGGGCAGCGGACGTCAGTCGTGCACCAGCAGGCACTTGCCTAATGCAGCGTCGTGTCGGTCTCGACGTCCGCCTCCGCGATGACATACTCGTCCCCCTCCCCCGCGAAGAACATCGTGACGCGTTCTTCCTCGTTGTCTGGAGGCGGCCGATCGGGGAAATGTTCAGCCCAGGCGCCGTTCACGTAGGACAAAAGGGTGGACCAGGCGATTGCATGGTTCGGGTGCGTCGACAGGAAGACCTTACCGAGGTGCTCGATCATCAGGACGACAACGGACATACGCCTACTCCGCCACCTTGACTCGCGAGAACATCTGCAAAGACGAGGTCGCAGAGAGAGGATCAGACCATCAACGGCTTCCGGCTGGGTCGGAAGTGTGAATGCGTGACAAAATCTGTTCCACTTCGAAGAGATCGCCCGACGTCTCGACACCAGGTCCGCAGAGACGAATGATCATCCGCCCCTCGACTACCTTGCTTCCTATTCGAGGTGCAGATCCGAGGCCAAAATGAACGCCTGGCTTGTCGAGCACATGCTGATAGAGCCGCCAGTAACGGCGCCATTCGGCCGCGCTTCCGCTCGTCGAAACGGTCATATGGCCGGATCGGAGCGGCACATACGACACATCGCGGCTTAACTGCGCGCGTTCGATCGCAAAGCAGCGCGCCCCTCGGCCTGCAGCGACTTGCGCCGCTTTCCTCAGCAAGCCCGTCCGCACCGACCGGTCAGGCCAGCGAGTCGGGGCGAGGATTGCGATTTCATAGCTCGGCCGATCGCCGCTGCCGACCTCGCGGACTTCGAAAGTCGGGAGCTGGGGCTCGCTTTTCGCAGGCGCCGGGTCGACATGCGCGGCCGAGACGAGGGCGAGCACGCCGCACCACCAGTTGCCCCTTGTGGACCGGGCCGAGCGCCGCAGCAGCCGGCCAAAGCTCTGCCGTGTTCCGGGGGCGTCAGCGGCGGAGGCGAACCGTATCATCGGATCCGCCTCCTCGCTCAGCTCGCCCTTGAAATCACGACGCGCGCGGGCCGCACAAGCCGGCTTGCAACCCTGTATCCGGGCTGGAGGGTCTCCAGGACCAGGCCATCACCGGTCTCGTCATCAGATCGCGATGAGATCGCATCGTGGATGTTGGGGTCGAACGCCTCGCCCGTACCGGGGCATATTCGCTCGACGCCAACCTTGACCAGCGCATCGAGGAACGCGCGACTGGTCGCCCGGAGCCCGTTTAACAGGGCATCGACACTCGGCCGGGTTCCTTCCTCCGTCCGGCTGGCCGCCTCGATGGCGAGATCGAGGCTGTCGAGAGCGGGAACGATCTTCGAGACTAGGTCTGCAATGCCGGTTTCGCGCCCCTCGGCACGCGCGCGATCGGCTCGCTTTCTGGCATTCTCGGCATCGGCCAGCGCACGCAGGAGCCGCTCCCGCAGCTCGTCGGCTTCCGATGCGGCCGCCTGCTTGGACTCGGGCTTCTCCACCCCTTGCTCCTGCGGCTCCGGAGACTGCCCTCCTTCAGCGATGTCGTCCTGGTTCATTTGACCGAGCCTTCATTCATCCGTGCAAGCGGCAGGCGCCACTTCACCAAACAGTGATCAGCGGAACGGACCGGATCACTTCTTCGCGTCGTCCGCCTCCTCGAACTCGGCATCCACAATCCCGTCGTCAGCCGACGATGTGCTGCCCGGCTCGGAGCGCTGGGCGCTGGCGACCTTCTGCGTCGCAGACTGCAGATCCTCGCCGCGCGCGCGGATGTCCTCGATCTGGTGGTCTGCCTTGGAAAAACTGGTCCAATTCTGAAGAGAGCCCTGCGGGGCGTGAGAATTGGAGATTGGTATGGGACGTCAGCGGTTTACGCCGG
>NZ_JAATJB010000031.1 GCF_011927635.1 Sphingomonas trueperi
TGCTCCTCGGTGAAACGGCTCTTCCTCATTCCTCTGCTCCTTCCTTGGGGCAGACTCTACATCAAAGCGAGGGAGCCAACCGGGGGCAGGTCAGGACGTCAAAATACCTGTCTCTGTCTCTCCGAAGGCAGAGTCCACAGGTTCCAATCTCCGCCTGCAGCTTCAGGGCGAAATGACTTTCACCAGACCACGCGTTAAATACTGTCTAACCCCACGTCAATTTTCGCAGTGCAAACCCAAACCAGACAAGTTTATACTTCACTAACCCCAAACCTACTTGCCACAGATGCCAAATCTGTGCAGTCCAGCATAGTTCCTCTAGAGGACCAACCACCAGTTCTAGATCGCTCGCCCACCGACTTCCGGATATAGCAAACATGACCATTATTTGCTTCATCTACAAATTGGGGCGAGATGCCGCCACGCGAAGGCCAGGACGATCTCGTCGCACGGTCTTGATTAGACCGCCGCTACGATAACACCCTGGGGAAATGGCATCGGCCAGGACTGAAATTCGCGCGGCAAGACAAGCCTTCGGGGATCATTCTTCAGTCCAGATGGATGAAGCGTTCCCGCATTCCCTCGCGACCACAGCACTTGCATTGCTGAAGCGATCGCCAAGGAAGCCCCGGCGCGTGACCGACTAACCAAGTAAGGAGACATCATGCGTACCGCGTTGGTAACCGGATCTGCCGGCTTCATCGGCTCCTTCCTGTGCGCTCGCCTGCTGGCCGAGGGGTTTCGCGTCGTCGGCCTTGACGCGATGACGGACTATTACGACGTCGCCCTCAAGGAGAGCAGGCTGGCGACTCTCACCCGATCCAACCACTTCCGCTCAATCAAGGGCTATGTCGAAACGCCGGGCCTGCTTGCCGAGCTGTTCGCGGAAGAAGCGCCGGAGGTCGTGGTCCATCTCGCGGCCCAGGCGGGGGTTCGCTACTCGATCGAAAACCCCCGTTCCTATCTGGAAAGCAATATCGTCGGCACGTTCGAGTTGCTGGAAGCCGCGCGCGCCCATCCGCCGCAGCACCTGCTGCTCGCCTCGACCTCCTCGGCCTTCGGCGCCAATACCGAGATGCCGTATCGCGAGACCGACAAGGCCGATCACCAGATGTCGTTCTATGCGGCGACGAAGAAGGCGACCGAGAACATGGCGCACAGCTATGCGCATCTGTTCGGACTGCCGGTCACCATGTTCCGCTTCTTCACGGTCTATGGACCGTGGGGGCGCCCGGACATGGCGCTGTTCAAGTTCACCAAGGCGATTCTCGAAGACCGCCCGATCGACGTCTACAACCATGGCGACATGAAGCGCGACTTCACCTATGTCGAAGATCTCGTCGAAGCCATTTACCTGCTCATCGGCACGCCGCCGGTGCGCCCGGCCGAGGGGGATGCCGTTCCCGCAGGCGACAGCCTTTCGCCGGTGGCGCCCTGGCGGATCGTGAACATCGGCAATTCCGAACCCGTCCAGCTGACCGACTTCATCGAAGCGATCGAGGCCGCCACGGGCAGGCAGGCGAAGCGCAACCTGCTGCCGATGCAGGCCGGCGACGTTCCCGCCACCTGGGCCGACGCGCAGCTGCTCCAGACCCTGACCGGCTACCGGCCCCGGACCGGGGTTCGCGAAGGGGTTGCGAAGTTCGTGGAATGGTATCGGGCGCACTACAAGGTCTAGGCACATGCCATATAATGTTGCGTTCCTTTCACCCGTCTCGAATTTCAAGGGGGGCGCGGAGCGGTCGCTGTTCGACATCATGCGCAATCCGCACGTGCGCCCCCTGCTCATCGTACCGGCGGAAGGGCCGGTGTCTGCGCGTGCCGCCGCTGAGGGCATTCCGTTCGAGGTTCTCGATTTCGGTCAGGTGGCTGCAATCCGGCGGCCGATCAGCCCGGCCAGCGTGTGGGCAGCGGCGGGCGACTGGCGCCGCGCCGCGCAGGGGCTCAAGGCGATCGTCCGCCGCCACGGGATCGATCTTGTCCACAGCAACGGCATGAAGGCGCATTGCATCGCCGCGCTGTCGCGCCGGATCGGGGGCGCGCCTGCCCTCTTCCACGTGCGCGACATCGCCGTCCGGCCGACGGAGCGGCTGATATGGCGCGCGCTCCCCCGCGCCGCCGACCAGGTCGTGCTGGTGAGCCGCGCCTGCTGGCCCGCCCCCGATCTGCCCGGCAACGTGTCGGTCGTGTTCAATGCCATCGCGCCCGGAATGGCCACGCTTCCGTCCCCGGCGCCGCACCCCGGCACGGTCCTGGGGATTTGCGGCCGCATCCATCCGTTCAAGGGCCATCATCTCGCCTTGCAGTGGCTCCACGCCGCACGGTCGCAGGGGCTCGACGTCACGCTGCGCATTCGGGGCGAGGCGACGGCGGAGGATCGGGGGTATCTGGAAACGCTGCACCAGACGGTTGCGGCGCTCGGGCTGGAAGATGCGGTGCGCTTCGACGGCAGCTTCGAGGGGTTGGCGGCAATCTATGGCGGACTCGACGTCGTGCTGGTGCCTTCCGAGACGCCCGATCCGTTGCCGCGCTCGGTGATGGAGGCGATGGCCCTGGGCCTGCCGGTCATCGGCTTTCCGGCCGGGGGCATCGTCGAGATGATCGATCCGGGACGCACCGGCTGGCTCGCCGCCGATGCCGAGGATTTTTGCGCGGCGGTGCGCGACATCGCGGCGCTGGGGCCCCAGCTGCCCGCATTCCGCGACCGCATGGCGGCAACCGTCGCCGAACGCTTCAGCATGCCGCGCCTGCATCGCGAGATCACCGCCATCTACAGGTCTGCCCTCGACCGCTGATGCGGGAAGCACCCGGGCAGACACGCAACATGTTTCAACAAGGGCACAGGCCGATGGCTTCCAGGCGCATCCTCTTCATCATCCGCTCGTACCGCCCCGACCAGGTGGGTGGCGGCGCGAAATCCGTCCAGACCCTCGCCGAGGGCCTCGCCAATCGCGGCCACGACGTCCATGTGCTGCGCCTCTGCCCGACCGGCGAAGAGGCGGCAACGCTGCGCGCCGCCGCCGATGCCGGCATCACCGGCCCGGGCAAGCCGACCCTGCACGTCCTGCCGATCCGCAACATCTACTGGCCGCACGACAAGAAGCCGCATTCTGGCGCCGCCAAGGCGCTGTGGCATCTCCTCGACCTGTACAACCCCTGGGCAGTCCGGGATCTTCGCCGCCTGCTCAAGGATCTGCGCCCCGAGGTGATCAACACCAGCATCATCGACGGCTTCTCCACCGCCATCCTGCGGACGGCGAAGCGCAGCGGCGCCCGCCTCATCCACACGATGCGCGACTATTACCTGATCTGCAGCCGATCCGGCATGTACCGGGCGGGCAAGAACTGCGAAACGCTGTGCGCGAGCTGCCAGGTCGTCCGGACCATCAACCGACACCAGGTGCAGCATGTGGACCTGTTCCTCTCCAATAGCGAGTTCGTCGCCAAGACGCACCGCCGCCATGGCGCGTTCGGCCGGGAGAAGCCGTGCGCGGTGCAGTGGAACGTCAACGACCAGCCGCTCGCATCGGCGCACCGCACGCTGGACGACACCGCACCGATCCGCTTCGGCTATATCGGTCGGCTCGCCCCGACCAAGGGCGTCGAGACGCTGATCGAAGCGGCGGGCAAGCTGCCGCAGGAAGGCAGAGACTGGTCGCTGGTCATCGCCGGCGATGGCGCGCCCGACTATGTCGCGCAGTTGCGGGCGCTCGCGAAGGACCATCCGTGCATCCACTTCATCGGCTGGCAGCCGGCGACGCAATTCTACGACATGGTCGATCTGGTGATCTGCCCGTCCGTGTACAACGAGCCGCTGCCACGCGTGATCTACGAGGCTTATGGCCTCGCCGTGCCCGTCGTGGCGTCGAAGGTGGGCGGAAACCCGGAAGTCGTCACCCCCGGCGTTTGCGGCGAACTCTATGATGGCGACAGCGCCGCCGCGCTCGCCGAGAAGCTCGGCCTGTTCCGGCAGATCGCTTCCGAAGACTATGCGCGCTACAGTTCGGGCGCGCTGGCGATGGGCGCAATGTTCACGCCGGACCGAGTGGTCGACAGCTACGAAGCCCATCTGCAGACGCTGTTTCAGCCCTGATCGCGGGCGGAAAGGCCGGAGCTACCGCCTGTCGCGCGTCGATCGACGGCCTCTGCACCGCCCGCCCCGATCCATAAGCAAAAATGGCGCACGCGATGAAGGTCGCGTGCGCCATTTTACGTTGGGTACGGATCGCGCCGCCGATCCCGGCGTCGTCAGCGCTCAACCATAATCGTACATGTAGTAATCGCCCTCGCCCTTCCACAGCCCGGGATCGTGCTTGGTCACGACGCCGCCGAGCAGGTGCAACGCGGCTCCCCGCACGCGTCGCGCCGCCTGCTTGGCCTGGCCGTAATGCGCCCCGCCGGCCGCGACGACGAAGAGGGTCGCCTCCACCTGGCTGGCGAGTTCGACGGCATCCGCCAGTGCGAGTACCGGCGGCCCATCGACGATGATCACGTCGAATGCATCCTGAAGGCCACGCAGCAGATCCGCGACCGGCGCACCGCCGAGCAACTGCGCGGCGTTGGGCGGCGGTGGGCCGCTGGGGATGAACGACAGGTTTTCGAAGCCCGTCGGAAGGATCGCGCTCTCGGGCGCACTGCGCCGCGCGAGCAGGCTGGAAAGACCTCCACCCATATCCTTCTGCACGCCGAGCAGGCTATGCAACGACGGCTTGCGCAGGTCGCCGTCGATGAGCAGCGTCTTGCGCCCGACATCCGCAAACGCCTTGGCGATGAACAGGGCGCTCGTCGTCTTGCCCTCGCCCTTCCGGCTGCTCGTCAGCAGCAGCGAGCGGGGAAGGCCGTTCGGCGACGACAGCTCGATCGCGGTGCGGACCGACTGATAGGCTTCGGTAATGGCGGACCGGAGGCTCGTATTGCGGATATCGAGCAGCGTGTCCTGCGCCTTTGGCACCACCCCCATCAGGGCAAGATGGAGCTTGGCCTCGAGATCCTGCGGATCGCGGATCGAGTCGTCGAGTTGCTCGCGGGCAAAGACGAACAAGGCGGAAACCGCCAGCCCGCCAATCAGCCCCAGCACGAGGATGACACCGACACGGGGAGACACCGGTTCCTTCGGGATCTCCGCCGTGTCCACCGCAATAACGTTGTTCGCGGCGGCCCCGGCTTCGGCGCTTACCTCCTTATATCGCTGCAACAGCCCGTCGTAGAGCTGGCGGCTCGTATCAACCTCTCGCTTCAGGATGTTATAGCGAACGCTGCGGTCCTGCTCGGAAAGGGTGCTTTCCTTCAGCTGCGCCACCTGCTGGGCAAGCGCCTGCGACTGACGCGTCGCGGTGCGTTGCTGCTCGAGCAACGACTGCTTGACGTTGGCGGCCAGGGCATTGAGCTGCCGGTCGATCGAACCTAACTGCGCCGCCGCTTGGGCCACCGTGGGGTGATCCGGCTGCAGGCGCTGACGGAGCTGCCCCAGATTGGCCTGCAGTTCGGCCCGCCGCTCCTCCAATGCCTGCACCGCCGGATTTGCCAGCACCTCGGGCAGCGCGAGCAGCGGCGCCCCATTCGCCTGCCGCCACCGCTCCTCCGCCTGGATGCGCCGCGCTTCCGCCGCGATATAGGCTTCGTTGAGATTCACCAGATTGGCGGTGGTCAGCGATCTTGGCCCTGCCTCCTGGTCCCGCTGCGCATCGGCGCCACCGCTTGCGTCGATCAGCTTCGCCGCGCGGGAATAGTCGATCAGTTCCCGCTCCGATCCCTCGAGGCGTTGCTTGGCCTGCGCAAGCTGGGTGCTGAGGAACTCGCGCGAATAGGTGGTAGTCGAGAACTTCCGCTCGATATTGTTCTGGATGTAATTGTCGGAATAGCTGTTCGCGATGCGCATCGCGGTGGCCGGATCGCGGCTGGTAAAGATGATCTCGACGATGCGTGAATTGGGCATCAGGCTGATGCGCAGGTTCTTCTGCAGCAGATCGGTAACCATCCGCTGCCGCCGCTCGGCGGTGGCGCCTTCCGCGAACTTATCCCCCATCGCGACCACGAACCGGTCATCGGCGGCCAGGCGCAGGCTTGTCGCCACCCGCGCCGCCAGCGCCCGGCTTTCCAGCAGATTGACCTGGGTCTGGAGGAAGCGGTCGAATTCGGCGCCGCCCAAAACCGGCTCGGTCTCCTCGGTCCCCAATACCTTGGTCGATTGCTGGCTCACCTCCACGCTGGCGCGCGCGCGAAACAGCGGCGGCGTGATCATGATGATCGCCACGCCGGCGATCAGGCTCAGGCCGAGGATCGCCAGAACATGCCAGCGACTGCGATAGATGGCGCTGCCGAACGCTCGAAAATCCATGCCGCCGTCGCGCTGGTCGTTCGCGTCGAAAAAGGCGCGCTCATCCAGCTGCTCGGCGAAGCTTCCACCCGCCAAAGACGCGATCGCGCCCCCCTGTGTGCGATGCTCCGTGCTCATAAACTCGTCCAATCTCTAAGGATGCCACAGGGCGCGGCTGGTTCGTTCGCCGCCGCGCCGTGCCGAAGCGTTCGTTACGGGAAGGAAGGGATGTCAGCGCCCATAGAAGCGGAACGCGTTGAGCAGTGGCGCCGCCTGAAGAACGTCGCGCCAAAGGCCCTTCACGTTCGAATACCCCACGACGACGATGTCATTCCCCAATATGCGGGGATCCGGATCCTGGCCGCGCCGGATCCTTCCCAGATCGAATACCGCCACCATTTTCCTGGAATCCACCTCGCGGAAGACAACGACGTCCTTCATTGCCGCAGTTCTGTTTTCGCCTTTGGCGAGGGCAATCACGTTGAGCAGGGTCGTGGGGCCTTTGATGTCGTAGACACCCGGCTCCTCGACTTGCCCTTGCACCGTCACGCGTTGCGACACCGAGGTGGCGACGACGACCGTGACCTGGGGACGGACATAATATTTCAACAAGCGCGTCTGGAGCTCCTGGGCGAGCTGCTCGGTCGTCAGACCTGCTGCCTGCACCGTACGGATCAACGGCATGGAGATATTCCCGGATACATCCACCGGAACCCCCTTCATCGAGAGGTCGGGTTCCTGGAACACGCCGACATCCAGCGTGTCCAGCGGACCGATCACATAGTCCTTGGCCACTTCGCCGGGCGCAGGTTGCATCGTGGCATAGGCGGCCTGCCCGCGCGGCACCGATCCCACCACGTTGGGACCCGCACAGCCAGCCGCGGACAGGCCGAATGCCAACACTGCTACCGACCGAATCACGTGCGATCTAAAACGCTTCACTGCCCCACTCCCTCGCAACATTACACGACAAGCTCCAATACCCCCCTCGACAACGCATATGTTCTACTTCGAAGGCATGCGTGCTACCGAAACTTCATCTATCCACAATGATCTCACACCTTGCATTGGCGTGACGATCAGGCGGATTTCCTGGGCAGGACACGCCGGCCCGACTTCAAAGCGAGCCTCCCCCCGCACCCAGCCGCGCTGTGCCGCCGACCATGCCGTCGGCAGCGAAGGCGAATCTGTCGAAAAGGCAGGCGCGCACGCCATCGCCCATGACGGGCGCGTCGCTGCCTTCCCGCCGTCGCGCAGCATGAAGCGCAGCGCATAGCGCCCTGGCGCAAGCACCAGCCGCTGCCGTACGGCGGGGCCTGCGGCGATGCTCTTGGTTGCAACGAGGAGCGCCTTGCCCTGCCAGGCATGATCCGGCGTTTCGATACCGACGTTGGCGCCGAGCAGGCCGGGCGCCTGCCAGGTGAAGGGACCAATCCCGCGAGGCGCGCTGCCAGATCGCTCGAACGCACCATCGCCCACCAGCTTTTCACCCCCGGCTGCCCGCCAGACCGCCTCCACCTCCGGGTAGCGGCCAGCCCGCCAAAGGCCGTCCAGCAGCGCCGCGGACTCGGCGGTATCTGCCGGCGCGCCGGCGGCCGCGAGTTGACGGTACAGCGCGGCGATCTCCTCTCCCCGCACCCGCCCGTCGCCACCCAGGCTGGCGAGAAACGCCTGCCGCCATGGCGGGCGCAAGGCGAGTTGCTTCGCCACCGCGATTCCGCCCGCTGGATCGGCGAGCAAGTCGCGCAGCGTCCCGAGCAACAAGACGGACTGCGTGTTCTGTCGCAGCAGGCCATCGGCGCGCTGCGCCACGACAACGCGATCCTCCACCTCGTTCGAACGCTGGATCAGCCAAAGTTGGGTCGGAATATCGCGCCAGCCCAGTTGCCCGGCCAGCAGCATCAGCTGCGCAGCAACGTCCATCCGCTTCGCCGCCGCTTCGGCCAACCCGAGCGCGCGCAAGGCCGCCGCGTCCATCGGCGCGCGCTCCAGGGCGATCCGTGCCGCATCCGCACTCCCGCTCCAATCAGCGGCGATCGCACGTTGGGTGGCGATGCGCGACCAGGCGTCGGCGCTGCCCGATCGCCACCGTACCGCCTGGCCAGGCGCGTCCCGAAGCAGGAAGAAGGAAGCCACCCCCATGCTCACGGCCTGCCAGCCAAGCAGCAGACCGGCAGCCATCGCCGGCACCAGCCGCACCCAGCGCCACGCCGGTCGTCCCGGACGCGCGTGCCGACGCCGTCCGCGCGGGAACGACATGGCGAGGCAGGCGGCGAAGGGAACCGCGATGGCGGACATGCGCAAGGGATAGTCATCGGCCGAATGCAGCAGCACGATCGCCACGATCCCGCCTGCGGCGATGGTGAGCGATCGCGATTGCCACCGGTCCGCCGGCGGGGCGGACAATGCCCGCAGCCAGGCGAAGACCGCGAGGGACAATGCCGCCGCGAGCAGCAGCATTGCCGGAAACCCGCCCTCCAGTGCCAGTTCGAGATAATCGTTGTGCGCGTGATTGACGATCGGAACGACGACTTGGTCGAGCGGCTCTATGGTCGGGTAGATGGTCGTGAACGTGCCGAAGCCGCTTCCCCACGGGAAGTACCGGCCGATCGCATAGAGCGTGTTGCTCCAGAAGGTCTGGCGACCGTCTTGATCCACCACCGCGAACCGCGCGAGGGTCGTTTGGGCGAGCGGCGTCTGGGCCAGCCCGACCACGATTGCGGCGAGCAGCAGCGCACCCGCCAGCCCCCATTGCCAGCGCCAGCCATGGGGAAAGCGCAGATAGGCGAACAGCAGCAATGCGATCGGAAGGGTCAACAGGCCGGTGCGCGAGGTCGTGCCCAGCACCGCGAGCGCCAGCAGTGTCGCCACGCCCACCGCCACGGGCCACTGCCCGGCGGTCCGTCCGCGACCATCGAACAGCCGCGGGACCCCGGACGCGACCATCCCGATCAGGAGGAACGTGGCGCTATGATTGTGATTGACGAACAAGCCCAGCGCATCGCCGCGATGCGCCGAGTGGAACACTGCGAACAGCCCCGCACCGCCATAGGCAAGTTGCAGCGCGCCCAGCACGGCGTTCAGCACCGCCACGGCGACGAGCGCACGCAGCACCGCCATCCTGCCGCGCTCGTCGAGGAAAAGCACCGCGACGAAGGCTGCGGCTGGTGGCAGCAGCGCGAGCAGGTCCTGCAGGGTCGCCTCGGGCCGCAAGCTGAGCGGGCTTGCACTATTCGCGAGGCCTGACCGGGTTCGGATCGCTTCCGCCAGTTCCCTGCCCGGCAGTTCGGTCCATAGGGCCCATGGCAAGGGTACCAACTGGAAGACCGGCATCAGCAAGGTTGCCAGCAGCACCAGCAATGCCGCCCAGGTGATCGGCGCGATTTTGACGTCGGCCAGCTTGGGAACAAGCCAGCACAGCCCCAGTATGGCAATTATCTGAACCGCCGTCAAAAGTATTGCGTAGGAAGTGCCCGCACCTCCCAACGCCATCGCTATCGACAGGCCGGCAGCAGTTACACCAGCGTGCGAACTCCGGGTGTTTTCATACTGCAAGGAACCAGAGCGCATCGCTACCTTCCATCATCGGCATCGGGCTCGAATTGCGCCGAGAAAACACGTGTACTGACCTGCACCAATTATTAAGCGCCGATCGCCTATCCCGCTCGCCTGAGTTGGTGAAGGTGATGGTGATGAAGCGTACCCGCAGCCGCCTGGTAGCGGCCGTTCGACTGGCGCCGGTGGCGGCCACGGCGCTGGCCTTGACGGCAGTTTCGCCTGTCCGCGCCAGCGGGCCAGGATCGCAAGCGACACCCATTGTCACCCAGGATCTTCGGCTGGCGAGCGTCGGCTATCGCATCGCAAGGCAAAATGCCGACCGCTGCCAATCCCCGGAGCGCCTCACCGGCCTGCTGCTGCATGATCGCGCCGCATATGACGCGCGCGATCGCGGCCTGATCGGCGCGCGCTTTGGGCTGGGCGAAGGCTTCGGCGTACGGGACGTCGTCGAGGGCAGCGCCGCCGATCGCGCAGGCCTTCGGCGCGGGGACGAGATCGTTGCGCTCAACGGCACGGCAATGGCCGGCTTTGCCCAGGACTTGGTCGGGCGCAAGGCCTCCTATCAGCGCAGCGATGCGTTCGAGACCCTGCTGGACACAGCGTTGCGACAGGGCGCGGCAACCCTCCTGCTCCGGCGCGACGATACGCTGCGGACACTGCACCTCACGGCCGATGCGGGGTGCGGCGGACACTGGGTCGTCCTGCCGGGAAAAGCGTTCAATGCCTGGTCGGACGGCCACTATGTCGCCGTTACCAGCCGATTGATGACGGAAATCACCGATGACGCGGAACTTGCCTTCGTCGTTGCACACGAGATGAGCCACAATATCCTCCGCCACCAGGAGGCGTTGCGCGGACGATCCGCCTTGCTCTCGCAGCTCGGGTTCGGATCCGCCCGGGTGAAGGACACCGAGATCGAGGCGGACACGCTTGCGATTGGCTTGCTCGCGCGCGCCGGATACGATCTTTCGGCACCCGCACGCTTCCTGGTGCGAGCGGCACAAAAGCGCCCGTTTGATGTTCCAATTACCCATCCTGGCCTCAAGCGCCGCATCGGCATTGTCGCCGCGGAGATCGCGCGGCTTCAGGTCTCGTCCTCGAGGGTGGCCGTCTTCGCCCCGTCGAACGCTGCGTTCGACGGGATCCGCGCACACGCCCCGGCGCCAGATCTGGCGACGACCAGCACGCCGAAAACAGCCGATTAATTCGAGAACGGGAGCGCCACGAAGAGCACGCGACGCCGCAACGCCGCGATATTGCATCCGCGGCTATTGCGGGCTTGCGGTTGCGACCAAGACGGCAGCCCCCACGCCAGCGCCCCCGCCGGCGGCGAGAAGCGCCAACGGGATCCCGAAGAACGAATTCTTGCGCCGCACCCGGGGACGCGCCGGCTCCGGAACGCCCTGCCCTTCCTGCGCAGCTTTCGGCTGACTTGCGCCGCTCGCCGCCGGAGAGGTCTGCGTCGGCAGAGCCTGACGCGGCAACACCATGCCGGGGCGAACGGGCGCAGCAACCGCAGCCGTTGCAAGGAGCCCCACGGCCAAGGCACCTAGCGACATTCTGGCAATCATGGCTATCACCTCACTATATCGAATAAACTAATACTATAAAAATAGCCAAAGCAACACGAAGGTCAAGTGACTTAGTGCCATCATCGGGACAGCCCAATCATATATTTCGGACACAACTGAGGTTAGACTGTAATAAACCTGCCGCACCGGCAAATGACTGGCGAATTTTACTGAACGACAGCATCCCCTTCCACATCACGGCTCGGCTTGCCGACGCCGGTGTACTGCAGGCCGGCGCGCTCGAGCTCCGCGGGCGGATAGATGTTGCGCAGGTCGACGAGGACCGGGCTGTTCAGGCTGTTCTTGATGCGGGTGAGGTCGAGCGCGCGGAACGCGTCCCACTCGGTGACGATCACCAGCGCGTCCGAACCCTCGGCCGCCGCATA
>NZ_JAATJB010000032.1 GCF_011927635.1 Sphingomonas trueperi
GATCGGCTCCGCTACGCTACGCCTCCCGCCCAGGCTGGCATCACAGGCGCGCATCAACTAACTATGCAACCGGACCAGTCGTCGCAGGCAGTCCAGGGCGCGCCCCGCCGTTAGTTGGTGAAAGCGGGTCGCCCCGAGCGCGGGATCGCATCGCGAATGGGCTGCGGCTCGCGCACGCTAACGCCACATCATTCTACCTAACGCGCCTCTTTCGGCAGCGGCTCTATCGTCCGGGCAATTGCAGCCAGACTGAGGAGACGCCCGGTGCGTGCAGACCTACCCCCATCCCGCCGACAATTTGTGGTCGGCACGGCGCTCGCAGCGGCGTTGAGCGCCATTCCGGCAGCGGCGCGCAAGCAGGCGGGCTCGACCATCCGTCCGTTCAGGATCTCGGTTCCGACAGCGGACATCGCAGCAATGAAGCAACGCATCCTCGACACTCGCTGGGCGGACGCGCAGCCCGCTTCCGATGACAGCGAGGGCCTGCGGCGGCAGACCCTCGAGCCGCTCCTCCGATACTGGGCGACCGGATATGACTGGCGAAAGGTGGAGGCACAGCTGAATGCGCTGCCGACGTTCATGACCGAAATCGACGGTCTGGACATCCATTTCCTGCACGTCCGCTCGAAGCAGGAAAACGCCATGCCGATGATCCTGACGCATGGCTGGCCGGGCTCGATCCTCGAGTTCCTGCGGGTGATCGGCCCGCTGACCGATCCGACCGCCCATGGCGGCAAGGCGGAAGATGCCTTCCATCTCGTCATCCCGTCGATTCCAGGCTTCGGCTTTTCGGAGAAGCCGACGACCGTCGGTTGGGGTTCGGATCATATCGGCCGCGCCTGGTCGGTGTTGATGCGCCGGCTCGGGTATAACCGCTACGTCAGCCAAGGCGGCGACTGCGGTTCGGTTATTTCGCAGCGTATGGCGCTCCAGCACGTGCCGGGCCTGATCGGCATCCACCTGAACATGCCCGCGGTCGTGCCCGCTGACATTGCGAAGATCCTGGCTGCGGGGGACCCGGCGCCGACGAACCTTACGGCAAAGGAACGGGGCGCCTTCGATCAGCTCGAAGCCTTCAACCGCGACAATGCGGCTTATGCGGCGATGATGAACACTCGGCCGCAGACGATCGGCTACGCGCTGGTGGACTCGCCGGTCGGCATGGCGGCGTGGATGTATGAGAAGATCGCGCAATGGGCCTATCCGGCGGGCGCCCCCGAGCGCGTGCTGGGGCGCGATGCGATCCTGGACGACCTTTCACTCTACTGGTTGACCCGTACCGGTGCGTCTGCCGCCCGGATTTACTGGGAAGATCACAGCAACAATTTCAACGCGCGCGGCGTGATCGACCTGCCGGTCGCCGTCTCGGTCTTCCCGGGAGAGATCTTCCGTGCGCCGAAGAGCTGGGCGACGCGCTGCTACAGCAACCTCTTCTACTTCAACGAAGCGCCCGATGGCGGTCACTTTGCCGCGTGGGAGAAGCCGCTGGTCTTTGCCGAGGAAGTCCGCGCCGCCTTTCGCCCGCTGCGCTGATCCTCCGCCTCTTTGCCACTGACCAAGAAAGGAAGACAGCATGTCTGATGCCAAGACTCTCTACACCGCGAAGGTGCACGTAACCGGGGGCCGCGAGGGCAGTGCCACCAGCGACGACGGTCGCCTGGCGCTCAAGCTGGCAACTCCGGGAAGCCCGGGGCAAGGCACGAACCCCGAACAGCTGTTCGCTGCCGGCTGGTCCGCCTGTTTCGAGGGCGCGATGGCGATCGCGGCCAAGGCCAAGGGCGTTTCCCTGCCGGCCGATCTCGCGATCGACGCCGAAGTCGAACTGCGACACGGCGAAGACGGCTTTGCGCTGGCAGCGCGTCTTAACGTCCATGTTCCCGGAGTAGAACGGGAGACGGCGCGGCAGCTGATTGAGGCCGCGCATCGCACCTGCCCCTATTCCAAAGCCATCAAAGGCAATATCGACGCCGTCGTGGCGTTGGCCTGATCGGCAGCAACACCAGGAGATCAACGATGCGCAACTTACTTCGCGGCGCACTGGCGCTTGCGGCGGCGGGCCTGCTCGCCCCGTTGGCGCAGGCTCAAGACACAAAGCCTACGATTGTTCTCGTACATGGCGCGTTTGCCGACTCGTCCAGCTGGAACGGCGTTATCCCGATCCTGGAGCGCGACGGGTACAAGGTCATCGCAGCACCGAACCCGCTGCGCGGCGTTCGAGCGGATGCCGATGTGGTGGCGGACCTCCTCAAGAGCATCGACGGCCCGGTCGTGCTTGTCGGCCATTCCTATGGAGGATCGGTGATCAGCGAGGCGGGTGAAGGCCGATCGAACGTGAAGGCGCTCGTCTTCGTGGCGGCGTTCGCGCCGGACGAGGGCGAAACAGCGCTGGCGCTTACCAGCAAGTTCCCCGGCAGCACGCTAAGCCCGACGCTCGCGCCGCCCGTGAATCTCACGGGGGGCGGCAAGGATCTCTACATCCTGCAAGCCCGGTTTCACGATCAATTCGCCGCCGACGTGCCTGCAAGCGCTGCGGCGCTGATGGCTGCCGGCCAGCGCCCAATCGCACAGGCTGCGCTCTCGGAAGCCTCAACGGCACCAGCGTGGAAGGCGCTGCCCTCGTGGTTCATCTACGGCGACCAGGACAGGAACATCCCGCCTGCCGCGATGGCGTTCATGGCGCAGCGGGCGCACGCACGCGCTGCTGTGGTCGTCAAGGGCGCGTCCCACGTCGTGATGGTGTCTCATGCGCCGGAGGTCGCCCGCCTGATCGAGCAGGCGGCGACTGCCCATTGACGCACATGGTGCCCGTGTTCTGCACGGGCACCAAGACCTTGTCGCGGCGGCATCACCGGCGCGGTGCCGGCGCAGGCCCGCTCACCTCCCTAGAAGTCCGTCGAAGTGCTCAGTGCACGCCAGGCTCGGAGCTCCGCCAGCCGCGCCTCGTCGATCTGCTCGGCGCGCGCATAGGCATCGGATCCGAGCACCAGCCGTATCGGCGGCTGCGACGCGTCCGCCAGCGTCAGAATGGCCTGTGCCGCCTTTTCAGGGCTGCCGGGCTGTTTGCCGTCATAGGCGCGTTGCATTTCCGCGGTGCGACCGACCGTTTCGGCATAGGCTGGATTGCCCGCGACGATCTGGGTCGATAGGCCTGCGAAGTCGGTGCGGAAGCCACCCGGCTCGACGATCGTGACATGGACGCCGAACGGCGCCATTTCGATCGCAAGGACCTCCGAGAAGCCCTCCACGCCGAATTTCGCGGCGGAATAGGGCGCACGCCCCGTTGCACCAGCGCGCCCGCCGATGGAGGAAAACTGGATGAAATGCCCGCTTCCTTGCGCGCGGAAGTGGGGGATCGCTGCCTTGCTCATGAAGATCGTGCCGAACAGGTTCGTCTCGATTTGAGCGCGGAAGTCATCAATCGACGTGTCCTCGATCGGTGCGACATTGCCGTAGCCCGCATTGTTCACGAGCAGATCGAGCCGCCCGAAGCGTTCCCTTGCGGCGTCCACGACGTTCCCCGCCGCAGCGGGATCCGTGACATCGAGCGGCAGCGCCAGAATGTTGTCGCCGCCGCGATCCACCAGGTCATCGAGCGCCGCGACGCTTCGTGCCGTCGCCACGAGCCGATCTCCGGCATCGATCACGGCTTCGGCCAATGCTCGACCCAGGCCGCGGGAACAGCCGGTGATGAGCCAAGTACGCATGAGAACCTCCTGAACTAGCTTGCTTCTATGCCCGCGCGACCCGCACTCATTCGGCATAGTGGGTGAAGACGAGATCGGCCGCCGGATCGAGTGTCCGGAGCTTTTGATGGCATTCAAAGCAGGAACGCGGGATGGATGCGTCCACCGAGGGGCGGCCGCCTTCGAACTGGCCATATCCCCAGCCGCCTGTGGCTGCGTAGCGCTTGGCGTCCTTCACGCTGATCTGCACGTTGGTCGGCGTGCCAGCGACGAAGGACTGCGGCGCGGGGAAGACCTTGTCGTTCTGCGGTGAAGACTGATAGCGCCATGCCAGCCGCACCAGAACGGCGCCGTCGGGAAAGGGCCGCCTTCCGCTGCGAAAGGCGCGTACGGCGACATCGTTGCCCAGAATAGCTCGAATGTCGTTGTTCTTGCCCCTCTCCTGCGCCACGCTGATCAACTTCCAGTCGCGATAGCCGCTCGGCAGATTCACCACGGAGAGAGACGGTCCCGCATCCTGCCTTGAGCGCGCCGCCGAGACTGCACAGAGGCCGAAGGCTGCGGTAGACAAGGCCAGGGCGCCCAGGCAGACCTGATGGAACGTCGGTTGCTTGCGGCATATCATCTGCTTCTCATCCCGCCATCGCGAAGGCATCGAGCACTGCCTTGGCAAAAGCCTCGGGCGCTTCCTGCGGAAGATTGTGGCCAATACCGCCCGAGACCAGCCGGTGTTCGTACCGCCCCGTGAAACGAGCCCGATAGGCAGAGGGGTCCGGGTGGGGTGCACCGTTGGCGTCGCCTTCCATCGTGATGGTCGGAATGGCGATTGGCGGAGCGGCTGCGAGCTTTGCTTCGAGAGCGTCGTATCTGGCTTCGCCTTCCGCAAGCCCCAGCCGCCAGCGATAGTTGTGGATGACGATCGCCACATGGTCAGGGTTGGCGAAGGAAGCGGCCGACCTCGCGAAGGTGGCATCGTCGAACTTCCATTGCGGAGAGGCCAACTGCCAGATCTGCTTGTTGAACGCGGCGGTATTGGCTGCGTAGCCCAGCTTTCCCCGCTCCGTTGCGAAATAGAATTGATACCACCACTGGAGTTCCGCGGCCGGCGGCAGCGGTTTGGCGTTGGCAGCCTGGCTGCCGATCAGATAGCCGCTTACCGAAACAAGCGCGGTGCAGCGCTCCGGCCACAGCGCGGCCATGATATCCGCCGTGCGCGCACCCCAGTCGAACCCGGCCACCACGGCACGCTTGATCCCGAGCGCGTCCATCAAAGCGAGGCCGTCCACGGCGAGGGCCGCCTGCTGGGCATTGCGCACGGTGACGGCGGAAAGGAAGGTTGTCGTGCCATGACCCCGCAAGTGGGGCACGATGACACGGTGGCCCTTCGCCGCCAGCAATGGCGCCACCGCCTCGAACGCATGGATATCGTAGGGCCAGCCGTGGAGCAGCAGAATCGGCGGCCCGTTTCGGGGGCCCAGGTCGACATAGCCGATGTTGAGCACGCCGGCATCGACCTGCTGCACGGGGACCATCGACGTGGCTGCGGCTGGTGCGAATATCCTGGCAGTCGCCCGCGCGGCGGTGCTGCCCGCGGCGAGCGTTGCTGCAACAGCCGCGGCGACCTGCACGAAGTCCCGGCGACGAAGGTCGGTGGTTGCGGAATGGGCGTTCATGAAGGATGCCTCCATCGATCCTGAGGGGAGGCCCGGCTATGCGCCCGATCTCTCGCGGGCGCCCGTTAGGCGTTGTGATACCGTGCGAGCGCCTCTGTCGAGTCCTCGCCGCAACCGCTTTCGGCGCGCTAACGAGAACCAACCGACGCGATACCTCTCGGCAGCGGGATCATCGTGGCGCAGAGATTGTATTCGGCCTTTCAGCGCCGCCCAGTTCAGCCACTCGCACGAGGTCGACCGCACGTGTCTCTCGCAATGCTGCTGTGGCGAGGACGACGAGGGTATAGGACATGGCGACGTACAAGCCGATGGCGTGGGCATAGCCGAGGGCGGCAACACTGGTGCCGACCGCGACCGGCGTGGCCCCCGCAAGGCCGCGACCCATATTATAGCAGAAGCCCAGGCCCGAGCCGCGCAGGGCAGTCGGATAGGACTCGGTCAAGACGGGCCCGAGGGCGCTGTAGAGCCCCAGCGCAAACAGGCCGAGCGCCGCGGTCAGCAGGAGCAGTGCGGCGTCCGACAGGCTTAGTTGCGTTGCCGCCAGCGCCACGACCGCCCCGGCGGCTGCGAAACTCACGAGCGTTGCCCGGCGGCCGACTCTGTCGCTGAGCCACGCCGCGAGAAGATAGCCAAGGAACGAGCCGCCGACGAGGACGGCCATATGCAGGGTGGTGGCGGGGGGGGAAAGGCCTCGTTCGAGCCGCAGCATGGTTGGCCACCACGTGGCAATGGCCCAGTATCCACCGTGGGTGCCGGTGGCCAAAGCACAGCCTTTCAACGTCTTCCATCGCGCATCGCGGCCAAAGATGCGGTACCAGGGGAGAGGCGCATCGCCTGCCGGGAAGATCGGCGGCTCGATCATGCGCGTTCGAAGGCCCGCAATCGCGAGGGCGGGCAACAGCCCGACGAATAAGACGATCCGCCAGGCGATCGCCGGCGGCACGAGCGCCAAGGCAATAGACGTCGTGGCCGCTGCGAGCCCCCACCCGACGGCCCAGGCGCTCTGGAGACTCCCGAGGGTGCGGCCGCGGGTAGTTCGCGGCGCGATTTCGCTGATGAACACGACGCCGACGCTCCACTCGGCCCCAAAGCCGAAGCCCTGGACCAGTCGGGCGAGGAGAAGCTGGTCGTAGGTCTGCGCCAGTCCGCACAACGCGCTCGATATGCCAAGCCAGAGGATGGTGATGCGCAGCACCGCGATGCGCCCAATCCGGTCCGATACCGAACCCGCCAACCAGCCGCCGATCGACCCCGATGCCAGGGCCGCGGAAGCGAGCATCCCTGCCCTTGTCGGCGAGATGCTCCACAGGAACGAAAGGGCGGGGAGGAGGAATGCAACGACCTGAACGCTCATGGCATCAATGCTGAACCCCGCGAAGGTGGTCCAAAATGCCTTGCGCGCGAGCGGATCGACAGATCGATACGAATGCGAGGCGGTCACGCGATTCCCTCGTCCCACTGCCTCAGGACAGCGCCGCGCTCGCCGGGTACGAGCGCGAGCCGCCGGGTGATGGAGATTTTCTCCAGGAAGGTATCGTCGTGACTGACCACAAGCAGTGCACCGTCATAGGCGTGGAGCGCATCTTCAATCGCTTGGATGGAGTCGAGATCGAGGTGGTTGGTAGGTTCGTCCAGGATCAGCAACTGTGGCGGCGTGGGCCCGCCAAGGCGGCATGCTATCCCCGCCCGCAACATCTGCCCGCCGCTAAGCGTGCCGACGATCTGAAGCGCGGCGTCTGCGCGAAATAGAAAGCCCGCGAGCACGGCGCGACATGCATTTTCGTCCGCATCCGGGTTGAGGCGCCGAAAATTGTCGAGGATCGATGCCGCCGGATCGAGGAACGACACATGCTGGTCTATGACGGCGCTGGGAACCTGGAGACACACATGGCCGGCAGTTGGCGGCTGCTCGCCCGCGATCAGTTTCAGCAGCGTGCTTTTGCCGGCGCCATTCACGCCGGTGATGGCGATGCGCTCGGGGCCCACGATGTGCATGTCGAGGTGCTGGAACAGCGGACGGTCGGGTTCGTACTCCGCGCATACATCGTGCAGCTCCAGCACCGCACGCTCCGCATGCAACCCAGTGTGCGGCAGAACGACCGACAGTTCCTGCAGGACCTCGATGCGCGCCCGCGCAGCCGCTACCGCATCGGCGGCGTCATCGACGAGCCTTTCCGTGAGGCGTTTGCCGCTTCCGCCGCTTGCTTCGGCGGCATTCTTGCGCGCACCCATAAGGATGCGGGGCATGTCGCCTCGCGCAGCCTTCCGTGATCCCGCTGCGTCGCGGCGCAGCTTTCGCTCCATGGCCATTTGGGCTTTGCGCTTTGCCGCCGTCTGCTGCTTTTGGGCATGCGCAAGATCCGCTTCCGCCGCCTCCAGTTCTACAGCCTTGCGTTCGCGATAGCGGGTCCAGTTGCCGCCATAGCGCGTCGCACCCAGCGTGGTCAGCTCGATGATGGCGTCCATGCCGTCCAGAAGGGCACGGTCGTGGCTCACCACCAAAAGACCCGCGGTCCAGCCTTCGACGAGCCTGCGGACGGCGTTCCGGCCAGCGCGGTCGAGATTGTTCGTCGGCTCGTCGAGCAGGAGGAAGTCGGGCGCATCGAAAATGGCCGCGGCAAGGGCGGCCCGGGTGCGCTGCCCGCCCGAAAGCGAGGCGACTGTGGTAGAAGCGCTGGCGTCCAGGTCGACGCGCGACAGCGCGCCGCGGACCCGCTCCTCGAGCGTCCAGTCGGCATCGGCGAGTTCATCGATGGCGGCGGTTCCATCTTCGGCACGTCGCAGGATGCGCAATGCGTCGCTGATCCCGAACAGGTCGGCAATGGTCTCGGTCGCCGACGTGCGGATCGCCTGCCGCATCAGGCGGACGCGGCCATCGACGACGAGGGTACCAGAGCGTGGTCGTAGATCCCCGGACAGGAGGTGGAGCAGGGTCGACTTGCCGACGCCGTTGCGTCCGACCAGGCCCACGCGCTCGCAGGACAGATGCAGGTCGATCCCCGTCAAGACCGGCCGTTCGTCTGGGGTCGCCCAATGGAGCGCCGATGCGCTAATCGAGGGCATGGACAGGACCTCCGACATTCTTGAAACGACACGGTATCGTGCAGATAATAGCAGGATCGATGCTATGCAATGCGAATGTCGGAGGGAGACCTTGCTGTGACGAAAGCTGGCGGTCGGCCCACCAAGGCGCAAGCTGCGGCGCGCGACGAGGCGTTGCTCGACGCTGCACGCCGATTGTTCTCCGAGCGCGGGTATGCCGGCACGTCCATCGATCAGGTCGCCGCGACGCTCGGGTGGTCGAAGCACACAGTCTACAACCGCCATGCGGGCAAGCTTCCTTTGCTCGAGGCAGTTGTGGATCGAGACGTAGGCAGGTTCATCGCTGCTCTTGAAGACGCTGGACAAGGAACCGATCCGCTGGCGTCGCTCCGGGCGATGGCGCGCACGTATTTCGTTTTCTCCGCCTCGCCGGGATACGCAGCGCTCTACGCGGCGATTGCGCTCGAGGCAGCCAACTCGGCACATCTTCGGGAGCGATTGCGGGCATGGGCTGCGGCTGCCCTTAAGCCAATGCTTGATGCAATCGAGCAAGTCGCTCAACTTGCCCGTTGGCAAAAACATGGTGTCGATGAAGCTTGTCAGCTTCTGGTTGATCTCCTGGACGGAGAGGCCAGCAGGGCTAAGTGGGACGGTATCGTGGGAGATCATCTCGAACAGCGGTTCGAGCGCCGATGGGAGATTTTTCGGCGCATGATGTTCGACGACCTTGATGACGACCGGGGGGCTGAACGACAGCGTTGATGCCGAGCGGCTGACGCCGGGCGCGTGGCAAGTTCTCTCAGAAGCTGCCGTTCATGGTTGGACTATCGAACGACCGGATCTGGTCGGTAGAGGTCGCTCATCCGGCTTGAAGACGTGGCGCAAAGCTGCTGATGACCCAATTTAGCCAAGACAACGATGCAGACCGAACCATTTTCTTCGAAATATTTCTAAAACACCCTACTTATATTGAACGAGAATGTGGTTGTCGTAGGCGTATAGTCCTTCTTCGCCACAGAACGGGTAAATCCGACGTTGATTGCTGTCGCAGGGTCCAGGCTGACACTCCCACTGGCTCCCAGTCTAAGCGTCTGTTGCCGGTTGTCCTGCGCGACACCGTTGAATTTTGTGGTTCCACCATGAGCATAAACTGCGTCTAAGGACAGCCAAGCGCCATTGCCAACGTCGTGACTGATGTGACCGTCGACGCCGACCAGGGCTCTTTGCTGCAGCCTGCCGTCACCTCGGTACTTGTCGTTGACCGTAAACAACTGGACATTACCATTCACGGCAAAGAGCGCACGCCGGCCGAGGTACTTCCCGTACGAGACCTGGGGCTTCAGCATCCAGCGATTCTTGCCGATGTTAAGAAGACTCCCCGCATCATAGGCGCCAGTCGGAGCCGTCACGCCGATTGACCCCGTGAGATAAGCTGACGGCTGCCAAGCGGCGAACTCCCGGCGCGTCAGCGCAGGCGCGCCCGAGATGTTCATGACGAAAACGGCGTTCACATCTCCCAGGCCCTCGCTGTGGGTCTGAAGGTTTGTGCCATCAAGACGTGCGGTCACGAAGCCGTAGGGTACGATGAGTTGGACGGCCGCCGCTCGGCCAGCGATGCCGAAAGAACGCGCATAGCGCGCTATGGGCACATGCGCGTCCACAGACACGCCTTCGATGGGTAGCGAAAGATCGACCGAAGCCTCTGTGTTTGAATAGGTGTAGTAGAGGAACAGGATGTTCGTATCGACTGGAACATTCTCCCAGTCCCTGGCGCCCTGAGCGAAGGCGGGTTCCGACACCATGATCAGCCCACCGGCTAGGAGGATCGCGAACGCGGCTTTGTGCTTGCTCACAGTCGCTATGAACCGCGCCGGGTTTGCCGGAGGCCATTAGATGTGAGTCACGCCGCCATAACGATCTGCTCAGCGGCAGCATAGTAGTTCGCTTCGGCTTCGG
>NZ_JAATJB010000033.1 GCF_011927635.1 Sphingomonas trueperi
CAATTGCTCGGGTGGCATGCCACTCGGAAGGCGCCGACCAGAGATTGTGACATCTCTATCTGGCGGAAGAGTGACATTTGTACGTTGCGCTTACACGTAAAGCAAATCCGTCAGTCCGATAACATTGATTATGTAAAATCTGGTCGTGGTTTACGCTGTTAATTGGCCTCGCTTGGCTTCGAGCTGGGTCGAGTGAGCCAGCGCGGCGAGAGCTTCATCACTTCGCAAGCATCGGAAATAGTCAATTCTTTTAGGCAGTTCAGTTGTGAGACCTACGGCGCAATCGCGATGCTGGACAGGTCCATCGCAGTATTGATCGGCACCCCGGCTTCCTTTCGCTCTGAATAGCGATCGACCAGTTGCACAGTATGCGCGCGCAGCAGCACCGTGAACCGCACCAGCTCCTCCATCACATCGACGATCCGGTCATAGTAGCTCGATGGCTTCATCCGTCCGTCGTCATCGAACTCATTGAACGCCTTGGCGACGCTCGACTGGTTCGGGATCGTCACCATCCGCATCCAGCGACCCAGCACGCGCAGCGTGTTGACGCTGTTGAACGACTGCGATCCGGCCGACACCTGCATGACCGCGAGCGTCCGCCCCTGCGTCGGGCGCATCCCGCCCATCGACAGCGGCAGATGGTCGATCTGCAATTTCATGATGCCGGTGATCTGCCCGTGACGTTCCGGGCTGCACCACACCTGACCCTCCGACCATAGAGACAGCTCGCGCAGCTCATGGACGGCCGGATGGTCGTCGCCGGCATGTTGGTCGGGCAGCGGCAGGGCCGATGGATCGAAGATGCGCGTCTCGCAGCCGAAGAACCGGAGCAGGCGCGCCGCTTCCTCGACACACAGCCGGGAGAAGGACCGTTCGCGCAGCGAACCATAGAGCAGAAGGATACGCGGCGCGGAATCGAGCGGGCCAAGCCCCAGCGCCGGCCGCTGGATGGCATAGGCGGGATCGAGTGCCGGCAGGGTATCGGGATCGGCAAGCGTGCGGAGCGGCATCAGAGAGCTTTCACGAGATAGGCGGCCGACGCCGGGCATAGCGCGGTAAACTCGCGCGATGCGGCGACGGCCGGGGGAGCAGCGCCGCGATCTGCGTCGGCATAGCCAAGCGCCCGGAAGAATGGCGCGGCCGTCGTCGTCAGCAGATGGAGGCGACGCACCCCGAAGTCGCGCGCCTGTCGTTCGAGGGTGGCGACCAACGCCCGCCCCAGGCCATGCCCGCGGCGATCGGCAAGGATGACGATCGAGCGGAGCAGGCGGTCAGCCCCTTCCCCCTCCAGGCCGCCATAGCCGACGAGGCTATCGGCCTCGAACCGGAAGAACAGGCGGCCAGGGTCGGCGAGGTCGGCGCTCGGTAGGCTCGCAGCGTTGAGGAACCATGCCAACCCGGCCAGCTCGGCGAATTCGAGTGTCGTGATGGTCAGTCCCATCACGCGAGGCTGATCCGGATCGCGAGCGCCGCGAGCGTGATGAGCAACACCGGCACGGTGAGCGTGACGCCAACACGGAAGTAATAGCCCCATCCGATCCGCACGCCCTTCTGTCCAAGGACGTGGAGCCACAGCAGCGTCGCGAGCGAACCGATCGGCGTCAGCTTAGGGCCGAGATCGCAGCCGATCACGTTGGCGTAGATCATCGCTTCCCTGATCGCGCCCGTGGCGTGGGTGGCGTCGATCGAGAGCGCGCCTACCAGCACGGTCGGCATGTTGTTCATCACCGACGACAGGACGGCCGCGATCACGCCCGTACCCAGCGCCGCGCCCCACACGCCCCCTTGCGCCGTGCGATCGAGCAGCGCCGCCAGATGATCGGTCAGGCCGGCGTTCCGCAGGCCGTAGACGACGAGATACATGCCGAGCGAGAAGATCACGACCTGCCAGGGTGCGCCGCGCAGCACCTTGGCCGTTGAGATCACCTGGCCCCGCCCCGCGATCACCAGCAGCAGGATCGCGCCGGCAGCGGCCACGGCGCTGACCGGCACGCCGAGCGGTTCGAGCAGGAAGAAGCCGGCGAGCAGCAGCGCGAGAACGATCCATCCGGCGCGGAAGGTCGCGGCATCGCGGATCGCGTCGCGCGGCGCGCGCAGCGCTCCCACGTCATAGTCGGTCGGTATGTCGCGCCGGAAGAACAGCAGCAGCGCGCCCAGCGTCGCGGCGATCGACACGAGGTCGACCGGTACCATCACGGCCGCGTATTCGCCGAACCCGATCTTGAAGAAATCGGCCGACACGATGTTGACGAGGTTCGACACGACCAGCGGCAGGCTGGCGGTGTCGGCGATGAACCCGGCGGCCATGACGAACGCCAGCGTCGCCTTGTCCTTGAAGCCGAGCGCCCGCAGCATGGCGATGACGATCGGCGTCAGGATCAGCGCCGCGCCGTCGTTGGCGAACAGCGCGGATACCGCCGCGCCGAGCAGCACGATCAGGACGAACAGCCGACGACCATGCCCCCGGCCCCAGCGGGCGACGTGGAGCGCGGCCCATTCGAAGAACCCGGCTTCATCGAGCAGCAGGCTGATGACGATGATCGCGACGAACGCAGCGGTCGCATTCCAGACGATGCCCCACACCACCGGCACGTCGGACAGCGTGACCACCCCCGCGAGCAGCGCCACGACGGCCCCGCCCATCGCGCTCCACCCGATGCCGAGTCCCTTGGGTTGCCAGATGACGAGCGCGATCGTCGCGACGAAGATCAGGACGGCAAGGAGCATCAGGCGACGCGCTGGCCCGAAGCATCGACCACCTTCTCCCCGTCTTCCTTCGCGAACGCGCCGAGCTGATCGCTTGGCAGCAGATCAAGCACGGCATCGGACGGCCGACAGAGCTTCACGCCGAGCGGCGAGACAACCAGCGGCCGGTTGATGAGGATCGGATGCGCCATCATCGCATCCACCAGCGCGTCGTCGGACAGCGACGTGTCGCCCAGGCCCAAATCGGCATAGGGCGTCCCCTTCTCGCGCAGCAGCTCACGCGGCCTCATGCCGGCGCGGTCGATCAACTCGACTAGCAGCGCGCGTGCGGGTGGGGTTTTCAGATATTCGACCACATGCGGCTCGATGCCGGCATTGCGGATCATCGCCAGCGTGTTGCGCGACGTGCCGCACTCGGGGTTGTGATAGATGACGATATCGACGGCCACGGGATGTCCTTTCAGCAGCAGGGGGCGAGTTCGGCGACGAGCGGCGCGCACAGCTCCGCATTGCCGGCGCAGCAATCCTTGACGAGGAACAGCGTCAGCGCGCGCAGGCCGTCCAGATCGGCACGGTAGATGATCGAGCGGCTATGCCGTTCGGAGCGGACCAGACCCGCACGGGCGAGGATTCCGAGATGCGCCGACATGGTGTTCTGCGGCACGTCGAGCTGGCGGGCGATATCGCCTGCGGCCATGCCGTCCGGTTCGTGCCGCACCAGCAGGCGGAACACGTCGAGGCGGGTGCCCTGTGCGAGTGCGCCCAGCGCAGTGATAGCCGAGTCGTTTTCCATATATCCAGCATAGCGGATATATGGCGTTGGTCTAGTGTGCGTTGCCTCTCAACATTGCGGGAGACCTGCGCTGATGGCCTATAACCGCAGGCCGAGGCGTGGACCAAGGCATACCAGGCCGAGATAGAGCAGGATGGTAAGGAGGCACCCCGCGCCCAGCGCTAGCCAGAATGGTACGTTGCGCCCGAGCAACGCGGGGATCAGCAGGAACATCGGTAACGATGGCAGCACGAACCAGAAAGTCGCCCCGGCGTGAGACGCCATCAGCACCCGATCTTGGGTGTCGCGCCACAGCCAGATCATTCCCAGCACAGAGACTAACGGCAACGATGCGACAAGTGCGCCGACGCCGGGACTGCGCTTGGCGATCTCCGAAACCGCCGCGATAATCGCACCGGAGATCATTGCCTTGATGACGACATAGAGCATACCGGTTGTGACTTTCGATCGCCGAGATGGCTAGCGATGAAGGTGCTGGTCATCCTCACAGGCTTGCGATGGCGCTTCGGTCTGGATCGTCGAATGTTCGATCCCGAACCTCTCGTCGAGTGTTCTGGTCACTGCAACCCTGACGCTATCGGGATCGACGCCCTCGCCGAGCGTCACATGGGCGGTGCAATTGATCTCGTCCGAAGCCATCGACCAGACGTGCAGGTCATGAACGCCGGCGACACCCGGAATGGCGGCGATCGTTGAACGGATCTCCGGCAGCTTCAACCCGCCGGGGACACCTTCCAGCAGCACGTTGATCGTTCCCTTGAGCAGAACCCAGGTGCGCGGCAGCACCCACAGGCCGATGCCGATGGCGATGACTGGATCGACCCACGTCCAGCCCGTGAACCGTATCGCGAGGGCACCAAGGATGACGCCGACCGAGCCGATCATGTCGGCCCATACTTCCAGGTAGGCGCCTTTGACGTTGAAGCTTTCGTCCTTGCCGGCGGTCAGCAGACGCATCGATACGAAGTTCACGACGAGGCCAATGACCGCGACGATCAACATGCCGGTCGACTGAATCGACTGCGGCTCGCGGAAGCGCTGGATCGCCTCGTAAAGGATATACATGGCGACGACGAACAGCAGGATCGCATTGAAGGTCGCGGCGAGGATTTCCAGTCGTTTGTAGCCGAACGTCCGCTTGTCGTCGGCAGCCTTCTTGCCGAGATGGATCGCCATCAACGCGATGACCAGACCGGCGACGTCGGTCATCATATGGGCTGCGTCGGACAGCAGCGCGAGGCTGTTGAACACGAAGGCGCCGACCACCTCTGCCACGAGATAGGTCGCCGTCAGGGCAAGCGCCCATCTGAGCATCTTGGCGTTGGCGCCGGCCGTATGGTCGTGGCTGTGCCCGGCTTCGCCGTGATCGTGTGCCATTATCGCGTCCCCTTCTTTGTGGCTTGCCGTTCGGCGAGCCAGGCCTGCATCTTCACGATTTCGGCCTGTTGGGTCCGGATCACCTCCTCCGCCATCGCGCGCACCTTCGGATCGGTGCCGTTGGCAAGCTCGGCGCGAGCCATATCGACCGCACCTTCATGGTGCGGGATCATGCCCCGAAGGAAGTCGGTATCAGGATCGCCGGTCGACGGCATCGCCATGCCGGCCGTGCCGTGCGCTCGATCCGTGGATGGCATCGGTCGCACCGGACTCGTTCGATCCGAACTGGCCCGCCGGCTTGCCGCCGGAACACGCAGACAGGGCAATCGCAGCGGCCAGAAAGGACCATCGCGCCGTGGTGATCGACATTTTCTTCTCCTTACGGGATGGATCGCGGCGCACATCGACACCGCTCAAGGTCAGGCCGGTCACATCGCGATCTCCTCGATGAGCAGCAGTGCGAGAAAGCCGACGAAGAACATCGCGCTGATGAGCGGAGAGTCCGGTTTCTCGTGCGCCTCGACCAGCAGCTCCTCGGTGACGAGGTAGAGCAGCGCCATCAGGCCGAAACTCAGGAATCCCGTGATCCACACCGGCGACAGCAGCGCCACGGGCTGCACGACGAGTGCGCCGATCGGCACCAGCAGCGCAAGCGCGCAGGTTAGGCCGATCGCCTTCATCTTGCGATACCGGCTCGTCAGATCATTGGTGAGCGTCAGGGCCAGGAACAGCACTTCGAGCGTCAGCGCGACCGCCAGCAACGTGCCCGCCTTCTCGCCGGCGATGAAGGCCAGACCCAGAACCAGGCCGTCAATAGCAAGATCGAGCCCGATCGCGGCGAGCAGCGCCACGGGGCCGTCAAACCGGCCTTCCGCCGCCTTGAGGCCCAGCATTACCGCGACGCCGATCGCACCGCCGATCAGCGTCGCAGCCGGCGATCCCCCGTGCATCACCAGCGGCAGGATTTCGGTCGCCGCCGCGGCAAATACGACGCCGGCTGCAAGGTGCTGCATGGCGGCGACCAGCCTCTCGCCGGGTGTGCGCCACCCGGCGAGAAGCGCGCCGATCATGATCGCGATCATGGGGATCAGTGCGAACTTGAGCGCCGCCATCGTCAGTCCCCCCTGCCAGACGCGATCATGCGGGTTGCGGCAGCGGCGCGCCGTCGTCCGCCCTATCCGCGTCGTCGACCTTGACCGCTTGCTGCCCGAACCGGGCGTAAAGCGTCGGCAGCACGAACAGCGTCAGCAGCGTCGCCGAGATCAGGCCGCCGATGACGACGGTCGCGAGCGGCTTCTGCACTTCCGCGCCGGCTCCGCTGGCGAATGCCATCGGTACGAAGCCGAGACTGGCGACCAGCGCGGTCATGACGACCGGGCGCAATCGCTGGAGCGCGCCCGTCCGCGCCGCTTCGGCCCGGTCCATGCCCGACCGGATCAGCTCCTGCACCGAACTAACCATGACGAGGCCGTTGAGGACCGCGATACCCGACAATGCGATGAATCCCACCGCGGCCGAGATCGAGAAGTCCATGCCGCGAACGAACAGCAGCAGCACGCCTCCCACCAGCGCGAAGGGCACGCCGGTGAAGACGATCGCCGCATCGCGTACCGATCCCAAGGCCCCGTAGAGGAGCAGCAGGATCAGCACGAAGCACGCCGGCACCACGAGTTTGAGCCGCTGGCTGGCGGATTCGAGATTCTCGAACTGGCCGCCCCATTCGAGATAGCTGCCCGCCGGCAGGCGCACGCCGGCGACCGCCGCCTGCGCATCCGCGACCACGCTGCCGACGTCGCGTCCGCGGACGTTCGCCTGGACGACGACGCGGCGCTTGCCGTTCTCGCGGCTGATCTGGTTCGGCCCGTCGACGACGCCGATATCGGCGACGCTGGACAGCGGCACATAGCCACCGCCGGCGACCGGCACCTGCACCTGTTCGAGCAGCCCCAGGTCGGCGCGCTCGGCGTCCGACAGGCGGATGACCACCGGAAAGCGCCGGTCTCCCTCGAAGATCATGCCGGACTCGCGACCGCCGAGCGTGGCGGTGATGGTGTCCTGCACATCCTGCGCGGTGACGCCGACCCGTGCCATCGCGTCGCGGTTGACGCGAATGTCGAGCATGGGAAGTCCCGTCGTCTGTTCGACCTTCACGTCAGCCGCTCCTTGCGTCCGGCGAAGGATGCCGGCGATCTGTTCGGCGGTGCGGTTCATGGAGGCGAAGTCGTCGCCGAACACCTTCACCGCGATGTCGCCGCGCACGCCGGCGATCAGCTCGTTGAACCGCATCTGGATTGGCTGCGTGATCTCATAGGCGTTGCCCGGGAACTGCGCGAGCTTCGTCTCCAGCCGCTCGACCAGCGCGGCCTTCTCCAGTTTGGGGTCGGGCCATTCCGCATGCGGCTTCAGGATGACGAACATGTCGGTCGCGTTGGGCGGCATCGGGTCCGAAGCCAGCTCGGCCGTGCCCGTCTTGGAGAAGACGAACCGCACCTCGGGTTGCTTCGAGACCATGCGCTCGATCGGCACCTGCATCGCCTGGCTCTGCTGCACCGATGTCGCCGGAATGCGCAGCGCCTGGATGAGCAGGTCGCCCTCGTCGAGCTGGGGGAGGAACACCTGTCCCAGCGTCGTGAAGGCAAGCGCCGCGGCGACGAGGCTGACGACGCCGGCGCCGATGGTGATCGACGGTCGCTTCATCGCCTTCTCAAGGCCCGGTTCGTAGCGCTGCTTCAGCCACGAGATGATCCGCCCGTCCTCCTCGTTCACCCTCCGCGACAGCCAGATGGCGATCGCCGCAGGCACGAAGGTCAGCGACAGGACGAACGCGAACAGCAGCGCGATGATGACGGTGAGCGCCATCGGCACGAACGTCTTGCCCTCGACGCCGGTCAGCGTCAGCAAGGGCACATAGACGAGGATGATGATTGCCTGCCCGTACACGGACGGACGGATCATCTCGCGCGCCGCGGTCGCGACCGCCTCCAACCGCTCCTTGACGCTCAGCAGGCGACCTTCGTGATGCTGTTGCTCGGCGAGACGCCGCAACGCATTCTCGACGATGATGACGGCACCATCGACGATCAGCCCGAAGTCCAGCGCGCCGAGCGACATGAGGTTCGCCGAAACCCCCAGCCGTAACATTCCGAACCCGGTCAGCATCATCGTGACCGGGATGACCGCCGCGGCGATCAGCGCGGCGCGGAAGTTGCCGAGCAACAGGAACAGCACGACGATGACGAGCAGTGCGCCTTCGCCGAGATTCTTCGCCACCGTCTTGATGGTGGAATTGACCAGGGCTGTGCGATCGAGGACCGGCTGCACCACTACGTCGGGTGGCAGCGAGGCGTTGATCGACTTCAACCGATCGGCGACCGCGGTCGCGACGTTGCGGCTGTTCTGTCCGATCCGCATCACCGCGGTGCCGACGACGACCTCCGTGCCGTTCTCCGACGCCGATCCCATGCGGATCGCCTGACCCGTCTTAGGGTCAGGACTCATTGGTCATAGCCAGAAGATGACGGTGGCCGCGAGGGCGACGGCAGAGAAGAAGACGGTTGGGCAGCGGTCGTAGCGAG
>NZ_JAATJB010000034.1:1960-5415 GCF_011927635.1 Sphingomonas trueperi
ATCCAGAGATGAAGACACGAGATCCGCTGCCGAGGCAGCGGTCCTACGATCCCATGGATCGTGAGCTTTTTGACATTGTGAATGGGTTTTTCAAATCGATGCCGTGACGGCGTTGGTTTCAGTCGTGAGACTGGATCGACAGCTGTCCAATTAAAGGCTGAGATTTTCATCCACACCAAGATACTGCGATACGCTGCTCTGCCGAGTTGGTGTTTGCTTCAAGCAAGCGCCCAGCGTTGTCGTTGGTGGTGTGGACTCTCAAGCGTGAGGTAAGGGCATTTGGTGGATGCCTTGGCATGTACAGGCGATGAAGGACGTGGCACGCTGCGATAAGCGTCGGTGAGCTGTGAGCAAGCTTTGACCCGACGATTTCCGAATGGGGAAACCCACCTTCACCAATTAATTCAGCGGTTGAGCGATCAACTGCCGAGTTAATTGGGGCAAGGTATCACCGAAGTGAATACATAGCTTTGGTGAAGCGAACCCGGCGAACTGAAACATCTCAGTACCCGGAGGAAAAGACATCAACCGAGATTCCGTTAGTAGTGGCGAGCGAACGCGGACCAGGCCAGTGCCTGATATTCAACTAGCAGAACAATCTGGAAAGGTTGGCCATAGCGGGTGACAGCCCCGTATGCGAAAGTGATGTATCAGGACTCGAGTAGGGCGGGACACGTGAAATCCTGTCTGAACATGGGGGGACCACCCTCCAAGCCTAAATACTCGTACATGACCGATAGCGAACTAGTACCGTGAGGGAAAGGTGAAAAGCACCCCGATGAGGGGAGTGAAACAGTACCTGAAACCGAATGCCTACAAGCAGTTGGAGGGTCCTTGAGGCCTGACAGCGTACCTCTTGCATAATGGGTCTGTGACTTAATGTATCAAGCAAGCTTAAGCCGATAGGTGTAGGCGCAGCGAAAGCGAGTCTGAATAGGGCGATTTAGTTTGATGCATTAGACCCGAAACCCGGCGATCTATGCATGACCAGGATGAAGGTGCGGTAACACGCACTGGAGGTCCGAACCGATTAACGTTGAAAAGTTACCGGATGAGTTGTGCTTAGGGGTGAAAGGCCAATCAAGCCGGGAAATAGCTGGTTCTCCGCGAAAACTATTGAGGTAGTGCCTCGGATGAACACCCTAGGGGGTAGAGCACTGGATGGATGCGGGGGTCGCGAGATCTACCAATTCTAACCAAACTCCGAATACCTAGGAGTGATATCCGGGAGACAGACGGCGGGTGCTAAGGTCCGTCGTCAAAAGGGAAACAGCCCTGACCTACAGCTAAGGTCCCCAAGTCACGTCTAAGTGGGAAAGCATGTGGGAATCCCAAAACAACCAGGAGGTTGGCTTAGAAGCAGCCATCCTTTAAAGAAAGCGTAACAGCTCACTGGTCTAAACAAGGGTTCCTGCGGCGAAGATGTAACGGGGCTCAAGACGTGCACCGAAGCTTAGGGTTCATCGTAAGATGAGCGGTAGCGGAGCGTTCCGTAAGCCTGCGAAGTGGAAGGGTAACCGACCATGGAGGTATCGGAAGTGCGAATGCAGACATGAGTAGCGATAAAGAGGGTGAGATGCCCTCTCGCCGAAAGACCAAGGGTTCCTGCGCAAGGCTAATCCGCGCAGGGTGAGCCGGCCCCTAAGACGAGCCCGAAGGGGGTAGTCGATGGGAACCACGTTAATATTCGTGGGCCTGGTGGTGTGTGACGGATTGCGTGTGTTGTCAGTTCTTATCGGATTGAACTGGCTTCGAAGCAGTCCCGGGAAATAGCCCCACCGTATAGACCGTACCCGAAACCGACACAGGTGGTCAGGTAGAGTATACCAAGGCGCTTGAGAGAAGTGTCCTGAAGGAACTCGGCAAATTGCCTCCGTACCTTCGGAAGAAGGAGGCCCTCATTCCGGGCAACCGGTTTGAGGGGGCACAGGCCAGGGGGTAGCGACTGTTTAGCAAAAACACAGGGCTCTGCTAAGTCGGCTTCAAGACGACGTATAGGGCCTGACGCCTGCCCGGTGCCTGAAGGTTAAGTGGAGGAGTGCAAGCTCCGAAATGAAGCCCAGGTAAACGGCGGCCGTAACTATAACGGTCCTAAGGTAGCGAAATTCCTTGTCGGGTAAGTTCCGACCTGCACGAATGGCGTAACGACTTCCCCACTGTCTCCAGGACATGCTCAGCGAAATTGAATTCTCCGTGAAGATGCGGAGTACCCGCGGTTAGACGGAAAGACCCCGTGCACCTTTACTGCAGCTTCAGAGTGGCAGTGGAGAACAACTGTGTAGAATAGGTGGGAGGCTTTGAAGCACCGGCGCCAGCTGGTGTGGAGCCACCAAGTGAAATACCACCCTGTTGTTCTTTACTGTCTAACCTCGTACCGTCATCCGGTACAGGGACCCTCTGTGGCGGGTAGTTTGACTGGGGCGGTCGCCTCCTAAAGAGTAACGGAGGCGCGCGAAGGTTGGCTCAGGCCGGTTGGAAACCGGCTGTTAGAGTGCAATGGCATAAGCCAGCCTGACTGCGAGACTGACAAGTCGAGCAGAGACGAAAGTCGGTCATAGTGATCCGGTGGTCCCTCGTGGAAGGGCCATCGCTCAACGGATAAAAGGTACGCCGGGGATAACAGGCTGATAACCCCCAAGAGCTCATATCGACGGGGTTGTTTGGCACCTCGATGTCGGCTCATCACATCCTGGGGCTGGAGCAGGTCCCAAGGGTTTGGCTGTTCGCCAATTAAAGTGGTACGTGAGCTGGGTTCAGAACGTCGCGAGACAGTTTGGTCCCTATCTGCCGTGGGCGTCGAAATTTGAGAGGAGTTGACCCTAGTACGAGAGGACCGGGTTGAACATACCTCTGGTGTACCAGTCGTTCCGCCAGGAGCGCAGCTGGGTAGCTATGTATGGACGGGATAACCGCTGAAAGCATCTAAGCGGGAAGCCTCCCTCGAGATAAGATTTCATAGAGCGGTCGAAGACCACGACCTTGATAGATCGGATGTGGAAGCGCGGTAACGCGTGGAGCTAACCGATACTAATTGCTCTTTTCGCGCTTGAGAGTTTCACACCCCCATCGACAACCCTGGGTTGTCTGGATCCGGGTGGATGAACATTCCAGCCTTTAACAGTTGCACGATTTGAAACCCCATTTCCCCCTTCGCCCACACCGGCTTCATTGCTTGGTGGCCATAGCGTCTGTGACCCACCCGATCCCATCCCGAACTCGGCCGTGAAACCAGACAGCGCCGATGGTACTATTGCTCAAGCAATGGAAGAGTAGGTCGCCGCCAGGCATTGAAGCCGGTGTCGGCAAAGGCACGGAAACAGGAAAACCCATTCACATTCGTCCCCCGTTCTGCCTCCCACAGAGGCAACCAGCATTGGCGCGGGGTGGAGCAGCCCGGTAGCTCGTCAGGCTCATAACCTGAAGGCCGCAGGTTCAAATCCTGCCCCCGCAACCAA
>NZ_JAATJB010000035.1 GCF_011927635.1 Sphingomonas trueperi
TGCGAACCTCAGGCGAGAACTTGTTCGTCGTCTTGCTCGTCATAGGCCCTTCCTCTCAGGAGTTGGGGCCTCCGACAAACCCGGCGCGGTTCACTAGAGCGCCGATGCTGACGCCTAAGGTGCTGATTATCGATGAGACCACGGGGAGACCGATCAGCTCTCCCACCGAAAACCGGGCCTTCTTGCCGCGTTTGGCGGCCATGCTCGGCACGACCTTACGCCAGTGACGCCAGGCTTCCGGCGACACATTTGCAAAGCTTCGCGCCTGCTCTCCGGTGAATTGGATCGTACTAGGAGCCATCGTTCTTGGGGTCAGCAACAGGAAAATCGGGCCTAAACGACTTCCTCGTATTCGCCAAGGCCTAGGATCGATGGCGGAGAGCGCGCGCCCGTATGTCGATAGGCCGCAAAGGCCCGAGGGATGAGAAACTACGTGATCAGCCCATCTTTTTCTTAAGAGTGTCGACAAACCGTGCCGCCCAGGCCGAGGCGCTCGTGACCTTCGCAGGATCAAGAGTTGCTAAAATTTTGAAGGAGTGAGCACCCTTCCCGTATTGCGCTTTGGTCCTGCAGTCAGCAGTTGCAACTTTGAGAGCGCGGTATACGTCGACCTTTGAAATCCCCTCTATAGGGCGTTCGGTTGCTGGTAGCTTCTCCTGCTTGAACCCATTACCGAAGAACGCAGCTAAAGCGGCGCGGTCAGCAAGAAACCAGGTTTCCATGACCTGAACCATCAGATGGCAGTCAGTATCTTCGCTGCCTTTTGGCTTTTCCCATTCATCCCCTTTTCGCTGATTTAGGTGCTTCCATGGAAGCCATTTAGTTCTATCTTCCCCTTCTTGGCTGCTCGCGTCGACATTTTCCTCGCTATCTACTAGGAGTAACGCCTCTTCGTTATTATTTAAAGCGGTGCAAAAATCGTTGTACGCGTCGGATCGGCTTCCGCAAGCAACTATGCGGGGTCGCTTTGTTATTCCAGCTTTTGTGATAAAGGTTTTGAAACCCTCACGGCATTCGGACTTCAAAGCTGTGGAATCGCCCCCACCTTCTACAAAGAGCTTCACCAGCGCGTTCCCCCGATATCACCGCGTGTCCATAGTTGCCCAAGCCGATATTTTTCTAGCCACGGTTTGAGCTTTTCGCTGTTTAGCCTCTCAAGTCGAGTCCCCTGATCTGTCCGCTCAGCGACCATAACGGCTTCAGGTGTATCTGTCATAGCATCAACGAGAACGTCGGAATGAGTTGTTACGATCAATTGAGTTCTAGACGAAGCATCTACTAGAAGCTCTGCAAGTTTCGGCAGAACGTCAGGATGCAACCCCAGCTCCGGCTCTTCAATACAAACTAATGGTCCTGGTTCTGGATGACACAGAACGGCAAGCAGGCAAAGGTAGCGCAAAGTTCCATCAGACAACCTCGTTGCAGGTACGGTAAACCTTCCTTCATGAAAAAACACCTGAACTGTGCCACCTTCGATTTGAACATCGAAGTCATCAATTCCGTCGTAGAGGGCTTGTAAAGCTCCTAGGAGTTGCTTTTTAACAGCAGGATCTCTCCGTAATCGGTTTAACACAAGCCCGAGATTGCTTCCGTCCGGCTCGAGATGCTCATTCGGGAGATCCGCCTTTTGTGGCATACGCGGCACGGTGTAGCGCCCGAAGCTCCACTCCCGATACAGTCGAATTTTGCCGAAAGTATTCCCTAAATAGGTTAGCTCAGGGTACTGAATAGGGTCTTTACGCTGCGACAATATCGAGGCGACTGGATCGATGTCCTCGTGTTTCAACTGCCTATTTCTGCCATTTATATTTAAAACGCCATGGCCATTTTCGAAACGATAATACAGGTACGGCCTTTTATGGCCCTGAACGGGCTTTTCGTTTTCCAGCCTCTCATCCACGATTTCGAACCTTTGTCCGACTTCGGTAAACCTTAGGATGTAACGCAGCGGCGCGCTCCACTTGGGATTGGCCGCTACCGCCTCGATCTCTGCCACTGGCTTAGAGGCGCCCTTCCATAGCCAGTCCCTTACGCCTCCGCCGTCCCTGATCGGAGTTAGAAGGTCCTTCGGGGTGGCGCGCAGGAGCTCGATCGCTTCCATGAGGTTAGATTTGCCCGACCCATTAGGTCCGATGATAATGTTCAAGGGCCGCAACTCGATCGTGTCGTGGCCCCCACCGTAGCTTAGAAAATTGACGAGCTTAATGCTCTCCAGCAACATCAAAAAATCCTCTCAAGCCTATCGGGAGACCGACGGGCGATCCTGTCCGTGGCTATTCGATAGTAGCGCCGCGCGCAATCCGATCGATCATATGTAAGTGGGTTCGCTAGCTGCGACCAAGGACCGCGCTGCAGCGGGTGGCTCGTTCGACTCCAAACCTCTCGAGTTCAGGTGGCGAATCTGTGTGGCTGCATGCAGAGCGGGCTACCAGCCGAGCGGCGGCGCAAGCCTGCTACCGGCTGGAAAGTGGCGGTAGAAGGTCGAAACAGATACACCTATCGCCTCTGGCACGTCCTTGGCTTGAGGGTATCAGCGACCATCTTCTGGCCAGCGCACTGCCTTTCCTGCAGCACCGGCCCGTCGCATTCCTCGGTTTCAGCGAACTCCAAGGCGCGCCGCCGCGGATAACAGCGTTCTGCCGGGGCGAGATCCCACGGTGTCTGACGCCCGACGACGGCCACGCGGCACCATTCAAGATCATGCTGATCGACGTTTTGGCCGCGCTCATCAACTAATCCTTCTATGTCAATGTTCAAGTCTCCGAGATGCAGGATGCCATGAAAGAGTTGCTGCGACATATGTTGTGCTGAGCGCTGGCGTCGCGCCGAGTCAACGCGCCCAGGAGTCCACTTGCGGCCTAATATGACGCTTTCGCTCGTCGGCGCGACGGTAGCCGAACCGACGACGCTCGTTCGCGAGCTCGCGCATCCGCTCGCGGACAGCATCGTCCTTCCCGCGAAGCGGCTCATATTGCCACGC
>NZ_JAATJB010000036.1 GCF_011927635.1 Sphingomonas trueperi
CGAAGCCGAAGCGAACTACTATGCTGCCGCTGAGCAGATCGTTATGGCGGCGTGACTCACATCTAATGGCCTCCGGCAAACCCGGCGCGGTTCATGGCTTCTTTGGACCCGACCGAACGCCAGGACGTCGATTTGCTTTTGGGGGTATTTTCTGGGGTAATCGCCGCAACCCCAGCGGAGTACCCCCAGATGGCGCTCAAGGAACTCGAAGTCCGCTACGCGACCAAGCGGCAGAAGGACTACATAGTCGGCGACGATCGCGCTTATGCCGTCCAGATCGAGCGCCTTCGGGCGCGGAATGTTCGGCCTAGGCGCCGTTGCCGTCGGCGTCGATGATGAAGGTTTTGCCCGGCACGTCCATTGCGGTAGGCTCGACGGGCGCCGCGCCGCCGGGCTGGAACACCGGATGCGAGACCCGGCCGACATGCCAGAGCTGCATGACGATCCGCCCGCCCTCGGCATGGACGGCGTCGGCGACCTTGCGCCAGCCGCAGTTCGAAGAACGAGGTCCACATCGGTTCAGAGAGCTTTGTTGCTCGAGCGCCGGGCCTGGTTTGCCCGTCCTGGAACATTGAAGTCCTTGCCGCATGATCGTCTGTCGATCTCCTTGTCGGGGCTGTCGGCCCCTAAGCGCTCGCCGCTTCGCGCTTTTGTGGGGGCAAGCGCGTCACGCCATCCGGTAATTCTGTTCGCGCGTCATCATCGCCCAGATCATGCGCGCCATTTTGTTGGCCAGCGCGACGGCCGCCACCATGCGCGGCTTGCGCCCCAGCACGCGGCCGAGCCAGTTGTCGGGCAACACGCCGCGCCGGATGATCCAACGGATCCTGTTCATCGCGCCAACGATCAACAGCTTGCGGATATCGGCCTGGCCCATCTTGCTTACGCCGCCGAGCCGGGTCTTGCCGCCGGTCGATCGCTGTCGTGGGACCAAGCCGAGCCACGCGGCGAAGTATCGGCCGCTGGCGAAGGCACGCAGATCGGGTGCGAATGCCATTATCGCGCCCGCGGTCACCGGGCCGACTCCCGGCACTGTGCAGAGCCGACGCATCGCGTCGTCGACCTTGGTCGCGGCGCGCAGCTTGAAGTGCAGGTCGTCGATCTTTTGCGTGAGCACCGCGATCTGGTCGAGGTAAAGACGAACGATATCGCGCACAGCGTCAGGCAGATCGGTCGCATCGTCGTCGATCATGCCAGCGACGGTCTTGAGACCTGTCGGCCTTGGCCAACGACGAGGCCGAACTCGCCAAGATGTCCCCGCAGAGCGTTGATCAGTTGGGTGCGCTGCCCGACGAAAGACTGGTGGGTCCGGAATGCGACGGCGCGGGCCTGATGCTCCGCGCTCTTGACCGCCACGTAATGTAGGTTCGGCCGCAGCGCGGCTTCGGCGATCGCAGCCGCGTCCGCCGCATCGTTCTTCTGTCGTTTGACGAACGGCTTCACGTAGATCGGCGGGATCAGCCGCACCTCGTGGCCAAGGCCTTGCGCAAACCGTCCCCAGAAATGGCTCGTCGCGCACGCCTCCATCGCCACGATGCAGGGTGTCTGCTCGCGCAGAACCGCCTCGAGCTTCACGCGCGAAACCATCCGGTTAAATAGAACCGCCCCTCCCGCGGCGGTCGCGCAGACCTGGAAGCTGCGCTTGGCAAGTTCGATCGCGAGAATGTGAACGTCGGTCATGTGCTCCTCCATCTCCAGCGCAGCGTCGCGCGGGTCAGGCATCATACGATGCCGGATGAAGGGGGCATCCACCTCATCAGTTCAACCGGTGTAAAGGATTCCATGGCGAAGCAATTTGCCTGCCTCCGGACATGTTCACCATAAATGAGTCTACAAGAAGCAAAAGAGTGGTCTGAAAATGTCAGCTTATCAGTAATTATACTTATAGGGATGTACAACGGGTAAGGGCTTGCGATGAGATTTGAGGTGCCGTCTTCCACCGCCTTAAAAGATGCGAGCGCTTTGCGCGCGGGGTTAATGCAGGCGCTTGATTCGGAAGGCACTGTCGAACTCGACCTGGCCGCAGTGCAAGAGGCGGATCTAAGCTTTCCCCAGCTCATCTTGGCGTTGCGCATAAGCGCCGCGGAGGCAGGAAAGTCCCTTCGCCTGCGCAGCCCCGCCCCTGCGGCGGTTGCCGCGCTGCTGGAGCGTGCCGGTTTTCTCGCCGCAGCCACCCCCCAAGATCTCGACTTCTGGTTTCACGGAGAACGTGCCCAATGACCGCCTCGATC
>NZ_JAATJB010000037.1 GCF_011927635.1 Sphingomonas trueperi
CATCTGTGGACGCCCCTTCGGATGCAAGCAGTAAAGTCGGGGTATGTTGGCACGTAGTCGGATGCTGTCATCTGTCCGGCCTCGATGAGCAGCGCCATATGCTGCGGGCCAGTATGGGAGTTCGCGGACCGGATCCATTACAGGTTTGCGCGCTTGGTTAGCGCTCTGCCATTCCCTGGTTCTCCCGGCCCCGTCTCGCCGACTGTTGTGCCATACCCTCCTTCGACCGCCTACGTCCCCGACGCCTCTGGCCGCGAGCCCGGCTTACGCCGTGACCGCCGCCGGAGCTCTGTAATCTTCATTCCTGGTGAGCAGTGCCCAGACCATGCGCGCCATCTTGTTGGCGAGCGCCACCGAGACGAGCATGCGCGGTTTGCGCGCGAGCATCCGCTCCAGCCACGAGCCGGCCGGCGCGCCGAACCGGGAGGCCTGGCGCACCATCGAGCTACCCCCGATGATGAGCAGCCGCCTGATCGTGCGCTCACCCATCTTAGATATACCGCCGAGCCGCTGTTTGCCGCCGGTTGAGTGCTGGCGCGGTGCGAGGCCGAGCCAGGCGGCGAAGTCCCGGCCTTTGCGGAAGGTCTCGATCGGCGGCGCTAGCGCGATGATGGCTGTTGCCGCGATTGGCCCGATCCCCGGGATAGTCATCAATCGGCGTGCGGCTTCGTCGTCCTTTGCCCGACGTGCGATCTCACGATCCAGCACGGCGATCTGCTTGTCGAGTTCGGCCAGCATGTCGACCATGATCTTGAACATCGGCCGTGCCGCCCGTGGCAGCGTAGAGATCATTTCCTCCTCTTCCAGAAGGTCGGCCAGCATCGCCATATGCGCGGTGCCACGCGGCGCGACCCAGCCATACTCCGCCAAGTGCCCGCGGATCGCGTTGATCAGTTGGGTGCGCTGTCGCACCGCCAGGTCACGCGTGCGGAACACGAGCCCTGCGGCTTGCTGCTCCTCACTCTTCACAGCCACAAAGCGCATGCCCGGACGCTGAGCCGCCTCGCAGATCGCTTCGGCATCAATCGCATCGTTCTTGTTCCGCTTCACGAACGGCTTCACATAAGCTGGCGGTATCAGCCGCACCGCGTGCCCCATCGTCTGCAGCTCACGTGCCCAGTGATGGGCGCCGCCACATGCCTCGAGCGCAACCACGCAGGCTGGCTGACCGGCGAAGAAGTCGAGCAGCTTGCCCCTGGTCAGCTTGCGGCTGAAGACCATCACGCCGCGCTCGTCGGCGCCATGCGCATGAAAAACGTTCTTGGCGATATCCAGACCGATTGTGATAACCTGCGACACGGACGCCTCCCTCAGTGGTGCTTCAACACCTCCACTCTGGCACATTGATGCCGTCGGGGGGCGTCCACCCCATCAGGTTT
>NZ_JAATJB010000038.1 GCF_011927635.1 Sphingomonas trueperi
CTGAACCGCGCCGGGTCTGCCGGAGGCGTTGGGTTGTGAGTCACGCTGCCATATCGAGGTTGTCCGCGGCAGCATAATATTGCTCTTCGGCTTCGGCAGGCGGGATGTTGCCGATGGGTTCGAGCAGCCGACGATGGTTGAACCAGTCGACCCATTCGAGCGTGGCGTATTCGACGGCTTCGAAGCTGCGCCACGGCCCACGCCTGTGGATCACCTCGGCCTTGTAGAGGCCGTTGATCGTCTCGGCCAAAGCGTTGTCGTAGCTGTCACCGACGCTGCCGACCGATGGCTCGATCCCGGCTTCGGCGAGGCGCTCGGAGTACTTGATGGACACGTATTGCGACCCACGGTCGCTATGATGGATGAGGCCGCCCCGATGGGCTGGCCGTCGATCGTGAAGCGCTTGCTCCAAGGCGTCGAGGACGAAGCTGGCATGTGCCGTTCTGCTGGCCCGCCAGCCAACAATCCGCCTGGCGTAGGTATCGATGACGAAGGCGACGTAGACGAACCCCGCCCAGGTCGCGACGTAGGTGAAGTCTGACACCCAGAGCATGTTCGGCGCTGGCGCGTAGAACTTGCGATTGACGTGATCGAGTGGGCACGGCGCCGCTCTGTCGCTGATGGTCGTACGCACCGGTTTGCCCCGGATCACCCCTGCCAAGCCCATCTCGCGCATCAACCGCGCGACCGTACAGCGGGCGACCTGAAAGCCCTCCCGCATCATCTGCCGCCAGACCTTCCGCACGCCGTACACCGCGAAGTTCTCGGCAAACACGCGCGCGATCTCCGGCTTCAGGGCGGCATCCCGCTGCGCCCGCGCTGACAGGCGTGTCGGATCCTGTCGCTGCGCGACGCGCTCGTGATAGGTAGATGGGGCGATCGGCAGCACCCTGCAGATCGGCTCGACCCCATAGGCATCGCGGTGATCGTCGATGAACGCGATCATCGACGGAACGGGCGGTCGAGCTCCGCCTGGGCAAAATATGCCGACGCCTTGCGGAGAATCTCGTTGGCCTGCCGAAGCTCGCGGACCTCGCGCTCCAGCGCCTTCACCTTGTCGGCGACCTCGGTCGGGACGCCAGCACGCTTACCGCTGTTGACCTCGGCCTTCTTCACCCACTCGTGCAGCGTATAGGCCGAACAGCCCACCTTCTCCGCAATGGAAACCACCGCTGCCCAGCGCGAGGGATGATCCTGCTCGTGATCGAATACCATCCGCACCGCACGCTCGCGGACCTCAGGAGAAAACTTGTTCGTCGTCTTGCTCATACAGGCTCCACCTTCTCAGGAGTTGGAGCCTCCGGCAAACCCGGCGCGGTTCA
>NZ_JAATJB010000039.1 GCF_011927635.1 Sphingomonas trueperi
TGGTCTGCCTTGGAAAAACTGGTCCAATTCTGAAGAGAGCCCTGCGGGGCGTGAGAATTGGAGATTGGTATGGGACGTCAGCGGTTTACGCCGGAGCAGATCATTGCGAAGCTGCGTGAGGTGGATGTGTTGGTTGGGCGGGGATCGACAGCGCTCGAGGCTTGCCGGCAGGTCGGCATCTCGGAGCAGACGCTGTATCGGTGGCGCAAGGAATACGGCGGCCTGAAGGTAGATCAGGCGCGACGGATGAAGGATCTGGAACGTGAGAACGCCCGACTGAAGAAGCTGGTGGCCGATCTCGCTTTGGACAAGGCGATCCTGCAAGAGGCGTCGAAGCTGACTTTTTGAGCCCCTCCCGTCGCCGTGAAGCGATCGAGCAGGTCCGTCGTGTGCTGCCGGTATCGGAGCGGCGGACCTGTCAGGTTCTCGGTCAGCATCGCTCGACGCAGCGTCACCGTCCGAAGGACGATGCCGACGAGCAGCGGCTGACGGCGGACATCGTCGCGCTGGCAAAGGATTATGGCCGCTACGGCTACCGCCGCATCCATGCGCTGCTGGGTCATGCCGGCTGGCAGGTCAGCCTGTCTGTGGTGGAGCGCATCTGGCGGCGGGAGGGTCTCAAGGTGCCGAAGCGGCAACCGAAGCGCCGTCGCCTCTGGCTGGGCGACGGATCATGCATCCGCCTTCGCCCGCAACACCGCGGGCATGTCTGGTCTTACGACTTCGTCGAGGATCAGACGCACAATGGGCGCAAGTTCCGGATGCTCAACATCATCGACGAGTTCAGCCGGGAATGCCTGGCGATGGTGCCGTTGCGCCGGTTCCGGTCAAACGACGTAATCGACATACTGGCCGATCTGTTCATCGAGCATGGGCCGCCCGAGCATATCAGATCCGATAATGGTCCCGAGTTCGTCGCCAACGCCGTCCGCGAGTGGCTCGGCCGTCTCGGCGTCACCACCCTCTACATCGAGCCGGGCAGCCCATGGGAGAACGGCTATATCGAGAGCTTCAATGCCCGCCTGCGGGATGAACTGCTCAACGGCGAGATCTTCTATAGCCTCGAGGAGGTGCGGATCGTCACCGGCTGGTGGCGCGACCATTACAACCGACTGCGCCCGCACAGCAGTCTGGGCTATCGTCCGCCGGCGCCGGAGGCTGCGAAGATGCCAGCCTGGCCGATCGGCTCCGCTACGCTACGCCTCCCGCCCAGGCTGGCATCACAGGCGCGCATCAACTAACTATGCAACCGGACCAGTCGTCGCAGGCAGTCCA
>NZ_JAATJB010000040.1 GCF_011927635.1 Sphingomonas trueperi
CTATGACGAGCAAGACGACGAACAAGTTCTCGCCTGAGGTTCGCACGCGCGCGGTGCGGATGGTGCTGGAACACGAGAAGGATCACCCGTCGCGGTGGGCGGCGGTAGTATCGATCGCGGCGAAGATCGGCTGTTCCGGGCAGACGCTCAACGAATGGGTGAAGAAAGCCGAGGTGGACAGCGGCATGCGCGGCGGTGTGCCGAGTGACGTCGCGGAGCGGATGAAAGCCTTGGAGCGCGAGAATCGCGAGCTGCGTCAGGCGAACGAGATCCTTCGCAAGGCGTCGGCCTATTTTGCGATGGCGGAGCTCGACCGCCGAGCGAAGTGATGGTGTCGTTCATCGACGCGCACCGCGCGGTGTACGGGGTCGAGCCGATCTGCCGGGTACTGCCGATCGCCCCATCCACCTACCATGCCCATGTTGCCAGAAGGATAGAGCCGACCAGGCGGTCGGCTAGGGCTCGGCGGGACGACGTGCTCCGGCCGGAGGTGCGCCGCGTGTTCGAGGAGAATTTCCGCGTCTATGGCGTCCGCAAGATCTGGCGGCAGCTGCGCCGCGAGGGGTTTGGCGTCGCCCGATGTACCGTTGCCCGGCTGATGCGGGCGATGCGCCTGGCAGGCGTGATCCGCGGCAAGCCGGTGCGCACCACCATCAGCGACAAGGCGGCACCATGCCCGCTCGATCGGGTGAACCGCCAGTTCCGTGCGCTGGCGCCGAACATGCTGTGGGTGTCGGACTTTACCTACGTGGCGACCTGGGCGGGGTTCGTCTACGTGGCGTTCGTCATCGACACCTATGCGCGTCGGATCGTCGGCTGGCGTGTTAGCCGGAGCGCCCATACCGGCTTCGTCCTCGACGCGCTCGAGCAGGCGCTGCACGATCGCCGTCCTGCGCGAGGTGCTGGCCTTGTCCACCATTCGGACCGCGGCAGCCAGTACGTGTCCATCAAATACACCGAGCGCCTCGCAGAAGCCGGCATCGAACCCTCGGTCGGCAGCGTCGGCGACAGCTATGACAATGCCTTGGCCGAGACGATCAACGGCCTGTACAAGGCTGAAGTCATCCATCGACGCGGCCCATGGCGCAGCTTCGAAGCCGTCGAATACGCCACCCTCGAATGGGTCGATTGGTTCAACCATCGCCGGCTCCTCGAGCCCATCGGCAACATCCCGCCTGCCGAAGCCGAAGCGAACTACTATGCTGCCGCTGAGCAGATCGTTATGGCGGCGTGACTCACATCTAATGGCCTCCGGCAAACCCGGCGCGGTTCA
>NZ_JAATJB010000041.1 GCF_011927635.1 Sphingomonas trueperi
TGGTCCTGCAGTCATAACGAGAGTCCGCCGGTTTGATATTCGTGGTGCGCCACCGGCACAAGCGCGCCGGGCGTGACGCCTCCGTCTTGCAGGAACGCGCGGCGCGCTTGTGCCGGTGTTCGGTTTCCTAGCGACGAGTGCGGCCTGACGTTGTTGTAGTCGTAACGCCAGACGGCCAGCTTCCGCCTGGCGTCCGCCAGGCTGTCGAACAGTTCCTCGTTGAGCAGCTCGTCGCGCAACGACCCATTGAATGATTCGATGAACGCGTTCTGCTGGGGCTTGCCAGGGTCAATGTAGTGCCACTCGACCCGGTTCTCGCTGGCCCATTTCAGGATTGCCCGACTGGTAAACTCGGTTCCGTTGTCGCTCACGACACAGGCCGGTTTGCCATAGAGACGCACCAGCGTGTCGAGCTCACGTGCGACCCTGACGCCCGAGATGCTGGTGTCGCCCAGCAGACACAGGTTTTCGCGGCAGGCGTCATCATTGATCGCCAGGATACGCAGGCGGCGGGAGGCGCCGAAGGTGTCGGCCACAAAGTCCATCGACCAACGATCATTCGGTCGCAGCGGCACGGGCATCGGCGTCCGACTGCCGCGAGCCCGCTTGCGGCGCCGACGCCGGCGCACCGACAGTCCCTCCTCCCGGTATAGCCGGTAGAGCTTCTTGTGGTTCATGATGTGCCCCTTGCGTTCGAGCATGACGCCAACCCGCCGGTAACCGAACCGGCGGCGCATGGCGGCGATCTCGCGCATCTCCTCGCGGATCTCGGCATGGTCGGGTGGACGTTCTCGCCGGACCGTCTTGGGGGCGACGCCGATCAGCACGCAGGCACGGCGCTGCGAGACATCGTAATCCCGCATCACGCCGAGCGCCGCGTCCCGTCGCTGCCTTGGCGTCATCAGACTTTTCCCAGAAGGTCCTTCAGGATCGCGTTGTCCAGAACGCTCTCGGCCAGCAGCCGCTTCAGCTTGCCATTTTCATCCTCGAGCTGCCGCAGCCGCCGGGCTTCGGAAACCTCCAGCCCGCCATACTTGGCCTTCAGCTTGTAAAACGTCGCCGGGCTCAGTCCATGCTTGCGGCAAACGTCCGACGTCGAAAAACCAGCCTCCTGCTCCTTGATCATCCCGATGATCTGCTCCTCGGTGAAACGGCTCTTCCTCATTCCTCTGCTCCTTCCTTGGGGCAGACTCTACATCAAAGCGAGGGAGCCAACCGGGGGCAGGTCAGG
>NZ_JAATJB010000042.1 GCF_011927635.1 Sphingomonas trueperi
TTCAGGCTGTTCTTGATGCGGGTGAGGTCGAGCGCGCGGAACGCGTCCCACTCGGTGACGATCACCAGCGCGTCCGAACCCTCGGCCGCCGCATAGGGATTGGCGACGAATTCGACGTCGGTCAGCATCTTGCTCGCCTGCTCGACACCCTCGGGGTCATAGGCCTTCACCGTCGCGCCCGCATCCTGCAACGCGGCGATGATCGAGAGGCTGGGCGCGTCGCGCATGTCGTCGGTATTCGGCTTGAACGTCAGGCCGAGGATGCCGACGGTCTTGCCGCGCACGTCGCCGCCCATCGCCTTGATGACCTTGCGGCCCATCGCGCGCTTGCGGGCATCGTTCACCTGGACCGTCGCCTCGACGATGCGCAGCGGCGTCTCGTTGTCGGCGGCGGTCTTCATCAGCGCCAGCGTGTCCTTGGGGAAGCACGAGCCGCCATAGCCCGGGCCGGCATGGAGGAACTTGCCGCCGATACGATTGTCCATGCCGATGCCGCGCGACACTTCCTGCACGTCGGCGCCGACCTGCTCGCAAAGATCGGCGATCTCGTTGATGAAGGTGATCTTCACCGCGAGGAAGGCGTTGGCGGCATACTTGATCAGCTCGGACGTGCGGCGGCCGGTGAACAGCACCGGGGCCGACTGGTTGAGCGAGAGCGGGCGATAGATCTCGCGCATCACCTGGCGGGCGAATTCGTCATCGGTGCCGACGACGACGCGGTCGGGCCGCTTGAAGTCCTCGATCGCCGCGCCTTCGCGCAGGAATTCGGGGTTTGAGACGACCTTGGCGCCGCTGTCGGGGGCGACCTCGGCGATGATCCGCTCGACTTCGTCGCCGGTGCCGACGGGCACGGTCGACTTGGTGACGATCACGCTCGGCTTGGTCAGGTTCTCCGCGATTTCCCGCGCTGCAGCGAAGACATAGGAGAGATCGGCATGGCCGTCGCCGCGGCGGCTGGGCGTGCCCACGGCGATGAACACCGCATCGGCATCCTTCACCCCTTCGGCCAGGTCGGTCGTGAACGACAGGCGGCCTGCCTTGACGTTGCTCGCCACCAGCGCGTCGAGGCCCGGCTCGTAGATGGGCATCACATTCTGGTGGAGCAGTTCGATTTTCCGCGCGTCCTTGTCCACGCAGATGACTTCGTGGCCGAAGTCCGAGAAGCAGGCTCCAGATACCAGGCCCACATAGCCCGTGCCGATCATCGCAATGCGCAC
>NZ_JAATJB010000043.1 GCF_011927635.1 Sphingomonas trueperi
TGTTGCCGCCAGTTAGAAAAGGCACATTCCGCCGCAAGATAGAAATGGCACAACGCCTTCGGCAGCGGGGGCTGCGTGGAGCCCTCCTCATAGCGCAGCGCTGCCCCCGCTGATGCCCCACACTCCCGGCTCCTGTCCCCGGACCCGCTGCGCACGCAGCGGGCCCGGTCACACCGCCTCAGCCGCTGGTGCTCGTGCTATAGGGTAGGCGTCGACGGCAGCTTCGGCACAGAGGCTGTGTGGAAACGCGTTGATGTGGTAATCCCGACCCCAAGCTTGTCGAGCGCTCGGCCCAAGTGCGACATGCCGTCGCTGTCGGCCGTCGCGCGGTTGTTCCGAAAGGCGCTGTGCTTGTCCGAATAGAAGGCGATAGGCTTGCCGTGCCGCTTGAGATATGTCCGTGTCGCCTGCAGGTAGGAGAGGGCGCTCTCGCTCTCCGCCATCTCGAGGTGCATCAGCTCGCTCGTGGCATCGTCGATATACACCAGCAGGCTGCAGCGAGGGCCGCGGCCCTCGAACCAGTCATGGTCCGAACCGTCGACCTGGATGAGTTCGCCGCGGCGCTCGCGACGGTTTCGGGTCTGGTGAAGCCTGGCGCGCTTGGCGGCCTTGGCTTTCCACAGGCCGGCGCCGATCATCAGCTGGCGCAGCGTCTCGTGCGAGAGCGCGATGCCGTGGCGCTCGGCCAGATACTCGGCCGCCAACGTCGGCCCAAAATCGGCGTAGCGCTCGCGGACGATGCCGAGGATCTGCTCCCGGCAGGTTTCGCTCAACCGGCGGTTGCTCGGCCGACCGCGCTTCCGGGATATCAGGCCGGCAGCGCCGTCAGCGCAGAACCTGTCGAGCAGCCGATAGACTTGGCGCCTGCATAGCCTGAGCAGCTCGCCAGCCTCGCTTGCGGTGATCTCGCCCCGCTCGACGCGCTGCAGCGTTTCGTACCGTGACAACTCGCTCCGGCTCATCGCGACCACCGTCATCAGCGTGCCCCCAATTGCTCGGGTGGCATGCCACTCGGAAGGCGCCGACCAGAGATTGTGACATCTCTATCTGGCGGAAGAGTGACATTTGTACGTTGCGCTTACA